>JALQCR010000006.1 GCA_023336205.1 Pseudanabaena sp. Salubria-1
TTAAGTCCCCCAGAATTGGGGGATTTAGGGGGCTAGACACCTAGAATTTTAAACGAGATTTTAAGTGTTATACCAAAACACAAAATGGCTATGCCATTTTGTGTTTTTAAAAACCTTACAGGGTTTGCTTTTTAATTCCCAAAAGTGTTATCACACTTTTGGGAATTGGTGTTAGGTAATTCTTAAATAGCTTCACAAAACAAACCTATAAATGTCCAGATCTCCGACTTTTTCTGTGCAATCAAAGAGAATCTTTGATTGCACAGAAAAAGTCGGAGATCTCAATATTTGCATCTATTGATCTTCTTCCGTAATTTGCAAGCGAATAGTCCGCCCAGACTGATCATTACCAATCTGGACAGTAACATTTTGACTGGCTAAGGAATCAAGAGAATTAAGTAGATCTAGTAAATTTGGTGTGCTTGCACCCGACTCCACATATAGCTGATCGGCGGATGTCGAGACGCGCTTCCAGATACCGTAGAGTTTAGCGATCGCCTGTTCGAGTTGTGAAGCTTGGCTGACCAAATCGGAAGCAAGCTTGAGGCAACCAAGTCTTAGAGCTTCCTCAAGTGCTAGATCGATATTTACAGAACGCTGTGCGATCGCTTGTACTTGACTCGTATTGGTTAGATATTTGGTCAACCTTTGAGCATCAGCGGTAACCAGCTTAATATTATCGAGATCAGAGGCATCGGCGATCGCCTGTTTCAATGGAGTTTGATAAGATTCAGGCAACTTGTCGATTTCGCGCACTAGGGGCGCTACATAACGGGTAGGAATTGTGTGAGCGGCTATCTTCTCTTTTAAATCATCGGGAAGATGGTCAGAACTCATCGATGTCCACTCATCGGATAGTTGTCGCACTTCACGTCTAGTAATCTTTTCTCCATTTCTAGCCGCATCAACAATCAACTGCTGCACTTCAGCGGAAGCTTGAGCTGTTTCTAAGAAAGCTCTCTTACTAAATTGACGAATATCATCAGCATCTAGCTGACCGTCCGCCATTAAAGTATCAGCACTATTGGCAAGCTGAATCCATGAATAAGCTTGAGACTTACTAATTTCTCGCTCTTGCAGCCATTTCAAGAATCCCGTACCGCGTCCTTCGCCATTTGCTTTCTCGCGATCGCGTACAGTTCGCAAGATTCTACCCCGCCAAATATCTGTCTGCAAATCGAAGCGATCGCATACTTGCCAAGCTAGATCGACTTCTTCAAGAAATTGACCTTCTGCCAAACCTTCATCATTGGGATCGGGTAAGGAAAGCGAAAAATCTGTCAGATCGAGATTTGCTAAAGATTCATTGGGAATAGATGTGACGGAAATAGATTCGAGTAGAGTTTCACTCACGGACACAGACAACCTTTGGTTTAATGACTTTGAAGCATGAGCAACATAAAAGTTGCCCATCTAATATACTAACGGATAGAAAATAAATAACTCGTGTAATTAAAACCCAAAACTGTTGGGGGGGGGGGGGGGGGCCCCCCCCCGTTTTTTGTTTTTTTTTTTTTTTTTTGGATAGGGTGGGGAAATTGATAAATAGGCAGCTCAAAAATGTGAGCTGGGCGGTGAGTAAAAACATATAGATCACGGCGCGTTTTTTGAAAATAGTTAAGATCAAGCCGATCGCCTTGAGATCGATTATTGGACCAAAAACGAGAAAGGCAAGTAGTGATCCACCTGTAAAAGTCGAGGCAAATGACAAAGCAAAAAATGCGTCCACCGTCGAACAAATCGAAACGATCGCAGCCAAGATCATCATGGCGATAATCGAGCTAACTTGCCCCTGTCCCAATGAGAGAATAATATCGCGGGGAACCCAGACCTGAATCACCGCAGCGATCGCACTACCCATAACGAGGATCGCCCCTAGCTCACGCATTTCTGCAAGCGTATTATCCAACAATAGATTTAAGCGATCGGGCAAAGATTTAGACACAATTTGATTACTTGACGATAAATAACCCGCAAAATCTAAAGGCTGATTGCGATCTTCCTAAAAAAAAAATGTGCCTACAGGTACAGCCCCCTTAACCTTTGGTGCTGGTAAAGCAAGAGCAATATTCGGCTGCAAAATAGCCCGCAAATCCTTTTGAGAACTAAATACCATGGCGATAATTGTGGCGATCGTAAATGACAACACAATTCCACTAATACCGCAATTTCAGGCTGATCGCGAAAGGCTGTCCAAGTTGCCCACATTACTACAGGGTTAATCGTTGGAGCTGCCATTAAAAGCTCACCGCCACCGAAATCGGTGCGCCTTGCGAAATAAGTCGTCGCGCCACAGGCACATTGCCACATTCGCACACGGGAAACATAAACTGAGTAGACTTCCTGCCAATGCTCCTAAAAAAGGATTTTTGGGCAAAATAGCTATAAGCTTGCGCTCATCCACAAATATTAATAAGACCCCGACAGTAAAACTCCATCAACAAAAACGGGATTGCTTCCACGAGGAGGCTCAAAAACAAAGTAAAGGCACTGAGAATTTGATTCATAGTTGCGCTATTTGGCATTCCCAGAGATTAAAGGACGCAAACCGCCCTTTTAATTTCTAGGATTTAAGGCGTTTGCTAGTTTGTTAATTTTTAGCTTAACAATTATAGAGGCTATAAAGTGCTGCACGTTTTAAAATTTTTGGGACTCTTCTCGTAAAATGTAATGTTAATACAGCAAAACTAAAAATTAAAATTTGCTGCAATGGGTAACGGGACTAAAAACATGCACCAATGCTCAATAGGAAACAGCCGCCATGACGCACCAGATCCGCAACTACCCACAATTCCTGTCGCTTCTAAAATCAACCCACCAAAGTTAGAAGATTATCGGATTCCCGTATCTCCAGGATATGCCATCCCCGAAGATCGCTATGCGATGTCCGCTCCTGATCTGGGTGGTGAGTCAGCAATTTTAGCTGAGTTTGATGCGGCTGTGCGCTCTGACCAATTTTCCTTAGCATTACAAAAATAATTCGTTGTCGCGATAATGTCTTACCTGCTTTGCTAGAGCGACTCGAAAGCGATGAAATAGCTATATCCAAAAAAGCAGCGATCGCCTTAGGTTATTTGCGATCGCCATTAGCAATTTCACCGTTAATCGCCGCCGCCAAAAATCCTCACCGTCAAATTCACTGGCAAGCAGCAGCCTAAGTTGATTGGCAGTGCTGAAGCGATCGGGGCATTAGTCAAGTTATTACGTCATCCATCTATTCAGGTGCAAGCTGCAAGCGCTAAGGCTCTGGGACGAGCTAGTTTACCTGCGGTATCACCTTTAGTGAGGCTTTGAAACACAATGATGACATGGTAAAAGTTCATGCCGCTCATTCTCTTGGGCAAATTAGTTCCCTTAGCGGTCACCACCTAATCGATGCGCTGGAGAATGGTAGCAAATCAGTTCGTTTGAGGCTGCTTGGGCGCTAGGTCAGATTAAATCGCCTCTATCGGCTAATTCTCTAGCGCGATTACTTACAGACAATGACATTAGTGTGCAGTCTCAGCCGTACAAGCTTTTAAAGAATATTGGTACTCCCGCGATCTCGCCTGTTTCCAAATGCTCTACAACACCTCTAGTCATACTCGTAGTGTTGCCGCTCGCACTTTAGGGCATATTGGCATGGAGGAAGTTGTACCAATGCTTGCCCAAGTCTTGAGAGATGATGAATATGCCTATGTGCGTTGTGATGCTGCATTAGCTTTGGGGGAAATTGGCTCGCATGATGCGGTGTTCTATCTTTCGCAAGCGATAAAAGATCGCGATCGTTCAGTCCGCAATGCTATTTTGAGGGCACTAGCGCAAGTAAATTCACCTGAAGCTCAGGAAATCTTAAATAATATTAAACACACGGTATCTATACCAAATTATTCTGTCTCCAATCTCCGAGATTTTGGTGATGAGTCAGACTTTACGACAATTCAGGGATAAGTTTCTAATAGAAATATATAGTAATAAAAGGTTCGCTTAGGACATAAAACCCAAAACACCGGCCCCCCCCCCCCCCCCGCCACTTTGATTTTAGGTTTTTATTTGTTTTTTTAAGATAGCTAGGACAAATAAAGAACCAAATAAATGAAGGCGGCGCTTCGCGCCGCCTTCATTTATTTGGTATTACTTAGCATTATCCAAGAAGGTTGGTATTGATGAGGACAAACTAGACAATTATTGTTCATAAACTATTACTAGCGACTAGCAACCTATATCAGTGAACATTTGTCTTGGCAACACTCGCAACGCTTCTTCTAAGGTAGTAATTCCTGTTGAAATTTTGTTGCGCACACTATGAAAAAAAGATTCATAACCATGTTCAATTAGATACTCAAATAATTTTGATTGATTTCCTTCAGCCATAATTTTTCGTACTGGAGGAGTGACATTTAATAACTCAAATATAGCTTCACGCCCCAAGTAACCAGAACCAAAACAATGTTCACAGCCTTTACCTTTGTGCCAATCTTGGTATTTCATATCCTGTGCTGGAATATTCAAAAATACAACTTCTTCTTTTGTTGGCACATAGACTTCAGAGCAAAAAGAGCAGACTTTTCTTACCAATCGCTGTGCGACTATCCCCAACAGAGCTTCAGAAATTATGCTGGGATGCAGTCCTAAATCTTTTAGTCGCGCCACAGTACTAATTGCATCATTGGTATGCATTGTGGATAGAACTAAATGCCCAGTCATGGCTGCGCGTATAGTGATTTCCGCAGTTTCCAAATCGCGTACCTCACCCACCATAATAATATCGGGATCTTGACGTAAAATTGATTTTAGTCCTGTAGCAAAGGTAAGTCCACCCTTCTCATGCACTTGTCCTTGGGTGATATTTGACAAATTATATTCAATCGGATCTTCCATCGTAATGATATTCACTTGATCCGTTGCTAATAATTGCAAAGTGGCATAGAGTGTGCTGGTTTTACCTGAACCCGTTGGACCAGTTACTATAATTAAGCCTTGGGGTTGTGACACCCAACTGCGATAAATTTCAAGGGATTTCGGCATGAAGCCAATATCTTCAATCGTGGTTGTCAGCATTTTATTGCGTGGTAATAGCCGAATTACCGCTTTTTCTCCACCAACACAGGGAAAAGTACTAACCCGCATATCTAAATCTAAATCCAAATGATCGGCAGTAACATAATGCTGACTAATTCGACCATCTTGAGGACGACGACTTTCGCCAATATTCATGTTACTCATCACCTTGAGGACCACGATAGTCTTACGACTGACTTCAGTCGGCAAAATGCGTGTAGTTCTTAAAATGCCATCGATGCGATAGCGAACGCGCAGCCCTAACTCTGTTGGCTCTAGATGAATATCACTGGCGCGATGTTGCAGTGCAACCGAAATTAAGGCATTAATGCGATGAGTTTGATCAAGGGCTTGCGACAAATAGATCTCGGAAATTTCATCTAAGTGTGCTTCTTCATTTGCACCTGTGAGTGGGTTCACAATTGGAGAGGCAATATCACTTGGCTCAGGTAAATTTTGACGAAGGAACCACAATAGATAACTTTCGGAAGAGATGGTTATATTTTTGATGCCCGTTAACGTAGCATTACTCATTTGCTTGATTTCGTCACTGGTTAATGAATGTGGCGAAGCCAAATAAAAGTAACCATGCCATAGCAATAGAGGGATAATCGGTGGTAAGGATTTGCGGTCATCAAAATAATGAAAAAACCGATAATTAAGCTCTTCATCTAGTAAATCAATCCTCAATCCGCCCCGTTTATCAACCAATAGCTCAATGGCTTTATCGCAATCAATTTCTTGATTGCGAAGACGCTTCCAAATTGAATTAGGAGAAATTTGAGATATTTGACTCATAATATAAAAATGCAAATCAACCAAATCGAGAAATACTTCTCTTGATATAGGGTTTTACAGCAAGAAAAATTAAAAACGTACAGCGATCGCGTTAGGTTTCTTCAAATATAAATACTTCTAATAAATACTTCTAAAATAAGACCATGACTGATATACAACAATTACAACTACTAATGAAAGGAGTAAATGGCTGGAATCAATGGAGAAATGAGTATCCAGATACATTAATCTCATTACAGAATGCGGTACTAAGTGCTGCTGATTTGCGCTATGTCAATTTAAGTTATGCCAATCTGGAAGGTGCGGATTTATATCATGCTAATTTAATTGAGGCGCGATTAGAATATGCAAATTTTGCTAAAGCAAGTTTAAATGGCGCGATCGCTACAGGTTCTCTGATTAAGACCAATTTTAGTGAGGCTAATCTTTATAGTGCTATTTTTAGCTTTGCGGATCTCCGTTATGCCAATTTAGAAAGAGCTAATGCGATCGCGGCAAATTTCAATAGTGCTAATCTCCAAGGTGCAAATTTACAAAATATTAATGCTAGTCATGCCATATTTTGGCAAGCAAACTTAAAAGGGGCTAATTTGAATAGTGCGACTTTTTGGGGTGCTAAGCTTTATTCTACAAATTTAGAGCGATCGCAGTTGCAGAATACTGATTTTAGTGGTGCTGACCTCAGTGGCGCAAATCTCCAGAATGCCGATCTTAGTGGCGCAGATTTACGCGATGCCAATATGAGTAACGTAAATCTCGAAGGCGCGAATCTCGATGGGATTCTTTGGGGCAAAAATATAAGTCGTTATGCGACGAATTGGAGTAATGCGATCGGTTTAATGTCTGCCCAAAATGTACCCGCATCTCTTTTACTGTGAAGATGAGAAAGAAGTTACAGCTATAGCAATGAAAGTTTTGCTTAGGACATAAAACCCAAATAAATGAAGGCGGCGCTTCGCGCCGCCTTCATTTATTTGGGTTTTGATTTGTCCTAGCTATCTCTTTGCTATAGGATAAAGCCCCATACCAGCCATTGATTTTCAGGATTTCAGGCATTCCTTCCAAGTAACATCAGTTATTTAAAACAAAAGCTATGCTCCGCATCAACTTTGTTTTTGGGTTAAATATTGTCGCGTCAATATTTTGTGTATACTGTATACATAGTTTTGGTAAGTAACATCAAAGCACAAAATGGCATAGCCATTTTGTGCTTTTAAAACCCTTACTGGGTCTAAACTAGGTCTAATTTTCAACTCACAAGAATGGTGCTAACACCTTCGTGAATTGTTGTAAGTCATCCCAACCTAAGGAAGATCAAGGAATTATCGTTGCAATTGCAAAAGGCGAAGCCCAAATCCAGCACACTATTCCATATTTAAAGATTAAATATGGAATAGTATCGGACATATAAATATTCAAATATCAATCGAATATATTGCAATAAATATTAACAAGAAAACTTGGAGACTTACTAATAGTAATAATCTCTAAAAATGTTGTATCTAAAAGGACTAAAGAAATTAAAATAAATAATAGCCCTATATCAATTCAACAAAAAAAGTAATTTAGAATACCATTATTCTGCGAATATCCTGTTGTAATGTATCTTGAAAATCAAACTAAATCATTAGCACTAAATTTGCTTTAGCCATAAAATCACTTGGCTCTTCTGGGTTCATGGGGATAAGCACAGCTAATAGTAATCAGAATCCTCTCGGAGCAACAGTTACAGCCCTACCATGTCGCCAATAATTGTATCGATACTGTACCATTTACCCCTCAAACCCAGATGAGCCAATCACTTGCTCAATCAATTATTTGCTGACACCTTTTAAAGAAATTTATAGTGATAAGCAAGTAGCGCGATCGCTAATTTTAGATTGAGTTTATTAGTTGATTTTGGCAGTCAAAAATTAGTGGAGTAAAAGTATGCTTAAGAACAAATTCATCACCATGTTTAAATTGCCTAGTCTCGAATTAATTACTAGATTTAGCAGTCTGTGTTTATCGCTAGTACTGATGTTGAGCGTGTTTTTGGGAAGTCCTGTCCATGCACAAGCAGACGTAACAGCCAATTTTGATACAGCGATCTTGTCTGTAAGAGCGACTGAAAATGGTGCGATTTTTTCTAACCTAATTGCTGATGCGGCTGTAGAGCCCGAAGAAGCAGTGGAAACTCCAGAAGCCAAAGCCGCAGCAAAGGCAGAAGCAAAAAAAGCCAAAGCCGCCGCGAAACTTGAAGCCAAAAAGCTAAAGGAAGCAGAAGATGCTAAGGCAGAAGAAGTTAAAGCTGCTGCAAAGGCTGCTAAAAAAGCAGCGAAATTAGAAGCCAAAAAAGCTAAAGAAGCCGCTAAGCTAGAAGCCAAAAAAGCTAAAGAAGCCGAAAAAGCTGCCGCCGCAGAAGCAGTTGAAGAAAAAGAAAAAGCAGAGACTGAATCCGCTGCTCCAGAAACAGCAACTGAGCCAGAATTAGAAAGCTCACCTGCCGAAGTTGTTACTCCTTAGTTTTTGGATTCTGCTTTAAGCAAGCATTAGGGATTGAAGTCATATGTGATTTTCAGTAAAAAGTTTCTTCAGAAATTAGTAAGGTGGGCATCGCCCACCTTACTAACTCACCTTACGCAGATAGAAAATCTGCCCTCATCCCCCAGCCCCTTCTCCCAGAGCGGGAGAAGGGGAGCAAGAGCCGTTTTTAGTTTTTTCCTTGTTTCCCTCTCCCTTTTTGGGAGAGGGGCTAGGGGTGAGGGTCTTATAACTTTCTTCGTAACATGAGTTACTAATTTCCCAATTGATAAACCATTTTTTGGAAATCACCTCACACTTGGCAACAATCTATTCATACCAATTCTCTAAAATGCAGTTAAACTTTTGAGAGTTGAAAATCATATCCAGCAAGTTTTTCGAGCTCTCAAAAATGGTAGTGTCATTTTTGAGAATTGGTATCAGATCTAATTTAAGGTAAGAAAATGACTTCAGCAATTCCGCGATCGCAATTCAAGTTTAATCTCAGTGCTTACTTAATTAGTGATGGGCCAGCAGGATTTCTATTAAGTTGGGTAGCTGGGTTTGTTGATACTTCTGCATTTATTATTTTGTTTGGATTATTTACAGCCCATGTGACGGGCAACATTGCCTTAGCGGGTTCTTCATTCGTGAGTGCTGACTCTGAGACAACGATTACTCGTTTATTAATGTTGCCCACATTTGTGCTTACTGTGGCTTTGACTTCTCTGCTAGCTCGGTTTTCTCGTCGTCAGCAATGGTGCGTGTTTGGAGTCTTGCTTACTGCGGAAGCGATCGCATTGGCAGTTTTCCTAGCAATGGGAATGGCGCTTTCGCCAGATCTTCTATTTGATGTACAAGAAGATTTGATCCTACCGATTGGTATCTCTGGCGTAATCGCAATGGCGATCCAAAATGCCTTGATGAAGGAAGCCAAAGGAGTATTCAAAAGCTACATTCCAACAACAGTAATGACTGGAAATACTACACAACTCACAATTGATGTTGTGCAGTTTTTTCTTTCTAAGTTTGCAAGTACTCAAACTGAAGCAACCCAAATGGAAGCAAGCGAGTCTTTAGAACGGATTAGTCGATTTGTACCAACGATCGCAGGTTTTGCCCTTGGGGGATTGCTGGCTGCTTGCTTTGTCTTAGTTTCTGAGTCTTGGTGGAGTTTGTCTCTACCTTTGATCATTATTTCGATTTTGGCGATCGCCGCCTATGTCGAACATGCTCGCAAACCTATCACCTAAGAAACTATTTAAGAATTGTAGTTTTCGCCCCCCCTAGCCCCCCAATTCTGGGGGGAACCAGATTTAAGTCCCCCAGAATTGGGGGATTTAGGGGGCTAGACACATAGAGCTTTAATTCTTAAGTTTCTAAGAGATCCTCATCAATCCCCCTTAACAAGGGGGAAGAATTTAATTCTCTCCCCTTGTTAAGGGGGGTTGGGGGGATTTAGTCAGTTCTTAAATGGTTTCTCATACCACTTCTCTAAAATCTTTCAGGAAAAGTAATGAAACAACGTTTATTCTCATTTTTTATCAGCGCTATAATTTTTGTCGGATTACTCACTGGTAATGCTTCTCAAGTTCTATCAAGCTCTTTGCCTGCGGCGACTTGGTTAGCTGTTGCCGACGTTGATGGTGCAGAACCTGTTGCCGCCCCTGAAGTAACTGCACCTGAAATTGTCGCGCCTGAAGCTGCTGCAACCGTAACAGAATCCGCACCAATTGAACCTGCCGCACCTGTAGCAGAAGTTGCTGTACCAAAACCTACTGATGAAGCAACAAATTTACTAACTAAATTGGAAACGGAAATAATCCCTCAAATTGAGAGTGTTTTGACTCCAGAACAGCAAGCAGAATTTGCGACTAAAGTTGCCGCAGGAACTAGTTTTCGTAAGGCTTTTAAGGCTGTAACTCTGACTCCTGCTCAAAAGACTAAGTTGAGTGCAGTATTTAAAGCTATTCCTAAAAAAGATATCTTTGCAACACTCACACCTGCTCAGAAGAAACAATTATTCTTAAAAAATAAGCAACTGTTTATTCCTACTGCTGAAGAAATCGGCGATAAAATTACTGCTGGCATGAAAATGGCAAAGGACAAGTCGCCTTTAGCTCCATCAAGTGAGTCAATTGTCGAAAAAATCAAAGCTAAGATGAAAGCTGCGGAGACAAAGGAGTAGTCATGGATGGATTTCTCTCAGGTCGCCTAAATGATTGGCTGTTACTAGTAGCGGCGTTAGTTGCTTCAATGATCATATTCGCTTCTTTACAGAAAGTCGCAAAATCTCTTTTAGTGCCATTTTTGATTGTCGCGATCGCACTTATTTTGGCGAAGGTTGCTTTTGGAGTTACTCCAGAACATCTCTGGTACGAGTCTGTTCATGTGATTCGGAGATTGGGTGCAAGATTTATGTAAATCCAAAAAGCGGCGCTTTGCGCCGCTTTTTTTATGAGTTCTTAAGATATGATTTTTAGATGTCACTGCTGATCATCGAGGGATTATGCCTGTAATTACGATTCGTGAAGAGCAACAGGTAGATGATGGCTTTCTTGCCACTTTGCGGATTGATGGGCGTGATTATCCAAATATCAAGATTAGCGATCCTTTTTTGAAGTCGGAGGAATTGCGGCTAGAGTGGTATTTCGAGCAGTGGTTGCGGTTTCCGATGCTGGATACGACTAGGGCTGCCGAGGTGGCGGCTAGTATCAGGGAATATGGCGAGAGGTTGTTTGATCAGATTTTTGCGGATAAAAAGGCTTATACAGACTATGTGAGATTAAGGAATAATCTAGGGGAGTTGCGGTTTGAGATTGAGGGGATAAATCCAGAGTTTCAGGCTTTGCATTGGGAGGCGTTGCGCGATGCGGAGTTGCCTCGACCTTTGGCAGTGGATTGCGTGATGGTGCGAAAAAGTACCAAGCCGATGGCGGTGATGGCGGCGGTGAATCAGTCGCCGACGCTGAATGTGTTGATGGTGACGGCTCGACCTTCTAAAAATGATGTGGCTTATCGGGTGATTTCACGTCCTTTGATTGAGGCTTTGGGCAATAGTCAGTTGCCTGTAAAGATCGATTTGTTGCGTCCTGCGACATTTGAGGGTTTGTCAAGGCATTTGGAAGAAAAGGGGGCGGGGCATTATCACATGATTCATTTTGATTGTCATGGGGCTTTGCTGACCTATGATCAGTGCAATGTCGAGAATAAGGCGGGAGCGGATGCACTTACCTTTAGGCAAAGGTATGGCAGGACTCAGATTGCAGCCTATAGCGGCGTGAAGGCATTTTTAGTATTGGAGGGGAATGAGGATGGGGAAGAGGACTTAGTGGAGGCGACGGAGTTGGCGGATTTGCTGACGGGGAAGCGGATTCCTGTCTGTATGCTGAATGCCTGTCAGTCGGGGAAACAGTTGGGAACGGAGACGGGGTTAGTGGAGGACTATCGCGAGACGAGTCTGGGCAGTCGGTTGATGGCGGCGGGTATGCAGATGGTGGTGGCGATGGGCTATAGCGTCACGGTGACGGCGGCGAAGGTGATGATGACGGCGGTGTATGAGCAGATTTTCAATAAGAAGTTATTGGAAGATGCGGTGCGGTTGGGGCGGCGCGAGTTGTTTAATCAGAAGGAACGGAGTGCTTATTTTAATTATGCAATTCCGTTGGAGGATTGGTTGTTGCCTGTGGTGTATGGCACGCAGCAGGTGAATTTGAATTTGCGGGAGTTTACGGCGCGAGAAGAGGAGGCTTATTTTGAGTCGTTGGGTCGGGCGTTTGAGTTTGTGCAGCCTGAGTATGAGTTTGTGGGGCGGGATTTAGATATTCTCAGGATTGAGAAGGCGTTGGCGCGGCACAATATGCTGCTGTTGCAGGGGATGGGCGGTACGGGTAAGACGACGCTGTTAAATTTTTTGCGGGAATGGTGGGAGAAGACGCATTTTGCGGATGGTGAGAAAGGGGAGCAGATTTTCTATTTTGGTTACGATGAGAGGGCTTGGACGCTGGAGCAGATTTTGTTTGTGTTGGGACAGAGGCTGTATGACCGCTTTGAGATTGGTAGGTTTCAGGCGATGAGTCAGGCGGCGCAAGTGCCGAAGATGGTGACGCTGTTGCGGGGTGCGGGTCATGTGTTGATCTTGGATAATTTGGAGTCGGTGACGGGGGAACCCTTGGCGATTCCGAATACGTTGCCGCAAGCGGAACAGGTAAAGTTGCGAGATTTTTTGAAGAAGTTAGCGGGGGGCAAGACGCGGGTAATTTTTGGGTCGCGCTGTGGTGAGGATTGGCTGAAGGCGGCGACTTTTCAGCAAAATGTCTATGGGTTGCGGGGGCTAGACCATGAGGCAAGGACGCTGTTGGCGCAAAGGATTTTGGCGCGTCATGTGCCGCAAAGGGTAAAGGCGATCGAGGCTGATCCTGAGTTTACAAGGTTAATGAAGGTGTTGGCGGGGTATCCGTTGGCGCTGGAGGTGGTGTTGCCAAATCTGAAAAGTCAATCACCTTCGCAGATTTTGGTTGCCTTGCAGGCGGCGGATTTTGATTTGGATAGTGGCAGTGAGGATAAAACTAAGAGTATTTTGAAGTGTGTGGAATATTCCCACAGTAATCTGTCGCTCGATGCTCAAAGGTTATTGATTTGTCTGGCTCCGTTTACGGGATTTATTAATCGTGATTTTATTTCCAATTATGCGGAGCAGTTACAAAAGCTAGAACCGTTTCAGGATTATGATTTTGCGAATTTTGATGCGGCGATTCAGGAGGCGATTAATTGGAGTTTGCTGGAAGGAATGGATGAGGCAAATCGACTGTTGACAATTCAACCGATTTTTCCCTATTTTCTGAAAACTAAGTTAGCGAGTTTAGATGAAGCGACCCGCAAGGCTCTTCAAGAGGGATTTAAGAATTACTATCAAGGCTTGGCAGAGTCCTACAATCAATTAATGCAATCGAAAGATCCGCAAGAACGCCAGCTAGGAATCTTCTTCTGTCGATTAGAATACGAAAATCTTTACAATGCGCTCTTAGTGGTGCAGAAAAGTCTGGAAAGGGTTGACAGGCATAGAATCTCAAAATGAGACAAGAGGAATAAAAAGGGCAAGAGATGAGATACTCAAGTTCCTCAACAAAAGATCTTATACAAATGCCCCACCTATATCTTCAGCTACAAGAACAACTGCGTCAATGGCTCAAGCCAAAAGATAAGCGACATCTCCAAGGATTTGCGGAGGCAGTAGCCGCGATATTGCAATCAGGAAGGGCAAGTCTGAGTCATTGGTTGCCCTATTTGAGCCATCGAGAGTGCCAAGCCAGAAGTCAGATGGAAAGACTAAGCTACTTTGTGCATAATCCACATATCATCGCCGAGAGATTCTATAACCCATTGGTGAAGCACTTTCTCCAAGCATTTGCAGGAGAATCGTTGGAACTAGCCTTAGACACAAGTATACTGTGGGATAAATTCTGTCTTATAGAAGTATGCTTGATTTGGGGAGGGAGGTCGATTACTCTAGCTCAAGTAGTACTAGAGCATGCAGCAATTCCAAATTCAAAAAGTAGCAAGATATACAAAACCAAGAGTCTAAAAATTAACAGGAATCTGCAAAGACGGGGGCTTCATCAAGCATAAAGTCGATTAAATGTTGCCAACTCTTAAATAAAAAGTACTTGGTAAGAGAGAGAATATCTTGAAAGAATCCTCTACGAGTGCCACGCTTACGACGAATCTCTTGATAACTGGAATCTATTAAATGTAAAATCGTGTGAAATAGAAAAGCTAACAAATTAAGAGATAGAAGTGTCGATGACAAATGTTTTTGTCCATGACCAAAGTTATGTTCCAAGTTGTAGCCCTTGGTTTTCAACACATTGTGGTTCTCATTTTCGGTTTTCCAACGACATCTACCCGTTTCAACTACGACCGCCACATTGTCAATATTAACAGCATGATTAGTCACAAAAGCATTACGGTAGACTTCAGAATTATCAACACTATTGCGAACAGTCAGTTCACACCAGTTCACTAACAGAGAGGGTTCTTGTTCTCTTAAAGGTATCTGATTCACAAATCGATAACTATATATTTCTATAGATTTCCCCTTGCGGTGTTTAGTCGTCAAATTCTGCACTTCACCATTTTTTTCAATGTAATCTAACCACTGATATAAACTAGGATGACTGGATGGTAAGCAGGTGAAAATGAAGTTCATATTTGCCTCTAAACAATTCTGACACATCGGTTGACGGCTATAGAGATCATCCCCTAATAACGTAATCGCCTGTCCTTCAAAAAGATGCCCATGTTTACTAATCCAGCGTTTCGCTGCGGCTGTTTCACAATCTTGTTTCTCATGTCCATCTTGCGGAGTGACGAATTCGGGTGGTAGAGAAATCACCTGTTCGCAACCTGGTGCAGCGATTACGGGCAAAATTGCTGTGTGTGAGTATGTTATTTTGCCACTGCGATGATTACGGGTACTACAACATTCGCAGGATATTTTCGATGAGCTATGGTACTCCGTTCCATCTAAACAAATCAGTAAATTCCTATCCAATCTTTCATATCGTTTCAGGTGCTTTCCCATTTGCAGAAATTTATACACTTTCTCAAATACAGCGTTCAGACTCTTGGCGCTAATTAGGTCGAGGATATTGCGTATTTGCTGGTCAGAGGGTATTTTCTCCACTCCAAATATACTTTGAACGTTATTTTTTCCACTTCGACTCTGCAATTGTCTTTGATACTCTAAAAATGATTGACACTGCATAAAAAACATCGAGAAAGCCGACAGCATCGCATCGCTGATTTTAAATTTTGTCCCATTGCTTTCGCTTCTTGGGTCTTTTATTTTCTCTATCCCCTCTTGCAGGAAATCTAAAAAAACACTAAAAACTAAGATCGTTGGTGGCATTAACTGGATAGGATTATCATTTTTGCTATGTTTTAAGCTCTACCTTTATCTGGTTCCTTATATCTGTATACTTTGCTGCTTTTTGAATTTGAAACTGCTGTAGAGCATGGCAGCGCTACAGTTGGCTTTGAACATTATCGTCCCGTCTTAGAACAAGTACGCTCTCTATTGCCGCCACAAAGTACGGTGACCTTGCTTGCCGACCGAGGTTTTGAACATGGGGAATTAATCCGATGGTTACAGCAAAATCACTGGTCTTGGGCAATTCGCGCAAAGAGCGATCTGCTAGTGACTCTGCCAACAGGTACAACCAAGCGTGTTGAACAACTGATACCTCCCGCAGAGCAAGCTTATCTAGTTCCCGATGTCACCGTACTCGGTGATGTTAATTGTCATTTAGCGACGGCTAACCTAGACATGGCTAACGGTTCATGGGCTGTCCTTAGCGATATTCCCCCTTCATTACAGACTTTTGCTCTCTATGGCAAACGCTTTGGTGGAATCGAACCCCATTTTAAAGACTATAAGTCGGCGGCTTTTAATGTTGTTAGCTCTCATCTCCGTGATGCTCAAGCTCTTACCTGTTTATTTATGCTCCTTGCCACGGCTAACCTGATTGCTGTAATTCTTGGCATAATGTTGGTGCGTTTGGGGCAAAGGGCTGCGATTGATTGGCACGATCATCGCGGCTTGAGTTTTCTGCAACTCGGTCTCCGTCAGCTTCACACTCTTCTTTACCAACAAAAATCTCTTCCTATTTTGCAGATTTTGCCTAGAACTAATCCTCCTCCTGCCTCTGCTTCTATTGCTAAACGCGAAAAGTTAGATTTTCGTATCGAATTTGCCCGTATTACCATTGTCTCATCTTGAGACTCCCATGAGTTTTCTGCACCACTAAGCAATGCGCTACAAACTTGTTTGGCTAATCAAGAGAGTATTAATATTTTCTTCTGTTTGGATAAATATTTTGAAGTTATTAATCAAAGTAATCTCAAACTATCAAAATTTGTCGTTCAAGAACAAGAATCCTATCCGCCAGAAATTCGCAAAGGTGAAATAGGTCTTGAAATTTTAATGGCAGTAGATCGGTTAGCTCTTGGTTATTTAGAAACAAAAGATTATCAAAATGCAAGAGATGCTTATCAAAAAATCTTAGTTCTCTGTCAACAACTTACTGATATTGAAGAAAGACAGAGACAATTATGGCTTGCGACTACATACCACCAGTTGGGAGCAGTAGCCCAAGAATTGCGAGAATATGGAGAAGCACGGCAAAACTATCAGCAGGCTCTCGCTATCAAAATCGAGTTTGGTGATCGCTCCTCCCAAGCTGGCACATACCACCAGTTGGGAAGCGTCGCCCAACACTTGCGAGAATATGGAGAAGCGCGGCAAAACTATCAACAGGCTCTCGCGATCAAAATCGAGTTTGGTAATCGCTACTCCCAAGCCAGCACATACCACCAGCTGGGGATGGTAGCCCAAGAATTGAGAGAATATGGAGAAGCGCGGCAAAACTATCAACAGGCTCTCGCTATCAAAATCGAGTTTGGCGATCGCTACTCCCAAGCTGGCACATACCACCAGTTGGGAAGCGTCGCCCAACACTTGCGAGAATATGGAGAAGCGCGGCAAAACTATCAACAGGCTCTCGCGATCAAAATCGAATTTGGCGATCGCTACGCACAAGCTGGCACATACGGTCAGTTAGGAGCAGTCGCTCTAGAATTGAGAGAATATGAAGAATCAAAACTTAATTACAAACAAGCTATTGCGATCTTTGAAGAATTTAATGATCGTTATTCTCAAGCTATTTCTTACCTGCAATTGGGAAGAGTAGCCGAAGAATTACGAGAATATGAAGAAGCAAAAAATAATCTCTTACAAGCTCTGAATATTTGGCATGAGTTTAAGGATGAATATAGTATCAAAACTTTTTCTATTCCTAGTCTCTCTCGTCTCTATCAAGCCACCCAAGACGATAACCTATTACAAGAGATATCTCAAATTTCAGGAATAACTATTGAGGAAGTTCGACAAAAGTTAGAGTCAACCTAAAATTTAATAAATTGCGAGAATATGGAGAAGCGCGACAAAACTATCAACAGGCGATCTTACTCAAGGCAAAATTAAAAAGGAAAAAGGAAAAAATGGATGATGATATTTATCGCGATTTAGCTGAAGTATAATAAATTCATGTGTTTAGCTGCCCAAAAACATGACACCAAAAACCTTTCCAGAATCTAAAATTAACCTCGTCAAGCGAGCGCCAGATCCCAACACAGCACTAAGCCAAAACTGGATCAAAGCAAATCGCCAAAAATATCATGGTCGATGGGTTGCATTACAAGGCGATCGGCTCCTAGCCGATGCAAGCTCATCCGCAGAGCTACTAAAGCGCATCGATCTTAAAGATGGCAAAGTAAAATTTATAACCGCAATTTATTAATGGGATTACTGCAATTTAAAAACGGTAATTCCTTTGCGTCAGGCGTATTAACCTATACCTACCGTCCCATTAACCCACAGGAAACCACCAACCGCATCATCATCCCCATAGAAATCGGTAACGGCATCAAGATAGAAGCAGTCCTTGATACAGGCGCACCATACGTCATTCTCGATCCAAACCTTGCACCTCTAGCTGGCTTTACTCCAGAATTAGTCCTATCCGAAGAAAGTATGCTGATTAGAGGCGTAAAACTATCAGGAAAGATCGCCCGTTTAGGATTTTCGCTGAGAGCCGATGAAGGAGATGATATGGATATCGAAGCTACAGTTTTCGTCCCAGATAGTGCCGAGCAATGGAATAACTTTCCTTCATTTCTTGGTCAAGCAGGTTTTCTAGAAAGAATCCGTTTTGCGATCGATCCAACTCAAGACAAATTTTATTTTGGCACTCTGTAAATTGCGAGAATATGGAGAAGATCGGCAAAAATATCAACAGGCGATCGCCCCTTTATTCCCCCAATAAAAAGCGATCGCCATAATCAAAAATTAACAACCATCGATTTCCGACCTCTTATCAAAAAATCACTCATTAATCTCCTCGTCTTCAAGCAAAGCAGTCGCAGCATATTTGGAGAGAAAAAGCAGCTAAATCTAATTGATCCTGCTCTGTCGAAGTATCGCTATCATCAATAACAGCAGCATCTTGTTTGACTAAGCCGTTAAGAATTAATGTCGCTAACTGTAGTCTCTCAGTTGGCAGAAGGTTTGAAATAACCTGTGCATAGATTTCCTGAACAGCTTTTGGCATATGACATTTTTAATGACAGGACGATCAAAATCACAAAACTACATACATTCTAATCTGAGATCGCCTTAAACATAATCTTTCAAAGGCGATCGCAATCAACCAACAATAGCGATCGCGATCTATATCGAATTTGGCGATCGCTACTCCCAAGCCATTACATACAAGCGTTAAAATCAAATTAGCACTTAGGGAGCGATTACATGCACTGGGAAACCTATATCCACTCCGATCCCGATATTTTAGTTGGCAAGCCAGTCATCAAAGGCACAAGGCTTTCCGTCGAGTTCATTTTGGGCTTATTGTCCGCGGGTTGGACAGAACAACAAATATTTGAAAACTATCCCACCCTAAACCAAAATTCACTCAGAGCCGTATTTGCCTTTACTACTGGAGCGAAATAAATTACGACAGCAAACATTGCGATCGCGGAGAATCTACAAAGAAAAAAGAAAAAATATGAATCAATCAAAATTAGCGCCAAAGTTAAATAGCCTACTAACAGAATTTCGTGAAGAACTGCAACACCTATATGGCAGTAAATTCTTGCAAATCGTTTTATATGGTTCACAGGCACGCAATCAAGCCACAACTGACTCAGATATTGATGTTGCTGTCATCCTCAAATCTCCTGTCTCCCCTCCCACTGAGATTTTCCACATGGGCGCAATCAAATCTAAACTCAGCCTTCAATACGACGAACTCTTATCTGTAATTCCCATCTCAGAAGAAGACTTCAGAAACAAATCCACCCCACTTTTGAACAACATTCGTAGAGAAGGAATCACTCTATGAGTCAAATTCAATTTTACCTAAACCTATCTCAAGAAGAACTAGAAACAGCATCTTTACTTTTGGAAAGTAACCGTTATCGAGCCTCAATTTCACGTGCTTACTATTCAATGTACTACGCAACTCAAGCCCTGTTAATCTCTGAAAATATTAACACCAGTACTCACAAAGGACTCATCAAACTTTTTAGATTGCACTTTATCAAAACAAGCAAACTATCTAACGAGCTTTCTGTTATCTTAGGTGACACCTATGATTTGAGACAACTAGCCGACTATGGGGAGGAGGTAGATCTAACTACAGAGCAAGTAAAAATTACCCTACTAAATGCACAAATTTTTCTAGCTCAAGTTAGAGATTATCTCAACTTACTATAGAAATCTTTATATAATTTTCAGAGACTTTTTTGAGGCGATCGCATAAGTCTTGAAAAGCAAAGGCACTATAATTAAAAACATGGTAAAAGCGCCCATTCAGCGTCACTAAGCGTCCATCAGGAAATAATATGACCTTCACCTTAGACCCATCTACCCATCCTGTTATCCTGCCAGACCATACGCAACTTCCTGACTCCGACGGTACATTTGTGAAAAACTTTCAAGAACATACACAAAGTATTTTGCTGACTGACTCTATTGAGCCACATTTACAAAAACAGCATCCTGACGGGCAATATGCGATCGGGCAAGATTCAGGGGTAGTCCTAAAAAGGAAAGGATGTAGGAAAATATCCAGATAGTTGATACAAAGTAAAGTAATGTCAGAAGCAAGGCCATCCTGTCCATCCTGCCAGTCCGTATCCGTTGTAAAAAACGGCAGTACACGACATGGAAAACAAAATTATAAATGTCGGGACTGTGGTCGTCAATTTGTAGAAAATCCACAGTGGCAGAGAGTTTCAGAGCGTACCCAAGACACTTATGACCTTCTTGAGAAACTACTACTAGAAAAAATCCCACTAGCTGGAATTGCCAGAGTCCTCAAGGTGTCAGAGAGATGGTTGCAAAGTTACGTCAATCATAAATATGAAAACGTTCCTCAGCAGGTGGAGGTAGAACCAAAACCAAAACGCCGTTTGACCATACAGATGGATGAATTGTGGTCTTTTGTGGACGACAAAGGCAATAAACAGTGGGTATGGCTTGCCATTGATGCCGAGACTCGTGAAATTGTCGGTTGTTATATAGGCGATCGCACTGGTGAATCAGCTCAGAAGTTATGGGAATCGTTGCCTAGCGTCTATCGCCAATGTGCGGTTATTTATACTGACTTCTATTCGTCTTATCCAGTTGTCCTGCCCAGCAAACGTCATAGGGCTGTCGGGAAAGAAACGGGAAAGACCAACTATATTGAGAGATTCAACTGTACGTTACGTCAACGAGTATCAAGACTAGTTAGAAAGACCTTATCTTTTTCTAAGAAATTGGAAAATCACATTGGAGCCATTTGGAATTTTATTCATCATTACAACGATTCTTTACCTCCGTGTGCGTCCTTTCCTTTTTAGGACTACCGATTCAGGAATCTATTGGCGCATGACCGAACCACCCGAAAAAGGTGCAGAAGCGCCCGATTGGTTTTATGTGCCAAATGTACCTCCCAACCTCGATGGAAAACCCCGCCGTTCCTATGTGCTTTGGCAAGAATTTATTGCACCCCTGATCGTTCTAGAATTTGTCTCAGGTAGCGGCAAAGAAGAACGCGATCGCACACCTTGGGTAGGCAAATTCTTCATCTATGAGCAAGTGATTCGTCCAGCTTTCTACGGTATTTACGAAGTAGAAAAATCGAGCATTGAGTTATATCGCCATGTAGCCAATAAATTTGAATTAGTCGTTGCCAATGAGCGTGGACATTATGCCATTGATGGACTGGGCGTAGAACTTGGCATTTGGCAAGGAATCTATCAAAACCTAGATTTGCCTTGGCTGCGTTGGTGGGACTCATCAGGTAATCTACTGCTGACAGGCTGGGAAACCTCCGAGCAGGAACGCCAGAAAGTTGAAACCTTGATAGCACAACTTCGCGCTGCGGGAATAGAGCCACAGTTATAGCTGTGATTATAACGATGAGCGATCTCGCTTTAGCTTACACATTCTGAAAATTATGATTACTCAACTAACTGCAACCGAAATCCAAAACATTAGCCAACTTTTGCAAGACTATGCCCCTGCTCAAAAGCCCTTAATCCTGCTAAACGAAACCAATGGCGATCTTGAAAAGAGCTTTGAGGAGCTATGGACAGAACAACATGGACAACAGGACTTCGACAAAACCAAACTTTGGCAATCCACAGTCACAGTCTTCCGTCAAGAACTCTGCGGCAAAGAAGGATTTCAAAATCAGGTCAAAGAATATAACAAAAATCCTACTAGCGCTCCATTACTCACAGGATTAATTGTTTCCGTCGTTCACTCAGTTGGGTTTCCCATTGATCCTGCGATCGCAACTGTCGTAGTTCTCTACATTCTCAAAGTTGGCATCAATATCTTCTGCGATTACATCAATCCAGAAGCAACCAAAAAGTAAAGTTTAAACTCAGTCCAAAAAAAGCGGCGCTTTTTTGGATTGCTGATTTTGTAGTGATTCTAGCGGAAATTTTTTAAAGGGCTGTATACAGTATACAAACTGATACTTTAAACAACTCAAGCAAGAAATTATGGCAGATCAAGAAATAAACCTAGTTGAAGAGCTAGGAAAAGATATTGCTGAGACTCCAGTGGTAAATAAGTCAGACTTAATTTATGGACTGAATGATAAACCTCCTGTTGTCGAAGCCATCTTCGTAGCTTGTCAGCATGTTCTTGCGGCTTTTGTCGGTATCATTACACCCCCTATTATTATCTGTGCCAGTTTAGGGCTAGATGCCGCAAATACTAGCTATTTAATTAGTATGTCGCTCTTTACTTCGGGAATTTGTACATATATTCAATGTAAAAAGATTGGTCCAATCGGTTCGGGTTTACTAAGTCTACAAGGAACTAGTTTTGCTTTTCTCGCCCCAATTTTAGGCGTAGGGACAGCATCCTTGCAAAGAGGTGATTCCCCAGAACAGGCTTTAGCTTTGATTTTTGGAGTTTGTTTATTTGGCTCTTTTGTGATAATTGTTTTGAGTCAATTTATCCATCTCTTCGACAAAATCATTACGCCCGTTGTCTCTGGTACGGTTGTAATGATTATTGGCTTAGGCTTGATTAAAACAGGAATGATCAGTCTTGCGGGTGGGGCTGTGGCTCTAGCCAAAAATGATGGTTCCTTTGGCAGTTTCCAGAATCTTGCTCTCGGCGGTGCAGTTCTATTTATTGTGGTTGTGCTAACACTTTCGCCTAATCGCTATTTGAGAATGGGTGCGATCGCGATCGGCTTAGCAGTTGGCTTTATTGCCTCACTATTCCTTGGCATAGTCAATTTCAGTACCTTTAGCCAAATGCCATTCTTTAGGATTCCAGTACCTTTTCGTTATGGAATTAGTTTTGATTTCGGAGCTTTCTTACCATTTGTTTTGATATACATATTGACGGCAATTGAAACCGTTGGCGATTTGACAGCAACTTCGGCTGTATCTGGAGAACCAGTAAGTGGTGGTGTATATGTTCGCCGCATCAAAGGAGGAGTATTAGGAGATGGAATAAACTCATTGATTGCCGCAGTCCTAAATACTTTCCCAAATACGACCTTTAGTCAAAACAATGGTGTTATCCAAATGACAGGCGTGGGCAGCCGTTACGTTGGTTTCTATGTAGCTGGGATTTTTGTGATATTAGGTTTGCTACCATTTGTTGGCGGCATATTCCAATCGATTCCACAGCCAGTTTTGGGTGGTGCAACCCTAGTTCTATTTGGCTCGATCGCTGTAGCTGGCTTGAACATCGTCGTATCAGCGGGACTGGATCGCCGCTCAATTATTATTGTTGCTGTGTCCTTAGGATTAGGCTTAGGAGTAATATTTGCTCCTGAGATTTTTGTTGGAAAGCCAGCAATTTTCAGCAATCTATTTGGTTCTTCTATCTCAACAGGTGGTTTGACAGCAATTCTGCTTAGTTGGCTATTGCCTAGATCTGAGGAAGCGGCTCTAGTGGAGCAAGAACATCCTGTGTAGAACCCAAAAGCAAAGAGCGGCGCCAAGCGCCGCTCTTTGCTTATTATTTTTTTTGAGCTAATAAATTGATTCCTTTGGTTTTACCAAATTAATCGCTCTCAATCCCGAAATCACCCCCGTACCAATCACAGCACCAGATAAACCTCGCAAGGCATTCTCGACAGGAATAATGGGAATTAACATATTCCAAATTGGTTTTGGCCAGTTGAATAGATAGTATGTAAATGGAACTTGGCTAAGGTGAGCCAGTCCACAAATTGTCCAAGTGCCGCCAAAAATTCCGATCGCTACTTTTACAAAATTACTGCTACTAATCAGACGTGAAAATAATGTGCGCGTTGGCAACACAAATAATATTACGGCTGACCAGTCGATAAAGGCTCCCGCCACAAAAGTATTTACAGGAATGCCATTACGTACAATCGCTAAATAGGCATAAGCTGCAAGCTCGATCGCAAACAGAACTGTTAATCCCAAATACCAATATTTGCGCTTTTGTCCAGTCACCATCGAGCCTGCCGCAAAGCTAGAGATCACTGCTCCCCAAATTGCGATCGCGGGAACTCCTGCGGTATAGGGTGCAAGAAATACGCCGATTAACGTGCCGATGCCGCTAGCTAATGCACCTGCTAAGGGACCAAGCAACCAACCTAGCAGAGGATAAATACTCTGACTGAGGGGAATACCTTTGCCTGAGCCAAGTACGATCGAAAAAGGAATAAATGCTAAAACAGTAGCAACGGCAGCGAGGACAATAATATAAGCGATCGGTGCACCGTCGATTGCTGCACCTCCCATAGTTTTAACTTCGCGTTCTAAGCCTTCGGGGATTTGATCTTCGGTCATGGCAATTTCACAGCTTATGAATTACGAATTACAAATTACGAATTACGAATTATAAAAAAATAATTCGTAATTTGTAATTATCAAATCATTTTTGCAGCTTGGGCATATAGGCGATCGCTATAAACTTGAAAAAAAGCTGCAAGTTATTGACTTTAATTCTCAAGTAAGCTTAAGCTGTATTTATTAATTATTGCAAGTAATTCTTTATTAGCATATTGCCTGTCTTCAAAAAATCAATGAAAAAAATTTCGTGTTTGCCTATTAATCTTGCCGTAGTCACAGGGTTAATATCTTTGGTAGGTTTAACCGCTTGTACAGGAAATACTCCACAGCCTCCATCTCAGACTAATACAGCTCAGACATCCACTCCAGCCAAGAAAACAGCCCCAGCAACAAAGCCTACTCCTACTGAAATAGCACAGGCTCCGCTCAAGGAAGTCACGATCGCTTTTGCAACTCGCCGTGATACTAAAGATTTGCAAAATAAAGTCGATCAAGTTGCAGCAATTTTGTCAAAAGAAATTGGTATGCCTGTGAAGGCAATCACTGCTGATGAAACAGCTTCCGTAGAAGCTTTAAAAGCTGATCGCGCTAATGTTGCTTTTTTGAGTGGTCGTGCTTCACTCAAAGCCGAGCAACTATCTGGCGCAAAAATGTACTTAGCTGAAGTTCGTGCTGACTATTCGGGTGGCAAGACCTACAACTCGGTCTTTGTCGTTCCTGAAGATAGCTCATTAAAAACCTTGGCTGATCCTACCCAAACCCTAGAACAGTTGCGAGGTAAGCGCATGGCGTTTACTTCTCGTTCTTCTGGGTCTGGATTTATTTTTCCTGTCAGTGAATTGGTGGGACTTAAGTTCGTGGATGGGCCCGATCGCTTAGAACAGTTTTTTAGCAAGGTTACCTATGGGGATGGCTATAGTAGTGCATTGCAAGCATTATTGCGCGGTCAAGCTGATGTTGCCGTAGTTTCTGAATATGCGCTGCTCCCACCTTGGATTACAGCGGAAGAAGGTAAAAAATTGCGGGTACTGCACTCAGTCCCTAACGTTCCAGCACATGGGATCGTCATTGATGATAGTGTGCCAGCCGATCTACGCGAAAAGTTGATTAAGGCCTTTTTGAAGCTGAATGAGCCTGAGAATAAAGCCCTGTTTCTAAGCCTTTACAACTCCACTGAGTTAGTCAAAGTTGATCATGAGCAACATTTGGCGACGATGCGTACTGCAATTCAACGGGCTGGGCTGAAACCATAATAAAGAAAATTTACCCCACCCTAACCCTCCCCTTGCAAAGGGGAGGGAACTAGATCTCTGGTCTTCCCCTCTTTGCAAGGAAGGGGGAATTAAAGGGGGGAACGCCCGACTTATGACTAAGTGATGGGAGATTCTTTACGAGAAATAACCTTAGATACCTATATTCAAAAAATCAGAAACTTTAAATCATGGAACTTGGATCAGAAAATAATTCACCTGCGATCGCCTGTCAAAATGTCCGCACTGCTTATCAGCCAACTTTAAAGCGTCCGATTTTGAATGGAATTGATCTGCAAATCAATCATGGAGAATTTGTGGCTTTACTTGGACTGAACGGGGCAGGTAAATCAACACTTTTGCGATCACTGGTGGGATTAGTTCCTGTCAGTCAAGGAGAAATCCAGATCTGTGGTACTTCAGTAAAACCAAAGCAAGTCGATGAAGTTCGTAAAAATGTCGGCTTTCTGTTTCAAGGAGGCGGCTTAGTCGATCAGCTTTCCTGTTTAGATAATGTGCTCTGTGGATGTCTTGGAGATCTCAATACATGGCAGAGTTTATGGGGTTTTCCACAACGCGATCGTCGTGTGGCTATGCAGTTATTACAAAAAATGGGATTGCAAGAACAAATCTACCAAAAAGCTCGCCAACTAAGCGGTGGACAACGCCAACGAGTTGCGATCGCGCGTACCTTGATTCAGTCACCGCATATTTTGCTAGCCGACGAGCCAACTACTGGCTTAGATGTATCGGGAGTTGAGCAAGTGATGAGCAGTTTACAAGAAATGAATCGCAAAGGATTGACAGTTGTGGTCGTACTGCATGATCTTGCTCTTGCAGCCAAGTATGCTCAGAGAGCGATCGTTCTTCAAGAAGGGCAGGTCTGGTATGATGGGGACTGTCAAAATATGGATAGAGAGTTTGCCAAGTTGCAAAATCTATCCCTTGTTCAGTCCGCTAGCGCTGCATAATGAAATTTCTTGATCGAGTTCGCCCCTATACTTCCAGCCGTTACAACATCTGGGCATTCAGAGTTTTAGTAATTATCGGTCTAGGATGGGCTTATATTTGGTCATTACATGGTTTAAAAGTTGATCCGAAGTTAATCCAAACTAGTCTGCCTTACATGGCGGATTTTTTGTCGCGTCTTTGGCCGCCTGATTTGAGTATTTTGGATGTGGCGATCAAGGCGTTAATTGAGACTGTACAAATGTCACTTTGGGGAACGACGATCGGCGCAATTCTCTCAATTCCGATCGCTCTATTGTCGGCCCAAAATCTTTCGCCATTGTGGTTACGTTGGATGGCAAATCTTTTCCAAAATGCTGTCCGTTCAGTTCCATCGATTATTTTAGGATTATTTTTTGTGGCGGCGACAGGCTTGGGTGCACCTGCGGGAACTTTGGCGTTGGGCATATACACGATTGGTTATCTAGCAAAGTTCTATCAAGAAGCGATCGAGTCCGTAGATAAGCGATCGCTAGAATCGCTACAAGTGAGCCGCGCCTCATGGTGGCAAATTGCTCAATATGGAATCATGCCGCAGGTTTTACCACTCTGCCTTGGTTATACGCTCTATATGTTTGAATACAATATCCGCGCTGCCTCAGTTTTAGGAGTAGTCGGTGCGGGGGGAATTGGCTTCGAGTTAGTCAGCTATATTCGCGGTTTTGAATATAACAAAGCGATGACGATGATGCTAGTTCTATTGGTAGTTGTAACTAGTATTGATGCACTCAGCAGTCAACTACGGAATAAGTTTAAATCGGATTAAAACCCAGTGTAGTATAAGTCATCTAGGCTTTTACTAGTACCGTCTATCCAGAATAAATCGATGTTAGACACGCTTACCCAGCTAATTACGCTAGAGCAGTTTCTGTTACAACCAGAAACTAAGCCTGCAAGTGAATTTGTCAACGGTATTATCACCCAAAAAACAATGCCTCAAGGTGAACATAGCTCGATCCAAGGTGAATTAACTAGTGCTGTCAATGGACTTTTAAAAAAAGCACGGATTGCATGGGCTTTTCCAGAGCTACGTTGTACTTTTGGCGATCGCTCAATCGTAGCGGATATTGCTGTTTTTACTTGGGAGCATATTCCTACTAATCCAGATGGTACGATCTCGAATACGTTTAACCAGCCGCCAGACTGGGTGATCGAAATTTTGAGTCCTAATCAATCAGTTAATCGGGTGGTTGTGAATATTTTGCATTGCCTCGATCATGGTTCACAAATGGGATGGTTAATTGATCCTGCTGAACGCTTAGTTATGATCTATCAGCCAAATCAACAACCGATCGTGATCTCTTTTCCTGATCAAATGCTCATCTTTCCTAGTTTTGCTAATGCCCTACAGCTTAGTCTTGGTCAGCTTTTTGATTGTCTGAAAGTGAATTAAATCGCCGCAATTCTCATTATAAAAATCGGTTTTTTGAAAGCCAGCCTAGGGCTGGCTTTCAAAAAACCGATTTTGGAGTTTCTAGCGTCAAAGGCGCTAGAAACTCCAAAATCGGTTTCACAATAAGAATTGCTGATTAAATCGATGCTTTTGTGAACTCCAATGCAAAGTGGGATAGAACATTCCATTTCTGATCATCATGCGCTAATAGTGTCAGATTAGTTGCTTCAAATTCAAAATTTATTCGCTCATGTAGGTAAATAGGTGGAAGGAGGAAAAAGAAGACGACGCAGGAAGTCAAAATCAATCCAACGTAGATTGTAAGCCCACTCGAACATGGCTACATACAGATACAAATACTTCTTGTGAATACCTCGAAAGGGACGCAGAAAATTGCGTAAACCAACCCAAATGCCCTCCATAGTATTGCAATGAACCTCACAAAAACCATCTTGATCTTCATCGCGGGCATACTCGCGCTGAGAGTGACAAACGGTTTGACGCTCACGACTAGAAGCAGGTATGCGATTATAAGCATCGGATTCATCGGTATAGACTGTCGTGGTCGGTAAGGTCGTTACCTCTACCTGCGGTTGAATCGTGATTTGTTGAGTATTGTCACAGACCTTCATGCGGATCTGACCACTGTTGCGCCCAACAGTACCGACAATGGGTGGACGGTCATTTGCCATGGTTCCCTTGCCTTTGCGTTGATTCCCGCGTTGTCTTGGTGGGTCTGCTATTGGATCTTTTTTTTTGCTCCCTTTTCTCCTGCATTCTGAAACATCTCGTCCATCTCGGCTTCAGCATCGGGCAGATTACCATTAATCAAATGGGCAAATCCTCGACGTTGGATGCGATGCCGCCAAGACAATAATGTCCCATAGTCGAGTCCTAGTTCCTCGGCTATGTGTTGGGTCGTTTGTCCTTGTAAGAATCCACGCAATATCAGCACGATCTGACCACAGGTGTAATGGCTTCCTGATAAGTCTGTTCCTGTAAAAATGTGAAACACTTTCCCACATTCCCGACACTTATATTTGACGATTGGTGTACGTTGGCGATCGTGTGGCGCTTGTCCTGCTGGTATTGCGTGTCCACTTGGACAATGCAAACCCTTTGGATGCAGGATCTTTAATAACCATTCATAGCACGCTTGTTCATCTAACAATTCGGTCAGGGGAAATTTGATCATGGCATCTCTATCGATTCATGAAAATGACTTCCTCCTATTTTGCCATTTCACCTACTTCCCCATATGAGCGAACATGATTACTAGACCTGTTGCGATATAATAGTTGAAATCGGTAAAAAGCTTGCCTAGAATACACTTTAGTGGAATTTTCCAAAAAAACTATTAAACATGTATTGCAAGAAGATTTCAAGACTTTTTGAGCTAATATCCCAACAGGTCTAAATTTAGGAGTTGATGAAGTTATGCCAACGCAATATTCAACTTATCGCACATTACTTGCCCCAGTATCGGGGCATGGACTTTCTGAAGCGGAAGCAAAGGATATCTTGCGGCAAATACTTCCTCATCTATGCGAGATGCATGATCGCCAACAATCACATGGATCCATCTCGTTAGATACAGTTGCCTATGATTACAGTCGTATGGAGATTATACTGCTGAGTGCAAATGGAACCAATAATCCCATTTATCTAGCGCCAGAAGTATTGCAAACGAACCAAGCTACACCCACAGGTGATATTTATGCTCTTGCTGTTGTAATCATAGTTTTGCTAACAGGCTTTCCACCCAAAGCACTAAAAGCACAAAACGATACATGGAACTGGCAACAGCTTTGCAATGTTAGCGATCAGTTTATGCAAATTCTAAATATTGCTCTCTTGGCTGAACCTGACTTGCGCTATGACAATGCAGGACAAATGTTGAAATCTCTTCAGCCAATTATTAATCCTTCCGAAGCTACGATCACCTCTCTAACTAGCGATTACGGCACGTTATTATTGTCGCCTAACCTCCTTAAAATTCTGTCGCCAAGACCATCATCGCCAATTCCGTTATCTACTGAATCACCTTCTTCAGAACAAGTAAATTCAGAACAAGTAAATTCAGAATCAAATTATAGTCATAAAACAAAAAAACATAAGATAAACTTTTCTAACACTCAAATTTACAGAAAAGCAAATATTTCTAAAAATCAACCCCAAGAAACTGCCAAATATATAACGCGAAAATTACTTACCATAATTTTAGGTGTTGGAGTTATTGTAAGTAGTGCATTTGGAGCATATTTTTATGCACGATCCAAATCTGCTGATATTGAGAAGAAAAATTTAGAACTTGCCATTGCTGTAGATCAATTAAAAGATAAAGAGACCATACTTACTAATGAGATCGCACTTACTGACGAGGAGAGAAAAGCTGATGATGACGTAGATAAATTAATCTCCTTAGCCAAAGACAAATATGAAAATGCAGGTGATTTGATAGAATCAAAAACGATGTTACAAGCGATCCCTCTTGACAGTCGTATGCGCTCAAAAGCTGATCAACTCTTGGCTCAGTGGGAGAAAGATATTAAGAACAATAGTGCCCTTATCCAAAAAGCAGAGAAAGCAACAAAAGAAGAAAAATGGCAAATAGCGATCGATACTGTCAAAGGTATTTCGCCAACTCCTTATTGGCAGTCGCGTGGCAAGGAAATTGTGGAAGAAGCGAAACAAAAACTAGCTAGCTCTACTGTTGTTGCGCCAACATCTCAATCTGTCGCATCTCCCTTGCCAAATGTGGATACTCCCCGCACTATGCCTACTGAAACATATACCCCTCCTGATGAAACATATACTCCTCCCGCTGAAAAGCCATCTCCACCACTACCACCAGCACCACGCGTTGCTCAGTAGAATCCCTCTAAAACTAAAACTTCAAATCACAATTTATCCCCAAATTTATCTGCTCAAACAATAAAAATCATGACTTTTCACTCTCTAATTCTTCGGTCATTAACTTATTGCTTGATTTTATCAGGTTGCACATTTGAATTTTTTTTTGGATTCACCACTCAACCAGCTCATAGTCAAACGCAGCCCTGTAATATTGGCTCAACGCCTAAGCATCCCGGAAATTACAAACTACTTGGCAACATTTTTCTTAAGCAAAAACGCTTTAACGAAGCCCTCAATTGTTTTGAAATTGCTTTGCAAGATGAACGCGGACTCAAAGATCCAGAATTATGGAACAATCACGGTTTAGCCTTGGTTGGACTCAAAAAATTTGAGCAGGCGATCGCGTCCTACGATAAAGCCTTGCAAATTAGTCCAGGTGCGATCTTTGTTGATCGCGTTGAGCCTCGTGCAAAAGCTGAAGACTACTATCTGTGGTGGTTTAATCGCGGCACAGCATTAGTTGATCTCAAGCGCTATGAAGAGGCGATCGTATCTTTAGAGCAATCTATCAAGATTAATCCCAAATATGGTTTTGTCTGGTTTTTTAAAGGGCTAGCGTTATTCCGATTAGAACGCTATGAAGAAGCTAGAACCGCTTACCGCCGCGCTGTTTTACTCTCTCCCAATACTCCCTACATCACGTCTAAAGATTTAATCAGCCTTCAAGACTATTTAGTCTACTACGCGCAAGCTGAGGCAAAATCAAGACTAGGCAGCTATCAGGACACGATTCAGGCTTTTGAACGTGGTCAAAAAATTCGTCGTAGCAACCCTCATATAAACCTTATTGAAGACAAGAGTAGTGAAAATTTCTATGAGGCTTTTATTGATGGCATTCGATTGCTCGATCAAGGCAAAAACAAAAAAGCGTTAATTGCTTTTGAGCAGTTGATTGCTCAAAAGCCTGATTATACAAATGCTTGGTTTGGGAAGGCTGATGCATTAACGGCTTTGCAACTTTATCCAGAGGCAATATTAGCCTATGAGCGGGTTATTTCTATTGAGCCTGATGACTATGCCTCTTGGTATAAGAAGGGAAATGTGCTTAGGAAAGTAAACCGTAAGGAAGAAGCGTTACAAGCATACCAAACGGCTATAGATTTATCAGGTGGATTCTCTGAAGTATGGCACAATCGGGGCGTGATTTTATACGACCTAAATAAAGATGCGGAAGCGATCAGTGCTTATTCTCTCTCTCTAAAAGCAAACAATTTGTGGGGAGGCATTGCAAGAATTGATACTCAATATGCTTTAGCTGCGACCTTATACCGTGCAAAACGTTATAGTGAATCTCTCTATGCTGTTGAGAAAGTACTGAAAGAACAGCCAACATATCAAGAAGCATTGGAACTACGTAAGCTGATCAAAAAAATCATGGGTTGCGATAGTACTAAAACACCATCTCAATGTAGCGTCGAACCTACGCCCCTAGTCAATAATTAGTGATGCACAGCAAAGCCGTACATCACTAATTATCGACGTTAAAAGAAATAGAGTTGCTGCGCTTTGCACAGCAACTCTATTTCTTTTAAAACTGATTTTAGTTTTTTGAAAGCCAGCCTTATGTGGGTTCTCAACTTTAGTTTGGACTAATGGGCAGGTATGAGAGAGGAACCAAAAGACACGAGAAAATTGAGCAGGAGCTTGCAATAGCAAAATCCAGCTCAAAATTGAGAAGAGAAGCAGAACCTAAATGGCAATTGGATGGGTTGGCGCAGGAGTCTTTTCAGTTTTCTTTCTTTTTGAGGCGTGTTTTTTAACAGTCGGATAGCGAATACGAGGAGGAAGGCGATCGCCTAAGGAGCGTCCGGGCGATTTACCGCGTAGTTTAGGAGGGATTGCAGGAGTACCAATCGCGGCAATAATTACCGCAAATGATTGAGCGACACGACCAGGAGCAAGATTATCCTGAGGAGACTGCCAAGGTAAAGGAGCATCAACACAATCGAGACGAGCGAACCAAAGTTGCCAAGTCATTAAAGGCATCAAAGCACTCCAACGCTCAGCCGCCTGAGTAGAGGTAATCTGGGGCAGAGTCCAATGTAACCGTTGCTTGGCAAAACGATACCAATGCTCTATGGCAAAGCGACGCAAGTATTTTAACCAAAGAGTTTCCAAAGCAGGCATAGTTTTACCCAACCAAGCCAACCACATGGGCTGAAACTTACGGTTGCGCCCCAAGGGTTCAATCACCTCAATTCTAAAAATCTGCATCGGTCTTTCTGGAGAAGTACGGAAATGAAAGTCACGCCAATAAGTTACCCGTACCCGACCTATTTTTGGGTCTGTAATTTCTATAGTGGTGGCTGCCCCAGCCCAAGTTTCTGGGGCATTCAGTTTGAATTTATGCCCATGTTTACAAGGTGCACCACGACCGCTATAGGCAGACGGAACTCCCCAAACACAGCGATTAGATGCCAAACGTAGTAATAAATCCGCCTCAATATTCGCTGTTGCTTTCACAAAACTTGCATTCCCATATCCTCGGTCATAGACAGCTAGGGGGCGTACGCTTAACTGCTTTGTGACTTGTTTGAGTTGGAAGGCAGCTTTACTCACAGGAGTCTCGAAACTGGTGATCCGCTCATGTTTTATCGGTAGCGCCCAACTCCCACTTGCTTCGGGAATCCACGCCAACGTGCTGTAGCTTTGTCCTACGCCGATACTTTCGTCTTTGCCATGATGGAATCCTCTTTCCTTCAGCGTTTCCGCATCTGGTCGCAACCACACGCTATTATCTCCAGCCAGACAAGGTTGCTCTTCGGTTGGGATCTCTTGCACCATTAGTTTCATCAACTTTCCTCTTGCTGGTCGGCTATCGCGCAGTCCCTCATAAATACTTGACCATTTTCGCCGAAATAATGGATTCATTGACAGACTCACATACGAGCTAATGCTCGGACTTGTCAGGACGGCATCCATTAATTCAAATACTGCATCTTTTCCTGTTCCTAGGTATTCATATATCGACTTGCGAAATTCTTGTAATTTTTGGAAAATCATAGTAGTCAATGTCAATTTGGTTTATTGATCATTGCTCTTTTGGCAGTTTGTGACATTCACTTCCTGCCTTTCTTTTCTTCTTTTTAGTCTAAAGTCCAGGTACTTAGATATCTTCGATATATGGCAAGAACGGGGGCTAACATGGATGCGCGATCGCATAAGTCAGGATGGTTTGCACCCAAATACTAATGGTTATCTTGCCCTGTTTGAGAATATTCGCAATTGGCAGCCACTAACGCATTTGGAACATGTATCCATATGATGTTGCACAGGCTTCGCTCTGACAATATCTAGACTTTCTGAATTGGCGCAAGTTTGGGATCGATGATTTTTTTGCCTTGCCCTGCGAAAGCAACAGCTAAATACATCTTGTCACCAGTGCCTAGCAAATTAGCAACTTGACCTTCGCCAAACTTCTCATGCATCACGCGATCGCCTACTTGCCAATCAATACGGGGCTTAGGCTTAACAGCATTTACCTTGACGGGAGGCACAGACCTGAGCGAACCTTTAACACTAGTGGCTTCAGCCCGTTGACTTGCCTTGCTGATAAACTTATCGATACCATGTCCTGTGAGATATTCTTTGGGAAGTTCTGCAAGGAATTGAGAGGGAATAGCATATTCGCGATTGCCATAGAGACGACGGGCTTGTGCATGACTGAGAAACAACTTCTCTTGGGCGCGAGTGATGCCCACATACATGAGACGACGCTCTTCTTCCAAAGCCATCGGATCGTTAATGGAACGGAAGCTAGGAAATAAGCCTTGCTCTAGACCAACGAGGAAGACCACGGGAAATTCTAAACCTTTAGCTGCATGGAGCGTCATCAAGGTGACCTTATCAGCATTCTCGCTGCTGTCATCAAGGCTAGATGCTAAAGCCGCATTAGCTAAGAAAGCATCAAGGGAAGCATCTTCATTCTCTTCCGCAAACTGTAGTGCTGCGTTATATAGTTCTTGTAAGTTAGCAATACGATCGTTGGCTTCATCATTACTTTGAGCTTTTAGTTCATCGACATAGCCCGATTCGGCGAGAATACCCTGAATGATATCTGCCGCAGGAGTGGTTGCAACTTTAGCTTGCCATTTTTGCATCAGTTCCACAAAAGAGAGAACTCCCCTCGCCGATCGCCCTGCTAGAGTTTTAACCGTAGTTTCATCACTGATGATGTCCCAGATAGGGACGCTGAGTTCTTGGGCAGCTTGTTGGAGCTTGTCGAGAGTTGCCTTGCCAATGCTGCGTTTAGGAACATTGATGATTCGCATCAAGCCAAGGGTGTCAGAGGGATTGGATAACAGGCGCAAATAGGAAAGAACATCTTTAATTTCTTTGCGATCGTAAAAGCGTAAACCACCCACGACTTTGTACGGAATATTCCATCGCACTAGCATTTCTTCAAAAGGACGGGATTGGGCATTAGTCCGATAGAGAATCGCAAAATGTCCAAGATTGGCGCTAGGTGTTTTGGTCTTAACGCGGCGAATTTGCTCGATCACAAACTGGGCTTCGTCAACTTCGTCATCGGCACGGAATAACTCGATCAAGTCTCCGTCGGGTCTGGTGGCTTTCAGGACTTTATCGATACGCTGCGTGTTATGGTCAATCAGTTGATTGGCTATTTCGAGAATATTAGCAACGGAACGGTAGTTCTCTTCTAGCTTGATCATTGTGTCTGTATGGGCATCGGGCAAGCGATCGCCAAAAGCATCTTGAAATTCCATCAAGATCGTAAAGTCAGCAGAGCGGAAACTATAAATTGATTGGTCAGCATCACCGACGACAAAAATGGAACGATTTTCCCAAGTCGGCTTTTTGTCATTAGTGGAGAGTAACTGAATCAAATCGTATTGAGTGCGGTTTGTGTCTTGATACTCATCAACAAGAATATGCTTAAAGCGATTGTGCCAGTAGTTAAGAACTTCAGGATTTTGCTTGAATAGGCGCACTGGCAAAAAGATTAAATCATCAAAGTCGAGAGCATTATTGGTGGCTAGCTGATTTTGGTAAAGACTATAGACCTGTGCGATCGCACGCTTACGGAAAGACGAATCATCACTCTGAGCCTCATATTCTTCGGGAGTCCAGCCTTTATTTTTGGCATTGCCGATCGCAAAACGTACGGATTTTGGCTCAAATTTCTTTTCATCAAGGTTTAGCTGATTGATGACAATATCTTTAACTAACGATTGCGCGTCAGAATCATCAAAAATCGAGAAGTTTTTTGCCCAACTGCGACCGTTGCTATCTTTATATTTATCAATATCAAGGCGCAAAATTCGACAGCACATGCTATGGAAAGTTCCCATCCATAGTCCATCTTGGGCATAACTATTGATATATTGCTTATAAACTTTTTTACGAAGTTTGTCCTGTTCCCAGTCAGGGATTTCGCTTAAAGTTTTGCCTAATTCCCTTTGAACTACCTCTTGAGTTAACAAGGATTGAATTCGTTCATTCATTTCCTTACCAGCTTTATTTGTAAAGGTCACAGCTAGGATTTGCTCAGGTGCAACACCGTGATTGAGCATTAAGTTGGCAATACGATAGGTCAACGTCCTTGTTTTTCCTGAGCCTGCCCCTGCGACCACAAGCATTGGACCATGCAAATGGCTTGCGGCTTTTTGTTGAGCAGGGTTGAGATGAAGCAAAAAATTGGAACTCATGGGCGCAGGAGGGAGAAACTTAGGTAGACTCTAATACAGTATGCCAAAAATACAGTACTAACGTGGATATTTACTGCACACGCCCGAATTGTACCAAGCCTTTAAATGCTTTTGCCGATCTTGATAGCGGCAATACGCTCAAAACGATCGCTCAAAAATTCTGTACTGCTTGCGGGATGCCTTTACTGCTGGGAGGACGCTATATAGTTGAACGCCCGATCGCACAGGGTGGTTTTGGTGCGACTTTTCTTGCCCGCGATCGCTATACGCCTGCGATGAAACGCTGCGTGGTGAAGCTTTTGCAACCCGTGGGGTTAACTAGTTCTCAGATGGCAATCGCCAAGCAAATGTTTGAGCGAGAGGCTACCGTTTTAGAAGATTTGGGGACTCATCCACAAATTCCTGACATGCTTGCATACTTTGAGGTGCAGTCGGGACAGGATGAATTTTTTTATTTAGTGCAGGAATTTGTTGATGGCTTTACCTTAGAGCAAATTGTGGAGCAGCATGGCGCGATCGCGGAGGCGGATGTTTTAGAAATCATGCAAAGCCTGTTGCCTGTTTTGACATTTATTCATGACAAAGGCTCGATCCATCGTGATATCAAACCCTCAAATATCATGGTGCGCAAGCTTGATCAAACTTACTTTTTGCTGGATTTCGGCGCGGTTAAACAAGTAGCTGGAGCCGCTCAAGGTCAAAAATCCACGGGTATTTTTACCCCAGGCTATGGCGCACCTGAACAAATGCGGGGTGATACAGTATTTCCCGCTACCGATCTCTATGCCTTTGCGGTAACTTGCCTATTTTTGCTAACTGGCAAAGATCCCGACGAATTATTTGATGTAAATTACAACACATGGAAATGGGATCGCTTTGTTACGCTAAGTCCACATCTTAATAATGTTTTACATAAAATGTTAGAGACGGCTCCCAGTGATCGCTTTTCTTCGTCAGCTGATGTCCTCCAAGCCCTCAATTCTCAAATATCAGTACAGCAATCGATAAGCGCTCCAATACAAAGCACTCCAATACAAACCCCACCAGTGCAATCGGCACATCAGACCAGTATCCAAGTCCCTCCACCTGCACCACTTCCTAATTTTGCACCTTCGGTTCCTAAGCCTGTAGCACAGCGATCGCAGAAAACGCCTTGGCTATTAGCAGCACCAATTAAGATTCAATTCATTGCGGCTTTTTTGATTGGTGTCGAAGCGATGTTGCTATGGCAAGTAAGCACAACGGTCGGGCTAGCCTTAATCGGCTCACCTGCAAATTTAATTACTTTTGCTGCCGTATTGCTTGGTGTGATTCTGCTCAGAATTAGTTCCATTCTTGATAATAAAGACCTATTTGTATTCGTAAATTTGTTGAGCCTTGCTATAGTTTGGGGCGTGCAAACCTTTGGGAAAATCTCTCAATTTCAGAGTTTTCCAAACTGGATCGAGATTGCTCAATATTGTGGAGTTGCAGGCTTTAGTGCGATCGCTCTCATGGCAGCCTTTCGCCTCATCTTCCAATTACTCTATTCCTTTCTCTAATTAATCTATTCTTGAGGATATAAGCGATCACCAAAATCTTAACTTCCCAAAAGCAGATCTGGACAGTTAAAGCGTAATCGATGTATTTGCTTTTTCATAGGCATGAAATGGAGATCTCAGAACTTATTCCCCATTAGCTGACCATTGCTATATCACCGATACAACGATAATTGCGGCAAAAGTAGGTTTTTGCGTAATTATGTGGCGGCGCTTTGCGCCGCCACATGAATGTAATTGTAATTACCTCGAATGACTAATATTTTTTTGTTTCTATTGTGTCAAAATGTTAAGCGTGAGAGTAATTTTTGACCCAACCCAAATTTCTCGTCCCACTGCGATCGCCCTTGGTAACTTTGACGGCGTACATGTGGGACACCGTAGTGTGATTGCGCCAATTTTGACGATATCTTTGCGCGATCGCCATCCTAATTTAACGAGCACAGTCGTTTCCTTTTCGCCGCATCCCCAAGAATTTTTTAGCCAAAGATCGCGATCACTACTTGCTCCCTTTGATGAAAAAGTAGCCTTGCTGAAATCTCTCGGTGTCGAGCAATTAGTCTTGCTACCCTTTGACGCTGAACTTGCCAAGCTAACTGCCGCCGAATTTATCCAGAAGATTTTAATTGACTCGCTCCAAGTCGAATTAATCAGCGTCGGCTTTGATTTTCACTTCGGGCAGAAACGACAAGGAAATATTAGCGATCTGCAAAATATTTGGGGCGATCGCCTCACGGTCATTCCAGAGCAGACGATGAGTTTTGGCGATCTCGAGCAGCCACCCGTGCGCATAAGTAGCTCCAATATTCGGACAGCTTTAGCCCAAGGTGAAATTGATTTAGCTAATTCACTGCTTGGTCGTCCTTACAACCTTGTGGGCAGGGTAGTGCAGGGAAAGCAATTAGGGCGCACAATTGGTTTTCCAACTGCAAATTTAGAGATTCCTACCCAAAAGTGTTTACCCCGTGATGGGGTTTACGCAATCCAAGCAATGATAAAGAATCCTGACGCAGCAACACAAGCCCCAGCGCAAGTATTAGGGGTGATGAATATTGGATTGCGCCCAACTGTGGATGGCGATCAGCGATCGGTAGAAGTACATTTATTTGATTGGCAAGGCGATCTCTACGATCAAGAACTAAGCGTAAACTTAATCAGATTTATTCGACCTGAACGGAAGTTTGATTCGCTTGATGCTCTCAAAGCTCAAATTCAGTCCGATTGCCAGACAGCACGCAATTATAAGCTCCTTACCCGATAACTATGTTATGGCACAGGTACTTACCAAACCCGTAAAGGTGTAATTTTATTCGCTAAAGCTTCTATCTCTTTTCGTTGGTATAGATTTATTGGTAGTCCTAAAAAGGAAAGGATGTAGGAAAATATCCAGATAGTTGATACAAAGTAAAGTAATGTCAGAAGCAAGGCCATCCTGTCCATCCTGCCAGTCCGTATCCGTTGTAAAAAACGGCAGTACACGACATGGAAAACAAAATTATAAATGTCGGGACTGTGGTCGTCAATTTGTAGAAAATCCACAGTGGCAGAGAGTTTCAGAGCGTACCCAAGACACTTATGACCTTCTTGAGAAACTACTACTAGAAAAAATCCCACTAGCTGGAATTGCCAGAGTCCTCAAGGTGTCAGAGAGATGGTTGCAAAGTTACGTCAATCATAAATATGAAAACGTTCCTCAGCAGGTGGAGGTAGAACCAAAACCAAAACGCCGTTTGACCATACAGATGGATGAATTGTGGTCTTTTGTGGACGACAAAGGCAATAAACAGTGGGTATGGCTTGCCATTGATGCCGAGACTCGTGAAATTGTCGGTTGTTATATAGGCGATCGCACTGGTGAATCAGCTCAGAAGTTATGGGAATCGTTGCCTAGCGTCTATCGCCAATGTGCGGTTATTTATACTGACTTCTATTCGTCTTATCCAGTTGTCCTGCCCAGCAAACGTCATAGGGCTGTCGGGAAAGAAACGGGAAAGACCAACTATATTGAGAGATTCAACTGTACGTTACGTCAACGAGTATCAAGACTAGTTAGAAAGACCTTATCTTTTTCTAAGAAATTGGAAAATCACATTGGAGCCATTTGGAATTTTATTCATCATTACAACGATTCTTTACCTCCGTGTGCGTCCTTTCCTTTTTAGGACTACCGATTTATTTGCCTACGGCTTGAAAACCGTGATTTGATTGTCGGATCTGCCAAAAGCTCTTCAACTTGACTGAGCGGAAGTTGCAAAATCACAGAAATATCTTCCCCAGAGAGCCATTGCTGCCCAAAGAGATTTAAGATCTCAACGTCCTTGGCATTGAGTAGTTGAGTCAATAGCTTTTCTAGAAGTAACCAACAAGCGATCGCATCGGATTCAGCTCGATGCGACTTACCAACATTAAAGTCATAATGTTTGACTAACTTAGGCAGCGATCGCGATGGCAAGTGTGGCAATAAGAGTCTTGATAGCTTGACCGTGCAAAGTTGTTGAGGAGCGATAAATTCAGTACCTAGTCTTTGATATTCAGCTTTGAGAAAAGAATAGTCAAAGCCAATATTGTGAGCAACAAGAACGCCAGATTGGAGCATTGGCAAATATTTAGGCAGAATCTGATCGCTGCCATCAACATCAGCAACCATATGCTGCGAGATACCTGTAAATCTGACGATTTGTTCAGGTATCTGGATTTGAGGATTGATTAAGTCAGTAGATATTTGCCGAATTCCGTCTTTGAGCGTAGCTTGAAGAACAGAAATTTCGATAATGCGATCGCGATCGCCCTTTCCTCCCGTTGTCTCTAAGTCAACTACCGTAAATACTTCTGTACTAATCTGGCGATAGTAGTTGAGGAGTTCTGTAGACAGATTGGCATTAATTTTCATGGATTCTAAGGGCTTAAACTTCTCATGACATTGAAAGCTTCTTTTACAGCGCTGTGCGTTCAAACCCAAACCAAGAAAAAATTTGAAAGATTTGTGAAGCAACTCTTTCAAATTTTTTCTTGTGGCTCGTTTGCTCGACAATTGCTGTAACACAAAGCTTTTAGAGCAATTATAGCCTTAGCCTATTACTCTAAAAGCTTCGCAAGAAAAAAAGCTAAATCAAGGTAGATAAAATCATAGCTATCTCATACAATTGAGCATCGCAAATTATAAAAAATATTTGAGGTAAGGCAAATGAATATAAACGAAATTTTGGCTGGGTTTGAAATTTATGATGGTGAATATAAGCGCGAACATATTGAAGCAGCTTTAAGCCACAAAGAAGAAATCACTCCTCATCTCATTGCGATCCTTGAAAAAGTCAGAGAAGATCCACAAAAATATGCAGAAGATGTCGATTATTTTGCTTATACTTATGCCTTGATGCTGTTGGGGCATTTTCAAGAACCTAAAGCTCATCAGGTAATTGTTGATTTATTTAGTTTGCCTGATCCGCTTCCAGACGATCTGTTTGGCGATACAACCACAGAAGATTTACCAGTAATTTTATTACGAACTTGTGGAGGCTCGCTGGAAGGAATTAAAAGTCTTATTCAAAACAAAAATGCTTATGAATTTAGTCGTGGTTCAGCACTTACTGCGATGGTATATGCAGTGGTTGAAGGTCTAATTACTAGAGAAGAAGCATTCTCTTTCTTTGGTGGATTGCTTACTGGTGATGAGGCTCCTGAAGATTCATGTTTTCATAGTCAACTAGTTTGTGACATCTGCGACCTTTATCCTGAAGAGTTGATGGATAAGATTAAGGAAGCTTTTGACAAGGGCTTAATTGAAGAGATGTGGACAGATCTTGAAACAATTCAAAAGATATTGGAGGAAGATAATGTAGAAAAATGTCTTACTCGGCTTAGAGAAAATCTATCTAGAAAATCATTAGATAATATCCATGAAAGTATGTCATGGTGGGCATGTTTTAATCCAGAAGAAAACGAGGAACCAGTTTTTTCTAAGCCATACACACCTCAATTTTGGGAGCAGCCAAAAACTAAATCCAAAAAGAAAAAAGCATTTTGGGAACTATAACCATTATGCTTCTAGGTACTTAACGATCGCCTTCCACGCGATCGCTTATAACTTGTTCGATCTATTATTGAGTCTAATCCCTTCCAGCATTAAAAAATAGACAGTAAAATCCAAGAATTAGTGATACGGCGCTCTGCGCCGCACCACTAATTCTTGGATTGGAAAGGAGTATCTTAGATTTGCACTAAGCCTAGAGGAGAGTATACGCCAATGAATAAAGGTAGATTAGAAGCATTTAGTGATGGTGTGATTGCTATTACAGCAAATACCGATCAAACCCGCCACAAGTCTAATAAGCTAAAAGTATTATCAAGGAAAGATTACATATGGCAGCATATTCGCTAGATTTACGAAAAAAGATATTAAGTGCTTGGGAAAACAAAGAAAATACGCAGAGAGGCATAGCTAAACGATTTAAAGTAAGCTTGTCATTTGTTCGAGATTTTTTGCGTCGGTATCGAGAAACAAATGAAATAGCAGCAAAACCCCAAGGAGGAGATCGGCGGTCGAAAATCAAAGGAAAAGATGAAGAATTAGTAAAGACAATTGTTAAAAGACAAAATGATATATATCTACGAGAGATAAAAGACAATCTACAAGAAAGCAACGGAATCAAAGTCAGCGTATCGGCATTGAGTCGTACAGTTAAACGATTAGAACTAGGGCGCAAAAAAAAAACTCTAGTAGCCAGCGAACAAGCCACAGAAAGAGTGCAAAAATTGCGTTATGAGTTTCGTCGTTGGCTAGATACGATAGATGTCAAAAACCTTGTATTCATTGATGAGATAGGGCTAAATCTAGCGATGATAAGGCTTTATGGTAGATGTGAAGGAGGAGGGAGGATATATGATGATCGTCCAGGTAACAAAGGCAAAAACATCACTTTAATTGGAGCCATGAGTGATGAAGGGTTGATTGCTGCGATGACTTTTACAGGTGGTCTCAACACCGTGATTTTCTTAGTCTTCATTGAGAAAATATTATTGCCTCAATTATGGGCTGGGGCAATTGTCGTTATGGATAATTTACCTGTGCATTACGCTGAAATTGCGAAAACTCTAATTGAATCTGTCGGTGCTAAGGTTAAGTTCCTACCTCCTTATTCCCCTGATTTATCGCCAATCGAGTTATGTTGGTCAAAGTTGAAAGAAATTATGGGTCTTCTGGGTTTAAGGGGATAAGTAAATCTAATGAGAAAGACAAGCTAATAATCTAGAACGAAAATTTAAAAAATTTAAAAAACCATAAGCCTGTCGTTTAATTAATTTAATACGATTATTAAGTCCCTCCATCACACCACTAGATGTACGATTTAAAAAGTAGTTACAAATATTATCAAGATGATTACGAATGGTTTCCAAAACTGCGCCATAAACAGCTTTAGCTTTTTGAAGCCATTCTTTTAATTGTTTCTGACCCTCTTCAGGAGTTTTACAAGTCTCAAAAATACTTCTAAAGTCTTCTTTGAGATTATAAGCTAGTCGCAAGCGTTTAGAACATTTCAAGACATTTTCTAACTTCACTTTTTCTTCTTCTGTTAAGTCTACCTTGTTCTTTAGTAGAATAAATCGACTACCTTTAATCTTGATTTTAGCTTTTTGACGCAGTTGATTTAACTCTTTGATTAGTGGCTGCATAACATGAAATCTGTCGATGACAATTTTCGCATTTGGAAATACTTCTTTGACAACTTTGGGAAAGCCTCCCCACATATCAATGCTAACCTCCTCTACTTTTTCCCTTATCTCAATCGGTTGCTGCTTCAGGACTTCAATGATGTCATCTTGTTTATGACTATCAATTACTTCTAGTAATGCTCCTGCGTCAATACTTGATACGACTGTCACAAAGTCTTTATGTCCTTTGCGTTTACTCACTTCATCAATACTCACTCGTTTTACTTCTTTCCAATCATCTTTTTTTTTAGAGAAAATTGGTGATTGAAAATCCCTTGTATTTGATCCCAACTCAAATATTCATCTCGACTTACTTGCTCCACACTCGCACTTTGTACTCGTTGATAAACATACTCCTCATACCTTTGTGTGTATCGTCTTTCCCAGTCTACAAAGGGTAACTTTTCCGTAAAATGTCTTTGACAATGTTGACAATAAAATTGGCGGCGCGGCGTATTTAAATAAACTATTTTCCCAAATACTGACAAATCTCGAATCAATATCGGTCGATTTTGTTTTAATTTTCCACCATGCGTATTACAATGCGGACAAGTAATTTCATCCTGTAAAAATCTCAACTTTAGGGTGATTTTATTTTCTTCTTCCGTAAAACTTTCAACGGTTGTGTTGGGTAAATTTAGCAACCTATCTAGATACAAGTCCATACCTGTCACCACTTATCTTTGTGCTTCATTATACATTAATCCCCTCAAACCCAGAAGAGCCGAAATTATTCGCTCTGCTAAAGCTCGTACAATTGAGGCTCTTGATTCAGCTATCACTATGGCTATTAATGCTATTACTGATGAGGATGCTCTTAATTGGTTTCATCATTGTGGCATCTGCTTTGAGCCTTTTCGGTAGGTTGTTTTGTAGTGGGTTTGATCGGTATTTGCTGTAAAAACCAAACCCAGTAAAGGTTCAGCAATTCTCATTATAAAAATCGGGTTTTTGAAAGCCTGTGAACGGCGGGCTTTCAAAAACCCGATTTGGGTGTTTCCAACGCCGAAGGCATTGGAAACACCCAAATCGGGTTCACAATGAGAATTGCTGGTAAAGGTTTTAAAACCACAAAATGGCTAGCCATTTTGTGGTTTGGTATAAAGACTATTTGCAAATTTAGAAAAAAGTGGGAATCTTGGCGTTCATTAGGTTTCTTTTGAAAAATGTAGAGGTAATTCATGAATTACCTCTACATTTTTTGTCTCACTCAATGGTATAAAAATAGAGATGGCAATGGAGCTTGCCGAAACCGCTTTGCGTTATCGATTGTTTTTTGTAACGTTTAAAAGGCTGATGGCTCCTACTTATTCCGACTTGTGGCGGAAGGGTAGGACTGCGCGGATGCCTAGATCAATCTTTCCTCTACAAGTCACGCTCAACATTTCAAGATCAACGTGACGTGATGTTAGAAAATATTATTTGGATTTTGGTGATGGGTTTCTTTGTCGGGCAGATCGCTCGACGGCTGCAAATCCCTGCCCTTGTTGGCATGATACTGGTAGGCGTTCTTTTAGGAACGCAAGTAGGCAATGTAATTAGTCCCGAAGTGCTGGGTGAGGCTAAGTCCCTTCGCATGATCGCTGTGATGGTGATTTTGATGAAAGCAGGGCTGGGACTTGATCGTGAAAAATTAGCTCAACAAGGAACGGTAGCCTTAAGATTGGGATTTTTACCTGCTGCTTGTGAAGCGATCGCGATCGCCTTTGCGACGATGTGGTTACTTCAGTTTGATTTTTTAACGGGGCTATTACTAGGCTGCATTATCGGCGCAGAATCTCCTGCTGTCATCGTACCCGCGATGCTACGACTGAAAAGCTTGGGATGGGGAGTAACCAAAGGGATTCCCGATGCGATTCTCACGGGCAGTGCTTTGTCAGATGTATTGCTATTGTTGGTGTTTAGCCTACTGCTATCATTCTTAGCCCAAGGCTCAGCGACAGGAATTACATTGTTCGGGATTACCCTTAGTCCTTGGCAGTTACTACCTTTGCAAATCATCATCCAAATCGTACTAGGTGTATTAATGGGATGGGCATCGGCTCGAATGCTGGTATCGCTATTAATCAAGCAGAAATGGACTCAAAATGCAGTTCAAGATTCTTTAGTTGCCGCAAGTATTGCCCTGTGGTTGGTAGTTCTAGCTGAGCATATCCCTGTTTTTTCTGGCTATTTGGCAGTGATGGCGATGGGATTTTTCTTAATAGAACTAGATGCACCTCTAGCTCGCAGACTACGAGGTGGTTTTGATAGTTTATGGACGATCGCCGAAATAATTAGGACTTACGCAACGCGCAAAAAGAGGTAAAAAAGAAGAAGAGTTAGGCAAAGCCAAATGTCAAAGAAATTTAGCACCTTAGACTATTGCCAGTATCTACTGAGTAGCCAGATAAACTATACGATCACAAACTTAGCTGAACACATAGAGGGATACAGTCACGACCAAATCAACCGATACATGAGAGGACAAAAACTAACCCCAAGGATACTCTGGCAAAATGTAGAACCAACTATCGTTACCGATGAAGCCAAGTACATGTACGTGCTGTTTGATGACACAGTTTTAGACAAACGTCATGCTAAGCAGATTGAGATGGCACAAAGACAATACAGTGGTAACGAGCATGGAGTTGTCCAAGGAATCGGGATAGTCACCTGTATCTATGTCAATTTCAAACGGCATGAATTTTGGCTAGTAGACTATCGGATTTATGACCCCAAAGGCGATGGTAAAAGCAAACTAGACCATGTATCCGATATGTTGCAAGGATTAGTCTATAGCAAACAACTACCCTTTCAAACCGTGTTGATGGATAGTTGGTATGCCACGCAAAGATTAATGGCAGAAATTGATAACCTCGGTAAGATCTATTACTGTCCACTCAAGTCGAATCGTTTAGTCGATGATAGTGGTGGAGTAGAAAAATATAAGCGGATTGACCAGCTAACTTGGTCTGAGCAAGAATTATTGCAGGGGAAATTGATCAAAATCAATAAATTCCCCAAAGACAAAAAGGTGAAACTATTCTGGGTCACTGTTTCTTCCAGCAGGACAGAATATGTCGTGACTAACGACTTAACTCAAGACTATACCCCTGAAGCACAAGCTATTTGCTCCATTAGGTGGAATATTGAGGAATTTCATCGTGAACTCAAACAATTGACGGGTATTCAGGCTTGCCAGTGCCGCAAGTCCAGAATTCAGCGTAATCATATCGCCTGTGCCATGCTTGTTTGGCATCATCTTAAGCGTTTAGCTTTTCAAGTTGGTAACACTATCTACCAACTTAAATTTGGACTTTTGTCTGATTATTTAAAATCCCAACTCAAGCATCCTTCTATCCCTATGGCTCTTGCGTAAGTCCTAATAATTTTATTTGTGCTACTAGGAGCAAGTATTCAACTGAATGTTTTAGGAAATAATCTGCTAGTAGGGCTTTTGATATTAGGAATTGGAACTTTGATTGGGCGATCGCTTGGTTGGTATCCTTAGTGGTGCAGAAAAGTCTGGAAAGGGTTGACAGGCATAGAATCTCAAAATGAGACAAGAGGAATAAAAAGGGCAAGAGATGAGATACTCAAGTTCCTCAACAAAAGATCTTATACAAATGCCCCACCTATATCTTCAGCTACAAGAACAACTGCGTCAATGGCTCAAGCCAAAAGATAAGCGACATCTCCAAGGATTTGCGGAGGCAGTAGCCGCGATATTGCAATCAGGAAGGGCAAGTCTGAGTCATTGGTTGCCCTATTTGAGCCATCGAGAGTGCCAAGCCAGAAGTCAGATGGAAAGACTAAGCTACTTTGTGCATAATCCACATATCATCGCCGAGAGATTCTATAACTGAGATCTTGCACCATTCAAGAAAAGGGGTTGCAGAAAGAGCAGAAATGTGAAAAAAAGGGCGTAGTAGTAAATTAAATAACGAGCATGGAAAGCATCGTTAAGCACGCCCAAGGGCTAGTGTATAGTCTTCTGTGTTTGATGCCAAGTGTGTATCAAACAGCAAGTCTCAATGCAATACTAGGACTATTTCTCGAAGCACAAAGGCATCCTTATCCAGAACATACACAGATAAAATCAGCGAGTGCACTCAGCCGATTTCTCAATCACTATAACTGGTCAACGAGAGCAGTAATTCGGTCAACACGGCAGGCTATTTTGGGACAAATCGCCAAGCATCGCCCATCGAAACAAGTGCCATTAAAGATACTGATAGACTTGACTACCCTAGAAAAAAGCGGCAAGTTTTTACATTTGAGCAATCCCACCCAAAACGAACCAGACCCATGGGTGAGAATACTAAACGGAAAGCGAGGACTACATCTGGTTGTACTGTATCTGGTCTATGGAGAGTGGCGCGTACCATGGAGTTTTAGAGTATGGCGCGGCAAAGGATACCCCAGTCCCTCTGACTTAGCTTGTAAGTTATTGGGGACAGTACCCAAGCAACTAACCCAAGGCAAGACTGTGATTGTCCTTGCTGATACTGAGTTTAGTACGGTGAAGTTTTTCAATACTGTCCGCGCCAAGACTTGGCGCATCGTTGTCGGTGTACGCAACAATCGTAAACTTCAAGATGGCCGTACAGTCAAACAACTTTATCGTCATGGCAAACGTGGACAACAAATTTTGCTAGAAGGGCTAACTCAGCCTTTGACGATCTCTTGGTTTTGGCTCAAAAGAGCTGATAGTAAACGGGAGTTACGCTTTGTTGTCTCTTCTCATCCTTATTCTGGTGCTTATCTGGTGATGTTAGGTCGTAAGCGTTGGGCGATTGAGGGATTCTTCAAAACCATCAAACATCGCTTTGGTTTGCATTGTTTTGGGCAATCTACAAAACTTGGTGTTTATCGTTGGCTTATCCTCTCTCTGCTTGCTTATCTTTTGGCCCATTGGATTGATCAATGGTCGAGTCCTCCTGTCTTGGACTGGAAAGCTACCTGTGATTTGACACTTTCCGTTTTATTTCCTTCTGTCCTTTGGTTGAAACTTCTTAGGTATCTCCAAATTAGTGCCGATATTGCTGCTCGTCATGGGTTTGAAATTATTCTCAAACCCATTCCTACTTAACTCTTTCAGGAATGGTGCAAGATCTCAGATAACCCATTGGTGAAGCACTTTCTCCAAGCATTTGCAGGAGAATCGTTGGAACTAGCCTTAGACACAAGTATACTGTGGGATAAATTCTGTCTTATAGAAGTATGCTTGATTTGGGGAGGGAGGTCGATTACTCTAGCTCAAGTAGTACTAGAGCATGGCAGCGCTACAGTTGGCTTTGAACATTATCGTCCCGTCTTAGAACAAGTACGCTCTCTATTGCCGCCACAAAGTACGGTGACCTTGCTTGCCGACCGAGGTTTTGAACATGGGGAATTAATCCGATGGTTACAGCAAAATCACTGGTCTTGGGCAATTCGCGCAAAGAGCGATCTGCTAGTGACTCTGCCAACAGGTACAACCAAGCGTGTTGAACAACTGATACCTCCCGCAGAGCAAGCTTATCTAGTTCCCGATGTCACCGTACTCGGTGATGTTAATTGTCATTTAGCGACGGCTAACCTAGACATGGCTAACGGTTCATGGGCTGTCCTTAGCGATATTCCCCCTTCATTACAGACTTTTGCTCTCTATGGCAAACGCTTTGGTGGAATCGAACCCCATTTTAAAGACTATAAGTCGGCGGCTTTTAATGTTGTTAGCTCTCATCTCCGTGATGCTCAAGCTCTTACCTGTTTATTTATGCTCCTTGCCACGGCTAACCTGATTGCTGTAATTCTTGGCATAATGTTGGTGCGTTTGGGGCAAAGGGCTGCGATTGATTGGCACGATCATCGCGGCTTGAGTTTTCTGCAACTCGGTCTCCGTCAGCTTCACACTCTTCTTTACCAACAAAAATCTCTTCCTATTTTGCAGATTTTGCCTAGAACTAATCCTCCTCCTGCCTCTGCTTCTATTGCTAAACGCGAAAAGTTAGATTTTCGTATCGAATTTGCCCGTATTACCATTGTCTCATCTTGAGACTCCCATGAGTTTTCTGCACCACTAAGGGTTGGTATCTGTCTACTGTGGGGAGTAATTGGACATGGAAAGAGCAGTTGTTTTTATTGCCAGCCAACTCAGCCAAGGCGACAGTACAGGCTGCTATTGGGGCAATTCCTTTGGCGCAAGGGCTTGCTGGTGGTGAGACAATTTTAGCGATCGCAGCACTTTCGATTTTAGTCACTGCTCCTTTGGGGGCATGGGCGATTCCTACCTTTGCTCCCAAACTTCTAGAACGCGGTGAAGTCGATCCCACCAAAGTAGCGATTTCGGGTTGTCCAGTTTTTCTTGCTGCTGTCGATGAGTCGCCCCTAGCAACAGATGTTTTAACTAAAGCCGCAGATTTAGCAAGGCGTAGTGACGGTGAGGTGATTGTTTTGTATGTGGATAACCTTGGCGATCAACAGGTGATCGCACTTTTGCAAGAAAAATCTCAAAGGCTCTTATCAGATATTCGCTATGAGTTTTTAAGCCTGTCAGGTACAGTTCCCGAAGAGATTCTTCGGGTGGCAGAATCTCGCAAAGTAACGGATATTGTAATCGGCAAGCGAGGACATCAACCTTGGGAACAGGTGCTAGTGGGTTCCGTTTCTCAAGCAGTTCTGGAAACGAGCCTCATCCCTGTCATTTTAGTGGAATCACGCTCTGAGCAATCTATGCAGAACTAGTTCACAAAAGTGTCGTCACACTTTTGTGAACTAAAAACCAAACCCAGCAAGGGTTTTAAAAGCAAAAAATGGCACAGCCATTTTTTGCTTTGGTATTAATCTGTAAACCCAAATCTTTTGCTATGCAATATTTATCTCAATTTAAGCAGTTTACAACAGTCATTCTCCAACTTAGCAAGTGGTTTATGATTGCTTGTATAGTTGGCATTCTTTCGGGTTGTGGTTCGGCTGCTCTTTTAGCATCTCTAGAATGGGCTACCGATTGGCGAGAAGCTCACTTGTGGATTATTGCTTTACTTCCACTGGGCGGATTTTTGAGTGGTTGGCTTTATCATCGTTATGGCAAATCCGTAGAAGGGGGTAACAATCTTTTACTAGAAGAGATCCACAATTCCAAAAAGATTATTCCGTTACGGATGGCTCCAATGGTTTTATTCGGAACCACTTTAACCCATTTGTTTGGAGGTTCCGCAGGTCGAGAAGGAACAGCTTTGCAGATGGCAGCCTCTCTTGCTGATCAGTTGACAAAGATCTTTAATTTCCAGCATCGCGATCGCCAAATTTTATTGATGGCTGGACTTAGTGGAGGATTTGCCTCAGTTTTTGGAACTCCTTTAGCAGGTACGATCTTTGGGTTAGAGGTTTTAGTAATTGGCACGATTAAGCATAATGCGTTATTTCCCTGTTTAGTTGCTGCTGTGATCGGCGATCGCGTCACCTTAAATCTTGGCTTGCATCATACGGCATACCGTCATGCCCCGCTTATCCCAACCATAACGCCAATGGCTCTAATTTCAGCGATTGTGGCTGGGATTACTTTTGGTATTGTAGCTATGCTTTTTGCCAAGCTAACTCATAAAATTAGCCACCAATTTAAATCCCAAATATCCTATGCTCCTTTACGTCCTACGATCGGCGGTTTAATGATTGCTTTGCTTGTTTGGGCAATTGGTTCCAAATATATCGGTTTAGGTATTCCCACGATTGTAGAAGCATTTAATGGATATTTACCACCTTGGGATTTTGTCTTAAAAATAGGCTTGACCGCATTGACGTTAGGAGCAGGTTTTAAAGGTGGTGAAGTAACGCCTTTATTCTTTATTGGTGCAACCTTAGGAAATGCTTTATCCTTAATTTTGCCTTTACCCACAGCCTTATTGGCTGGCATGGGATTTGTGGCAGTCTTTGGTGGTGCTGCCAATACACCGATCTCTGCTACATTAATGGGAATTGAACTTTTTGGAATAGAATCTGGAGTATTTGTAGCGATCGCCTGTGTGATGAGCTACCTTGCTTCAGGTCATGCTGGTATCTATAGCGCTCAGCATATTGGTTCTGGTAAATATCATTTCATGCCCAAAGAAAAGGAAGAGGAATTATAGCTCGACTAGAGACAAGAAGAAGCAACAGGTTTAGCTAATAAATCCAATAACAGGCTATGCAATAGATTTGTCTGCTCCAGCATTGCCATATGTCCACAGTTAGGAAGTTCAAACACATTCTCACCATAGCCATTAAAAGAATGATGAAAACTAGCAAGATGGCTTACATACTTTGGTTCCATAATTTTGTCATTTGCCCCAGCAACAAAATAAACTGGTTGTCTCAACTTCGATACGATCTGCGGCAATTTGTGAACTTCTACTTCACTAGTAGAACCCAGCAAAGTTCCTCTCGCGGATGGATATTTGGCAGAGACAAAATCGATCGCTCTTTGTCTCCCCCAATCACGATCTAAGGTGCTGTAAACACTATCTTTAGCAAATTGGGCATGAACTAAGGGAAGATTCTTCAGCCATTGGGGACGCAATCTTAAAAGAATTTTACCTGCGGTACGAAATTTCTCAAACTCTTCTTTGATATAAATGCCCCCACCTGCATTCAGGCAAACCACACCCAAAACCCGATCGCTTAATAAATTAGCAGCCCATAGAGCAATTGCACCACCGAGAGAATGCCCCACCAACCAAACCTGAGAAATCTCTAAACGATCAAGCAATTCTTCTAAATCCCTCGCATAGCTAATTAGCGAGTATTCATCGCGATCGCCAATTTCAGAAAGTCCAAACCCCCGTAGATCATAAGCTAAACATTGAAAATCAGGTTGTAACTGAGCAATCAATGGTTGCCAATAAGCTTTACTTAGCATCCAACCATGCAAAAAAGCAATTGTGGGAGCTTTATGCTTCGACTGAGCAGGAGAAGTGAGGCTGTAGCTGTGTTTGGCTCCTTGAATGATGACACTAGACATATAGAGAAAAGCCTATAGTTACAAACAAAATGCGATTGCTGATCCAATAATATAGCAAGACAAGTAGTTTAAGCGCCTTGTTCCATAGATAGGTATAGGGTTTTCCTATGGATAACGTAAAGCGCTATATTAGTTTATAGAGAAAGTAATCCGTCTTTAAGCAAGTTTCTGGGCAAATGACTAGGATCAAACAAGTAAATCGCCTGCAATCACAAATTAGTCAGGCAATTCAAGCCAATCAGCAAGAGCCGATAGAACCTTTTGTGGTGGCTGCGTTTTATCATTTTACAGAATTATCAGATTATGAAACCATGCGAACTCCACTGAAGGAGTTTTGTAATGCACTCAACCTCAAAGGGACGATCCTATTAGCTAAGGAAGGGATTAACTCCACGATCGCAGGTAGTCGCGAAGCGATCGATACTTTACTAGCCCATTTGCGTAACGATCCCCGTCTTCACAATTTAGAGCATAAGGAATCCTATTGTGACGGAATTCCATTTCAAAAGATGAAAGTAAGGCTTAAAAAAGAAATTGTGACTCTAGGTGTGCCAGATATTGATCCTAGATATCGAGTTGGTACTTATGTTGCACCTAAAGATTGGAATGCATTAATTGCCGATCCTGATGTGATTGTGATTGATACGCGCAATAACTATGAAGTGGAATTTGGCACATTTAAAGGAGCGATTAATCCTAATCTAGAAACTTTTGGTGAGTTCCCTGACTATGTACAAACCCAACTAAGTCCTGAGAAACATCAAAAAGTTGCCATGTTCTGCACAGGCGGAATTCGATGTGAGAAGGCTAGTGCCTATATGCTGTCTCAAGGTTTTAGCGAGGTATATCATCTTCAGGGAGGCATTCTCAAATATATAGAAGAAGTACCAAAGGAAGAAAGTATTTGGGAAGGTGAATGTTTTGTCTTTGACGATCGCATCAGCATTGATCGGGTTTAGATAAAGTGCCGCGCGAAGCGCGGCACTTTATTTGCATGTAAGTAACGAGACTGATCGGGATCGAACCGATGGCCTAGCGCTTAGGAGGCGCTCGCTCTATCCAACTGAGCTACAGTCTCTCTTGATCAAATTACGGATATATTCACAAAAGTGACTCAGACATTATAGCAATTGCTCGTGAATTATACCAAAACACAAAATGGCGTAGCCATTTTGTGTTTTTAAAACCCTTACAGGGTTTGGTTTTTAATTCACAAAATAGTTGCCACACTTTAGTGAATTGGTATTAGAAGCGATCGCCTCAAATTGTCTAATCACAAAACAAAAGTGGCGACGCTTCGCGTCGCCACTTTTGTTTTGTAAATTATCTAGATGTGATTGATAGCCCTTCAACGATCATTGCAGGTACATATAGTGAACCGTGCCATTGCCGATCGCTGCCTACCGCCACCACCTGATTGAGTGCAGTATAGACATTTCCCGATAGCATCGTATCCTTGACCCGTCCGATAATTTTGCCATTTTTAACGCGGTAGCCCAAATCCACATTGATCGAAAAATCCCCTGACAGATCCATACCATCACCTAAGACCTGATCGACGATTAAGCCATTTTTTAAGGTCGTCGCGAGTTCTAAAATATCACCTTGGATCGTTTGACTAGCAGCGATCGCCAAATTAAACAATCCAGGACTAGGATAATTTCCTAAATCTCCGCGAAAGCCATTGCCTGTCGCCTTAATTCCCAACTCTTTACAAGTACGCATATCACCATAAAAACCTTTCAAAATTCCGCGATCAATCCAAGTAACTTCCTGTGTCGGTGTACCTTCATCATCAAAAGGAGAACTATAAGCGCCAAAATTAGGATATTGAGTGACAGTGAAAATATCAGAAATCACTGGCTGTCCAGTTTTATCTAGCCAAGGTGTCGCCTTTTGCTGCACCTGTCTACCACTCATGGCGATCGCCACCACACCCCATAACAAATCCGCCGCCTTGCCCGTAAAGATCACAGGCGATTTTGCCGATGGAGCAGGAGAATTTTTCTTCGCCCAATCGAGATATTGCAAAACTTTTTTGGCGATCGCATCAGGTGGCAAATTACCCCGTTCCGATTGACCATACCAAACATTGAGAAAGTCATCTCCCCGCGTTAACTCCGCACTCAGAGAGCCATCTACCGTAATATCAGTATAGCCACAGTCTAAACCCTTACTATTGAGGATACGTAACGTTTCGCGACCACAATCCCAATCCGCACTACACACAGCCTCAGGGTAATGATCGAGAACCTGTGCGATCGCCTGTTTTCCCCAATCCACCATCTGCTCAACAGTAACTTCCTGTCCATAAAGTTGGGGATAGTCAGCAACAGTTGATTCGCGCAATAAAATCTCTTCAGGTTCATTTAAAGCACTCAAGGCGATCGCCTGCTGTACCAAATCTTCAGGCTCTACGGCTCCATAGGCGATCGCTAAGCCCACTTTGCCATCTTTCCAAATCCGTAAACCTACCCCCTCTGAGTCAATGCTTTCTAGCTGCTTCAGCCGATTAGCCTCAAAAAATACGGGTCGAGAAACTGAGCTTGAAGCATATACCTCGGCTGCTTCAGTTCCCGATTTGAGCGCAAGTTCTAATAATTGTTCAGGGTTAATTGTCATAGCGATCTCTGGCTTATAAAAGAAAGTGCAAAGCACTCTCTTTTATAAGCTTATCAGGACAGCTATTCGACACCTTCATATCGCCAAGCAACAGGATCGATCGCTGCACCATTGACATATAGCCCCCAATGTAAATGGGGCCCAGTGACAGCACCCGTCGAGCCAACCGCGCCAATCACTTGACCAGCCTTCACAAAATCTCCTTCTTTCACGTAGATTTTACTGAGATGCAAAAAGATACTTGCCACGCCTTGACCATGATCTAAGCCGATCGTATTGCCATGCAACAGAAAACCCTGAGACACAGTGCCTACTAAACGGATATATCCAGATGCTGGTGCAATTACAGGGGAACCAGTGCCTCCTGCATAGTCCACACCACGATGGTAATAGTCATCAGCAAATACACCATTGTAATAACGCTGAATCCCAAAGCCTGTCGTAATTTCACCTTCATTTGGTCTGAGGAATGCCCCATTCCAGAATTTCTGAGGTGTCACTAATTTTTTAAAAGCTGAAACCTTGTCCCATTCGTAATCTGTAGGTTCTGATCCACCACCCGAATCATTAATCCAAATACTTTGAGTCGGAAACTTGCGATCGCCTAGTTGCATTGGCAAGGTTTGTTGTAAACCATCAGCCTTGACTATCACTTGTCTCAGCCCAGCCTTATCCAGTGGAGTCGTAGGAATAAACGCTCGCCAACGATTTTGAGACATGGGGAAGGCGGGATATTGTTGGCTATTTATCGATACTGTTGGCGGCGTGCTTGCAGGTTTATCAGTCGCAATCCAAACTGATACAGTATCGCCAAGTTTGGGTGCATTTGGTCTGAGCATTGCTTGCAAGGCATCGGCACGAGACACAGTGAAGATTATAGAAGCGATCGCCGACAGCAAACTCAGACCAATTAGTAAACGTACTTTGAGAGAGAATTTGAAAGGACGGACAACCATAACGGCAAAAGGCGTATAAAGAACTTTTGAAAAACTAACCAGCTTTATTTTAGCGTTAGTCTTATGAGTCTAGTATTTTACAGATATCTCTGGTGTCGCTATGTTTCAAATTGTCATAAAAAATCAGAGTAAGCGATTGCTTGCTCTGAAAAATTAACTCGTGAGAACTTTAATGATTTAATGAAAATTATTTAGTTTCTGGGAGATAGACTAGGGTGCATAAATAATTTACTGCATAGGAAATACACGAGAGGGAGGACCTTGAATAACGTCTATGCCAGTTGATAAGCCAACGCGGACAAATTTGGGATTATTGGCAATGCGTGCTCGAATTTCTGGGTTATTAGCAACTTCAACAGCAGTAGCTCCATTGTTGCTAATAAAAGCATTACCAACAGAGCCAGAAGTCAAATCAGCATTTGATTGAATTGAGCCACCTAACACATTGAGCGTACCAGTTTGAGTAGCAGAAGCGAGATAAGTACCACCGAAAGCACTTGTCAAGTTACTATAGGATATAGTACCATCAGCAACCACGGCTTGAAGATTAATTGGTGTATTACTAAAAGCAAGGAACTGACCTGTAGTAAGCAAAGACCTTCCTGTTAGCACACCTGAAAATGAGCCAGATGTTCCAACTTGTGCCAACCCATTTGGTAGGGTTCCTTGAATACTCGCTCCAGTAAGTGTTGCAGCACCTTCAAAATTCTGAATACTGCCACCGCCGACCAAATTTAAAGTCAGCGAGTTTACAACTACACTACGCAGAGCAAAAATTGGGTTAGGATTAAAACCACCGGTAATATTGCGAGGATTTGTCACCTCAAAATTTAAAGAACCACCAATGTTTCCACCTGTAACTTGGATTTGCGCCTGAGAAGGCGCTGCTGACAGCAATGAAATTCCACTTGCAGCTAAAGCGATTAACGCCGTGTATAAGGTCTTATACATAGGTCTATTTACTCCATGTGTTATTTGAAATGCAAACTTTAAAATGTGAATGTTGTTCTAAGAACACCGATAGTGATCGTGTCACTACCTGCACGGTTACCAGGATTAAAAAGAAAGATTAATCCTGGAGTTACACTGATGTTATTAGAAAGCCGCTGGCGATAGAACAATTCTACCTGAGTAGTCGAAACATTTTGACCACCTAGCGATCCTAGAGTGATTGGATTACTGTTAAATAAATTAGGAATATTACTAGAATCGCTCAAATCACTACTCGTTATTTTAGGTAGTTGACCAACATAAAGACCAGCTAAATTGCCCTCGCCAAACAGATCAGGAAATGTCAGATAAGACATCCAATTAAAAGTTTGGACACTCCCTGTAAGTGCAGCAACAGTAGAGCTTGTGAAGCCAATCCATCCACCCAAGTTTAATTTAGGAGAGATTTGCCAATTTATAGTGCTACCAAAAGCATCTGTATTTACTTGGGCAGGGCTAGTTGGAGGAAAAGCAATGATATCGTCACCAATACCTGTTCCTAAAGACCCAAATGGTGAGTTACTAGAATAAGAACGTAAGTAATAGAGAGCAATATCTAGAGCATTGACGGGTGTCACAACCAACTGTGCACCAGTCGTAAACCCACCACCAAATAGACCTCCATTACCAGAAGTATTAGCAGGTGCATTAGCCGAATATACAGCTTGGAAACTAATGCGATCGCTAATTTGCCAGTCAAATCCTAAACCACCAGTAGTATTACCAATTCCTAAGATAGGGTTGCGTTGGGCAAAAGCTGAAATGGCTCCTTGTCCTGCACTTTCATAACGGTTCGCCCCACGAAATACAGTAATCGGATTAACTCCCGCAGGTCCCACAATCACGGCAAAACGATCACCCGCAAGAAACCGATAGGTCAAATCACTTAATATTACTGAGTTATTAGTATTTGTTTCATAAGCTAGGCGCGTAAATGAATTGTTGAGAGAGCTAATTCCCGTTGCTCCTGTGGAAATATTACCTACTTGTAAACCAGTTAACAAAACGCTACGGTTATCAAATTGAGTTAATAGACTCAACTGTACACTAGCACCAAAATTTATATTTGTTCCATTATCTGGAACATTTTTTACACCTGCTCCAAAAATACTGGCGGTATTGTTTGCACGACCCTGTAGACCAAAAATTGCCTGTCCAAATAGTTTTGTGGTTGTTGAAAATTGCTGTGCTTCCAGTTTGGCAGTCTTCGCATCAAGTGCATCTACACGACCACGAAGGGTAGCAAGTTCAGCAGCAAACTCTTCTTGAAGCTTTTGCAACGTGGCAAGATCTTCTTTGCTGACCTTATCGGCTAGCCCTGCGGAAATGATTTCGTTAATCTTGTCTAAACAAGCATTCAAGCCAGCCGCAAATTCGTAACGACTAGTTGCTTGTTTGCCACGAAATGTACTATCTGGATAACCAGCAATACAACCGTAACGCTCGACCAAAGATTGCAAAGCCGTGAAAGCCCAGTCGGTGGGACGGACATCACTGAGTTGAGAAACTGAGCTAACACCTTGAGCTTTCTTAGTTGTAGGACTAGAAACTAGCTCTTGATTAATTTGATTAATAATCGCCGATTCCCCTGTCTTGGGTCAGGGCTGTTTCAAGAAATGGTAGAAAATTGATAAAGATAGGTAGAAGTCATAAGCAAAGTATTTAAGCGATAATTTTAGCCAATAGTGTCAAAGGAGGTAGAAAATGAGTAAAAGCATAATTGATTATCTCAAAGAAGTGCCAGATCCACGCGAAGCGAAAGGAAGTCGTGATGATTTATGGCAAATCCTGCTAATCATCATTATGGGAATTATGAGTGGACACACAACCTACCGAGAATTAGAGAGATTCGTAGAGAGACATCGGCGCACTCTCATCAAGCTACTAGCCCTGAAACAAGGAACCGCCCCATCATATTCAACACTTAGACGAATGATGATCGATGTAGACTATGCCGCGCTCAATAACGCGTTTAATAGCTGGATGCAAGAACAGCCCATGGCAGGAGGAGCCGCCATCGCAGGAGACGGCAAAAGCCTGAGAAATACCGTAAGTAATGCTGACAATAACAAACAGAACTTTATTAGCATGGTATCGCTATTCTCGCAGCAACAAGGTGTGGTGGTAGCAACCGCAATCATGGAGAATAAAAAAGAGAGTGAAATCTGTGTGATTCAACAACTTTTGTCACAGCTTAACTTGGAAAATCATGTGTTTACGATGGACGCTTTACACTGTCAAAAGAAGACAGTTGAGGCAATAGTTGAAAGCAACAATGACTACATCATCAAAGTAAAAAAAAATCAACCAAAACTGCAAGAAGCGATTAGAGTCCAGACAGAGAAAGAAACACCGATTCAAGTCAAGGTTGAGGATGATTCATCAAAAGGACGCAAAGTTCAGAGATTAGTGGAAGTATTTGTACCACCCGTCAATATTGATTCACGTTGGAAAAATGTACAGTCGGTGATAAGGGTAACTCGTTCGGGTGAACGCGATGGCAAGCCTTACAGCACATTGAGTTACTACTTCAGTTCTTTACCGCCAAAATCTGAACCAATTGCCAAAGTGATTCGAGGACATTGGCAGGTCGAAAACCGCCTACATTGGGTAAAAGATGTCATATTCGATGAAGATAAAAGTCCTCAAAGAGCAGGGAATGCGCCGATTAATCTGTCAATCATCAAGACTTGGGTACTTTCTGTATTTAGGCTTCATGGTTTTGAATCAATAAAAGGAGCAATTGACCAATTTTCCCACAAAATACCTGCTATGTGGTCTTTGCTAATTTGAACTCTCTCTTACCCTTTCTTGAAACAGCCCTGCTGTCTTGGGTTGCTGCACCTTTTGAGATGGAGCCACAATCATCGGATCATTGCCGATCGCCTGAATTAGGCTGGAATCATTCTTAGAATTCGGGTTAACAGACGGTGTTTCTGCATGAGCAACATTACTAATCAAAGCTGAAGAAGCAACCAATGAACTAATCAAAAGTAATTGAGAACTTTGCTTAGTTCGACGAAATTTTACAGACATCAAAAAAACCTCACACTAAAGGCAGAAGATAATATAAATATACACCTTATTTTTTGATTGTTATCGTTTTTTTTTGTTGTCAAGTGCTTTTTGGCTTAGTGTTGCAATATTTTACAAAAGGAAATGGGGCGCTTTGCGCCCCATTTCCTTTTTGGATTTTGATGTGTGATCTATGGAATCAATGGAATCGTGGCACTACGAGTAAACTGCTCATAGGCTGAATCTAAGTTAAGAGGGTAGATCGCCTTAAATTTGTAGTCTTGGTACGCATCAGGAATTTTGGCAAATTTTTCTAACACTTGCTCCTTAGACAAAATTTGACCTTTCCATTCCAAAGCCGTGCGCTCTAACCAACTGAAATAAGCCTGTTGAGCCTGTAAACCCGTTACATCGGTTACATCACCATGTCCTGGGACAACCTTAGCATCAGGATAAGTAGCAATTAAGCGATACAGACTTCCTTGCCATTGACGAATATCACTATCAGCAGTGTAAGGAATCCGCTTATTAAATACCATATCCCCTGTAAATAAGACTTTGGCATCAGGTATGTAAGCCACTAGATCGGTTCCTGCCGAATGTCCATCTACGCGCTCAATCCTAACTTGGCGATCGCCTAGCCAAAGATCAGTTTGACTATTAATAATCACCGTTGGCGGCGTAATACCACTAGTATTATTTTTGCCACTTTGAATATATTCACGAATTACGCCGCGCCCAAGCACAGGGATCTCCCGCTTCACGAAAACTGAGTTTGCGCCTGTGTGATCAGAGTGATAATGCGTATTCAAAACATACTTGATTGGCTTATCTGTCAATGATTTGACGGTAGAGATCATCAGCTCACCTAGTTCAGGGGTTTGGAATGGATCAATCACCAACACCCCATCACTACCAATCACAATGCCACCATTAGCGATCGCCAAAGCAGGACTCGCAGGCGGAAAATCAGTGCTGGCAACTAGGGCATAAATTCCTTGAGCAATCTCTTGCAGTTGTAAGCCTGCATTTTGCAGGCTTACAGTTTTAATACTGGTTTCCGCAGATGGGGTTTGAGCCTGAACCTGTGGCTGATTTTGAGCATCAGCGGGACTCCACCCATGTCCAAGCATTATCGACATTACTGTGGCGATCGCCGCCAACAAAAATGCCAAAAGGTATTTAATCTTTAGCTTTTTCAGCATCTTCATTCCTTAGAGCTAGTTTTGAAGCTTAGCAGCTTCAAAACTAGTGTAAACCAAATCCAAAACCTAAAAAGAGAATGGGGCGCGAAGCGCCCCATTCTCTACAAAATTAAAAAGCCCAGAGTTATGAAAGCATTAAACTCAGTAACACTTTCGTCACCAATTAGCCACTTTCATAAGTCTGGGCTTTTCTGAAATTTTGCTTGTATTGAACTTGAAAGTTGAACTCTAGAGCTTAACTTCGATGTCCACACCAGCCGCTAAATCAAGCTTCATCAATGCATCAATAGTTTTTGCCGATGGTTGGTAAATATCAATAATCCGACTATGGGTACGGGTTTCAAAATGCTCACGGGAGTCTTTGTCTACGTGAGGAGATCTGAGAACGCAATAGATACGACGACGTGTTGGCAGAGGAATAGGACCAACAGCCGCAGCGTTTGTACGATTAGCAGTTTCGACGATTTTTTCGCAGGATGAATCTAGCAGGCGATGATCGAAAGCTTTGAGACGAATCCGAATCTTTTGTTGTTGAGGTGCCACAGTTCTTAGGGATTTATTCGGGTAAAATTTTCAGCGTTTCTTATATTACCACCGCAACAACCTAAAATCAAATAATTTGATCGGCGAATCTCATTATTTAAGGATCGTTTTTTTGAAAGCCCGCCTTAGGTGGGCTTTCAAAAAACTGATTTTGGTGTTTCCCTCGCCTTTGGCACGAGAAACACCAAAATCAGTTTCATATTCGATTTGTCGATTACTATCCTGTTACAATTGCTAGATAGATACATCCACACAATTTTATCTAGCTAGAAATATGTCTTTGCTTCTCTCTGAACCTATATTGGCTGCAATTGTCTATGCCGCGATCGCAGGTACATATTTACTGGTGATCCCCTTAATCGTGTTGTTTTATTTCAAGGCGCGTTGGTACAAAACAGGATCTGTAGAAAGGGTATTTCTCTGCTTTCTTGCCTTTTTCTTTTTCCCAGGATTATTACTACTCTCTCCCTTCTTTAACTTTCGACCCACAGCAAGGCAAATTTGAGCCTAAATTAAACTGAGCGCTTCCTGCTCAGTTTAATGAAAAATATTTCAGAGATTAAAAATATGCGCCGCATTGATGCCCTAGCAATTACCCTTGCTTTTTTTGGATTTGGTGGAGTTGCCTTCTGGGTATTTCGCTCCTCTGGCTTGGATGCGACTAATGCGGGTGTTTGGAGTCAAGTGGTTTTAGTAGGTGTATTAATTGCTTGGATATCCACCTATGTATTCCGAGCTGTCACAAAGACGATGACTTACAATCAGCAGCTAGATGAGTACAAAAAAGCAGTGCTCACTAAGAAGTTAGAGGAAATGTCTCCTGAAGAGCGAGAGACTTTACTTGCAGAAGTAGCTGCCGAAAATCTATTAGCTCAAAATGCCGTCAAAGATGAATGAATCAGCGATCGCCTTACTATTCTCTATTTCATCCTAAGCCACTTGCCAAGCGGATTAGTTCCTTTGGCTTTCCAAGAGATTTGGGTGATCGCTTTCAAATAATCCAAAAATGGCTATGTTTTGCTAAGGATGGTGAGCCGTCCAATCTGCTTGCCGAGGCGCAGTTTCTCCATGATATTTTTGTTGATATTTTGGGATATAAGTCTCCCTTTGAAAACAATGGAGGCGCATGGGAATTAGAACTGCATCCCCATCCTGCCCTCGGGTTTTTTACAGAAACCTCAGTAAATGTAATTGCCGAAATCCGAGTTAATGCTGCCGAAGAAGGTGCGATCGTTAAGCCCGATCCAGAGCATGAAGCAACTGAATGGCTAATCGTCTTGGATTATCGAGAAATATGTCTTTATCATCGCGATGTATCAAGTTTGTTTTGCCAGAGATTTGCTTGGGAATCGTTGGCTGATCTGGAACAACTCAAATCCTTTTATTTCTTATTGTCGAGGCGGACTCTGCTGAGGGGAATTGCCAATAGTGAAGAGCGATCGCGCACTACACACTTACTAGAAGAGTCTCACCAGCTAGAATCTGAGATTCTCAAAAACTTTTATAGCCACTATTGCAAAATCCGCAGTCAATTAATTAAGGATTTTCGCTATAGGTTACAGCTATTAGCACACCCTGTCGAAAATGCTGAGAATAACCTCCACGTAAAGGCAGAAGACGCGATCGCGATCGCCATTTATCAAGCCCAAAAACTTCTAAACCGTATTTTGTTTGTTGCTTATTGCGAAGATCGCGCCTTATTACCTGAGAACTTAATTAAAGACGCTTACGAATTTGCGAATCCCTATATTGAGCAACCAATTTGGGAAAACTATAAAGCTATATTTAGTTGGGTACAAAATGGCAATACAAAATATCACATTCCCATTAATGCTTATTCATTTAGCCTATTTGCAAGCGATCGCATTTTAGATCAAGCTTTATTTGTAGGCGATGAGTTATGCCGTCAGATCAAGGAAATAGCTCGGTTTGACTTTTGTGAAGATATCACGCGCCATATTCTGACTTGTCTCTTTGACGAATCAATCAGAGAGTTATCGCAATATCGCAAAGATCTAAGCAACCTTAGTAAGCGCCGTATTCCGAAATTACCTTGTAAAGCAATTCTGCAAAGTGAGTCAGTAATTCGTACATTGCAACAGCATTTTGCTCTATCAAAAAATCATCAAGACACCTTGGCATATTGCCAAGAATATCAAGAGCGATTGTTAAGAATCAAAATCTTACATCCTAAATGTGGCGCTGGGGTATTGCTCACAACTGCTTTAGAGTTTTTGCTTTCTGAACATGAGCGCATCCATTACTTAATAACTAAGTTCTCTAACGAAGATGAGGCAATCGCTCACAAAATACCAACAACTGTAATAGCCCATATCCTCCAACATAATTTGTTTGGTTGCGATGCCGCTGAAGAATCTATTGAGATAACCAGACTCTCACTTTGTTTGCGATCGCTCGAAATTAGTCCATCTTTGCCCGACTTTGAGCATAATATTCAGCTAGGTGAATTAGCAACTTGTGATTTTGGGAAAGAGTTTAAAGCTGCAAGCGATCGCGGCGAAGTAGTAATTCTAAAATAGTAAACGCCCCGCAGGGCGTTTACTATTTACATACGACCACGTAACATTTGCGCCATTTCATTGGGCTTAGGAGAGTTCTCTACCGCAGTTTCTTCGGTAATCCGACCATCTTCGTAGAGCTTATAAAGTGATTGATTCATGTTTACCATTCCTTCATAGGTACATTTAGGAATTAGTGCTTCAATCTCATCCACTTCACCGCGCTTGATATAGTCACGAACAGCATCTGTATTGATCATGATTTCATGAACCGCTGCTCGCTTACCATCGGTAGTCCGCACCAATGATTGAGCAATAACTCCCACCAAAGATTCGGAGACTTGAATCCGCATCGGGCCTTGCTGTTCAGGTTCATACAGATTGAGAATCCGTTCAATCGTTTTAACTGCACTGTTAGTGTGTAATGTGCCAAATACCAAGTGACCTGTTTGAGCAGCTTTTAGGGCTGTGTTAACAGTTTCTTTATCGCGCATTTCCCCAATCAGAATGATGTCGGGATCTTCGCGTAAAGCAGCCTTCAGGGCATTGTCAAACTTAAGGGTATGGATACCAACTTCCCGTTGTTTAATCAGCGCCTTTTTGCTTTGATGCACAAATTCAATCGGATCTTCAATCGAAATTAAATGCTTCTGCATCTCTGTATTGATGAAGTCTACCATCGCCGCCAAGGTAGTTGATTTACCTGAACCAGTAGGACCAGTTACCAAGATCAAACCTTTGTGCGTATAGCAAAGCTCACGGAATACCTCTGGCAGCCCAAGCTGATCAATCGACAGAATCTTGAGGGGAATCAGCCGCAATACCATGGCAGAGCCACGTAAAGAATCAAAAACATTGATCCGACAACGGGCAAATTCATACTGAGTTGCACCGTCAAACTCTAGGGTGTCCCGAAATTGCTGGATTTGCTTGTCATCCATAATTTCTGTCAACCAAGTATCAAAAGTTTGCTTATCTGGGACAGGATATTGATCCTGTGTCACCATTAAGCCTCGACTCCGAAATCGGACTGGTTCATTAACTCCAGCATGGATATCAGAACAGTTTTGTTCATGGGCATCTTTGACGATCTGGGCAAGGGTGGGTTGCCCTGTACTACGCTGCAAAATCGATGGTACACCCAGCCCTGGTAAGTTTGGAGGTGGACCTGGACGAATTGGGGGACGTGGATTTGGAGGCGGTGGCACACTAGTGACTTGTGTATCTGTCGGAATTGACATCTGAGCCTGACGAGCCGCCGCCGCCGCACGGGCTTGCTGTGCAGCCAGTGCTTGTTGCTGTTGTTCAGGAGTCATTGCCGCACGAGCTTGTTGCTGTTGGACTTGTGGATTATTGGGAGGTGCTTGAGGATTGCTAGGAGGAGCGACACGCTGCTGGGCGGGTGCGGCGGGGTTTGTACGTGGCTGTGGCACACCGCCCCCAGAAGAAGGTGGCGGTACGGGAGGCATCCCAGATTGCGTCATAGTTGAACCTCGAAAAGTGCTGTAGTTAGAGATCAGGTTTGATGAGGAGCTTTTTGCTATTCAAATTCTGCTATTTGACCTAAAAATAACCAATCCTGTTACTTAATAGGCTAAAAATATATTAGCCCTTGTAAATACTATCCTCAAATAATTAATGAATATTCTCAGTGCCCTGCGATCTAAACCGAGCGCAGAAAGCAAAAAGCCTGCAAAGCAATCAACTCCTAAGCAAACCAAAGGTATTGAAATTAAGTCTCAACGCGAGTTGGACTATATGCGTGAATCATCTCGCATTGTGGCGACAGTACTCAAGGAAATTTCAGAGATCATTGCTCCTGGGATGACCACAATGGATCTTGATGCTCATGCGGAAAAGCGGATTCGGGAAATGGGTGCTGTCCCTAGCTTTAAGGGTTATTGTGGCTTTCCTGCGAGTCTTTGCACTAGCATTAATAACGAAGTCGTACATGGCATACCCAATGCGAGAAAAGTGATTAAGCTCGGCGATCTGGTCAAGGTTGATACTGGCGCGTTTAAAAATGGGTTTCATGGGGATTCTTGCATTACGGTAGCAGTTGGCAATGTCAGTGAGAAGGCTACTAAGCTAATGCGTGTAGCTGAGGAAGCTCTGTTTAAGGGGATTGAACAGGTGAAGCCAGGTAATTGTATGCTCGATTTGGCTGGAGCTATTGAAGATCATGTGAAGGCTAATGGTTTTGCGATCGTCGAAGATTTTACTGGTCATGGAGTAGGGCGAAACCTACACGAAGAGCCTTCAGTATTTAATTTCCGTACCCATCAGTTGCCAAATGTACGCTTTCGTCCAGGGATGACTTTAGCGATCGAGCCAATTTTGAATGCTGGTTCAAAGCGCGTCAGGATTTTGGCGGATAAGTGGACAGCAGTAACGGTAGACAATCAGCTTTCAGCGCAATTTGAGCATACAGTTCTGGTAACTGAGACTGGTTATGAAATTTTTACCGATCGCACAAAAGTTTAATCAAGAACAAAAAAGCTTTGCAAAGCAAAGCTTTTTTGTTAAGAATTTATGCAAAATATTTTTTTAGCTGGTTCTAGTCGTGGAGTTGGGCGTGAGATCGCCAAACTATTACTAGAGAATGAGCCACCGTCCGTAAATTTAAAAGTATTGCTCCGTAATCCTACCTATGCAGTTGAGCTAGAAGCTCTGGGTGCAAAGGTAGTGTTTGGTGATTCCCTAAACTATGCTGACCTTGAAGCGTCGTTGCAGGGTGGTGTGATCGATGTAGTAATTACAACAATGGGTGGTTTGCCCAGCGATCGCGGTGAACGTGCTGACTGTGAAGGCAATAAAAATCTGATTGAGGCAGCTATTAAAGCTGGAGTCAAGAAATTTATTCTGGTTTCTTCGATTGGCAGTGGCAATAGTGTGGTGGCGATCGCGCCGCAGGTGTTGCTAACATTGGGCGCAATTCTCAAAGAAAAAGAAAAAGCTGAACAGCATCTAGTTGCGAGTGGCTTAACCTACACAATTATTCGCCCTTGTGGATTGAAGTCCGAAGTTGCTACAGGTAACGCTGTGCTAACAGAAAATCCTACGGTTGCGGGAATTGTCCATCGTGCTGATGTCGCTAAGTTAGTTTGTGATTGCGTAACTTCTGATAGGGCAAATAATAAAGTTTTTTCAGCAATTGATCGCAATATGTTGTTTAAATCATTAGAGTTTGAAACGTTCGATTTGTGAGACAGCGCCAATTCAAGGATGAAATGCAACACCTAGAGATCTTTGCGTAAAGGGACTCATAAGGATATTCTGATATTAATCACAATAATTAGGATACCCTCATGAGCTTTGTCCATCTTACCACCACAGAAAGAAGTGAACTGTATAAACTAAGAGTAATTGAGCAATTATCTGTATCAGAGATAGGTCGTCGCTTGAAGCGAAACAAAAGTACGATTTCAAGAGAGTTATCGCGCAATACAGACGAGCGACAGATTGGCTATTTGCCAGATACTGCGGTTGCCCTGATGAAAGCAAGACGGAAACAAGCAAAGGTAAGATTTCAGAGCATCAGTGCTGAGACGATCGCCGAAGTCAAACAACGGTTAGAGCAACACCACAGCCCAGAGCAACTAGCAGGGAGAATGGAAAGGGAGGGGCTAGGTAAAATCAGCTATGAGACGATTTATCTGATGATCTATGCAAACCATCAAGAGATGGGAATATATCAACAATATCTGAGGCAGAAGCAAAAGCAACGAAGGCGCAAAGGTCGCCATCAGAAGCGAGGTGGCATTCCCAATAGGGTAGGGATAGAGAATCGACCGAAGATTGCAGATTTAAAAACAGAGATTGGACATTGGGAAAGTGATACGGTAATCGGGTGCAACCACACAGGTATCGTAGTTACGCATGTTGATAAAGCATCGAAGTATTTACTTGCTGGACTAGCTAAGAACAAGACGATGGATGAGATAAACAGAGTGACATTCAATCTATTTGAGCCTATAGAATCAACATCTCGAAAGACAATGACCTTTGATAATGGAAGAGAATTCTGTGGGCATGAGAAGCTATCTGAAAGATTGAAACTAGAGACCTTCTTTGCGAATCCATATCATTCATGGGAACGTGGATTGAATGAACACACCAATGGATTAATTAGAGAGTTCTATCCCAAAAGTACAAACTTTAAAATCGTGAAAGAAGAGGACTTTCAGAAGGCAGTGAATTTGATCAATCACAGACCCAGAAAATCACTTGACTATCGTACTCCTTACGAAGTATTCTTTGCTTCATCAGAACCCGTTGCATTTCATCCTTGAATTGGCGCAGCTATGCAGGAATATATTGTTAAAGCTGGAGATACCCTATCTGCGATCGCGAGACGCTTTTTGGGGGCTAATGGTGATTGGCGCGAGATTGCTCGTATTAATAACATTACCAATCCTGCAAGTTTACGAATTGGTCAAAAACTGCTGATTCCCGTGGCAACTCCGCCGATCGCCCAAAATCCTGAAGTCGCTATGGTCAGGAATACATTGCAGGGAGTTTATCCACCCAATAAAATTGCAATTTCCTTTACCACTGTTGGCAGTGATGTAATTGCCAAATTATTAAATACTGGGCAACAAGAGCCATTTGCCAAAACTAGAGATCTAGGATTGTATCGGCTGGGTATTTTTAAACTGCGCGACTTTATCGCCTATGGCTCAGGCTTATTGCAACAGGTGCAGATGAGTCCTTCAGAAATCAAGGTAATGCTGGTAACGTCAGCAAATGAAGGTAGCCTTGATGCGATTAATACTTGGGACAGCCAGTACTTAAGTTTTGGGATATTCCAGTGGACATTGGGATCGGCGGAGCAACAGGGCGAGTTACCTGCGTTACTTAATAATCTAAAAAGACGCTATCCAACTGAATTTCAATATTATTTTGGTCAGTTTGGCTTGGATGTAACTTCTCTAGATGGGATCACGGGTTGGATGTCTCTTAATGGTAATCGCCTAGTTAGTGCTGCTGATAAAAACTTAATGCGACAACCACTTTGGGCTTTACGATTTGCGATCGCAGGTATGGATGCGCTAGTGCAATCAGTACAAGTGGTGCACGCGATTTCACGCCTTGATCGGTTTTATTTTACGCCTACCCAAAGGCTACAAGGCTTTACCCTTTCGCAAATTCTGAGCTCAGAATTTGCGGTGGCGCTCCTACTCGATCACCATGTTAATCGTCCTAGCCATGTGATTCCCTGCGTTGCTGATGCGATCGCGCGATCGGGTTTAACTGCTGCTCAAGTGGCTCAAGGCTCTAGAGATAATGAAGCTCTAATTATTCAAAATTATTTAACTTTGCGCGAAACCTTTGGAGGCACAAGCGCTATGACCAAATCCCGTGAACGCGCCGAACTAGCAAGACAAGCGATCGCAACTGGAAATCTTGCGCCCCAAAGATTTTCATTTCGCTCTAACCGTCAATCTAGATCAACATAAGTAGCTAACTTACAGAGCCTTTACCGCCCGCTACGCGGGCGGTAAAGGCTCTGTAAGGTTTTTAAAAATGGCGTAGCCATTTTGGGCTTTTAAAAAACAAGAAGTGGCGCTTAGCGCCACTTCTTGTTTTTTAACGACGATTTACTTCTTCAGAGCTAAGTGGTTGTTGTGCAGGAATAAAAAAGCTACCCATTGGCTGTGGTGCAGTCTCTATGACCTCTACTGATACTTGTCTAGGACTACTTAATACTGATGTATCACGACGGGCTTCCCCTCTACTACGAATAGGATTTAGCTCTACAGATGTAGATAGTAAAGCTGGACTGTTGCTCCCATTCGCATAAGATCGCTCAAAGCTACTGTCGTAGGTTCGGCTGCTCGTATAAACCCTTTGCCTTAAAGCCGCAATTCTTGCAGCAATCCGATCATCAGCATCAGCAGAAACTGCTAGAGGATCACGCATTGAGTTATAGGCGCGATCAACTCTGTTATATATTCTTTTGCGATCGCTAATATTTGCCTTTGCCACAAAAGCTGGTCGAGTTAGTCCGCCTAATTCTTGCTGCGATCGGGCTTGCATATCAGCAATAACTTCAGCTTCATCTAAAAGAAAAGAAGTTTTACCATCAGTTTGACTTTTGGGAGAAGCTTTTGGTGACTCTTTAGGCTTAGATGGTGGACTTGCCTTGGGTAATTTTATTCCCGCAGGTGAAGGATTAACACCCTCTAATGCTTGTTTCCCAAAACTATAGGCGACTAGTCCAGCCACAGATCCCACAATGATCATGGCAAATAGCAGCATCAGACTATAACTTAGCCTAAATTTTTTAGGTGGCTTTTTTTTCTTGCGGAGACGCTTTTGGGGTTGGGGTGTTGCCATCACAAACTTGTTTAGCTAATAATTGCTATTAGGCAACCTGCAAGGTGCTTGCCTGATAGCATATAATACTTACGTCTATAATCACAATATGCCCAAGGTTGGCTGACTGGTAAAGCAAACGACTCATAATCGTTGATATGTCGGTTCGATTCCGACACCTTGGATTACTAATTACGGCGCGATCGCCTCTCAATCGAGTTAAGTAAGAAATTTACTTTAGGGGAAATTGGTTAAATAATGTTAGTAACGACAGAGGAAATTCAGGCAATATTTACAGGGCTTGAAGATGATCGTATTGCGTCGTTACAATTGTTATTGGGATATCCCCTTAAAGAACGCGATCGCACTGGTTTGAGATTTTGGTATGTGAGGGCGGGGCAGGATGTTTCACAGGCGAAGAATACTTGCCCGATCGCTGTGGGGTTTTATGAGGAGCTAGATAATTTTAGTGATGCTGAGATTAAGGCGTTTTTGACGGAGCCAGCACAGCAGCAAAGGATCTATGGTCATTATTTGGAGCAGGATCTGGAAAATATGCCTGTGATGTATTTGCTTTTGCCAGTTGCCGAGCGATCGGGACGGGTGGCGATGGTGTTGCCGATGGAGGGTGGTTTACGGCAGAGGCAGATTGAGACTTTTGCTTGGAATAGTGAGGATCTGCGATCGCGTTTGGTGCGACTCAATCAAGAGAATTTGGTGCTAACCAATCGCTTTAAGTTTACCGATGCTACGCGTGACTTTTTCTCGATTCCGTCGGTGGAGTGGGCTTTTTATAAGACGGCTCAGACTGCGAAGGAGTTGGCGCAATTGTTGGCGGAGGTGACAAAGCGGATTGAGCAGGTTTTGCCCTTGGTATATGAGGCTGAGGGGGATGATGGTTATTTGCACAGGTTGCTGTTGAGCTTTCAGCGTGAGTTGTTGCCTAGTCTGAAGTTGGCGGCGGAGAGTGAGAAGGATTATAGTTTTGCGGATATTTATGCTCAGACGATCGCCTATGGTTTGTTTACGGCGCGGGTGTTTAGCCATGTGCGCGATCCGTTGTTTGATTTTAATCGGCGCGATGCTTGGAAACAGTTGCCTGAGACTAATCCATTTTTGCGACAGTTATTTAAGGATGTGTCGGAGCAGCAGCCGAGTGAGTTGGGGGATGATTTAATCGGTTGTATTGCGGAAGTGTTTGGGATTTTGCGGGCGGCGAAGATGGATGCGATTCTCTCGGATTTTCGGGAGAAGATGAATCGTGAGGATATTGTGATTCGCTTTTATGAGGACTTTTTGGCGGCGTATAAGCCGAAGATGCGCGAACGGCGAGGGGTTTACTATACGCCTGAGCCTGTGGTTTCCTATATGGTGCGATCGGTTGATATTTTAATTAAGGAGAAGTTTAATAAGCCGCTTGGGTTGGCTGATCCAGAGGTGATGATTCTCGATCCTGCTTGTGGGACGGGGACGTTTTTGTTGTGGATTTTTAAGTTGATTTACGATCGCTTTGAGAATGATGGTGAGGCGAGATCGCTAATTAAACAAAAGCTTGGTGATATTTCATGGTCGGACTATGTGCGCGATCATCTGTTGCCGCGTGTGTTTGGGTTTGAGTTGTTGATGGCTCCCTATGCAATTTGTCATTTGAAGTTGGGGTTGTTTTTAGAGGAGTCGGGTTATCGGTTTGATAGTTCGCAAAGGTTGGGGGTTTATTTGACAAATACGCTTGATGATGCGGCACGAAAGACAGAAACATTACTTCAAGAGTTTATTGCTGAAGAAGCAAACGAGGCAGTAGATGTTAAGCGAGATATTCCTGTAATGGTTATCGTAGGGAATCCACCATATTCCGTAAGTTCAGAAAATAACGGTAAATGGATTAAAGATGAATTGCAAGATTACAAAAAAAATCTGAATGAAAGAAAGTTGAATTTAGACGATGATTTTATTAAGTTTATTCGTTTTGCACAGTGCCGAATTGAGAAAACAGGATATGGAATTTTAGCTTATATATCGAATAACTCTTACTTTGACGGCGTAACACATAGAAGAATGAGAGAGAGCTTACTTGAAAGCTTTAATCAAGTTTTTATATTAGATTTGCATGGTAGCTCGAAGCGAAAAGAGAAAAACGTTGACGGCACAAAAGATCAAAATGTATTTGATATTCAACAAGGTGTTGGTATATCGATCTTTCTTAAAAATGTTGAACATAAAGAATTTAGTCATCAAGATCTTTTCGGTGAACGTCAAATCAAATATGATTATTTAGCTGCTAACCATATTAAAACAACTCATTGGTATAACTTTGAGCCTGATATCAACTATTTTTTCTTTTCGCCAAAAGACTTAAACCTAGAACCAGAGTATTCACAATTCCATCAAATAAAAGGGATTTTTTCATCCGTCAGTCCTGCCGTCAAAACTGAAAGAGATAATCTATCTATTCATTACACTCCTGATGATATTCATTGTGTAGTTAAGGATTTTAAAGCTCTAGATGAACTGGAAATACGAGAGAAATATGCTCTACAAAAAGATAGCAGAGATTGGCAAGTAATCAAAGCAAAGAGTGATGTTATAGACAATCAAAATAGAGACTTAATCTGTAAGATTCTTTATAGATCTTTTGATATTCGTTATACTTGGTATAGTGGGCGCACGAGAGGTTTTATAGGTACTCCAAGCTATCCAATAATGAAAAATATGATTCTCCAAGAGAATCTAGCTTTTTGTTGTACTAGGCATATCAGAGAAGACTGGTGTAGACACGTATTTGTCTCAGATAGTATTGCGGGTAAAGATACAATTTCATCTCTTGATATGTGTTACTTCTTTCCTCTCTATATTTATCCTGACAAAGATAAACCTAAAGAGCTTCAAGAACCAACCCGTCCTAATCTCTCTAATGATTTCTTAAAAGATATAACCAACAAACTAGGCTACACCCCAACCCCAGAAGCAATCTTCTATTACATTTATGCAATCTTCCATTCCCCAACCTATCGCACCCGTTACGCCGAATTTCTAAAAATCGACTTTCCCCGCGTTCCCCTCACCAGTGATGATCAGCTATTCCGTAAACTTGGCGAATATGGCGAAGAACTAGTTGCATTGCACCTAATGAAATCATCCAAACTAGACCAGCACCTCACCCAAATCATCGACAAAGGCGGCGAATTTGTAGTTGATGCAGGACATCCCAAATATACCGATAGTGAAGTCATCATCAACAAAAAAGGCGACAGATTTACAGGAGTACCCAAAAGCGTTTGGGAATTTTATGTCGGTGGCTATCAAGTTTGTCACAAATGGCTCAAAGACCGCAAAGGTCGGCAACTCAGCCCCGAAGACCTCAACCACTATCAAAAAATCATCGTCGCACTCTCTGAAACCATGCAGATTATGAATGCGATCGATGCTGCCATTCCCAGCTTTCCCATTGAGTAAAAGTCTTTGATATTCAGAAGGGTGTAGCGGTTTGTATAATTATCAAAGAGTAGGAAACCTAAAACTATGACAGCAACTATTATTAATATTGGTACGCTGATTGTCAGTAGTCCTGATATTTGCGGAAATCGTCCTCGCATTGCAGGTACAGGGGTTTCAGTTGGGCGTATTGCCACACTTTGGAAATCAGGCATGGGTGCTGAAGAAATTGCGCGTGATATTCAGCTAAACCTTGCCCAAGTCTTTGCAGCATTGACTTACTACCATGCAAATCGCGCAGAAATTGAGAATATTTTGGATAGAGATGATGCAGAGTATGAAAGGTTAATGGAACTGCATTATGCTCAACAGGTGATTAGATGAGTAAAATTCGCTTGTATCTTGATGAAGATACGATGTCAGGAGCTTTGCTTGAAGCCTTGTTAGCTCGTGGTGTAGATGTGGTTACTGTTGCTGATGTCAAAAGAAGAGGCTTCCCAGATAAAGAACAACTTGAGTGGGCATTGTCGCAAGGCAGAGTGATTTGTAGTGCTAATATTGGTGATTTTATGCAGCTACACACTGAATTTGTTAGTAACGGGAAAGACCATGCAGGCATTATTTTAATCCAGCAAAAAATTTCCGCAGTTGGCGATCGCTTGCGAGGTCTAATGAAAATCATCGAAGCTAAGACAGCATCAGATATGCACAATCAATTAGAGTTTCTCGGTAGATATTTGCGTTAATTGCAAGGAGAAAAACACCATGACAGAAATCATATTTTTAGTAGAAGAAGACTATATTGATGGAGGCTATACCGCTAAAGCGATCGGAGAGCCAATTTTCACTCAAGCCGATGATCTAGAAAGCTTAAAAGAACTATTGCGAGATTCAGTACAATGCCATTTTATCGACGAAGCAAAACGCCCAAAACTAATCCGCCTCCACATCGTTAGAGATGAGGTGATTGCAGCATGAAAATACCCAGAAACCTCTCAGGAGAACAATTAGTAACAGCACTTGCTAAATATGGCTATGTCAAAACACGCCAAACAGGTAGCCATATCCGCTTAACAACCACAATTAAAGGAGAGCATCATATTACTATTCCTAATCACTCCCCTATCAAAGTTGGTACGTTAAATAACATCCTTAAAGAAGTAGCAGAATATTTGCAAATCACTAGAGACGATTTAATTAGAGATATTTTTTAGGTAGATGCAAAAAAATGAACTCAGTTGATATTGGTACTTTGATCGTCCGTGATCCTGATATTTGCGGCGATCGTCCACGTATTGCGAATACACGCATTACGGTTGGACGCATTGCGACATTATGGAAACAAGGTTTAACGCCTGAAGAAATTGCGGATAATTGGGGTTATCTGAGTATGGCTCAAGTATATGCGGCGCTGACTTACTATCATGCGAATCGAGAGGAGATTGAAATGCTCTTAGCAAGAGACTTGGCTGATTATGAGAAATATCGCCAGATTTATACTCAGAAATGAAACCATGCAGATTATGAATGCGATCGATGCTGCCATACCCAGCTTTCCCATTGAGTAAAATTGAATAAATATATGGCAAGGAAAAAAATATGAATTACCAAGACCGCATCACAATTGAATCAGGCAAACGTAGCGGCAACCCCTGCATTAGAGGAATGCGAATCACCGTCTATGATGTGCTGTCATACCTAGCTTCGGGCATGACATATCAAGAAGTTTTAGAAGACTTCCCATACCTAACCCAAGAAGATATTCTTGCTTGTCTGAGTTATGCAGCAAATCGCGAACGTCAAACTCTATTAATACAAGCATGAAGCTCTTATTTGACCATAATTTATCTCCTCGGTTAGTCAATCGTTTAGCAAACTTATTTCCTGAATCCACTCATGTCTATACATTAGGAATGGGGCAAGAAGACGACCTCAATATATGGAAATATGCTCTGAGTAATGACTTTACCATCGTCACCAGAGATAGCGACTATAACGAGCTTTTGGTGTTGAAAGGATTTCCGCCCAAAGTTATTTGGATTAGGCGCGGTAACTGCTCAACCAACGAAATCGAGACAATGTTGCGATCGCATATTGAAGATATTCAGTTGTTAGCGATCGATCAAACCTTTGGAATACTTACGCTGTACTAAAAAAGAGTAATTATGAAACAGCTAACTAGAATCACATTTAACCCCGAAGTAATGGGCGGTAAACCCTGCATACGCGGTATGCGAGTTACAGTTGGTACTGTCGTGGGCTTGATGGCATCAGGGCGCACGATCCCTGACATCTTAAAAGCCTATCCATACCTTGAAGAAGCCGATATCTATGAAGCACTATCCTATGCAGCATGGCGAGTTGAAGAAATCGAAGTTTCCCTTATGAAACAAAAAGATGCTGTAAAGTTTCATGAATCTGAATTAACTTCTAGCGACTATACAAAGGATCGGCATCAATGGCTAGATAAATTCACCATAGACGATATTTTTAACCTAGCCCAAGAGCAACGAAAAAATTCTTGGCAACCTAACTTTTTTGAGAATGTTATTGGTGGATGGGAAGGCGAAAAACTGGTTAGAGATATTGAGCCTGATGATGAAATGAGAGAAGAGTTAGACTGATGTATTTGTCATGACACATTGCAGCCATTCCCCGCTTTCCCATTGAGTAAAATCACAAATCTGCTAATAAATTTGGAGCTTGTTGCCGAATATCATTGATATAGCTATTCAGTCCCGCAATCACATTCTCCTCACTCGCAGAACTCGAATAGCCAAAACAAATCTGAAGAGACTTATCACAACTAACCATCGGCAAAATGCGATCGCGCACAAACTTAACCCCCTTAACCTCAATCAGCTTCAAAATAAGCTGCTCTAAACAAATCACCCGTCCACCTAACCTAACAACCTGCAATGCTTTAATGTTAAATTTCAGGAAACTTGTTATTATCTTAATTACTACTCTAAAAAATGCGTAGCGGATTAAAAGCCAAAAAACAAAATATACATAATATTTTAGGGGGACTATCTTATGCTCGAAGCCATTATTCAAGACTTGATTCGTAACGAGCGTCCCTACTATTCGCCCCAAGGCAATCCGATTAAAGGGTTAGACAACCAATATTGGCTAGTTTTCAAACACCGTGACGCTGACAGCCTTCTCAAAAACATCGCCTCATTCTTCGGGCTAGGCAGCAAAAAAGACACCCATATTGTCGTTCGCATTGATTTACAAGACGCAAAGGTTTATCACTATATCCCCAAAAAGCAAGGTGATATCCCTAGTACGAGCTTGCTGCGGATTGGTAATATCAAAAGCATTGAGAAGTTCCTAAAGCGCGATCGCGTTACCAAAGAACCAGCATTACTAGAAGGCAGCCTCAGAGCTATTAAAGGCAATCAACGTCGCTATAACTTACCCGATGAATTAGCAAAATATAATATTGCGATCGCCCAGATGCTAGAACGTAGCAGCATCTATCGTCGTTCTACCGCTTACTTTGATAGTGGCATTCTCAAATTCTATGAGGAGCCACTGCAATCAATTATTCAAACCGATGGCAGAATCCTCTTGCTGATGGATTGGCAGGGCTTTACGAAAAAGTCTGATATTAGCGAACTCGAAAAACTTCAAGACCCTGACTATCGCGCCCAATTCGCCCAGCGTACTTTACAAGAATTTTTGCAAGGTCTTGCCGACAGTACCTTTAGCCATACGGAGATTTTGGCGGAGCTTGTGCGCCTAGAGTTTCTACAAATCAAACTCATCAAAATGGAGCAGGGACGCGCTATCTACCACAAAAAGACTGGTATTTTTAGCGATTCCCTCGATAACCACATTCTCCATGAAGGCTCAGACAATTTCACCCGTGCTGCTCATTCTCGCAATGCTGAGAGCGTCACCTTTTTATATTCTTGGGATGATTTAGATCGTGAGGCGATCGCCCAAAGCATCCAACAATTCGATCAAGAATGGCATCGTCAAGATCTAGCCTTTGACATTAGCTTGGAATTTTTACAACAAGTCCGAGCTGAACGCGATCGCCGCGCCCAATTTCAACAGCCAAATATTAAAACGATTAGCCCCGATCAGTTTCCCTCTGGGGAAACTACCAAAGTCGAGATTACAGGGGATAACCTCGATCAAGTCACCCAAGTTACAGTCATTGACGATCCGCTAGTCGAAGTCACGATTACAGACCAAACTCAGGACTTAATCAAAGCAGATGTTGCAGTCTCGGCAGATCATCCCCCTCAGACCCTTAATGATTTTCGAGCCAGGGATAAAAAAGGCGAAGAGTACCAAGTTAATCCTGCGATCGCGCCCAAAGTTAGCAATGTTGTTAAAGTTCCAGAGTTCCCTGAAATCCTTGGCTTTAAAGAGGCAATTGAAAAAATACTCGCAGGTGAGTATGGCACACCTAATGACTTTCTCTATTGGATGGCGAAACAACGCCCCAACCAATTTCGGGTCAAGCAGGACAGTTATCTTGATGAGCTTATCAACCAAGGCATTCTCTATGAACATCAAAAGTCAGGCGCACAGCATTGTCTGAGAGTAATGCAAGACTTTGGAGTTGCAGTCTGTGCCGATGCCGTTGGACTTGGCAAAACCCGCTTAGCTGCTGCCGTTGCGTATCTCTATCGAGAGCAGAAAGAACAACAAGGAGGACAAGCAAAAATTGCGATCGTGGCGGCTCAAAAGCTCTGGTCAAACTGGGAGCGGGAAATGTCCGAGCTAGGCTTTCGCCGTAAGGACTATGAACTTTTTAACAAAAACTTGATGAGCCGCAAGGGTAGCAAATTTGTAGAGGAGTTCAATCGCTTTGAAGGCGCAGATTTAGTGATCATTGATGAGGCTCACGAAGGCATTCGTAACTTTAACAACCGCATCCACAAGACCTGTTTACAAATTCGTGAGCAAGATCAACGCAATGGCAAACAGCGACAATTTCTATTACTAACTGCTACGCCTTGGAATAATCGCCGCGAGGATATTTACAACATTCTCAGTCCATTCTTAACCCGTCTGGAAGGCTTTAAAGAAGTCGGCTTTCCTCCTGAAGTTTCGCAATGGTTTGAAAGTCGCGAAATTGGGGTCGAAAATTTCACCGATCGCACTGACCTATTTCGCCGCGTCTATAAACAACTCTTTTTGCAAAGGACTCGTCAGATGTTGCGCGAAGCAATGCCCGAAATGAATGTCTATGCTAAACGCCTTGCCGAATGGCTACCAGTCCAGTTTGAACCAAGTACCGAACAAGCCCTAGAGCAAATCTTCACTCAGTTTGAAACCAATCTATATATCCCCTTTGCTGACCCATTGCGCTATTTCACAGGTACAGCCGAACAGCGATCGCTACTCAAAAACCAAAGGCGTTTTTTCCTACAACGTGCTGAATCAAGTATGTATGCTCTGCGCCGCACCATTGTTAATTTCAGGATGCGAATTGACTTAATGCGATCGCGCTTAGCAGAAATAACACCCGATGCTGAGGGATTAAACAACTTTCTCCTTGAACATTACGGCTTTAGTAAGCAAACCAAAATTGAAGAAATTGACTATGAGGCTGATTTCTTTATGGAAGATGAAGACTATGAAGAAGAAGAAGAGGATGAAAATACCGATCCTGAAACCAGCAAAGAAACTAAGCGTCAACAGCTTCGCACCCAAATCAATAAAGCAACTGATGCTCTAGTCGATCATCATGAAAAAGCTAAACAAATCTATGCTCTGATGCTCTCGGCATGTGAACAAGATTTACTACAGATGGAGCAGATCCAAAACTTGCTTGCCGATGAATTTCTCAAAGACCATAAACGCGAACAGGTGACACAGCAAGTTAAAAACTTAATTAGCCAAGGCAAAAAAGTATTACTGATTTCCACCTTTTCCGATACTGTTATTGATTACTATCTGCACATGTCTAGGGACAGCGCGATCGCTAGTCAAGGCATCGGCATGGCGATCGGCTCCACAAAACCCTACTTTCCAGAAAATGCAACTCGTCATCTTCAATTTGCGCCCCATAATTTCATCAAAAATAACCGCCAAACCAACGGCATCAAACGTCAACAGCTATTTCGGCTCTTTGCCCCTGTCGCCTCTTGCAAAAATCCTAGCGATCGTCCAAATCCATCGGAAGAAGTCATGGTGCTAATTGGCTCAGAAACACTCTCCGTTGGTCAAAACCTCCAAGATGCTGACTACTTGATTAATATCGACTTGCCTTGGAACCCCATGACCCTAGAGCAACGCATCGGACGGATTGACAGACCTAAGCAGCACAAAGCCGAAAACATTGTGATTTACTACGCCAACAGTGAAAGTCAGCTATTGAGGCAAGCAAGCCGCCTCAAAAATCTCAATAAAAAACTCGTTGGCGATCTGGCAAATCCAGATGGTGAAATTTCTAATGTCACAGATGCAAATACTCTGGGCGCTTCAGTGTATGGTGATACCCTTTTTGACGATCCGATCTTGCCAGGATATGCGGACTTCATCCAAAGTCTTGCCAAAGCCCGAAACATAGAGCATATCAATCTGCAAGAAGAAGTCTATCGCCAGCAGGAAAATTCTCATGATTTATATACCCACCAAGAAATTTTGTATGCCGAAGACTTGAGTCAAAAAATTGCTGAACTAGGCAAAGACTATCAAGCCAATGCGATCGCATTAGGGCAACGTGGCGATAAGAAAACTGAACCACAGGCTTTAACAGGTTTAACAGTCAAATATTTTGACCCCAATGGCGCAGTAATTGCCGAACAAGAACAGCATATTTTCTGGAACGATCAAACAGGTGAGCGTGATGCCTATGGGGTAGCGATCGCCACAGCCTTTAATACTCCTGAAATCAGTGAAGTAATTGCAGCTAATCGTTTACTCACATCGGCAAGCAGCCTTTATAAACAACTGACTAAACTAAAGCAGCACCTATCAAGCGACTTAGCCCAAGTTGATACCATCGCCAATATCACCGTCAATTCTGAACGACTCAGCAAGATTAAAAAGCGAGTTGCCATGTTATCTAGCTTTCCGAAGGGTATATCTCGTCAAGATGTCACGGAAACACTCAAAAAACTTAATTCCTGTAAATATTCCAAGCTAGTTCAAAAATTACTCAAAGACTATACGACTGGGGAAAAGGCAAAACTTGATAGTGATACCTTTGTTTCCCAACTAGTAGAGGATACAAACAAACTAAATTTATTAGCGATCGATAATGCTCAAGCCTCAAGCTTAAAAGTATCCTTGCAAGCTATGCTCTTAAGACTGTGAGGAAACCATAATCCCTATAATGTGCCACTTTTGTGGATTGGTATAACTGGTTTTAAAAACACAAAATGGCATAGCCATTTTGTGTTTTGGTATTACTTAATTTGAGAATGGACGAAGTTAAGACTGATGGGAAACTTATGCGAATCTTATTGGTAGATGACGAAGAAGAGCTTGCTGAACCACTTCAACGGGTTTTGAGAAATCAGGGTTATTTAGTTGATAGCGCGAATAGTGGCGATCGCGGCTGGGAATTAGCGCAAACAGGTGATTATGATTTGCTGATTTTGGATTGGATGATGCCTGAGAAATCAGGTGTAGAAATTTGCAGCGCTTTGCGTCAGAAAGGAGATAGTACACCCGTTCTCATCCTCACTGCCAAAGATACCCTTGACGATCGCGTGGCAGGTTTAGATAGTGGTGCTGACGATTATTTAGTGAAACCTTTTGAATTGCGCGAGTTACTCGCCAGAGTGAGGGCTTTACTGCGCCGCGCCCCTTCACCGATCGCATTAACTAGTGAGTCTGCAAAATTAAGTTATGGAGACTTGGAACTTGATCGCGATAATCAAGTCGTATATCGAGATCAGGTGGCGATCGCTTTAACCGAAAGAGAATATCAGCTCTTAGAGTATTTTATGTTTCATCCAAACCAATTACTAAGTCATGAACTAATCTCACAACATCTTTGGAAAGAAGGAGAAGATGCCCCGACGAGCAATGCCCTAGCAGCGCAGATCAAATTATTACGGCGCAAAATTGATCGCGATCGCCAAATCTCTTTGATCAATACTGTGTATGGCAAAGGCTATCGCTTTGGCTAAAAGCCAGATATTTTAATGGTTGGCGATGCCAGCCTTATTAAAATATCTGTAATGCTTGTACTTTACTTGATAAAGAAAACCTGATATTTTTTAAAAGCTTTACTTAGCAAGGCTTTCAAAAATTGAAACCCGATCTAAGGCGAACATATGTAAAATGGTGTCGTGAGGGCATCAACGGAGTGAAAAATTGTGGGACAGGCTCAACTACCGCCGCAGAGACCGACTAACTCTACTTTCGCCAAAAATCTAGGGCGTGTAGGTGTTGGACTTGCGATCGCATTTACAGCAACTAGCTTAGGTGCTTTTTGGTATGGACGCTATTTTCTAAATGAGCAACTGTCGCCACTGTTACAGACCGAGCTTACCAAAGCGCTCAAGCGTCCTTTACAACTAGGTAAAGTTGAACGAGTTAGTTTTTCAAGCATTAGGTTTGGCAAGTCAATCGTGCCACCAACCGATAAAGAGTCAAACTTTTTAGCAGTTGAGGCGCTCGAAGTTAAGGTTGATCTCTGGAGCTCTTTGATCAGTCGCAAAATTGGTTTGGATGCGATCGCAGAACAGCCACAAGTATTTCTCAAGCAGGACGTTACAGGTTTACTGCAATTACCCAAGATTACCCCACCAGAACCAACTACAAAAGAAGGATTTGTTGATCTACGGACGGTTACTTTTATTGATGCACAGGTAACGATCCAAACGATCGCTAAGGGAGAGTTGGTATCTCTTAGTCAAGTGCAGATTGATAGCAATTGGAAAATTGCTGATCTAAATAATCAAAGCTTGAAAATGAATGGTAAAGGTCGCGTAACTTTACCAAATCTTGCCGCGATCGCTGCTCCGCCCAATCCTGAACAGTTAAAAAAGGCGATCGAGACTGCCAATGCAGAAAAAGAAGGCAACAAGGGTAATGTAACTTTTGCAATTGATTGGGATCTGACCAGAGGAATAGGCACTGTTGATCTTCAGTCTAAAGATTTGCAAGTGGCGGCAATCCAAGGATTTGCGGTTAGCTTACCCTTTGAGATTCAACAAGGTAAGCTTGATGCCGAGGCAAAAATTTCGGTAGATGCAGAAAAGACTACTCCTAGTGATTCGGTGCTAGCGGCAAATAAAATTTCTATAACTACACAACTTACTGATGGGGCGATCAAATCTCCCCAATTAGTCAAACCAATCACAGAGATTTCAGGGCAACTTAGCTTTGACGGTACTGATGCAACTTTAAAGGAATTTTCTGCAAACTACGGTTTGTTGGTAACCACTGTCGATGGGACATTTAATCAGCAAAAGGGTTTTAATTTAAACTTTGCTAGTACCGTACTAGATCTGGCTAAAGGACTGGAAAGCTTTAATATCAAAACACCTGTAGCGATCGCAGGAGAGGTGAAGCTCGCTGGTAAACTTACGGGAACAACTCAAAAGCCCGCTCTGACACTAAACATTACTACGCCCAAATCCGTGAGCTTTGATCGGGTAACTGTCGATCGCTTTTTAGCCACCATTGAACTCAAGGATTTAAATACACTCCAAATCAAAAAAGTTCAAGCCGCCTCCACAGGTGCAACGCTCACAGGCGAAGGGCAAATTCGCTTACCCCAAAAAGATCAACCTGCGGAAGTCCTATTTACCTCAAGCCTCGTTGGAGTAGCCGAAGATTTCACAAAGCTCTATGGAGCAAAACTACCGATTACCATTGGTCAAATTACTAGTTCTTTACAAATTACTGGCGCTCTAGCAAATCCACAAATTCTGGCTCAAATTGATGCTCCTAATGCTACCTATCCTGCTAGGGGAGAAGTCTTTTTAGCGGATGGATTAGCTACGATTCGGAATACGCGGGTGCGGTTTCCCATTGGCGAGATTGGAATAGCAGGTAGTTACAACATCACTAGCGGTGCATGGAAATCACAGCTAAATAGCAATGGCATTCCGTTATCAGCTTTTCTCCTAAATCAAAAAGGCTTTCTCGAAGGATTCATCAATCTACGGAGCGATCGCGGTGGTTTTTCGTTAGCAGATATTACTGGTGATGGCACTGTGAACTTGCCACAGGGGCTAACAGAAATCCCTGATGCGATCGCTGCAAATCTGGTATGGGATGGAAAGAATCTACTGATCCCTTCACTGCAAGTTGGTAATTATTTAACTGCCAATGGCAAAGTAGATCTAGCATTTCCTAATAATTCACTCAATGAATTTCCTACAGGTATCGCAGGACTTAATCTCGATCTCATTTCGCGCAATGTCAATATTAATCGCTTGGCAACTCTCTCTAGTGCAATACCCGCTCAAGCCTCAGGGATTTTCAATTTTCGGGGCAACCTATCAGGGGCGATCGACAAGCTCAAAATCGCGGGAGCATTACAACTGGATAATGTAGATCTAGCTTCTTTAGGTTCTAGCTTCGCCAAGCAAGGAATTGTGCCTCCATCACGCGGTTCACTAGATTTTGATGGCTCAATTAATGGCGATTTGGCGGCTCCGAGACTAGTCGGCAATCTGCGCGTAGCCAGCTTAAAGGTTAACCAAATAGAACTTGACAAACTTACTTTCAACGGAGCTTTAGATGGGGTTGGCAGCGTTATTCAAGCAACGGGAGATCTACTTCTAGCGGGACTAAGAGTTGATAAATTAGCCTTTGATCCGCGTTTGGAAGGGAAGCTCAATTTTGATGGTAATCAAGGCTTAAATGTTGATTTGCGAGGAAAGCGCGATCGCATTGCAGCCCGACTAGATAATGCATTCCGACCCATCGATTTCACGGTAAATTTGGGAGAATCTACAGCCACAGGTAGACGTTTTGAGAATAACCCTCGACGTTTACAAGTTGCTGTTAAAAACATTCCTCTTGCTCTGGCGGCTTCTCTGGCTGGGCAAAACGATGTGAGTGGCAAGCTGTCCAGTAATCTCATCGTTGATTTCACGAATAATCCCACTGCGATTGGTGAGGTTACAGTTGAGCGTCCTCGGTTTGGCAGAGTGGTTGCGGAACGTGCGATCGCCAAAGTTTCCTATGCAAATGGAGTTTTTGATATCAAAGACGGTAGCTTAATCGTCCGTCAGGGAGAACTTAGCAATGAGTACAAGTTCTGTCTAACCTACAATCCCTTCATTGATGACCCAATTGCAGGTGCTGTCGAAATAGCCCAAGGTCGAATACAGGATGTATTTGCCACCCTCCAATGGGCGAATATCGTTGATGTTACTCAAGGAATTACCTTTACTAAAAATAGAGCTTCTGCATTGCAACCATTAGAAGCAATTAAATTACTAGGAGAACCTTTATATAAACAATTACAATATCTCACCCAAATTGAACTGCGACAAGAACAGCAAGAAACCGTTACCTCGGCTCGCAATTTCAATCTGCCACCACTCACAGATTTTCGTGGTGACATCAAAGGAAAAATCACCTTTGGACTGAATAAAACTAGTGGTATTCGCCTAGGTTTTGATCTAGTTGGCAAAAAATTTGAATATGGGAAATTTGCTGTTGATGATATCCAACTAGAAGGTAAATATTTTAATGGTGTATTTGCGCTTGCCAAGGCAAATTTTCAGTCTGACAAAAGCTATGGACGGGTTACTAACGCTAGTATTAGACTTATTCCATCCTCCAACCCATTGCTGGGTATTCGCGAACAAAGCGGCAAAATTGAACTCAAGGATTTCCCGATCGAGTCGCTTCGTCCATTACCATTTTTTAGTGCAATTCCCTTTGATTTGACAGGTAAAGTCAATGGTGATCTATCGATTACTGGGACTACAATTCTTGACACTAAAGTAATTGGGAATTTGAGCTTGACCGATGGTTCCGTTAATCGTCAAGCGCTCGATTTCATTGCCATAAAATTTAACTATGACAAGTTAAATATTAATTTCAATGCCAATATGAAAACCGCAGGCAAAGACTCAGTAGTAGCTTCGGGTAATTTCGGTATCTTTGGTATCTTTGACGTAAAGCTCGATGTTAAAGATGAAGGGCTTAATTTCATCAACATTTTTAATCAACCTGTGCGCTGGGTGGATGGCAAGGGCAGTATTAACATCAGAGCAAATGGAACCTTTAGAGATCCTAAAATCGCTGGCAAGATGGTAATTGATAACGCCAAGGTCAAAGTTGCAGGCTTACCAGGTGATTTTACGCAGGTTCAAGGCACGGTTGACTTTACTCGCGATCGCCTAATTAGTAATATCACTAGCAACTTTAGCGAAGGGAAACTTGCTCTCACTGGTATTCTTCCAATTAGTAATGGAAATCTTTTATCAGTTGACAGCCCAGAATATCAACAAGCCCTTGCAATCAATGCGGATAAGCTAAAGCTAAATATTCGAGATATTAGTTCTGATAATTTTAATACTCGTGTGATCGTCCGAGGCTCTTTATTAGCGCCAGTTCTCACAGGTGAGGTGGCGTTAGGTGACGGTCGATTTGTGATCGGTGATGATGCAGCTACTAATAATGACCAAATTGCAAATGACAATACAAACTCAGTAGACGTTGTTTTTGATCGCCTTGCAGTTAAATTGCAAAATATGCAGGTGACGCGCTTCCCGCTATTCAACTTCCTAAGTGAAGGAACATTGATCGTAAATGGAACCCTATCAAATCCACAGCCAGAAGGTCGTATTAATATATCTCGCGGACAGTTTAATGCAATTTCAACAAGATTCCGTCTTGATCGAGCCTACGAAAACTTTGCAGAATTTAAACCTTCCCAAGGACTCAATCCATCCCTCAATGTCCGCGTTACTGGAGCCGTGGCTGAGATTACTCGTGTACCAATCAGCTCTGGTCGCCCTAACGATTTGTTCCGTCCAAATGAAGTCCCTGTTAGCAATCTGGGAGCACAGCGTACTTTACGAGTCCAAGCTAGCGTAACTGGCACAGCGCTTGTACCAGATATACGTCTTTCCAGTAGCCCACCTCGTAGTCAAGCTGAAATCATAGCGTTGATTGGAGGTGGCATTCTCCAACAACAAGGTGGCTCTGACCCTTCTTCAGCACTGGCAAGTTTTGCGGGTAGCACAGTTCTAACCTTCCTCCAAGATTCGATTGGCGATGCTCTTAATCTAGCGGAATTTAACCTTAGTCCTGTAACTACGAAGACGCAAGGTAGTGGCACAGGCACTTTGGGGCTGTCAGCTGAAGCTGCGATCGATGTGAGTAACAGCTTCTCAATCGCTCTACAACGAATTATTAATGATTCTACGCAACCAACCAATTTCTCTGTTCGCTATCGTGTTGATCCAAATATTTTATTGCGCGGTAATTACGGCACAAATGGCAACACAGGTATCTCGATCGAATACGAAAATCGCTTTTAATCAACTTCAGTTCATTCGTCAATCTCCAAGTCTTGGCGTAGTCATTTGGGTGAACATTATCCCTTTCTTTGAAGATCGCCTCCACATCTAGTTTCTAGCCTTTACACATTTTCCTTGACAGTCTCAACAAAAAGGCAACGCGGAGCGTTGCCTTTTTGTGTTATTTCTTTTTGGTAGATTTGCTCACAGGAACTTCAACGATCGCATCCTCAATTGTGGTTACAGTTTCCTCTCCATCAGTATTAGTTACAGCTTCAACAGGTTCAGCAGCAACATTAGTAACTTCAACAGCCTCTACCTCAGTACTAATTACACTTTCTACAGGAGGTTTAACCTCTGAATTGGGTGACTTCAGAGCTTCATCAAGGACTTGACGAGCATTTTCAGCTTGAGATCGCGCATCGAGAAATTTCATATTAAGCTGGGCAAAACTTTTAAGAGTTTTAAAACCTTCCTTAATACTGTTAATTTGCTCCTCAGATACAAGTTCATCACTAAACAAAATATCGATTTGCGATCGCACCTGCATCGCATCAGAGCGCAACTCTTGGACTTTGATTTTTAACGTTGCGAGGTTGTTTAAAACTTGCACGGCTTGTGTAATGGGATCTTCACGATCTTCAGACATGGAAAGTTCTCTCACTTCTATAAATTGATCGGGACTAAAGCCATCGGCAAGATCAGTATCGAGTTTGCCTGAGTCCATTAATTCCATTAGCTCTGCCATCGCCTTTTCCCGTGCTTTTGGCGAATCTTTGCCAGCAACGGTTAAGACAACTTCGGGACTCTGGGCAAGGGTATATCGGGCCATATTTTTTAACTTAATTTAGTTTATCTATAAATAATTTGGAAAAGTCTTGTTTTACAAGGCTTTTCCAAATTATTTATAGTTTAATAACGATCTTAACTTGTTTTTACAATGAGGGTTCGCGAAACGAGCCCTCATTGTAAAACAAAAGTTGCGCTCAAAGTTACGCTTTGTGTCTCATGCGATCGGCAAAACAAGTCCACTAAAATCCATGGTCTAGATAGAGTAACTCCCTGTCTAAGCAAAACTAGAAAATATTCGGGGATAGTCGTTCTTACCCATGGATTCTACCCTCTTAGATCAAGTCCGCCACCTATGCCGCGATCGCGCTGCCTATGAACACCTCAAAGCTTATTTGGTGCAGCAGGAGCGCGTCCACCAAATAAGCTGGGAAGAGCGTTATGAAAAACTGATCGCCGCACAGTCATCAGACTCACAAACGGATATTTTTAGCAATATTATTGCTAGGGAAAAAGCAATTGCCCAACTTGCTGATGCTATTCAGCGATCGCCATCTTTAGAGCTAGTTTTACAAATAGCTGCGCAAGTAGCCCAGAAATTACTCCAAGTGGATCGCGTTGCAATTTTTCGCTGTTATCCTGATGGGCGAGGGGAGTTTACCACTGATGCGATCGCTTCAGGGTTGACATCTCTTGCCGATATGCCCGAAAGACAGCTTTCACTAGCTCGGCACATGATCGAGTCAACTGATCCAGAACAATCTGCTCAAACCATCGACAGTATTCGGACTTCTAGCCTGTCGTCCCATATTGTGACGCTGCTCGAACAGATCGGCATTTCATCCTATGCTGCAAATAAGATCTATGCAGGACAAGATGTTTGGGGCACTCTAGTTGCTTTTCATGGGAGTGTCTATCACAGTTGGTCAGAAAGCGATCGCACTTCTCTATCATTGATTGCTGCACAGATTGGTATTGCCATTTCCTTAACTAATTTGCGCCAGCAATCTCAAGAGCTTACTAATGATTTGCAGACTTTACAGATTGAATTAGATAATTTACAACAAACAGTTGCGGAGCTAGCTGAGAAATCTACTAATTCGACTGATGATCAAACCATTGATGATCAAACCATCAATCCAATCAATCAAAATGTGGTTGGAGAGAAGGAAAATAATGACTTAAATATAGATTTGGATTCTGGCGATTTAGAAATAGAGGTCATTCAGCTTGATAAAGATATAGATGTAGAAGAGAGTGAATTAGAAACAATAGTTAGTAACGCCGAAGAAACTACTAACTATAGAGATGACTTGATTTCGCGGAATGGATTGCCTCCTCTCTTTTTAGTCCCAGATTCTATACCTCCCATCTCAGATACAGATGAAGGAATGGAGTCTGATGAGACAGAGCTATTAGATGAGCCAGCGATAAGTTTCACGAGAGAGGACATCTCCTATGTAATTATGCCTGATAATCTTAAGGTAATTTCAGACATTGCTGCTGCACCAGACGAATCAGACCAAGATAAATCAGACCAAGATAAATCATTAGAGAATTCTGTAGCTGAGACTGAGGTGATTCTTCCAGAGACAATTATATTAGAATCGTCTGAATCTGAAAGTTCTATATCTGAAAAAATCGAATTAGAATTATCTGAGGATGAAGATGTAGAATCACAAGAATCTGAGCAAGAGATAGCCACTCCAGAATTAGCCACTCCAGAATTAGCTGAGATAGAAAAACCAGAGTCTTGTGCAGCTGAAGAGTTGGAGCCAGAGACTAGTAAGACAGATTTCTTGTCTGAAATCCAATCTAATGAATCAGCAATACCCGCACCAGAAATTATTCGACAAGAAGTCTTAGAATCAGAAATCAAGGAGTCTGAAGTTGAGTCGATGGATGAGTCTCAGACTGGTTTCGATACAACTATAGATTTTTCGCATAATAATGAAGAAGATGATGAAGAACCTGCGATTGAACCACAGTTCATGGAAACGATTTTGGAGATCGCGGGTAATGATCTTAAAGCAACTGAGTTTTTGTTAAATGTGATTGACTCGTACTTAGAAGAGACACCTCTGCTGGTCCAATCAATCGACAGGGCTTTGGCTGTTGATGATCGGGCAAGACTATTACAAGCCCTAAATACATAACGCTCAAGCAGCGACTATATAGGCGCGTTGACACTTTCATATCAATGTCGTCAACTTGAATTGGCGATAAGGGCGAATTATGTCGTATTAATTTATGCTTGCTTATCACAGGTAGCGATCGAGGCGCAGAGGGCAACTGATGCATTACGCATAGCGCGATCGCGCTATGCGTTATAAAGTAAAGGAGTGCGTCGCGCTCCTCTACTTAAATTGGTTTACCTAACACATGATCGGCAAAGTGATTAGTGGGAGATATCAAATTATCCAAGCTCTTGGCAATGGGGGCTTTGGAGAGACTTTTTTGGCTGAAGATTTGCAGTTGCCAGACCATCAGAAATGTGTGGTCAAACGACTACAACCTACATCTAGCGATACTTTTGTATTGGAAATTGCTAGTCGTTTATTTGAGACTGAGGCAAGGGTTTTACATAAGCTTGGTAGCCACGATCGCATTCCCCGTTTGTTAGCGCATTTTGAAGAAGATCATCAGTTTTATTTGGTACAAGAGCTAATTGATGGCTACGAGCTTACTAACGAAATCATCTCTATCGAGCGAGCTGCTGATGGCTATCCAGTGGGACGGATGAATGAATCTCAGGCGATCGCTTTTTTGATTGATGTGCTAGAAACCCTCGTTTTTGTGCATCAACAGGGTGCAATCCATCGGGATATTAAACCCGCTAACTTGATGCGGCGGCGTACTGATGGCAAATTAGTACTGATCGATTTTGGGGCTGTGAAGCAAGTAGGAACTGCCGTTGTTTCTGCTATTGGCTCTACGGTCGCGATTGGTACTGATGGTTATATGCCCAATGAGCAAGCGATCGGCAAGCCTAGACCCTGTAGTGATCTTTACGCTGTTGGGGCGATCTCAGTTCAAGGATTGACAGGAGTTGCCCCAAACTTATTGTCTGAAAATCTTGAAACGGGTGAATTGGCTTGGCGAACTTCTCCTAGCCATGCAGCATTGAAATATCGTGCCAATGTCAGCGATGAATTAGCAACAATCATCGATAAGTTAGTTAAGTATGACTTTCGCGATCGCTATCAGTCTGCCGAAGTTGTATTGACAGATTTACGGAAATTAGCGCCGCCGATCGCACCCACAATTTTGTCTACGACGGTGCAGGCTAATTTTCAAGGGTTAGTTACAGCTTTTAATCCAAATGATGATGTTGCCACAGCGGTTTCCTCAAAAGTATCGGCAATGGATCATCGGCGACTCAGTTATAAAAATCCCTTGATGATGATCTCGGTGGGGATCGTGTCAGCGATCGCAGTCATGGGTATTGTCATGTGGTTTTGGCTCCGTCCATCGCCCACAAGCAAGAATGAACTAAATATTAGTGCTGGTTTACCTAGCCCCAAATATCTCTTTCTCTCAGAACGCGCGATCGGCGATCAAGATTTAGCGAATAAGAGTGCTTTTGAGTTAGATATCATGCGCAATGAAGTTTTTGCTCGTTATGGTCGCCGTTTCAAAGATCCTGAATTGCAGTCATATTTCAATATGCAACCTTGGTATAAACCCATCTATGAGCCTGATAAATTTCCAGAGGATCTACTAACCACAACGGAAATAAAAAATGTGCAATACCTTCGTGATTTTCAAGATCGTTTTGATCGAAACTCTAATACGCTGCAATCCAATCCTAGCAATATTTCCAATTCTCTATGTGACTACACTAAACGTTTAATTTCTGATCCCAACCCGCCGATTAATGTACGTGAAGATGCGGGGGTAGATTTTGCTATCGTTGGTACCCTGGACAATGGAACACAAATTACTGTGCAGAGCGAAAAGCAAGGCTGGCTGAAAATTTCTGCACCGATCGCAGGTTGGGTCGCCGCAAATCGCACTAAACCCATATGCTTATAAAAAATACGTGGCAAAGCAACGTATTTTTTATAGGCACATGGGCGATCGCAACAATCACGGTAAAATTCATTTATAAGTACCTTGGCATAATTAAAAACCCCAATCCCAAAACTGTATCGCCCGCTGCGCGGGCGGTATAGTTTTGAGGCTGAGATACTTATCGGTGCGCCGCACCGCCATCAAATTCCACTTATTAGATTGATGCTGTGACAGAAATTTCTGATTGGAGCGATATAGAAGCTCAACTCCAAGAAACTAAAGGACTATTAGAAGAGATCGAACAGCGTTTTCAGCAAGTTCGGCGTGATTCGCTGAAGCAGAATGAATTGCAAACGCAAAAAGAACAAATTAGAGAGCAAATTCAAGATATTTCTAGCGATCGCTCAGCCAGTAACAAAAATCAAAAAATTCGACGTAAGCCTAATTCTCGCAATGATCGATCTAGCCCCCATAAAGAAGAATTACTCAAACAATTAGATGCAGTAACCGAGCAACTCGAACAAATCGAAGCCGATCTTGAAAGTCGGCTATTGTCTTGGAGTAGTTTTCGCGAACCTTTTTGGCAGATTGTCCGTTTTGTCGGCATTGGCATCATTATCGGTGTAATTTTGAGAGGCTGTGCCAGCTAACCAAAAACAAAAAGAGAGAGGGGGGGGGGGGGGGGGGGGGGGGGGGGGTTGTTTTTTTTTTAAAAAAAAAAAAAAAAAAAACAAAATTTTTTTTAAAACCCTTACAGGGTTTGGTTTTTAATTCACAGAAGTGTTGTCACACTTTTGTGAATTGGTATAAGGTGGGCATAGCCCACCCTACAAATTAAAAAAATTCTTTGGGTTTTGAACCTTTTGATTGTGATGCTTGTCAAAACACTCGTATAGATAATTAAGCCTTCTCACAAAGGGGAAAATCAAATGTTTCGTAATATCAAAAGCTTGTTGGCGATCGCTTGTGTAACCGTAGCGGTTGGAGCCGTGGCAATCCCTAATCTCGTTGCTGCACAAAACACTACTCAAAATAGCACCGAAAAACGCAAGCCTCGTCAAGGTGAAGGCTGGAAACAGTTGAACTTGACTGAAGCCCAAAAGACTCAAATGAAAACGATTCGTGAAAGTGCAAAAGCTCGTCACGAAAGTGTCTTGACTGCTGAACAACGCGCAATTATGGAACAAGCTCGTCAATCTGGCGATCGCAAAGGAGTACGCAAGTCTCTCAATCTGACTGATGCTCAAAAGCAACAGATGAAGGCGATCGCTGAAGATACCAAAGCGCAAATGAAGAACGTTTTGACTCCTACTCAGCAACAACAACTTGAGCAAATGAAGCAACAACGCCAATCCAATCGCGGCATGATGCGTTAAGTAAATCCTCGCTAGTCTTTCTCTTAGGACTTATACCAAAACACAAAATGGCTACGCCATTTTGTGTTTTAAAACCCTTACAGGGTTTAGTTTTTAATCCACAAAAGTGTAGCCACACTTTTGTGGATTGGTATTACCGAAAATAACGCATCAGGTAGGGGCAATTCATGAATTGCCCCTACCTTTTTTATTCTGCTTGAGGAACTTCTTTCCATAATGTTGAAGTTTCTCGAATACTGGAAAAGGTTCCATTTCCTAAAATCAAATGATCTAAAAGTGGAATACTCAGCATTCGCGCTGCTTCTAGTAATTGGCGAGTAAGCGTGATATCTTCAGGACTTGGAGAGGTATTTCCTGATGGATGATTGTGCGCAATAATTAAACGAACTGCGCCGCTTTTAAGAACTTCTCGGAAAATATCACGGGGATGGGCGAGGGTTTCTGTCGCAGTGCCGATTGTAATAATGCGTTGGGCGATAATTCGATTTTTGTTGTCGAGCATCACCACGGCGAGGCGCTCTTGTGGTTGCCACATTAGGTCTTGACTGAGCGCTGCGGCTGCTACCGATGGATCAGTAACTTCAGTTAAGTCTGGAGGCTTGGCATAGAGCGCCCTTTTACCTAACTCGATCGCAGCTAAGATTGCGGTTGCTTTTGCGGGACCAACTCCTTCGATTTGCATGAGTTCTTGTGGCGATACGTTTTGCAAAGCTGCCACTGGGTCACTGGTGCGATCTTTGCCTATGGTTTGCAAGATTAGCTGACCTAATCCTACGGCGGAGAGTTTGCCTGCTCCTTGCCCTGTACCTAATAGGATCGCGATTAACTCTGCATTGGATAAGCTGCGTACGCCCTGACTGAGTAGCCTTTCACGGGGGCGATCGCTTTCAGCCATATCCACAATGCGCAGAGAATAAGTCATCTAAAAATCGCACCTAATGTTACAAGAATATTTTCTGTATTTTATCGCGATCGTTATTAAAAAAGAAGTAGGGTGGGCATTGCCTAGCTTTGGTATTGATATGACTGAGCCCCGATCGCTAAATTCGCGCTCTCTCTGTATACTTTCTCGCAACTTCTCTTACCACTTTTGTCAGTCAATCAGTGTGTCATACTTGGCGATAGGTATAAAAAATCCAAGATATTTATTAAAAGAAATGCTTTGTATTTCTTTTAATAAATATCTTGGACATGTTTAATAGCAACTTGTTGAAAGGTCTATGTATAAGAGCTTCTACTCATCTCACGATCGCATTTATAACTTTGAAGAACTAGCTTTCCCAACTGAAGGTGTGGAATTTGAACTGAATGAAGGCGATCGCACTGCTAAGCGCCCATATATTGGTTTTAATATGGTGTCTAGCATTGATGGCAAAGCGACAACCTATGAGGGGAAACTGACGGGATTAGGTTCACGTCCTGATCGCCTACTAATGCAAAGACTGCGATCGCAATTTGATGCTGTTTTAGCTGGAGGCACGACGCTACGCCAAGATGCCTTTATCCCTACCGTACCTCCTGAACTATTAGAGGAACGCCAAAAAAACTTTTCCCAGCCTCAGCCCCTCGGCATCGTGATTAGTAATTCGGGTAATCTGCCTAGCGACCATAGGTTTTGGAACGCTGGAAAAGATTTACGAATTGCTTTGCTGGGACAGGATACTTCCGTCGAACCTTGGCTTGAAGAGAAAGCGCAAATTTTTCGATTTCCCACTAAGGATCACCAAATTGACCTAAAACAGGTATTGAAAATGCTTTTTGAGCAACTTGGTATTAAGCGGCTTTTAGTGGAAGGTGGTCCCGCCTTAAATTATTCGCTAATCTCTCAAGGGCTAGCCGATGAATTGTTTTTGACGTTAGCTCCTCATGTAGTTGGCGGAGCCGATAATATGACCGTTATTGGCGGTTCAGGTTATGGGCTTGGTGGTGCTGATTTACCCAATCTCAAGTTGCGATCGCTATATCATCACGAATCAGAATTGTTTTTGCGCTACCAATTTACGAAGATATAAAATCCAGAGTGTGAGTCCCCCCCCCACCACCACCCCCCCCCCACCCCACACCCCCACCCCCCCCCCCCCCCCCCCCCCCCCCCCCCCCCCCCCCCCCCCCCCCACTTCTGGATTTTAAGGTTACTTAATGCAAACCTTTAAGTTGGCGCACAAGATGAATAATTTCTGGCAAAATTAGCTGCTCGATCGCTAATTTCACCGCATTACTTGAACCTGGTAGCGAAAAGACTAATTTGCCTTGATAGATGCCTGCCTCCGATCTCGATGCGATCGCTCTAGATCCCACTTCTTGCCAACTCAGATAACGGAACATCTCACCAAACCCTGGGAGTGTCTTTTCCAGTAAAGCTGCGATCGCATCGTAAGTTGTATCTCGTGGCGCAATCCCTGTCCCACCATTGAGAATAATCGCGTCAAGAGCAGCGATCGCGGCTAACTTATACATTTGCTCGCGAATCTCGTCGGGTTCGTCTTTGACTAGGGTGTAGTAGTCTAGAAAATGCCCCGCATTAGTCATCGATTGTTTAATAAAATTGCCACTTTTGTCAGTTTCTGGTGTGCGAGTGTCGCTGACAGTAATTACTGCAAAATGGACTTGATAGGATGGTGGATCTGGACAAGGATTTTGAGAAGGCTTCATAGTTTTTAGTTAAGTATAACCTTGCAGTGTTTTAGCATTTGTGCCACGATTTTCAAACTCGTCACCAAAAATCTCAATTTGGGCGATCGCATTACTTATCAAAAATTTGCGATCGCGAAAACTTTACCCTACACAGAGATCTAAACCATCCCAGCATCATTGCAGCTCAGGAGGAACAATTTCTACATCTAGTGTCTGCTATGATGCATAGTGGAAATTTAAACACTAGATTTGTTTATGGTGGCTCAAATTAAGACGGCTCAGATTAAGACGAACCCAACAAAAAATAACCAGAATCAGACCAAAACTAATCCAACAGATCTCAAATCGCCTAAAAGCGCATCTATCGTGACCCCAATTAAAGGTAATGTGCAGGTGTTTATCGCGCCCCATCGCAATCTCTACGCTGATATCATCGCGCAAGGTTTGCGGGTAGCGGGACAAGGCACACAGGTATTACTAGTGCAACCATTTCAAACAGGAATTAATCAAGGATTGAAGAATCCTCGACGGCTGGTCGAAAACTTGGAATGGCTCCGTTGTGAAGCTCAGCGCGATTTGTCACAGGGTGATATCGAATTGACGGATGTCGAGAAATTGGCGGTACTGGAGCTATGGGAATATGCCAAAGTTGCAATTAAGTTAGAGCGTGCAAGTTTAGTTATTTTAGATGAAGCAAATTTGCTCGTGGCGCGATCGCTAATCACAGAGGAAGAATTACTAGAGGTGTTAGAAACGCGATCGACTAAAGTCAACGTTATCTTAACAGGCTCAGCAATGCCTTCTCGCATTGCTGACTATGCTGATCAAGTCACCCACCGACGTAGTTAAAACCCTTTTTGAGGTGCTGCGAAGCAGCACCTCAAAAAGTCTTACAGCGCTTTGCACTCAAACCCAAACCAAAAGTTCTCTTGTGGTTCGTTTGATCAGTAATTGCTGTAATAAAACTCGCTGTGCGAGCTTTATTAATCATGAACCAAGCTTGAAGGCTTCTAAAAACAGTCCATACACCAAACCTAACTTAATAGAATTCAATATTTCAGTAGTTAGTAGTCGCGGTGCCAAACTGCCATCAACAGAAGTGACTCTTTTAGTTCCATAAACATAGCGATTAGTCAGTTCCACAATCAAAACAACAACTGCCGCTGTCACGATATCTTGCTCAGATTTCGCACCAGACACAGTAGAGATTACCGATGCTAAAAAGAATCCTAGCAATAGACTAATCAATATAAAAGATGATCGCCGCCAAGGGTTTCGTGACCATTGTGATATTCGTATAACGCTAACGCTGACAATTGTACTAAGACGAGTATTTTGCATAATAGCCTCTCAATTAGATAAAGAAACCTGTAAATGCCCAGATCCCCGACTTTTTTGTGAATTTGCAAATTATCTTTGCTTGCTTAGAAAAAGTCGGGGATCTTAACTTCTACTTTTTCAGGTTTCTTCTGCGTAGCTCCACTAACTCAACTAGCTAAAGACTAATTTATCATCCTCAACCGTGATCGAAATCTGATGACCTTCCGCAAAAGTTCCTTCTAGAATTTTATTGGCGATCGGGTTTTCGATCTCCCTTTGAATCGCTCGTTTTAAAGGACGCGCACCATAGGAAGGATCATAGCCAACAGCAGCAATATAGTCTTTCGCTTCTTCGCTTAGTTTTAAAGAAATCTTGCGATCGCTAAGTCGATTTTCAATGCGTTTAATTTGCAACGCGGCAATCGAGCGAATCTCATTGCGCCGTAAAGCATGGAATATCACTGTCTCATCAATGCGATTGAGAAATTCAGGGCGGAAGTGATTGCGAAGAACGTCAAGGACTTTATCGCGCATTTCATCATAGCGAGAGTCGCCATCAAGGTCGCTGGATAAATCTTTAGATACTTCGAGGATGCGATCGCTACCGATATTACTGGTCATGATGATCACCGTGTTTTTGCAATCCACCAAGCGCCCTTGACTATCGGTAATCCTCCCATCATCGAGAACTTGTAAGAGAATATTAAATACATCAGGATGCGCTTTCTCGACCTCATCAAATAACACTACTGAGTAAGGATGGCGACGCACTGCTTCTGAGAATTGTCCGCCTTCCTCATAGCCGACATAGCCAGGAGGTGCACCAATCAAGCGCGAAACCGAATGTTTCTCCATATATTCCGACATATCGATTCGCACCATCGAGGCATCGGAATCAAATAGAAATTCGGCAAGGGTGCGAGCCAGCTCAGTTTTACCCACGCCTGTGGGACCCAAAAATAGGAATGAACCAATTGGACGATTGGGATCGTTCATCCCCGCACGGGCACGACGGATGGCTGAAGCTACCGAAGTTACTGCTTCTTCTTGACCAATAACGCGATCGTGGAGGTGTTTTTCTAGAGTCAGTAATTTCTGCCGTTCTGACAGTAATAATTTGTTAAGGGGAATTCCAGTCCAACGCGCTACAATTTCGGCAATATCATCTTCAGTAACTTGCTCACGCGACAGAGAGCCTTCAGAACCCGCAAGGCTAATTTCTAACTCAGCTTCATCCAGATTTTTCTCTAGCTCAGTTAATTTCCCATATTTGAGTTCTGCGGCTTTATTAAGATTAAACTCGCGCTCCATCTGATCGATTTGCTGTTTAGTTTGATCGATTTGTTCTTTCAATGAACGTAAATTCGTCACTGCATCTTTTTCAAGTTGCCAACGATCATTGAGACTGGTAAAGCGATCGCTTAATTCATTCATCTCATTGTCAAGGCGTTCCAGTCGATCCTGTACGGCTTTACTGCTCTTGTTCTTATAGATCACTTTGCCGTCAGCTTCCACTCGTTCGACAGCTGTGGCATCTTTTTCTTTTTGTAAAGAGAATCTTTCCATTTCAAGTTGTCTGATCCGACGATCAATTTCATCTAGCTCTAATGGTCGGGAATCCATTTCCATTTTTAATTTGGCTGCTGATTCATCCACAAGATCGATCGCTTTGTCTGGCAAAAAGCGATCGGTAATATAGCGATTAGAGAGAGTCGCCGCTGCTACTAGTGCTGAATCAGAAATAGTTACGCCATGGTGTAATTCGTAGCGCTCTTTTAAACCACGCAAAATCGAAATTGTATCTTCGACTGTCGGCTGCTCGATTAAAACTTGCTGAAAACGACGCTCCAGAGCTGCATCTTTCTCTATGTATTGACGATATTCATCTAAGGTCGTTGCGCCAATACAACGCAATTCACCCCGCGCTAACATCGGCTTGAGAATATTTCCTGCATCCATTGCCCCCTGCTGTGTGGCTCCTGCACCAACCACAGTATGCAATTCATCAATGAATAACACTATTTTACCATCGGAATTGAAAACTTCTTTTAGAACTGCTTTTAGTCGATCTTCAAATTCCCCCCGATATTTTGCCCCTGCAATCAACGACCCCATGTCCATACTAATAATCGTGCGGTCTTTGAGAGACTCTGGTACGTCGCCACGAATAATACGCTGGGCAAGTCCCTCTGCGATCGCCGTTTTACCAACCCCTGGTTCACCAATCAACACAGGATTATTTTTAGTCCGTCGCGATAATACCTGCACCACCCGCCGAATCTCATCGTCACGACCAATCACAGGATCGAGTTTGCCTTGCTTCGCCTGTTCTGTAAGATCTCGACCATATTTTTCCAAAGCCGCATACTTTGCTTCAGGATTTTGATCGGTGATGGTCTGGCTACCGCGTAGTGATTTGATTGTTTCTTCTAATTTTTTGCGATCAATACTTAAATCCCGATATAGCCGCTTACCGATGCGATCGTCATCGGCTAAGCCGAGGAGCATATGCTCAACTGCCATAAAATCATCACCAAAGCCCTTGCGACTTTCCTCAGCGCGATCGAGCCATACCTCCAAGCTGCGCCCCAAATATAACTGCTCTGGACTCGCCACACGAGCCTGTCGTCGCAAAAATTCTTCAACCTGTCGCCGTGCCCGCGCCATTGGTACGGACATCGCTGCAAATACATTTGTAGTTAAGCCATCTTCTTGCTCCAATAGTGCCATCAGCAAATGCTCGACTTCAAGTTGCTGATGTTGCGATCGCCTTGCGACCTCTTGCGACTTGACGATCGCTTCCCATGCTTTTTCGGTAAATTTTTTCGGATCGGTTGGTTGCATTGGCTTTGGTTACAGCAGGCTTAGGTGTAATTTCTAATGTAATAGTTAAAATAAGTTTACAATATAGTCTCTTGTCTATATCACGATTAGATATCAATGACTGTTTTATCTGTTGTCATTGCTCTGTAAACACTTTGTGTTGAAAACTATGCTCGACCAAGAATTTAGTAATACCAAACAGGTAATTATAGGCGGCTCTTTGCGCCGCCTATAATTTAGTATTATCAAAAATTTAGCCTTAGACAATTAAAACGTGACTGACGTATTTGAGTCTTTTTTTATCGTTATAAAATGGGCGTTCCAGCACCTAGGCCAGCTGACCATGCCCCAATTTGCAGCACAAAGCATAATAAAAAGGGCGCTTCGCGCCCTTTTTATTATGCTTTGTGCTGCAAAAATCCGACTAGACTTTGTAAAAATGAATTACTGATCTCCGTGCGCTCCGAAGAGCTACTCACCTTACTACTAGTATCACCACCGATCAATGCTCCGCTATCAGTATTATTTATCATACCTGCATCAATATCAGGTACTTCTTCAACTAAACCTACTACGATTAAGCGAAATGCAATTTGCTGAACTTTTTGAATGGGGATTTGAAAGGGTGTAATTAAAAGTGAAATGGGAGAAATAAAGTAGGTTAGAAAGTATGATGGATAACAGTTCTAATCCAAAGAAGTCATAAAATTGAGCCGTGAATATAAAAACAAAAACAGCATCGTCCAGTAAAAGCATAGAAGAAAGACTAAACGATTATCCTGAATTGAAAGCGAAAATCGAAGGATTATTATCCGTTGTAGAAAATGCAGAAGGTGATCTAATCAAAGCCGACGCAGCCGAGGAACGAGTGATAGAAGAAATCCGTCAGTTAGGACAAACAGCACTACAAACATGGGCAACGCGGCAAGAAATCAAGCAAAGCGAAGCATATATCGCCGCGAATCCATCTTCACACCGAGGTGGTAAAAAAAACTCTATTGGTACAGCCGATATGGACGCATCGAAGTACTAGAGCAAAGGTACATCGAATTTGGAAGAGAGTCCAAACAGGTAGTGAGACCATTTCAAAAAGCCGCCGAAGTACATTGCCGAGGATATTCACGCCCATTGCAGAGAGTGATTACCGACTTTGGGTCAGATGTAGCGTTTGGGAAAATCCCAAAAAAAATGATGGAACATCATGGAATAAGCATCCCAATTAGTGCAGGACAGGAGATCACAGAAAGTCATGCCCAGCGTATATTAGAAACGCAGAGTTGGGAAACAGGATTCCCAGCAATCGAGGGTGTGGAGTTTTTAATAGCGGAGATGGATGGGACAATGATTCCGATTGTGGAAACAACGGCAAGCGAAACTGATGGCGAAGAAGTTGACCGTCGTAAGACGCGTAAAATTAGCTGGAAAGAAGCGCGTCTAACCTCGGCGCGTACCCCTGAGCAAGAGCAGCCTATTTTCGGAGCAACGATAGGCTCGACTGATGATGCAGGAGCAGCATTACTTGATTGTGCTATCCGTGCTGGATTGGGAGAAGAAACCTTTGTGCATGGGGTTGGCGACGGTGCGCCTTGGATTGCTAGCCAAATCGAGCAGCGTTTTGGTGTACTTAGTCGCTACTTACTAGATTTCTATCATGTATGTGAATATCTAGCCGATGCAAGTCGCGTTTGTTCCCCAGATGCTCCGAAAGCATGGATGGATGTGCAGAAGCAACAACTCAAATCCAATCATGCTTCGGCTGTCCTTGAAGCTCTTAAGCCGTTTCAAGAACCTGAATCTGTTCCTGACAATCTGGCTGTGGTTAGATCCGCTTATCGCTATCTTTTCAATCGTCCTAATCGTCTAGACTATCAGGGCACGATTGACTCCAATTTACCCATTGGCTCTGGTGAAATTGAGAGTGGTCACCGCTATGTTATTCAAAATCGTTTAAAGCTTGCTGGCTCTTGGTGGACGATTGAAAATGCTAAGGCTATGCTTGCTCTTAGGATCTGCCGTACTAATCAAGATTGGGATGCTTATTGGCTTAATCTTTCTTCCATTTCTTATTGAGCTGAACTTTCACTTTTAATTGCACCCGATTTGAAACTGCTCAGCCATCTTTTTGAGATTGATGGAACCATCAGCAATTCTCCATACTTGGGCCTCAAGGTTATCCAATCGCAAGTGTGACTGACCAGAAACAATATCAAACAAAGTCGAGCTAGGCTCAGGAAGTTTGCTTTGTAAGATTTTCCAATCCTTAAGGCTACGTAGCCCCATTAATGTGGTTTCAGTTGCAGGCAGACTGAGTCCTGTCATTTCCGCTTTTGGTAAGGCGCTCTTTGCATCAAAACGAAACTGCCCATTCTCTAACTGAAAGAGAGAACAGACCTGTCGTAACACCTGTACACTAAATAATAATTTGAGTTGATCGGGTTGCAATATTCCTAATGTCTTCAAATTTAGACCTAAAGGTACATTCGACTGAATTAAGCGTTCCAATTCTGGACGAATTACATCAGTAACCCATCCTCTTTGTTCGATCAATCTTGCTAATCCTCGATTGTCCAAGCGATCGCCCGCAGCGACAACCCGTCCATTTTGCAGCCAAATATGCCGCAAAAATGGCTTGCCTGTCTGCACATGTTGTGGATCCCTAATAGTTAATATTCCAGTTTTTTGTCCCTGATCTAAAAATTGAAATATTTCTGGAAGAGAAAACTCGGATAAAGAACCTGTAATTGCCATAACTGTGAACTAGAGAGTAAATGCCCAAATCTATATCTGCAAATAATTGCAATTTTCTTTAACCTACAAGATCAAGCAGCAGAAGTACTTTGAATATAATATTGTACGAGGGCTACGATCGCCTGAATTACTGTGTCGCGCTCATCCGCATTTAAGACAATCACAGGCGGTTGATTCTTTTCATCGACAAAGCCCAACGCTAACTTAATATTCTCGCTTGACCAAGCTCCTTCACAGTCCATATGCGTGATGCCAATAATGTAAGGAATTTGGACTCGACGATTCATATAGCTGAGAATCCGCCGCGCATAGCGAAACTCATGAGGACGATGAGCAGCAACCAACAAAATAAAGGCATGGGCTTTGCGGATCAAAATATCCCACATAAAATCAAAGCGCTGTTGCCCTGGTGTCCCATAAATATGTAAAGCCATATTAGGTCCAAAGTTTAAGCGGCCAAAGTCCATTGCCACAGTAGTTCTATGTTTTATTTCTGCGGTTTCGTCTGTAGCGCGGCGATCGGTATCGACGACATCGATTTCGCTCACAGTCCGAATAAAAGTTGACTTCCCCGCGCCAACCGTACCAGCTACAACCAAACGCATGATTTCCATAAATCTCTTCTATCCATTCCATCTATTCTAGAATGTGCTGTGCACATCCTATGTAACTAGAGGATTTTATTTGTTGATTTTGATATAGGGGCAATTCATGAATAGTCCCTATATTTTCTCTAAGTCACAAAACACTTAGGCTAGTGCTTTTCTAAGATCGCCAGTAACCCGCTTTATTTCTAGCATCAACACCCCTTGCTTTGCCGCCTTGCTTGCGAGAACTAGTAAAACTGCCTCTTCTCCGCAACTGGTCAAGATGCCATAACCTTTGTCCCCTTCTACATACAAGCGATCAATCGTTCCTCTGGCTAGCTCATTCCCAATACGCTCACCGAGAGAGAGCATGGCTGCTGACATTGCCGATACCCTCTCTTCATCCATTCCACTTGGTAAAGTCGATGCTAGAGGTAATCCATCAGGCGACACAAGTGCGGCTCCCTCTAAATCACTAGTACTAGTTACCAGATTTTGCAAAATGCTTTCTAGTTTCGCAACGTTAATACCCATTTTTTTCTCCTTGCTTTAAATTGTCTGTAGATTTAATAAGTTTAATCGAATAGAGTACTACCCAATTATTTCAAACTCAATGACATTGTGAGAACTGCCACACAGAACCGACTTTGTTTACTTGCCTCGCCAACGAAATCCCCATGACCGACTCATGTAAGCTCTGAATTGCTCCTAGCGAAAAGGTCAGTTTATGAGGAGAACCTTTGGGTTCATCCGTAGAGCAAATTGTTTTGCGACAATAAACTTTGATAGATTCACTGGATTACAAACCGTGCAACCAAATTTAAGGATTATTTCAGGCTTGCCGCGCCAGTGGAAATCATACGTTTAAATAGACCTTCAGTCCATCCTGTCTCGCGCATCACGGCTTGTGACGAAACTTCAACATAAGCTTGCTCAATAAAAGCAAGATCGATCATACAAATTCGCCCCAACGAATCTCTTAAGTCTTCAGAAAGTCCCGCCGCTTTGAGTTGTTTGCCAACCTCATTGACAACGGTTGCCATGGCTGGGACAACATGTTGTGGTCCAATTCCAATCTGCACATGGACTAGTCCAATCCGCCAACGGCGATTAGCATAGGCACTACCCCAATCGTCCATACCTGTAAACATTTCACCAAACCATTCAATGAAAGTTTCATTCAAGCGATGCATCCTTCCTTCTTTGGCATTAAGGATGTCATTCATTTCTTTGTCGCGAGCAAGGTAGGCGTAAAAGACTTCTGCCATTTGTAGTGCGATCGTACTTCCCCATGCTGCATTTGCTTTGAGCAAAGCCTTGTCATCGGATGTGAAACCTATCCGTGTTTCCATAGTTTTCATGAAAACATGTGGATCGAGTGACATAAATACTCCTTAAGATGTCTCTATAAAACTAGAATAATTCCTGTCTGTCTTAACTTTATCTATATCTAATTTCTTTAGTTAGAAATCTCGATCCCCCCGAAGATTAATTTTTATTAAAGTTGAATCAGATAAAGTTAAGAACTTAGTAAACACTTCAGTTTGTGCTTCTCTAATTTAAGATACCGCAAATTATATCTATATAAGGCACATTTGATATTATAAGTGCTTTGAGTACTAGAAAGGAAAGAAAAAATAATTGGCTCATCTGGGTTTGAGGGGTAAATGGTACAGTGTCGATACAATTATTGGCGACATGGTAGGGCTGTAACTGTTGCTCCGAGAGGATTCTGATTACTATTAGCTGTGCTTATCCCCATGAACCCAGAAGAGCCAAATAATTCTTAAAGAAAATAGTTAATACTAAATTTCTTTCTGGTTTTTCTTAATAAGTATTTCTACTTTAAATGTCAAAATAATTTTGTGAGATACTTATCTAATAGATTCAGCAATTCTCATTATAAAAATTGATTTTTTGAAAGCCCTCCGCAGGTGGGCTTTCAAAAAATCAATTTTTATAATGAGAATTGCTATTGAAGATGTACTTTTCACTGTCCTCAAAAGAAATCCTGTAATACCAAAACATAAAATGTACGCCATTTTATGTTTTGGTATAATTTCAAGTATCAGGAAAGAACAGATGACGCACCAGTAGAGATCATGCGTTTAAATAGACCTTCAGACCAACCTGTTTCGCGCATGACTGCTTGCAAAGAGACTTCAACATAAGCTTGCTCGATAAAAGCAAGGTCAATCATACAAATTCTTCCTAGTGAATCCCTCAAATTTTCAGATAGTCCCGCCATTTTAAGATGTTTACCAACCTCATTGACAACGTTTGTCATCGCAGGCACTACATGTTGTGGACCAATGCCAATTTGAACATGGACTAGTCCAATCCGCCAACGACGATCGGCATAGGCACTACCCCAATCGTCCATACCTGTAAACATTTCACCAAACCACTCAACGAAAGTTTCATTTAAGCGATGCGGCACTGGTTGCTAAAGAAGTGATAAATGCTTGTAAGGCTTATCCAGTAAGGATTTATGGCGATTGACTGCAAAGCCGTGAAAAGCTTGACCAGAAATACTTTGCGCGACTCATCCCTCTTTAACATTCCAGTGCCAGCGATGCATCCTACCTTCTTTGGCATTGAGGATTATATTCATTTCTTTGTCGCGAGCTAAATAGGCATAAAAAACTTCTGACATTTGTGAAGCAATCATATTGCCCCATGCTGCATTTGCTTTAAGTAACGCTTTGTCATCGGCGGTGAAACCTATTCTTGTTTCTATGGTTTTCATAAAAGATCGAGGATCGAGCGCCATAAATACTCCTTATTATGTGTCTGGAAAAAACGGAATAATTCCCTACAGGCTTAAATTTTTCAAGTCCTTTGTTATTTAGTAGAAACTACATTATCCATTATCTTAGCTTTTACTAAAGAAATTTAGTAAATTCACTTATACAAAAGCCATTACAATATATAAGAGTGAATTACGATAGATAAAGCTTAATGGGTAGCAACAAAACTATTTCAGTAAGTTAAAAGAGATAATGAGTACAAAGCAAGCACAAAACATTCGTAAAATCGTCAAAAGATTTGAGATCGCATTGTCAGGATTTGCGAAGAGAGTAAAAGAGCGCGAAGGTAGTATTAATGAAGCTTACTTTAATCATACTATTGCCACAGCATCACGCCGCTATGTAAAAAATTACTTGGTATCTCATGCTTTCACAAAATTGTTTGGCAATAAAAGATCAGCGACTTTCTCTTCTATCTACATTCCGCAGAGATTTCATACTCACACTTCTATTCGTAGTTTTGAATCAGTTGAAGAACTAGAAGAAGCATTTTCTCGCGATCTCCAAAGAAGTAGTCATAGTAAGGGGAGTAATCTTATCGGGTTGAATATTGCTAATGAAGAAGAATACCTGACAATTTTGGGTCAGCCAGCCACGGGGAAAACTACTTTTCTTAAATATATTGGATTAGAGGCGCTACATCATCCAGAAAGTCGATATGCACATGATGTTTTTCCTGTTTATATCCAAATGTGGAAGTTTTGCCATAATACTGACACGCTGTTGCGAGCGATCACTGATGAGTTTGAACAATGTGGGTTTCCTGACTCACAGGAATTAACAATATGGATGCTAGAGCAAGGCAAACTTCTAATTCTTATTGATGGATTAAATGAAGCGACATTATCTCAAAAACATCTATCGCAACACTTACAAGATTTTGTCAAAGCCTATCCGCAAAATCGTTATATTGTCTCTAGTCGCTTAGCTTCTTATCAAAATAGTTTGGGACAATTTTTAGAGATTGTGCTTCAACCTTGGGGTGATTTGCACGTTCAGGAATATATTCATAAATGGTTTGCGATCGCCTATGAAACAAATTTTAGACAAGAAGAACCATCACAGATGGTTGTGCAAGCGCTCAACCCTCAATCTCTTAGCTCCATTCAAGATTTATCTTCCGAAAAAGCCCAACAGTGTTGGCAGGTTTTACAACTAAATCCGATCGCTAGAGAATTAGCGAAATCACCTTTATATTTATCGCTTTTGTGTTTACTCTGGAACCAGAGCTATAGTTTTCCTAGTAATATTAGTAGCCTATATCAGAAAGCAATTCATGTAGTATTAGAAGAGAATGTATTAAAATATCAATTAATTGATAACGAAAAAGAAAACAGTCTCAGTACCGATATCCTAGATTTGCTCCTAACAGAGATAGCATATAAAGGATTTACACTTCGGCAAACATTTTTGCCTTTTGATGCCGTAACCGAACATGTACAGTCAGCTTTAGCTAGTTGTACTGATAGTATCCAAAAGCTGGAAGTTGATTTTGTGTTTAAAGTTTTGCAGCAACTCGGTATTTGTAAAATAATAACGGCGGGATCTTCTTCTCATTTTGTATTTAGTCATATTACTTTTCAAGAATATTTTGTTGCTCGCTATGTTTACAATCACAATAAAGTTAAGCAACTAGTTCCTAATCATTTAAGCGATCGCCGTTGGCAAAATGTATTTTTATTCCTTGCAGGGATGATGGTGGGGAATACTGAGGAGTTACTTTTATGTATTGAGTCGCAAGCTTTTGAGTATATTAATATAAGTAGATTACGAGATATTTTAGATTGGTTAGAGCAAGTAACTCTTAATTCTAAAGGTTCGATGAAAAGTGTTGCTAAGCGTATTGCCTTACTTTTTTTGGCTCGTCCACGCTTTTTGTCAGAACTTGCACCTGCTTTACTTTTAACAAGAATGCTTGGTCTTGCTCGTGACTTATACGAATCTTTTGATTTATCGCTTGATTTTGAGAAAGTATTTGCCTCAGATTTATCGATGAGTCTTGCCCATGCCCTTGATTTTGATAGCACCACCGAGCTAAATCTCACAGTTCAACTAGGTAATAGCCTTGAGGAGGCTTTTGCGAAGGTTGGTTTTGATAAAAGATACATCAACTTCACAGCTTTAAACACTAAATTAGAAGCTTTACATGCTCAATCTCCAAGCTACGATCAACCATTTGAAGTAAGGGAAGCGCCAATTCAAGGATGAAATGCAACACCTAGAGATCTTTGCGTAAAGGGACTCATAAGGATATTCTGATATTAATCACAATAATTAGGATACCCTCATGAGCTTTGTCCATCTTACCACCACAGAAAGAAGTGAACTGTATAAACTAAGAGTAATTGAGCAATTATCTGTATCAGAGATAGGTCGTCGCTTGAAGCGAAACAAAAGTACGATTTCAAGAGAGTTATCGCGCAATACAGACGAGCGACAGATTGGCTATTTGCCAGATACTGCGGTTGCCCTGATGAAAGCAAGACGGAAACAAGCAAAGGTAAGATTTCAGAGCATCAGTGCTGAGACGATCGCCGAAGTCAAACAACGGTTAGAGCAACACCACAGCCCAGAGCAACTAGCAGGGAGAATGGAAAGGGAGGGGCTAGGTAAAATCAGCTATGAGACGATTTATCTGATGATCTATGCAAACCATCAAGAGATGGGAATATATCAACAATATCTGAGGCAGAAGCAAAAGCAACGAAGGCGCAAAGGTCGCCATCAGAAGCGAGGTGGCATTCCCAATAGGGTAGGGATAGAGAATCGACCGAAGATTGCAGATTTAAAAACAGAGATTGGACATTGGGAAAGTGATACGGTAATCGGGTGCAACCACACAGGTATCGTAGTTACGCATGTTGATAAAGCATCGAAGTATTTACTTGCTGGACTAGCTAAGAACAAGACGATGGATGAGATAAACAGAGTGACATTCAATCTATTTGAGCCTATAGAATCAACATCTCGAAAGACAATGACCTTTGATAATGGAAGAGAATTCTGTGGGCATGAGAAGCTATCTGAAAGATTGAAACTAGAGACCTTCTTTGCGAATCCATATCATTCATGGGAACGTGGATTGAATGAACACACCAATGGATTAATTAGAGAGTTCTATCCCAAAAGTACAAACTTTAAAATCGTGAAAGAAGAGGACTTTCAGAAGGCAGTGAATTTGATCAATCACAGACCCAGAAAATCACTTGACTATCGTACTCCTTACGAAGTATTCTTTGCTTCATCAGAACCCGTTGCATTTCATCCTTGAATTGGCGAAGCATTTCGCAATAAAATTAGTCGAACTTGGCTGCAAACGCTATATCTGCCTTCGGAATTAAATCAAATTTCGCAGCAGGAAGTGGAATTACTAAAGAATTATCTCTACGCCAATTTGTTAATGGTGCAATGTAAAAAAACTGCGATCGCAGTTCCTCTAAAAACTTGGGAAGAGATAGAATCTCGAATGTTGAGGATAACCAGAACTTAATTCATTGTTAGACTGGAAAACCCTATAATACTGGTCTGTTTCGCTCCAAATAGAAAGCGAATTTCACATTGTGCGAGGCGATTGCTCAGAACAATATTTAGTTGCAATTTAGTCGCATTTACCTAGATTTCACTGGAGTTTTGATGCAACTGGTGAGAAGGCGGATAAACCGAGCTACTAAAGTAATACCAAAGCACAAAATGGCGTAGCCATTTTGTGCTTTGGTATAAATCCTAGAAAGTATTGCCAAGCGTAACTTTCTAGGATTTGTCATGGTTGATTTGATCGTAAATCGCTTTACATTATTCATGAGATTGTAATGATTTGGTGGAATTGTACTCGTGGGGGTTGATGCCTACAAATCATTTAGGATTGTTATCTGAGATCTTGCACCATTCAAGAAAAGGGGTTGCAGAAAGAGCAGAAATGTGAAAAAAAGGGCGTAGTAGTAAATTAAATAACGAGCATGGAAAGCATCGTTAAGCACGCCCAAGGGCTAGTGTATAGTCTTCTGTGTTTGATGCCAAGTGTGTATCAAACAGCAAGTCTCAATGCAATACTAGGACTATTTCTCGAAGCACAAAGGCATCCTTATCCAGAACATACACAGATAAAATCAGCGAGTGCACTCAGCCGATTTCTCAATCACTATAACTGGTCAACGAGAGCAGTAATTCGGTCAACACGGCAGGCTATTTTGGGACAAATCGCCAAGCATCGCCCATCGAAACAAGTGCCATTAAAGATACTGATAGACTTGACTACCCTAGAAAAAAGCGGCAAGTTTTTACATTTGAGCAATCCCACCCAAAACGAACCAGACCCATGGGTGAGAATACTAAACGGAAAGCGAGGACTACATCTGGTTGTACTGTATCTGGTCTATGGAGAGTGGCGCGTACCATGGAGTTTTAGAGTATGGCGCGGCAAAGGATACCCCAGTCCCTCTGACTTAGCTTGTAAGTTATTGGGGACAGTACCCAAGCAACTAACCCAAGGCAAGACTGTGATTGTCCTTGCTGATACTGAGTTTAGTACGGTGAAGTTTTTCAATACTGTCCGCGCCAAGACTTGGCGCATCGTTGTCGGTGTACGCAACAATCGTAAACTTCAAGATGGCCGTACAGTCAAACAACTTTATCGTCATGGCAAACGTGGACAACAAATTTTGCTAGAAGGGCTAACTCAGCCTTTGACGATCTCTTGGTTTTGGCTCAAAAGAGCTGATAGTAAACGGGAGTTACGCTTTGTTGTCTCTTCTCATCCTTATTCTGGTGCTTATCTGGTGATGTTAGGTCGTAAGCGTTGGGCGATTGAGGGATTCTTCAAAACCATCAAACATCGCTTTGGTTTGCATTGTTTTGGGCAATCTACAAAACTTGGTGTTTATCGTTGGCTTATCCTCTCTCTGCTTGCTTATCTTTTGGCCCATTGGATTGATCAATGGTCGAGTCCTCCTGTCTTGGACTGGAAAGCTACCTGTGATTTGACACTTTCCGTTTTATTTCCTTCTGTCCTTTGGTTGAAACTTCTTAGGTATCTCCAAATTAGTGCCGATATTGCTGCTCGTCATGGGTTTGAAATTATTCTCAAACCCATTCCTACTTAACTCTTTCAGGAATGGTGCAAGATCTCAGTTATAGTAAATCTTGCCTGTAGACTAACTTTATACAAACTTAGATCGCGATCGCTGTTAACATCATTGATAATTTCTGGAAAGGAGAAAGCCTTCGATGTCCGTAGTCAATCAGCAAGAAGTTTTGGCAAGCTTTAAGGTCTTGGTAAGCATGGCAAAAGCCGACGGTAAACTGCTTGAAGAAGAGTTTTCCAGTCTTGCCGATACTTTTGAAGAAATCCATCTACCTGAAGGCGTTACAGTTGATCGCCTATTGAATGAAGAAGATGAGCCAATCGATACATTACTGACCCAAATCACCAGCGAGATCGCGCAGGAGATGGTTTATCAGTCCGCCTATGCGATGGCAAATATCGATGGAGAGTGCAGTTCTGAAGAAAAAGAGCTGTTGGATAAAATTGGTGCAACTTTTACGAGCTCTAGGCTTTGGGGCAAACAAGAATGGTTGGAGACCCTAGAGCGCCGCTCTAGCAAATCCTCTATCTCGGAACAGGTGCGTCAAATCGATGATCCTGATAAACGTGCTGCCGAGGTTGAGAGTGCCACTACCGATGCTTGTTTTTTGAACGCAGTTTTAGGTGCTTTCCCGATTCCTGGGATCGCGATCGCCTTCGATATGTTGATCTACTGGAACCAACTTGATCTCGCTCAAGCGATCGGTCAAAGCTGGGGCTATGATCGCGCCAACGAAAACCTTCGTAAAGCCCTATTCGGGAGCTTAGGAATCACAGGTACAAGGATCGCAGTCAGTAATCTAGCTAAGCTTGTTCCTGTTTTTGGAATGGTAGTTGGTGCAACTACTGCTTATGCAAGTACATGGGCACTTGGCAAAGTTGCCAACGAATACTATGCATCAGGTGGCGAGATGGATACCTTTAGTCTCCGACAAGCTTTTAAACAAGCGAAGAAAGAGGGTGAAGCTATTTACAAAACCAAAGCTGATGAAATTGCGGCGAAAAAACAAGCGATCGAGCCTCAAGTTCAGTTGCTAAATGAGGAATTAAAAGCAGGAAGTATTACTCCTGAAGAATATCAAGTGAAGCTCAAAGATCTTCTCTAAAAGAAAAAAGGGCGCATAGCGCCCTTTTTTCTTTTACAAGAAACCACCGAGGCGAATTCCTGCGCCCAAAATGACAAATAGAACTGCTAGCGTCGTTACTCCGACAATGTGATAAGCCAAGGAATTCAAAGTTTCTTTAGTGAGGTTGGGAATGATAAAAAAGCGTGCATGAATTGCCAAAGCGATCGTGCCTAATAGAAGTAGAAGTTTAAATCCGATATAAGTTGATAGATAGGAATCAAAATCAAGGAAGTTCTGGAAATTGGGGAAATAAATCCATGTTAGCCCCAATCCTGTGATTACTTGCACTAATAGGGAAGTCAAACCAAAATTTTCAAAATGTTCTTCAAATTGATGAATCAAATCAGGATCAGGATTTTGCAATGCTTTGGGTAATACCGTCACCGCCAACACTAGATGACCACCTACCCATACAGTTGCTCCCAAAGTATGCAAAACAACAAGAATTTTGAATAACATTTAATGACTTCTCCTTTGGGAATAAAGCTTAAGCATCAAAAATAGAACGAACTAAGCTCTTAACTACCCAAACATCAATATCATCAGTTCTTACAGCTTCAGCAATTTGCTGAGCGCGATCTAGATCAGGCGCGATCGCAAATACCGTTGATCCTGAACCTGACATCATTGCGCCAAGACATTCTTGATCGAGCAACTTATTTTTGAGATCCGCGATCGCAGGATACTCAGGCAATACTACTCGTTCGAGATCGTTGTACAGCAATCTTCCGATCTTATTGGGCGCAGATTCACCACCTGAGGCGATCGCTGCAACGATTTGGCTAGACAAATTTTGGTTTTTAACTTGACTAGTTGCAAGCAAACCTTGTTTGCGGAAAGTTTGGTATGCCCATGCAGTAGCGATCGCAATCTGACGTGGCTTACAAATTACTAATACTAAATCGGTGAGATCAGGCAAAGGCGAAAGTATTTCGCCTCGCCCTGTTGCTAAAGCCGTGCCACCAGAAACGCAGAAAGGAATATCGGAGCCTAACTGGGCTGCAAAATCACATAGCTGTGACTGAGTGAGTCCCAAATCCCAGAGGCGATCAATCCCCACAAAAACTGCGGCGGCATTTGCAGAGCCACCAGCTAAGCCAGCCCCCATAGGAATCTGTTTCTCGATCGCGATTTCCAGCCCCCCAATCTCTGGATAAATACTTTGCATCAATGCGGCAGCTTTGTATACCAAATTGGTGCGATCGCAAGGTACTTCAGGATTAGTACAGAGAACTTGAATCTCATCAGTACCAATTTTACGAATATCAACACGATCGCAGAGATCGATACTCTGCAAGATCATCACTAAATCGTGATAACCATCAACACGATTTCCCGTAATCTCCAGATAGAGATTAATTTTTGCGGCAGCTTTAAGAGAAATACGCGAGGTCATTGGGAAAAAGTTCGCTTGTATATGTGCTGTAAGTTTTTTTGATCAGTATCAGTCCCACCACGCCGCAGCGATCGCATTTGGTTTTCGACCATCAGCTTGGCATCTGCTCGCGAGACAGGCTCAAACTGAACCCCGTCGGGACTAGTAGTAATTAGGAAAAACAACCTTTGTGCGTAGAGTGTGGTAAACAAACTACGGAACTCATCTACTCTACATAAGCGAGATAGCAAGCCAAAAGTGGGATGATTTAGATAATGTTCGGACATTTGGCGGGCTAGAAAATTTAGTAAGTTGGATGAACTAGGAGAGATGAATTTTTTCTGTATCGTAAACAACATGAGTTTAACGAAACTATCGGGATTGGGGATTTATAAAGAAGCTTAAAAATCCCTAGAAATTAGACAATACAACCTATTCGATAATATTACGATTATTATTTTGATATGTTTAGTGCGATCAATCAGGAAATGTTATCAAACCTTAACGACTTTTCCTAACGAATTCGATCAAATTATGACTAAAATTTCTGATTTTCATATTTTGGCAAGACTAGTTTTAGTTATTGTGCTGATATCCAGTCTTTTCTTTGCGCCAAAAGTAGCGATCGCTGCTGAACGTCGTCCTGTGATCCCCGCCAATGGACAGCCGATTCTGAGTGGCAATATGCATGGATCTGACTGGATAGCTGCTTCCAATGACTCTAAACAAGCCTATTGCGAAGAAGCCTTTGCGGCTTTTCGTGGTTCTGCGGCTCAAAGCTATATCATTAGTCACAATATTCAAAGCCTTAGTCCAGAAGGGCTATGCGATCGCATGGATCAGTACTATAGCCTCGAAGAATACGCCGATGATCGTCTGGGATCTGCGGCTGCGATCGCTCCAATTTTATTTGCCGATACACCTCTTGGTACTAAGTACTAAGCCTTAGAGATTTACACAAAATAATCAATCCCAAAAATAGCGACGGCAAAGCCGTCGCTATTTTTTTGGGATTTAGATGAATCATTTTTTCTTTGGATTTCACTTACAGTAATTTTTGATCAAGTAAACCAAACAAATATCTTAAAAGTCATATCAACCAAGACTTTTAAGATATTTGTTTGGTTTGCTATGGGATACAAAGCGCGGAAAAAACAAAAATTCTACGAAGCCTAAACTTTAATTTTGGAGCTAGGGAACATGTGAATTAACCAACTTGTCTGTGTATTAAGTGACAGTTACACCTAATTCGATCCGTATAATTACTCATTAGATATATTTATGGTACACAAAAATACACATGACATAGGATAGAATCTGAGTCATAAAATATTTTTGTTATATTTTGTGGTGTGATCGCAACGTTTTAAAACGTTTTAAAGGAAGTATGAGCAAACAAACTGAAGCCCCAATAAAAGAGATTTCTACATTGAACGTAACCGCTAAAAAGTTATATTCCGAAGAGGTTCAGGCTGAACTTGCGGAATTGCAGTCAGATATCGATGTTCTTTTCCAGCAATTACAAAGTTTGAGCCGTCAACGCCTTACCTCAGTAGGGAGTGCTCAGTAGTGGTTGCCATACAAAACTCCTCACACACGCTTACGCCTGAGACGACCCTCCGCGACATTATTAAAACTATCCCTTCTGAATACTTTGAGAAAAAACCTCTCAGAGCTTGGTTGAGCGTTTTATTTTCATTGACAACTGCCGCGCTTGGTTATGCCAGTATTGCCTTTTCTCCTTGGTACTTGTTGCCCTTTGCTTGGATTTTTACAGGTACGGCTCTAACTGGCTGGTTCGTAATTGGTCATGACTGCGGACATCGTTCCTTCTCCAATAAAATTTGGATTAACGATCTTGTTGGTCATATCGCTTTTTTACCATTGATTTTTCCTTTCCACGGTTGGCGCTTCAAGCATGATCACCATCATCTGCATACAAATAAGATGGGCGAAGACAATGCTTGGTATCCATTTACCATTGATGAATATGAGAAAGGAAAAGGGCTTATTTCCAATGTTTATCGATTGATTCGCACGCGTTTTTGGTGGACTGGCTCGATTATTCATTGGGCAAACTTACACTTCAATGCCACCCTCTATCCTGAACGCCAGCAGTCTCAAGTTAAGTTTTCCTATCGCTTAGTCATTGCATTCGCAGCGATCGCTTTCCCTACTTTGATTATCACCACAGGATTCTTTGGCTTCATCAGCTTTTTTGTAATGCCTTGGTTGGTCTATCATTTTTGGATGAGCACGTTTACGATTGTTCACCACACGATGCCTGATATCCAATTCAAAGATAAGGACAAATGGCACGCAGCCACTGATCAGCTAACAGGAACAGTCCATTGCGATTACCCAGTTTGGGTTGAGTGGCTATGTCACGATATCAATGTGCATGTTCCTCACCACATTTCGACTGGTATTCCCTCGTATAATTTACGTTTAGCACATAAGTCTCTTGATGAAAATTGGGGTCAGTATATGTACAAGACTAAGTTCTCTTGGGTTTTAATGAAGGATATTGGCGATCGCTGCCATATCTACGACGCAGAGAAATGTTATAAAAGTTTCGATGAAGTTGATCCTAAATCAGCTTAGATAAAAAAAGAGATGCGGCGCATCTCTTTTTTTTTGATCTAATCGTAAAATGCACTAGATGTAGCGCAAAGCGCTATAACCTGTGACTAATACTTTTAATCTGGAGATGCAAAATATGCGTACAATACGAAAATTGCCGATCCTATCTCTTGCACTAGTTTTGGTTGGTTATATTGCCTACGGATGGCTGCTTTCATTACACAAAGCCGATTGGCGGATCTGGATTCCTGCTGGGGCGATCGCCTTTGGTGTGGACTGGTTATTCTCATTAGGATGGGCGATCGCAGCGGTAATATTTGTGTTTTATCAAAAGTCGCAGTTTCTATTGTCACTGGGGATTAGCGTAGTTTGGGTGCTACTGATATATGTTGCAAGAAATGAACTTCGCGCTTTCATGAACAATCGTGGCTGGAATTTCTTTGTTCTTGCTTTAATCGCTGGAGCTGGGCTGGGGCTAGGCTGGTTTACAGACACATTACCCGCAATTCGTACTTTCGGCGAATCGCTAGTTAAATGAGATAAAAAATGCTGCGCTTAGCACTGCATTTTTTATCTCAAAACGCTGTATTTAATGTAAGTAGCTAGGCATAATTAATTACAATTCAAACCCATAAGGTTGCGCCCCTGCGGGGCGCAACCTTATGGGTTTGGGAATTTTTTTGCACAAGTACTTATACCAATTCACAAAAGTGTGACTACACTTCTGTGAATTAAAAACCAAACCCTGTAAGGGTTTTGAAAACACAAAATGGCGTAGCCATTTTGTGTTTTGGTATTACTTGTTACTAGCGCTACTTTTCCAAAACTCTAGAAGTTGCTTAATGATGAAAGACATCACTAGAGCTATCGTTCATTTTTCATGCGTTTGGAACAGTTACAAGCATTTTTGGCAGTTGCAGAAACAGGAAATTTTCAGCAAGCAGCTCAGAGATGTGGAGTTAGCCAGTCAACTATCAGCCGACAGGTGCAGTCTTTAGAAGCAACTGTCGGTATCTCGCTGTTTCATCGTCAGGGTAACGCTAAGCTAACTGTCGGCGGCGATCGCCTGCTAGTCCATGCTAGGAAAATCTGTCAGATTTGGTTATCAGCTGAACAAGAGTTACTCGATTTGCAGTCGGGTAAACAAACAGAGCTATGTGTGGCAGGAATTCCTTCAGCCTGTGCTTATCAGCTACCACCAATTTTGCAAAAATTTTCTAAGGCTTATCCCAATGTCCAGTTACGAGTGACGACATTGGGAAGCGATCGCGCTCTTAAAGTTCTTAAAGATGGCTTGATAGACATTGCGATCGTGATGAATAATCCATTTTTAACAGCAAGTTCCGAAATGGTAGTTGAGAAACTCTATGAAGAAAAAATTCAACTTCTGCTGACGGTTAATCATCCCCTTTGCCGAAAAGAATCCCTGACATGGAAAGACTTACATAATGTCCCTCAAGCTGTATTTAAAGATGGATATGGATTACAACGTCTTGTTCAAGACCAGTTCAATCGCCAAGGGCTTCGTTTAAATGCCGCTCTTGAGCTGAATTCTCTTGAAGCTTTTCGCGGAGTAGTTAAGCAAGGTAGTTTGGTCGCCTTACTTCCAGAGACCTTTTTGGTGGAAATAACGCACGATCCAGACTTAGTAGTGAGATCGCTCAATGAACCATGCCTAACTCGCGAAATTGTCTTAGTCACTACTAGCGATCGTATTCAAATTCCCCCAATTCAATATTTTTGTAAGCTTGCCGCCCAGATGATTCAGCAGGAAATTCCTGTGGCTTTAAAAAGCGCCCTGTAAGCCTAGAAAGCAGAGACTATCTACTTTCTAGGCTATAATTCATCATCTAACCGACTTTTGCATTAAATTCACCTGTAGAGTAATGAGTAAAGAATTTCGCGAATTTTTGCGTAAAGTTGGGAGCGGTACACATACCAGCAAAAGCTTGACGCGCCAAGAGGCTGAAGCTGCCACGATCATGATGTTGCATGGAGTTGCGACTCCTGCTCAGATTGGTGCATTTATGATCGCCCATCGGATTAAACGCCCAACCAGTGAAGAATTGGCAGGGATGCTCGATGCCTATAAACTTCTGGGCGCAAAGGTCGCGCCGATCGCATCGGATAAACAGGTTTTAGTGCTGGGATCACCCTATGACGGCAGATCGAAGACTGCACCAGTTAGTCCTATAACTGCGATTGTGCTGGCAACAGCGGGGATTCCTGTCTTGATGCATGGAGGCGATCGGATGCCAACCAAAGAAGGGCTACCTTTTATCGAAATTTGGCAAGCTTTGGGCTTAAATTGGCAAGATTTCACCATTGAGCAAGTTCAACATAACCTAGAAGCTCAAAATTTTGGGTTTGTCTACTTACCTAAACATTTTCCCCTCGCCCAAGGATTAGTCGCCTATCGTGAGCAAATTGGTAAACGCCCACCCTTTGCCACCCTTGAGCTAATGTGGTCGCCCTATCAAGGTAAGCAATTTTTAGTGTCAGGGTTTGTGCATCCACCTACTGAAACTAATATTCGCGAAGCCTTTGCTCAGCATGGCATTACTGAATTTGCTACTGTTAAAGGCTGGGAGGGAAGTGTAGATTTACCGCGATCTCGTACTGCAATTATCGGTATCAATCACGCCGATCAATTTGAGCGCTTAACTCTATCTGCAAGGAATTATGGATTTAGTTCCGAAGATCCTGCGATCGTAGATGCATCAGATATGAAAACCAAAATCATTTCTGCTCTCAAAGCGGAACCTTCTGAATATCTTAATTCTGTATTATGGAACTGTGGATTCTATCTCTGGCTCTACGGAATGCATGACGAAATTGCCGATGCGATCGTTCATGCTCAAGAAATCATCAGCAGTGGAAAGGCGTTACGGAAGCTAGAAGATCTACGAGCTTAACCTCGTTTAATGGTTTTGAAAAACCCCTAAATCGCCTAGCGCTTAAGCCCCAAAATCACCAGATAACACCAATTCACGAAAGTGTGACTACACTTTTGTGAATCAAAAAACAGACCCAGTAAGGGTTTTTAAATCAAGAAATGGCGTAGCCATTTCTTGATTTGGTATTAAATATCTCGACAGAGTTTTTGTGGTAACTGTTCAAGGATTCGCTGCAACGGAGCAAAATCTCTCAAGCCATGCGACAAAATTAAAGCTCCTTGAATACCAATCATCGCATCTTCACCTCGCTCCTTTGCCAATTTCTCATCCAACCCAGCAGTGACTAGAACCTTTGAGATCGCCTCAATCCATTGCAAAAAAGCACCACGAATCTCTGTGTGAAACAAGTCATCACTTGACTGCTGCATCACTAAAACTGCCCAGAGGCAAGAATTTTGCCCCCCATTAAAAAATTTGCTCACCTCCTCGCACATGGACTGAAATTTAGCGATTGGTGGTTCTGGGCGATCGAGAATTTCCAAGATGCTCGTCTCTAGCCAATTGTTGACATGAGTAAGAGCGACCTCCGCCATTTCTGCCTTGCCCCTAGGAAAATGATGATAGAGACTCGCCTTACCCAATCCCGTTTCTTGAGAAATTTTGGAAAGGGTTACCCCCTCATAACCAAACTGGCGAAACAGCTTGAGCAAAGTTGGTACATGGGTTTGTTTAGACATAAATTTCTTGTGAGAGGAGAGATGACGTTTGCGCGGTCTCTCCTCTTTTGATTTAGCAGTATTTACCTATTGACATTATACCGAACGGACAGTACAGTATCAGTATACCGAACGAACGGTACAAAAAAACTTATCTTTCACCACAAAAAAACAGGCAAAGCAATGATTAAGCTACATGGTCACGAAATCTCTGGTAACAGCTACAAGGTACGTTTGATGTTGTCATTGCTCAATCTTGAGTATGAATGGGTCAGAGTCGATCTAATGAAAGGCGAACATAAATCGCTAGAGTATTTGGCAAAGAATCCTTTTGGGCAAGTTCCTTTGCTAGTCGATGATGAAACTCAAATTGCTGATGCTCAGGCGATTTTGGTCTATCTAGCGAGAAAGTATGGTGGCGAACAATGGCTGCCTACCGATGCATTACCAATGGCGCAAGTAATTCGTTGGTTGTCAACGGCTGCGGGTGAAGTGCGGCAAGGTCCAGAGAACGCAAGACTGTTCTATCTATTTGGTGCAGGAACCAAGATCAATATCGATCGCGCCACTGATAAATCTTATTTCATTCTCAAGCAACTTGATCAACATTTGAGTACTAGAACATGGCTAGAGTGCGATCGCCCTACGATTGCCGATGTTGCTATTTATCCCTACATTTCCCTCGCTAAGGACGGCAAGATTGAACTCGATGCTTACACTCATGTTTTAAGTTGGATGGAGCGATTTCAGAAGCTATCTGGCTATGTGCCAATGTTAGGAGCTTAAACCGATGCCCAGACAATTTGGCACGATCGCCTTCACTCCAGCAGTGAAAGCCATGCAAGAAAAAATGGGTTCCCGTGATAACTACGAACGCTTTGTAGCAAATGGTGCTGACAATAACAGGGTTACTCCTGACATCGCTCAATTCATAGCAAGTATGGAAGGATTTTATCTTGGGACTGTCACTTCCAATGGCTATCCTTATATTCAGTTTCGTGGCGGTAAGGCAGGATTTTTAAAGGTTCTTGACGAGAAAACATTGGGCTTTGCTGATTATCGCGGCAATGTGCAGTATATCTCAGTGGGTAATCTTTCAGAACATGATAAAGCATTTCTATTTTTAATGGATTATCGGAACCGCCGCCGTTTGAAAATCCTCGGTCGTGCAAGGATTGTAGAAGATGATCCTGATATCCTTGCCCAAGTCCAAGATCGAGACTATCCAGCCACCCTAGAACGAGCGATCATTTTTGAAATCGAAGGTTGTGATTGGAATTGTCCGCAACATATTCCTGTGCGCTATTCACAGGTTGAAGTGGAAACAATGCAAGCTAGAATTAGTGAATTAGAGCAACTTCTAGCAGAGGCTAAGAACTCATAATTATGAAACTCCATGCAGATCTAAGCCAGCGTGTTGTCGTCGAAAGTGAATCCCTCGATTGGGTGGACTCCCCTATGGTGGGTGTCCAGCGCCGAATGCTCGAACGAGATGGCGAAGAAGTCGCAAGGGCAACCTCTATCGTCCGCTATGCTCCTGACAGTCATTTTTCAGCGCATACCCACGGCGGTGGCGAGGAGTTTTTGGTCTTAGAGGGCATCTTCTCTGATGAGTATGGCGACTATCCTGCGGGAACCTATATTCGTAATCCTGTGGGCTCAACCCATACGCCTTTTAGCAAAGAGGGTTGCACGATTTTAGTCAAGCTTTGGCAAATGCATCCCGATGATCAACAACGAGTAGCGATCGCCACCAAGGAAACGCCTTGGGCTAATGGCTTAGTCAAGGGCTTACAAGTAATGCCTCTGCATAGCTATGGAACCGAGAATGTTGCCCTCGTGAAATGGGATGCAGGTACTTACTTTCAGCCTCATATGCATTTAGGCGGCGAAGAAATCTTTGTGGTTGAAGGAGTCTTTGAGGATGAGTTTGGAGCTTATCCTAAGGGGACTTGGTTGCGGAATCCTAGTGGCAGTCGGCATATGCCGTTTAGTAAATCAGGCTGTCTGATTTATGTCAAAGTAGGGCATCTGAGCTAATCTATTTTCTGTTTTTATCGTTGCTTTTAAAAATATGAAAACGCAAAGTATTCTGTCTAACATCTTTCTCTATGGTCGCTCGATATGGCAGATAGTGCGATCGCGTCTTAGTCCTAAAAAAGGGATTGAGGATATCCTGAACTACCGATATATCTCGGACAAATTAGCTACAAGTGGTCAACCAATCGCCGCAGAGTTGGAATTAATTAGTCAAGCAGGATATAAAACTGTTCTCAATTTAGCCCCGCCAAATGCTTCCAATGCTTTGCCAGAGGAAGAGGCGATCGCAACTGGTTGGGGAATGAATTACATTAACATCCCCGTAGTTTGGGATAATCCGACGATGGCAGACTTTAATCAGTTTTGCGATGTGATGGACAATCACAAAGACAAACCGATTTTTGTCCATTGTGCAATGAATATGCGCGTATCTGCATTCATGTATCTTTATCGTCATTTGAAGATGGGAGTCCCTGCGTCAGAAGCATATTCAGCCATGAAAACCATCTGGGAACCCAATAGACCTCTTGCAGAACCAAAAACATGTTAGATTTATAAGCTTTTTATCAGAACTCAAATTAAGCGATGAAATACGAAGCCAGTCAAAATCTATCAGCGACAGAATTTAAACGGTTATTTGGAGTAAGAAGAGAAACATTTGCTCAAATGACGGAACTAATGCAACAAGCAGCCCAAAGCAAAGGACAAGGTGGTGTAGAACCAAAGCTAAGTCTAGAAGACCAAATATTGGTTACTTTGCAGTATTGGCGTGAATATCGCACCTATTTTCATATTGCTAGCGACTGGGAAGTGTCAGAATCGACGATTTGCCGCATCGTCAAAAAAGTAGAAAATGTCTTAATTAAATCGAAAAAGTTTCGGTTAGCAGGAAAAAAGTCATTATGGCAGGAGAAGGCTCCAGCCATAATTGCCATTGATGTAACTGAGACAAAGGTTGAGCGCCCTAAATATCACCAGAAACATTTTTATAGCGGTAAGAAAAAGCATCATGCCCTCAAAGCCCAATTGGTGGTCGATCTGACTAATTTCAAGATAGTTTGTACCGCTTACGGTAAGGGCAAGCAGCATGATTTCTCATTATTCAAGGCAAGTGGAGTTCATTTTCACGCACAGACACAAGGTTTGGCAGACAAGGGTTATCAAGGCTTACAAAAGTTGCATCCTAACTCGCAAATTCCTATCAAAAAGCCTCAAAATGGCTCATTATCCAAGGAGGATAAGCGTTTTAATCGCCAACTTGCACGTCAACGTATTGCGATTGAGCATGTTAATCGTCGCTTGAAGATTTTTAAGATTCTCTCTTTACCTTATCGTAATCGTCGTCGTCGTTTTGGTTTGCGTTGTAATTTGATTGCCGCCATTTATAACTTTGAAGTCGCTCTTGTTGCTTCTAAAACTTTCTCTGCTCTGGATTAATTTTCAGTTCTGCAAGAGGTCTAATGCTACTTGGCAGCAGTTTATTGAAACGGCGATCGCTTCCAATGACAGCAACTTCCAATCAAATTCAAATCAAGAAAATTTTTAAAAGCATTGCAAAGCAATGCTTTTAAAAATTTTCTTGATTTGAATTTGATTGGAAGTTGCTGTAAATTAACTATTACCTAAATCCTAAAAACTATGGAAACTAAACCACCTCTTCCTCCATTTACCCTAGAAACCGCTAAAGCCAAAATCCAAGCTGCGGAAAATGCTTGGAATACTCGCGATCCTGATCGCGTAGCTCTTGCCTATACCGAAGATTCTGAATGGCGCAATCGTAATGAATTTGTAAATGGACGCGATGAGATTAGAGAGTTTCTCAAACGTAAATGGGCGAAAGAACTTGACTATCGATTGAGAAAAGAACTTTGGTGTTTTATGGATAATCGCATTGCAGTGCGATTTGAGTATGAATACCATGACGAAGCAGGTAATTGGTATCGCGCCTACGGCAATGAAAATTGGGAATTTGCCGAAAATGGCTTGATGATGCGCCGCTTTGCTAGCATTAACGACTTAGCTATCCAAGAAAGCGATCGCAAGTTTCGCTGGGAACGTTAAATACAGATAAGAAAGCCGCGCTTAGCGCGGCTTTCTTTTTAAGGATTTGGTGGACACCAGAATAGATTCTGACTAGATATTCCAAGAGATTCGAGAATCTCCTTCATGGTTTTAGTACATTCCATCCAATAGTCTTGGCTATCATACATCCAGTCAGGACTGAAGTGGAGATCGTAATGTAGTAGATTTGGGATATCTCTAAACTCATCAGAAGTTTGCTTGGAAATAAGCAGCACTTGGAATGGTTTGTCCTTGCATTTAATCGTTAGCTTTTCGATTAGATCTAACACATAGTCACGATTAGTTACACCAGTACGCACAAATAATACTTCATCACAATGTTCGAGTGTGTATAAGAACCTCTTCGCCCGAGCCGAATAGCGCACACGCATTCTTTCATGAATCGGCTGCATATTGTTTGCAGGATCATCAGTATCTTCGACTTCATGCCCAAAGGATAGACCAGACCATTTAGAGTGATAGATGCGGTTATCAGTAGCATTGTAGTGGAGATATGCAGGGTTCCATAGATCTTTAAAATCATTGACCACCATATCAGTTACATCGCCGAGATTAGTAGAACGTGCTAAATCAAAGGGAAACGCAGGCCCATCATATTCCATTTTGTACAAGAGCATTCTTGCCGCACAGCGATCGCCTAATGGCAAAATGGCAATGCGATTAATTTCTGACAGTTTACATTTGTATTTGAGCAACATTGTCGATTTGACTGGCGCTTTGACTCGACTCTCTAAACCCTGTTCGCCAATCATCATCGTCCGAAATGGTGCTTCTGGATTAGCAGGATCGTGATAAACTCCCGCAGGCATGGCTGCTAGAGCAGACCGAATTTCTTTCCACATCGGATGGATGTTATATTCTTCTTCAGATTCATTGATAATCCGAATCGTGCGATCGCCTTCCTTGAGAATACCTAGATGTCCATCATAGTAAAGAATTTCTGCGTTTTGAGGAGCAAAAAACTTGAGCGCAGAGCAATATTGCAGATCGACTCCAATGGGAATCCCAACTGTATTCTCAATTGTTCCATTAAATCCCACTGAAAGCAATGGAACTGTGCCTAACTCATCATTTTTAGCAACATACGTCGTACCAAAAGTTAAATCAGCTTTGCGTTTCAGGGCTTCTTGTAATTCCTTCCAAGTTGGAGTGATGTTGTAATCATGTTTGGAATTGTTAATGATTCGTAGAGTCTGAGCTTCGGGGTTAGCAAATACTTGAAATCCATATTTATCACCATAGATAGAAATTTCGGTGGTGCTGCTATGGGATTTGATGGCTTGCTCTTGCGATCTCTGCTCATGATCAATCTGAAAAATATCGAGATCGATTACTTCAAACATTAGTTTATGCCCAGCGGTATTAGGGTGTGCGACATCCAGAGATATCTCAGATTTCCAGCCTCCATCGCCATCATCCAAAACATCTAACCAATCGAGAATGGAAACGCCCCAGCGCAACATCCGATGGTGGGTATCACGCAAAAGCCAGTTATGTTCAGGGTTGTAATCTCCATGGGGGTATAGCCCCCCAATCACTGGTATTGCGCCCAAATCTTGGGTCATTTTAATCAGTTGTTGCAACCCGCTTTCATAACGACGTTGGACAGCACGACGATCGTGAGGCCGGCAGTAGGCTAAACCTTCGTTTCCTAAAGACAGTGAAATAATTACTAGATCTGGCTTTTCGGGTACAACTACTGAAGCGAATCGCTCAATTGTACTGCTGACATTTGCACCCAGTTGAGATCGGTTAATCAATTGATGCCCAAATTTTTCCTTTAAGGTCAGTCCTAGTTGATTTGCCCAGCCATTTAGCAGCCAAGCACTACAACCCATAGCCACAGAACTGCCGAGCACTAATACTTTGAGTCCATTTTGTGGATCTTTTTCTGGGCTTGACTCAGGCTCTGAGGCGATCGCATTTTCTATATATCCATAGGGAAATGGCTGGACATATCCAAATGTAAGATCATCAACAATGATTGTCGAATTTTTAGAGCCAATATGTTCTAGTTCAATCGGAACCCATCGATTAGTATCTTTTTCACATTCCCATTGAGCCTTACCGTTAGCATCAATTCGCACATACTTATATTCAATTCGCCCTTCAGAATCAGGCAAGGTTAGCGGATCAATTTCCACATCTACCCACCAAATTGGATAGCGATCGCCTGATGTCCGCAAAGGTAAATATTTTTTGAAGTCCCATGATCCAAATTGAGAAATCGAGCCGACGATACCAATCATTTCCCCATTTTGAGTGGGTGCTTTTACCTGAAATCGATACATAGATATAGATTATGTCTTTTGTGGATAGGGACTGATTAGTTCCGCCAACTAACAACCGTTAGCATTTTTAGCGATCGCCTTAAACTTGAACTATTTTTGAAATTAGCATTAAGTTGGACTTGAAGTCTGTTTTAGAAACTACAGCTATTAATTAGATAAGTACCTGTGCAGAATAAATTACCCCAACCCGTAAGGTTGCGCCCCGCAGGGGCGCAACCTTACGGGTTGGGATGTGTAATTAATTAAGCGTGCCTACTTAGGCATAAGAAAACTTAAGGTAAAGCAAAGATTAAGATTCTCGATTTTTTTGTAAATTCACAAATTATCTTTGCTTGCCCAGAAAAAGTCGGGGATCTTGGCATTTAGTAGGCTTCTTTTGCTGACCTACTAAAATAATTAGGCTTGCGCAGCTTCACCGCGCAAGCCTAATTATTCACTGGGAAGGGAGTAACTTAATCGAAAAATATCGTTATTGAATTGCAATACATTCAGAAATATATTGTGGCTCATTTGATCGCTAATTGCTTCAATTACCTTGAGCGATCGCATCTTATTTTTTGGAGTTTTAAACTGGACGGAATTCGGTAAAATTATTAAGACATTGTAAAAAAGCAACTTTATATACTACGAGTATAAAAATTTTATGGCGAAAAAGAGTCTTGCAAGTTTGACTGCTGCGGAATTAGCAGGCAAGAAAGTTTTAGTAAGAGTTGATTTTAACGTTCCTCAAGACGAAACAGGCAAAATTACCGACGATACCCGTATTCGGGCAGCATTACCAACCATTAAGTACCTCACCGAAGCTGGCGCTCGCGTAATCCTTACCAGCCATTTCGGCAGACCGAAGGGTGTTACCGAAAGCCTGCGCCTCAATCCTGTAGCAGTGCGTTTATCTGAGTTGCTTGGCAAGCCAGTTGTAAAAACCGATGATTGTATCGGAGATGAAGTTGCGGCTCAAGTTAATGCCCTCAACAACGGCGATGTTGCTTTGTTAGAAAACGTGCGTTTTTATCCTGAAGAAGAAAAGAACGATCCTGAATTTGCCAAAAAACTAGCATCTTTGGCTGACATTTACGTAAATGATGCCTTTGGTACTGCTCACCGCGCCCATGCCTCAACTGAAGGCGTAACCAAATACATCAGCACCTCAGTTGCCGGTTTCTTGCTTGATAAGGAATTGCAATACTTGAGCGGTGCGATCGACAATCCTAAGCGTCCTTTAGCCGCGATCGTTGGTGGTTCTAAGGTTTCTAGCAAGATCGGTGTAATCGAAACCTTGCTCGATAAGGTTGATTATTTGTTGCTCGGCGGCGGCATGATCTTCACCTTCTACAAGGCTCGTGGCTTGAGTGTTGGTAAGTCTCTCGTTGAAGAAGACAAGCTAGACTTGGCTCGTGCTCTTGAAAAGAAAGCCGCAGAACGTGGTGTCAAGTTCTTGCTGCCTACTGATGTAGTTGTAGCTGATAACTTCAAACCTAATGCTAATGCCCAAACCGTGAGCATTGACAATATTCCTGATGGTTGGATGGGCTTGGATATTGGACCTGACTCCGTAAAGGTATTCCAAGCTGCGCTTGCTGAATGCAAATCTGCAATCTGGAATGGTCCCATGGGTGTATTCGAGTTTGATAAGTTTGCGGTTGGTACTGAGGCGATCGCGCATACTCTTGCTGATCTCACAGCCACTGGCACAATTACCATCATCGGCGGTGGCGACTCCGTAGCTGCGGTTGAGAAGGTTGGTGTTGCTGACAAGATGAGCCACATCTCCACTGGTGGTGGTGCAAGCTTAGAACTGCTCGAAGGCAAAATCTTGCCTGGTATCGCAGCTTTGAACGAAGCTTAATATTTCCGTTAAAAAAAAGGGGCGCGATGCGCCCCTTTTTTTTAACGGAAATTATCGGGATTGAGTCTTCGACCACTACTGCCAGTAAAGCCGCTCTTGTTTAAACTTGCACCAGTGCCACCATCACTAGGATCAAGGAATGGCTTCAAGTACAAGTTGCCACTACGCACATTCGATACCGTGCGGCTTGGTGATAATACCGAGCCAAGGACACCATTAATTTCTCTGAGATCGATGCCTAAACCAAGATCGCCAGTGATGTCATTTAAAGTGCGATCGCGTCCACGATAGGTATTTACGGCTGTAGTTACTTGACCACTATCAGCAGTGGCAAGATTTCCAAATACGCGATCGCGAGTGGCAATGGGATCTTGTCCATTGGGGACAGTCAAGATAATCCGACATGCCGAGTTTTTGTCGGTAGTGGCACAGATAATGTTGTATCCATTTTCAGTACTGGTTTTCATTTCCAGCAAACCATCGGGGCGATATAGCTCCAACCGACGACTAATTTCATTACAACGCTTTTCAGGTGACCAACCATCACCCATCGCACTAGGAGCAGCCCAAGGGAAATATTTTTGGGGTTGGCTCTTGGGTTGATAGACGACAATATATTGACCATCACGGGACTGGCAGCTAAAACGAGCTGTTTTGTTGTCAGTGGGATTGGCAGCTTTATCGTTGGGATTTTCAGATGGAAAAGTTGCAGGATTTGAGCTAGGGGTTGTTTCGACAGGGATAATCTGAGCGAGGCTGGGACTTGCTAATAGGGGTAAACCTAACGCGATCGCCGATAAGTAACCAAGCTGCTTTTTTAAAAATTTTGGTAAATTACGAGTTGAGTAGTTCATAGGATTAAACGGGTGTGTGAGGATAAGTAAACAAATCAAAGCTTCCCCCCAGATATTTTTTGTGACTCTTGCTTAGACCGCCTATGAGATTGCGCGTCACTTTTTCTGATTCTAACTATAGATCCTTAGATCTTTCTATAGTTGCATGACCCTGCGTTCAGAAAATATGTTCCCGCCAACAATAAAAAAAGGCTGTGCTTAGCACAGCTTTTTTGTTTAGTCGTTAATTTCGCTTTCTTCCGTCTCATCATCAGACGGTAAAGGCGATCGCAAGATTACAGTGTTATGCAATTTACCAATCCCCTCGATTTCGATATAAATGCGATCGCCTTCTTGCATTTGCCCCACACCTTCAGGCGTACCAGTGAGAATAATATCTCCTGGTAGTAAAGTCATGATTTGGCTAATGTAGGAAACGATATAGTCTGGAGAAAATACCATCTCTTCAATGGAGGTTGACTGAAAAGGCTTTTTAGTATCATTTACAAAAGTTTGCAACATCGCAGTAGGACTAATTTCGCGCACAATCCATGGACCCAAAGGACAGAAAGTATCAAAGCCCTTCCCCCTAGTCCATTGACTATCACTTCTTTGTAAATCCCTTGCAGTTACATCGTTGGCGATCGTATAGCCCCAAATCGCAGCGATCGCTTGATTAGGAGAGACATTAAAACAATGAGAGCCAATCACCAATGCTAACTCACCTTCATATTCTACCCGTTTAGACTGTGGCGGCAAGGCTATTTTTGCTTCAGGAGCAATAATCGTAGTAGTAGGTTTTAAAAATATAATTGGCTCTCTGGGGACTTCTCCACCCATTTCCGCAGCGTGTGCCGAATAGTTTTTGCCTACAGCGACAATCTTGCTTGGCTCACAGGGAGCTAGAAGTTCATAGGTTTCTGGCGCAAGTAATTCACCATTTGGCTCCCCTCCCAGCCAAGGTGCTGAATTGAGTAGCTTTATAGATTGATTCAACTCTAACAGCCCGTAACAGACTTTCCCTTGGGAAGTTTTCACGCGAACATAACGATCCGCCATAGCATCTTGTTTGTATCTAAATATTAAGAGGGGCAACCTAGCAGCCTTGATTATATAGCAATCACTAAGTACCGCAGCATAATTAAAAATCCAGAGCCAAAATCTGTACTACCCGCGTAGCGAGCGGTACAGATTTTGAGTTTTTATTGCGATCGCAGTTCATTTTGGACTTTCTTTTTTGGCTAGCTAAGTTAGCTTGATCCATAAGGCTGTAAGTTTTTTATGGCGGTTTTTTTATTAGCAATTTGGAATATGAATCTATCTACTTTTATTCTCATTTCACTAGCATTTGGTGTTGCATTTGGAACTTTATTGAATAGGCTCTTCTGGGTTTGAGGGGATTAATGTATAATGAAGTACAAAGATAAGTGGTGACAGGTATGGACTTGTATCTAGATAGGTTGCTAAATTTACCCAACACAACCGTTGAAAGTTTTACGGAAGAAGAAAATAAAATCACCCTAAAGTTGAGATTTTTACAGGATGAAATTACTTGTCCGCATTGTAATACGCATGGTGGAAAATTAAAACAAAATCGACCGATATTGATTCGAGATTTGTCAGTATTTGGGAAAATAGTTTATTTAAATACGCCGCGCCGCCAATTTTATTGTCAACATTGTCAAAGACATTTTACGGAAAAGTTACCCTTTGTAGACTGGGAAAGACGATACACACAAAGGTATGAGGAGTATGTTTATCAACGAGTACAAAGTGCGAGTGTGGAGCAAGTAAGTCGAGATGAATATTTGAGTTGGGATCAAATACAAGGGATTTTCAATCACCAATTTTCTCTAAAAAAAAAGATGATTGGAAAGAAGTAAAACGAGTGAGTATTGATGAAGTGAGTAAACGCAAAGGACATAAAGACTTTGTGACAGTCGTATCAAGTATTGACGCAGGAGCATTACTAGAAGTAATTGATAGTCATAAACAAGATGACATCATTGAAGTCCTGAAGCAGCAACCGATTGAGATAAGGGAAAAAGTAGAGGAGGTTAGCATTGATATGTGGGGAGGCTTTCCCAAAGTTGTCAAAGAAGTATTTCCAAATGCGAAAATTGTCATCGACAGATTTCATGTTATGCAGCCACTAATCAAAGAGTTAAATCAACTGCGTCAAAAAGCTAAAATCAAGATTAAAGGTAGTCGATTTATTCTACTAAAGAACAAGGTAGACTTAACAGAAGAAGAAAAAGTGAAGTTAGAAAATGTCTTGAAATGTTCTAAACGCTTGCGACTAGCTTATAATCTCAAAGAAGACTTTAGAAGTATTTTTGAGACTTGTAAAACTCCTGAAGAGGGTCAGAAACAATTAAAAGAATGGCTTCAAAAAGCTAAAGCTGTTTATGGCGCAGTTTTGGAAACCATTCGTAATCATCTTGATAATATTTGTAACTACTTTTTAAATCGTACATCTAGTGGTGTGATGGAGGGACTTAATAATCGTATTAAATTAATTAAACGACAGGCTTATGGTTTTTTAAATTTTTTAAATTTTCGTTCTAGATTATTAGCTTGTCTTTCTCATTAGATTTACTTATCCCCTTAAACCCAGAAGACCCATTGAATACAACTTTTCCTGAGAATATTGAACTACTTTAGTTTGGACTAATGGGCAGGTATGAGAGAGGAACCAAAAGACACGAGAAAATTGAGCAGGAGCTTGCAATAGCAAAATCCAGCTCAAAATTGAGAAGAGAAGCAGAACCTAAATGGCAATTGGATGGGTTGGCGCAGGAGTCTTTTCAGTTTTCTTTCTTTTTGAGGCGTGTTTTTTAACAGTCGGATAGCGAATACGAGGAGGAAGGCGATCGCCTAAGGAGCGTCCGGGCGATTTACCGCGTAGTTTAGGAGGGATTGCAGGAGTACCAATCGCGGCAATAATTACCGCAAATGATTGAGCGACACGACCAGGAGCAAGATTATCCTGAGGAGACTGCCAAGGTAAAGGAGCATCAACACAATCGAGACGAGCGAACCAAAGTTGCCAAGTCATTAAAGGCATCAAAGCACTCCAACGCTCAGCCGCCTGAGTAGAGGTAATCTGGGGCAGAGTCCAATGTAACCGTTGCTTGGCAAAACGATACCAATGCTCTATGGCAAAGCGACGCAAGTATTTTAACCAAAGAGTTTCCAAAGCAGGCATAGTTTTACCCAACCAAGCCAACCACATGGGCTGAAACTTACGGTTGCGCCCCAAGGGTTCAATCACCTCAATTCTAAAAATCTGCATCGGTCTTTCTGGAGAAGTACGGAAATGAAAGTCACGCCAATAAGTTACCCGTACCCGACCTATTTTTGGGTCTGTAATTTCTATAGTGGTGGCTGCCCCAGCCCAAGTTTCTGGGGCATTCAGTTTGAATTTATGCCCATGTTTACAAGGTGCACCACGACCGCTATAGGCAGACGGAACTCCCCAAACACAGCGATTAGATGCCAAACGTAGTAATAAATCCGCCTCAATATTCGCTGTTGCTTTCACAAAACTTGCATTCCCATATCCTCGGTCATAGACAGCTAGGGGGCGTACGCTTAACTGCTTTGTGACTTGTTTGAGTTGGAAGGCAGCTTTACTCACAGGAGTCTCGAAACTGGTGATCCGCTCATGTTTTATCGGTAGCGCCCAACTCCCACTTGCTTCGGGAATCCACGCCAACGTGCTGTAGCTTTGTCCTACGCCGATACTTTCGTCTTTGCCATGATGGAATCCTCTTTCCTTCAGCGTTTCCGCATCTGGTCGCAACCACACGCTATTATCTCCAGCCAGACAAGGTTGCTCTTCGGTTGGGATCTCTTGCACCATTAGTTTCATCAACTTTCCTCTTGCTGGTCGGCTATCGCGCAGTCCCTCATAAATACTTGACCATTTTCGCCGAAATAATGGATTCATTGACAGACTCACATACGAGCTAATGCTCGGACTTGTCAGGACGGCATCCATTAATTCAAATACTGCATCTTTTCCTGTTCCTAGGTATTCATATATCGACTTGCGAAATTCTTGTAATTTTTGGAAAATCATAGTAGTCAATGTCAATTTGGTTTATTGATCATTGCTCTTTTGGCAGTTTGTGACATTCACTTCCTGCCTTTCTTTTCTTCTTTTTAGTCTAAAGTCCAGTGAACTAATCAATCAAAGCTTTTTAGCTCCAGTTGGTGAATCTTTCTTAAGGCTGATTCAGTTTGTAGTCGTTCCCATTGTTTTTTCTTCGCTAATCATGGGATTGACGCGAATCCAAGGCGCTGGACAAGTTGGCAGATATACAGTTAAGTTAATGACCAGCTACCTGATCACCAGTTCAATCGCTCTTTGTGTGGGTATGGGTACAGCCTATTTCTTACAGCCTGGAAGTGGAGTAAAAGGCTTTACAATCTCAGAGAATATTAGTATTACTGAAGCACCATCTTTAATATCTTGGCTCGTTAGCCTAATTCCTGTAAACCCATTAGAAGCTCTTAGCACTGGCAATCTATTACAAATCATTTTCTCGGCTGTTCTACTAGGAATAGGCGTTCAACTTGCTAAAGAGAAAGCAAAACCCTTTGTGGAATTAATAGAAAGTATCTATCACATTAGCGAAAAAACTTTATCCGTAATTTTGTATGTTGCTCCTTTGGGTGTATTTGCCCTGATGAGTTCTACGATCGCTACTCAAGGCTTAGAACTCGTTGCTAAATTATTTCTCTATGTTTTGGGTTTAGTGATTGCTTCTTCGATCATGATTAGCTTAGATATGATAGCCCTGTTTATCCTTAAAGCTGAGCCTATAAGATTTTTGCGTAGTCTTTCAGAAGCGATCGCTTTAGCCTTTGGTACAGCTAGTTCCAATGCTGCTTTGCCAGTTGTACTACAAAACATTCAAGAGAACTATGGTTTGCGAGAAGAAATTGCCAGTTTCGCAATTCCTCTAGGCACTGCTCTCAAACGTGATGGTGCAGCGATTTTGCAAGGATTTAACGCTCTGTTTGTCGCTCAAATCTATCAAGTTCCCTTAACACCTTCTCTACTAACTGCGATCGCTGTTAGTAGTTTGCTGGTTTCATTTAGTACCCCTGGAGTGCCTGGCTCAGCCCTGATCACGATGGCAACCGTGCTATCAGCATCAGGTTTGCCATTAGAAGCAATTGCCTTAGTCGCAGGCATTGATCGCTTAACCGATGGATTTAAAACCGTCGTTAATATTATTGGTAACAGTGTGAATGCAATTATTCTCAGCCATTGGGAAGCTGAACAAGTTCCTGAAGCTGAGCAAATACCGGTTAGATGAAAACAAAACGCTACTGTAAAAAACTATATTTCTGTATAATGATGATTTTAAAAGCGTCTCAATGAGCATTTCTCGTAAGCGATCGCCATTCACAAATATCCCACTTATCTCGTTTCTAGTCGTCCCATTTGTGGCAATCATTGTAGGTACAGTGGGAATGGTTAGTTATTTATCTTACCAGAGTGGTCAGCAAGAGATCGAGAATTTGGCTAGCCAACTATTGAGACAAACTTCAGAACGAATTAGCGATCGCCTCAATAATTATTTGCAAGTTTCTCAGCAGGTTGTTGCCACTAATGATTTGGCGGTAAAACAGGAAACGCTCAATATTAAAGATAAAGAAAAATTAAGACAACAACTTTGGCAGCAGATGCAATTAAACCCATCACTGCCCTCCAATATTTTTTTGAGCGAGGATGGGAATGGTATTGGCTATCTGCGAATTAGCTCTAAAGAAATTCAGAAACTTGCAGAAACAGCCACAGGTAAGAACATTCCCCTTGACTCTATTTTTTTTCACGAAATTGTTCCCAATCAGCGTCGATATTATTCAATTGACTCCCAAGGGAAACCTATTCAGCTGTTTTTACAATTCGATGATGACTTTCGCACTGTTAGTTGGTACAGACAAGCTAAAGATATTGGTAAACAAGCATGGACTCCCATATCTTTAGCACGAGTTCTTCCATTACTACAAACAGTTGCCTTTGCCCCTGTCTATGATGTCAATGGACTATATGGCTTTTTCTCCACCAACTATTTTCTGTCTGATATTAGTCTATTCCTCATGCAGGTAAAGTTCACGTCTACTGGACAAGTATTTATCATTGAGAGATCGGGAGAACTGGTGGCGACATCACTAGCAACAGAATCATCGGGGTTGAGACGAACTGACAAAAAATTTTCTCGAATACTCGCTTCGGAAAGTCAAGATGACCTGACGAGGGAAGTGTCTAAACAGCTCCGTCAGAAATTTGGAGATTTTAACAACCTTAAGGAATCTAAACAATTAAGTTTGACAATTGCGGGATATCGCCAATTTGTACAGATTACTCCCTATCAAGATAAATACGGCTTAGACTGGCTTTTTGTAATAGCGATCCCTGAGGCTGACTTTATGTCAGAAATTCAGAAGAATGTTTATCGCTCGATTCTATTATGTGGATTCTCTCTAGTAGGTTCCATTGGTATCGGCATTTGTACATCTCGACGCATTTCGCGATCGCTATCTCATCTCACTCAAGCCACTAAGTCTTTTTCTGAAAAGCGCCTAGAACAGACAATTCCAGATACACGCATTACTGAAGTGCAAACTTTGAAAGAAGCTTTGCAACAAATGATGATCGAACTACAGGACGCAGATCAAATGCGCTTAAATTATGCTCAAGATTTAGAAAAACAGGTTGCTAAAAAAACAATAGATCTCACTGAAGCTCAACGTATTGCAAGGATCGGTAGCTGGGAATTTGATGTAGCGAGTGGAGTTAGTACTTGGTCAGCTCAGCAATTCCTTATTCTGGGATTTGATCCAAATGTGCCATTACCTAAATATGCCAACTTCTTTGATATTGTCCCTCTAGATGACCAACCAAATCTTCGTGCAGCCGTGGAAGAGGCGATCGCCCATGGTACACCTTACATGGTGGAACATGGCATCATTCGTCCTGATCGCTCAATCTGTCATGTAATCAGCCGAGGTGAGGCGATTTGCGACGACCAAGGAAAAGTAGTGAGACTGATTGGTACAATTACTGATATTAGCGATCGCAAACGATTAGAAAAAGAGCTAACCCACAGCCGTGATTTACGAGAATTAATCTTTAATGAGTCTACTGATGCACTGTTCTTAGTTGATAGTAAGACTTCACTCATCATAGAATGCAATCAGCAAGCTATAAAACTATTTGAAGTTGAAGATAAAAATGATCTACTTAATATTGAAGGGCGCACTCTCCACAAACGCCAGTTTACTAGGCAAGAACTCGCCCAGATTGACCAAGAAGTTAACCAAAATGGTTTTTGTAGCATCGAGGTAGAATATCTCACTCTCAAAGGACGCGAATTTTGGGGAGATCTTTCTCTTAAGAGAATTACTTTTGGAGAACAGCAGTATAGTCTAGCGCGAGTAGTGGATATCACTGTCCGTAAGCAAGCAGAAAGCGCTCTAGAACAAGCGAAAACAAGTGCTGAAGAAGCTACTAGAGCGAAAAGTGCATTTTTAGCAAATATGAGTCATGAAATCCGCACGCCAATGAATGGCGTGATGGGAATGACACAACTACTGGAAACTACATCTCTTACCGAAGAACAAGCAGATTTTGTGAAAACAATTCAAGATAGTAGCGAATCTCTTTTAACCATTATCAACGATATTCTTGACTTCTCTAAAATTGAATCAGGCATGTTAGAAATAGAAACATGGGATTTCAAGTTGGAAGATGTTGTTAGTGGAGTCACTCAACTGCTAAATAGTCAAGCGATCGCTAAGCAAATTGATCTCCGATATATGATCGCACCTGATATTCCTATAGTAATTGGAGATTACGCTCGGTTGCGCCAGATCTTACTAAATTTGGTTGGCAATGCTATTAAATTTACCCAAAGTGGTCAGGTTTCCATTTCAGTTAGTGGAAAGCCCCTAGATGAAGAAGTGGAGGGCAAAGAATCAGTTCCCGCTGCTTTTCTAGATGAAGAACTAGGGGTAAAAAAGAAATATCAATTAAAATTTGCGATCTCTGATACAGGTTTTGGCATCAAAGGCGATCACATTGACAGACTATTCCAACCCTTTACCCAAGCTGATGCCTCCATTAATCGAAAATATGGTGGCACTGGCTTAGGACTGGCGATCAGTAAACGACTTGTCGAGTTAATGAATGGCACAATCTGGGTAGAAAGCTTTGGGCAAGTTGGTGGCAATCCTCCCGCAGACTGGAAGCCTTTGACTGATACCCAAGGTTCAATATTTTACTTTGAGATTGTGGTCTTAACTAGTCAAACGATCTATCAGCCTTTGGGAACTCCCAATAAAAAATCTGCAATCAACAGACAATTTGCCGAAAAATTCCCTTTAAAGATTCTCATAGTGGAAGACGATAAAGTTAATCAAATGGTTGCTAGCTCGATACTCAAAAAACTTGGTTATCAGATTAGTGATATTGCTAACAACGGATTAGAGGTATTGCAGGCTTTACAAAATAATACCTACGATCTAATCCTGATGGATTTGCAAATGCCAACAATGGATGGCATAACCGCCACAAAGATTATTCGCAATGAATTAATGAACCAAGTGCCGATTGTTGCCATGACTGCTGATGTGATGCCCGAAGATCGCCAAGCTTGTTTTGATGCAGGTATGAATGATTACATTAGTAAACCGATTAACATTACAGAAATTATGCAAGTAATTTCAGCAATAAGTAACTCAGCATAAATATAAACCTAGAGACAAAATCCAGAATTCCTGCGCAGCGGGCGTTATGGATTTTGCCTCTAGGTTTATATTTAATTGTAGATCCCAAAAAAGTCTAGGATCGCAATCTTTGCATCTTCAAATTTTTAATGTCTAATAAAAAAGTAAATTTTAACAACTCATGACTACAAACCCTAGCGATGTGTATACGCTTGCTCAATGGCTAGCAGGCGATCATAGTAATTGGGAACAAGCGATCGACAATCCGCCATTTTTTGCCCATATTCGCGTTGGCATTCGCGCATTACCAAATCCTATTACTGACGATGGCGTATGGCTCTTTCTTGAACAAGCCTACGACTATGAGCTAAATCATCCTTATCGCACCGCAGTTTTACATCTGATTTTTCAAAACGATCGCATTGAAATGATCAACTATCGTCTCAAAAATGCGGAAACGTTTTTTGGGGCTAGCCGAGATCTTGATCGGCTTAAAGTGCTGGATATCGATGCGATCGAGCAGCTACAGGGCTGTACTCAATGGGTAGATCGCGCTGATCGCCAAACATTTAAAGGGGCAGTCGAGCCAGGAAAAAAATGTTGCATTAATCGTAAAGGTGTCGATACCTATCTTGCAATTGAGTTTGAAGTTACGGAAAATACATATAGCAGCCTTGATCGTGGCTATGACATCGTAACCGATGAAAGGGTCTGGGGCTCGATCGCAGGAGCCTTCCAGTTTGTGAAAAAGACAAGCTTTAGCAACGAAATTACCATAGGATCTACTCCTTAAGAGCTACTCCTCAGGTATAATTGAGGCCTGAATGATTAATACTATTGAGATTTATCGTCCTGCTTTAGCAGTACATAATTTCTTAAAAATCTGATCATTTGGAGTTTTCTCATCACATTTTGCAAATGAGTAAAGTCCAAACAATTCTTTGAAAGCCCTACTTATTAAGGGTTTTAAAGAATTATTTGGATTTGACGATGAGGCAAAGCATTGTAATAGAGAAAGCAAAATTAGTGTGAGTATTAAAGGTGTAATTTGAAAGTCCTCGTAGTTGGCAGTGGCGGTAGAGAACACGCCTTAGCTTGGAAACTTCTGCAATCTCCAAATATTGATCGCGTCTTTTGCATCCCAGGAAACGGCGGTACAGCAACAATGCAAAACTGTCAAAACGTTTCCCTTAGCATTGATGATTTTGAAGGGATTTTACGGTTTGCCCAATTACAAGGCGTTGGTTTTACAATAGTTGGACCCGAACTGCCGCTAGCACTTGGCATTGTTGATTATTTTCAAGCTGCTGAAGCGTTAATTTTTGGACCAACTCAAGAGGGTGCAAAGATCGAAGCTAGCAAGTCTTGGGCAAAGGCTCTTATGCAAGAAGCCAATATACCCACCGCCGCTAGTGCTACTTTCACAAGTCTCGAAGCGGCGCAAGCCTATGTGCAAGAACAGGGGACACCGATCGTGATCAAGGCTGATGGGTTAGCTAGCGGCAAAGGAGTCACTGTTGCTATGACTATGGAAGAAGCCTCCGAAGCAATTGATCGCATTTTTGCAGGACAGTTCGGCTCCGCAGGCGAAACCGTGGTGATCGAAGAGTTTATGGTAGGACAAGAAGTATCTGTACTTGCCGTCACAGATGGGAAAACCATCCGCCCCTTAAGCCCTGCTCAAGATCATAAGCGTCTCGGGGATGGTGATACTGGTCCTAATACAGGTGGTATGGGAGCCTATGCCCCCGCTCCGATCGCAACTCCTGAGTTGATGGCAAAGGTGCAGGCCCAAGTTTTAGAACCTGCGATCGCAGCTTTGAATGCTAGAGGCATTGACTATCGTGGTTGTCTGTATGCGGGTTTGATGATTACTCCCGAAGGTGACCCCAAGGTTGTGGAGTTTAACTGCCGCTTGGGTGATCCTGAAACCCAAGCTGTATTGCCATTGCTCGACACCAATCTTGATGATTTGCTCATGGCTTGCATCGAAGGGAACCTAGCTAATTTTCCATCGATTAAATGGAAAAAGCTGTCTTCTGTATGTGTAGTAATGGCAGCAGGTGGCTATCCAGACAAGGTAGATACGGGGCAGTTTATTACAGGTATCGGTAAAGCCGAAGATTTAGGTGCTTTTGTGTTTCAGTCAGGAACAAAGCTTAAGAATAATGCTTTAGTTACTAATGGTGGTCGAGTGCTTGGAGTTACCGCTTTGGGCGAAGACATTAAAAATGCGATCGCCAATGTATACAATGCCATTGAGTTTGTTGCTTATGATGGCATGTATTACCGTAAGGATATTGCTAGCAAAGCAATTTAACCACACCTCCCGAATACCAATTTTCCAAATGGCATTGCCATTTGGAAAATTAAAACCCTCACTGGGTCTGTTTTTTATTATCGAAAGTGTATTCACACTTTCGATAATTGGTCTTTCTCTTCGCAAAGGAGAAGGGGCGCAATATTTTTCTTGCTCTCCCCTCCTTAGGTGGAAGATAGGCTAGGGGTGAGGTTATTAGTCAGCCATGCTGAGATTTACGGTAATCGTTAATTTCAACGAAGAGTCGGTATTTGAATCGTGAATTTGCTGCCAATGATGATTAATTGGGCGATCGCCAATAGGTTCAGTCAAAACCCGCGCTAATAACTGCAAAAGCTTAGAGGCTCCATTACTAATTTCTTGACTAAATGACTCCGTAGCAACAGGCAAATTTACAGGTGTTGGCATGGCTGAAATCATCTGAGAATTAATCGTAGATGGATAATTTCCAACAGGATTAGTAATAGCATTAACCGATCGATTGCTATAGCGACGAAGGACCACTTGCAAATTATTTTTAGTTACGCGATCGCCAAAAGCTTCTGATAGTAATTGCCATAATTTATAACCAACATCACGAATATAAGCAGCATCATAGCCAGCTTTTTCAGCAATCTCTGAATAGGTCTTACCCTCCCACGTCTGACGAAAAATAGCCTCTTGAATTGTACTAAGGCTCTTATTTCCCAAAACAGAATCCACGATATTGAGTGCGTCTTCAATAGTCATCTTTTTCCTCACAGTTCACTAATTATTTGTATTTAGATAAGCTCTCTAAAAAACTAGCGAGTCAAAATGTTTTCAATAATACAATTATTCTAATTTTTGATTCTAAATCTTGACATGAATTGGGAACTTTCTAATTAAATCTCCATCTAATTAGGCAAACAAACTCATAGTTTGTACTCAACACATTTACCAATACTTTTCCCAATTCATTTTCCAATGCAAATATTAGAACTTATTAATCAATTCACAATTACTCAACACCCATCCGTTAGACTCGCCGAAAAGTTTTAGAGATTAACCCAAAAATCAATACAGATAACAACGTAGAAAATAAAATATTTTGTATGTTGTTTCTGCTGACACAGATAAGTTAGCACAGTTTATTAAAACTGGTTATCTATGATAATTGTATAGATGTAAACCTCAAAAACATTTATTAGCAAGGTTTTCAAGGATTATTATATTTTTTTAATCTAGCTCTAACTTGTTTTTAACGATAAAAATTATGATGTTTGATGACATCAATCAAGGCATTAACAAACAAGTTCTGGGAACAGAAAAAGTCTGATCTTTTTTTCCAACATTTTCCGACACAGGCAAACTTGCATTATGGGCGCTTCGCGCCCATAACACTATTACTAAAAAATTTCGATCTCACCCCCAAAAACAGAGTGATAGCGCATTGCACCGTCATGCTATTTTTGGGTGGGTAATGACAAACAAGGCTTGTGATATAGTTTTTTGTGTCTTAACCATCACCCCCACAACCAAATGACTAAAGTCAAAGTTGCTTCCACATCCGATGTCATTTCTGATAAAGTCCTGAAAACTAGCGCTAATGGACAATCTGTCCTCGTCGCGAAAGTTGGTGATAAGTATTGCGCGATCGCAAATAAATGTCCTCATTTTGGGCTACCTTTAGCAAAAGGCAAATTTGAAAATGGGACAATTACCTGTCCTTTTCATGGTTCCAAGTTTGAAATTTGTACTGGCAAGAATACTGAATGGGTAGAGTCCTTCGTGGGTATTCCCTTACCTGATGTTGCGAAAAAAATGATTGCCATGGGCAAAACATCTACTGACGTGAAAAGCTTTGCAGTCACTCAAGAAGGCTCTGATCTATTTATTGATGCATAAAAAATCAAAAAAAGCTTCCGCGCTTTGCACGGAAGCTTTTTTTTGCGATCGCTATAAGGAAAATCCAAAGAAAACCGATATATAAAAAAACAAGACACAAAATGGCGTAGCCATTTTGTGTCTTGTTTTGAGTCTCTAAAGATATTGATATTTTTAAAAACTAGCTTCACATTGTGAAATTCGTAATTCGTAATTCGTAATTTAGAATTACGAATTACGGTATTTCTTAAAGACTAGTGTAACGTTATGACCACCAAACCCAAAGGAGTTAGAGGTCGCCACATTAATTGTCATCGGACGAGACTGGTTAGGCACATAGTCGAGATCACAGTCAGGATCAGGGTTTTCTAAGTTCATTGTTGGCGGTGCAATATTATTTTTCACTGCCAACACTGTCGCTACTGCCTCAATGCCACCTGATCCACCAAGCAAATGTCCTGTCATCGACTTAGTAGAACTAACTGCAACTTTGTAGGCATGATCTCCTAAAACTTTCTTGATAGCCTTAGTCTCGGTACTATCATTTGCTGAAGTACTTGTCCCATGGGCATTAATGTAGTCAACCATCTCAGGTGTGATATCACCATCCTTAAGAGCAAGAGTCATTGCTCTTACTGCACCTTCACCATTGGGAGAAGGTGAGGTCATATGGTAAGCATCACAGGTGCAGCCATAGCCTACGATTTCTGCATAGATTTTTGCTCCACGCGCTAGAGCTTGTTCCAGATTTTCAATGATCAAGATACCTGCACCCTCACCCATTACAAAGCCATCCCTATCTTTGTCAAACGGGCGAGAAGCATGAGCAGGATCATCATTACGACGAGACATGGCTCTTGCCGATGCAAAACCAGCAAATCCGAGTGGTGTAATCGCCGCCTCAGTACCACCACAGATCATCGCTTGGGCAAAACCACTTTGGACAAGACGAAATGCATCACCGATCGCATTGGAGCCAGCCGCACAGGCAGTTACGGTGCAGGAGTTTGGGCCCTGAGCGCCCGTATGAATTGCAGTCAAACCTGCGGCCATATTGCCGATCATCATCGGAATCATAAAAGGGCTGCAACGGCTTGGACCTTTGGTGCGAATAATTTCATGCTGATCTTCGAGTACTTGTAAGCCCCCAATTCCAGTACCTAGCAAAACCCCAATCTGAGGCGCATTAAGAGGCGTTATTTCCAGATTAGCATCGCGTAATGCTTGGATACTGGCGCTCACACCAAATTGAGCAAAGCGATCCATTCGGCGCGCTTCTTTGGCTGGGACATAGGCAAGAGGATCAAAATCTTTTACTTCGCCACCAACCCGACACTCATGATCGGTTGTATCAAAGCGAGTAATTTCCGTAATTCCGTTTTTGCCATCGACTAGACCTTGCCAGTATTCTTCGACCGTGTTACCGATCGGTGTGATTGCACCTAGTCCAGTGACAACGACGCGAGAGAGGGGCTGAGGGTTTTGCATTTCGTTTGGAATCAATATGTCAAAAATTTTAAGAACATAAAAGCTTTGTCGCTGAGCAACAAAGCTTTTATCTAAAACAATTGCTTAAGCAGCTTGTTTGCTGTCAATGTAATCAACGGCGTTCTGCACGGTGGCAATTTTTTCTGCGTCTTCGTCGGGGATTTCAACGCCGAATTTTTCTTCCAATGCCATAACTAATTCGACAGTATCGAGAGAGTCAGCGCCAAGGTCGTTCGCAAAGCTAGCCTCAGGCTTAACTTCGGCTTTATCAACGCCTAATTGTGATGCAACGATGTCTTGAACTTGCTCAAAGGTACTCATTTACTTATTCTCTGCTTACAACCAATAAAACTTTTTAGCGTTTTTAATTTTATCGGATAAAGGTAGCTGTATATACATGATCGCAAATAACTATCGAAAAATTCAATTTTTAATCAAATATTTCGGCTGACTTTCACTAAACGTAAATCCAAGATCTGTACCGCCCGCTATGCGGACTGTACAGATCTTGGATTTACGACTCTTCGCGCCCTAATCCTAAAACATAGTTTTTAATTTGTCGGATTAAAAATAGCCCTGAGACTGAATTACCAGTCGCATCGAGTGTAGGGCTATAACAGGAGATCGCAGCTTGATCTGGAATAATCGACAGTAAAGCACCGCTAATACTGGACTTTGACGGAACTCCTATATTCTGAGCAAATTCTGCCGATGATTCATACATGCCACACTTGGTCATAACCTCTAATACGATAGGAATATTAGAAGATCGCTGCGTATAAACCAATAAAGTGCCAAGCTTTGCTAGATCTTGTACATTCCCCCGTAAACAACAAATTTCCTCATAAATCGCAAGAGCTTTACTAGGATTAGCAATTATTCCCATGTTTTTAAGTTGATCGGCGATCGCTAAATTACGACGATTAGCAACTGATCGCACCGATGCTAAAACTTCCAAATCGAGCTTTAAATTTGTGCCCGATTGCTGATTAAGCCAGCTTTGTAAGGTTTCACAAGATGCTAATTGTGATGACAGGGCGATCGCGCCACTATTAATCATCGAATTTTTGGGTTTTCCTCTAGGAATTGCATTAAATGGTTCCGATGTTACTTGACTATCAACTATCCGAAAAACATGCTCAGAGCCTTTTGTCTCTAGTAAATAAAGTAACAAAAATGGCTTAATTACACTCATTAGTGGAAAAGTTAACTCTAAGTCACCTGCCATCAGATGATCGCCATTAACTTTTTGGATGGCGATCGCGATCGCTTGTGGATCAGCCTGTGCAAGCAAGGGGATATAGTTTGGTAGTTTTCCCTTGGCTGATTCTTGTCGCGCTGATTTCAGCCATTGTTGAAGATCATTTTCAAGCATTAAAATATTTTTCCCATAGGTTATGGCTAATGCCACTTTAGTAGAGATATAAAACTTAAAAGAGAGCTGTGGCACTTTGTGCAGCAGCTCTCTTTTGAGTTTTGAGTATGAACTTAATTTTGTCTTGCCAAGTTTCTCTGTATCATTGCTTCTAAATCTATTTCTCCAACATAACGGCGCTCGGAACAATAGGTCATCTGATAAACACCATTATTCATGCGCACTGTACCTACGCGCACTCTAAAGTCATCAGTAATAAACCAACAACGCTCTTGCCCCTGATTATTGTCATATTCAGTATCAATAGTCAAAATGCCATCATCACCAAACCAATAGCGGCTAACGACAGGAATTCTTTCGACATAGCCTTGATTTCTCAATAATTTGCCCGATCTCCCTGAGGCATCATGGGGCACATCTACTAAAATTGCGGCGTGGTCAGGGTTTGGCTCCGCACCATCCACCTCATGTGCTTGCCAGATAAAGCTAGCACCGCAGGAAGCGATTGTGACATCAATGTCCTGTGACGCACAGATTTTTTGGACTCGATCATCGTCTTTTGCGACCATCTTGACATGAATCTTTGACTCCCCAGACTCGTCAGCGACGCTGTCAAAATGATGTACGGTGCGGTGAATAAACCAAACTCCTTCACTTTTTTTAAAGAAGTCCATCATCGTCATCGGTTGTACAAGCACTGGGGCAACTCCTTAACTAAAATCAAATAAAACTAAAATCAAAAAAATTTGGCAGGTTTTTGGCAAAATTATTCATTATTGCTTACTTTAAGGAAAGTTACCGTAAAGTGCGATCGCAAAATCCAGATTTTTGCTTAAACCCAACCAGAATTTAATAAAAATTTTAATAACTATGCCCAACCTTGCTCAAGAAGTTTTAGCAGCAATTAAATCGGGACTTTCTTTGAATAAGAAAGATTTATATCAGATCGATCTCAGTGGATGTGACCTCCAAAAAGCTGACCTACAAGAAGCAACTCTGATACGCGCTAATCTAAGTTTGGCAAATTTAAGTGAAGCCAATCTAAGTGGAGCCGATCTGCGTAGTTCTGATCTTCATAAAGCCTTCCTCCCTAAAGCCAATCTCCAAGGAGCCTATTTATATCGTGCCGATCTCAGTGGTGCAGATCTTAGTGAAGCAAATCTGACCGATGCAAAGCTCCAAGGATCAAGATATGACAGCGCGACTATTTTTCCTGAAAACTTCGCTTATAAATCCTCAGGTGCGATCGGACCAAGTGCAAGTTTGAATGGTGCACCGCTCAATACAGGTAATCTCAAAGATGCAGACTTACAAAATGCAAATTTGATGGGTGCTTATCTTGGCGGAGCAGATTTAACAGGTGCTAACTTAGCAGGAGCAAGACTTATTCAAGCTGATTTAAGAAAGGCTATTTTGACAGGCACTTATTTACAAAAAGCCCGATTAAATGGAGCAAATTTGGCTGGAGCCGATCTACGTGCTGCGGATCTAACTGATGCCGATTTTGAGAAATTTGAAAGTATTGCTGGGGCAGATTTTACCAATGTTCAAGGACTAACTGATGAAATGCGATCGCGACTCCTCAGTCATCCTAAACAAGAACTAGAGACGCTTAATCAATTTACTCTTAGGACTACATTAGCTAGCTTAAGTACTTGTACAAAATAAATTACCAAAGCACGTAAAATTGCGCCCCTGCGAGGCACAACTTTACGTGCTTTGCTTATAGGCTAAATATAGTCTTAGCCACTTTTATCAAGACAAATCAAAGCGCAAAACCCAAATAGTGTGAGGCGGAGCGAAGCTCTGCCTCACACTATTTGGGTTTTATGTCCTAACAAGAATGGCGACAGCTATAAAACCCAGAAGATAAATGGTGGCGCATAGTGCCACCGTTTATCTTTTAGGTTTTAGCTATCTCATGTATTGCTATATCAGCCAAATATGCCTTTGACATATAGGGCTAAGAAGTTTACCCTTATATGAAGGTGCAATGTGAGGATAATATTTAAATGGTTAAGGTAAAAAGCTCTTCTATTGGTTTAGCAAGTCTCTCTTTCTTAACAGCCTTGTCGCTGTCTCCAAGTCTTGCTCAAGCTGAAACTACGACATCTTCTTCAACAACTGTTGACGCTTATAAGGCTATTCAACTAACCCCATCAAAAGTTCAAGCTCAAAATGTCACATCTGTCTCACAACTAAGTGATGTAAGACCAACTGACTGGGCTTTCACAGCTTTGCAATCTCTCGTTGAACGCTACGGCTGTATTGCAGGATATCCAGATAGTACTTTTCGGGGCAAACAAGCCACTAGCCGCTATGAATTTGCCGCAGGTTTGAATGCTTGTCTCGACAAAATCAATGAAATCATCTCCGCAGGATTGGCTGACAAAGTTAGCAAAGAGGACTTAGCCACCCTCCAAAAGCTACAGGAAGAATTTGCCGCAGAACTTGCTACTTTACGCGGTCGTGTTGATGCCCTTGATGCTAAAACGGCTAAGCTAGAAGCACAGCAATTTTCAACTACAACAAAGCTTACTGGAGAAGTTATTTTCTCTGCAACCGCAGGAAGTGGCGGCCCGACCAACGCGAGATCTAACATTACTTTAGGCAATCGTACGCGCCTTGTTCTCAATACAAGCTTCACAGGTAAAGACTTACTCAGAACTCGCTTGGAAACAGGTAACAACCTTGCTGCCGCTAGCAATAGCGCAGGATCAAGTAGCCTTGCTACTTTATTAGGATCAAACACTGTCAGAATTGGACCTGGTGCAGTTGTAACAGATAATTCTTTTGCGCTTAGCCTTCTTGATTATAAATTCCCAATCTTTGACAATAAAGTAACTCTTTACGTTGCTCCAATCAGCTTCCCTGATGAATTCTTTACCGTACTTTCACCTGTAGCTAGCAATGGTCAAGGTTCAATTTCTCGGTTCGGTCGCTTTGATCCGCTGATGCGTATTGCTGGTACATCTTCTCTGTTTGCCTTTGATTGGAAGGTTTCCGATCAATTCAAAATTCAAGCGGGTTATGGTGCATCCAATACAGCTTCGCCTTCACCTGGTGGACAAGGCGGTTTGTTTGGTGGATCGACTATTGCTCTAGTTCAGCTTTTATTCAAGCCTGCTGAAAATCTAGATGCTTCCGTCACTTACGCCAATACCTACCATCAAGCGAACTCTTTAAGTACAGGTTTAGTTAATACTGCAACTGAGTCTATTAGTAGTGTTGCTGGGGGTATTACTTCTATTAGAGCTAACTCAATTGGCGGTAACTTGGCTTGGAAAGTTACTCCGAAAATCACTTTTCATACTTGGGGAACTGTAATTTTTGCAGATTCAGTCAATACCTCTGCCTCGACAACTTTTACTAGTTGGATTACAGGCTTAACCTTCAACGATTTATTTAGTGAAGGTAGCATGGGAAGTGTTCTATTTGGACAACCAATTAATCGTTCATCAGCAAGTGGTTTAGCCACCTTGGGAGCAGTTAACTCAACTCCATATCATTTAGAACTGTTCTATCGCTATCGTCTCAGTAGGAATATCAGCATTACCCCTGGTGTTTTCTGGGTGTTTAATCCTGAAGGTGTGAGTACTAATCCAACCGCAACAGTCGGTGTTATTCGCACAACATTTTCATTCTAATAAAAATAAAGGCACGCTAAGCGTGCCTTTATTTTTATTATGATAATTTGATTAGAACATCGGAGTAATCAGCTATGACCACGATCGCAAAACAAGACCGAGACCTTGCTACGGTGATGAAAGATGATGGTGTTGCCAAAGCGAATACCCATGACAGCATCAATCGCATTTTTAATCGTCTTGAAGATATCAAAAAAGAGATGGGGGAGCCATCTTGGTCAGTGCGCCTCATTTATACCGACATGATGAGCGCAGTCATGATTTGTCAGAAACCAGGAGAAAGTAATCGTACTCACTATCATGCCAACGAGGACGAGTGGTGGGTGATCATGGAAGGCGAGCTAGAGTGGGATGTGGACGGACATGGCGCTTACCGAGCTACTAAGGATGACATCATTTTTGTTCCTCGTAAAGTAATCCATAATATTCGTGTTATTGGTGATAAGCCCTCAATCCGTCTAGCAATTGGGAAACCTGATGTAAACCATATTTTTGTAGAAGACCACGTTTTTGATCACACTTAAAAGTAATGAAGTGTCGTGCTAAGCGCGACACTTCATTATTCACAAAACAATTAAATTAATTGAATTAGCTTATGACTAAACCCCATGAATTCCCCCACGATTTCAAGGGGAAAGTCGCAATTGTTACTGGGGCAAGTAGCGGCATCGGTCAAGCAGTGGCTGAGGCGATCGCGCTTTATGGAGCCCACACTGTATTCATTTCACGTAGTGGCGCTGAAGAGATCGCTTCAGAACTTAATGGAACAGGTAAATCAGCATTGTCATTACCATGTGATGTTTCTGTTGAAGATCAAGTTAAAGCTGCGATCGCCACGATTTTTCAGAAATATGGGCAGATTGACATTCTGATCAACAATGCCGCGATTAATCAAATTGCCAAGATAGAGGATATTTCCCTTGAGGATTGGAACAAAGTCATGGCAATAAATCTCACCAGTCAGTTTCTTTGCTGCAAGCATGTAGTCCCCATCATGAAGCAACAAAGAAGTGGGAAAATCGTTAATGTCTCATCGATCGCTGGACATTTTCGTAGTAAATTGTCAGGTATTCATTACGTAACATCAAAAGCTGGGGCGATCGGTTTTACAAGACAACTTGCTTACGAGCTAGCCCCTTTTCAAATTAATGTCAATGCTATTTGTCCCAGCCAAACCTATACGCCGATGCTAGCGGCTACTTTACCGCCCGAAGCAGAACAAAAGTTAATCGATTCAATCCCTTTAGGTCGAATTGCCTCAATGGAAGAACAAGTAAATGTAATTTTATTTCTAGCTTCTAAACTATCTAGCTATATGACAGGTGCGATCGTTGATGTAAATGGGGGACAGTTATAAAATGCAGATAGGAAGATCTTTGACTTTTTCAATAAAATCAATAAGTAACTATGTCAATCTTCAAAAAAGTCAAGAGATCTGTAAATCAATATTTTCCTTTGGGTTTGCTGCTTAATAAATACTCAAATCCCTTGTCAACTTTCACACTTAGTTATTATGGTTGAAATATTATGTTCACGTTAGAAAACCCTCTCGTCATGCTCTACGTGAGGTTAATTGGATGGACTCTCTTAGGGTATGTCTTAGGAAAACTCCTCCCGAAAATTTTCACCACTTACCTCGGTAAAGCTCTGTTGTTTGTGGGAGTTCCAATTAGTATTGTTTCTTTCCTCCGTCAAGCGGATTTATCGGGATGGATCGTGATTGCTCCAACCACAGCTTGGGTTGCGATTCTCGTAGGTGCGGGGCTAGCTTGGATTTGGATCGATCTGGGTGTAAGTGATGAAAGGTTTGGTAAGTTGTCAAAAGGGATTACGGCGAGAGAAAAAAATCTGGAAACCAACCCTAGTATGGAAGCAACTTTAGAGCAAGAAAGTGCTTGGTCAGGGGCTACTCAAGGCAGTTTCTTACTTGCTATGACCTTAGGCAATACAGCTTTTATGGGATACCCTGTCAGCCTTGCTCTCGTGGGTCCACAATATTTTGCTTGGTCGCTATTTTACGATTTGATTGGCTCTACGATCGCGGCTTATTCTGTCGGGATCGCTCTTGCTAGCCGTTATGGCAGCATGTCTAGCGGTCAAAAGAAGCCAAATCCATTTGTGTCAATGGCTAAGACTCCTGCCTTATGGAGCTTGCCGATTGGGGTAGGCATGCGATTTGTTCCCTTGCCTACGATAATTTCGGGTGGCATGAGTACGATCGCATGGACAACTGTAACTTTGTCACTGGTAATGATTGGGATGCAACTAAGTCAGTTGAGGACCCTACGAAATGTTAAAAAAGCTCTTACTTGTTTATCAATCAAGATGCTGCTTACACCACTTGTCGTTGGTACAGGACTAATGTTTTTTGGTGTGACTGGAGAGCCTCGAATGGCGATGGTTTTACAAATGGGAATGCCCCCAGCCTTTTCAACTCTAGTAATTGCACAAGCTTACAACTTGGATCGAGACTTAACAGTTACTACTTTGGCTTTTGGTGTAGTTCTTTTACTCTTTACAATACCTATTTGGCTGTGGCTATTTTCTTAGAAAACTTAACCTGAAAAATATTTATGTTACCCGATCTTTAAATGAAAAATATTTGAATATATCAGCCATAATTATGTAGACTTACTGAGAAATTCTTGACAGAATTGATGAGATCAACATAGGAGCAAATAAAAATATGTCCAAACTACTGATCAGTACTTCGTCTTTTGATGTAAAAAGCAATCAGGTATTGCAGAGTCTCCAAGCTCAAGGTTTTGAAATTGTTTTAAACCCCTATGGTAGAAAGCTTAAAGAAACAGAAGTTTTAGAGCTTCTCACCAGTGATGTTGTTGGGATGATTGCTGGAGTTGAGCCTCTAACTCGGAATGTTTTAAACTCCTCTAAGTCTCTCAAGGTAATTTCGCGATGTGGAATTGGAACTGATAGTGTAGATTTAGTGGCAGCCGAGGAATTGGGTATTCCTGTACATATTACGCCTACCGCCCCTGTAATTGCTGTAGCAGAGTTGGCAGTGAGCCTGATTCTTTCTCTGTTGAGACGCACTACTGAAGCCGATCGCACTTTGCGTGACGGAAAATGGAATCCTCTGATGGGGAAACTACTTGCCTCTCAAGTAGTAGGGCTGTTGGGCTATGGAAGAGTTGGCAATCGGGTAGGACAGATTTTGAAGGCTTTTGGGGCAAAAAGAATAGCCTATGATATTTTTCGTGATGATTCGCTATTCGCAGATACAGTTTGTATCTCATCTTTAGATGAATTTATCGCACGTTCCAATGTAATTACGGTTCATATTCCCTACAACAAAGACAATCATCATTTAATTAATCGCGACTTTATCAATAAGATGCAAGCAGGTAGTATTTTAATTAATACTTCTAGAGGGGGGCTGGTTGATGAACAAGCTTTATATGATGCAATAGTTTCAGGGCATTTGGCAGGTGCAGCCCTTGATGTGTTTGAAGAGGAACCATATTTTGGTCAACTGCGCACTTTGCCTCAAGTCATTTTGACTCCCCATATGGGTTCGTACGCGAAGGAAGCCAGAGGGCAGATGGAGCAGGAAGCTGCTCAAAATTTATTTGACAGCCTTGTAAATCTTGGTTTAGCTAAGTGAGCCAAAATACAATGACCGAAATCGTGACTAAAGGCATTCCTGAAAATATCCCTAAGAGATATGATGCGATCGTGTTTGATTTTGATGGAGTCCTAGTTGAGTCTGTGGATGTCAAAACTCAAGCTTTTGGGGCTTTGTATGCAGAATATGGAGATCTCATTGTAGAGCAGGTGAAAGCCTATCATCTGCTTCATGGCGGAGTATCAAGATTTGAAAAATTTCGCTATTACCATGAGATTTTACTTGGTAAAGCCTTGACTAAAGAAGAGGAGGTGCGACTCGGTGACCAATTTTCACAATGTGTTGAAGATGCTGTGGTGGATGCAGTTTATGTGTCAGGAGCCTATGAACTTTTAGAAAGAAATTACCAGTCCATCCCTTTATTTGTGGCTTCAGGAACTCCCGATCAAGAGTTAAAACGTATTGTCTCACGGCGAAACATGGCTCATTATTTTGTGTCAGTACATGGTTCCCCAGCCCTAAAAGGAGATATTATCCAAGATATTTTGTCGAAATATGATTTTGAACCCGATCGCGTATTAATGGTTGGCGATGCGATCGCTGATTATGAAGGTGCGATCGCTGCGGGTGTAAAATTTGTAGGCAGAGTGATGCAATATCCTGAAACTTATCCTTTCCCGGCAGGGACAATTGTTCTGCCAGACGGCTCATCTGGGTTTGAGGGGTAAATGGTACAGTGTCGATACAATTATTGGCGACATGGTAGGGCTGTAACTGTTGCTCCGAGAGGATTCTGATTACTATTAGCTGTGCTTATCCCCATGAACCCAGAAGAGCCTGCCAGACTTAGTTGAACTCGTCATATAGGAGACAAGGTGTACATCGCCAAGCGTGGTACACCTTGTCTCCTGAAGTTTCCAGTTTTGCTTTATTTTTTAATTTAAAAAATCTATGCGTCGTCGTCAGTTTAATCAGTTATCTCTATCTTTAGCAGGCTTGGGTTTGGCTGCCTGTAGTGATTCTGCCGTCTTAAATTATCGGGCTCCCGAAAAAAGTTCCAAGTTTAGAGTTTGGTGGATTCAAAGCTTTTATCCTGCGGAAACAGAGGCCCTTTCACAAATTGTTGCCGAGTGGGAAAAAAAGAATAATACGAAAGTGGAAATCACTTTCTATAATGATGGATCGGTGAATCGTGATGCTGAAAATGCGCTTAATAATGGTAATCCTCCCGATATCTTATTTAGTAATACCGCTGAGTTTGCCCTCTATCCGAAATTAGCATGGCAAAATAAATTAGTAAATGTTTCGGATGTTGTAGAACCTGTTAAAAATTTATTTAGTCCGATCGCCCTTAAAGCCGTCGCCTATAAAAACAGTCAAAATCCTAATCCTGCTTACTACGCAGTACCAATCGCTCAACTAGCTGCTGGTTTGCATTATTGGCGGGATATGCTGATAGATGTAGGGCTGAATGACACCAATATTCCTAAGGATTGGAATGGATTTTGGGCGTTTTGGGAAACGGCTCAAGACCGCGCTACTGATAAAGGCAAAAAAGACATCTATGGGATCGGCTTGCCAATGTCTACAGAAGCTACAGATGTGATCTTCATGTTTGAGCAATTCCTCACGGCATACGGAGTTCAGCTATTAGATGAGAATGGGCAACTAAAATTTGAGAATCCCCAAAATCGTCAAGGAATTATTGCAGCATTGAAAAAATATGCGGGTTTCTATCAGAGCAAGCACGTACCTCCTAATGCTTTGCAATGGACAGACGCCGATAATAATCAGGTATTTCTTAGCCGCAACTCATTCATGACGGCAAATCCAGGATTATCTATTCCCGCATCCCAGCAGTTTGATCAAGAGGTTTACAACAAAAAATTAGTGACTACAGAATGGCCACTTTCTCCAGACGGTAAGACTCTTAGCCATTTAGTAGCAGTAAAACAGGCGATTATATTTGCTGCCCCCAACGTTAAAGAAGCTAAGGAGGATGTTGCGAAGGAACAAGCAAGGCAAGCTCTTGCTAAAAGTCTGTTGTCCCACATTATTCAACCTGATAATTTACTTACCTATTTGAAAGGGGCAGGAGGAAGGTATTTCCCGACTATGCCAAAATTATTAGAAGATCCTTATTATAAGGATTCCAAAGACCCACATATTTTGGCAGCAACTAAGCAATTTCAGAATACTAGTTCTTTTTATACAGCCCAGAATCCTGCTTATTCAGAAGTGGGTGCTAAAAAAGTATGGGGACAAGCGATCAAGTCAGTGGCTTCAGGCAAAAATTCACCTGAACAAGCAGCCGATACTGCGATCGCCCAAATTAAAGCTATTTTCACTGAGTGGAAATAGTAGTAGTATCGATGAGTAAAGGCATACTCATTGTGAAATCTCTGCATCGTTGTTAGTTAAGTGAGTATAGAAGATGATCAACCTATTTAAGAAACGCCTGCTGCTGCAACTTGTGGCATATTTTTCGGTTCTGTCGATTGTCACAGTTTTAGTAGTCGCTGTAAGTGCCAACACTCGCAGTCGTGACGCTCTTAGAAAATCAGTGATTGACCGATTAGCAGTTGCCACATCGCTCAAAGAAGCACAGGTTAATCAATGGGTTGATAATCAACGCCGCGATGTAATTCTGATGACGCAGTTGCCAGATTTGATCGTCAATTCTGAAATAGCTTTTACAAAAGAGAAAGAATCTCCAGAATTTAAGGCGGCTGTTGACTCTCTGCAAAGGTTCATGGCGAATATATCCACAGTCAAACCAAACATTCGACAGATTTCGATCCTAACCAATAACGGAATTACAATTGTTTCCACAGATAAGCAAAAAGAAGGCAAATACCAACCGCTCGGAAATACCACTACTTATTTTACGCGCGACCAATCTCGGATCATTGTGCCAAATTTCTATATCTCGCCTATAACTGGAAAGGCCGCAATGACTTTTGCGGCTCCTCTAACTAATAAAGCGGGCGATCGCATTGGTGTGATAGCGGTTGACCTAGATCTCCAAGGAGTGGATGACATCATTCGTGAACGAACAGGACTAGGTAATAGCGGTGAGACATATTTGGTAGGGAGACTAGCTACTAAGAATGTCCTAATTTCAGGGGCGGGAGTCGATAAACAGGATCTTGCTAAAGATATTAAAAGTGACGGTATTTCTGATGCTGCTCTAGGAAAAGATGGGGAAGGTTTATATAAAAACTATAAGACTGTACCTGTTTTAGGCAGTTTCATTTGGATTGACAACCTCAATTTGGCGTTACTTGCAGAAATATCGCAGGCAGAAGCTTTTGAGCCCGCCGATCGCCTCGCTCGCGATATTTTACTGATTGGATTAAGCTCCGCAGGCATTTTGTTAACGGCTGTATACCTGATTGCCAGACGGATTTCTCAGCCAATTTTGGCGATTGCCGATGCAGCCAACCAAGTTGCTGGTGGTAACCTCGATTCGCAAGCACCTGTATTAACAGATGATGAAATTGGGATTTTGGCGATCGCGTTTAATCAAATGACATCCCAACTTAAAGCTTCAGGAGAACAGTTAGCTGATTACAGCCGTACTCTGGAGCAGAAAGTCGAACAGCGCACCAGCGAGATCAAGGCAATTATTGACAACATGGTTGATGGCTTGGTGGTGGTTAATGGTGAAGATCAGGTTACCCAATTTAATCCAGCGCTAGCAGGCATGATTGGGATTAGCAGTAAAGTGATTGCTAAGGCGCAGAGTTATAGAGAAATATTTAAATCTGAGGAAATCGCTAATCTCGTTACAAGTACTAGAGAGAATCCAAAACAAGTTTTTAGTGAAGAGTTTGCCCTACCCGATCGCCGTATTGGAAAAGCAGTAGCAACTTCAATCTTTGGAGAAGCAAATATTTCAGAAGAATCTCTATTAGAAACAAATTATTTAGGTACTGTAATTCTAATTCGTGATATTACTGCCGAGAAAGAAGTAGATCGGATGAAGACGGACTTCATCTCAACTGTATCCCATGAATTAAGAACGCCGCTTACATCCGTATTAGGTTTTGCGAAATTGATTCAGAAAAAGTTAGATGAATCAATATTTCCACTTATCCAGACCGATGACAAAAAAGTCAATCGAAGTGTCCGTCAAGTCACTGAAAATATTGAGATCATCGTATCTGAGGGGACACGCCTCACCAAACTAATTAACGAAGTCTTAGATGTTGCCAAAATAGAAGCTGGTAAAATGCAATGGAATATGGAGCCATTAGCAATTAATGAAGTGATTGATCGTGCATTTTCGGCAACTTCAGCTCTCTTTGAGCAAAAAGGATTAATTCCAGTAAGAGAGATAGAAGCCGATCTACCCGATATCCTTGGCGATAAAGATCGCTTGATTCAAGTTGTAATCAATTTAATTTCCAACGCGGTGAAGTTTACGGATCAGGGAAGTGTCACTTGTCGGGCTAAGCAAGATGATCAATCAATTATGGTCAGTGTCATCGATCAAGGAGTAGGAATTTCTGAATCGGATCAGCCTAAAGTGTTTGAGAAGTTCAAGCAGGTTGGGGATACTCTGACCGATAAACCACAAGGCACAGGGCTAGGACTACCAATTTCCAAAGAAATCATTGCTTATCATGGCGGGAAGATTTGGGTGGAGAGTGAAATTGGTAAGGGTAGTACATTCTCTTTCACACTTCCAATCAATCCAGAAAATGAGATTCCTGCAATTAATTTTGACATTTTGATTGAGCAACTCAAGAAAAGATCGGTTTCGCAAAGTCAAACGCAATCAGACGGTCAGAGTGTGATAGATGAACCTAAGAACATTTTAGTCATTGACGATGATGCGAGTATTCGCAACCTGCTGAGACAAGAGTTGGAAGCTAAAGGATATACTGTTCGAGAAGCTGGAAATGGACAAGAAGCGATTGTCAAAGTTCGTGAAAGTCGTCCCGATCTAATCACCCTTGATATTGTTATGGATGGTATTAGTGGCTATGATGTAGCAGCAATTCTCAAATCCGATCCTGCGACTTTGGATATTCCCATTATTATTGTCTCAGTATTAGATGACAAAGCTAAAGGTCGCCATCTAGGTATTGATAGTTATGTGACTAAACCTCTAGATATGGTGCTATTGCTGCGAGAAGTTGATATTCTTCTATCTAGTAAGGCTTCTACTGGTAAAAAGATTTTGGTAGTGGATGACAATTTTGTTTCTATCGATCTATTGATGGAAATGCTGCAAAACCAAGGCTTCTTACCATCTAAAATCAGTAATCAAGACGATTTACGAACTACTGTGATTGCTTCTCAGCCAGATGTAATCATTGCTAGTACCAAGCTAGCGGATCAAGTGCAATCTCTCCGTGCTGAGCAAGGTATGGAACATATTCGCTTTTTGTTAATTGCCGACCAATAAACAAGGGGCGCATAGCGCCCTTTGTTTATTGATGACATTTCTCGTAAAGAATCTCCCGTCTAGACATAAGTCGAACTTACCCCCTTTAATACCAAAAGACAAAATGGCGTAGCCATTTTGTCTTTTCAAAACCCTTACAGGGTTTGGTTTTTAATTCACGAAAGTGTAGCCATACTTTCGTGAATTGGTATAGCAATGTAAGCAAAGCTTACATTGCTATATAATCCCCCCTGCAAAGAAAACTCGAGATCTTGTTCCCTCCCCTTTACAAGGGGAGGGTTAGGGTGGGGTAAATTTTAAATGAGAAATTATCTAATGTAAGAAATGGCGGATGCCTGTAAATACCATAATCAAACCAAGCTCGTCAGCTGCCTTGATTGAATCAGCATCGCGCATACTTCCCCCTGGTTGCACGATCGCAATAATTCCTGAGGCAGCAGCAGTTCGTACAGAGTCATCAAACGGGAAAAAACCATCACTAGCTAGGAATGCTCCTTTCACCTTCTCGCCTGCTTGTTCGAGAGCAATTTTGATTGAGCCAACTCGATTCATTTGACCAGCGCCAATGCCAATTGTAGTGCAGTCTTTAGTAATAGCGATCGCATTAGACTTGACATGGCGACTAATTTTCCAAGCAAAAATCAATTCCTGCAACTGTTCTGGGGTTGGCTGCTTTTCAGTCACAACCTTCCATACATCAGGATTAACTGCTTCATCATCAGACTTCTGGACTAGCATCCCTCCAGAGATCGTCTTCACTGTCTCATGGGAACCATGATTAAGATCAGATAGAACTAGCACCCGCAAGTTTTGCTTTTTGCCTAAAATTGTTGCCACACTGGGCACACAAGCTGTCGCAACGACACATTCTAAAAATGTTTTATTTAAAAGCAGCGCAGTTTCTTCGTCAATCGGACGATTGAGGGCGACAATACCCCCAAAAGCAGAAGTGGAATCTGCTTCAAAAGCCTTTTGATAAGCTTCGGCAATAGTCGGTGCGATCGCAACTCCACAGGGGTTGTTGTGCTTAATGATTACCGCACAGGGGAGATCGTCACTAAATTCAGCGATAATGCTCCTCGCTGCTTCTAGATCGAGCAAGTTATTGAAGCTGAGTTCTTTGCCTTGCAATTGTTGCGCCGCAGACCAACCTTTGGGTGTTGCACCAACTTGATACCATGTGGCGGGTTGATGAGGATTTTCGCCATAACGTAAAGGTTTAGGATTATTGCATAGCAAAGTATAGGAAGAAGAGAGGGTATTGGGCAAACCTTGTGCAACTTTCTGTTCCTTTTCTAAATAATCAGCGATCGCCTTGTCGTAGGACTGTGTATGTTGAAAAGCTGCGATCGCTAGTTTTTTGCGAAATTCTAAGGTTGTTTCGCCATTATTTGCTTTTAGCTCATCCAGAAATTCTGGATATTGGCTAGGACTGGACAATACGGCAACATGATTATAATTCTTTGCCGAGGCGCGAATTAGAGTTGGGCCCCCAATATCGATATTCTCGATCGCGTCTTCGAGGGTGACATTGGGCTTTGCGATCGTTTCCGTAAATGGATAGAGGTTAACCACCACAATCCGAATTGGTTGAATCTCGTTGTCAGCTAGGTCTTGCTGATGTTCAGGCAGTTCGAGTCTTGCGAGAATCCCACCATGAATTCGCGGATGCAGGGTTTTCACTCGTCCACCTAAAATCTCAGGTGCGCCTGTATAGTCGGAAACCTTGGTAACTTCAAGCTCAGCCGCTTTGAGTGCCTTGGCAGTTCCACCACTACTAATTAGTTGAAAGTTATAGGTGGTCGATAGTTCGCGGGCAAGGTCGAGTAGTCCTGTTTTGTCAGAGACACTCAAAAGCGCAAGGGGTTTCATAAAAAGCTCCATATTCGTTATTAGGAGGATGACAACACTTTGTGTTGCCATCCTCCTGTACCATTTTATCGCATTATTAAAACCAAAAATTGTTTGGGCGGGCTTCGCCCGCCCAAACAATTTTTGGTTTTAAGGAGTAATAACGATCGCTTCTTGCTCTGATGTCCATATAGGAAACTTTTGCATGACAAACTCAAACATTTCGCTAGTTTCATGCCACTTTAACCATTGTTGCAAGCGCTCATAAGAACTCGATAGGAACCAATCTATATCTACATAGGCAAGCTGTCTTACAAAAGGAAAAATTGCAATATCAGCGAGGGTTTGACGATCACTAACCAAAAAAACATGAGCTTCACTAGTTCGCGATCGCGACTGAAGTTGAAGTTCTAAAACTTGGAGAAATTCTTCTGCTTGTTGGCGATAGTCTTTCTGCGATTTTTCGGGGAATCGGTTTGGGTACTTATAGTGATCGAGCGCATGTTTAAACTCGCGATCATTTGTATCGATAAGCTGCTGTGCGATCGCTAGAGGCTGTTCTGGCAAGTTTTTCCAATTGAGTGGATCGTGCTGCTCTAGTGCCCAATTCATAATATCGAGACTTTCTTCTAAAACAAGAAAATCTTGCTCTATAAGATCTTGTCCAGTAAAAAACTGCATTACTGGCGTTGTTCCCTTTGGCGAAATATCGAGCATCTCTTGGGGTTTATTTTTTAAAGAAACTTCTCTAAGTTCATAGCTAATGCCAGCATAAGCAAGAGCCATTCTTGCACGAATTGCATAGGGACAACGCCTGAAAGAATAGAGGATTGGAAGACGCATATACCTAAACAAGAGATAATAATTAGCATATGTTATTACTTACATAAATCCGTGAGCAAGAGAATCACAAGAAATTTTTTGAAAGTGGGGTTTTGCTTCACTTTTAACAAATTTCTTTTTTCTGGGCTTAGTGTAAAGCGTTGCAAAAACTGTAATTAGCAATACCTTTGTCTCATGTGCGATCGCCTTAAATAAAATAGTAAAAAGGTATGAAACATCTAAATAATTACATTAATTTATGGGAATACTCACTAATAAGGTTTCTTCTATAGTTTCTTTCAAGCACTTATGGGCTGCCATGCTAGTGGGAATATTTGCTGGAGCTTGTAACAGTACTCCCACAGCTCCTACAGCTTCAACCACTGCACCAACTACAGCAACTACTGCGGCAACTACAACTGCGACCGATGCGAAAGAATTTAAAGCAGCGATGATTTTAGTTGGTCCGAAAAATGATTCTGGTTGGAACCAAGGTCATTACGAAGCCTCAAAATATGTAATGGAGAAGCAATCTGGCATCCAGTTTGACTATGTAGATAAAGTCAACCCAGGCGATCGCCCAAATGTCAAAGCTTCTCAGGTTGCTGACGATCTTATTGCTAAGGGCGCAAAGCTAGTAGTTTTCAATTCTGACGATTTTAAAGATGATGCCCTAGAAACCGCGAAAAAGCATCCTAATGTGTCCATAATTCATGCAAGCGGTGACTATGCTTGGAAAGAAGGCAAAAATTTCAAAAACCAGAAAAACATTAGCAACGTCATGCCTCAAATTGAGTATGGTCGAATGATCTCTGGATGCGCTGCGGCTCTCAACTCAGAGACAGGCAAAATCGGTTTTGTGGGGTCGTTAATCAATGATGAAACCCGCAGACTAGTATCAGCAAGTTATTTGGGGGCTAAGTATTGCTGGCAAACCTATCGCAAAAAAAATCCCGAAGATTTGAAGTTTAAGGTGGTTTGGATTGGCTTCTGGTTTAATATTCCTGGACAGACCCTTGACCCGACTAAGGTCTCTGATGATTTTTACAACAGTGGCTTCGATGTGGTGATGAGCGGTATTGATACCCCAGAAGTAGCCGTGCAAGGAAAGAAAGCTGCTGAAGCTGGCAAGAAGGTCAAATATCTACACTACGGGCTCAAAACTGGCTGTAATGCTGCTCCAGAAATTTGTATTGGCGTTCCCTATTACAACTGGGGCCCAGCATATCTCGATCAAGTCAAAAAGGCTAAGGAAGGTAAATTCACAGGAGAATTTATTGCCGCAGCGCCAAATTGGAAAGACTTGAATAATCCTGACACTTCAGCTGTGGGATTTGAGAAAGGAAAGGCTCTGACTCCAGAAAGTGACAAGTTCCTGACGGAATTTATTACTGGTTTGGGCGATGGTAAGATCAGTCTTTTTAAAGGACCTCTGAACTATCAAGATGGGACTCCTTTCCTCAAGGAAGGCGAAACTGCAACTCCACAGCAGATTTGGTACTTTACCAGCTTGCTACAAGGTATTGAGGGCGCTAGTAAATAAGGGATGAATTACCCCCTTTAATTCCCCCTTGTAAAGGGGGAAAACTAGAAATCTTGTTCCCTCCCCTTAGCAAGGGGAGGGTTAGGGGGGTAAATTTTAAATGAGAAAAAGCCTTATGGAATAAACATGAAAGTTGAACTAAGCCATATCTATAAATCTTTTGGGAATGTCAAGGCAAACCATGATATTTCCATGACGGTTGAGGCTGGAAGTGTTTATGGCATCTTGGGTGAAAATGGTGCAGGGAAGAGCACTTTATCCAAAGTCCTGAGTGGATTTATTACTAAGGACTCTGGCAAGATTGTATTAGATGGAATAGAAGTTGATATTAAAACTCCTGCGGATGCAATCTGCGCAGGAATTGGGATGCTGCATCAAGATCCTTTAGACTTTCCTTCTCTATCGGTACTTGATAATTTCATGGCTGGGAGAAGTACTTTAGGCAAAAAAAGAACTAAAACTAGCAACGATCGTGGTGATTTAATTAGAGAACTTCGGCAGCTATCTGCAACTTTTGGTTTTGACTTACCTCCTAACGATCGCCTAAGTAATCTGACTGTAGGAGAGCGTCAACAGTTAGAAATACTTCGGCTTTTGTCTCTTGGGGTGAAGACTTTAATCCTTGATGAGCCAACTACAGGTATTTCTGCATCCCAAAAAACGGCTCTGTTTACGGCGGTCAAGCAATTGGCTGCGGACGGGAAATCGATTATTTTTGTTTCGCATAAATTAGAAGATGTAGAAGAACTATGCGATCGCTTGATGGTAATGCGTCAGGGTCAAGTAATAGGAGAAGCTGAGGTTAAAGGTCGAGAATCTAATGAGTTAGCATCGTCTTTAGTGGATATGATGTTTGGTCGAGAGCTAGCCATACCCGCAAAACATGAGATTAACATTCAGCAAACGGAACCCGCTTTAGTAATTCAGGACTTGCAGATTGATGGCGATCGCTTAAGTTTGCAGATTGATAAATTAACGGTTAATGAGGGCGAGGTGATCGGGCTTGCAGGTTTGGAAGGTAATGGACAGCAATTGCTATTGCTAGCCTGTGCTGGTTTACTCAAGCCGAACGCTGGCAAGATTCGCATTAGTGATGTGGATATGACTAATCGCGCCTATAGTCATTTCTTGAAGGTAGGAATTGGTTATTTGCCAGCCGATCGCTTACAGGATGGTTTGATTCGCGGTCTATCGATCCATGAGCATTTCATGTTGCGCCAATCGCATTCAGGCTTTTTAATCAATTGGCGGGATACGCGCAAGTTTGCACATGAGGCGATCGAGACTTTTAATATTCGTGGGAAACCCTCTACTAAGGTTGAAAGATTATCGGGAGGTAATCAGCAGCGCACCCAAATATCACTTTTACCAGATCATTTAAATCTACTATTAATGGAACAGCCAACCAGAGGATTAGACATCGAATCCACCCTATGGATTTGGAAACAGATGATGGCGCGTTGCGAAAAAGGAATGATGATTTTATTCACATCTTCTGATCTTGATGAGATTTTGCAATATAGCGATCGCATTCTCGTATTTTGCGGCGGTAAAGTCTCACAGCCTATTGATGCGAAAACTTTAACAGTCGATAAACTAGGTCAAGCGATCGGAGGAAAGTTTGCATAGTCCCTTACAAAATTTCTCACAAAATCTTCAAATTTTCAAAAAATTCCCTAAAGTTGTCTACTTTCGGATTGGGGCTTTTGTGGCGGCGCTATTGTTCATTGCGGCGGTGATCTTGCTATCAAGTGGCTCACCACCTCAAGTCGCCATGGGCATGTGGAATGGGGCTTTTGGTAGTAGCGATCGCTTTGCTAGGGTTATTTCTACTCTTTGCCCTTTATTACTTGCTTCCTGCGGCTTGATTTTTACCTTTACCGCAGGTTTATATAACTTAGGTATCGAAGGGCAAATTACAGCAGGCGCGATCGCCTCGACATTATTGCTCAGACTTATTCCCGAAGGATTTCCCCCTGCGATTGCAATTACACTTGCCATATTATTTGGTATTGTTGGCGGTGGATTATGGGGCTTACTAGCAGGTGTGTTAAATATCTATGGCAAAGTCAGCGAGATTTTTGCTGGTTTGGGCATGAACTTCACCGCGCAGGGATTAGCGCTTTATCTCGTCTTTGGTCCGTGGAAGCGATCGGGCGTTGCCTCAATGAGTGGTACGGAGCCATTTAGTGATGCTTTATCGCTGCCAACTGTCGGTAATACTGACTTTAGTCCGATCGCTCTAGCGATCGCTATATTTGCTTTGATTGTTACTGCAATCGCAATTAGAGCTACTTACTTTGGCTTGAAGCTAAAAGCGGTGGGTAATAATTTACGGGCGGCTCATGTGTTGGGAATTCCAGCGATCGCGCAAATGTTGAGTAGCTTTGTGATTTGTGGTGCATTTGCAGGAATCGCTGGCTCTCTGCAAGTAGTCGCTGTGTTCCATCGACTCATTCCTAATATTTCTAGCAATTTAGGATTTTTAGCTTTGCTAGTAGTCATGCTGATTAATTACAATCCCTTTTTGGTTTTGCCGATCGCATTTCTATTTAGTTCTCTAAATGTTGGTAGTTTGGAATTACCGCTATCTCTAAGTCTAGATTCTTCTCTTTCTGGGATTATTCAAGGAGCATTGCTACTTTTCGCGATTCTTGGCGAAGGTTTAGCAAAGTTATCTAAGGAAACATGATCTTCTAATAAAGAGATCCCCTTCAATCCCCCTTAAAAAGGGGGAAGAATTTAATTCTCCCTCCTTTTTAAGGGGGGCTGGGGGGATCTCAATCTCTGCAAATTCAGCTATAAAAACAATGGATATAATCACAATTCTGGCTACAGCGATCGCAACTTCGACACCTCTGATTTTCGCTAGTATTGGCGAAACTATTACCGAACGGGCAGGTGTGATTAATCTATCTGCTGAAGGGACAATCTTGATGTCAGCGATGACAGGCTTCGCCGTAGCAAAGTTCTCGAATAGTCTGCTCTTAGGATTTGCATCGGCAGCTCTTGTTGGCGCTGCGATCGCATTAGTCGTTGCAGTTGGCGCAATTACCCTAAAGCAATCTCAAGTGTCAATTGGATTTGTATTGGCTCTGATGTGTAGTGATTTATCTTCTTTTTTAGGTAATCCCGTTGTCAGAGTTGAGGGAATTACGGTTCCGAGCTTTAAAATTCCTGTTTTAGAGAGTATTCCTGTTTTTGGGAAACTCCTATTTCAAAGTGATCTATTAGTCTACAGCAGCTACATTTTAATTCTGGGTTCATGGTTTTATTTCTATCGTACCCAAGGTGGCTTAATTTTACGGACAGTTGGCGAACAACCAGCCGCAGCCTTTGCGAGAGGTACTAATGTAATTAAAATGCGTTACATCTATACGCTCCTCGGTGGTGCATTAATGGGGATCGCAGGAGCCGCTTTCTCGTTAGATTTCAAAGCTGGATGGAGCCACCGCCACACCGCAGGTTATGGCTGGATTGCTTTAGCGATCGTCATTTTTGGTGGTTGGAATCCTCTGCGTGTAGCCTTAGGAGCTTATCTATTCGGGATTTTGCAATCTTTAGCTAGCGTCGCTCAGAGTGCTATTCCTGAAGTGCCGACGCAGGTATTTAATACGGCTCCTTTTGTATTGATGATTTTGATGTTGGCGCTGACTTCGGGAGAATGGCTCGATCGCTTAATATCGGCTTTGCCGCGATCTCTTAAACAAGGGATATTAAATACAGTCAGAACTACGCCACCTGCGTCATTAGGAAAAGTATTTGATCAGGACTAATACCAAAACACAAAATGGATAAGCCATTTTGTGTTTTGGTATTGGGTAATTGATTTATAGCGATCGTACGTTATTGGCTTTGATGTATTTTAATAGCGATCGCTCAACATCTTTGATATTGATTGGTTTACACATATATTCATTCATTCCCGCGTTCATACAGGCTTCATAATCTTCTGGCATAGCATCAGCAGTCAGGGCAATAATCCAAGGCTGTGTTAGTAATGAACTTTGACGAATTGCTCTAGTTGCAGTTAGTCCATCCATAACAGGCATCTGCACATCCATGAATATGATGTCATAGGTAGCCTGAGAATCTTGATTAGAAAAAATCGCTACGCATTCACTACCATCGTTAACTACATCGGCTTGACAGCCTAGTTTCTGGAGCATTAGGACAATTATTTTTTGATTGAGAATAGTATCTTCAACAATCAAGATTTTAATTGGAAACTGCTCAAAACTAATTTTATTATTATCAGGTAAAAAAGAACCAGATTTATTAGTGGTGATAGTGGGGGGTATCGCAATCACAGGTAAGATGATTGTGAAATAGAAAGTGGAGCCAGTATTATCGTTAGATCTGATTACCCAATCTGATGGCGGATAGCCACCGACCTTACCTCGACTTTCCACCCAGATCGTTCCACCCATGAGTTCTACAAGTCGTTTTGAGATTGCCAATCCCAGCCCAGTCCCTCCAAACTGACGATTGATCGAGGCATCAGCTTGAGTAAAAGGCTTAAACAGTTTATGGATGCTATCGCAATTGATGCCAATCCCTGTATCTGCGATCGAGAACCTAAATTCGTAGGTGTTAGCTGCAATAAATTTACGGTTATAGCTGATGGAGATATAGCCTTGATTAGTAAACTTAATCGCATTACCAATTAGATTAATCAGGATTTGTCTGAGTCGTGAGCTATCGCCTACGACTGTAGTGGGGTTTATGCTATTAACGTGACATTGCAGATTAATGTTTTTATCAGAAGCTTGTTTATTTAAGAGATTACAAACTGCATTGAGCGTATCTTCAAAGTTAAATTCTTTTTGCTCTAGCTGGAGATTTCCAGATTCAATTTTCGAGAAGTCTAGAATGTCATTAATTACCGTTAATAACGCATCCCCACTATCTAAGATAACCTTTACAAAATCCTTTTGGTCTTCATTCAAGGGTGTAGTAGATAGCAGTTGCGCCATGCCAAGAACTCCATTCATTGGCGTACGGATTTCATGGCTCATATTGGCGAGAAATTCACTCTTAGCTTTATTGGCAGCTTCGGCTAGTTCTTTGGCTTTCTCTAATGATTGTTCAGCGAGTTTGCGTTTTGTAATATCTCGGCAAATGCAAAATTGTAAAATATTATTATCCCAATCGACAGAATTGGCACTAATCTCAACATCACAGATCGATCCATCTTTTTTGCGATGTTGAGTTTCAAACTGGACTTTTTTTCGCTGAAGTTTAAATTCTTTAATTCCCTTATCTAATTCTTCTTTTGTCCATCTCACATCAATATCATGAATACTGAGATTAGGTATTTCTTCTAGAGAATAACCAAGCATCTCAGCGAAACTTGAATTACACTCAACAAGATTTCCCATACTATCAATGATCACAATTCCATCAAAAGAATTAGTCAAAAGTGTTTTATTATAGATTAATTGTTTCTCAAGAGTGATTTCTATCTGTTTGCGATCGCTGATATCAGAGACAGTTCCATACCAAGCCGCATCTCCATTTTTTCGGCGCTCTGGGCGCAGATTACTACATAGCCATTTAATCTTGCCAGATGGAGTAATGACTCGCCATTCGTGCTGCAAGATTGATAATGTCTCAAGACTAATGCCAACAGCTTCCCATACATTCGCTACATCATCAGGATGAATCTGCTCAAAACAAAGTTGAGGATTTTGCATGACTTGTGCAACGTTCAACTCATGAATCTCCTCAAAAGCTGGACTTAAATATTCAAAATATGCAGAACCATTTGCGCGTTGCACAAAAATCTCGATTATCACTGGAGATGACAGTGCTACTTTTTTGAGTTTCTCCTCACTTGCAAATAAGGCAACTTCAGCGCGACGGTGATCGCTAATATCACGGACAACTACAACAGCAGCGCTATTATCTATTGGGATTACTCGAACTTCCTCATAGTGTACCCCCTCAGCAGTCTGATAAGTTTGATCGATAGTTAACATTTCCCCAGAAGAGACAGCCTGCTGAATTGTTTGAAGTTGATTTGTCGCAAGTGTTAATGGCAGGAGATCTACAATATTCTTCCCGATCGAATGATTATGATCAATGAAGTCATAAGAAGGTTTATCCTGTTTGGATTCAAGATAAGTGCCATCTATACTGATTAAATTGACAATGTCTGGAATCCCATTTAATATTGAACGCAACTTATGCTCACTAGCTTGAAGTGCGGATGTCTTATTTTGGACTTGTATCGTTAAAGAACCATTCAGGTTTTGAAGTTCCTGATGGATTTCAGTTTGTTGAATTGCGATCGCTAATTGCACCGATAATTGTCGAAGCAACTTAATTTCATGTTCTTCCCAATCGCGGGGCATGGAACATTGATGAACAATCAGTAATCCCCATAAAGTTTGATAGTTCTGGCAACTATTTGGCTGATTATTTGGCTGATTATTTAGTTCGTGATTAGAAGCTTTAATATTACTCAGAGGTTCAGCTAATAGAATTGGTACAACCACATTTGCCCGCGCCTGAAAGCACTCTAATATCTGCACCGAGACTTCCGAAAAATCAGCACCATGTATATCAGAATTCGCAAAAATCTGACCATCTAGATATGAGTTCAATTTCTCTTCAGAAAGATGCATACAGCGATTGTCAGCCCCAAAGCCTAAACAGGAAGAAAAAGGCGGAACTACTGACTCAGCAATAATTCTACGGCTGTTCCCCTCATGAAATGTATAAATCAGAGTGCGATCGGTTTGGAGGAATTTACTAATTTCTTGAACTGCGACCTGACAGATATCTTCTAGATTAATAAACTGATGAATATTTAGAGCAATTTGAGAAACTAGCTCTTCTCTTCTGCGAGATTGCACTAGTTGACGATGTAGGCTCAAATATTCAATTAACCTACGGATACTCTGTTGTAATGAATATTGGGAAATATCATTTTTAATTAAATAGTCATATGCTCCCAAATGCATTGTGCTTAAAGCATTTCTTTCGTCTTCACTTCCTGTAAATATGATTACAGGAAGTTTTAGATCTAACACCTGTTCACTTACCTTATTTTGAATATCAGCACGAATAGTCTCTACTAAGACTATTCCGTTGCCATCAGGCAAACTGATGTCAACCAATGTCACATCAGGGGTTTGCGATCGCCATAATTCCAATCCTTGCTTAAGAGTTTCAGCTTCTAAAATACGATAGCTATTTTCGGGATCACATTCTATATAGTTACGACAAAGTAAGCGATCTCTTTCATCATTATTCACTATCAAAATAGTTTTCGCATTAGACATAGCTTAAAAACTCATTTCGCAAGATCTTAACACGAAATTTGCAGGGATTTTTTAGGGTAATTAATGTGGTTTTACAGTATAGTCATCAAGAATTTCTCTTCCTCGCCGAGTAAGCGTTTCAGAACCTTCTAGCATGAGCAAGTATTGTCCGCGCTCTAAACAACTACGACAGGAAATCGATAGGCTACTTTTAAAGAACCAGCCATATAAAGTGCCAATTACGCCACCAATAAAGATCCCAATCAGTCCAGAGGTTGAGGCGATCGTCAATAAAGCCTGATGCCATTCAAGATTGGGCAATTTGATATTGAAGATCAAATATAAGATCACGCCCATTACGGTGCTAATTACGCCTAACCAAAACATTCCTCGCTTGGCGTAGCGCCATGCTGTGAAAGTGGGATTAAATAAGCCCACACTATCGGGACTGCTGTAGCCTTTGCCAACTAGAGCAAGATGTTCGGGCGAGATGCCATGACATTGAAGCAATCGATATGCTTCAAAAGCTGAAGATTCGTCAGGTAAGACAGCAATCATCAGTCGAGAATGTTTTGAGCGTGTGTGAGTCACAAGTGATGCCTGCTATCAACTGAATGTTTGAGCCAGAACGAAGAAATATAGCCTTTCTAGATTCTACAAAATTTCAGACGCTTAAAGTCATTTCTTAAAGATTCATTCTAGTTTGGCGATCGCCTGTTTGTCGATCAGCACCTGATCCGTCAGCAAATCGCTCACAGTTGCCATCAAAACACGCCGATCATCGATTTCAAAATTAACGGCAATGCGATCGCTTCCTAACTGTCCTGAAGGATCGAGTCGCGCTATGCACACTTGATCGACCTCTGATTTTTTACTATTTGCGGCTAGCGATCGAAAATCTGATTGTTTCAGCAATTGACTGCTAGTCATGCGTCCAAAACTGTCATAGGTAACTTCAGCCTGTGAAATATCGGCAACCTCACCGATATCTAGCCAAATTTCGGTTTGTCCCGCGATCGCTGCTTGCAAAATTAAAGGCTCAGGGCGTTGGCAAGGATATTTTGTGCCCTTCTCAAACAATGTATAGAAAGAATATTGATGCAGATAAGGTTCCCAAAGACGAATTGCGTAGCTATGCCGTAAATGATCTACAATCGCGATCGCCTGACCAAGAACTAAAGCCCCATGAGCGACAGCCTCAAATGGCTTACCAAACTTGACTTTGGATTTGCCGAAATACGACATGATCAATTGCTGAATTGCCACAAGCTGGCAACTGCCGCCCACTAACAGAACTTGCTCGATCGCCGCTTTACTAATACCCCGATTTAGTCCAATAGTCAGAACTTCATCGATAGCTTCGCGCAACTGCTCAAGCATCAGATTTTGTTCAAGAATCTCCGTCAATTCATCTTGATTAAGCCTCAATTCGTGAGAAATCAAATCCTCATCTAGCCAAATTTCTTTGACTTCCTGAACCACTGACAATTTAATTTTGATTTGTTCTGCTATTTCTAAAATACTCAGCCAACTAGCTTCCCCAATTTGCGATCGCGTCCTTCCTACTTGCCGCAAAAAATGCTCAGCAATCCATCGGTCAATGTCAATTCCACCAATATAAGCATCAGATTTGGCGATCGCTTCAGCTTTAGCAACTTGTTTGTGAGTGGTGGCGTTAGTGATCGGCGCAGTGCGCACTAAACTCAAATCTAATGTGCCGCCCCCAAAATCAATCACTAATACCAGAGCATTTGGACGAGTAATCGCATAGCCCAGAGCAGCGGCAGTAGATTCATCAATAATTTGGAAGTTAGGAACTTGTAGACGTTCGGCAAAGTTACTAAACCAGTTGAGATATGCCTCAAATGCGCCAACGGGAACTGTAAAGATTAATTGCGTTGGCTGGATATCTTGTAATAGTAAGCGCTGCCATAATTCCGTCAAGAACACTTCCGCGATCGCTTCGGCATCATAAAGCTTGCCATCAATCTCACGCGCAGGCGATCGAAAACTAGCAACAATATCTCGCTTAAATCCTTTGAACAATCTCTTTGATTGATTTTCTAATAAATATTGCGATCGCGCTTGTTCTCCAAATAGAAATTCCCCATAATTCGTCTCATTGCCAAGTACATAGACTAAACTCGGCACTAGCCAAGCCGTTCCCTCATTTGTCTCAAAACCGTGAGAGATATTATCAAAATGCAAAGTTTTTGGTATAGCAATATCGCGATCGCTGTCCGTTGTAAGAATCGCGATCGCAGTATTACTAGTTCCAAAATCAATCGCAACAACAGTCATGTTTAGCTTGAGTTAAAGTAGTTATATGGCAATCTTAAATAGTGTGTTCCCCTGAACACACTATAGATACGGCTCTATGTTGTGTTCTGAAATATCAAGGAGCATAAACCCATGAAAGTAATCATGACAGCGATCGCTACGCTTGGTGCAATGACTACATTTGCAGGCTCAGCGCTTGCTGATGTCTCAATTAGCATCAGATTTGGATCAAGTCCCTCGACCAACACCTATCGCACCTACGATTCCTATCGCTCTAATTATCAGCGTACTTATAGCAATCCTTACTACCAAAACTACAGACAGCATCGAAATGTTAACTCTGGAGTAATTGTTCGGGAGATAGTCCCTAGCCATAATTACGGCAAAACATGGAACTATCCTTCCGCTCCTACAGTGATCTATTCTCCTAATTTTCCTACGGCAAATCAATCGGTCTATAACCCATATAATGCCAACCTTGGAGGGTATAACAACTATCCTACAGCGAATCCATCGATGATCTATAACCCCTATAACGTTAACCTTGGCGATCGCTATATTGTCGAGAAACGGATTATTCGCATTCGTTAAAAAAAAGAGCCTGCAAATGCAGGCTCTTTTTTTGATTTTTTAAGCAGGTTGCTTAAGATTTTCTTCGCCTTTAGTGATTGTTATCGATTCAATGCGATCGCCGACTTGAATTTTTTCGACTAACTCCATGCCTTCAGTTACATAACCAAATACAGCATAGGAACCATCAAGAAAGTAAATATCATCAAGAGCTAAATAAAACTGGCAAGACGCAGAATTAGGAGACTGCGATCGCGCCATTGCGATCGCGCCCTTGTTGTGACGTAACTTTGGCTTTTGAGTGGGTGGTAAAACTTCGCCATAGATAGGCTGTTTTGCACCATCAGGCAAAATTTCTAGAGGAATATAACGAGGCTGTGAAGTTACGGGATCTGTAAAATTACCAGTCCCATTACCAAGGGGATCGCCACCTTGCGCGACAAATGGGGTTGGTTCTTTTACCACTCGATGAAAAGTTAAGCCGTTATACAACCCACGCTTGACTAAATCAGCAAAATTCCCAGCGGTAACTGGTGCATTAGCACCATCAAGATCGATCTTAACGGTTCCAGATTTTAGTTTTAATTCCACCGTTGCTGAGCCTTTAAGCTGGACAAATCTAGCAAGCGCAGCCTCTAGTGAGTTCTCAGGATTTGCACTAGGCTTAGGCGATGCAGGAATCGTTGCGATCGCGGTCGGCTTGCTGCTAGCTGTAGGTGAAGCAGTGGCTGATGCAATTGCTGAGGAAGTCGGCGAAGCGCTTGCGGAGACACCACCCGTATTTGTGCAACTTGTGAGCAAAACACTCACTGCTAAAAAACAACTAAAAATCCAACGTAACATGTTTAACCCTTGATAACTAAAAAAACTACCTAGATGTAGGGTGTGTTAGCGCTAGCGTAACGCACCCAATAACCGCAATGGTACTTTAAGGGTGCGTTACGCTGACGCTAACGCACCCTACTATAACTAAATGAGATGTGGCGCAAAGCGCCGCATCTCATCTAGTTATAGCCCTTCCAATGGCACTGCCAAAAACTTGGCAATTTCTGCGGCACGATCTTCGAGAGCGGTTAAAGCGATCGGTTGACCAACCTCTGATAGAGGTAAGTCGCCTTTGCCCTTAACTCTCAGATATAAGGATCTCTTAGGACTCAGACCATTGCGAATTTCGACACGAACCGCCTGTACATCAGCAATCTTGTAAGTAAATTCAATATTCTTGCTCTTACTACGTCCTTGCCGAAAAAGCGTCACCTTGCCATTATTGCGATCGAACTCGTTGTAGCCGCTACCATAATCGATCGCCATTACATATAGCAGGTATAGCTCTAGCAATGTACCTGCTACTCCATAAAAGGAAAGCGCCAAACCTTGAGGTACAAATTCCAACTGTAGAGGCTCAGAAAACGGCAGTAGATTAATCTTTAAGAAACTCGATATTCCTGCTAGCAAAAAGCCCGACGCACCTATGGCAACAATAACCGCAAAGCAATAGTTACTAAAGCGCCGTGACCCGACAATGTCATATCGCAGAACATTGGATTGAGATTTTGTAGTTACCATCGGTTGAAACAATATTAAAAAAATTACTATGTCAAGGAACAGTATATAGCTGCTTGCAGTCTCTAGTATGTGTAAACTACTGGTAAGTAGCAATTCTCTTGATCAAAACCAATTTTGAGATTTGCAAAGCATTTTAACGTTGCAAATCTCAAAATTAGTTTTGAGATTTGGGATCAATGACTAATAGCCTTAATATGGAGAGTTACTGGATATATCTATGCTTCAGGCTGGTTGCGATCGCAATTCAGTTGTATCCCAAAAGATTTGCTAAGAAATGATGCGTAGAGTATCTTGATTAGACAAGTGACTCAAGACTAATTTCCACCCGTTACTTACCGACAATTACCTCTCCAAATTAATCGTGAAAAAATCACTCAATCATCACTTAAAGCAAAGCCTACTCGCAGCGATCGCCATTAGTTGTGTTGCGGTTATGTCAGCTTGCCAGCAACCACCAGCACCAAAAGAAACTGCGGCAACCACTAAACCCACAGCCGCAGCAACGGCAAGTCCGACAGCTTCTCCATCAGCATCTCCTACCACAAAGACTCCTGAATCTGCGCCAGATAAAAGCCCTGCAACTGCTGCTAGTCTTGATAAGGTCGCAGGTGAATATACAGTCGTTTTAGACCCTAAAGTTTTAGCGGATGCTGAAAAAGAGGGTGTTAAATCCGTTACAGGTAAATGGACGATTAAACCTGAGGGAACTTTTGAAGCTACCCTCAAAGCAGTTTCTACTAAAGATGAAGTCCAAGAAATCAAGACTGCTGGTAAAATTTCAATCAAAGATGGCAAGGTTGTTTCTCAAGTCGAATCTGTTAATGGAGAAAAACCACCCCAATCTCCTCCCGAACAGCCTTACACCTTGTCCGCAGATGGCAAAGAATTGCAAGCTGATGGTCAGCCTGTTAAATTGGTCAGACAATAATCTTGCCCAAATGTAAAAAAGCAAGCAAAATCACATCGTGATTTTGCTTGCTTTTTTACATTTGTAAATTCTCGAAATGATATTGTGATTTTGAGGATTTACAGTGCTTTGCGAGCACCCCCAAACTAAGAAAAGCTTTTCTCGTAGTTTGTTTGATCAAAAATTGCTGTATAAGGTGGTTTCAGTAAATTAGAATGAGATCTTTTGAAATAATTCAAACAATGGCATTGTAAAACCAGCAATCACATCTTCCCCATCTAAAGCATCTGACTGCTTGAGTAAGCGATCGGGTTCTTGTGCTGAGCGATAGACTAAGACATAACGTAATTTTAGATTGATCACCCAAACTAAGCGTGAGCCATTCTCAAAATATTCCACAATTTTTTGATCGATTTCAGCGATTGTGTTGTTAGGTGAGAGAACCTCGATCGCTAAATCAGGTGCGCCATCTAAAAAGCCATCAGGCAATTCGGTCAAGCCTTTTAACTTGTCTCTAGATACAAAGGAAATATCAGGCGATCGCTTGTTCCCATTTTTCATCGTGAAGGCTGTACTAGAGTCGAGAATAACGCCTAGTCCTCTAGGCAAAATGTAATTCATCAGAGTCATAACGAGAAGGCTACAAGTGTATCCATGCAAAGCTCCTGAATTTCCCATATCAATTAGTTCTCCATTAACAAGCTCATAACATTTCCCATCTGTTAATGCCATTAGTTCTGCATCTGTCCAGATTTTCTTAGTTGTTGTTGGAGTTGAGAGTGCGATCGGGGACATATAAAACTCTTGATTGATTAGGTCAAAGGAAGGCTAGCGAGAATAAGTCTGATTCGTAATCTTTGAAGATCTATAAAGATGATAAAGGAGTAGACAAACTAAATTTGAAGCTTTTATTTATAATCGATGACCTACAGAAAATAGTATTCCAAATTTCTTTAATATATTTTGGGAACTACAAAAACTTCAATATTTAAAGTGTCATTTTTTTGACATAAATCATTTTCTAAGCCAACTGGATTATTTATCCATTCATCTGGATCATAGACAAAGAATACTAATGTCTTTAAGTTTGGGAGCATTTTATACCTAGCAATATCATCAATCAACTGTTTGCCTAATTCTTTCGCATCCATACTTTCTCTAGTTTTTTTGACCTCTATACCAATTCCTGCATCTACAATAAAGAAATCTAATCTTGAGTTTTTCTCAGCAAAATTAGGTACGGCAACCTCAGGACGAATATCTTTGAAGAATAGCTTTAAAAGGGCATGTAATAAGTCTTGTGTATCGTATTCATCGTTGATTTCTAAAGCAACTCTATTGCTGTGCCTAATCTTAAGCTGTCTAGCTACTAAGTGGAATCTAGATATAATCATTTTTACAAGTTCTAAGGCATCTGGCTGGATAACTTCATCATATTTAATCTCATGGTATAAGTCATCCTCTAATATAGAAATACTAGACTTTAAGGCATTAACTAAGAAAGACTTTAATTGAAGAAATTTATCTTCATAATAACCAAAAACTTGAATCTGCTTGCAATAATTAATTAGTTTGATTGGGCTGGAATTATCCTTGAAGGAGCTATCTAATATGACAAAAACTCTATTGCTCCAAGAAAGCCATTCGGGAGAGTACCTCTCTGGAAATCCATACTGAGATTTCGTAGAAAAATTTTCATAGTTGAACTTATCCGCTTCCTTAAGTAATCTTTGAATTTGTGCTTTTAAAGTGTCCATTTATCTATCAACTTGTTGTACTAATTTTAATTTATCAAGGAGATTTTCGGTAAGTATCTATATCCATGACTCCAGAGAAAAAGGATAGACTTGATAAACTCGATTAAAGTCACTGTCAGCAGAAACCAAAATCAAGCCATGCTGAATCGCCGTTGCTGCAATCCAAAGATCGTGATCGGTGAACCCCAAATTTTCAATAGTTACACTACGGCGCTTACTTTTATCCTTTGGGGCAAATTGGTTAAAAACTTTTGACTTAAGACTGCTGTAAATGCTGGCAGTTTCTTCATCAAGAAAATAAATCTCGACCTCAGATAGAAAACTTTGAATCGCCTCTAGATTTTTCTCCTTTCGTGCTGATCTTTCAGCCATGTACAACAGCTCTGCATGAGTGATAATGCTAACCCCAACTGTTTCAGAAGATATGAATTGCAATTTATCCGTAATCTTAGAATCACCATTGATGATGTAGCTGCAATGGTTGGTATCAATCAAATAAGCCATAAATCAATACTAAAACTCAGTTTTAGAGCGTGTTTCTCTTACAAAATCAAGACATTCAGCTAGATCGTCACCTTGCCAAGTCCCCGCATGACGCAACAAATCGCTGGCTTTTTTATTGCGCTTCAGAGGTGGAATACGGCGAAACTGCTTATTATTCGCATCGCCTTTAGCCTCAATCGAATCAATAAAACTGCTAACCAAGAAAAGACGCTCTAGCGGCAATTGAGATATTTGCTGTTCAACTTTTTCACGTAACTCAGAGTAAGTCATACGCACATCCTTTGGTTAGGTAAAACAATAGCAAACCTATTCTAATCATTATGTCATAGCTTATTTACTTGCATTGGCGTGGTATGTCGATCGCCAAAGTATTACTACGGGCTATAATCAACCGCAAGTCTATAAATTTTTGTAAATATGTCGTCTCCAACCCCTGACGTACCAGCGAGCGAGTCTCGCGAAGCCCGTACCCGCCAAATGCTCGGAATGAAAGGTGCGGACGTACAAGGAGCTTCAATCTGGAAGATCCGCCTGCAACTGATGAAGCCGATTACATGGATACCTCTGATGTGGGGCGTACTATGCGGTGCAGCCTCCTCTGGCGACTTTACTTGGTCGATTGAAAACGTATTTCGATCGCTACTTTGTATGCTCATGTCAGGTCCCCTACTGACAGGCTATACCCAGACGATTAACGATTACTACGATCGCGAAATTGACGCAATTAACGAGCCATATCGTCCGATTCCCTCGGGAGCAATTTCCCTCAAGCAAGTCATTGCGCAAATTTGGATTTTGTGGCTGGGTGGCATTGCTGTAGCGGCAATCCTCGATGTCACCGCAGGTCATGCAGACTTTATCATGACAAAATTAGCGCTTGGTGGTTCATTTGTTGCCTATATCTACTCTGCGCCACCTTTGAAGCTCAAGCAAAATGGTTGGCTCGGCAACTATGCTCTCGGAGCAAGCTATATCGCTTTGCCTTGGTGGGCAGGTCATGCGCTTTATGGAACCCTCAACTGGACAGTCGTAGCCGTCACCCTGTTCTATAGCCTTGCTGGTTTAGGCATCGCGGTCGTCAATGATTTCAAAAGCGTCGAAGGCGATCGCGAATTAGGATTGAAGTCTTTACCCGTAATGTTTGGTGTGCAGAATGCGGCTTTGATATCGGCAACTGCGATCGATGTCTTCCAAATTGGCATCGCTGTTTATTTGGTCACTGTTGGTGAACAACTATTAGCTAGTTTAATCGTGCTGTTAGTAATTCCGCAGATTACATTTCAAGACATGTATTTCTTGCGTGATCCACTCAAAAATGATGTGAAATATCAAGCCAGCGCTCAGCCTTTCCTTGTGATTGGGATGCTAGTTGCTGGAATCGCTATGGGACATGCGGGTATCTAAAACAAAAAGGGGGGAGCAAAGCACCCCCCTTTTTGTTTTAGGGAAATAGCTCCTACAGGGTGATTTAGTGATGATCAATGTTGTCTATCATCTATATGCAAAGAGAACCGAAACGTCAGCGAGAATTTGCCAATATTCATGATTAAACATAAATTCCGAAGACAGCAATTGTCGAATAACCTATTAGATAAATCATTGAGCAAGGGCTTAGTCGCTGTAATCGGTGCGTTGTTGGTTTCTTGCTCTGCGAATGCTCCTAAAGGCAACGGGTTTGGTGCTGTTCCTGTACCGATCGCCTCTGTAGAATCAGGGACTGTCACCGATAGCTCCGATTATGTCGCCAATTTACAATCGCGCCAATCAGTGACTCTGCAACCACGAGTCGATGGCTATATCCAAGAGATCTATGTCAAGGCAGGCGATCGCGTAGAAGCTGGCGCACCAATTTTACGAATTGATCCAGCTAAACAGCAAGCTGTTGTTCAGCGATCGGCTGCCGCCGTGGCAACTTCTCAGGCAGATTTTGAAAGTGCTAGGGCAACCCTTGTGCAATTACGTGCCCGTAAAGAATCGATTTTATCCAGTGTTGATTTTAATCAAAAGGAATTTAGTCGCTTTACTAAATTGACAGAACAGGGTGCGACGACAAGGCAGAAGCTTGACGAAGTTGCGAATAATCTGAGAAATGCAAGAGCTGAACTTGGTCAGATCGATGCTCAGATGAATGCTCAACAAGCAAGTATTAATAGTGCGGCTACAAGGATTGAAGAAACTCGTGCTAGTGCTGTGCAGGAAGAAGTACAGCTAGATTTCTATACGGTAACAGCTCCTTTTGCGGGTATTGTTGGTGATATTCCGATTAAAGTTGGAGACAATGTTAGTAGCACAACCCAACTAACGACTGTAACTCAAAATCAAGTATTAGAAGTTCAGATTTCGGTTCCCGTTGAGAATGCTCCTCGCTTAAAAATGGGAATGCCTGTGGAGTTGTTAGACGCTCAAGATAAGCCTCTTGTTAAAGGAAATGTCGCTTTTATTTCCCCGAATATTAATCCTCAAAGCCAATCGGTTTTGGTAAAAGCTAATTTTAATAATGGAACTAATCAACTCAAAGCTAATCAGTTTGTAAGAGCGCGATTAATATGGGCTTCTCGTGCTGGTGTACTAGTGCCAACTTCGGCAATTTCCCGTCTTGGAGGGCAAGATTTTATCTTTGTTGCAGAGCCTAGTCCTACAGATGGAAAATCGCTAATTGCTAATCAAAAACCAGTTAAGCTTGGGAAAATCACTGGCAATAAACAAGAGGTGTTAGAAGGGTTAAATCCTAAAGATCAGATTGTCGTTGCAGGTATTCTCCAATTACGGAATGGAGCACCGATCATGCCATTACCTGATGCCCCTAAGAAATAAAAAAGCCTCGCAGTGCGAGGCTTTTTTATTTCTTACGGCAATTACCGATCAAACGAACCACAAGAGATTTTTTGAAAGTGTTGCAAAGCAACACTTTCAAAAAATCTCTTGGTTTGGGCTTAAGCGTAAAGCGCTATAAAAAGCTTAAATCCCAAAGGGCAAAGTGATCGCTTAGCGATCGCTTTGGGCTTTAGTTTTAGAACTTAGATGAGGCATTGATATTATTAGGCTGTGCCAAAGCCGTAATCTGTTGTTGTACTGAAGGAGAATACAACCGCAGATAGTTCCAATAGTTACCAAAAACCTTAGAGACGTAATCTCTAGTTTCGTCATAGGGAATATTATTCACAAACTCATCAGGATCTCCTAAACCTCTCGATTCTACCCATCTACCGATCGCACCAGGTCCTGCATTGTAGCTAGCAATAGCAAGCATGGTGTTATCTCCAAAACGGCTGTGGGTATAGTCCAGATACCAAGTTCCAAAATTGATATTATCTTCAGGTCTGTCAAGATTATAGCTATTCACGCCCTTTTTATTAGCAATCCATGAACCTGTATCTGGCATGATTTGCATCAAACCGATCGCACCTGAACGAGAACGAATTTGAGCCTCAAAGCGAGACTCTTGACGCATCAAACCAATGACGAGGGCTGGAGACAGTTTGCGATCGCGTGACCAGTTGGAGATGAGATCCCAGTAATGAAACGGATAGAGTGAGTGTATATATGCGGGATGCTGCTTGAGTTGAGCAATTTCGGCTTTTTGAGAATTGGGAACATCAATCCAATTTAAGCTTTCCAGAGTTTTAATTCCAATCAAGTTATCTAGATTAGCAACACGCAAAACACCATCAGTAAAGATTTCCTTGGGTTCAAGGTTTCGCTTACCGCGCAATTCTGACATCCATTGCGATTGCGCATCACGATCTAGACCGAGGATATATAACTCTTGTAGTTTCGCCGAACCTGCTGGCAAAGTTACCCTAGCACTAGGTATTGCGATCGCGGGTGCTGTGTAACGTGCTGTGGTGAAGGTTCCCACATTCCATCCTAGAGAACTTGCCGATCTCCATGCGTAATAGGAATCGGGGTGTTGACGAATTGCAAACTCAAAAAACTTCTTAGCTTTAGCTTTATCGCCAGTTTGATTAGCCCATTTACCTGCCCAGAAGCTTGCTTCGGCTGCGGAGGTACTGTTAGGACTATTAGCAATCAACGCATCCACCGTGGCGATCGCATTCTTGATCTGCCCAGATCGCCCTTGTCCCTTAGCAATGCGCCAGCGCAATTCACCCGCATCATCACTACTGCCATAGCGACTTAACAATAGATTACGAGCATCGCTTGCGGCTTTGGGGCTATCAAGCTTATCTTGCAAGATGGTAGCTTTAATCCCTAGCGCTTCACCTGCGGTCTCAGGATAGCTGGTGATAATGCGATCGGTTGCCGCGATCGCCGCTTCAGGCGAACCTATCTGCGTAATCCGAATGAGTGCGCGAGGAGCCTGAGGGCTTTGCGGAAATTGCTGTACAACACGGTTATATGCGGCGATCGCATTGTCGAATTGTTTACCACGATGTAGGCTAAGAGCATAATTGTAGGCAGTTATAGGATTTACTGTCGCACGAGCGTAGGCATTAGCAGCCCTACCAAATTCAAATTTGTTATAGTATCCATCAGCGATCGCCCACCATTGATCAGATGTGAGTGAGGGTGAACTGGCAGTTAAACGATTTAGAATTGGGACAATCTCTTTGAAATCACTAAAATAAGTCGCCAAATGCGCCATTATATCAACTCGATTTGGAGCTTGAGCTAGTAGGCGTAGGGCAACTTCTTGCGATCGCGGATGAGCAGGAAATTTTTGTAAAAGCTGTTGATTTTGTCCTAAAGCAAACATCGCTTCAGCAGATGCAGGATTATCAGGGAACTTGGCTAACAGTTGCTCCCAAGTTGCTTTTGCTGCTTGGAGATCGCGCAGTTGGGTTTGAGCCTGTGCGCGTTTGAGTAAAACATAATCGGCTAAAACTGGATACTCAGTTTCCAATTTATCAAGAGCAGCGATCGCTTCGCGAGGTTTGCGGTTGTTGAGATGAATATCCGCAATTACCAGACGAGCACGAACACGATCGCTATCGGTATTACTAGAATTTAGTTGTTTAGCCTGAGTTTCTAATTTGGCAAGTCTTTGATCAAGGGGAGAGTAAGTAAGCGGATCAAAGGGCTTGCTGTCTCGGTTATTGCCTAAGCTTGCATTCAGAGTAATGTCTGATTCAGAAGAAGCGGTAATTAGTGGGGCGCTTGCTCCTGCTAATGTAGCACTGAGCATAAGCACGATAGACCAACGCATTAATTTTCTCATCCCGATACATTCTTGATGTTCAGCATCCTAGCATTTTTCACAGGATGACTTATAGCATTTTTAACAAAAAAAAGAAGTGACGCTAAAGCGTCGTTTCTTTTTTTTGTTTTATGATTTGGTTTTCTCAAGCACAAAATCACTAAGCGATCGCTGTACCGATACAATCGGGATGTGCGCGATCGCTTCCGTAGCAAAGGCATAGGTTAGCAAGTTAGCGGCACTCTCAGCATCAATCGCTCGACTTTGGAGATAGAAGATTTCCTCAGCATCTAGTTGACTGACGGTTGCACCGTGAGCGCATTTGACATTATCTGCAAAAATCTCTAGCTGAGGTTTGGTGTCTACTCGCGCTTTGGGCGATAACAAGAGATTACGGCTTAGCTGCGCGGAATCAGTTTGTTGCGCTAACTTCGCAACTTGGATTTTGCCATTAAAGACCGCATGGGATCGCCCTGATGCAATACATTTATGTAACTGCTTACTTGATCCATAGGGATAGTTATGAGCGATTACCGAATGCGTGTCTGCAAGCTGATCGCCATCGACAAATGCTAATCCAGTCAGCGAAGTTTGAGTTTGTTCAGCCATTTGACGCACGATTAAATTCTGGCGAGAGATCTTCGCACCGATGCTAATCGATTGATTTTTATAGTTACTATTTCGAGCTTGAGCGATCGCAGTCATATTGATATGCACCGCCTCATCACCTTGCCACTGTACCTTGGTATGATTGACCTCTGCACCTTCTGCTAGCCAAACTTCTGTTACCGTATTAGTAAAATAGGTTTGAGAATCAATTCCCACAAAAGTTTGAATAAAAGTCAAATTACTATGGCTTTCTGCAATCACCAAACAGCGCGGCTGAGTTATCAATGTTGCACCAGCCTGTGGTGCAGATACAAACAAAAGCTGAATCGGCTTTTCGACGACAATATTTTTGGGGGCGAGCATAATTGCCACATCCTCCATACAAGCTGTATTCAGGCTTGTAAAATAATCATTCGCATCGGGATGTTGAGCGAGGTGCGATCGCAGTTTTGGCAGAATGCGATCGCCAAGAGTTGCCAATGTGCCAAGAACTAAGCCTTGTGTAGCCGCCGTTGTATCTGAAAACTTCTCGCTATACTCGCCATTCACAAATACAATCAGATTGCCTGAAGCTTCAGGCGCTGAATGCTTAGCAACTAAAGCTTCGACATCCTCTGGCTTAGCCAGTTGATTAGCAAAAGTTAGACTTCCCAAAGACGAAACATCCGTATATTTCCATTCTTCATCTTTGGTCGTAGGGAAAGAAAGACTCGCTAGGCGATCGCTAGCCAATTGGCGAATTTCGCTCACAAACTGATCGGTGTCTTGGGCGATCGCGATCGGAGAGTTTAAACCGATCACTTGGGAAGTAAATTTCTTGCTGTCAACAGCCAATTTACTGCGGGTGCTTAATGCGCCCTTCAACTCCTGTTGATCTTCCACTTGTTCAGAAACTTGAATAGACATTATACCAACACCGCCTCTTCTTCTTTGAGCCAGTCATAGCCCTTTTCTTCTAGTTCCAGAGCCAAGTCTTTACCACCTGTGAGAATAATCTTGCCATTTTCCATCACATGAATAAAATCAGGAATAATGTAATTTAGCAAGCGCTGATAGTGAGTAATCACTAGTGAAGAATTGAGAGGAGTTGAGAGCTTATTTACACCACCTGCCACAATTCGCAATGCATCGATATCCAAACCTGAATCTGTCTCATCGAGAATGGCAAGAGTCGGATCGAGAATTGCCATTTGCAAAATCTCATTGCGTTTCTTCTCGCCGCCAGAAAAACCTTCGTTAACACTGCGACTCAAGAAACTAGGATTCATTTCTACAATCTCTAGCTTTTCTTGAATAAAATCATCAAAATCAATGATATCTAACTCTTCTAAACCTTTGTGCTTTCTCAAGTTGTTATAGGACAATCGCAAGAAATCAGAATTAGTCACCCCAGGAATTTCTAATGGATATTGAAAAGCTAAAAATATACCTTCTCTAGATCTAATTTCTGGCGCTAAATCTAATAAGTTTTCGCCCTTATAAATAATCTCACCACCTGTGACCGTATAGGCAGGATGTCCCGCTAACACTTTCGAGAATGTGCTTTTGCCAGAGCCATTTGGCCCCATAATCGCATGAACTTCACCAGCCTTAATCTCCAGATTTAGCCCTTTTAAAATCTCGACTCCACCAACTTCGGCAGTCAAATTCTTGACTGATAAAATCACTTCGCTATTTTCAACAATCATTTCTATTTCTCTTAACAGCTATTTAATATTGTAAAATAATTACCAATTACCAATTACCAATCACCAATTACCCAACACTATTCTCTAATTTCAAAGCCAAGAGCTTATCTGCTTCAACGGCAAATTCCATTGGTAAAGCGTTAAATACTTCTTTACAGAAGCCGCTAATGATCATGGAGACAGCATCTTCAACGGCGATACCGCGTTGTTGAAAATAGAACAATTGCTCTTCGCCGATTTTAGAAGTTGAGGCTTCATGCTCAACTCTAGCGGTATTGTTTTGAACTTGAATATAAGGAAAAGTATTCGCTTGAGAGCAATCACCAATCAGCATTGAGTCGCATTGAGAATAATTTCTTGCACCTTCAGCATTAGGCGAGATCTTCACCAAGCCACGATAGCTATTTTGCGAACCACCAGCGGAAATACCCTTAGAAACAATTTTACTGCGGGTATTTTTGCCGATATGCACCATTTTCGAGCCAGTGTCGGCTTGTTGCTTATTATTTGTTAGGGCAACAGAGTAAAACTCGCCAACGGAGTTTTCACCAACCAATACGCAACTGGGATACTTCCAAGTAATTGCGGAACCTGTTTCTACTTGAGTCCAAGAGATCTTTGAGTTTTTGCCTTGGCACAAACCACGCTTAGTCACAAAGTTATAGATACCGCCTTTGCCATCTTTATCGCCAGCAAACCAGTTCTGTACTGTGGAATATTTGATTTCGGCATCATCTAGGGCGACTAATTCAACTACGGCTGCATGAAGTTGATTGGTATCAAACATTGGTGCAGTACAACCTTCAAGATAGCTTACATAGGCTCCTTCTTCGGCAACAATCAAAGTACGCTCGAATTGTCCAGAATCGCCATTGTTAATGCGGAAATAGGTGGACAGATCCATCGGGCACTTTACGCCTTTGGGAATGTATACAAAGGAGCCATCGGTAAATACAGCAGCATTTAGTGCTGAATAGTAGTTATCTGCGATCGGGACAACGCTACCTAGATATTTTTTGATCAGTTCAGGATATTCATGCATCGCTTCTGTGATCGAGCAGAAGATTACGCCAACTTTTGCTAGATCTTTCTTAAAAGTTGTGGCGATCGAAACGCTATCAAAAATAACATCAACGGCAACATTGGTCAGACGCTTTTGCTCGTTAATAGAAATCCCTAATTTCTCAAAAGTATCAAGTAACTCAGGATCGACCTCGTCGAGACTCGCTTTTTTCTTTGACTGCTTGGGGGCGGAATAATAGACGATATTTTGGTAATCGATCGCAGGATATTCGACATGCGCCCATGTGGGTTCTTGCATTTTCAACCATTGACGATACGCTTTGAGCCGAAATTCCAGCATGTATTCTGGCTCATTTTTCTTAGCCGAAATCATGCGGACGACATCTTCGCTTAGACCGCGAGGAATCGTGTCCGACTCAATGGACGTAACAAATCCGTATTTGTATGGTTGGTTGACAAGTGCTTGAACCGTTGCAGTCATGTCAGTCGTGGCTCCTGATAATTGATGTGCAAAGTTAGTGCTGAGCGCTACCTTTGTTTGAGTAAAACAACTTACTTGTTTCTTTATTAATTGTAGGTTACATTAACAACATGCAAGTTGTCAAAGTCATTTTTTTGATAACTACGCCATTTAATCGTGTCTTGGCTCTCCGCAAGAGTTAGTTGTTATCAGGAGCTGAATATTCATGAAAACTCCCATCGGTGTCGCTGACGTGGTTTCAAGTGCACCAGATCTGAAACTAGATCACAGACTAGATCACAGAAATGATGCTAAAAACGATACTAAGCAGGATATTTTGCAGCATCTGCTTAAGCGTGGAGAGGTAACAGCGCAAGATTTAGCCGAAAAGCTGGATATTAGTCCACAGGCAATTCGTAAACATTTAAAGGATCTTGAAACTGAGGGGCTGATATATCACACAGCCGAGCAGTTGGGTATGGGTAGACCTCAATTTATTTATGCTTTGACCACAGCGGGACGCGATCGCTTTCCTGATAGTTATAACCAATTTGCCGTAAATTTCCTTGATACGCTGATTGATACGTTAGGCAAAGAGCAAGTATCTGAGGTATTACAAAAGCAGTGGCAACGCAAAGCACAGCATTATAAATTACAACTTGGAGGAGGTACACTCAAGCAACGATTAGAAAAATTAGCCGAACTTCGCCGTAGTGAAGGTTATGTGACGGAATGGTTCCCTGTAGAAGGGACAGAAGGTTTCATCTTTACGGAATATAATTGTGCGATCGCTCATGTGGCTGAGTCTTTTCCCAGTGTGTGCGGACATGAGCTAGAAATGTTTGCTACCGTGCTGGACTGTCCCGTAGAACGCACGCATTGGATGGTTGATGGTGAACATCGTTGTGGATACTTAATCCCAAACAAGTAAAATAAGGAACCAATTTTTTATGGCGCGGCGAAGCCGCGCCATAAAAAATTGGTTCCTTATTAAATCGCACAACCATTAGCTCTCAGTTATTCTGTTAGCATAGATACTAATAGTTATGGTTGTTAGAGAGTGCAATTTTTTGCATTGCACTCTCTAAGCCTATAGTTTTGAGATAAATACAGGAAAAAATATGAGTTTGACTCTGACTACAGAAAATGTCGAAAATGTTTTAGATGAGTTACGTCCTTATCTAATGTCTGATGGAGGCAATGTGGAACTCGTCGAAATCGAGGGCCCAATTGTGAGATTGCGCCTACAAGGCGCTTGTGGATCTTGTCCTAGCTCAGCGATGACCCTGAGAATGGGTATTGAGCGCAAGTTGAAGGAAGAGATTCCTGAAATCGATGAAATCGAACAGGTTTTTTAAATCCAAATAAATAAAGGCGGCACTTCGTGCCGCCTTTATTTATTTGGATGATAAAAGAGAATTTTGAATTTGTGAAAATAGAGATTGTATTTTCTTAAACATCTCTTGTATGTTCTCTTCTTTTTGATTTTTTCCAACTTGTTGTAAATCATTAGCGATCGCTGCTATTGAAATCATACCTAAGTTACTTGATGCACCTTTGATAGAATGCGCAATTTGCGAAATCTTATGGTAATTATTCTCAGCGATCGCCTGTTCAAGTTGCGCCAAGCTTTCTGAAGTAGACTCGAAAAAAGTTTGGAGAATTTCAGCTTTAAACTCTTCGCTACCATCAGCAATACTATCTATATAAGTCCAGTCAATTAATGGTAGAGATTCTAAGTTATTGAAATTTGGATCTAGGGAATTAGTATCCACATTTATATTATCGATAATTGCCGTAGTTGTAACCTCAGAAGTAATAGGCGCAGAAGCTGCGATCACATTCTGAGCAAAAATCTTTTTCTCCCAATCAGCTAATTTTTGAGCGACATCTTCTTTGCGTATGGGTTTGCTGAGATAGTCATCCATACCACAATCAATACAGCGATCGCGATCTTCTTTCATCGCATTAGCCGTCATCGCCATAATCACAATTTTGCTCTTTTCTGAATCTAGCTGACGAATGACTCTTGTTGTCTCATATCCATCCATTTCAGGCATTTGGCAATCCATGAGGATGATGTCATAGTGGATGCATTCTAGGAGATTAAGTACTTCTCGACCATTGCCTACGACATCTGCATCATAGCCAAAACTACGTAGCTGATGTAAAACCACTTTTTGATTGATGGGGTTATCTTCAGCAATCAAGATTTTCAGTTTAGAAGCCTTTAACGGTAAATCATTCTCCTGAATCAATGGCGCAGAGCGAAAAATTTCACTCTTAGTATCTATAGAAACTACTTCCACCAAGACATCCAACAAACGAGACTGTTTTACTGGTTTGACAAGATAAAACTCAAACCCTAGTTCTTTAACTCGGCTAATACCACCTTGCTGGTTTAGAGATGTCAGCATGATTAATTTGAGTTCTTTCAGTAAAGGGTCAGCTTTGATCAATGCGCCCAGCATTTCGCCATCAAGATCAGGCATTTGCATGTCCAAAATTGCTAATTGATAGCGATCGCCTTCTTCCACGGCTGTTCGCAAAATCGCGATCACATTAGAAGCATTTTGTAATGCATCAACCCGCATCTGCCATGCAGTTAATTGATAAGTCAAAATTTTGCAATTAGTTACATTATCATCAACTATCAATATCCGAACATCCTTGAGATTAACTTCTTGGCGAGGTTTAAGCTGTGCGATCGTGGCGGAAGACTGCTTCGTAAATGGGAGCCTAAACCAAAACTGTGAACCTTTGCCTTCTTCACTATCGATACCAATCTCTCCGCCCATGAGATCGATAATTTGTTTGCAAATGGCAAGTCCTAAACCAGTACCACCATATTTGCGTGTAGTCGAAGCATCGACTTGGGTGAAGGGTTGAAACAGCTTTTTCTGAGCTGTAGCAGATATACCAATGCCAGTATCAATAACTCTAAATTCGATGATTGCCATCGATTCAGTTTCTGACTTGAGGGATACCTTGACGATTACTTCGCCTTCTGAAGTGAACTTAACGGCATTACTAACCAGATTGGTTAATATCTGCCTGAGTCGCGAAACATCTCCACATAGGTAAATAGGCACATTTTGATGAACTAGTGACGCAAGCTCCAGCCCTTTTGCCTGAGCAAGCATAGCAAGCAGATCAGTTACTTCCTCAACACAGGTGTTAAGGTCAAAATCAATCTCTTCTAATTCCATCTCATGAGCTTCAAGCTTCGAGAAATCAAGAATTTCATTGATTAATGTCAACAGATTTTCGCCACTAATTCTCACGGTCTCCACAAAATCTCTCTGGAGAGTCGAAAGCTCAGTATCAGCAAGCAAACCTGTCATTCCTAGTACCGCATTCATTGGTGTGCGAATTTCATGGCTCATAGTTGCGAGAAAAGAACTTTTCATCTTTGTTGCTATTTCTGCTTGATGACGAGCTTTTTCTAGTTCAATATTCTGCTGAGAGAGTTGCTCTCGGCGTAATGTTTCTTGTGCTAATAAAGTAGCTTGGTAAAGAGCAATCCCCACTTGATTACCAAGCTCTGCCAAAAAGTTAACTTCAAAACTGTTCCAGTGCCTTGTCTCGCTACATTGGTGGACAATGAGTAGCCCCCAAAGTTGATCGCTTTCCAAAATCGGCACGACTAAGTTAGCTTGAACTTGACACTGGGACATCAATCTTTTATAACAATCGGACATATCGGAATTGGGAATATCGTCATTTATGACTTTGCGTCCTTGTCGAAAATCTTCCCATAGACCACGATAAAAGCACTCATCTCTGATATCGGCTTCCAATAGAGAGATCCAAGGTGACTCCACTGACTCAACTGCAACTGAACCTTCCCATTCACCATCAAATCGATACACAACTACCCGATCTGCTTTAACTGAGATCTTGCACCATTCCTGAAAGAGTTAAGTAGGAATGGGTTTGAGAATAATTTCAAACCCATGACGAGCAGCAATATCGGCACTAATTTGGAGATACCTAAGAAGTTTCAACCAAAGGACAGAAGGAAATAAAACGGAAAGTGTCAAATCACAGGTAGCTTTCCAGTCCAAGACAGGAGGACTCGACCATTGATCAATCCAATGGGCCAAAAGATAAGCAAGCAGAGAGAGGATAAGCCAACGATAAACACCAAGTTTTGTAGATTGCCCAAAACAATGCAAACCAAAGCGATGTTTGATGGTTTTGAAGAATCCCTCAATCGCCCAACGCTTACGACCTAACATCACCAGATAAGCACCAGAATAAGGATGAGAAGAGACAACAAAGCGTAACTCCCGTTTACTATCAGCTCTTTTGAGCCAAAACCAAGAGATCGTCAAAGGCTGAGTTAGCCCTTCTAGCAAAATTTGTTGTCCACGTTTGCCATGACGATAAAGTTGTTTGACTGTACGGCCATCTTGAAGTTTACGATTGTTGCGTACACCGACAACGATGCGCCAAGTCTTGGCGCGGACAGTATTGAAAAACTTCACCGTACTAAACTCAGTATCAGCAAGGACAATCACAGTCTTGCCTTGGGTTAGTTGCTTGGGTACTGTCCCCAATAACTTACAAGCTAAGTCAGAGGGACTGGGGTATCCTTTGCCGCGCCATACTCTAAAACTCCATGGTACGCGCCACTCTCCATAGACCAGATACAGTACAACCAGATGTAGTCCTCGCTTTCCGTTTAGTATTCTCACCCATGGGTCTGGTTCGTTTTGGGTGGGATTGCTCAAATGTAAAAACTTGCCGCTTTTTTCTAGGGTAGTCAAGTCTATCAGTATCTTTAATGGCACTTGTTTCGATGGGCGATGCTTGGCGATTTGTCCCAAAATAGCCTGCCGTGTTGACCGAATTACTGCTCTCGTTGACCAGTTATAGTGATTGAGAAATCGGCTGAGTGCACTCGCTGATTTTATCTGTGTATGTTCTGGATAAGGATGCCTTTGTGCTTCGAGAAATAGTCCTAGTATTGCATTGAGACTTGCTGTTTGATACACACTTGGCATCAAACACAGAAGACTATACACTAGCCCTTGGGCGTGCTTAACGATGCTTTCCATGCTCGTTATTTAATTTACTACTACGCCCTTTTTTTCACATTTCTGCTCTTTCTGCAACCCCTTTTCTTGAATGGTGCAAGATCTCAGTTAAGGTACTTTCTTACTTCTTCAACAGTTGTATTTAAGATCTCGCTAACATTCAACGATTGACGAATGCGTAGAGTGATTTGCGAGAAAACTATCGATCGCCAATTCTGCAACCGTACTTCTTCTTCGACCTGTTTGCGATCGGTAATATCAAGCCCTGAACAAATGATAAAAGAAATTTTATTTTCTGACTCAAGCACAGCCGTGGTTGACCAAGAAATTAACCGACGCTTACCACTCTTTGTTAACCAGTGGTTTTCATACGAATTTGATAAACTACTATTAGAAAATCGAGTAAAATTCTTGCTAATTGTCGCAGCTTCTTCATGCGGCAGAAAAATCTTGTAAAAGCTCTGATTTCTTACTTCTTCATAGTAATAGCCAGTTACTCTTTCACACTCACGATTAAATCTAATTATCTTTCCATCTAGATCTAATACAATTACAAGTGCACCAACTGTATCCAGCACCGTAACTGTAAAATCCCTTTCTTGCTTAAGGCTAGTTTCTAGTCGGCGACTTGTAAGTATTTCATTGTAAACCGAATAAAATAGGGGTCTTCTGGGTTTAAGGGGATAAGTAAATCTAATGAGAAAGACAAGCTAATAATCTAGAACGAAAATTTAAAAAATTTAAAAAACCATAAGCCTGTCGTTTAATTAATTTAATACGATTATTAAGTCCCTCCATCACACCACTAGATGTACGATTTAAAAAGTAGTTACAAATATTATCAAGATGATTACGAATGGTTTCCAAAACTGCGCCATAAACAGCTTTAGCTTTTTGAAGCCATTCTTTTAATTGTTTCTGACCCTCTTCAGGAGTTTTACAAGTCTCAAAAATACTTCTAAAGTCTTCTTTGAGATTATAAGCTAGTCGCAAGCGTTTAGAACATTTCAAGACATTTTCTAACTTCACTTTTTCTTCTTCTGTTAAGTCTACCTTGTTCTTTAGTAGAATAAATCGACTACCTTTAATCTTGATTTTAGCTTTTTGACGCAGTTGATTTAACTCTTTGATTAGTGGCTGCATAACATGAAATCTGTCGATGACAATTTTCGCATTTGGAAATACTTCTTTGACAACTTTGGGAAAGCCTCCCCACATATCAATGCTAACCTCCTCTACTTTTTCCCTTATCTCAATCGGTTGCTGCTTCAGGACTTCAATGATGTCATCTTGTTTATGACTATCAATTACTTCTAGTAATGCTCCTGCGTCAATACTTGATACGACTGTCACAAAGTCTTTATGTCCTTTGCGTTTACTCACTTCATCAATACTCACTCGTTTTACTTCTTTCCAATCATCTTTTTTTGGCTCTTCTGGGTTCATGGGGATAAGCACAGCTAATAGTAATCAGAATCCTCTCGGAGCAACAGTTACAGCCCTACCATGTCGCCAATAATTGTATCGATACTGTACCATTTACCCCTCAAACCCAGATGAGCCCTTTTTTTTTAGAGAAAATTGGTGATTGAAAATCCCTTGTATTTGATCCCAACTCAAATATTCATCTCGACTTACTTGCTCCACACTCGCACTTTGTACTCGTTGATAAACATACTCCTCATACCTTTGTGTGTATCGTCTTTCCCAGTCTACAAAGGGTAACTTTTCCGTAAAATGTCTTTGACAATGTTGACAATAAAATTGGCGGCGCGGCGTATTTAAATAAACTATTTTCCCAAATACTGACAAATCTCGAATCAATATCGGTCGATTTTGTTTTAATTTTCCACCATGCGTATTACAATGCGGACAAGTAATTTCATCCTGTAAAAATCTCAACTTTAGGGTGATTTTATTTTCTTCTTCCGTAAAACTTTCAACGGTTGTGTTGGGTAAATTTAGCAACCTATCTAGATACAAGTCCATACCTGTCACCACTTATCTTTGTGCTTCATTATACATTAATCCCCTCAAACCCAGAAGAGCCTAAAATAGCACCGCAAGTATGATCAATGTCGAAAGCAATGTAACTAAGGAAATATTAACCGCAGTAGCAGTTGATCCTTGTTTGGTTTGTAACCATAACGATAAATCATCTTTAGAAATATTGATTAGTTCTTCTAGTTGAGTTTCGGTAAGATCTTCCGCATCCCAAATTCTTTTTTCTAATATTAGTTTCTGGGTAGGTTTTAGTCCAGAAGATTTATAAGACTCTATAATTTCATTTGAGTCTTGCAATCCTTTACGAAGATGTTTTAATAAGAGCGTGATCGTTTCTTGATAATCAACCTTGCTATTCTGACCATTCAGATTAGATAACTGTTCTCTATTATTCTTCTGACTCAAGTATTGAAGTTTTAGAATGTCCACTTCCAACTCTGCAACCAAAAGCTTATATGCTTCTAAACTTTCTTGATTACCTGAAAGAATATATCCCCCAACTGAATTTTTTAAATCACGGATTTGATTGAGTGGTTTCTGAATTTTCTCTAGTTCATCTTGTTTTCGTAAAAATTCAAGGTTTGACTCTTTTAAACTGCTAAGATTTATATAAGAAACTACACTCATTCCAACAACGATTGAGGCAATAATCCCAGTCCAAAATGCGACCTTCTTAAGAAAGTTTTGCCCGACTGGTTTAGCCGTTTTCGGTATGGATAAACGACTAATTTCGTTTAAGCTACGACGAGTTTCAATTAAATATGAAGCTTGGTTACTAAGAGAACTGAGTGCTGATATTTGCTCTGCACTCAGTTCTCTTGGCTGTCGATCAATTACGCAGAGTGTACCTAGCGGATAGCCTTCTACATTTTTAATGGGGATTCCCGCATAAAAGCGAATCTTAGGCGGTCCAGTTACCAATGGATTGCTGGCAAATCTCTCGTCTTTGTAAGTGTCAGGAATTATAAAAATTCTATCTTTTAGAATTGTATGGGCACAAAAAGTAATTTTTTTCGGTATTTCTATTTCACTGATTCCGACTTTTGACTTAAACCATACCCGCTCTTTGTCGATTAAGCTTACTAAAGCGATCGGCGTTTGACAGATATAGGAAGCTAATTTCGTAATTTCGTCAAAGCCTTGTTCTGGCTCAGTATCTAAAATATTGCACTGATGCAGAGCGGCAACTCTTTCTAGTTCATTCGGTGGTTCTTGTGCTGAAATCATGTAAGTTTTGGTTTAGGAGTTTGGGATTAAGCTTCCCAAATTAAGACTTTTTTAATTAGATGTTTTTCGTTAATCCCAATTCAACTTTACTTACGCCAAGACTATAAAGTGTATATCTAATATATAGCAATCCTAAATGGTTTGTGGAATCCCCCCCTGAGTGATAATGCTTCCACAAGCCTCAAAACTATAAACAAAAATACTCTAAGACAGCACGAAGCGCTGCCTTAGAGTATTTTTGAGTTTTACCCCCTCTAACTCCCCCTTGCAAAGGCTACGGTGTACACACAAGTCTAACTGTCTTCGTTTCGATGGATCTAAGCCCCCTAAATCCCCCAATTCTGGGGGACTTTGAAAGAAATTTTATTTTCTTGTTCCCCCAGAATTGGGGGCTAGGGGGCGATTAATTGTTGACTTGACTGGGTTTTATGACTTGTGTGTACACGGTAGCTTGCAAAGGGGGGAGGATCTGAGTTTCCTCTTGCAAAGGGGGGATTAAGGGGGGTAAAAGTAGAAATTTATGCTAAATAAGAGACTTCTCAAACACACTCTATAAATAATTAAGATAAAAATTACAGGCTAATACTTAGTATCAACTTAAAGGTATTTCCTAGCCAAATTAGGGCAACTATGCCGCCAAATATTGCTAAAGGTACGATCGCTAAAGTTTTCCAGATTTTAATTCCTATTGCCACTGATGCACTCCATACTTGCCAGACGATAAACCAGATCAGCACGGCGATCGCAGCGAGAACGCGAAATTGTGGCGATAGGCTTAGCGCTGGAGCCATAAATAGCCAAGGCAAACTTGCAAAGCCTGTCAGGGTTAGCAATTCGCGCATCTCGAGCTTCTTTTGAAAAACATTAGCTAATTGCTTAAGCAGAAAAGTAAAAAACACCCAGCCAATAACCCCACTAATTACTGACCATAGGATTCGATAAATTGCAAATTGATCGAGTCGTAAGGTTTCTAAGATATTTACTAAAGCAATGACGATCGCAGCTTGCACAAAGCTTGGATTTGCCTTGAGCTGCTCAAAGGTAACTTGCGGCAAAAATAACGTCCCATAGAGACGATCAAGAAACGTTCCCAGACTTTGTGGCGGTTGGGGATTGATGTCACTTTTGGGGATGCTATCTGAGGCGATCGCATTTAAATCAGCAGAATTTGGCTCAGGGGGATTCATAAATAGCTAGTGGTGTCGTTGATATAAGTCTAAATTTGCCGTGATTTTGTCTTAATCTAATACTAATTGCTAATTGACTCTAACATGATTGACCTCGATACTACTCAAACCCATCACCTGCTTAACATTGATGCAAGCCAATTGCCACAAGGTTTACAAGGAAGAATTACGATCCCTGGAGACAAGTCAATTTCGCATCGGGCGCTGATGCTTGGCTCTCTAGCTGAGGGCGAGACCACTATTCGAGGATTATTGCTGGGTGAAGATCCACGTAGTACGGCGGCTTGCTTTGCAGCCATGGGTGCGGAGATATCTGAGCTTAACTCAGAACTAGTAACGATTAAGGGCATTGGGCTGGGCAACTTAAAGGAGCCTCTAGATGTTTTGAATGCTGGTAATTCTGGAACAACTCTACGCTTGATGTTAGGGATTTTGGCAAGTCATCCCGATCGCTTTTTTACTGTCACTGGCGATAGCTCGTTGCGATCGCGCCCCATGTCTCGCGTGGTCAATCCTTTACGTCAGATGGGAGCGAATATTTGGGGTCGGGAAAATGGAGCAAGAGCGCCACTAGCAATTTCTGGTCAAAACCTAAAAGCAATTCACTATCAATCTCCTGTAGCTTCTGCTCAGGTCAAATCCTGCATTATGCTAGCGGGCTTAATGACCGATGGCGAAACGATTGTCACTGAACCAGAGCGATCGCGTGATCACAGTGAAAGGATGTTGGCAGCCTTCGGTGCAAAAATCACAGTTGATATTGATACAAACACTGTTGCTGTTAAAGGCGGTGCAAAACTAGTTGGACAGGCGGTGATCGTACCAGGAGATATTAGTTCGGCAGCGTTTTGGTTAGTAGCGGCTTCCATTGTTCCTAATTCCGATCTAGTAATTGAGAACGTCGGGATTAATCCTACTCGGACAGGCATTCTCGAAATTCTTGCGGAAATGGGTGCAGATATTACCTATGAAAATCAACGCGAAGTTACAGGAGAACCAGTTGCTGACTTGCGCGTACGTTCTGCCCATCTCAAGGCTTGTAAAATCGGCGGCGCGGTGATTCCTCGTCTAATTGATGAGATCCCAATTTTAGCGATCGCCGCAAGCTGTGCAGAGGGAACCACTATTATTGAGGATGCTGCCGAGTTGCGCGTCAAAGAAAGCGATCGCATTGTGGCGATGGTGAAGGAAATGACGAAAATGGGAGCGAATGTGACGGAACTTCCTGATGGGATGGCGATCATTGGTGGTAAAGCTCTTACTGGTGCTGAGGTAGAGAGCTATGACGATCATCGTGTCGCCATGAGTCTGGCGATCGCCGCTCTAGTTGCCAAGGGCAAAACTTCAATCAATCGCGCCGAGTCTGCGGCAATTTCTTACCCATCGTTTATTCCAACCTTGCAGAGTTTGTACACAAAATAAATTTTTGGAAAGTATTGCAAAGCAACACTTTTCAAAAATTTATTGGTTCGGTTTTGAGTGTTTTGCGATGTGGAATAACGTCGGTATAGAAGATTAAAACTACCCTTGAGAAAGGGTAGTTTTAATCACAAAGTAAAATGTTGTACCTTGAGTAACTAGATCAGACTCCCAACCTAATGGAGGATTGCCCCCAACCTCCCCAAAACTCTCAACCCATATCCTTCCATCCATTAGCTCAATCAACCTCCTACTAATCGCCAAACCTAAGCCAGTACCACCATATTTTCGACTAATCGACGTGTCAGCTTGTGTAAAGGCTTGAAATAGGTTGGATATGCGATCGCTTTGAATACCAATGCCAGTATCAGTAACCGCAAATTTAAGTACATATTGTTGATCATTATCTGATAATGGGCTACCACTAACCTCGACCGACACCTTGCCCTGAGGAGTGAATTTGATGGCATTCCCAACTAGATTGATCAAAACCTGACGCAAACGAGAGCTATCACTGATTACCTTTAAAGGTACTTGAGAATCGATTGTATATTGCAGTTCAATCTTTTTATCTTTAGCTTGACCATTCATTAAATTGCAAACTGAACTTAAGACCTCGGACAAGACAAATTCTCTTTGCTCTATTTTAAGCATCCCAGATTCAATTTTAGAAAAATCAAGAATATCTGAGATCTTGCACCATTCAAGAAAAGGGGTTGCAGAAAGAGCAGAAATGTGAAAAAAAGGGCGTAGTAGTAAATTAAATAACGAGCATGGAAAGCATCGTTAAGCACGCCCAAGGGCTAGTGTATAGTCTTCTGTGTTTGATGCCAAGTGTGTATCAAACAGCAAGTCTCAATGCAATACTAGGACTATTTCTCGAAGCACAAAGGCATCCTTATCCAGAACATACACAGATAAAATCAGCGAGTGCACTCAGCCGATTTCTCAATCACTATAACTGGTCAACGAGAGCAGTAATTCGGTCAACACGGCAGGCTATTTTGGGACAAATCGCCAAGCATCGCCCATCGAAACAAGTGCCATTAAAGATACTGATAGACTTGACTACCCTAGAAAAAAGCGGCAAGTTTTTACATTTGAGCAATCCCACCCAAAACGAACCAGACCCATGGGTGAGAATACTAAACGGAAAGCGAGGACTACATCTGGTTGTACTGTATCTGGTCTATGGAGAGTGGCGCGTACCATGGAGTTTTAGAGTATGGCGCGGCAAAGGATACCCCAGTCCCTCTGACTTAGCTTGTAAGTTATTGGGGACAGTACCCAAGCAACTAACCCAAGGCAAGACTGTGATTGTCCTTGCTGATACTGAGTTTAGTACGGTGAAGTTTTTCAATACTGTCCGCGCCAAGACTTGGCGCATCGTTGTCGGTGTACGCAACAATCGTAAACTTCAAGATGGCCGTACAGTCAAACAACTTTATCGTCATGGCAAACGTGGACAACAAATTTTGCTAGAAGGGCTAACTCAGCCTTTGACGATCTCTTGGTTTTGGCTCAAAAGAGCTGATAGTAAACGGGAGTTACGCTTTGTTGTCTCTTCTCATCCTTATTCTGGTGCTTATCTGGTGATGTTAGGTCGTAAGCGTTGGGCGATTGAGGGATTCTTCAAAACCATCAAACATCGCTTTGGTTTGCATTGTTTTGGGCAATCTACAAAACTTGGTGTTTATCGTTGGCTTATCCTCTCTCTGCTTGCTTATCTTTTGGCCCATTGGATTGATCAATGGTCGAGTCCTCCTGTCTTGGACTGGAAAGCTACCTGTGATTTGACACTTTCCGTTTTATTTCCTTCTGTCCTTTGGTTGAAACTTCTTAGGTATCTCCAAATTAGTGCCGATATTGCTGCTCGTCATGGGTTTGAAATTATTCTCAAACCCATTCCTACTTAACTCTTTCAGGAATGGTGCAAGATCTCAGATATCGTTGATGACCGCTAAAAGGACATCACCACTTTCGAGAATAGTTTGGACAAATTCTTCTTGATCTTCTGTAAGTTCGGTAGTGGCGAGTAACTGTGCCATCACCAAGACTCCATTCATCGGCGTGCGAATTTCATGACTCATGTTAGCCAAAAACTCACTCTTAGCTTTAGTTGCAGCTTCTGCATCTTCCTTCGCTTTTGCTAAAGCTATTTCTGAAAGCTTCCGTTCTGTAATATCCCTAGAAATTTGGATAACTGTATCTTCAGTCAAGGGTGAAATATTGGAAGAAAACCATATTTCTCTACCATCAATTTCTAAAATATAATCACAACTTGCCATTTGCTTGGTCGTCAAAGCTTTGTGAATGGTTTGCAAAATAAGATTCGCTACTTCCATCGGCAATTCTTCTTGAATTGGCTTGCTTAAAACTTCCTCTTGAGTTCCTTTTAGATTTACACCTTTGGTCGGAGCTACTTTGAGGCAACGCCCCTCTGCGTTGCGAACTAAGATTACATCAGTTAGGGCATTAAACAGAGTATTCTGTTCCATATATGCAGTCTTGAGATCGGCTTGACTTTCCCGCAGATCACTTTCAGTTTGTTTGCGATCGCTAACATCTATAGAGATCCCAGCCATGGCATAAATATTGCCTTGTAAATCACTAAGCGGAAACTTCGTTGCAAAAAAAGTATGAATTCCATCAGGGAATTCTACGCTTTCTTCGACTTGAATCGTGGATTTTTGTAAGATTGCTTGACGGTCGTTAGCCCGTAGACTATCGGCAACTTCTATAGGTAGAAAATCATAATCAGTTTTGCCAAACATTTCCGCTTGACTAATTTTCAATATCCGTTCAAATTCTCTATTAACATTTAAATACTTGCCATCTAGATCCTTGATATAGCTAATAGCAGGCATATTATTTAGAAATGCTTCTAATCTTGACTCGTTCTCAATGAGCGTAATTTCTAGTTGGTTGCGATCGCTAATATCTTTCATGACACCGATCACACAGTCCTGATCGTCTATACATATAGTACTAGCCGATATTAATACTGTTTTTCTCTGTTTCGTCTTTGTATGAACTACTGCTTCAAAATTTTGAATAATCCCTTTACTAATTAGGACTTCTCTATAATGATGGAGATCTTCAATATTCTCCCATAGTTCAAGTTGTACACATGTTTTGCCAATAATATCGCTTGAGTAAGCTTCTAGAAAATTACACAGACTTTGATTGACATATAAACATCTTCCTTCGGCTAATGTCGCAATCCATGCAGGATCGGGACTTACCTGAAAAATTGTCGAAAATTTGACTTCTGAATCTCGCAGAGAATTTTCCACTTGTGAAAATGATTGATGGAGTCGGGTAGACATCCAGTTAAACGATGTTGCTAGAGTTTTGAGCTCAGCAATCTCTACGTCTTCTGGTAAACTTTGCCAATTGCCCTTTGCGATCGATTCACTTGCTTTACTCAACCTCAATATTGAACGAGAAATCCATCGAGCTGTAAGTAACCCAATCCCAATTGCAACAAACACAATCAGTCCACAGAAAAGAATTGTCCAATTAGTATTTGTTTGAATCTCGGACATAAAGTCAGATTCTGGGATCACGATTACTGAGAGCCAATCTAAATCTTCAGTTCCAAATTCAGTTTTTAGCGGTGCGATCTGCGCAAAATATCGGATGCCATCCTTTTCAAATCGAAACTTTTGATGTTCAGAAATACTCTCTAGACGACCAAAACGTTCTTTTAAATGATTGACAGTTATTTGGGTTGTGGCATTTTGGCTATCAAAAGCACTTAGTCTCCGATATTCAGGATCAACATTTTTAGCGAGAGTCTCTTTGTCTTGCGTTAATGGTGTCAATGTACCCTGACGAAAAGGAATCTCCCCTGTTGACATACCAATCATCTGTCCATTGAGATCAATGATAAAGGCTTGTCCTGTTTTCCCAATCTTGAGTTTCTGGAGAAAATCTCCTAATTGGGTCAGAGATATCGAAGCTCCTAATACCCCCTGAAAGTTATTGTCACGATCGAAGAATGGTAAAAAGTTAACCGCAATAAGTGAAGGGTTATTTGGATTTGCCAAAGAAACATTTATCCTCCACAGCAATCGCCCTGCATTTTTGGTTTGTCCATACCAAGGATTATTCGGTGGATCGTTATGAGGATCATATGTAGTTGAGCGTCTGAGCAGCTTGAGGCGATTGCCGTCACTATCAGCTAAATAGTTATCCCATATGTTATTAGTTGATTTATCTCTTAGTCTAATCGCACGAGAACCATCATCTAATTTTTCTATGATGAGAATTTCTTTTTTCTCATTAGCGATCGCTAATGCGGATACTTCTGGAAAAATCTGCGATTGTTGCCAAAAATATTTCTCTACAGTCGCCAAATCTTGCCAGTCTAGAATTCCCAGCTTGATGCTAGCAGCGTTATTGCGGTTGATTTCAGTTGGCTTGCGGAGATGATTAATAAGGTTCTGCTCGATGCGATCGCCTAATTCACTCATTACCTGATTTGCCATTTTATCAACTGCCACCTCGCTACTGCGATAGGATAAATAGCCTACCAGCCCTACAGTCCCGATAATTTGTATCACAAACGGTACAAGCAACACCCAATAAAGCGATATGTTACTCAGCAAAAATCGTTTGCGTAGATCTTGAAAAGACATCTATAAATTTATGTCCATAGGTACATATATCTAAATTGTATAGCGATTACCAGTTGTAAAACCAATTTTTGAGTTGTCAGCGCCGTAGCCATTGACAACTCAAAAATTAGTTAGGAGGGGCGTACAAACCATAAACTCCGTTTGCCATCGTGAGAAATACAATCCAGAATCAGATCTTTGACCTTAATTGGTAATCGCCCAGTCCGACGCGATCGCCGTAAACTGCTTGGAGAACATTCCAAAATTTTGGCAATCTCGGCAGTTGTCCAGAGTCGAGTAAACAAATCATCTGGGAAAGATGACATACTCTGAGCCAGTTCTTTCCATGCCTGAACATAAATTTCAGTTGCATCAGTATGCTGGATTATTGTTTCGTTGTCATTGCTATTGTCTAACTCTACTAAAGCAGGAGGTCTTGGATCTAATTCGCCAAAAATTTCAGTATCAATATAAACTTGAACATTGAAGATGTCGTCCCAACTTTTAAGAAATTCCTCTTCATTTTCTGTTTCTAAATTATTTTGGTCGCTTCCTAAGGACAGATCTGTTAAGAATGGTTTATCTGTGCCTCTTTTTACTGTAGAGATCAGATTTTCTAGGGATTGGATTATATTCTGTTTGTTATGTTTTTTGTAGAGACTAATAATCTCTTGGATGGATCGGGCAAGCTCTTTTGGCACGGCTTGCATCTCTACATCTGTTTGCTGCATTGGCGGTAAGGGTTCGACCACAGGAAAGACCCAAGTAAAATTACTGTGGAACTAAGTAACTTGGGTAGTCCTAAAAAGGAAAGGATGTAGGAAAATATCCAGATAGTTGATACAAAGTAAAGTAATGTCAGAAGCAAGGCCATCCTGTCCATCCTGCCAGTCCGTATCCGTTGTAAAAAACGGCAGTACACGACATGGAAAACAAAATTATAAATGTCGGGACTGTGGTCGTCAATTTGTAGAAAATCCACAGTGGCAGAGAGTTTCAGAGCGTACCCAAGACACTTATGACCTTCTTGAGAAACTACTACTAGAAAAAATCCCACTAGCTGGAATTGCCAGAGTCCTCAAGGTGTCAGAGAGATGGTTGCAAAGTTACGTCAATCATAAATATGAAAACGTTCCTCAGCAGGTGGAGGTAGAACCAAAACCAAAACGCCGTTTGACCATACAGATGGATGAATTGTGGTCTTTTGTGGACGACAAAGGCAATAAACAGTGGGTATGGCTTGCCATTGATGCCGAGACTCGTGAAATTGTCGGTTGTTATATAGGCGATCGCACTGGTGAATCAGCTCAGAAGTTATGGGAATCGTTGCCTAGCGTCTATCGCCAATGTGCGGTTATTTATACTGACTTCTATTCGTCTTATCCAGTTGTCCTGCCCAGCAAACGTCATAGGGCTGTCGGGAAAGAAACGGGAAAGACCAACTATATTGAGAGATTCAACTGTACGTTACGTCAACGAGTATCAAGACTAGTTAGAAAGACCTTATCCTTTTCTAAGAAATTGGAAAATCACATTGGAGCCATTTGGAATTTTATTCATCATTACAACGATTCTTTACCTCCGTGTGCGTCCTTTCCTTTTTAGGACTACCGTAACTTGGCATAATAAAAAATAAATTCAAAAACTTTACTGCCCGCTGCGGGTAAAGTTTTTGCAGTTTTATATTTAATTTTGCTTAGCTACTTATAAAAGATTTCAAACAAATCCACGATTTTAAAAGTATAACGCTAGTCTCTATGGTGACAACAACTATTCATTGATTTGGCGATCAGCAAAAGCACGTATGTTTTCAAATACCTTTTCAACTTCTTCAAAATTTACCAATAAATTCCCAATAATTTATTCTGACAGTTTTCTGAGTCATGATACTGGGATTTATCACCCAGAAAAAGCTGGTCGGCTTACAGCCATAGTTGCGGCTCTAAAAAATTCAGCGATCGCCTCACAATTAGTCTGGCAAGAACCAACTGATCGACAAAATATCCTAAAAGAAGTTCTTCGTTTTCACACTCAAGAATATCTTGAAACTTTGCAGGCAATTACCGAGCGCGGTGGTGGCTACATTGATGGCGATACAATCGCTTCGCCTCAAACGTATGATGTTGCCCTACTTGCCCTCAGTGCATGGCTTGATGGTGTTGATGTTGTTTTAGAGTCAGGTCGCCCATCCTTCGTACTAGCACGTCCCCCTGGTCATCATGCGCGTGCTCATTCGGGCATGGGTTTTTGCATTTTTGGAAATGCTGCGATCGCAGCCATGTCTGCAATTGATCGATTAAATCTCCAGCGTGTTGCCATTCTTGACTGGGATGTCCATCACGGCAATGGTACACAGGAGGCTGTCTGGGATCGTGCTGATATTGCCTATGTCTCAACGCATCAAGCGCCGTTTTATCCGATGACAGGTCGCAAAGATGAGACAGGAAATCATGACAATATTTTGAATATTCCGATGCGATCTGGTTCAGCGATCGCAGAATATTTGCCTGTGTTTGAAAATCAGATCATGCCGTTTTTACGAAATTTTGATCCCGATCTTTTAATTGTCAGTGCAGGATTTGATGCAAATGCTGACGATCCTTTGGCAAGTATTTTGTTAAATCCAGAGGATTTTGGCACATTTACGAATCTGTGTTTAGAGCTAACCACAAAAATCTTATTTGGGTTAGAAGGCGGCTATGACTTTGATAGTCTTTCGCGATCGGTCATTGCCGTAATCGAGCAATGCCTATAAAGAATAAAGAGACGCGCTGCGTCTCTTTATTCTTATAAAAAAGGACGCATCACGTCCTTTTTTAACCTTCTTTGCCTATAAAAAATAGAGAGACGCATTGCGTCTCTCTATTTTTACAAAAGTAAAGGACGCATCGCGTCCTTTACTTTTTAACCTTCTTTGTTGATGAAAGGCAGTAATGCAACTACACGAGCTTGTTTAATCGCTGTCGTCAATGCACGCTGTTGCTTTGCAGTTAAACCTGTAATGCGGCGAGGCAAAATCTTGCCACGCTCAGTGATGTATTTACGCAGTAATTCGACATCTTTATAATCGATTTTGGCAGCAGGCGCGATCGGGGAGAGGCGCTTGCGATAAAAAGAGGAGTTCATTGCCATGATTGGGATTACGCGGTTTTAGTTATTGGATTAGTGGACTATTTGATTTCTTTATGAACGGTATGAGAGTTGCAATGAGGACAGAACTTTTTGAGTTCTAATCTTGCGGTTGTATTACGACGATTTTTCATGGTCGTATAACGAGACACACCAGGCGATCGCTTGTTAGCATTAGTGCGACATTCGGTGCACTCTAATGTAACTACGAGACGGACACCTTTGTTTTTAGCCATTTTTTTAGTTGTGAGATTACTTAAAAGTGCGATCTACAATTGTTACACAAAACTAACGAAAACCCCAATCTAAATTTCAAAAAATCAGCAGTTCTCATTATGCAAACAATTTTGGGTTTCCCAGTATCTCAGGCACGGGGAAACCCAAAATTGTTTTTTTGAAAGTCAGCCGCAGGCTGACTTTCAAAAAAACAATTTTTAAAATGAGAATAGCTGCAAAAAAATCCAGAAAATCAATCAAACTGCGATCGCCTCTACAATTTCATGCAAGCAAATCTGATGAATACATGATGTTTAGCTAAATGAAATAACAAAAAAACTCACAGCCGACAATGTTGGAGCATACGACTAATACCAATTCACAACAGTGTGACAACACCTCTGTGAATTAAAAAATAAACCCTATAAGCATTTTAAAGACACAAAATGGCGTAGCCATCGCCAATTCAAGGATGAAATGCAACGGGTTCTGATGAAGCAAAGAATACTTCGTAAGGAGTACGATAGTCAAGTGATTTTCTGGGTCTGTGATTGATCAAATTCACTGCCTTCTGAAAGTCCTCTTCTTTCACGATTTTAAAGTTTGTACTTTTGGGATAGAACTCTCTAATTAATCCATTGGTGTGTTCATTCAATCCACGTTCCCATGAATGATATGGATTCGCAAAGAAGGTCTCTAGTTTCAATCTTTCAGATAGCTTCTCATGCCCACAGAATTCTCTTCCATTATCAAAGGTCATTGTCTTTCGAGATGTTGATTCTATAGGCTCAAATAGATTGAATGTCACTCTGTTTATCTCATCCATCGTCTTGTTCTTAGCTAGTCCAGCAAGTAAATACTTCGATGCTTTATCAACATGCGTAACTACGATACCTGTGTGGTTGCACCCGATTACCGTATCACTTTCCCAATGTCCAATCTCTGTTTTTAAATCTGCAATCTTCGGTCGATTCTCTATCCCTACCCTATTGGGAATGCCACCTCGCTTCTGATGGCGACCTTTGCGCCTTCGTTGCTTTTGCTTCTGCCTCAGATATTGTTGATATATTCCCATCTCTTGATGGTTTGCATAGATCATCAGATAAATCGTCTCATAGCTGATTTTACCTAGCCCCTCCCTTTCCATTCTCCCTGCTAGTTGCTCTGGGCTGTGGTGTTGCTCTAACCGTTGTTTGACTTCGGCGATCGTCTCAGCACTGATGCTCTGAAATCTTACCTTTGCTTGTTTCCGTCTTGCTTTCATCAGGGCAACCGCAGTATCTGGCAAATAGCCAATCTGTCGCTCGTCTGTATTGGGCGATAACTCTCTTGAAATCGTACTTTTGTTTCGCTTCAAGCGACGACCTATCTCTGATACAGATAATTGCTCAATTACTCTTAGTTTATACAGTTCACTTCTTTCTGTGGTGGTAAGATGGACAAAGCTCATGAGGGTATCCTAATTATTGTGATTAATATCAGAATATCCTTATGAGTCCCTTTACGCAAAGATCTCTAGGTGTTGCATTTCATCCTTGAATTGGCGCATTTTGTGTTTTGGTATTAGCATTAAGCATCACGTTTTCTATAGAATATTTTATCATTGCGGTCTTTTGTCAAATCGATGAACTACTTAAAGAAATAACGCCAACGCATTTTAAAATTTGGTGAAATATGCCTAACTGAGATCTTGCACCATTCCTGAAAGAGTTAAGTAGGAATGGGTTTGAGAATAATTTCAAACCCATGACGAGCAGCAATATCGGCACTAATTTGGAGATACCTAAGAAGTTTCAACCAAAGGACAGAAGGAAATAAAACGGAAAGTGTCAAATCACAGGTAGCTTTCCAGTCCAAGACAGGAGGACTCGACCATTGATCAATCCAATGGGCCAAAAGATAAGCAAGCAGAGAGAGGATAAGCCAACGATAAACACCAAGTTTTGTAGATTGCCCAAAACAATGCAAACCAAAGCGATGTTTGATGGTTTTGAAGAATCCCTCAATCGCCCAACGCTTACGACCTAACATCACCAGATAAGCACCAGAATAAGGATGAGAAGAGACAACAAAGCGTAACTCCCGTTTACTATCAGCTCTTTTGAGCCAAAACCAAGAGATCGTCAAAGGCTGAGTTAGCCCTTCTAGCAAAATTTGTTGTCCACGTTTGCCATGACGATAAAGTTGTTTGACTGTACGGCCATCTTGAAGTTTACGATTGTTGCGTACACCGACAACGATGCGCCAAGTCTTGGCGCGGACAGTATTGAAAAACTTCACCGTACTAAACTCAGTATCAGCAAGGACAATCACAGTCTTGCCTTGGGTTAGTTGCTTGGGTACTGTCCCCAATAACTTACAAGCTAAGTCAGAGGGACTGGGGTATCCTTTGCCGCGCCATACTCTAAAACTCCATGGTACGCGCCACTCTCCATAGACCAGATACAGTACAACCAGATGTAGTCCTCGCTTTCCGTTTAGTATTCTCACCCATGGGTCTGGTTCGTTTTGGGTGGGATTGCTCAAATGTAAAAACTTGCCGCTTTTTTCTAGGGTAGTCAAGTCTATCAGTATCTTTAATGGCACTTGTTTCGATGGGCGATGCTTGGCGATTTGTCCCAAAATAGCCTGCCGTGTTGACCGAATTACTGCTCTCGTTGACCAGTTATAGTGATTGAGAAATCGGCTGAGTGCACTCGCTGATTTTATCTGTGTATGTTCTGGATAAGGATGCCTTTGTGCTTCGAGAAATAGTCCTAGTATTGCATTGAGACTTGCTGTTTGATACACACTTGGCATCAAACACAGAAGACTATACACTAGCCCTTGGGCGTGCTTAACGATGCTTTCCATGCTCGTTATTTAATTTACTACTACGCCCTTTTTTTCACATTTCTGCTCTTTCTGCAACCCCTTTTCTTGAATGGTGCAAGATCTCAGCTAACGTACTTGTTCCTCTATTTGAAGGCTTTGAAGAAATAGAAGCAATCACTTATTGATGTGTTGCGTCGTGCTGGGGTTGAGGTAACTACCGCAGGTTTAGCCACCCAAACTGTAATCGGTGGTCATGCGATCGCCATTATTGCCGATACACTGCTAGAGCAAGTCGATGCTAGTCAATTTGATGCGATCGTCCTTGCTGGCGGAGCAGGTACGTTTCGACTTAGAGAAGATTCTAGAATTGCCAAAATGTTAATCGCCCATGCTGCCACAAATAAGCTAGTCGCCGCCATCTGTGCTGCTCCTAGTGTTCTGTCCGCAGCAGGATTACTCAAGGATAAACGCGCCACATCCTATCCATCTGTCAAAGATCAAATGCAAGTTGCAGAATACTTGACAATTCCTGTGGTCGTTGATGGCAATGTGGTGACCAGTCGTGGCGCGGGGACAGCGATGGCATTTGCGCTGAAGTTAGCGGAGATTTTGCAAGGTGAGGCGATTGCAAATAAACTTGCCACAGAAATGATTGTGTAGCATTTGCAGTTTTTTTTACTATGAGTTTATGGGTTTAATTCGCCCTCAGCATTATGGCGATCGCTATAGATCCGATAAAGCAATTAGAGTTAGGCTTAACCAATGCTGACTCTAATTGCAATTAAGCCTGTTATCGATACCAATGCTAAAAAAGTTTCAAGGGCTAAAATCGCTATTTCCTAAATATCAATTGTCAAAATATCAGTTGCCAAAATTGACAAAATTAAAATTGTCGAGTTTGCGGTCGGCGTTTGTCAGTAGCGCGATTATTTTGGGGATGCTATATGGAGTCAGACAACTAGGGGGAATGCAACAATTAGAGCTACTGGTTTTTGACCAGATGATGCGATCGCGTCCAGACAAAGTAACCGATCCGCGATTGTTACTGGTCACGATCACCGAAAGCGACATCAAACAATACAAATGGCCATTAACCGATCGCCTTGTCGCTCAGACACTATCCGAACTAAACCGCCATCAACCCGCCGCGATCGCCGTAGATCTGAACCTTCAGCGCATTATTCCCATTGAGCCAGAACGCAGTGAACTAATTGCCCAATTGCGACAGCCCAATGTGATTGCCGCAGTTAGCAGTGGTAACAATCAGAACGAGCGCATCGATCCACCCGTTGAGTTACCCAAAGAACAGGTCGGCTTAGTCGATCTGCCTGCCGATCCTGATGGGTTTATGCGGAGGGTGTTGCTATTTACTAATCGCGCTTCTTTATCAATTCAATTGCTCAATGCTTATTTGCGAGCGGACTGTCCTCGCGATCGCCCACAGCGCCAGGATTTAGTTTGTCAGAATCTTAATCCGTCTTTTAATTCCAAAAAAGAATATTAATTAGGAGAAGTAACATTTCCCCTTCTCAAATCAGATTCGGGAGCTTATCAAACGATTAATAGTGGCGGCTATCAAATTCTGATTAACTATCGTGGTTCTTCCCAATCATTGCAGCGGGTGACGCTCTCTCAAGTTCTGCAAAAGGAAGTGAATCCTGATTTGATTAAAGGTAAAATTGTGCTGATTGGTGTAAGTGCGCCCAGCCTCAAGGATGTCTTTTTAACTCCCTATAGTTCGACAGCTAAGGGAACTGTGAGAATGGCAGGAGTGGAAGTGCAAGCTCACATTACCAGTCAGTTGCTTAGTGCAGTGCTAGATGGCGATCGCCTGTTTTGGTTTTGGGCAGAGTGGCAAGAGCTTTTATGGATGTTGATTTGGGCGATCGCAGGGATTAGCTTAACTTGGAGTATTCGCAACCCGCTTATTCTCATCCTCACTGAACTTCTATTTCTAGTAGTCTTATTTGGACTTAGCTATGTTCTATTTTTGCAACAGGGTTGGATTCCTGTGGTGGCTCCTGCATTGGCGTTTGGGCTAGCGAGCATTACCACCTTGATCGATCGCCAATATCAGCTTCAACAACAGCAACAAATGATGATGCGGCTATTGGGTCAACAGACTTCACCAGAGATTGCCAATGCACTTTGGGAAGGACGCGATCGCCTGTTGCAGTCTGGTAGGTTGCCTTGGCAAAATGTGACCGCAACGGTTCTGTTTACGGATATTCGGAGTTTCAGTACGATTGTGGAAGGGGCAGATCCAGAACGGGTGATGGGCTGGCTCAATGAATATCTGACGGTGATGGCGGATGTGGTGCAGTTGCATCAGGGGGTGGTGAATAAATTTATTGGCGATAGTGTGATGGCGGTGTTTGGTGTGCCGATCGCTCTTCAGCAACAGTCGGAGATTGCCACGGATGCGCGGCGATCGGTGGCTTGTGCCTTGGCAATGCGATCGGCGCTAATTGACTTAAATCAGCAATTTGAGCGGCAGGGATTGCCAAAGGTGGAGATGCGGGTGGGGATTTTTACGGGGGCGGTGATGGTGGGCAGTTTGGGCGGTAAGAGTCGGTTGGAATATGGGGTAATTGGCGATACGGTGAATATTGCCTCACGGTTGGAGTCCTGTGAGAAGGAACGTCAAGATGAAGACTGTCGCATTTTAATCGCACAGGAAACGCTGGATTATTTAGAGAATCTCTATGATGTGGAAAGTTGGGGAGCGATATTTTTAAAGGGTCGGGTGCAGTCTGTGGAGGTTTATCGCGTAATTGGTTACAGATAGAGGTTGTGGCGAAAATTGTATTTCATCGTAAGATCTTGTAAATTACATCGCTTGTTTGTTTGTGCTGGATTACACCCCATAAATTCATGAAAATTCTTAGTCAGACGAGGTTTCTTAGGACAATGGTATTGATGGCTTGTGCGATCGCTGCAATGCCAAGCCAGTCACTCACAGCACAAATTATTCCCTCTTACGATCCACCGCCACCAACCGATCCGACGATACGCGGTAATAATTGCTCTACGGTTGCGCCTGAGTTCCTGTCGTCTGTGCCGAAGAAGGTGATCACTACTGCTGCTTATCCAACATTTTTGTTTTTTGTTCCAACTACTACAGCGCGTCAGGTAGAGTTCTCAATACGCGATCACGATCTCAAGTCGATTTATCGCCAGACTTTTAGTTTGTCTGCTCAGTCGGGGATTTTGCGAGTGGTGTTACCAACTGAACCCAACATCAAAGAGCTTGCTGTGGGGCAAAGCTATAAGTGGAAATTTAGTATCATTTGCGATCCACAAAATCGCAAAATTGATGATTTTGTGGTGGGTGAGTTGCAAAGGGTTTCTCTGGTTGACGCTAAGGTTCCCTCGAAGTTGGCTTTATGGGAGCGCTATCGGGCGTTTGAATATGATGCTTTGTTGGTCTTAGATTTGTTGCGCCGAACTAATCCTCGCGATCGCCTAATTCAGTCTGAATGGGAGTCGTGGTTGGTGCGCTACAAGTTCGGCGATTTGAAAGGATTGCCAGCAATTAAATGAAGTCATAATAATTATGATCGACAATATCTGTAAGTTCTTAGCTGAAAACTTCCCCACTGATTTTGCCAGTTGGCTGTTAGGGGAAGCGATCGCTCTGACCACCCTCAAACCCTCTGAACTCTCCGTTGAGCCGATTCGCGCTGACTCGGTAATATTCCTCCAGTCATCAAAAATCATTCTCCACATTGAGTTTCAGACAGAGGCAAATAAAAATATTCCTCTCCGTATGGCTGATTATCGACTGCGCCTGTATCGACAATTTGCAGACACAGAAATATATCAAGTCGTCATTTACCTCACTCCCAGTCGATCGGCTCTGGTATATGAAAACACGTTCAATGCTGGTGAACTAAATCATAAATTTAATGTGATTAGACTCTGGGAACAGCCTACGGAGATATTTCAAAAATATCAAGGACTGTTACCTTTTGCCGCGCTGTCACAAACCGATAACCCTGAAGAAACGTTAAGACAAGTTGCGAAGCAAATCAAAAATATTGCTGATAAGCGGGTGCAAAGTAACGTAGCTGCATCGACCGCTATAATATCGGGTATAGCCCTGAGTCAAGAAATCATCCAAAGATTACTAAGGAGCGAAATCATGAAAGAATCAGTTATCTACCAATCAATCTTGCAGGAAGGATTAGCTGAAGGCAAGGCTAAAGGCAAGGCTGAAGGCATTGCTGAAGCTACTAAGCAGATTGCCTTAAATATGTTGCGCTCTAATATTGCGATGGACTTGGTTGTACAAATTACTGGACTGAGCCTCAAACAAGTCGAAAAGTTGCAAAAAACTAGTACTAAACTGCCAAAAGCCGCAAAGTCACCAAAGCGATCGCGTTAAAAACATAAATTATTCGCGTTGTCCCTATAAACACAAATTCGTAGGGGTTTAGCATTTGCGCCAATATTTTTATACTTCCCACTACAATCTTGAAACGCAAATGCTAAACCCTCCATGCTTTCACCGATCGCTTGTCCCTGCATTGCGAGGTTAGGGCAAAGCATTCCCAATTAAAATTATCTGAAAACTTATAGATTTCTGTGGGAATGCTTTGCCCTTTGTATCTACAGGGATCATCTGTGTAAAGGCTAAGATCTCCGACTTTTTCTTTGCCATCAACAGGGATTTGCAAGTTCACAAAAAAGTCGGAGATCTGGGTATTGAAGCTTTTCTTTAGAGAGAATGAAATGATGCGTAAAGTTGGTGTGGCGGTGAGTGTGAGTCGGGTTGGATTGATTTTGATGTTGGGAATGTTTGGTGTTCCTTTGGTTGCGCCGAGTTTTAGTCAATCAAATTCTGTGGAAAATAAGGATCGATCGGCAGCATTGAAGGAAGCGTTGGAACTCCATGAGCAGGCTTTTCAATTTTACAATCAGGGGAAATATCGAGAGGCAATTGCCATAGCACAACGTTCTCTCACAATTCGAGAAAAAGTATTAGGTACTGAGCATCCCCTTGTCGCCTCTAGCCTCAATAACCTTGCTGCGTTGTATCAGTCACAAGGGAACTACCCAGCAGCCGAACCACTTTTTAAACGATCCCTCTCGATCATTGAAAAAGCATTTGGATCCGAGCATCCCCTTGTCGCCTCTAGCCTCAATAATCTCGCAGCGTTGTATCAGTCACAAGGGAACTACCCAGCTGCTGAACCACTTTTTAAACATTCTCTCTCGATTCGAGAAAAAGCATTAGGAGTCGATCATCCCGATGTCGCCACTAGCCTCAATAATCTCGCAGGGTTATACAGGTCTCAGGGGAACTACGCAGCCGCCGAACCACTTTTTAAACGTTCCCTCGCGATTCGAGAAAAAGCTTTAGGAGTCGATCATCCCGATGTCGCCACTAGCCTCAATAATCTCGCATTGTTGTATGATTCACAGGGAAACTACCCAGCCGCCGAACCACTTCATAAACGTTCCCTCGCGATCTATGAAAAAGCCTTAGGAGCCGAGCATCCTCTTGTCGCCAATAGCCTCAATAATCTCGCTGCGTTGTATGATTCACAGGGAAACTACCCAGCCGCCGAACCACTTTTGAAACGTTCCCTCGCGATTTCAGAAAAAGCATTAGGATCTGAGCATCCCAATGTCGCAACTAGCCTCAATAATCTCGCAGCGTTGCATAGGGCACAGGGGAACTACCAAGCCGCCGAACCACTTTATAAACTTTCGCTCGCGATCCGAGAAAAATCCTTAGGAGTCGATCATCCTGATGTCGCCAATAGCCTCAATAATCTCGCATTGTTGTATGATTCAAAGGGAAACTACCCAGCCGCCGAACCACTTTATAAACGTTCGCTCGCGATCCGAGAAAAATCCTTAGGAGCCGATCATCCTGATGTCGCCAATAGCCTCAGTAATCTCGCAGAGCTATATAGACAACAGGGGAACTACTCAGCCGCCGAACCACTTTATAAACGTTCCCTCGCGATTCTAGAAAAAGCTTTAGGAGTCGATCATCCCCTTATCGCCACTAGCCTCAATAATCTCGCAGTGTTGTATCAGGTTCAGGGGAACTACCCAACCGCCGAACCACTTTATAAACGTTCCCTCGCGATTCTAGAAAAAGCCTTAGGATCTGAGCATCCCTCTGTCGCTCAAAGCCTCAATAATCTCGCATTTTTATATCAGTCACAGGGGAACTACCCAACCGCCGAACCACTTTATAAACGTTCCCTCACGATTCGAGAAAAAGCATTAGGAGCCAATCATCCTGATGTCGCCCAAAGTCTGAATAATCTCGCAGTGTTGTATGCCGCACAGGGGAACGTCTCATCTGCCGAACCACTTTATAGACGTTCCCTCGCGATTTCTGAAAAAGCATTAGGAGCCGATCATCCCCTTATCGCCACTAGCCTCAATAATCTCGCAGTGTTGTATCAGGTTCAGGGGAATATAGATCGCGCCATTACATTCCTACAAAAGGGACTTGAAATTGAAGAAGTTAATTTAAAATTGAATCTGGCAACTGGCACAGAAACCCAAAAACAGGCTTATATGCAAACCGTTTCTGGAACAACAAACGGTACTATTTCTCTCCACGTCCAATCCGCGCCGACAAATCCTGCCGCCACTCGCCTCGCATTAACCACCATTAGACCTCTTGCAGAACTGAAAATTAATCCAGAGCAGAGAAAGTTTTAGAAGCAACAAGAGCGACTTCAAAGTTATAAATGGCGGCAATCAAATTACAACGCAAACCAAAACGACGACGACGATTACGATAAGGTAAAGAGAGAATCTTAAAAATCTTCAAGCGACGATTAACATGCTCAATCGCAATACGTTGACGTGCAAGTTGGCGATTAAAACGCTTATCCTCCTTGGATAATGAGCCATTTTGAGGCTTTTTGATAGGAATTTGCGAGTTAGGATGCAACTTTTGTAAGCCTTGATAACCCTTCTGGACTTTAGACTAAAAAGAAGAAAAGAAAGGCAGGAAGTGAATGTCACAAACTGCCAAAAGAGCAATGATCAATAAACCAAATTGACATTGACTACTATGATTTTCCAAAAATTACAAGAATTTCGCAAGTCGATATATGAATACCTAGGAACAGGAAAAGATGCAGTATTTGAATTAATGGATGCCGTCCTGACAAGTCCGAGCATTAGCTCGTATGTGAGTCTGTCAATGAATCCATTATTTCGGCGAAAATGGTCAAGTATTTATGAGGGACTGCGCGATAGCCGACCAGCAAGAGGAAAGTTGATGAAACTAATGGTGCAAGAGATCCCAACCGAAGAGCAACCTTGTCTGGCTGGAGATAATAGCGTGTGGTTGCGACCAGATGCGGAAACGCTGAAGGAAAGAGGATTCCATCATGGCAAAGACGAAAGTATCGGCGTAGGACAAAGCTACAGCACGTTGGCGTGGATTCCCGAAGCAAGTGGGAGTTGGGCGCTACCGATAAAACATGAGCGGATCACCAGTTTCGAGACTCCTGTGAGTAAAGCTGCCTTCCAACTCAAACAAGTCACAAAGCAGTTAAGCGTACGCCCCCTAGCTGTCTATGACCGAGGATATGGGAATGCAAGTTTTGTGAAAGCAACAGCGAATATTGAGGCGGATTTATTACTACGTTTGGCATCTAATCGCTGTGTTTGGGGAGTTCCGTCTGCCTATAGCGGTCGTGGTGCACCTTGTAAACATGGGCATAAATTCAAACTGAATGCCCCAGAAACTTGGGCTGGGGCAGCCACCACTATAGAAATTACAGACCCAAAAATAGGTCGGGTACGGGTAACTTATTGGCGTGACTTTCATTTCCGTACTTCTCCAGAAAGACCGATGCAGATTTTTAGAATTGAGGTGATTGAACCCTTGGGGCGCAACCGTAAGTTTCAGCCCATGTGGTTGGCTTGGTTGGGTAAAACTATGCCTGCTTTGGAAACTCTTTGGTTAAAATACTTGCGTCGCTTTGCCATAGAGCATTGGTATCGTTTTGCCAAGCAACGGTTACATTGGACTCTGCCCCAGATTACCTCTACTCAGGCGGCTGAGCGTTGGAGTGCTTTGATGCCTTTAATGACTTGGCAACTTTGGTTCGCTCGTCTCGATTGTGTTGATGCTCCTTTACCTTGGCAGTCTCCTCAGGATAATCTTGCTCCTGGTCGTGTCGCTCAATCATTTGCGGTAATTATTGCCGCGATTGGTACTCCTGCAATCCCTCCTAAACTACGCGGTAAATCGCCCGGACGCTCCTTAGGCGATCGCCTTCCTCCTCGTATTCGCTATCCGACTGTTAAAAAACACGCCTCAAAAAGAAAGAAAACTGAAAAGACTCCTCCGCCAACCCATCCAATTGCCATTTAGGTTCTGCTTCTCTTCTCAATTTTGAGCTGGATTTTGCTATTGCAATCTCCTGCTCAATTTTCTCGTGTCTTTTGGTTCCTCTCTCATACCTGCCCATTAGTCCAAACTAAAGAACCCTTGTCTGCCAAACCTTGTGTCTGTGCGTGAAAATGAACTCCACTTGCCTTGAATAATGAGAAATCATGCTGCTTGCCCTTACCGTAAGCGGTACAAACTATCTTGAAATTAGTCAGATCGACCACCAATTGGGCTTTGAGGGCATGATGCTTTTTCTTACCGCTATAAAAATGTTTCTGGTGATATTTAGGGCGCTCAACCTTTGTCTCAGTTACATCAATGGCAATTATGGCTGGAGCCTTCTCCTGCCATAATGACTTTTTTCCTGCTAACCGAAACTTTTTCGATTTAATTAAGACATTTTCTACTTTTTTGACGATGCGGCAAATCGTCGATTCTGACACTTCCCAGTCGCTAGCAATATGAAAATAGGTGCGATATTCACGCCAATACTGCAAAGTAACCAATATTTGGTCTTCTAGACTTAGCTTTGGTTCTACACCACCTTGTCCTTTGCTTTGGGCTGCTTGTTGCATTAGTTCCGTCATTTGAGCAAATGTTTCTCTTCTTACTCCAAATAACCGTTTAAATTCTGTCGCTGATAGATTTTGACTGGCTTCGTATTTCATCGCTTAATTTGAGTTCTGATAAAAAGCTTATAAATCTAACATGTTTTTGGTTCTGCAAGAGGTCTATTTTGCAACGCAAAGGTCGTCTCCTCGATATCTTACAGCAAATACCGATCAAACCCGCCACAAAAGGAGCTAACTAAAAGGGTCGAAGCAGAGCCCACAATGATGAAACCAATTAAGAGCATCTTCATCAGTAATAGAATTAATAGCCATAGTAATTGCGTCGTCAAGAGCCGAAATTGTGCGAGCTTTAGCCGAGCGAATAATCTCTTTTAATTTTGACCAACATAACTCGATTGGCGATAAATCAGGAGAATAGGGAGGGATGAACTTAACCTGAGCACCAACGGATTCAATTAGGGTTTTAGCCATTGCAGCGTAATGTACAGGCAAATTATCCATAGCGACAATTGCCCCAACCCATAACCGAGGCAATAGTATTTTCTCAATGAAAACCAAAAAACTGGCGGTGTTGAGACTACCAGCAAAAGTCATCGCAGCAATCAACCCTTCATCACTCATGGCTCCAATTAAAGTGATGTTTCTACCTTTGTTACCTGGACGGTCATCATATACCCTACATCCTCCTTGACATCTACCATAAAGCCTCGTCATCGCTAGATTTAGCCCTGTCTCGTCAATGAATACAAGGTTTTTGACATCTATCGTATCTAGCCAACGACGAAACTCATAACGCAATTTTTTCACTCTTTCTGTCGCTTGTTCGCTGGCTACTAAAGTTTTTTTTTACGCCCTAATTCTAAGCGCTTAAGCGTACGACTCAATCCTGATACGCTCACTTCTATTGTCTTTGTTTCATGTAGTTTTTCTTTGATCTCTCTGAGATATATGTCATTTTGCGCTTCAACAATTGTCTTTACTAATTCTTCATCTTTGCCTTTGATTTTCGACCGCCGATCTCCTCCTTGGGGTTTTGCTGCTATTTCATTTGTTTCTCGATACCGACGCAAAAAATCTCGAACAAATGACAAGCTTACTTTAAATCGTTTAGCTATGCCTCTCTGCGTATTTTCTTTGTTTTCCCAAGCACTTAATATCTTTTTTCGTAAATCTAGCGAATATGCTGCCATATGTAATCTTTCCTTGATAATACTTTTAGCTTATTAGACTTGTGGCGGGTTTGATCGGTATTTGCTGTATCAACCAACCTGCAAACCCTCCGCCAATACATCACCCCCGACATCCAACCACAATTCGATCAATGGCTCACCCTCAAAAGCCAACTCGCCAACCTTGCTCTCAAAAACACCCCCATCGACAAATATCGCCCCCTCCAACAACAAGCCGAAGAACTAGAATCCAACCTTAACCTCCGCAGTGCCGAACTGCAAACAATTAACGAAACCGTCACCATCGCAGCAGTCCAAAAACAAATCCCCACCGATGCAGTCCTAATCGAATTCTTTCGCTACAGCCCATTCAATCCTAAAGCCGCACTGAATAAAGACAAATGGGGCAAACCTCGCTATGTTGCCTATATCCTCCAGAACCAAGGCGAACCCAAATGGGTAGATCTCGGCGAAGCCGCAACCCTAGAGCCATCAATTCAAACATTTCGCCAAGCCATCAGCCGCCCACTCACAAACCCCGATCGCGATGTCGATCCACAATTAACCGTAGCCGAAGTCAAACAAGTAGCCCGTGAACTTGACCAAAAGCTCATGCAACCGATCCGCCCATTGCTTGGCAACGCCCGTCATTTGCTGATTTCCCCCGATAGCGATCTCAACCTCATCCCCTTCGCCGCCCTCGTTGACCAGCAAAAACGCTTCCTTCTCGAAACCTACGACATCACCTATCTCTCATCAGGACGAGACTTGCTCCGCCAAAACCGCAAGGGCATCAATCTCCAAAATCCTGTTCTCTTTTCCGACCCTGACTATGGCAAACCCTCAGACAAATTAATCGCCAGCATCGGTCGCAATCCTTGCCCAACCCAAATAGCTGCTAGAGGTGAAGAAATAACTTCCCTCGCCAACCAAATATTCTGTCAACTCCCCAACGTCGCCGCCGAAACCAGCGCCATTCAGAACCTCTTGCCACAGGCGCAATTATTAAGCCAGTCCCAAGCCACCAAATCCGCCGCCAAAAAACTTCGCAACCCTAGCATTCTCCACTTTGCCACCCACGGCTTCTTCCTACCCGATCCACCCAACACCAACCCCGACACCCCGATCCGCCAAAATCCCCTTTCGCAATCCGCCCTTGTTCTCGCCAACTTCAATCAACGCCAATCTTGCAGCGACTCCGACTCAAACTGCAATGGCTTACTCACCGCCCAAGATGTCACCACCATCGACCTGCGCGGAACCAAACTCGTATTTCTCTCCGCCTGTGAAACAGGGCTAGGCAAAGTCTCCAACGGCGAAGGTGTCTATGGATTGCGCCGCGCCTTTACCCTCGCAGGAGCCGAGAGCCAAGTGATGAGCCTCTGGAAAGTCAATGACCAAGTTTCGAGGGAGTTAGTCGAGAGCTACTACAAAAACCTCAAGGCAAATCAAGGGCGCAGCCAGTCCCTCAAAACGATTCAGTTAGATCTACTCAAAAAATATCAATATCCCTACTATTGGGCAGCCTTTATTCCATCTGGCAATTGGTCAGCAATGCCTGAAATCTTTACTAGCCCCTAAAAAGAAAGGGACGCATCGCGTCCCTTTCTTTTTAGGTAAAGGCTAACAGACCAAAGTAGAGAAATACACCTAATATTGGCACAAAAAGTAATAGACCATAGAGAGATGATTTATTCAGGCTCGTTGGTATTGAAAAGAAGACAATTAAGCCAATCACAAAGTTAACAAGCGGAATAAAGAATAAAATTAGCCACCAACCAGGTTTACCTGCGGCACGAACCATCACCCAGATTTGGGCGATCGGAATCCATGCCAGCCAACTATTAGGGATTTCCAGCTTATCTGCAATTTTCATCAAACAGAAACTGGTGAAAACATAAACCACTAAGCCAAAGATGCTGGCAAAAAGTATGATTTTGTTCTTAGTGGTGCAGAAAAGTCTGGAAAGGGTTGACAGGCATAGAATCTCAAAATGAGACAAGAGGAATAAAAAGGGCAAGAGATGAGATACTCAAGTTCCTCAACAAAAGATCTTATACAAATGCCCCACCTATATCTTCAGCTACAAGAACAACTGCGTCAATGGCTCAAGCCAAAAGATAAGCGACATCTCCAAGGATTTGCGGAGGCAGTAGCCGCGATATTGCAATCAGGAAGGGCAAGTCTGAGTCATTGGTTGCCCTATTTGAGCCATCGAGAGTGCCAAGCCAGAAGTCAGATGGAAAGACTAAGCTACTTTGTGCATAATCCACATATCATCGCCGAGAGATTCTATAACCCATTGGTGAAGCACTTTCTCCAAGCATTTGCAGGAGAATCGTTGGAACTAGCCTTAGACACAAGTATACTGTGGGATAAATTCTGTCTTATAGAAGTATGCTTGATTTGGGGAGGGAGGTCGATTACTCTAGCTCAAGTAGTACTAGAGCATGGCAGCGCTACAGTTGGCTTTGAACATTATCGTCCCGTCTTAGAACAAGTACGCTCTCTATTGCCGCCACAAAGTACGGTGACCTTGCTTGCCGACCGAGGTTTTGAACATGGGGAATTAATCCGATGGTTACAGCAAAATCACTGGTCTTGGGCAATTCGCGCAAAGAGCGATCTGCTAGTGACTCTGCCAACAGGTACAACCAAGCGTGTTGAACAACTGATACCTCCCGCAGAGCAAGCTTATCTAGTTCCCGATGTCACCGTACTCGGTGATGTTAATTGTCATTTAGCGACGGCTAACCTAGACATGGCTAACGGTTCATGGGCTGTCCTTAGCGATATTCCCCCTTCATTACAGACTTTTGCTCTCTATGGCAAACGCTTTGGTGGAATCGAACCCCATTTTAAAGACTATAAGTCGGCGGCTTTTAATGTTGTTAGCTCTCATCTCCGTGATGCTCAAGCTCTTACCTGTTTATTTATGCTCCTTGCCACGGCTAACCTGATTGCTGTAATTCTTGGCATAATGTTGGTGCGTTTGGGGCAAAGGGCTGCGATTGATTGGCACGATCATCGCGGCTTGAGTTTTCTGCAACTCGGTCTCCGTCAGCTTCACACTCTTCTTTACCAACAAAAATCTCTTCCTATTTTGCAGATTTTGCCTAGAACTAATCCTCCTCCTGCCTCTGCTTCTATTGCTAAACGCGAAAAGTTAGATTTTCGTATCGAATTTGCCCGTATTACCATTGTCTCATCTTGAGACTCCCATGAGTTTTCTGCACCACTAAGGATTTTGTTAAAGAGTGCTTTCTCTTCTTCAGTCAGAGAGTCGTAAGTTCTAAGACTAGATGAATCCACATTGCTATCTTGAGCAATGAGCCGATCGCTATTGTTTTTGGTAATTAGAGAAGACGAAGCGATCGCATTAGACAACGAACTAGAAGCAGAGAAACTAGGCTCAATAATAAAATGCTGTAAGCCAATCACAGCAAAAATAGTAATCAAAAACAGAGCAAGTCTACGCCAAATTATCCCTAGATGAATAAAGCGGATATATTTAGAAAAATTCACTTTTTATACTCCTAAAACCAGAGCAAGATCAGTATTACTTTCTGGCAATAATGTAAGCCTATAGGAATACCTATCTTGTTAATTCAATGGCTTCAGATTTCTTAATTCTTGAGCTTAATTATCATTACGGTAGTTTCCCAATGTAATCGCGAATTACGGGCGTAAAGATTTTAACTACCTGTTGATAAACTTCTCTTTTAAATCTAACAATTGAATCAAGAGTCTTATCGATCGCCATAAATTGCACCACCCGAAACTCGCGATCGTGGATATCTAACTTACAGTCAGACGCAGGATGATCCCAATAAAAAGCAAACCATCTCTGTCTTTGTCCACAATAGTTTGCCCATTTTCCCGACAGTTTTAAGGTTGACGGGAAATCGTAATACAACCATTCAGGATGTACATAAGCCAAGACAGCATTGTTTATGCCTACTTCTTCATATAGTTCACGCAAAGCTGCTGCTTGAGGATCTTCACCCTCATCGATTCCACCCTGTGGAAATTGCCATGAATCAGGCACACCAACACGTTCACCGACTAGCACTTCACCTTTGCGGTTAAAAACAATAATCCCCACATTTGGGCGATAAGATTTTTCTGGTGTCATAGATTTTCACATAAACAAAGCAAAAGCATAGCACCGTCACTAATTTTCATCAAAAAGAGAAAATCCTCGCACTGAGAGCGAGGATTTTCTCTTATACCAAAACACAAAATGGCTTAGCCATTTTGTGTTTTTAAAACCCTTACTGGGTTTATTGTTGAATTCACAAAAGTGTGGCAACACTTCTGTGAATTGGTATTACATCACTTTGTGCTCAAACCCATAGATAATTCAGTAAGTGCTGCAAAGCATCACTTGCTGAATTATCTGCGAGGCGTAGTCCTAGACTAAGACTCGTTCCAAATGAGGCACAGGCTCTGACATTTCTTGGCTTAGCCTCCGCTTAGGAGTTTGCAAGCCAACCATTTCCGCATTGCTTGCTCCTGGGGGAACCATCGGATAACAGTTCTCATTGCGCTTAACACAGAAATCAGCAAACACTGGCCCATCATAAGCAAGAATTTCTGCAACCGCAGATTGCAAATTGCTTGGCTCAATTACCTTTATGCCCTTGATGCCAAAGGCTTCAGCAAGCTTCACAAAATCAGGCATACCCACTTCCATATTAGAAGAGGAGTATCGCTCATCATAGAAACTTTCTTGCCACTGACGCACCATGCCTTGCCAACCATTATTAATAATGATCACTTTGACCTTGATGCCATACTGCGCCAATGTGCCAAGCTCCTGAATATTCATCTGAATACTAGCATCGCCGCTAATACAGATTACTTGATCATCTGGAAGAGCAACTTTTGCTCCCATCGCCGCAGGCATTCCATAGCCCATCGTGCCAAGTCCAGCACTTGAAATCCACTTGCGAGGACCAGTTTTAATTAACTGGGCTGCCCACATTTGGTGCTGACCTACATCAGTAGTGAAATAAGCATTGGGCGCTTGCTTACCAAATTCATAGATGACTTGTTGCGGTGATAGCACATTGTCATAGGTAGGAACTTCGAGAGGATAGTCTTCTTTCCACTCATCAAGCTGAACAAACCAATCTTTGGTTTGAATATTTTCCTCATAACTTGTGGCTTCAAGAATCGCCTGCAATACTTCCTTCACATCGCCAACGATTGGCACGTCAGGTTTGCGGTTTTTACCAACTTCAGCTGGATCGATGTCTATATGAATAACTTTAGCTTCAGGCGCAAATGTATCTAGACGACCTGTAACGCGATCGTCAAATCTTGCCCCGACAGCAATTAATAGATCGCAACCCTGTACGGCAAAGTTGGCGTAGGCAGTACCATGCATTCCCAACATGCCAACGGAAAGGTAATTATTTTCGTCATAAGCACCTTTACCCATCAGGGTAGTGGTCACAGGCAACTGAAAACGTTTGGCTAATTCAGCAAGCTCAACATGGGCATCGGCAAGTACCGTACCGCCGCCTGCGTAAAGTAATGGTCTTTTGGCTTCACGAATCAACGCGATCGCAGCGGCAATTTGATGCAAATACCCTTTGACCTTGGGTTGATAACCAGGCAAATCAATCTTCACATCAGGACTATACTCAAATGATTTCTGAGCAATGTCCTTAGGAATATCGATTAATACGGGGCCAGGGCGACCAGTCCCCGCAATGTGAAAAGCCTCGGCAACGATCCGCGCAATATCTTCAGCTCTCCGAATCACATAGGAATGCTTAACAATTGGTAGAGTAATGCCCCAAATATCCGTTTCTTGAAATGCATCCGTGCCGATCGCATAGGAAGGAACTTGCCCTGTGATCACCACCATTGGAATCGAGTCCATTTGGGCTGTAGCAATACCCGTCACCAGATTGGTTGCTCCAGGACCTGAAGTCGCAACGCATACACCCACATTTCCAGTGGCACGAGCATATCCATCAGCAGCATGGACGGCTCCCTGCTCATGACGCACGAGGTAATGTTTAATTTCCCCTCTTGCCTCAGATTTATAAATTTCATCGTACACTGGCAGGATTGCTCCACCAGGGTAGCCAAAAATATGCTTAACACCCTGTCGTCTCACACTATCGATGAGAGCAAATGCACCCGTTGTTCGCAAAGTAGCCTCCTCTAGACTCATACTGATCTTGTTCGCGATCTAAGCAAAACTTGTTTTTGAAGCATTTCCAGATACTTTTCGCTTACTACTACGAACAAGTAGTTTGTAGCAAGTACCTTAAGTTGATAATTTGTAGCAATTGTATCGATAATAACATAGACAAGCTGCCCCAAAGCTGCTAAGAACAATGTCTTGATTATCCAAAATTTGGGAGAAAAAGCCTAGACCACCCCAAATTTTGACTATGTTACTTAGCCAGAAACAAACCCAAACCCAAAAAATGAGTTACGGCGCTTCGCGCCACAACTCATTTTTTGGGTTTGGGGCAAAAATGTGCGAAATATTAACAAACATGTAATGTTTGCCCCACTAAAGAGATCTTTAAGCTACAAAATACAGACAAGTCACATTTGAAAATATAATGACTTCGTGTTCTTCTGTCATATAGCGTCCATATAACTTCTCATGAGTGCAAATTCAGACAAAGATATTCCCGTCAATATCTACCGCCCTGCTAATCCATTTACAGCAAAATGTATTTCTAATGATGTACTGGTCAGACCAGGTGCTGCTGGCGATACCCGTCACGTCAAATTCGATATTTCTGGAGGCGACCTTCGTTACCTAGAAGGTCAAAGTATTGGTGTCGTTCCACCAGGTGAAGACAAAAATGGTAAACCGAATAAACTTCGTCTCTACTCGATCGCTTCAACTCGCCTCGGAGATGATCTTGATGGTAAGACCCTATCTTTAAGCGTCAAGCGTCTAGAATATCAAAACGAAGCAGGTGAAACCATCAAAGGAGTATGCTCTAACTTCTTGACCGATCTCAAACCTGGTGATGATGTCAAATTAACTGGCCCAGTTGGCAAAGAAATGCTGTTGCCAGACGATCCCAATGCCACAATCATCATGATTGCTACAGGAACTGGTATTGCGCCTTTCCGTGCTTTCCTATGGCGGATGTTCAAAGAAAAGCATGAAGATTATAAATTTAATGGCTTAGCTTGGCTATTCTTTGGTGTGCCAACTGACACAACAGTTTTGTACAAGCCTGACCTTGAATGGCTAGCCTACAAACACAAGCGTAATTTCCGTTACGATGTGGCGATTAGCCGTGAGCAAAAGAACGCCAAGGGCGAAAAGATGTACATCCAAAATCGCATGGCTGAATATGCTGACGAGTTGTGGGAAGTGCTGCAAAAGCCAACTACCCATACCTATATGTGTGGTTTGCGTGGCATGGAAGACGGCATTTCGGAATTCATGACTAAGACTGCTGAAAAGAATGGTGCTGTTTGGAAGGATTTTGAGAAGCAAATGAAGCGTGACGGTCGTTGGCACGTTGAAACTTACTAAAACCTAATTAATAAAGAAGAGGGGGGGGGTGGGGGGCGCGTGGTTTTTTTTTTTGTTTTTTAAAACACATGGTTTGTTTTT
>JALQCR010000076.1 GCA_023336205.1 Pseudanabaena sp. Salubria-1
CCCCCCCCCACCCCCCCCCCCACCACCCCCCCCCCCCCCCCCCCCCCCCCCCCCCCCCCCCCCCCCCCCCCCCCCCCCAACTCTCTCTTGAGGTTTGTTTATGTCTCATCTAAAAAATGGAGAACTTAGGAGGTCTAGGCAATTCTTAAATGGGTTCTAAAAACCTGTGAAGTTGAGATTAAAATAAAGCCCATTTTCTTGTGCTGTATTTCGACTATTTGGCACAGAAATTAAAGGGATACCATAATCGAGACGAAGATCTAAAGTATTACCAACTCGCCAACGTAAGCCCAAGCCAGTACCTAACAATGTATTAGAACTAGAGGTTGCTTCTCCAGAACTTGTCCATACGGCGGCGGCATCAACGAATGGAACTATTTGCAATAAACCTTCCCATTCAGGTATTCGCAATATTGGCATTCTCAACTCTGCGGATAGATTCAATCCATTATCTCCTAGCAAGACATCCTGACGATAGCCGCGTAGGGTATCTTGTCCACCAAAGCCAATTTGCTCCGATGGCAAAAGTGCCCGATCGCCAAATTGCAGATCGCCTCGTAGTAACAGAAAAGTATCAGGTGCAAGCAAATTTACATATTGCGATTGTCCTCGCCATGAAACAAAGCGACTATCAGGGAAGCTAGTATTTACATTGGAACCTAATACACCACCTAGTCCTAGACTAAACTGCGATCGCAATGAGATCACCGACTGGCTAGAGCGCTGTGTAAATTCTTGAAATGCACGTAAAACCGCAATCTTTGTCACTCCATTATCATCGGCTCCTGCGGACAATGGAAATGGAATTTTTAATAAACTAGTTAGACTTTCACGATAGGAAGCTGTAAAACCCATCGCTATTTCTTGGCTGGGAGTTTGCTCAATGGGTTGACGAAAAGTAAAGTCATAGGATGTGGAATTCGCATAGATATCCAATATATTAAAAGGCTTTTCTAGAACGTTGCTATTGCCATTGTTAAACGCAAATGCGATCGTGCCATTGTAAGGATTAATAGGCAATGTATAACTGAGATCATAGGAATTACTTCCATCAGTGTTGCTATATCCCACACTTAGGGTATCGCCCAATCCCGTTAAATTTGCTTCACTAACTTGGACTTTGCGACGCAACGAACCAACACTAGGAGCACGGTTATTATCTAGCGATAGTTGCGCACTCAAAGACTTTGCTTCTCGAATCCGTACTTCGAGAATATTTTGCCCAGCACGTGTTCCTGCGGACAGCTCAGCGGATACACTCGCAATTAAGAAAGCATTTAAGAATTGACAGCAGTAAGATTTCTAAGCATTTTGCGGATCAAAGCTAGGTAAATAAAGGACTCCGAGGTATTCTCATAAAATTCATGATCCTTGCTGAGTCTGCGATATTTGCCTATCCAAGCGAAGGTTCTCTCCACAACCCAACGCTTTGACTCAACAACAAAACCTTTCTGCGCTTCCGCCCGTTTGCTTACTTCCCAAATGCAATTAAAGTTGTCTTTAACCCACTTGGTTATGTCCTGGACTTTAGACTAAAAAGAAGAAAAGAAAGGCAGGAAGTGAATGTCACAAACTGCCAAAAGAGCAATGATCAATAAACCAAATTGACATTGACTACTATGATTTTCCAAAAATTACAAGAATTTCGCAAGTCGATATATGAATACCTAGGAACAGGAAAAGATGCAGTATTTGAATTAATGGATGCCGTCCTGACAAGTCCGAGCATTAGCTCGTATGTGAGTCTGTCAATGAATCCATTATTTCGGCGAAAATGGTCAAGTATTTATGAGGGACTGCGCGATAGCCGACCAGCAAGAGGAAAGTTGATGAAACTAATGGTGCAAGAGATCCCAACCGAAGAGCAACCTTGTCTGGCTGGAGATAATAGCGTGTGGTTGCGACCAGATGCGGAAACGCTGAAGGAAAGAGGATTCCATCATGGCAAAGACGAAAGTATCGGCGTAGGACAAAGCTACAGCACGTTGGCGTGGATTCCCGAAGCAAGTGGGAGTTGGGCGCTACCGATAAAACATGAGCGGATCACCAGTTTCGAGACTCCTGTGAGTAAAGCTGCCTTCCAACTCAAACAAGTCACAAAGCAGTTAAGCGTACGCCCCCTAGCTGTCTATGACCGAGGATATGGGAATGCAAGTTTTGTGAAAGCAACAGCGAATATTGAGGCGGATTTATTACTACGTTTGGCATCTAATCGCTGTGTTTGGGGAGTTCCGTCTGCCTATAGCGGTCGTGGTGCACCTTGTAAACATGGGCATAAATTCAAACTGAATGCCCCAGAAACTTGGGCTGTTGCCGACACCACTATAGAAATTACAGACCCAAAAATAGGTCGGGTACGGGTAACTTATTGGCGTGACTTTCATTTCCGTACTTCTCCAGAAAGACCGATGCAGATTTTTAGAATTGAGGTGATTGAACCCTTGGGGCGCAACCGTAAGTTTCAGCCCATGTGGTTGGCTTGGTTGGGTAAAACTATGCCTGCTTTGGAAACTCTTTGGTTAAAATACTTGCGTCGCTTTGCCATAGAGCATTGGTATCGTTTTGCCAAGCAACGGTTACATTGGACTCTGCCCCAGATTACCTCTACTCAGGCGGCTGAGCGTTGGAGTGCTTTGATGCCTTTAATGACTTGGCAACTTTGGTTCGCTCGTCTCGATTGTGTTGATGCTCCTTTACCTTGGCAGTCTCCTCAGGATAATCTTGCTCCTGGTCGTGTCGCTCAATCATTTGCGGTAATTATTGCCGCGATTGGTACTCCTGCAATCCCTCCTAAACTACGCGGTAAATCGCCCGGACGCTCCTTAGGCGATCGCCTTCCTCCTCGTATTCGCTATCCGACTGTTAAAAAACACGCCTCAAAAAGAAAGAAAACTGAAAAGACTCCTGCGCCAACCCATCCAATTGCCATTTAGGTTCTGCTTCTCTTCTCAATTTTGAGCTGGATTTTGCTATTGCAAGCTCCTGCTCAATTTTCTCGTGTCTTTTGGTTCCTCTCTCATACCTGCCCATTAGTCCAAACTAAAGTATGTCGTCACCAGAAAATCCCTTGTCAACTAATATCTTCTGCAATCGTCTCATTGGATACTTCAAACTTTCTAATAGTTTCATCGCCCCTGCCCTCTCGCCAACGTTTGCAGGGCATACCATAACCCCGATGGCCAAACCCAATGTATCAGCCATGATGAAGCGCTTGCGACCATTAATCTTTTTACCGCCATCAATACCACGACTACCTGCACTATCCATTGTTTTAACACTTTGACTGTCGAGACTTGCTAGACTCGGTGTTTCTTCTCGACCATCCGCCAAACGTACTTGTGCACTTATCTGGTGATTGATTTCAGCTATAACTCCTGTTTTTGTCCATCTTTGGAAGTAGAAGTAGACTGTTGAATATGGTGGGAAATCATGGGGCAGATTTTCCCATGTACAACCATTCTTGGTTATGTAGAAAATCCCATTCATCACTTCCTGAAAATCTGTTTTTGGTGGTCTCCCCAATTTTGACGGTTTTGGCAGCATTGGCGCAATTATTTCCCACTCTTTGCTTGATAAATCGGTATTATAGGGTTGGCGCATCTTGACTGGTTGATACTAGACTTCATCAGTATTTATACCTGTTTTGGTGCGCCCTTGCATTCTTAAATGCTTTCTAAAGGATTGATTTGGAGAACTTGTAAGGCTTGAATCAAGCGATCGCGATTAAGTGGTGCACCTGTAGCAATATTCATCCGCGATCGCACATAGTCTGGACTCAACCGCTCAACCCCAGTAATTTTTATTTCTTCCAGCCCACCTTCAATTACTTGGATTTTAACTACACCATTCTGCAAATCTTGGGTAGGAATAAATGCGCCAGAGGTAATATATCCTCTATTTACATACAAATCTGTGATCAGCGATCGGGCTTTTAACAGTTCCGAAAAAGTGATTGGACGTTTAGTAAAGGGAAGTAGAACTTGATCAAGTTCTACTTGAGAAAATGCTGTATTACCTAAAACCTCAAATCGATTAACCGTGATCGTTCCAGTTACAGGTATTTCTTTTTGAGGAGAGCTAGGCTGGCGTGATGGGTTTAATAATTCGTCAGGCGAGGGAAGAGGTTTTGGCGTTTGGACAGGAGGTTGTGTCGAAGGCGATCGCAACGATGGCGTAATAATTTGTGGTGTTAGGGTATTAGCTCTTGTTTGCGCAAATATTGGCAAAGTAAACCCAATATAGCTAGTCAAGCCAAAGCTTAAATTGACAATTAGTCCTGTGATTTTTAATCGTCCATAACTCTCCGACATAGCTACAAGTTCCTACATAACTGCAATATTGATTTGCTGGACTGTAATTTACTCGGATTATGTCATTTGAGCAAGTATAAAACCCAAGATAAAGAATAGTTGCACTTCGCGCAGCTATTCTTTTCTTGGGTTTTATAGCCTTAGCCACTTTTATCAAGACAAATCAAAACCCAAATAGTGAGAGGCTGCGCGAAGCACAGCCTCTCACTATTTGGGTTTTATGTCCTAACAAGAATGGCGACAGCTATATAAAATGAGAGGCGGCGCAAAGCGCTGCCTCTCATTTCTGGATCTATGTTTGGCGAGACATCAAATTAGTAAGACTAGCTAAAGCCTTGAAACCGCGTTTCATTTTTTGCTTACGCTGAATCTTACGAAGAATACTGACCACAGCCTCTAAGTCATGTTTATCGTCTGGAGGTTTCTTGGTACGAAGATGTCTGAAGGGGAGAATCACCCCAAAATGGACTGCCGCATTGCAAAAAGCATTGAGCATAGCCCGCTCAGGTGCATGAACGCCAATCGTGGAAGATCCTACTTGAATTAAACAGCCTTTATCACTGCCTGTTGCCTCACGAGTAATATCACCAATAGTTAAGAAACAACGCATGGTGATGTAGTCCGATACTGCTACAGGTGAAGAAAAGCTAACCTGCCAATTTCCTTTGATTGCATCTAGGCGCGAACAGAGCATTTGCCAAACCGCAAAGAACTCAGAAGAGGAGTTGTTGCCAACAATATTTTCAGATATACCAAAGGAACGAGCCTTAGAGGCAGATAAGGATAGGATCGGTGCAGAAGCGTCAGGAAGGCGATTCATAGACAAGACCAAAAACTCTTTGATTAATGTACGATAATCAAAGCCAAATGTCATCCCCCATTTATAGCCAAAATATTGTTTTAAACTACTTAAACAATATTTTTACTGGTTTTTGCTGGCTCTACATCTCTATAGCTTGTATTTTCATTAGAGGGCATGAATTACGTTTGTGACTACTCCCCAAATATGTAGCTCCATATTTTCGCCAATTTCTATGGGCTGAAAATTCGGGTTTTCAGGCATTAACCATAATTTGTTGCGATGTTTACGCAGGCGTTTCACGGTTAGCTCTCCATCGACCACAGCGATGACTACCTTGCCACTGATGGCTTCAAGAGAGCGATCGACTACAAGTAAGTCACGAGGATGTATACCTGCATCTTGCATTGATTCTCCGACTACTCGAACCAAAAAGGTTGAGTCAGGATGTTTGACAAGATGACGATTGAGGTCAATTTTGCCTTCTATGTAATCTTCTGTTGGGGCGGGAAATCCTGCGGCGACAGGATTGAGAAAGAGGGGCACTCGACATTTTGTATAGTTGTCTGTTTTAAAAATAGATGAGACAATGGTTGCTGGTTCTACCTGTTGCGGATCTCTAGCGAGTGCTTCTAAAATTTCATCAGCTAGGCTAATTGGTAACCTCACAGCCTTTGTTGTTTCGTTATATTTGCCAGTACCCGCAGGACGACCTGCTCCCTGACGTTTCCCACCACGCGGCATAGTTTTCTCCCAAAGTTATTTACATGTGTACTGCGATCGCTACAGTTGCACGAATATTGTACGCTAATCATATGATTTAATCGCCTATATGTCACATGTAAATTAATTGTTGTTTGGGTATCTAGTCATATGATCGTAAAAACTCTCTAAATGAGCGGCTAAATAGGAGAGGGTAATTTAGCAACTTAATTGATGACGGGAATGATAATGGGCGAGCAATTAACAATGAAATAATCCTAAAATACAATTAAATTATTCAAGTTAAGTCATGTTTTTATTATTTTTCTTATAACAAGCTAGAAACGATAATTTAAAGAGTGTGATTCCATGATAATATGTAAAAAAATTGTGAACAAACTACTAATGTCACTTGAACTTCTACTAAATTCTCTTCGTGATAGAGTTCCGTTTCCAACAATGAGTGCTATTTTGAATCTCTCAGATCTTCCAGTATCTCGCGGGGCAAAGAATACAGTTGACAGAATATTAAAGGAAGTTAGTGAAGGAAAAAAAGATTATTCTAGTGAACTCGAAAAGTTAAATGATTTCTATTCCGATCACCTTTTGATATGTGAAAAAGCTGTTCAGCTATTTCCTGTTGATAGAGAAAGAATTAATAAGATTATCAAATTGCTTAAAACGCATAAAATAGAAAAATCTGATTTTCGAGACTCATATCCTTTCCCTTTATCCGAAGATAAGCTAAGAGCGACGAATTCAGAGTTAAGTCTAGTCAAGATAGTAGAATCTGATGAGAACTTAAACTTAATTTTCTGCTCCAAGCGATTTTTTACTGAGCGAATTGAAATTAATACTTTTGACCTTAGCCCAGCAACCAAGAAAGAGCTTGACACCTATGATGAACTTTTTGGAATTAAGAATTATTTTCGCCAATTTTTTGATGTTGTTGTTTTATGGAAACATAAACCTCATATAGAAGTCAGAGTTGATGTAGCCCGCAATATATCTTTTCAAGATAGAAAAAAATATACTTTAGAAATAGCTGGTCAATTTAATAATCTTATAGAAAGGCTTTTAGGTATTCCATCTGTTCTCAAGGCTCCTGTAAATTTTTTCCCTCTTATTAAAAAATTGTATGACAAGAAAGGTGAAGGAAAAGTGGGTGAACTTGCATTTACAACCACTCAAGGGTCTATAAAATTTGAGAGAATGCGACTTGGCTCGGTTGATTTACGAGATGAGATATATCATAAAGCTGGAAAAGCTGCTGTAAAAGATATTGATCCTTATCGACTTGCTATTCTATGGGATTCTCCCATTTCAGAGTCGTTAGATATCAAAAACCAACTTGAACTTTTTCTACAAGGGCATTGTCGAGATTTAAGTGCTGGAAAACAAATTCTTGAAGATATAATAATTAGAAAATGTAGCTGTCAAGAGGACTATAAATTTGTTTTTGAAAAAATAAATGAGTATCTCAAAGATGATGGATAGTAAGGAACGAATATTAAGGCAAATTAATGAAAATTGGGGAGAAACTCCTCAATCAAAACTCTGCGCGACTATACTTGATTATTTGCTTCAATTTCCTGCTAATCAGCTAGCACATATTACCTATGGTAGATTACGAAATATTATAAGTACACACTATAAAGATAGTGACTTACTTCTAGCTATCCAATATTTAATTGGTGATGGTACAAAACTACTGGAAGTAGGGTTTGAACTTATTGAAGAAGATGATAGCTTCCCCTATCCTCTTGCAAACTCTGAAGTAAAACTAGCAAAAGAGACTGGAGAGCTTTATCATCCAGAAACAGGTGAAATTGTCGATGATTATGAAAGCAAAGTATTTATGTACTTTAAACCAAGTTATCTATTTGAATCTATAAGTAAATAAATCAACATGTCAATTATTGAAAATTTGACTCTCAAACAATTGTCTGAAGAAACAGTAATGTTAACTGAGATCTTGCACCATTCCTGAAAGAGTTAAGTAGGAATGGGTTTGAGAATAATTTCAAACCCATGACGAGCAGCAATATCGGCACTAATTTGGAGATACCTAAGAAGTTTCAACCAAAGGACAGAAGGAAATAAAACGGAAAGTGTCAAATCACAGGTAGCTTTCCAGTCCAAGACAGGAGGACTCGACCATTGATCAATCCAATGGGCCAAAAGATAAGCAAGCAGAGAGAGGATAAGCCAACGATAAACACCAAGTTTTGTAGATTGCCCAAAACAATGCAAACCAAAGCGATGTTTGATGGTTTTGAAGAATCCCTCAATCGCCCAACGCTTACGACCTAACATCACCAGATAAGCACCAGAATAAGGATGAGAAGAGACAACAAAGCGTAACTCCCGTTTACTATCAGCTCTTTTGAGCCAAAACCAAGAGATCGTCAAAGGCTGAGTTAGCCCTTCTAGCAAAATTTGTTGTCCACGTTTGCCATGACGATAAAGTTGTTTGACTGTACGGCCATCTTGAAGTTTACGATTGTTGCGTACACCGACAACGATGCGCCAAGTCTTGGCGCGGACAGTATTGAAAAACTTCACCGTACTAAACTCAGTATCAGCAAGGACAATCACAGTCTTGCCTTGGGTTAGTTGCTTGGGTACTGTCCCCAATAACTTACAAGCTAAGTCAGAGGGACTGGGGTATCCTTTGCCGCGCCATACTCTAAAACTCCATGGTACGCGCCACTCTCCATAGACCAGATACAGTACAACCAGATGTAGTCCTCGCTTTCCGTTTAGTATTCTCACCCATGGGTCTGGTTCGTTTTGGGTGGGATTGCTCAAATGTAAAAACTTGCCGCTTTTTTCTAGGGTAGTCAAGTCTATCAGTATCTTTAATGGCACTTGTTTCGATGGGCGATGCTTGGCGATTTGTCCCAAAATAGCCTGCCGTGTTGACCGAATTACTGCTCTCGTTGACCAGTTATAGTGATTGAGAAATCGGCTGAGTGCACTCGCTGATTTTATCTGTGTATGTTCTGGATAAGGATGCCTTTGTGCTTCGAGAAATAGTCCTAGTATTGCATTGAGACTTGCTGTTTGATACACACTTGGCATCAAACACAGAAGACTATACACTAGCCCTTGGGCGTGCTTAACGATGCTTTCCATGCTCGTTATTTAATTTACTACTACGCCCTTTTTTTCACATTTCTGCTCTTTCTGCAACCCCTTTTCTTGAATGGTGCAAGATCTCAGTTACCCAAACTGGCACACTTTGCTTCAAGAGCATTAGTAGATACTTACGATGAATTTATTAAGATTCTTCATCAAGATATTGATGAAATAATTCAGGATATTCAAGAGAATCCTGAACTTAAACAAAATGATAGTGAAGATCGATTAACTCTGGACACATTAGTTAATCTTCGCGGGAGCATGTCACTTTTTTGGGATAGTCTAGAAAGCCAATAAACCATTGAGATAAGCACAACGATGGGCAAGCACCTGAGGGACATTTTCTTTGTTCCACTGAGCACCAGAGATTTTAGTGCGACGGTCAATCTGCTTTACCGCAGACTCAACTGCTCCTGAACCGATAGAACAAATCTGCTCACTCTGATAGTAATCATAATTGACAATACGGTGTCTATGTTTTCGGAGATAGGCACAGAAATTAACAGCCTGCCTACGTTTACACTGTTCAATAAGAGTAATAGTATCATCAACATTACCTTTCCAAAGTAAAGCTCTCGCATCTTTTAAGCGACGTATTGAACCACCCACTTTTTCTAGATTCTCCATCAGATGATACCAATCGAGAATTTCACGTCGTTGCTCTTCAGTAGCCATGGGCTTAATCAAATTCCATACTCCATCATGTCCATCCCCTAAACAAGTTATTGGCGTACTCAAGGGTTGCTGGCGTACCCAATCGACTAACTGCTGATTGTCCTGAAAGCTAGCTCCAGTAGCAAACTCATGCAATCTCACTCCTTTATAGTCTAGCCATCGACATTCTTCTCCCACAGGTGTTCTGATGCGGATCTTACCGCCATCTGCACTCAGTTCGTTAATCTCTTGCTCTGCTTGGGGTAATTCAAAGGTTTGTCGATGGACTAAACGCTGTTGGGTCTTGGCTGGGACTCGAATTCCTGTAAATATTGTCACATCTGCTTCGGTGTGTTCATAGGAGCTATTTGCACTGACTCGCAAACAACACATTTCCAGGTATGGACTCAGACGAGTATGTGCCTTAATTCCCAGTTGCTCTGCTTGTTGAGTGGTTACAGTTATTTCTCCAAGGATGCTTTTGAGCTTGCGTTCTCGTCCTTCTGTTGTTCCTGTACTTGTTGAGACAAAAAAATTCCTACTTCGGGCATCACATGCTGTTGCATCTGTTCTCGCACGGCTTGTTCGATCCCTGAAAATGTCTTTAGCGCTTCTAGTTCGGTATTTGCGTAAAGTATTTTGGCGATCTCCTGCACATGTTCTTGTAATTTCTCGGCTTGTTCTGGTGTCATGCTTTTACTGGTATCTAAATTATTCTATTCTCCCTCCTTTCTCTCGCTTTTTGCAAAAGTGACATGCTCCCAATCTTCGCCGACTTGGATATGAGGCTTCACACGATTCAAAAGTGGGAGGTCATACTGACTTATTAGTAAAACATAGTAGAGGATATAAATGGATTGGTGAAGCAAAAATTCATGATGGCAATGCTTATTTATGGAAAGGATTTATGCAGTTAACTGAAAGATATTCAATTGGCGACCATAATCAGAAAGATGGAGGAATGCTAATTTACCTTAAAATCCCTAATGCAGATAGAGTAATACAAAGCTGGAAAGAATATTTGGAAACCCAAAATTTACCAGATTACAAATATGAAACTTGTTCGACAAATAATCTTTATTTCGCCAATTCAAGGATGAAATGCAACGGGTTCTGATGAAGCAAAGAATACTTCGTAAGGAGTACGATAGTCAAGTGATTTTCTGGGTCTGTGATTGATCAAATTCACTGCCTTCTGAAAGTCCTCTTCTTTCACGATTTTAAAGTTTGTACTTTTGGGATAGAACTCTCTAATTAATCCATTGGTGTGTTCATTCAATCCACGTTCCCATGAATGATATGGATTCGCAAAGAAGGTCTCTAGTTTCAATCTTTCAGATAGCTTCTCATGCCCACAGAATTCTCTTCCATTATCAAAGGTCATTGTCTTTCGAGATGTTGATTCTATAGGCTCAAATAGATTGAATGTCACTCTGTTTATCTCATCCATCGTCTTGTTCTTAGCTAGTCCAGCAAGTAAATACTTCGATGCTTTATCAACATGCGTAACTACGATACCTGTGTGGTTGCACCCGATTACCGTATCACTTTCCCAATGTCCAATCTCTGTTTTTAAATCTGCAATCTTCGGTCGATTCTCTATCCCTACCCTATTGGGAATGCCACCTCGCTTCTGATGGCGACCTTTGCGCCTTCGTTGCTTTTGCTTCTGCCTCAGATATTGTTGATATATTCCCATCTCTTGATGGTTTGCATAGATCATCAGATAAATCGTCTCATAGCTGATTTTACCTAGCCCCTCCCTTTCCATTCTCCCTGCTAGTTGCTCTGGGCTGTGGTGTTGCTCTAACCGTTGTTTGACTTCGGCGATCGTCTCAGCACTGATGCTCTGAAATCTTACCTTTGCTTGTTTCCGTCTTGCTTTCATCAGGGCAACCGCAGTATCTGGCAAATAGCCAATCTGTCGCTCGTCTGTATTGCGCGATAACTCTCTTGAAATCGTACTTTTGTTTCGCTTCAAGCGACGACCTATCTCTGATACAGATAATTGCTCAATTACTCTTAGTTTATACAGTTCACTTCTTTCTGTGGTGGTAAGATGGACAAAGCTCATGAGGGTATCCTAATTATTGTGATTAATATCAGAATATCCTTATGAGTCCCTTTACGCAAAGATCTCTAGGTGTTGCATTTCATCCTTGAATTGGCGTTTTTTCTCGAAACATAGACATACAAAATCAGGTCTAATTTTTACTGTTAGGCATATGCCAGTATTACTTCATTTTAATCCTCAGGATTCTACTAAAAAAAGCAAATCTCGATCATCTTCTAAAAGTAAATCTAATAAAAAAGAAACTGAATAAATATTTGGATAGTTTAAAAATTTCGTCTAAAAAATATGAAGCCAACGGTTGTATATATTCCCTAAGAAACTGAACAAGTCCTTGAGCAACTATCAGCACAAAGAGGAAAAACACTTTCTAAAGTTATTCAAGAAGCAATCTAACTTTATGTTGTGAATAAGAAAAAGATATTGCCTAAATGTGTTGGCATAGGCAAAAGTGGTATCTCCAAACTCTCTGAACGAGTAGATGAACTACTGCATCAGTAGACATTAAAAAATCGACTAATTACTATTGCCGTAATCTAGCAATACAATCATAGATAGAGCTTTACATCATCTGGGCGATCACTATCAATGCTTTCTTTAAAACTCTCAAAAGCAATCTTAGCTTCTTGGATCTCTGGAGCAATAAACCTAAATCTGTATAACACCAATTCTTGTCCAGCTTGCCACTTAAAACGCACCTGAAGTAAAGGACTTACCCATTCAGTATTCATTATGTTTGATTGGAGCAATATAGAAACTGCTGATAATTGCGATCGCAAGCCACCAAAGTAATTGAACTTGAGGACGATACCAAACTGTATCAAACAAGCCATGCGTCATCATGCCAACGATTGTCGCGATCGCAGCGATAATCCATAAACCATCCATATTGCGATCGCTTCTCAATCGATTCAATGCAATCCATGCTTGGCGAAAGATGGAGAAAATCAGCCATCCATAGCAAATTACGCCAATAATTCCTGTCTCTACAGTTAACTCTAATGGCACTGAATAAGCTCCGAGGGCACTATAACCAGATCTCTGATAAAGCGGGTAAACCAAATTAAAAGCTTTATTCCCAGGTCCAATTCCCAAAATTGGTTTGGCTTTGATCATATTCAACACTGACATCCACACATTGACCCGAAAAGCATTACTGCTATCTTCCGTTCCAAAAATACTGACAACTCGCTTACGCAATGTTGGAACCAGAATTGTCCCCAAAGCGATCGCACTAGCAGTTCCGCCAAAAGTAACTGGCAAAGTCCAAGTTGGTAAACGCTTGCCCCACCAATAAACTAATAGAAGCACTAGGGCAAAGCTTTCAGCAGCTAATCCCAATAGTCCGCCACGGCTTTGAGTCTGAGTAATACAAAATGCGCCCAATATAGCAACGACTGCGCCCAATACTTTCATGCCCCAACTGCGCCAATGAATTGCAGCGATCGCTCCTAAGGGCAATGCTGGTATTAGATATCCAGCAAGGAGATTAGGGTTGCCAAGGAAACTATAAACCCGCGTAGTTCCAGCAGTCTCGGAAGTAATATCAGTCCATGTGGCTAATTCGGGTGCGCCCAGATACCATTGCTGCACAGCATAGGCACAAACTAGCAATGTGGTTACCAAATATGTACCTACTAAAACCGATCGCCAACCCAAGCGCATCATCCGACTCATCGACACGAAGGCAATCATATAAATTGTCAGCTTAACCATGCCATCAAGCGCAGCTATACGAACAGGTGAAATTAAAGTGGCAATGAGTGCGATCGCCCAATAGCTGATCAAAGGTAAATGAATCGGTGTCCAAATTGGTACTGATTGATCATCGGCATCACGCCGATCGCTAAGCCACATCATCAACCACGCGATCGCTACGGCAGCCCCAATTACGCCAGTTTGGGCATTCTCTAGAAAAGGCAAAGTGGCAATGAGAATAACTAACAAACCGCCCAAAAATTTCGCCCCTAATAAGCGGCTACCATCGCGCCAGCCCTGCAATGGGCTAATTAACTGCAAAAACTTATTGTAGACATGAAGAAATGGTAGTTTGAGCTTAGAATTCATACGGGGAGAATTAACTGGTTATGGACATCGCAAAAATACAAGGTCTAAGTGATCTTACACCTTGTATCTTAGAAGAAAAGCACAGGCAGTAATTATTTTTTAAAGCAATGACGGACAAACTTGACTCCGCAGAAGCCTACAATGATCGTGGCATGGAACGTGCCGAGAATGAAGATTTTACAGGTGCGATCGCCGACTATACCGCCGCGATCGCTATCGATCCCAACTATGCTGAGGCATACTACAATCGCGCTTACGATCGCTCTGAGCTCGAAGACTATGCTGGTGCGATCGAGGATTATAACAAGGTGATCGAACTCGCTCCCGACGCTGCACCAGCCTATTTTAATCGGGGCTTAGCCAAGGCTAAACTTGGTGATGCTGAAGGAGCCAATGCTGACTGTGAATATGCCAAAACTTTAGGGCTATAAGAGGAAAGGCGGCGCGGCGCGCCGCCTTTCCTCTTTTTTTGGATTGGGAGGCGTAACATTTAGTTACAATAAGCTACTGACTAATTGCCAAAGCACCACCAAATTCCTATGACCCGTGACCTGCGATCGTTTCTCAATCTGCTCGAAGAACGCAAACAACTTCATCGTGTTAAAGCCCTTGTCGATCCTGAATTAGAAATTGCAGAGATTAGCAATCGTCTTTTACAGTCGGCGGGGCCAGCACTGCTATTCGAGAATGTCAAGGGTTACAAAACTCCAGTTGCTGTAAATCTATTAGGTACAGTGGAGCGCGTCTGCTGGGCAATGGGCATGAAGGAGCAATCGGAATTAGAAGTACTTGGCGTGAAATTAGGCAAGCTGCAAAGCCCAAAACCACCTAAAAAAATCTCTCAAGCGATCGAGTTCGGCAAGATTCTCTTTGATGTAGTCAAGTCTCGTCCTCAAAAAGTTCTCTTTGGAAATGCGCCTTGCCAAGAAGTTGTCTTGCAAGGCGATGATGTCGATCTCGATCAGATTCCCATTCTCAAGCCCTATCCTAAAGATGGTGGTCGGGCGGTGACTCTTGCCCTAGTAATCACTAGAGATGTCGAGAATGGCATTCCTAATGTGGGAGTATATCGCTTACAGCAGCAGTCTAAAAATACGATGACGGTGCAGTGGCTGTCAGTACGTGGTGGTGCAAGACATTTACGCAAAGCAACTGAGGCAGGAAAGAAACTGGAAATCGCGATCGCGATCGGTGTTGATCCAGTTCTGATCATGGCGGCAGCGACTCCCATTCCTATAGATCTATCAGAATGGATTTTTGCAGGACTCTATGGCAATGAAGGCGTACAACTTACTAAATGTAAAACCCTTAACTTAGAAGTTCCCGCTTGTGCGGAATATGTTTTAGAAGGCACGATTACGCCTCATGAAGTGGGAACTGATGGGCCGTTTGGCGACCATATGGGCTATTACGGCGGTATTAACGATCAAGCGCCACTGATTAGATTCCATTGCATGACGCACCGCAAAGATCCGATTTATCTGACTACCTTTAGTGGCTTGCCTCCCAAGGAAGAAGCGATGATTGCGATCGCCTTAAATCGCATCTATACGCCGATCCTTCGCCAACAGGTTTCCGAAATCACCGATTTCTTCTTACCAATGGAAGCGCTGTCCTATAAAGCCGCAATCATTTCGATCAAAAAGGCTTACCCTGGGCAAGCTAGACGGGCTGCCTTAGCGTTTTGGAGTGCTTTGCCTCAGTTTACCTATACCAAGTTTGTGATCGTCGTTGACCATACGATTAATATTCGCGATCCACGTTTAGTAGTTTGGGCTCTGAGTTCCAAGGTTGACCCTACCCGCGATGTATTTATTTTGCCCGATAATCCCTTTGATTCCCTTGATTTTGCCTGTGAGAAGGAAGGGCTGGGCGGACGCATGGGCATTGATGCTACGACTAAAATCTACCCTGAAACCGATCGCGATTGGGGAGATCCATTAGAGAGCGATCCTGATGTGGCGGATATGGTGACGCGCCGTTGGGCTGAATATGGTTTGGCTGACTTGAAGCTGGATGGAGCCGATCCTAATTTGTTTGGCTATGACATTCACTAGCCTTAAAACCCAAAACAAAAGTGGGGGGGGGGGGGGGGGGCCGCCCGGGGTTTTTGGGGTTTTTTTT
>JALQCR010000077.1 GCA_023336205.1 Pseudanabaena sp. Salubria-1
TTAAACCCCAAAAAACCCCCCCCCCCCGGGCGCCCCCCCCCCCCCCCCCCAAACCAATTCTTGGGTTTTGATTTGTCTTAAGACAAGTAACATTAGTTATAAATTTTGGAACGTGAGCCCCCCGTAATTGCCCCTGCATTTACTACGATTACACAGAGGATAGGGCGGCGCTCCGCGCCGCCCTTTTGTTAACCAACTATTTGGGTAAGCCAGCTTCTAGGGCTGCTGCAACTACATAGTGATTTTCGTCTTTTTGGAGCTTAGCAAGTAGTGGCTTAGCTCTAGGATTAGTCGAAATGCTGAGGGTAGCGGCAGTTCGCCAGCGATCGCGCCAAAACTCGGCACTAGCTAATTCGGTCAGTAAATCTAAAGCTTCGGATTCATATTGGCTTTTTAGTAGACTTCCCAAGGCTAAGATAGCGGTTTCTTTGACCGTCTGAGTCGGATCTAGCAGCGCTAGATTAATGATATTTAGCAAAATATCTGGGCGATCGCATTCCATCAAAATTGCCAAAATCGTTTGACGAGTGAGCCAGTTTTGATTACGTTCAAATAAATTTTGGAGAAATGGTAGGGAGCGATCGCCAAATTCAAACAGCGTATTTGCAATCTCAGCAAGTACGTTGTCATCTTGCTCTTGTGCTAACAGGCTGGTCAAAATTTGAAATGATTGATCTGTGCGATGGTTTCCTAAACCCATTACGGCAAAGCGCCGACACAAAAAATCAGTACTAATAGTTAGTCCTTGCAAAAATGGCACAACTTGGTCAGATGGAGCTTGTGACAACTCATCAAGGGCTAACTTGCGATCGTAAATCGAACCACTGCGAAATAACAACTCTAGTTGAGCAAAGCGATCGCTATCCATAAGTGAAATCCTTTAGTTCTACCTTAAAGATCTCATCGACGGGTTTCGATGAGATCGTCGATTCCCAAGAAATACCCTGCAAAAAGGTAGCCCCTACTGATGTCTCAACAACATCTACACCCCAATCCCCAGTCTGCAAAGCGTCTGGCGAGTCACTGGTGGGAGGCGTATTTTTGACACCGCCTAAGACTAAAATTTCTGGCAAAGATTGACGATCTAGTCCTTGCCTGATGCGTTGATCGGCAAGAGCCTGAGCACAAAACTCGCCAATTTGCTTGGGTGAAAATTGGTTACGATCGAACAAAATTTCGACAGTCCAATGGGGATGGCTAACCAATCGTGTTTGACAAGATGGGCGATCGCCTAAACCAAGCCGAAATACTTCAGCAAACTCTTCACGGCTAAGGGCTGGTGCTATGTTGGTTGAAATATCAAAGTTGTGGGAGAGCAGCATTCGCCCTTTAGCTGAATTACTCAAGATAGTCCTTAGTATTTTTAATGTAGCTATTGCCTATTTTAGGACAGAATCAAAACCAAAAAATAGTTGCGGTGCAGTAGCCCTGCACTCAAGTGCGGGCTAAAAGCTAAAACCCGTTAAAACGGGTTAATTGAAATATGTTGCAACATATTTGAGCCTTGAAGCGAACTTTGGGTTAGTACCGACGGCACTAACCCAAGGTTTGCTTCAAGGCTTAATAATTTTCCATTGGGTTACAGGTCGCATTGGCTTCCAGCCGAGAAAAGAGCCGATCGCTTCAGCGCGGCTAATCGAAATTTGAGTGAGCGTACCGCCATATTTTTGCTGCCACTGAAATAATTTTTGTTCGCCCTCAAGGGTGACTGCGTTGGCAACTAAACGCCCCTGCGATCGCAAGCTTGTCCAGCAAATCTCAAATAAATTGGGAATCGTCGCGCCGCCGCCGATAAAAATTGCATCAGGTATTGGTAAATCTTTGAGAGACTCAGGTGCATGACCTTCGATGATTTTGAGATTTGGTGTGCCGAGTGAAATTGCATTTTCCGCAATGAAATGTGTGCGCGATTTTTCGATCGAGATCGCCTGACAGCGCGGATGACTTCGCATCCACTCGATCGCAATGGAACCACAACCAGCTCCAACATCCCAAAGTAGTTCACCCGCATTTGGAGCAAGTGCGGATAATGTGATCGCTCTAACTTCCCGTTTAGTTAATTGTCCATCATGATGATAAGCATCATCGGGAAGTCCTACCATTCGCGATAGAATTATTGCTTCAGGTTCGGGAATACATTCCACTGCGATCGCATTAAGATCGGCAAATTCAGGAAGGGTTTGCCATTGATTCGCAACACTATAAATAACACGTTCTTTTATGCCGTTGAGATGTTCTAATACGATGATTTTGCTATTGCTGAAATTGCGATCGCATAGCATTTCGGCAACAATCTTAGGAGTTCCTTTGCCAGAGCTAAGAATCAGAAGTTTGGCATTTGGATAGATATAAGTTTGCAATAGTGAAGCAGGGCGACCACATAAGCTCAGAGTTTCCACTTCATTCAATGACCATCCTAATCTCGCACACATCAAGCTAAAAGTGGAAGATGAAGGAATAATCGAAATTTCTTCTATGGGAATTCTTTTTAAAAGAGTAGTACCAATTCCAAACCAAAGTGGATCGCCACTGGCTAAGACACATACTGATTTGCCACGATAATTGATGATTTTCTGAATAGTTTCTTCAATTGGAGAAGTCCATATTAATCGCGATCGCATATCTTCAGGAATCATGGCTAAATGGCGATCGCCACCTACTAAAATTTCGGCAGTATCAATTAGCGATCGGGCGGCTGGGCTTAGTCCTGACAGTCCATCTTCCCCAATACCAATTACTGTAAGCCATTTTTTAGTGCAAGTCATATAAGCTGAATCAAATTAACCCTGATTATTGCAGCTTTATAGTATGGATTATACCAATTTACAGAAGCGTTGTCACACTTTTGCGAATTAAGAACCAAGCTCCATCAGTGCTTAACAGAAAATTTTAAAATGTGGTAATTGTGATATAAGTGGAGAATAGGTTTAAATGCAATCTTTTTTTGTCTGAATTTAAGGGTTCACTTCACTATGCTAAGCAATTTGGAAGCGGCGATTGTGCAAAACCCTTTAGTTGCGCGGGCAGATGCAACTGTGCTTTCAGCAGTAGAACAGATGAGTAACCTGAGTACACAGGAGATTGATGGAGACAATGGATCATCAACCTGTGTAGTGATTGTATCCGATGAACTAAAAGTTTTAGGTGTCTTGACTCAGAAAGATGTGATGAGTCTAGTAACGCAACAGCAGCCGATCGCTCAATTAACGCTGAGACAATTCTGGCAGCAACGATCGCCATCAGCCAGCCTCATAATTTCACAATCCGACTTGAGGGGCTTGCGTAATATTAACGCTGCGATCGCCCACTTTGAGTCGTCACAGATTACGCATTTGGCGATCGTGGACGAGCAAGAACAACTGGTTGGTTTATTCCAGCATCAAACTCTCATACGCCTGAGAGATTCCATCATTCACGAAGCCACTGCTTCGCTCTTTGCTATTCAACAAAAGATTCATGAACGAATTGCCAAAGCGGAAGCACTGCAAGATGTATTGGTGGATTTGCTGCAAACTATGGAAACCTATCTGCGGGGTAGTAGTTGTTCGATTACACTCTGTCGGGATGGACGACTGGGAGATGTGATCGCCCCTAGCCTGCCTCCAGACTATGCAAGGATAGTCTCTGAAATGGGCTTACCAATTGCGGAAGGCGTAGGTAGCTGTGGGACGGCGGCGTTTCGGCGCGAATTGGTCGTGGTGACGGATATTGAGAATGATCCCATATGGCAGAATGACAAAGCTTTTGTCCTCTGCTATGGCTTACAAGCCTGTTCGTCCATACCGATTTTTGCCAGCGATCGCACTTTATTAGGTACATTTGGCATTTACTTTCGCGAGCAGAAAGCGCCTCAAGCTCAGGAGCTAGACTGGATTGCTCAGGCTGCCAATATTGCAGGTATTGCGATCGAGCGAGATCGAACCGTACAAGCATTGCAGCAACTAAATCACGAACTGGAAGATCGGGTGCAGGTGCGAACGCAGGAACTGCAAGAACGGGAACAATTTTTGCAAACGGTACTGGATACTTTTCCCCTGTCGGTGTTCTGGAAAGATGTCGATTCGGTGTATCTGGGATGTAACCAGAATTTTCTGAACGATGCGGGACTTCAGGAGATCTCGCAGATTATTGGCAAGACAGACAAAGAACTGACTTGGGGGGAAACGGAAGCTGATTTTTACCGAGCCAATGATTGGGCAGTGATCGAGAGTCAAACTGCCAAACTGGGGATTGAGGAAATTCAACACCATGCTGATGGGCAGATTATTTGTACAGAAACGAACAAGCTCCCCCTCCGCAATCTCCAAGGTGAGGTGATCGGCGTATTGGGGACTTACCAAGATATCAGCGATCGCAAAGCCGTAGAACTTGCCTTGCAAGCCAGTGAAGCCAAATTCCGACGGATTACTGAAAGTGTGCCAGGGATGATTTATCGCTATGTTTTGCACCCTGATGGTCGTGATGAGTTGGTTTATGTCAGTCCCCAAGTACAGCAGATTTTTGAATTGACTCCTGAAGTGGTGCTTCAGGATATGAGCTGTCTCTGGGCGCGATTTCACCCAGAAGATATTCCTATGATTCAAAGTGCCATTCAGGATTCGGCTGCTTCCCTCCAATCCTTTTTAGTTGAAGGACGTTTACTCCTGCCGAATGAACGGGTGAAATGGATACAAGTTAGCTCCCAGCCCGATCACCAAGAAAATGGTGATGTTATTTGGGATGGCGTGGTGATTGATATCAGCGATCGCAAAATTGCTGAGAAAGCACTGATGCTTAAACAAAAGCATCTCGAAGCGCTAATGAACCGCCAATTCAAGGATGAAATGCAACACCTAGAGATCTTTGCGTAAAGGGACTCATAAGGATATTCTGATATTAATCACAATAATTAGGATACCCTCATGAGCTTTGTCCATCTTACCACCACAGAAAGAAGTGAACTGTATAAACTAAGAGTAATTGAGCAATTATCTGTATCAGAGATAGGTCGTCGCTTGAAGCGAAACAAAAGTACGATTTCAAGAGAGTTATCGCGCAATACAGACGAGCGACAGATTGGCTATTTGCCAGATACTGCGGTTGCCCTGATGAAAGCAAGACGGAAACAAGCAAAGGTAAGATTTCAGAGCATCAGTGCTGAGACGATCGCCGAAGTCAAACAACGGTTAGAGCAACACCACAGCCCAGAGCAACTAGCAGGGAGAATGGAAAGGGAGGGGCTAGGTAAAATCAGCTATGAGACGATTTATCTGATGATCTATGCAAACCATCAAGAGATGGGAATATATCAACAATATCTGAGGCAGAAGCAAAAGCAACGAAGGCGCAAAGGTCGCCATCAGAAGCGAGGTGGCATTCCCAATAGGGTAGGGATAGAGAATCGACCGAAGATTGCAGATTTAAAAACAGAGATTGGACATTGGGAAAGTGATACGGTAATCGGGTGCAACCACACAGGTATCGTAGTTACGCATGTTGATAAAGCATCGAAGTATTTACTTGCTGGACTAGCTAAGAACAAGACGATGGATGAGATAAACAGAGTGACATTCAATCTATTTGAGCCTATAGAATCAACATCTCGAAAGACAATGACCTTTGATAATGGAAGAGAATTCTGTGGGCATGAGAAGCTATCTGAAAGATTGAAACTAGAGACCTTCTTTGCGAATCCATATCATTCATGGGAACGTGGATTGAATGAACACACCAATGGATTAATTAGAGAGTTCTATCCCAAAAGTACAAACTTTAAAATCGTGAAAGAAGAGGACTTTCAGAAGGCAGTGAATTTGATCAATCACAGACCCAGAAAATCACTTGACTATCGTACTCCTTACGAAGTATTCTTTGCTTCATCAGAACCCGTTGCATTTCATCCTTGAATTGGCGAACAATATTCCCCATCTTGCTTGGATTAAGGATGAGCAAGGTCGGTTTATTGCAGTAAATACCCCCTTTGTCCAAGCCTGCGGCGTTTCGGCGGAAGAATTAGTGGGCAAAACGGATTTTGATATTTGGTCAGTGGACTTGGCTCAAGCCTATCGTGACGATGATGCCGAGGTCTTACGATCTGGTCAACGCAAGGTGGTGGTGGAGCGCGGCTCACGGACTGATGGCACTTTAGGGTGGTTTGAAACGACTAAAACAGCCTTTAGGGACGATGAGCTAAACATTGCGGGAACTGTAGGAATTGCTGCGGATATCACCGATCGCAAGCGCATGGAGATAGAGTTAGCGGAAAGTGAGGCTAAATTTCGGCATCTGGTGGAAGGTGGACAAGATCTGATCTGGGCAATCGATGCGCAATATCATTTCACGTATCTTTCACCACAATTTACAACGCTCTTTGGCTGGGATGTCAGTGAATGGATTGGTCGACCATCCAATGAAGCAGTATATCCAGAAGATCGTGACTGGCTAATCGAACAACAAACACTGGAAATAGTCAACTTCGGGATGCACAATCTAGAATTCCGCCATTGCCACCGCGATCGCCCTTACGTTTGGGTGAGAGCTAGTGCAACGGCCATCACCGATAGCACGGGAGCCGTGGTTGGCTACCAGGGAGTTTTATCGGATATTAGCACGCTCAAACAAGCAGAGTTAGCGCTGAAAGCCAGTGAACGGCGCTATGCCAGCCTTGCCGCAGCCGCTCCAGTCGCCATTTTTCGCTTTGATAGCCCACTCAACTGTGTCTATGTCAACGAGCGTTGGAGTGAGCTGAGTGGCAGACCCATGGAATCAGCCTTAGGTCATGGTTGGATGGAAGGATTACATCCCGACGACAGTGAGCAACGCCTTGCCGAATGGACTGAATACTACGCCAATTCTACTCCTGAGAGTCAGATCATTCATGGCAGCGAAGGTCGGCATCTCCGCCCAGATGGCTCTACAACATGGTGTTATATCCAAGTGGCGAAGGAATTCGATGATGATGACAACGTAGTGGGCTATATCGGCACGTTGACCGATATTACCGATCGCAAAAATATCGAACTCGCCCTCCAAGCCAGTGAAGCCAAATTCCGCCGCATGACAGAAAGTTTACCAGGGATGATTTTTCGCTATGTTTTGCATCCTGATGGTCGTGATGAATTCATCTATGTCAGTCCCCAAGTACAGCAGATTTATGAACTCACCCCTGAAGCGGTGCGTCAAGATATTAGCTGTCTCTGGGCAAGGATTCATGTGGACGATGTTCCCATGATACAAAGGTCTGTTCAGGATGCGGCTGCTTCCCTCCAACCCTATTTTGTTGAAGCACGTTTGCTCTTGCCGAATGAACGGGTGAAATGGATACAGATTAGTTCCCAACCCGATCACCAAGAAAATGGTGATGTTATTTGGGATGGCGTGGTGATTGATATCAGCGATCGCAAAAATGCTGAAAAGAAATTGCAGGAGCTATCCAAACGATTAGAACTTGCGATTCAATCTGCTCAAATTGGCATCTGGGAATTTGATTTCTCCAGTAATCGACTGTTTTGGGACGAACGGATGTTGGATATCTATGGCGTATCGCCCGAAGAGTTTCATGGTACTTCCGAGGACTGGAGCAGTCGTGTGCATCCCGATGACTTGCCCCATGCCCAGCCCGACGTTTCAGAGGAGCAAGCTATTTACAACACAGAATTCCGCATCATTCGCCCCGATGGTACAGTCCGATGGGTTATGTCGTACTCCTGCAAACAGCGCAATCTTCAGGGAGAATTAGTGCGTGCGGTAGGCGCGAATATTGATATTAGCGATCGCAAAAATACTGAACTTGCACTTCAAGACCTATCAGATCGTCTGGAATTTGCTCTTAAAGGAGCCAACATTGGTATTTGGGAATATCAAATAAGTGACAGTCGCTTGATCTGGGATGAGCGGATGTTGAGCCTTTATGGAATTTCATCAGAGGAGTTTTCTGGTAAATATGAGGATTGGCTCCAGCGCGTTCATCCCGAAGATCGAGATTGGGTACAGCAATCTGAACGACAATCCTATCAAGGCGATAAAGAATGTCGTGTCGAATTTCGGATTATTCGCCCCGATGGCACAATCCGCTTTATCGATTCCTATGCCTTCAACCAATACAATGCTCAAGGTGAAATTTTAAAAACGATTGGTTTAAACATTGATATTACCGATCGCAAACAAGCGGAAGCACAACTACAACGCATTAATGAAGAACTGATCAAAGCAACTCGCATCAAAGATGAGTTTATTGCCAATATGAGCCATGAATTACGTACCCCGCTCAATGCCATTTTAGGCATGACGGAAATCCTTCAGGAGGAGATTTTTGGTGACTTAAACGATCGGCAAATGCAATCTCTCCATACCATTGAGAAAAGTAGCAACCATCTACTGGAACTGATTAACGATATTCTAGATGTGGCAAAAATCGAAGCAGGACAAATTCATCTATCTTGTCAACCCAGTAACATAGAAGCCCTTTGTCAATTGAGTTTGGTCTTTATTAAGCAGCAAGCCTTCAGCAAAAATATTCAACTGGAATCACTGATTCCCGCCAACCTGCCTACCATCAAACTTGATGAACGGCGAATTCGGCAAGTTCTGATTAATCTGCTTAATAATGCCGTCAAATTCACGCCGAATGGCGGCAAAATCACCCTGCAAGTAAGCTACATAAAGGTTCTGAGTAATGCCGAGAACACGCATAGCGGCGCAATGCCCTGTGACACCCTAGAGATTAGCATCGTTGATACTGGCATTGGGATTGCGCCAGATCAGATCAAACGGTTATTCCAACCATTTGTGCAAGTTGAGAGTGCCCTCAATCGTAACTACGACGGTTCGGGATTGGGTTTAGCCCTCGTCAAGCGCTTGGTCGAGATGCATGGCGGCGAAGTCAGTTTAACCAGTGAATTAGGTGTGGGCAGTTGCTTTACGATCGCAATTCCGATCTCGCCATTCTGTGAATTATCCGCTGAGCCAGAACCTCCGCTTCCGTCTGCCTTCGAGGCGACCCAACCTGCGATCGCCGATTCGCCAGTAATTTTACTCGCCGAGGATAATGAGGAGAATATTAACCTGTTTGCAAATTATTTAAGTCTGAAGGGCTATCGCTTAGTCATTGCCCACAATGGTCGCATGGCGATCGACTTGGCTCAGCAAACTCACCCTGATGTAATTTTAATGGATATTCAAATGCCAGAAATGGATGGATTGGAAGCTATCCAGCGAATTCGCCAAATGCCTGAGTTAGCCGATACACCGATCATTGTATTGACCGCACTAGCGATGGCAGGCGATCGCGATCGGTGCATCGAAATTGGGGCGAATGACTATCTCAGTAAACCAGTGTCACTAAAACAGCTAGTCAAGAAAATCAACGGATACTTGACTGAGCCTTAAAAAAACATTTAAGAATTAAAGCTCTATGTGTCTAGCCCCCTAAATCCCCCAATTCTGGGGGACTTAAATCTGGTTCCCCCCAGAATTGGGGGGCTAGGGGGGCAAAAACTACAATTCTTAAATGGTTTCTAATACTGTAAAAACCAGATTGCCGTACCGCCCACATAGCGGGCGGTACGGCAAGTTAGCCAGCTCACTACACATGTGAATTACAATCCAGCAAACCATTCATAACCCTCATCTACCCAATACCCTCGACGTTGTTGAACAAGTTCATTGGTGAAGCTCACGCGAATCACCCATTTTGACTGCTTGTAGCCCAGCTTAATTGGAGAAGCTAAACGTAAAGGCGCACCATTCTCAACTGGGAGATCTTGACCATTTTTTTGATAGGCGAGTAAAGATTGCGGATGTAAAGCCGAAGCTATATCCCAACTCTCGTAATAATTATCGGCAGATTCAAAATAGACATAACGCGCCCCTGCCTTCGGTTGAACTAACTTCGCAATATCATATAGGCGCACACCTCTCCACTGCACGATCGCAGCCCAACCTTCCACACATACATGTTGAATCACCATCGAGATTAGTGGCAATGATTGAATATCTTTCATACTCAATTGCATGGGACGTTCCACAGCACCATCAACTATCAATTTAAAAGTATTTGGATTAATGACAGGTGTAGTATCGAAAGAGTTAACCAATAGCGCATTTGGCTCGATCGCACTAATTGGATATTCTCGGCTAGGTGTTTTTGATTGAAAAATCAACTCTTCAATACTTTGATTGAGTGGCTCAAATAAAGCTCTCACATTTCCAGATTGTTGGTTGAGCGGATTAAAAATCGGACTTACTCTACTAGAATCACTAGAGCAGCTTCCCAAAAACAATCCCATTCCCGATAAGCTAGCATATTGCATAAGCTGACGACGCGAAAACCGACGATACAGATGTTTATCAAATTGCATTTTTTATAATCCTAATCAAATCTCTTGAGTAATTCTTTCAACAGCTAAAAGCTAAATAAACATAGACCGAATCATCTTTAATCCACCTACTCGAAAGGATAGGAAAATATGAACGATCGCAAAAATCAACACAATCGGAATCGTCAGAAAATGCGCGACACGGAGATTTTGCCAACTGCCGAATAAGCCTGAAATCCATGCAAATTGCACGGGCTTGTACATACATAAACCAGAAAGAATAGCTAACAGCAAAATTGGTACGATCGCTGTATAAGCAATGCGATGCCAAGCATAGGTTTTACGCTTAGGATTTGTAGCTTGGAGTGCTTGAATATCTTTATCAGAGGCAAATCGATGCTTCCAACGGCGGGTAATAAAAATGTAGATGCCATAGATCAAGAGGCTCATGGAAAATAACCACATTGAGGCGAAATGCCAATTTCTGCCTGCACCAAGCCACCCACCTAAAAGTAATTCTTTAGGAAATCGCCAACCCGCACGCCCACCAAAAACGGGATTGGCATTATAAATTTGCAGCCCACTAGCTGTCATCAAAATCAGCGCGATCAAATTGAAGGAATGGAACGACTTGGCAACGATCGCTTGTTTGGGCGTAGGAGAAGGTTTCTTGCTCATAATTTTGTTACAGATTTGATAAAGAACCAAATCGTTCGTGACGCGGCGAAGCCGCGCCACAAACGATTTATTTTGGGGTTTTAAAAAGGTGAGGTCGGGAAATATGGCGCTAACCAAAGCTGTATCTTTACATCCCAACCCAACAAAATCGCGATCGCCGTAAGCGAGATCATCACGCCACCAATTTTCTGTAAAGTTTGGCTGCGCGATCGCAATTTCAAGAATGATTTACTGAAGTAACGACTCGCATAGGCAAGCAACAATATCGGCAATCCAGTCCCGAATCCATAGACAACCAGCAAAATAAAAGCGGTGAAGATCTCATTGTCGGCGGCGGCGAGAATTAAAATGCTGCCGAGTACTGGCCCAGCACAGGGTGTCCATAACAAGCCTAATTGTGCACCTAACCAATATTCTCCAGATAAGTTAGCTTTGGTCGGCTCTTTGACTTTAAATGCAGGGAACTTACTAGATATTTTGCTGGTTAAAAGATAGCTCAATTTCGGGAAAATCGAGAGCAATCCTAACGCTAGCAAAAAAAAGATCGCAAAATTCCGAATAATATTGCTTAAATCTGTGAGCCAGTTACTCGCAATTCCTAACAAGCTACCCGCGATCGCAAATCCGCTAATCAATCCAGCTACTAAAGCCAATGGCCCATAGCGATGAGTTTGCAATGACCGCCCAACGACAATCGGCAAAATTGGCAAAATGCATGGTGAGAAAGCAGTCAACAAACCACCTAATATTGCTAAACCGATTGATAGTGGCGAAAGTGAGAGCGACATGCGCTTAAGTCCTAGCCTAGTAGTTGCTTGATAGTTTGCTCAGTGCGATCGTAAGCTCCCTCGCCAATGTGGTCATAGACGAGATTACCTTGGCGATCGGCTAAATAAAGATGCGGCCAATATTCATTCCCATAGGCTTTCCAAGTTTTAAACTCGTTGTCAATCGGAACTGGATAAAGGATACCGTGTTTTCGCATAGCATCTTTGATATTGTTTGCATCGCGTTCAAAGGCAAACTCTGGAGTATGTACACCAATAATTTTTAATCCTTTGGAAGCATAGCGATCGTGCCATTTGGTGACATAGGGTAATGTGCGCTGGCAATTGATACAGCTAAAAGTCCAGAACTGAATCAAGACGACGTTTCCCTTTAGTTCCTGAATAGACAGTGGATTAGAATTTAACCATTGAGATATGCCTTGGAACTCTGGTAAATTTTGACTACTTGCCTTAGATTTTTCATCCACTGCATTAACTTCAGAACTATTTGGTTTGGTAGTCTCAGCTGTCGGAGTTGAACTCACTGATGTTTTAGAAGCGATCGGAGTTTGAGCAGCACATGCAGCACTCCCTATGCCTAAAGCGCCTAAGCTCAAGTAAGTTAAAAAACGACGACGACGCAGCAATCTTACATTCACAATATGGTATCCAAAATTCAACTATTGATGATTGCTAAACTTTATGTACAATGCCAACATTAAAATTGATTGAGGAATCGCTTAGATTTCCCTTAAGAATTAAGATGAATTCTTGAATGTTGTTAGACTCAAGACAAGGGAGCAAAACCAAAAGTAGCGTTAAACTTACGACACCAAATGGCTATAGACTTGAAGCTATCTGGTTGGACATTGTTGGGAATCTCGTAGCGCTGCTTACCATTGAAGCTTTTGAGCGGAGCAATTAATGCATAATCATTCTCTGCGATCGCATAATCAGGTGGTTTGGATATATTCAGAATATTTGGCGATCGATGCAAAATCACAAATAGATCTGGCCCATTTTCTGATGTCTTAAAACCTGCATCAAGTTCAATAAAATAAGTTCCATTTTCTTGCACAATGCTAGCTTTACCGTTAGTAGCATGTTCTGCACTGATAAAACTTCCCGAGCGCGATTTAGTGCTGGCTTTAGTATTTGTTTCTACTGGAGTAGAAGAAATCGCTCTAGAAGTTGCTGGGGTTGAAACGGCGGGTGTTGAAGAAACCGCTTCTGCTTGAGAGGTTTTTTGGCTGTTTGTTGGAACAGAGGCACATCCCAATATTAAAATTACTGCCGCAGTAGCCAAACTTAAATTTTTTGCAATCATAAATTTTAGATGTGCTGGTAATTTATCCTAAAGACGATTAAATGAGCAGTTTTGATTTTGCCTATGGCAAAACCAAGGTTCTAGAACCTTATTCTGATTGTTTTTTGTTTTGCATCTATTTTGCAAATGAGTGCGTACTCAATTGCAAAATACGAGAGCCTATTGTTTTGGCGCATCAGCAGGTTTGCCATCTTTCATGGCATCACCTTTCATAGCATCGCTTTTCATTGCGTCATTCTTCATCACATCAGCTGGCTTTGACTCATTCTTCATCGCGTCGCCAGTTTTATCTTTCATAGCATCATTCTTCATCGCATCAGCTGGCTTACCATCTTTCATGGCATCGCCTTTCATTGCGTCATTTTTCATCGCATCAGCTGGCTTTGACTCATTCTTCATCGCGTCACCAGTTTTATCTTTCATAGCATCGCCTTTCATGGCATCAGCTGGCTTGGCGGCTGGAGTGGATTGAGTCGCTGGAGTTGCTTGAGGTGTGGGGGTAGCAGAACATGCAACAATTCCAGCAGTCAAAGCCAAACCAGCAATAAGTCCAAGAAATCTGTAGTTCATCGTTGTAAGCTCTCATTCCAAAAAGTTAATGTAGAGTAATCCTTTCAAGGTTTACTTATTTGATATACGAATGAGTTAGCAAATTGGATGAAGTAATTTTAGGTGGGAAATAACTTTGCGCTGTAATTATGCTGAGGTACTTATAACTGATGGTAGGATTTTACTGGATGATAGTTTTGACACTTAGCTCCTCCTCCTTATAACCTCTATGGCGCGACAATCTAAATCTACTCGTCCTGCTGCATCTTCTCAAGGGACTCTTGGGCTATCTGACTTGCGGAATCGGCTTAATTTTTTGGAGCAAGAAAATGAGAAATTACTGAAGCAAATTGAGTCAAATCGTTCTAAATTAAATAAGCTTAACGATAGCATTAAAGACGTGGGGATTCAAATTGCTCAGCGCGTCGCTCCTTTTCGTCAAAAAATATTGGAACTCGATCGCCAAATTCATGATGTATTTAAGGAAATCTTCGCTGGTAGAAAGTTGGGGAAGAAATCTCGAAAAGATATTGAGTCAGTTTACTATCATCTCCAAGCAGATGGGCTGATCAGTCCGCAACAGTTACCCTCTAGCGCTGAAGTAGAAGAAGATAATTCTGATGAAGGGTCGGAATGGAGAGGCAATGCTGGGCGATCGCATCAGGAAGTTATGGAAGATATTGCAAGACCCGATCGCGATGATCTTAAAAAAATACGCCAGCTTTTTTTGCGTCTTGCTGATCGCTTTCACCCTGACAAAGTTACTGATGAAGTGGAAAAAGCTTTTCGCACTGAGGTGATGAAAGAAATCAATCTAGCTTATCAAAATGGTGACTTGGCAAGGCTTTTGGAGATCGAGAAGCAGCAAGAACTAGAAGCATTAATTGATCGCGATAGTTCCGATGATCTGACCCGACATTGCGCGAAGGTGGAGTCAGAAAATTCTTTTCTCAAAGAACAGCTTGCTACGCTCAAGCAGCAACTTAAACTCACAAAGAAAACTCAACAGGGTGAAATGACTGCTGTTTTTAAAAAGATCACTAAATATGGCGGTGATCCTATTGCTGAGGCTCTATTTGAGATTGAGGCTCATGTCGAAGTCGTTGAACAACTTCATAAATTTGTGCTTGATTTTCGCGATCGCCGCATCACGATCCAAGAGTTTTTGAGGGGGCCTTCAGATTTGCAGCAACAGCAAATGACGGAAGAGGAGTTAATGTTAGAGTTTTTAGCACAATTTCAGCGGTAAATGCAAAATAGGGTGGGGGGGGGGGGGGGGGGGGGGCCCCCGGTGTTTTTTTTTTTTTTTTTTTTTTTTTAAAATTTTTTTTTTTTTTTTTTA
>JALQCR010000078.1 GCA_023336205.1 Pseudanabaena sp. Salubria-1
TAAATTTTTTTTAAAAAAACAAAACCCCCCCCCCCCCCCCCAAAAAAAACCCCCCCCCCCCGGGCGCCCCCCCCCCCCCCCTTCACTTTTGACATCATTTTGCGATGATATAAAAAAGGCACTTGCTTCGCAAGTGCCTTTTTTATTAGGTTAATGGAATCGGGCAGAGTCGAACTGCCGTCCGCACTAGCGCCTAACCTCCCAGTCATTCACAGGTTTATCCGATTTGATCCTCACGGAGGGAATTACTAATTATCTCTAGTAGCCAAAGATGCACTGATAAAGTCTTGAGCAAATAACCTACCAGAGAAAGTTATAAGCAGCATCCGTTGGGGGTTGGAGTGACGTATTTAACGGAGTCATACATCACACCTCGAAACCGAAAAGGTTCTTAGGCGGCTACAGGAGCTGCTTTACGAGAGAAAGATACAATGTTGTTCGCATGTACTTGTTTGAATCATTGATTTACGAGAGATAATTCGCTCTCGACCTGCATCAAAGGATAGCTTCTACTAACACGTCGAAACCCTTACGATCCCTTATGGTTTTAATAATAGCATAATAAAAATTGGTTTTGATGAAATTACGCCGATGGCGTAATTTCATCAAAACCAATTTGAGAGGCAGCGCCGCAGGCGCTGCCTCTCAAATTGGGATTACTGTTAAGTCTCTAGCTACGTCCTTTTGCTTGTAAAAGGGATAAAATTTTTTTGTTTTAGTACGATGTTGCTGTGTAGAAAATAACGATAAGGAGAGTCTGACAAAGTGGCTATTGCAATTGCAGAGACGGAATATATATCTTCTAAGGAACTCAAAGAGTTGCATGGTTTTACTGATCCGTCGATCAAAAAGTTTTTGGGTGAATGCGACATGACTCAGAGCAATCCCAAAAGCAAAAGTGCGGCTCCGATTAAACTCTATAGCATTGAACGGGTTAACGCAGTTTTAGCGGATCAGGCTTTCATTGAATGGCAAAACAAGAAACAATCATCAACCTCAAAGCAAAAACAAGCCGTTGTCAATATTGAGGTAGTCCCGAAGACTGAAGCTATTGATACTAGACAAGCCCCACAAATTGAAGCTTTTGATTTTGATGGTGGACTATCGGATTTAAAAACAGCGGATTGGGATGATTTTCAATGGGATTATTTTCGAGTTGAACATGAGAATAAGTTCTCAGAAGAGCAGAAATTACATGCTGTTATAACAGTTAAAAAGATGCTGGCTGCTGCCTATTGGTTTACCCCTGAGGACTTTTTTAATGCGTTTAGTCAATATGGCAAGGGTGGTGTAGATAGCCCAGATTTAGTAAGTACATATAAGTCCAGCATATTAACAAATGGATGGATGGGAATTCCCCTTGTGAGTTTGATGATATGCGATCGCAAATCTCCTACCAAAATGATGCTAGATTCTGGACATCACCGATGGACTGCACTCAAGGAATTATGGGAGGCAAAGGAGCTTCCTAACGATTTTAAAATTCCAGTCTTTGATTTAAAGCGATTGCGTCCAATCGTGAGAGATCAATACAACCCAAGTCTAGAATTTGCATTGCGCTATGCAATCACAGGTGGCACATTAGGTCATGACTTCGCCCTAAGAGTAATTGCGAAAAATTGGTTTACAAGACTTTGCACTGGTGTTGATTGCTCTTACTGAGCTTGGTTTTATGTCCTAAGCAAACCCTACATTGCTATATTTTTGCTCAAAGGTATTATGATAATGATTATCATTATTTTAGCAAAACCCAAAAATGCGCTTAAATACCGCCAATTCAAGGATGAAATGCAACGGGTTCTGATGAAGCAAAGAATACTTCGTAAGGAGTACGATAGTCAAGTGATTTTCTGGGTCTGTGATTGATCAAATTCACTGCCTTCTGAAAGTCCTCTTCTTTCACGATTTTAAAGTTTGTACTTTTGGGATAGAACTCTCTAATTAATCCATTGGTGTGTTCATTCAATCCACGTTCCCATGAATGATATGGATTCGCAAAGAAGGTCTCTAGTTTCAATCTTTCAGATAGCTTCTCATGCCCACAGAATTCTCTTCCATTATCAAAGGTCATTGTCTTTCGAGATGTTGATTCTATAGGCTCAAATAGATTGAATGTCACTCTGTTTATCTCATCCATCGTCTTGTTCTTAGCTAGTCCAGCAAGTAAATACTTCGATGCTTTATCAACATGCGTAACTACGATACCTGTGTGGTTGCACCCGATTACCGTATCACTTTCCCAATGTCCAATCTCTGTTTTTAAATCTGCAATCTTCGGTCGATTCTCTATCCCTACCCTATTGGGAATGCCACCTCGCTTCTGATGGCGACCTTTGCGCCTTCGTTGCTTTTGCTTCTGCCTCAGATATTGTTGATATATTCCCATCTCTTGATGGTTTGCATAGATCATCAGATAAATCGTCTCATAGCTGATTTTACCTAGCCCCTCCCTTTCCATTCTCCCTGCTAGTTGCTCTGGGCTGTGGTGTTGCTCTAACCGTTGTTTGACTTCGGCGATCGTCTCAGCACTGATGCTCTGAAATCTTACCTTTGCTTGTTTCCGTCTTGCTTTCATCAGGGCAACCGCAGTATCTGGCAAATAGCCAATCTGTCGCTCGTCTGTATTGCGCGATAACTCTCTTGAAATCGTACTTTTGTTTCGCTTCAAGCGACGACCTATCTCTGATACAGATAATTGCTCAATTACTCTTAGTTTATACAGTTCACTTCTTTCTGTGGTGGTAAGATGGACAAAGCTCATGAGGGTATCCTAATTATTGTGATTAATATCAGAATATCCTTATGAGTCCCTTTACGCAAAGATCTCTAGGTGTTGCATTTCATCCTTGAATTGGCGTACATCTACAAAAACATCCTCAAAGGTAGGCTCCAAAAGATCTTCGAGCAAAGGATTTAAGATTTATTCGGCAGCGGTAGTAATTGCGATCGCAAGCAGTATTACTGCTTGTACTGTTACCACTCCCACCGCGACGACTACGACTACGGCAGCTACTACGACCGCAGCCACAACTCCTGCAAAAACTGAAAGCTTACCTCTAGTCGTGGCGACAAACTCTGTGGCATGTGCCTTGGCTAAGCAAATTGCAGGCGATACGATTGACCTGAAATGTCTGATTGAAGCGGGTACTGATCCTCATCTTTATCAACCTAAGCCCGATGATCGTAAAGCGATCGACTCTGCAAAGTTAGTTCTCTATGGTGGTTATGACTTTGAGCCAAGTCTGATCAAATTAATTCAAGCTAGTTCTAATACAGCGCCCAAAATTGCGGTTAATGAGGTTGCTGTGCCAAGTCCCTTGATGTCTAAAGAAGGGCATAGCCATGACCATGCTCATGATAAAGAAGAAAAAAAGGACGCTAAATCTGATAAGAAAGATGAAAAAGAAGCTGATCCCCATGTTTGGAACAATGCTCAGAATGGTATCAAAATCACTCAGGCAATTAGTAAAAGCTTGAGTACGCTTCGTCCCGAACAGGCGGACACTTATGCTAAAAACACAGCCAAAATCGTCAGCGAACTGGAACAAATTGATGTTTGGATTAAAGCTCAAATTGCTACAATTCCTGAAGCTTCACGTAAGTTAATTACGACTCATGATGCCCTTGGTTATTATGCACAAGCCTATGGCATTCCTGTTGAAGGTGCTTTGAATGGAATTAGCACTGATGAGCAACCAACGCCAACTAGAGTTAAAGAACTCGTTGAGGTGATTAAAACTAGCAAGGTTCCCACCATCTTTGCGGAAGTATCAATCAATCCGAAGTTGATTACGACTGTTGCGAAGGAGGCTAATGTCAAAGTTTCCGATCGCGAACTCTATGCCGATGGTTTGGGCGCAAAAGGTAGTGAAGCTGAAACCTATGCTGGGATGTTGATTGCAAATACTCGCACGATTGTCGAGGAATTGGGTGGTAAGTACACCGCATTTCAATTGAAAACGCCTTAGAGGATAATTAATGCAAAGCGATCGCAAAACTAACTACTGAATGATCTAATTGTTGATTTAGTCAGTGCGGGAGCAATGCGATTTTACAATCACTTGCACTTTAAGAGCATGTTTGAGAAGTCAATACGTGCAAAATTTTCAGCTAAAGCCAATTTTCTCGCCCCCTAAATCCCCCAATTCTGGGGGACTTTAATCTGGTTCCCCCCAGAATTGGGGGGCTAGGGGGGCAGAATCAAAACTTCTAAAACACTCTCTAAAAATATCTCCAAAAATATTAATTTATATGGATGTGATCGCGCAATTCGTTCATGAGTTTATTGGTCTATAAATGCTGTATAAAGGACGCGATATCGCTATTAAGCGGCGATTGATTGTATGTTTTGATATTCGGATTCTTTAATTTGGCTAATCTCCCAATTGTTTTGAAGATTTAACCAAAATTGGGGACTTGCTCCCAATGCACGAGACAGTTTCATGGCTATTAGTGCGTTAATATCCTTCTTCCCATCACAAATATCGTGAATGATGCTGGGTGGTATTTCTATATGGTTAGCTAAGGCTTCGGAGGAGATATTAATTTCTTCTAGCTCATCCTGTAAAACTTTGCCAGGGTGAATCGGTGTTAAATGTAGTTGCTGCATAATTGGTTTTGATATAAGTCTAATGGTTTAACAAATAATTTATGGCTATCAATCATGATAGTCAATGATTTCTACATCATAAGCATTCTCTTGTAGCCATCGGAAACAAATGCGATATTGATCGTTAATACGGATGCTGTATTGTCCTTCTCTATCTCCTTGCAGAGTTTCTAGGCGATTTCCACGGAGTCCGCGTAAGTCTTCTATTGAGGTTGCCGCAGAAATTCGAGCAAGCTTGATTTGAGTCTTTTGATGTAATGTTTTGGGTAAAAGTTTTAAGCTGTTTTTGGTGACACGACCATAGTTTATGTCTTCGGTCGCTTTATTCCGAAAGTTATAAATCGCCACTTACGCTAACACTGTTGTAAATCATTGCCATTCAATCATATGTTGGCATAGCGATCACCTTTACAGTCACCTGCATCTTAAAAATATCGCTCAAAAACAATATGAAATTGCACTTTTGTAGAGAGTTTTACTCGGTTTGATTAATAGTTTGAGGAATTCGAGCAGGATGCGCTCATGTGAATCTACGGGTTGCAAAAAAATCAAAACAAAGCACATTCACATCAAAATCAAAATTTGAAATGCTATGGACAAAATTACAAGCACAATCTAAAATATTCATTAAATAATTACTATATTCTTTTAAATATGGCTAAATACGAAAGCCAACGTAAAACTGGAAATAGCTGGATCACTATAGCTCTCCATCTAGATATTGATCATGCGAAAAGAATATTAGTTGAGAAGTATCCTAGTAAGGAAGTTCGTATAATTGATAGCCGTACTCAAGAAGTAGTATTTCCTACACGGGAAATAGTTGTAAAAGGTGAATCTAGCAAAAAGAATAAAAATACTACTTCTGAAAAAGAATTTAAGGAAGCCTTAAAAAAATGCTCAACAGCTTCAAAAAGAGCTTACGATACCAGTTTGGTATATTACACCAGAATCTCACAAATACTTGAGAAGCTTGAAAAGAATTTAGATGAAATTGCCCCCCAATTATTAGCCGATAAAGATGCAGCCAAATACTCTTTCGGAGAAGTTGTCAGACAAATAACTACTGAAATAAACGATCAATCTACAACCAAACTAGGCGACCTAAAAAAATACCTCGACAAACAGAAAGAACACCTGAAAGATTTTACTGTTGTTTTATTTGGGAGAACAAAAGCGGGGAAAAGTACAATTCAGGAAGCATTTACTCGCGGTGATGGCGGTACAATTGGGAAAGGAGCGCAACGAACAACTCAAGATGTTAAAGAATACGAATGGCAGGGGCTTCGCTTAATTGATACTCCTGGGATAGAAGCTTATAAAGGGGAAGAAGATAAACGCAAAGCAATGGAAATAACCCGTGAAGCTGATATGGTAGTTTTTCTTGTAAGCGATGACTCTATCCAGCCTAAAGAATTTGAAGCTATGGCTTGGTTAAAGCAAATTAATAAATATTTCTTCATTCTTTTAAATGTTAAAGAAAAACTTGATAATAAGAGAAGAATAGAGAGATTTATTAAAGCACCTGAGAAAATTTTTGATGCAAAAAGATTACAAGAACACGAACAACGTATCAAAGAAAATATGGCTCATCTGGGTTTGAGGGGTAAATGGTACAGTGTCGATACAATTATTGGCGACATGGTAGGGCTGTAACTGTTGCTCCGAGAGGATTCTGATTACTATTAGCTGTGCTTATCCCCATGAACCCAGAAGAGCCGAAAATATTGCTAACTTTTTTGAAGTAGAAAAGGTCGATATTGTTTATATTCACGCACTTGCAGCGTTTTTGAGTACCCAAAACGAATACTCAGACTATTCAGATGAACTTTGGAGTTTAAGTGGTGTTGAAAAAGTTTACAATTTAATTACTAAAGAGATTGTCAAAACAGGATATCAGAAGAGAGTGCTAACAATTTGTAATGGAGTTGTCAATTTTATTGACGATATTATCAGGTCACTCAAGACACATCAAAAATCACTTGAGGTACAAGTAAGGTTTATGAATGATGAATTACCAAATCTAGAGAAAAAGCTACAAAAAATATCTAAAGAAGGCAATCAAAGGATTGAAAGAAAATGCAAGGGAAAATTCGATAAAATTCGAGGATGGATTCCTAGATTTGTTGATGATTATTTGGGTAAAGACAACGCTCAACTTGAATATCAAAGGAGAATAAATAAAGAGACTGAAGACATTCAAAAAGAAATGAAAGGATTATTTCAAGAACTAGTCAATGAAGTGAAAGAAGCATTAAAAGAATTTGAAAAAGAGTATATGTATGACATGGGAACAATCAAAATTGATCCCCCTGAAATCAATAACTTCCAGAAAGATTATGCGGATGACACTTTGAAGTACGTCAGTATGGGTTTAGGGGCAACTTCTGCGATTGCGATGGGAATAGCAGCGTTTGCAGGAGCAAATTTCTGGAATCCTATTGGCTGGGTCGCAGGTATCGCATCTGTTGTGGTTGGCATCTTTGGTTGGCTATTTGGTAGTGGTAATGATGAGCGTAGGGCTTGGCAAAGACAAAAACAAGAAGCAAAAGATTTACTTTATAGAAAACTGCATACATCAGAAAATGAAATCGTTAAGTCTTATCAAGATTTACTACAAAAGTACATTACTTCAAGACAAAATGAAGAACTAAAACGAATCAAAACCTATATAAACCAATTATCTAAAATCTCTAATGAGTTGTATATTTTTGGTATACAACTCCTAAAAGAACAAAATGTTAAGCTGATTTCAGTCAGAGATCTTATGGCTAAATAGAATCAAACTAAGTTGATAAATTTTATAAATACAGCAAATAGTGTACAGGAGTTACTGATGTCTAAATTTCAATTCAAAGAAAAAGCCCAAAAAGTTGATAGTCTTTGTCAAGAAACCATCAAAATACTTGAATCATATCAAGATGATAAAATTGAATCTCTTTTAATTGACTTCCAAAACTTTTTCAAAGATTATCAATTACAAACCAAGCTAACTATTGCTTTCATTGGTCAATATAACGCTGGTAAATCTACCTTAATTAAGTCGTTAACAGGAGATCCGACAGTCAAGATCAGTGCTGATGTCTGTACTGACTTTATAACAGAATACCCTTGGCATGATGTATTACTTGTTGACACACCTGGAATTTATGCAGGAAAGACAGAGCATGATGAAATCACTCTAGATAAAATTTCTAGATGTGATCTACTCGTTTTTATGGTTTCTAATGAACTATTTAATCCTCAAGGGGGAGAATTCTTTAAGAAAGTCTGTGAAATGCAACGAGTAGGACAGATTCTTCTTGTGGTAAACAAAATGAGTGCAGGTGGTGAACCTCAATATTTAATCAAGTCAATACTAGAAGTTATTGATCCGTATCATCCTAATGATTTTTATACTTGTTTCATTGACGCTAAATCATATTTAAACTCTCAATTAGAACAAGATCAAGAAGAAAAAGAATTTCTCATTGAAGATTCTAATTTTGATGATTTTTTAAGTTCGCTAGAGAAGCTAATTAATAGAAATAAACTTTCTGCAAAACTTGCAACACCTCTACATAGAGCCGTTGATACACTTGATCAGGCACGAAACCTGCTGAGTACCGATGATCCTACTACTCGCAATTTGCTGGAGCTACTCCGCAGGAAAGTCTTAAAGTTTAAAGCTTCTCAAACTAAGTTTCAGAATGACTACCAAGCAAGATTAAATGATTTGGAACACGAAATTATCATGTTAGGCGATGCCGTTGCTAGTAAAGTTGATGGTGAACACACTGAAGATGATATCAATAGTGAAATCCGTGAAACTAAACAACAAACAGAAATATTGTCACGCAGCACGACCCAAAAAATTCAATCGGATTTAGAAGAACAACTTCAAACCCTACAAACTGACCTAGAAGAACTCATGCAATCTCCACTGGGTAGATCTCTCACTGATGAGATTGCTATTCCATCATCAGGAATCCCTAAAGGTAATAACTACGGAGTTAATTTCAGTACGGGAACATCTAATTTCTTGAAAAATTCTCCTGATTTAATTAAAAGTGTAGGTGTAATTGCTTCAGGTGTCTCTAGAGACTTTATATACAGTATTGGTAAGTTTATAGGTATTAAGTTTAAGCCTTGGGGTGCAATAAATGGCACAAAATTTATTAATGGCTTAGGTGCGATAATAGGTGCAGTTGGAGTTGCTGTTGATATATTCATGACGATTCAAGAAAAAGAGGAGAAAGCCCGTATTGAACAAAAACTAAGGGAAGCTAGATCGGATATTAGGGAGTCTTTTAGAAACCTAGCTTCTGAAATCAAAATGGATTATGAGGCGAATATCAAACAGCAAGTTATTAATGGTTTTTACTTCCAAGAAGTTAAGGCAGTTGAAGAACAGCAGAATGGTCTAAGAAAAGCTGATGCAAAAAAAGCTGAAGCTCAAGTATTGATTACAGGGAAACTTCAAGAAATTAAAATTGAAATTGGGTATCTTTCTTAAAGTACTGGTGAGGCTATGAATAACTTTATTTTAGTCAGTTAAACTAGAGAATACAAAGCGTGAAAATAGGAGGATAGACAAATGATAATTAGAGAACAACTTAGCCAAGAACTCGAACAAGCCCCCGAATCATTAGTTGAAGAAATTCTCGACTTTTGCCTATTTCTCAAACAACGCCAACAAGCCAAAGCTAACAATCAGGCAACTGAAACAAAAACAAACGGAATCCTCGATCTATTAGAGCGCGTCAAAGAAATTCAAGCCCAAGTTCCCCCCGAAGAATGGGACAAACTTCCCCATGACGGCTCAATCAACATTCAAAACTAAAAAATGTTAGATCCTTCGATCAACTGCTCAACATCAGAAGGAAAATCACCCTTCTCAACCATCTTCCCGAAAACCCTATAACAATCATTCTTCCCACCCTCATTTCTTGGATATCCCAACCAAAGAATCACAATAGATTTTCCATCCATTGACCTCTATCAATCTATCTCAACTCCCTCAGTAAGCGCCGAAACTCTAGCATCCATTTCACTTGTATAAGAGACTAGATTCAAAGGATTTTTCTGCGCGTCATTCCACAAAAAATCAAGAAAACTTTTCAGCATCACTGAATTTTCTTCAGTAACATTTACCTTTACAGTACCGCGATCGCTCAAAATATTAAAGCCCAAAGCAGTCCGCCTTTTTGCCTGTCCCAAGCTTAAATTTTTGGTTAGCTTTTTTAACTTCATATTTTTGCTGCCTACACTGCGACTTACAATCTATGGTTATCAACTTACCTTAATATCATATTAGTGATTAAGCGCTCGTCAGTACATTTGTGAATTATTTACCTGTTACAGAGGCGATCGCTTCAAAATTTGTACAGAACTCCACAACTCATTTAGTCGGTACAAATTCAGTGACACTAGTTGCGACTATTGTTGTATGAACGATTTTGCGACAGAATTAGCTAGAGCGAGATAGGAGTTAAGTAGCATTTCGCACCATCTAACTTTTATATTTACTCAGCAAAGACTTTACTCGTCGGGTAATCGATCGCTTTGTTAGAATCCCTTGCGAAGGGCTAAATAGTAATGCTAACAAGAAAAATCCTGAAATAATCAACACGATCGCACTGCCCGAAGGAACGTTTTGATAATAGCTGGCGTACATGCCACTGACACTTGCGATCACCCCAATTATCGCTCCCAAACCCATCATTAAATGTAACTCTCTCACTAATAGATAGGCAGTTGCGGCGGGGCCAGTGAGTAGAGAGACAACTAGCACCACACCGACCGATTGCATACTAGCAATGATCGTGAGCGTAATTCCTGCCATTAGCCCAAAGTGAATGAAATGCACGGGTAAGCCCATTGCCTTGGCAGCTAAGGGATCGAAGCAATAGAAGATTAATTCTCGGTAAAAGATGGCGACACAGGATAAAACTGCGATCGCAATGATCAAAGTTCGCCATAGATCAGAACTAGTAACTCCCAAAATATCGCCAAATAGAAAGCTATGCAGATCTAATTTGCTTTTGAGCGTAGTAATCAACATCACGCCCAAAGCTAAAAATCCCGAAAATACTAAAGCCATCGCTGTATCAACCTTAATTTTGGAATGGGTCTGAATCCATGCCACCACAAAAGTACTAATCGTTCCTGCGATGAATGCACCGAGAAAAATATCCATCCCAATATAAAAGGCGATCGCTAATCCAGGTAAGACTGCATGGGCAACCACATCACCGAGAAGCCCCATATGCTGCACGATCAGATAGCTACCAACTACCGCCGATAAAATCCCAATCAGAACACCGATCGCGATCGCATTTCTCATAAACTCGAAGCTCAAAGGCTCAATCAACCAATTCAACATAAATTTTGTTCCAATTAGGCAAGTTCTTTCTGCATCAAAATCACGCTATCGCCATAGGCGCGTTTAATGTTCTGTGTGGTAATCACCGCATTGCGATCACCTTCAGCAATGAGTTCTTTATTCAGCAGCAACAGGCGATCGTAATTATCCAAATTGGAACCAAGATCGTGAGTAATCACTAACAGAATTTTGTTTTGAGATTTTAATTCCGCAAACACATCAAAAATTACGGCTTCAGTTTTCTTATCAACGCCCACAAATGGCTCATCAAAAAATAGTAGTTCGGCTTCTTGGGCGATCGCTCTAGCGAGAAATACCCTTTGTTGCTGACCACCAGATAACTCGCCAATTTGGCGATCGCGCAAGTCCCACATACCGACACGATGAAGTGCTGATTTAACAATGCTTTCACAATGACAACCAGACTTCTTGATCCAGCCTAGCCAATTGCGATGGCGGGTGCGAGACATCATCACCGCGCCCCATACAGTCACAGGAAAATCCCAATCGACCTGCGATCGCTGCGGCACATAAGCAACGGTACGAAGTTGTCGGTGCAAGGATCGCGATCGATAGCGCACATGACCGCTAGAAGCAGGAACCAATCCTAAAATGGCTTTGAAAACTGTACTTTTGCCAGCCCCATTCGGCCCAATTACCGCCACCATTTGCCCAGAAGCGATCGCGAAGCTGACATCATCCACTGCGCTGACATCGTGATAGCTGACTCCTAGATGCTCGACTTCTAACATATTTTTTGTTTTTTGTTAATTGCAAACCCCAACCCATAGGATTGCGTCCCAATGGGACGCAATCCTATGGGTTGGGATAATTTCTTTCGTACAGACACTTATTGGGTTGATAATGATTATCATTATTGATACAATTAAAACACCTCAGCGTCATATTGTCGCGATCCTGTATGTCCATAGACCTGTTCCCGCGCAAACCTGTCGTTTCCCCAGAGCAATTACAACAGCTCAAAGATTGGCTATATGAAATTTTGCAAATTGATCGCCACACGATTATTTCTATTAATCAATTGCAATGCCAAGACTCTGGCTGTCCACCGATCCAGACTGCGATCGCCGTGATGACTAGTCCCCATCGCATAATTCGGATTCACAAGGCGATTCCCGATATCGCCTATACCGATGTGGTGCAAGCGATCGCTAATCCAAATCCTAATCCTAATCGTTAATCTTGTATAAACCTATGACTACAAACTTCTCTCAAATTCCTGTCACCGTCTTAACTGGCTATCTCGGTGCAGGCAAAACCACTTTGCTCAATCGCATCCTCACTCACGAACATGGCAAAAAAGTTGCTGTGATTGTCAATGAATTTGGAGAAGTGGGCATCGATCATAAATTGGTAGTTAATGCCGATGAAGAAATCTTTGAAATGAATAATGGCTGCATTTGCTGCACTGTGCGTGGTGACTTGATTAGGATTATTACAAACCTGATGCGCCGCCGTGATAAATTCGACCATTTAGTGATTGAAACTACGGGGCTAGCTGATCCTGCGCCCGTGATTCAGACCTTCTTTGTTGATGAAGATGTCAGCGCCAAGACCAAACTAGATGCAGTGGTCACCGTCGTTGATGCGAAACATATCTCTCAGCATTGGGATGCGGAAGAAGCACAGGAGCAAATCGCTTTTGCGGATATCATTTTACTCAATAAAACTGATCTGGTAAGTGAAGTAGAGCTAATAGACCTAGAACAACGCATTAAATCCATGAACTTGATGTGTAAAATCTATCGCACTCAAAACTCAGAGATTGAGATGGATGCAGTTTTAGGCGTTGGTGCATTTCAGCTAGATCGAGCATTGCAAATCGATCCTGAGTTTCTCGGCGAAGATGCCCACGAACATGATGATACGGTGAAATCTGTCGCGATCGTTGAAGAAGGTGAACTCTATTTACCCAAGGTCAATGCTTGGATTAGCAGGCTACTTCGCGAACAAGGTGTAGATATTTTTAGGATGAAGGGAATTCTCAATATCAAAGGAATTGAGGAACGGTTTGTGTTTCAAGGTGTGCATATGTTATTTGACGCTACACGCGATCGCCTATGGAATCCAGATGAGAATCGTCAGAATGAATTAGTATTCATCGGACGAAACCTTGACTCAGAGCAATTAAAATCCGATTTTCTCGCTTGTATGTATTGAAGAGAATTTAATGCCTTTATATTTAATTTTTGTATTTAAAATGCGATAGGCACTAAAACTCGAAATCACGGTAAATCCGAATCAAATTAGCCACTAAAAAATCATGCAAAATTCTCAACTAGATGTGCCTAAACGAGGAATGCCTGTAACGATTGTCACTGGTTTTCTGGGTAGTGGAAAAACTACACTTCTCAATCAAATTCTCAAAAATCGTCAAGATTTAAAAGTAGCAGTCTTGGTGAATGAATTTGGCGACATTAACATTGATGGACAGTTACTTGTCGATATTGAAGATGGCATGGTGGAGCTTAGCAATGGTTGTATTTGCTGCACGATCAATGACAGCTTGGTTGATGCTGTATATAACGTTTTAGAACGGCAAGAGCAAATTGATTATATGGTGATCGAGACAACTGGCGTTGCCGATCCTCTGCCGATCGCTTTGACCTTTTTGGGAACAGAACTAAAACATCTCACGCGCCTCGATTCCATCCTTACAGTGATCGATGCGGAGACATTTACTGCCGATCATTTTGGTAGTGAAGCAGCACTTAGTCAGGTGCAATACGGCGATATTGTATTGCTAAACAAAACGGATTTAGTCCCAGAAGCACAAGTTGATCTATTGGAGGCATACCTTCGCCAGACTAAATCTAAGGCGAGAATTTTGCGATCGCAACATGGTGAAGTTCCCTTACCTCTAATCCTAGATGTGGATCTAGCCGAGACTAGTGCTTATAATCAAGTAGAGAACGAGGATGAGCATCATAAACATGAGCATCACGAACACCATGAACATGAGCATCATAAACAAGAGCATCACGAACATGAACATCATCATCACCACTCTGACCATTTAGCCAATGATGGATTTATCTCTGTCTCATTTCAAAGCGATCGCCAATTTGATCTAGACAAATTCACCTATTTCCTTGATAAGGTAATGCCCGTTGATGTATTTAGAGCTAAAGGGGTTCTTAGTTTTTCCGCTCAAGATATGCGTTTTATTTTTCAATTGAGCGGAAAGCGCTACGAGCTAAACTATGACCATCGCAAGAAGCCTATTGACAATCAATTAGTTCTCATTGGTCGAAACCTTGATGCACAGTTGCTTCAACAACAATTGCAAGAATGCTTGGTATAGAAATCAAAACCCAAACTCAAAGTAGCGGGGCGGAGGGGCGGCCCGTTGGGGTTGGGGTTTGTTTTGGGGGTGGGGTTTTTTTGATTGGGATTTAATTTT
>JALQCR010000079.1 GCA_023336205.1 Pseudanabaena sp. Salubria-1
AAAAAAAATATTAAAAAAAAAAAAAAAAAAAAAAAAAACACCCCCCCCCCCCCGCCCCCCCCCCCCCCCCCCCCCCAACTCTCTCTTGGGGTTTATCTCACAAAATGGCGTAGCCATTTTGTGCTTTAGGATAAGTCCCTAAGCTGATTTTGGCATACTTGGATGAACGATCGACAATTGAGCTGTTCTCGGGAGGTCATAACCCAAGGCGATCATTCGCAGTATTCTTTCGGCTGCATTTGCGACTAAGGTTGGTGCTTGCTCTATTGCCGCCGCCAAATTGCAAGGGCCTTCAAGGATTGTGGTAAACGCATCAATGCCATGCTCAATATTGATTGAAGCATTTTCCCCAATTGTTCCTGCGATCGCAATTACAGGTAAATTATAGCGCTTAGCTCGTTTAGCTACTTCCACAGGAATCTTACCTCTCGGCGTTTGAAAGTCAATACAACCTTCAGCGGTGATGACTAAGTCACTCTGAGGCAACCAGCGATCGAATTCCAAATATTCCATCACAATGTCATAACGAGGATGCAGTTTTGCTCCTAGTAATGCAAACAGACCTGTTCCCAAACCACCAGAAGCACCACTTCCTGGCATTTCCCGCACATCTACATGGAAAGTCTGCTCAATCACTGCCGCATACTTCTCAAGAGCAGATTCCAAGGATGCCACAACCTCTGGAGAAGCTCCTTTTTGAGGACCAAACACTCGTGCCACGCCATTAAGCCCGCACAATAGATTATGCCAATTACAAGCGACATCAATTTGCACCTTCGCCAATCGTGGATCTCGGTGGTCGATGCAAATGCGATCGAGCTTGCTCAGTTCTCCTCCTCCCAAACCAATTTGGCGATCGCAATCATCTAGAAGTTCTACTCCTAGAGCCTGCGCCATACCAGCTCCGCCATCATTCGTGCCAGAATCACCACATCCGACTAAAACCCTTTCAGCATCAAGATCTAGCGCAGCGCGAATCAATTGTCCAACTCCATAAGTTGTCGTCAGTTGAGGATCGCGAACATCGCGAGGAACTAAACGTAACCCTGCCGCTGCCGCCATTTCCAAAACAGCCGTCTTTTGTGCGGTTCCTCCCAAAAAGCCAAAGTGAGACTGTACAGGCTTTCCTACTGGCCCCATTACTTCAATTTCATGAATTGTCCCACCTGTAGCGGCAACTAAAGCTTTTGTAAAACCTTCTCCTCCATCAACAAGCGGCGCTTTCCGAATTTTTGCATCGGGAATCACTCGCAAAATACCTTTCGCAATACAGTCCGCAACCTCATCCGCACCAAGGCTTTCTTTAAATCCTGAGGGAGCAATAAGAATATTTAAACTTATGTTTTTTCCTTAATTCCTAAAATGCGTAGTGAAATCGAATTAAATGCTTCCAGATGCAAATCGCTGTTGCATATCATTAAAATTACAGTTGAAGGCAGAGCTATAATTTCAGCCCAACCCAATGCCAATAGGTGAAGTAAAACACAACTACTAACCCTAGATGCAATGGAATCATGATTAGACTTAGACGGAACAAATCTCTAGAATTAAATGTTTTGTCTTCGCAGTCTTGGTAGACGAGTAATGCTTTAGAGCTCACAGGCATTGTTAAGCAGTAATCCATTCCTAGAGTCCCGATAAACATGACCGCAACTGGATTCAGATTCAACGTTGCTGCTAAGGATAAAAAAGCAGGGACTAAGGCAACGGCTCTAGCTGCATGAGATGTCATGTAGAGATGAGATGTTAAAGCGATCGCCGTCAAAATTAGTAGAACCATGACTTGTGATTCTTGATTTGCGATTCCGCTCATATTAAATGTATGGTCAATCACCCATTTAGATGCACCAGTCTGGACTAGCGATTGCCCCAAGACTAAAGCTGAACTAACGAAAATAATCAAATTCCAAGACACCGATTTGAGAGCTTCTTTCCAACTCATGACACCGACATTAGGCAGTGTTATTAACACTGCGCCCAAAATAGAAACTGTGGCAATTTTTAAACCATGTAATCCCTCTGTTAACCACAACGCCAACATGCTAAGGGCGATTAATAAAGTCATGCACTCCATTCGAGAAAACTTGGATTTGACAGCACTTTCGATTGAGATTTGGAGAGGTTGCTTACGTTGTCTGCGATCGAGGAATATATATAAAATCGCTCCACAAGATACAAAACTAGCAATAATTCCGAAAGGCAAACCATATAAAGCCCATTGACCAAAAGAAATATGTTGGCCTGCCATTTGCATGAGTAGTTCATTGGCAATCAGATGGGAACCAGCACCTACCAAGGAAACAATCGTGGAAACCAAGATGATTGTTGGCATTAAAATTGCTAATCCACGACTGATTTTGGGATCACGCAACTCGGTCGCTACACTGCGGAATATGGGCAGGGTAACTGCGGCTCGTCCAGATGTAGAAGGTATCAAAAAAGAGAGCGGAATAATTAATGCTGTCATCAGCCAAAATAATCCACTTACTGTCTTAGCTCGGTCTACGATTAATTGATTCAGGCGAGCAGAAAGCCCTGTTTTCTGAATTGCTGACCCCAGTATAAAAGCTCCTATCATTAACCAAATAATCTCATTTCCAAGCGCTTCAAAAACCCGACCTTGGGGAATTGTTCTGGTCAAGACTAGAGCCAATGTTGCAACCATTGCAACATAACTTACATTCAGCTTTGTCAATATCCAAAGGAGCACTGTTGAGCAAAAAATCAATAAAGACCAGCGCCCTGCGATTGATAGATCTTGAGCAAAGTTGATCGCAATTGCAGCCAAAGTAATTCCACCGATCGCTAGTATTGGCTTAACTGAGATCTTGCACCATTCAAGAAAAGGGGTTGCAGAAAGAGCAGAAATGTGAAAAAAAGGGCGTAGTAGTAAATTAAATAACGAGCATGGAAAGCATCGTTAAGCACGCCCAAGGGCTAGTGTATAGTCTTCTGTGTTTGATGCCAAGTGTGTATCAAACAGCAAGTCTCAATGCAATACTAGGACTATTTCTCGAAGCACAAAGGCATCCTTATCCAGAACATACACAGATAAAATCAGCGAGTGCACTCAGCCGATTTCTCAATCACTATAACTGGTCAACGAGAGCAGTAATTCGGTCAACACGGCAGGCTATTTTGGGACAAATCGCCAAGCATCGCCCATCGAAACAAGTGCCATTAAAGATACTGATAGACTTGACTACCCTAGAAAAAAGCGGCAAGTTTTTACATTTGAGCAATCCCACCCAAAACGAACCAGACCCATGGGTGAGAATACTAAACGGAAAGCGAGGACTACATCTGGTTGTACTGTATCTGGTCTATGGAGAGTGGCGCGTACCATGGAGTTTTAGAGTATGGCGCGGCAAAGGATACCCCAGTCCCTCTGACTTAGCTTGTAAGTTATTGGGGACAGTACCCAAGCAACTAACCCAAGGCAAGACTGTGATTGTCCTTGCTGATACTGAGTTTAGTACGGTGAAGTTTTTCAATACTGTCCGCGCCAAGACTTGGCGCATCGTTGTCGGTGTACGCAACAATCGTAAACTTCAAGATGGCCGTACAGTCAAACAACTTTATCGTCATGGCAAACGTGGACAACAAATTTTGCTAGAAGGGCTAACTCAGCCTTTGACGATCTCTTGGTTTTGGCTCAAAAGAGCTGATAGTAAACGGGAGTTACGCTTTGTTGTCTCTTCTCATCCTTATTCTGGTGCTTATCTGGTGATGTTAGGTCGTAAGCGTTGGGCGATTGAGGGATTCTTCAAAACCATCAAACATCGCTTTGGTTTGCATTGTTTTGGGCAATCTACAAAACTTGGTGTTTATCGTTGGCTTATCCTCTCTCTGCTTGCTTATCTTTTGGCCCATTGGATTGATCAATGGTCGAGTCCTCCTGTCTTGGACTGGAAAGCTACCTGTGATTTGACACTTTCCGTTTTATTTCCTTCTGTCCTTTGGTTGAAACTTCTTAGGTATCTCCAAATTAGTGCCGATATTGCTGCTCGTCATGGGTTTGAAATTATTCTCAAACCCATTCCTACTTAACTCTTTCAGGAATGGTGCAAGATCTCAGTTAAAATACTCTGATGACTTAGACATATTTTGGAGTTGATGTTTCGGCACGGCTAAGCTCATTTCTAGCTAACTCACAATAATGAGAATAAATAATTGGAATAAATTAGGACTTACTTTGTATTTACCCATTGCATAGTTTTCACTTACCACTTGCTAGGTGGTAAAGAAATCAGCAGCTTAAGGCTTGGACTTCACAGCAAGTTAATCTTTACTTAATCCTTTCTTAATAAGATGCTAATGAGAAAAACATGAGAAAACTCTTATATTTGGTTCGACAATATTTTAGAATTGGCAGAAGTATAATTTCTAAACAATGACTCGCCAATTCAAGGATGAAATGCAACGGGTTCTGATGAAGCAAAGAATACTTCGTAAGGAGTACGATAGTCAAGTGATTTTCTGGGTCTGTGATTGATCAAATTCACTGCCTTCTGAAAGTCCTCTTCTTTCACGATTTTAAAGTTTGTACTTTTGGGATAGAACTCTCTAATTAATCCATTGGTGTGTTCATTCAATCCACGTTCCCATGAATGATATGGATTCGCAAAGAAGGTCTCTAGTTTCAATCTTTCAGATAGCTTCTCATGCCCACAGAATTCTCTTCCATTATCAAAGGTCATTGTCTTTCGAGATGTTGATTCTATAGGCTCAAATAGATTGAATGTCACTCTGTTTATCTCATCCATCGTCTTGTTCTTAGCTAGTCCAGCAAGTAAATACTTCGATGCGCCAATTCAAGGATGAAATGCAACGGGTTCTGATGAAGCAAAGAATACTTCGTAAGGAGTACGATAGTCAAGTGATTTTCTGGGTCTGTGATTGATCAAATTCACTGCCTTCTGAAAGTCCTCTTCTTTCACGATTTTAAAGTTTGTACTTTTGGGATAGAACTCTCTAATTAATCCATTGGTGTGTTCATTCAATCCACGTTCCCATGAATGATATGGATTCGCAAAGAAGGTCTCTAGTTTCAATCTTTCAGATAGCTTCTCATGCCCACAGAATTCTCTTCCATTATCAAAGGTCATTGTCTTTCGAGATGTTGATTCTATAGGCTCAAATAGATTGAATGTCACTCTGTTTATCTCATCCATCGTCTTGTTCTTAGCTAGTCCAGCAAGTAAATACTTCGATGCTTTATCAACATGCGTAACTACGATACCTGTGTGGTTGCACCCGATTACCGTATCACTTTCCCAATGTCCAATCTCTGTTTTTAAATCTGCAATCTTCGGTCGATTCTCTATCCCTACCCTATTGGGAATGCCACCTCGCTTCTGATGGCGACCTTTGCGCCTTCGTTGCTTTTGCTTCTGCCTCAGATATTGTTGATATATTCCCATCTCTTGATGGTTTGCATAGATCATCAGATAAATCGTCTCATAGCTGATTTTACCTAGCCCCTCCCTTTCCATTCTCCCTGCTAGTTGCTCTGGGCTGTGGTGTTGCTCTAACCGTTGTTTGACTTCGGCGATCGTCTCAGCACTGATGCTCTGAAATCTTACCTTTGCTTGTTTCCGTCTTGCTTTCATCAGGGCAACCGCAGTATCTGGCAAATAGCCAATCTGTCGCTCGTCTGTATTGCGCGATAACTCTCTTGAAATCGTACTTTTGTTTCGCTTCAAGCGACGACCTATCTCTGATACAGATAATTGCTCAATTACTCTTAGTTTATACAGTTCACTTCTTTCTGTGGTGGTAAGATGGACAAAGCTCATGAGGGTATCCTAATTATTGTGATTAATATCAGAATATCCTTATGAGTCCCTTTACGCAAAGATCTCTAGGTGTTGCATTTCATCCTTGAATTGGCGTTTTCTCACATGCAAGTTTTGCTCAGAATGCGATCGCACCTGATGCCACTCTTCCAATCAACACATTAGTTAATTTCAACAACGCGAATAAAACTTACACGATCACTGGTGGTACAGAAGTCGGGGGAAATCAGTTTCATAGTTTTCAAGATTTTTCAGTACCGACCAATAACACTGCGCACTTTGATACAGCGCCAACTACGGTTAATGCGATCGGGCGAGTAACTGGCTCTAATATCTCAAACATTGATGGCATATTAAGAACTAATGGAACAACAAATTTATATTTAGTTAATCCTAATGGAATTGTGTTTGGAGCCAATGCCAAGTTAGATATTGCTGGCTCATTTAGTGCTAGTACCGCCAATAGCCTTAAATTTTCTGACGGTAGCGAGTTTAGTGCAACCAATCCGCTAGCACCGCCTTTGTTAAATGTAAATGTGCCTCTGGGCTTGCAGTATGGCAATAGCAGTACAGGAGCAACGATTAGTAATCGTGGTAATCTCTCGACTGGTCAAGATTTAGTTCTGAATGCTGATAGGTTGGATTTGCAGGGGACTTTGCAAGCAGGAAGAGACTTGACGCTGCAAGCTCAGGACTTGGTGAAGATTCGCGATACTTCTACTAGTCCCTTTTTTGCTGTATCTGGGCGTGATTTACTAATTCAGGGTAATCAATCTGTTGATATCTTTACTTTAAACCATGCTAATAGTGGTTTTTGGTCGGGTGGGAATATGGTGTTGCGATCGAAAAATCCTGTTATTGGCGATGCTCATTTTTATGCAGGTAAGAACATAAAGATAGAGAAGCTAAATGGAAGTTTAGGTGATTTAATTAGCCCTAACGATCCAGTAATTTTGGCGAATGGTGATGTGTCCTTAGGGGACTATACAGGCGCATCATTGCATATTTTAGCGAGTGGAAGCGTTACGCTTGGTAATGTCACGATTGATAGTACTGGTGCTGTTGCGACTACAATTAATCCGAATAATACAACTCTATTTAATGCCACGAATACCTATGCAGATCTTGCAACTTATGGGAGCGCTTTAGGTGTACCTTCTATAACAATTGATGGCAGTCAGCAGGCGACTTTGGATGTACGGGCAGGTGTGGATTGGACACAGTTGGGAGGTTTATCAACTAATCAGGTTGTCGGAGCTTTTGCACTGCCAAACACAGACCCAACCTATGCGGCTCCTAGCAATGCAAATATTACAGTCAGTGGCAATATTCGGGTGTCACAGCCAAATGGATTGGTGTTATTGACTAACCAGTTCCTCCCGAATACTTTAACAGGAATAATCTCAGCTATAGGTATAGATACTAGTACTAATTTAGCTGGCGTAAATGGGGGAGATATTCGGGTTGATGGACGGGGGGATATTACAATTGATAATGCCTCTTTGCGATCCTATGTTTCGGTTTTTGCTGATGCTGGAAATGGTGGAGCGATATCTCTCTCTACTAGTAATGGGACTATCTCACTTACTAACTCAAACATAGATACATATGCATCGGTCTTCTCTAACACAGGAAATGGCGGAGCGATTTCTCTTTCTACCGTAAATGGTGATATTTCGTTAACTAACTCATCCTTATCTTCACACTCGTCCTCTGTCTTTGGAAACAGCACTAAAAATGGCGGCGAGATCGCCTTATCCGCATCTAACGGTAATATCTCCCTTACTAACTCTGATTTAAAATCTTACTCACAATCAATCTTTGACAATGCTGGCAACGGAGGAACTATCTCCTTGTCAGCCACTAACGGTAATATCTTGCTTAACAGATCCAACCCTTCTTCATATTCGACAACAAGAGCAGGCACAGGCAATGCTGGAAATGGAGGGGCTGTCTCCTTCTCTACTTCTAATGGTAATATCTCGCTAATTGATTCACTTACGCTTACTCAATCGCGTGCTGAGTTTGGCTCTGGTAACGCAGGTGATGCTGGTGCAATATCCTTTTCTGCCTCCAATGGCAATATTACCCTTGATAATTCGCCATCGGTGGCGATCTCGCAGTCAAATTCAGTCAATATAGGAAACGGAGGTGCGATTTCTTTTTTTAATTCCAACGGTAATATCTCGCTCACTAACTCTGGTGCGATCGCTTACGGTAAAAACGGAGGTGCAATCTCTTTCACTAACTCTATTGGTAACATCCGACTCTCTGGATTAGCTTTAATCTCTACCTCAAACTCGTCTTCTATTAATATGGGGAATGGAGGAGCAATCTCTTTCTCTAACACCAACGGTAATATTTCTCTTACTGGGGCAACTACTGACTCTTCCTCTTCTAGTTCTGGAAATGGCGGTGCGATATTTTTCTCTAATACCAACGGTAATATCTCGATAGACAACTCTAAATTAGCCTCAAATTCAAGCTCTAACTCTGGCAATGCAGGAAATGGTGGTGCGATATCATTCTCTAATACCAATGGTAATATCTCGCTCAATGGCTCAATATTCATATCCTCATACTCGCAAGCTGACTTTGGCAATGCAGGAAATGGTGGTGCAATATCTTTCTCTACCTCCAATGGTGATATCTCACTAGAAAGCTCAAGCCCGTCATCATACTCAAGCTCAAAATTTGGCAATGCAGGCAATGCTGGAGTAATTTCATTCACTACCTCTAAAGGCAATATTTCACTAACGAACTCTTTCTCTAATGCTTACTCACAATCTGACTCTGGCAATTCTGGAAACGGGGGTAATATTTCTTTTTATACCCCTAACGGTAATATCTCGCTCACAAGATCTGCATCATTTGCGTACTCGCTCTCAAATACTGGCAATGCGGGAAATGGAGGAGCAATTTCTTTCTTTACCTCTAACGGCAATATCTCGTTCACTAGATCGGCATCATCTTCATACACCAACTCGACTAATGGCAATGTAGGAAACGCGGGAGAGATTTCCTTGTCTGCATCCAACGGCAGCATCATCACAAATGGTTTCGATCCTAGGCGCTACTTGCTTGCTACCGCAATATCAAAACTGGGAGAAAGTGGTGCTGGTGGTGACATTAAAATAGTTGCTAAAGACCAAATCAGTAATTTTGAGATCTTTACTCAATCTTCTAAGGGGCAAGCAGGGGCAGTAAAAATTGATGGATTGGGAAATCTAGCTATTACAAATGTGCAAATTAGTACTAGTCAAGATTTAATTGTTGAACTCCCCTTTGGCAGCCCAATTACCTTTGAAGTTGGGAAAAGTGGCATATCGGGAGATGTGGCGATCGCTAATACAGTAGGAAGCCTTACCTTTGACCAAACCACGATCAACACAGCCACGCAAAGTAAAGACCCTGCGGGCAATATCTCGATCACTAGCCCCACAATAGTAACTTTTCAAAATAACAGTAAAGTCACGGCTACAACCAATGCCCAAGGCAAAGCAGGAGACATAACTATTAATGCACCCATAGTCAAGATTAACGACAATTCCAAAGTATTAGCCGAAACCAATGGCATAGGAACAGGCGGCAATATTACAATTAACGCGCCTACATCTGTTGACTTAACGCGAGTACTTGATGCATTTCCAGTTCTATCAGTCCAAACCAATAACGCAGGTAAAGCAGGGAGCATTGTCATTAATACACCAACCCTCACCCTCACCGATAGAGCAAGAATTACTGCTACTGCTAGCGCCACCGCCACCAATCCCGATGGCGGCGGTAGTATTACTCTCAATGCCTCCCAAATGAATCTTTTCGGCACAGTCGGTGTATTTGCTGAAACCCAAGGAATCTCCCCCGCAGGAACTTTAAGACTCAATCCCTACAGCAATCTTGGCTATCTCAACATTGCCTTAGCACCTAATTCTCAAATCTCCGCTTCCACTTCTAGCATTGGTAATGGTGGTGATTTGTTTGTCACTGCTCCCCAATCAATTGCGATCGCAGGACAAGGCAAACTGGCGGTCGAAACAACAGGGCTGATGGACAATGCAGGCAAAGCAGGAAATATAACTTTTACAACCAAACAGCTTACTCTCAGCGATGGAGTTTTAGTATCCGCTTCTACATCTGGAAGAGGTAAAGCAGGCGATATCTTCGTGAGAGCCGATGACTTTACCATCTCCAACGGCGCACAGATCCAAACTGCGACATCGAGTATTGGAGACTCAGGCACAATCGATGTGAGGGTGGTGAATCAATTTAATCTATCTGGCTCGAAAACAGGCTTGTTTGCAAATACTTTAGCCAATTCCACAGGTCGGGGCGGCGATATCTTTATTGACCCTGAATCTGTCACCCTTCGGGATGGAGCGCAAATTGCAGTTGGCAGTCTCGGCGCTGGCATTGGTGGCAATATCACCCTCATATCTAACTTTCTTACGCTACTAAATAGTTCTTCCATTACAGCCGAAACAGCTAGTGCTAATGGAGGTAATATTACCCTTAGCATTCCCTCTATCTTGCTGTTGCGCTATGGTAGCCAGATTAGCACCACAGCAGGCACTTCCCTTGCAGGTGGTAACGGTGGGAATATAAATATTACCGCTGGTTTTATCGTTGCTCTACCCAAGGAAAATAGTGATTTCTTCGCCAATGCCTTTACGGGTAACGGCGGCAATATTAATCTTACAACTAATGGAATCTTTGGATTAGAATTCCGACCTGTCCTTACATCATTAAGTGATATTACTGCTAGTTCTCAATTCGGTGTTAATGGAACTGTAAATATTAATACTCCAGGGGTTGATCCTAGTAAAGGATTAACGAATTTACCTGTTGATATTGGTGATGCGAGTAAACTTGTCTCTCAAAAATGCTTAGCCGATCGCCAAGATAGCGCGTTTATTATCACAGGTCGAGGAGGTATTCCTGCTAGTCCTGCTGATGTAATTAGTGGTAATAGTTTGCAGGAAAATCTGGGTATACCGACTAATCCAGAGCGTATAGCTGAGGCGAGCAGAAGGATAATTAATCCCTACGGTGAAATTGCACAACTTGTAAAGGAATCTTCTCAAGCTGTGCCAACTCCATCTTGGGCTAAGCAGCTACAATCAAATCAAGCTACTGATGCATTGCCCGATCGCATTGTTGAGGCGCAAGGATGGACTATTAATCCCTATGGCGCAGTTTCTCTTGTGGCTGAAGTTCCTCAAGTAATACCTGCGCCAAGTTGGGCTAGACAATTACAATGCCGTTAACCAGTAGAGACAATAAATCTATGAAACGATTACTACCACGTTTTACAAAAAAGCAAATCACTAGATTTCTGATAAAAGCAAAGCTTCGTTCGGCTTATATCAAAAATCTAGGTTTAGTTTTTCTATTGTTTTTTCTGACAGCACTTGTTCAACCCAGCTTGGCAACTAGTATTACTTCGCAGCAGGTCTCTCAAATAGTCCAAGCAAATTCTGGGCAACCAAACACATTATTTAGTCGCGGCAAGTCTTTTTATCAATTAGGACAATGGCAAGAAGCAATTAAAGTTTGGGAGCAGGCTGTAAAAATCTATCAACAGCAAAATAATTCCTTAGATTTATCGATAACTTTAAGCAATCTATCCCTAACTCATCAAAAATTAGGACAATGGCAAGAAGCCGATCTCGTAATCACTCAAAGCATACAAATTTCGAGATCGCTGGCAGTTAATCCCGCCAGTCAAAGAGCGATCGCACAGGCTCTTGATACCCAAGGAAATTTGCATATAGGTTTAGGCAAAATCGAAGAGGCAGTTACTATATGGCAAGAAGCCGCCATTTTGCACGCTAAACTTGGCGATCTTGATCAGCAAATTCGCAATGTTCTCAATCAAGCTCAAGCTCTTAAAACTCAAGGCTTTTATCGGCGATCGCTAAAATCTTTAGAATCAATTCAATCATTATTGCCAAAAATATCTGACGAGAATCTGAAAGCGATCGCACTTCATAACTACGGCGATATGTTGACTACTGTTGGCGATCTCAAACTGGCGCATCAACCTTTAGATAAAAGTTTGGAAATTCTCAATCGCCTTTCTAATAAAGATCAAACTAATAACGACCAAAAAAGTATCGTCCTGTTAAGAATGGGTAATCTGGCTAGGCTCGAAGAGAAAACGGAAAATGCAGCCGAATTTTATAAAAAATCCGCACAGGTAGCAGGACAGTCACTAACCAATTTACAAGCTCAACTGAACTTATTTAGTTTGTTGATTGAATCTGAAAACTCCTCTGAGAACCTCGCTGAGGCTTTAGAAATGCGATCTCAAATTGCGTCAGAGTTAGCCAAGTTAGAAAATAGTCGAGAGGAAATCTTTGCACGAATCAATTATGGCGAGAGCTTACTTAGACTAAGCAAATCTGCCAGTCAAGATGTAGCTGATTCTCTATTAGCTGAAGCAGCAAAAATATTAGCTATTTCTGCACAACAAGCTAAATCCATTAATGATAATCGCACTCTCTCCTATGCACTTGGCGCTCTAGGAAATGCCTATGAACAAAGTAAACAAATTGAATTAGCTCAAAATCTAACTCAACAGGCTTTAGCGATCGCGCAAAGCATCAATGCGATCGATATTGCTTATCGTTGGCAATGGCAGCTAGGTAGACTGCTTAATGCAAAGGGAGATGCCAAAAATGCAATTCTTGCCTATACAGAGGCTGTCAATGGTTTACGACAATTACGCAGCGATCTTGTATTTGTTAACCCCAATGTACAGTTTTCATTTCGAGAAACCGTTGAGCCCGTCTATCGGCAACTTGTGAGTTTATTACTACAAGGCGAAGCAGGGGATAAGCAGAAAAACCTAGTCAAAGCTCAAGAAGCGATCGAATCGCTTCAAATTGCCGAACTTGTAAATTTCTTCCGTTCAGACTGTCTCAATGCTGCTCAAGTTGATATTAGCCAAGTAGACAAAACTGCTGCTGTCATTTATCCGATTATTCTCGAAGACCGTTTAGAAGTTATTCTCAGCTTACCCAATCAACCGCTCAGTCACTATGCTAGCAAAGTCACATCAGCACAAATCGACGATATGGTGATCGACTTGCGAGTAAATCTTAAAGATGCCTCTTCTGAAGATTATCTCTCCAGTGCTCTACGCATTTATGATTGGTTAATTCGCCCTGCGGCTAGTGCGATCGCGCAAAGCCAAATCAAAACCATTATATTTGTCTTAGATGGCTCTTTAAGAAATATTCCCATGTCAGTTTTACATGATGGAAAGCAATTTCTAATCGAGAATTACGATATTGCTCTCACGCCGAGCCTACAGCTAATCGATCCGAAGCCGATCGCAAAACAAAAAGTTTCCGCTTTAATAGGAGGCTTGACTGAGGCTAGGCAAGGATTTTCGGCTCTACCCAATGTAAAAAGCGAGTTACAAGAAATCAAAAACCAAGTTCCCTTAAGTTCTATTTTTCTTAACGCTAACTTTACTAAACAAAATCTCGCTCAAACACTTGTCTCCCTTCCCTTCCCAATCATTCATCTTGCAACTCATGGCAACTTTAGTTCTGAAGCTGAAAATACCTATCTACTTACCTACGATGGTAAGTTGACGATTGAGAATCTCTATCAGTTGTTACGCTCTACTGACCGTAGTAATCTTGAGCCTGTAGAGTTATTGATTTTGAGTGCCTGTCAAACTGCTGTGGGAGATAAGCGAGCGGCATTAGGCTTGGCAGGAATGGCGGTAAGGGCAGGTGCTAGAAGTACGATCGCTTCGCTTTGGTCAGTTGATGATGCCGCTACTTCAAAGTTTATGATTGAGCTTTATCAAAGTTTATCTTCTGTGAATGTTACTAGAGCTGCTTCTTTAAGAACAGCACAGCAAGCTTTACTCAAAGATCCAAAATATAATCATCCTTATTTTTGGGCTCCTTTTGTCTTGTTAGGCAACTGGCTGTAATATAGCTGTCGCCATTCTTGTTAAGACATAAAACCCAAATAGTGAGAGGGGGGGGGGGGCGCCCCCCCCCCCCCAATTTTGTTTTTTTTTTTTTTTTTAATTTT
>JALQCR010000080.1 GCA_023336205.1 Pseudanabaena sp. Salubria-1
ACACTAAATCCAAAATCTTGACCACAGACATAGCCGCACGAATGCGATGGGACTGGTTTTCGATTAGTTCCAGTTGGCTGTCGGTACGACGGTAGATTTGACTTTCATATTCACAAAATGCATTGGGTAAGACATGTTGTAGTTGGGGCGGTATCTGGATTACCTGTGTTTGTACTGGTGCGGGTTGGTAAAATTTGCCGATCGCTTTACCAATCTTGCTAATCTCTTTGCGTAGGTCAAAGTTGGCTGGGGCAGTTACGCCTAAATGCTCTCCGCCATATAGTTTGGCGACGCTAAGTTCGCCGAGAATATTGCGAAATTTTATTTTCTTTGGACTCATTGCACTTTTCCTCAATAAAAAAAGCGCCCCTTCCCTTGATTGGGTTGAGACGCTTTGTGTGGTAATTTTTCTGTCGAATCGCCGCTAGGCTACTTCTGGTTCTTTGAACCATTGATTAATCATGATTGGCTCTTGGTTAACGGTATGCTTACCTGATGGGGATGTCTTCACCCAGCTAGGATATTTGTAATCCTTTTCAGTTGTTAATTTTCGTTCCGCTTCCGTTAATTTACGGAAAAGCAGAATATCGGCTACAACCGCCGTATTGGAGAACCGTTTAAAGGCGATATCGGGCAACCGTATTGCGGTGACTAATTCTAACTTTTCGGCTAGATGTCTCCTGAAACCTGTGCCGAGCGAGTCAAGGGTAAAGCAACTGGAAATCAAGCACAGTAAGCCATTCTCGCGCACTAGATCGGTACATTTAGCAAAAAAATAGTTATGCACGCTCAGATTCAGGTGGGCATATCGGGAATCAAACAGCTTGTAGTTGCCAAAGGGGACATTGCCGATCGCTAGGTCAAAGCTGCTATCTGATAGGCTCACTTTCTCGAAGCCTTGAGCATAAATCTGGGCTTCGGGGTATAGCAATCTTGCGATTTGGGCAAAGGTGGGATCTAGCTCTACGCCTACCCATTGCGATCTAATTCTCATATTCTGAGGCTGGCAACCCATAAAGGATAGGGTATTGCAAGCAGGTTCAATGATCGCTCCACCTGTAAATCCGATCGCGGCGAGTAAGTCCCACATGGCGCGGATGACTTCAAAGCTCGTTTGGTAGGCGGTGGCCGTGGCGGATTTGGCGGCTTGGATTTCGGCAGTTGTGAGCAGTTGGCAAAGTCTTTCATAGCATCGGTACTGCCATGTGTTTCCTTGATGGTTCGCTCCCACCCAGATATCGGTGAGGGTTCCCCATCCCGATGCTTTGGCTAGTTCTATTTGCTGGTCAGGTTCGCCAATTTGGATGGATTTCGATAGAGCGATCGCCTCTACTGTTGCTTCTGCCTTTATTCGCAGGGAACTGTCAAAATGTTCTTCGATTTCTGGGGTAATTTCAAACATGATTTTCGCAACCAAATTTTTTCTCTAGCAATGGCGCTAGCCATAAAAAAACAAGTTGCAACAAGTTGCATGGTGCTAGCGCCATGCAACTTGTTTTTATTTACCACTGCTAGACCAGCAATGGATAGCCCGTCGATTTGGATCGGGGATTGCACAATGTGGATGCTTGCAATCAAATGTCACTACTTCTCCGCCTGTAAGAGTAATCCATTGTTCTTTTTCTTCAGAATCTGGTGAATAAGTTCCGCTTCTTTCTCTCATACCAAAAGAGCATTTGCCTAAATTAATTGTGCCAGCCAGAGCTTTTGCATAGGATGCGTCTCTATGCCAATTAATTCCGCTTGCTTGTTCTCCCGAATAGGTAACAAGAATAAAGTCAACCTTGAAAGGCATTATTAGTTCGCAAAACTTGGTTATTCTGGCATCTTGATATGCCTTTTTTGCTGTTTTTAAAGTATCTTGAGTTGCGAATAATTGCGGCTCTACTCCAATCCACTGAATCTTTCGATTTCTCGCATAGTTGCTTTTATCTTCTTTCATCGGAATTGTTTGCAAATGTGTAATGATTTGAGAAATGACGCTGGGAGACAAATTTTTGATTATTTTCATGGGAATCGCTATGTAATATCGCGAACCTTTGACGCGATAGCGTAATTTGAGAAAAATTTTGTTTTAAAAATTTTATCTTTTGGTTTTCAATACTAAAAAAAGGCAAGACTTTAGCTGTCCTGCCCTTTGCTCGTATTGGCGAAAAAATCCTTTAGTTAGCTTTGCCTTTGGTTTTTAGCCAATCACTTAGGTCGGCGATCGTCTCTAAGTCAAATAATGCTTCAGCTAGATTTTCTAGTTGTTTTGCCGATAGTTTATTTACCTTGCCCCGCAAACTTGGGCTAATCTGTCCAAACTTACGATTGAGCAGACGCAGTAGCATCGTAGCTTGCCCCTTTATCAGTCCGCGCTGCTCACCTAGCTGTAACCCGCGCTGCTCACCACGTAGCTCGCCTTCTTCTCTCGCCTCTTGATATACACGAGTCTGCTTTAAATCGCTGTATGTAAACATTGCCTCAATCTCCTGCCGACTAAGTTTCGGAAATTTATACACCAACACCGTCTCTATTAATTCTAATACCTGCTCTTGAATTTCGGGATCGTTTTCCTGCTCAATTTTCTCGCCCAATCGTCTAGCCATAGTTACGGCTTGACTTTCACTGGACAAGATTAGCTGAACAATAGCGATCGCAAAAGAATCTGTCTCCCGATCTACCAAGTCTTCTAGGTAGACTCTTTGTATCCTCTGGCAGTTGAGCATCTCCTGCACATGGCTTCTTGGCTCTGGCTCATAGCTACGCCTCGCAAAGATGGCGATCGCTTTCCAATCATGTTCGGGACGAGATTGATTCAGGTATAGATATATCTCAGATAAGTACTCCCAGTAAAAGTCTTCCTTTTGCTGAAATTGTACCTCAAGTAGATATATCGGTTTGTCTTTCGCTTTTGGGATAAATATTCCATCAAAGCGAAAGGCTTTCTCTTTCACTTCCACAGAGCTAAATTCATAGCCCTCTGCTTCCGAGATCGGGCGTTCGATTAGCTCAAATAGCAAGCTGTGAAAGGCGTTAAATAATTGGTAGAAAAGCGTGTCAGTCCTCATAATTACTTAGCCTAGCAAAGTTTTGACCTTGTGCAAATTGTTTTTCATTTTTTAAAGAATAGATAATGAGAGAATAAAGCGATCGCTCTATCCTCTCTAGTTTCTAGGCTGCGACCAGTTCGCAAACTATGGTCTTTTGTTGTGTAGTCAGGGATGCAACATATTCCCCAACGATGACTTTGGCAGAGTCCTTAGCAACCAATCCCAGTAGATATGGCTTTTTCCTGCTATTTCTCACGACTTCAATTTGATATCTACCATCTGAGATCTTGCACCATTCAAGAAAAGGGGTTGCAGAAAGAGCAGAAATGTGAAAAAAAGGGCGTAGTAGTAAATTAAATAACGAGCATGGAAAGCATCGTTAAGCACGCCCAAGGGCTAGTGTATAGTCTTCTGTGTTTGATGCCAAGTGTGTATCAAACAGCAAGTCTCAATGCAATACTAGGACTATTTCTCGAAGCACAAAGGCATCCTTATCCAGAACATACACAGATAAAATCAGCGAGTGCACTCAGCCGATTTCTCAATCACTATAACTGGTCAACGAGAGCAGTAATTCGGTCAACACGGCAGGCTATTTTGGGACAAATCGCCAAGCATCGCCCATCGAAACAAGTGCCATTAAAGATACTGATAGACTTGACTACCCTAGAAAAAAGCGGCAAGTTTTTACATTTGAGCAATCCCACCCAAAACGAACCAGACCCATGGGTGAGAATACTAAACGGAAAGCGAGGACTACATCTGGTTGTACTGTATCTGGTCTATGGAGAGTGGCGCGTACCATGGAGTTTTAGAGTATGGCGCGGCAAAGGATACCCCAGTCCCTCTGACTTAGCTTGTAAGTTATTGGGGACAGTACCCAAGCAACTAACCCAAGGCAAGACTGTGATTGTCCTTGCTGATACTGAGTTTAGTACGGTGAAGTTTTTCAATACTGTCCGCGCCAAGACTTGGCGCATCGTTGTCGGTGTACGCAACAATCGTAAACTTCAAGATGGCCGTACAGTCAAACAACTTTATCGTCATGGCAAACGTGGACAACAAATTTTGCTAGAAGGGCTAACTCAGCCTTTGACGATCTCTTGGTTTTGGCTCAAAAGAGCTGATAGTAAACGGGAGTTACGCTTTGTTGTCTCTTCTCATCCTTATTCTGGTGCTTATCTGGTGATGTTAGGTCGTAAGCGTTGGGCGATTGAGGGATTCTTCAAAACCATCAAACATCGCTTTGGTTTGCATTGTTTTGGGCAATCTACAAAACTTGGTGTTTATCGTTGGCTTATCCTCTCTCTGCTTGCTTATCTTTTGGCCCATTGGATTGATCAATGGTCGAGTCCTCCTGTCTTGGACTGGAAAGCTACCTGTGATTTGACACTTTCCGTTTTATTTCCTTCTGTCCTTTGGTTGAAACTTCTTAGGTATCTCCAAATTAGTGCCGATATTGCTGCTCGTCATGGGTTTGAAATTATTCTCAAACCCATTCCTACTTAACTCTTTCAGGAATGGTGCAAGATCTCAGATCCTGCTCACGTTGAGATACGACAATGGATATACAGGCGTGTTCTCCATTGCCTGTCCATTTGGTTGATGCGAGTTCTCCATACTGCGCTCCGACTACTTGCAGTCGCATCAGTTGGTTGTCATGGAGGCGATCGCATACTTCGGGTAGAAACATATTGAAGACAACACTCGCAGTGCCATGATCGCCATTGTGACTGGCTTGCCACATAGCGGCACTACAGGTTTGGGCGGTTTTCTCACTTTTCTGCCGTAGTTTCTCGCCTAAGCCTTTTGCCCATTCCACGGCAGCACGGAGGATTTTCTTACGGGATTCCCGATCACTTGATAGTTTCATCGCTTCCCTAATCTTGCTGGTATATTCATCACGACGGGCAATCGCTCTTTTGTAGAGAATCTCGCTTGGTTTGACAAATAGTTCGCGGAATTCAAGAAGTGTACGTTCGTGCAAATCTACGGGTTGCCAGATTACATTCACTGATTGAATCAGGAATGATATCGGATCGCTGTATTCTCCATTGGCTACCAAGGTTCGGGCGGGCATTTTGCATCTCTGTTTAGAGTCGTAGTAGCTGCCATATACACCTTGCTTCTTGCGATCGATCAGCCAATCCAGTTTCGGTAAGTTTTTGCCAACTTCATCTAGAAAGGCTTGGTCATGGCTGAGGTCGGATTTGAGCCGATCTACGGCGACTTGGACTTCTTGGGCTAAACCTCCAATGTACTGATGATGCCCTGTCGCCCATGCGGTGGCTAGGTAATAGGTAATCAGTCCAATTTGGTTTTCGGTCGATCTGAGCGCAACTTCGGCTAATGTGCCTTGCACTGCTACTTTGTCGGGCTTATAGGTGGTGGGCTTGATGTGGTGTTGACGGATTTCTTTGGCGATTTCAGGTAGTTTCTTGACTGATTTGACGCAGAAGGTATCACCATCAAAGTCCATGCCACAGTAGTCACGCGCTTCGTCTGGGTTGACATACATGGTTCCCTGTTGGTTGAGTCCTTTGATATGTTTGTTTGTCCAGATTTGCAAGTCGTTGCGATCGCGGATGGGATAGCGGAATCCGACATATTCGCCTTGTGGCATTTCAGGGATGCACATTTCCAGTTTTCCTAGTTCAGGACAGGGCTGGGCCATGAAGCTAGAGAAGTTGATACCGCCACTGGTAGCAAGGGTTAACCACCGTCTTCTTACTAGGTCTTCAATCTTTCTCACCACATACGGATGTTCTAGCAGTTGTCCGTAGATGTCATGTTTGAGGATTTCCGATAGGATTTTGCCGTCGGCTTCTTCTTCGCGTTCTTCTTCAGGTTCGTCTACTTTCACCCATTGTTCGGTTTGCACTAGTTGGCAGAGTTGTTTGACATCGGATTGGGCTGCGACTAATGTTTCGGCTTTGAGTTGGGTAATTGGTAAGACATCATGGGCGATCGCCTGTTGGCTGAACCATTGCCAAACGGTATAGGAGGTCTTGATGCTGCGCTTTTGGGCGAAGTTGACGATTCCTAGTTTCAGGCTGGATACTTGTTGGATTCCTAATGCTGGTTTATGTCCTTTAAAACATGATAGTGGCATTACTAAGTCCACTCCTTTGGGTAGGTTTAGTTCTATTTGCAATGTCCCTTTGGCTACCCATGCGTTGGTTATTCCTGCCCGAAATTGGAATGGGGTATTTGCGGGGATTGCAAAGTCTTCGCTTTGGCGGAGTTGATTTAACAATTCATGGCAAAATCAGCCATGACAGTCATCGGTGCGATGTTCTTTATCTTGGAAGATCATATAAATCCAAGTAGTCTTTCTGGCTCAGGGTTTGCACCACCTTTTAACCATGCGATCGGAGTTTCTTCAGGCTTATCAGGATTGATCCATGCGATCGCTTTTAATTCCCTTAGTTCTTCAATTTCATGGGCAGCCTGTGTAAAAAATCTTCGAGCCGTCTTATCGTCTAGAGAAACAACTATTTTATCTGTAGCTAGTGCGGCTTCGATTAAATGGATATCTTTTTTAACTTGCGATCGCTGATTCTCTGTTAGGTTTTCCAAAAGGATATCAGCCATATATATTTTAGCTCGAAGATCGGAGTCTTCTAAAGATTTGATGCGGATTAACTTTCCCCTTCTTTCCATTTTACCTCGCCATGCCTGACCAAAGCGTGATGTATGATTATTCCATTCAGTTTCTAAAGCTCTTGTCAGAACTGCACGATGACAGATTTCAAGAACATTTTGCAGGAATTGATGGCAATGCTTTGAAGTTGGATGTGTGGCATTTTCATCTCCACTAGCATTTAAAACGGAAGCATCTATTACCAAAAGTTTAGAATTCTTAGTACTCATTCTGCTCCTTCCATCGCTTTTCACTAGCAGCTTCTAGATAGCGCCCCTCTTCGTCTAAAAACACATCTGAAAAATCCAAGGGAAAATCGGGATCGCCATATCCACCTGTTGCATTGAGAGGTGTAGAAGTTACTTGCGTAAAACCATGTTCATCGCGACTAAACCAGTGCAAAATTGCTTTGTCAGCCGATATCTTATCCTCAGCAACTAGGGACTGGATTCTTCTTAAAAGGAGATCGCTATGGGTTTCTAACACAACTCTGACCCCACGATTAGCTGCATCCACAATTATTTCGCCTAAATTCGCCTGAGCGCGAGGATGAAGATGAATTTCTGGTTCTTCTAGATAGACTAGTTGTTCTGGCTCGGCAGCTACTAAAGCCACTAACACGGGCAAAACCTGAGATACTCCCGATCCAACATCTACAATATTCACCATGTCATCACTATCGTTACTTCGAGTAACTCTCAACTCAATTTGAGTGTCATTCAGATTTTTTGCTTCAACTTTCTTTACAAGATTCAGAAAAGCTAAAGCGTCATTTAAAGCTTCAAGTTTAGCAGTATTTTTTTTACTCCAATAACTAATTAGACTACCGATATAGTTATCAAATGCTCCTGAATAATGTGGATGATTACTATCAAAAGCCAGCAATTTATACGTGCGTTCAAGGTTATTTCTCATTCCCTTAACATGAATAATCTCACTGATTTCAGTGGAAAATGCTGGAGTAGGATTATAAATAGGGAATCCTATTTCAGGTACAGTACAAATTAGATAGTAATAGAAATTAGTAATCTTATAGTTTAGTGAACCTTCTTTATGTATCTCATACGATCTTGTTGTTTCTGGAGGCAAAGCCTTAATGATTTCTTCTCTTGTCATTTCTGGAGAAAGAGTAACCTTATTAAAAGTTTTAACTAAATGTTGTAAATAGTCTTCAAAAGAGTAACTTGTCTCAACAGTTTGAAGACCCACATCGGGAATATTTTGAAACTTAAGTCTACAGAAACGATTTATGTCAATATCAATTTGTACTGTAAATATATCCTGCTGATTAGCCTTTGAAAAGCGAGAAAGTATTTGTTTTACAGACGTAAATCTTATATTCTCTCCATTTAAGCTTAAACCACCATAACTGTAGGGAGATTCAAGTGTTTGCTTCATGAGTAAAAGAGGTTGCATGATGCTAGATTTACCAGAGCTATTAGCACCCGCAAGGATTGTCAAAGGACGAATATCAATCGAACATTCATTTGCAATTGACTTAAACCCACTTATGGAAATTTTAGTAATGCCCTTTGATTCAGAGTTGTTCATGGCTTTTTATATTTGCTGATGCCTATTTTAACTCAATTGCAACAAATTAGATCCAATTCATGTTCCCTATCAACGGGTAAATGAGATTGTTAATCGTCGTCGCGGTATTACGCCTAGCACGGCTTTACGCTTGGCTCGGTTCTTTTCCACTTCGGCTGATTTCTGGATGAATCTTCAACAATCTTGGGATCTGTACCATGCTCAGCTATCTGAAAATGATGACCTCCAAACTATCCAACCCTTAAAAGCTCTGTCTGCTGGCTAATCTTATAAATCTATTACACTTAATCGCGATCGCTATATGTGTCAATCAGGCGATCGCGCAATTCGTTCATGATTTCACAGGTCTGTGGATGTCGCATATTGGCTCTCTTATATATCAATTTCTAACTATGACGTACTGGAACAGAATAGAGCTTTAGTGTCTACGATCGCTTGACTAAACTGATCGTGCCAAATTTGTAATACTGCATATTTTTTCTCAGTTTCTTGTAATCCATGAAGAAAAGAAGATGGTTGATATTGTTCTGATTCAACTTGTTGATAGCGTTTAGAATACTCTTCTTCTATTTGATCAAAATAGATATTGTGACGTGATTGTAAAGTCGCTAAAAGTAATTGTGCTGATTCAATTGCCTTGGCTAATATTTTCTGTTTGTACCCATCATCTACAATTAAACTGCCAATATACGAGCCTAACTTACCCATTGCGCTAGCCGAAATTGCACCTCCAAACGGTAAGCCAATCACAAGACCAATACCAGCACCTACATACATTGCCATTTCATCTTTTTCAGGCATCTCAAAACCAGTAGAAATTGAGTCAAAAGGGATGGACAACTTGGAAACTGGTTCTTGAATTTGAATTTGAACTTCTTTTTCAATTTTAGCGATATAATCTGAACAAGCAACTCTCAGACAACTGTTAATCCTCCACTCTTCTTTCCAGTCCGATTCCGTACTGATTAGTGCCGTAATCGCATACGAACAATTATTAATAAAACTTGTATCTAATTTCAATATAGCATTACGACACTGCACTAACTTGTTTTGCTTATCGCGTATCAATTTTTTTCTATTGTCTTGATTTTTCTGAAAAGCTAGTTTTTCTTGCTCAATCAGTAATTTTATTTTAGAGTCTAAATTATTTCGATGTAGTTTTATTTCACCTTGTAGTTGTTGCAGCAGCTTATCTATTACACCTAGTCTAGAACTAGAAATCAATTGAAAAACTTTTTTACTTTTTAAAAACTGATCGAGCCATAACTCAAACTCAAGAATTCCATCAGTTGATTTTGCTAGAGATTGAATACCTTCTTGCCTAGCTAAGAGTGTATTTTTTGCTTCTGTAGCATAAACGCGGGGCTTACCTACAATTGAGTTTCCTAGAGAAAGTTTTTCTAAATCAGCAATAGCCCATTCGATAACTTCTGACGGATCTTCTTCTTCCTTATCAATTTCATCCAAACGATTAATGATAAAGATTAAATTTCCATTTAAAGCATTATTAAATAGTTTTGCTACTTTTTTATCATCTTCAGATAATATCTGTCCAGCTTTTAAAACCATCACAGCTAGATCTGCTTTTGCTAGTTCTTTGAAAGTGATCTGGGTAAGTTCTTTCGTATCCCTTAGTCCAGGGGTATCCACAAAGACACGATTTCCTTTTAGTATTGGGTGGCATAGACCAATCTCTACTAGTTGAATATCTTTTGGAGCGCTTGATTTACCTTGAGATATATCAAGCAACAGATATTTAGCAATATCTTCATAAGGAATTAGATAAGGTTTACGCAAATTACCTCTTTCAAATACACAAGCAGCTTTTTGATGATGATAACGAATCTTTGTAATAACTCCCGTAGCACGATTAGCTCGTGAAGGTAGTAAACTTTCCCCCAAAATGGCATTGATTAAAGTTGATTTACCTGCTTTAAATGTGCCAAAAAAGGTAATGTTAACTGTCTGACGCTGTAAAAGCTTACGAACAGTCAAAATAGATTTTTCGTATTTTGCCAAAAGATCTGGAATATTTCGCAAGCAGGGATCGTCAAAGAATGAATCAATCCGTTGAGATAAAATAGTTACACATTGATCAATGTAGTCAACTGTCATGGTTTGATTCAACTAATTACAAGGCTTTTTCCTTCAGTCAGTTTTTGAAATTCTTTTAAAGTCAATTGCCTATTATAGGTAAGTTCACAGGCTCTCATAAATAGTTGATTTACCTTAGTCTCAATGGCATCAAGTCTAGCTTTTTCTTTTTCAGCAGAAAAAGTCATCTGTTGCTTTTGAGCGATAACCTTATCTTTACTTTGCCGAAATTCATCAATTTCACTGCGTAATTTATCAATTAGCGGACTTGTCATTGTAGTCAGTTTTTGTTGGATTTCCTCCTCTAAAGAGTGGCGAATTTCTGGCATTTTTTCATCTAGGCTATTAAAAAAGTTTCTACCAATTTCTTCAAGAATTTTTGTTTTAAAATCTTCTCTTTGTATGTGCATAATAACGAACTCAAGTGCCAGAAACACAACAAATGCAAAACCACCGATAACAGGGATCATGTTAGACACCAAAAAACCTGTAGCAATCTGTACCATAGCTCGCTTGAAAAAACTTGTCCAATCACCTTTACCCAATAATGTCCCAGTAATTTGGCTAAGATCAAACATGACTAAGCCAAGATAAGACTGCCATATCTTGCTTTCTGCATTTTGCTCAAGGTTTAATGTGTCCTGAGCCTCCGCATGAATACCAAAAAAGAAATCTTTGATTCTTTCTAGTTCTAGATCAAAAGCTTCTGTTTGTAGTTTTAGTTCGTTAAGCATTTCCTGAAAATCAGGCTCTAGTATATTAGGAACTTGCTCTGACCATTCCTTGAATTTCGGCTCTGCATAATTCTTGAGTTCGTATGCAATAGCTTGGTTCAGTTTTTCCATCGCAGATTGCCTCTTTTCTGGATTCAAGATATTGATCAAGTTAAAAAAGTTACCTAGTGCCTCTAAATTAAGCGCAAATATTTCATCTAGTGAGATCTGTTTTTCTGAATCTTCTCTCCACGTGCGGCGCATTGTATCAATGTAATCTTTTAGGCTAGAAGACGCTTTTCCACTGATTTTACTAATGTAAAACTGAAGCGCTCTATCCATTGTGCTTTTACGAGATTCTAAACTCTCTAACCTTTGTTCGGCTTCTGTGCTTCGTTGTTCTAGATCTACCAGAGGCTCGTCTAGCGTAGTTTTTCTTCGTCTAACATTTTTATGTACTTCAGGAACAATCCAACTTAGAGACTGAATACTAGATTCAAAATAGGCAGTCACTTTTTCGTTACTTGCCAAAAATGCTTCTAACTCTTGCTCTAATGGCAATAACCCTGACATTTCTAGTTGGGGTTGATTAGTTCGCTCCCCACTTCTGGCTGACAATGCCCCCTTAGCGTCAACATAAAAAACTCTTCGATCATAGAGATCATGATCAAAATCACCCTCATCATCAATAAAGCAATCCTCTATTCCCAATTTGACATATTCTTTGATGGCATCAACCTCTTCTTTATCCACCAAGTTGATTTTATTAACCACAAAAAATACATTTGTCAGCCGCCCGTTACCTAGATTTTCTGAGATAAATCGTCGCTCGTCTTCACTAATAATTTGTGTTGCATTCAAAACAAATATGATTGCTTGAGCCTGTTGCAGAAAGCGATTAGTAACTTTTGTACGGCTGCTACTTTCCTTGAGTCCAGGCGAGTCAATCAGCTTCACCCCATTAGCACATAAACTATGCTGGCAATCGATCTGAGCATAATCAATATTCTGGAAACGATCAATATATCCCTGCTTATTGAGTGTTTCTTGATCTTCTCTAGTAAGCTGATACTCGGACGTAAAAGCTTCTAAACTCATAACTTTTGGGCTATCTTGTCCCGTTTCATAAACTGAAACATTATTACTGTCGCCATTCACAAGCATAGTCACGATCGCAGTACAGGGAGTTGCTTTAGCCGCCAGAACTTTACCTCCCAGCATCGCGTTTAAAAGTGTGCTTTTACCATGCTTAAACTCGCCAAGCACAATGATCTTAAATATGCCTTGCTGAATATCTTGGGCGCGAACAGCTAAAGCTTGTGCATTGCTCATAAAACCCAATCCAGATACTACATTACCCCCTGTCTCTAGATTTGTGGCTAGTCCTCGTTCTTGACCAATCAGCAAGGATATATCTCGCAGAATCGCCGCTATTTCATCACTTTTTTCTTTGGCGGAGCTATAAGTCCCTGTATTCATGGTAAATGGCTGTTTATGTTTGGTATGACTGGAGTTATTCACTAGATTACACGATTATCTGCATTTCGTTATAATGAATGTTTTTTCAGTTTATTTTTTGCTACAAGCTAAATCACTCCTATAGCTACAAGAAACAAAGATCATTAAGCGATCGTGATATAACAAGTCTTATTATTTCTACCGCAAAACCAAAAATGAACATCCTTAATCTATTAGGCGACTTTGGTAAATTACTACAGGAGAGTGTTAGAGATTACATTTCTCTTAATACGCAGCTAAAACAACTCACAATTGAAAATAAAGCGATTCTCTTACTTTGCCAACAGGCGATCGCTAGAGTAAACCAGTTAACAAGCCTCAATCCCAGTGATACAAGAGGTTTAATCGCCGTCATCCAGCATGAAAAGATTACAATCAAAGTTCACTTTACCCCTGTTCAGATTCTTTTTAAAGGCGACATCATCGAAGGAAAATTAAAGCTACTGAGTAAGCCTGATATTGAGACTGATTCCCTAATTTATCGTCCGCTAGTTTTGATCTGGAAAACATTGCTAGGAGACAAGATCGATAACAAAACATTGCCAGAAAAAATGAGAATTGAAGGCGACATCATCTATTACGAGTTTTCCAAAGATCAAGTACCGCTTATTGATGCACTATTCCACAAAATCGAAGACAACTCAGTTCTAAATCTAGATTTAATCGAAGGTAGATTAATAATCGAGAGTCAAGTCTCAATCAATTGGCGTGACATCAATCTGCAAGAACTATCACAAATTTTCAATCTTTTTAGCAAGTCCAAATTAATACAAAAATAAAAAGCGGAGCTTCGCACCACCTCTTATTTTGTCGAAGCAATTACAATTTAGCCTTACCCCTAACTACCTTTGCCCTTGTCTCCCCTTTTGATTTTCAGCAATAACTTTAAGGGCGCGATCGACATTCTGAGCATCTTTCACAGTCACCTGACTCTGAGCAATTTCTAAACCCTTTTGCACCAGCAATGGCACATATTCGATATTTCCCTGCTTCAAAGCTTTTGTATCTAAGGTCAACGTATCTGTAGACTGCTCCCACGTTGCCCTATATTTACCTTCATTTCCTTTACGCTCAAATACAAGATTCCCATTTTGAGATTTCACATATTCGCTCGGAGTAGCCAATACTTCTCGCCACTGTGAT
>JALQCR010000081.1 GCA_023336205.1 Pseudanabaena sp. Salubria-1
GAGCCAACTTATTTTTTAATCCGAGAAACAAAAATATTTTTGTAGAAATTATTTTTGCCATATTTTAACATCACAAACTTATTAATTTACGATGTCAAAATGCAAAAATATTTACGATACTAAGCCACAAGAGTACACATCATGGGGATAAAAATCCCTGAAAAGATGAAAGACTCTAAATATTTGAACTCTTTAATCACAGGCATATTAATAATTGCCTTTGCAAGTAGCCAAGGTTCAATTCAACTCCAGATTGGTAAAGACCAATTTTTACGTATTGAAAACCCAGTGACACAAAGTAAGCCACATTCAAAATAGGTAAACCTACAGTATCTTTCAGTATTAATTCTGACAAGATACTGCTTTCATTGTGGCAATCAGACTCCTTTGATAAATCAATATCAGGGTTTATACAAATATCGCTTTTACCTCACGAGTAATGAAATCATAAAAAAGCAACTTTAACCGATTGGCTAGGGTTGCTTTTTATTGCCCGTGGTGCGATCGCAAAACTTTACAAAACAATGCGATCGTTTTTGCTGTTATCTATATTACTATAGGTGCGAACTACTCATACACTATGAACTTATAGCAGTTAATTAATGTGATGTCAGAATGGTTTTATTGTCCATGCCTCAAACAATGCCAACTAAAAACCCTAGAGTTACGGCTGTTTTGCCACCAAATCTCTTTGAAATAATCGAAAAAATGGCAAAAACTGAGGAGCGATCTATGTCTCAAATGACGGCGATCCTTATTCGGGAAGCTTTGTCTAAAAGGGACACAGGCGATCGCACCACAGCCCAAAAACCATGAGTGAGTCTATCAAAGCAACCCGCGCTACTGTGGCGATCGGGGCGTTAAATGTCGATGGCTATATGTTGCCTGACGGTAGTTACCGTATGTCTCAGACACAGGCGGCTGAAACTGTTGGCAAAGAAGAATTTAACGCACGGGATTTTTTAGCGTCTAAGACCTTCAAACGCTTAAGCGGTGAAGGTTATACGGACGGGAAATTTATCGAGATTGAGTCAGAATCTACTCAAGTTAGGGGGCAAAGTCGTTTTAGAGCTTTGCCTTTAGAGGTCGTGGTTATCTATTGGGTATACCAGTGCTATCGCGGTAATAAACAAGCTTTCTCACTGTTGATTGCCCTTGCTACTGAATCTCTAGAGCGTAGGTTTGATGATGCTTTTGGTGTAGTTCGCACTGAACAAGAACGCAACGATATCACTACAGCAAGAATCAATGCTCTCGAAAGTGACCTTGCTAATTTGGGTGAAGGATTTGCGATCGATGACGATATCCGCCGCGAGCGTGATTATTTTGAGTCACTGCTTAAACAAAACAGTATCGATCCTTATGGGTTGCCAAGTGGCGATCGCAGTGAAGGAGATAAATCATGAGTGAATCAATAAAAGCAACTCGCGCTACTGTAGCGATCGGGGCGTTAACTGTTGATGCGTTCATGTTGCCTGATGGTAGCTATCGGATGTCATTGAGCCAAGCTGCTAACTCTGTTGGCAAAGAAGCTCAAGGCATTTCAAACTTTCTGCGTTCTAAGGCACTCAAACGCTTGCTAGAAGAGGCGGGAAGCACTTCAAACTTTTTGCCAGAAAGTTTAACTTCACCCATATTAGACACTGCCTATAGTCCTGATTTATTCATTGTTGAACTCAGTGATGAAGGAAACAAAGGACAAACAAGAATTAGAGGTGTTCACCTTGAAATTGTTGGACTGTACTGGCAGTGGGAATGTTTGCAAGGCAATAAACAAGCCTTTGCCCTAGCAACTGCTCTCACTTTAGAATCCCTAGAGCGTAGATTTGATAATGCTTTTGGTGTAGTTCGCTCTGAACAAGAGCGCAACGATGCTACTACAGCAAGAATCAAATCTCTCGAAAGTGACCTTGCTAATTTGGGTGAAGGATTTGCGATCTATGACGATATCCGTAGAGAGCGTGATTTTTTTGAGTCACTGCTTAAACAAAACGGTCTTAGTGGTGCAGAAAAGTCTGGAAAGGGTTGACAGGCATAGAATCTCAAAATGAGACAAGAGGAATAAAAAGGGCAAGAGATGAGATACTCAAGTTCCTCAACAAAAGATCTTATACAAATGCCCCACCTATATCTTCAGCTACAAGAACAACTGCGTCAATGGCTCAAGCCAAAAGATAAGCGACATCTCCAAGGATTTGCGGAGGCAGTAGCCGCGATATTGCAATCAGGAAGGGCAAGTCTGAGTCATTGGTTGCCCTATTTGAGCCATCGAGAGTGCCAAGCCAGAAGTCAGATGGAAAGACTAAGCTACTTTGTGCATAATCCACATATCATCGCCGAGAGATTCTATAACCCATTGGTGAAGCACTTTCTCCAAGCATTTGCAGGAGAATCGTTGGAACTAGCCTTAGACACAAGTATACTGTGGGATAAATTCTGTCTTATAGAAGTATGCTTGATTTGGGGAGGGAGGTCGATTACTCTAGCTCAAGTAGTACTAGAGCATGGCAGCGCTACAGTTGGCTTTGAACATTATCGTCCCGTCTTAGAACAAGTACGCTCTCTATTGCCGCCACAAAGTACGGTGACCTTGCTTGCCGACCGAGGTTTTGAACATGGGGAATTAATCCGATGGTTACAGCAAAATCACTGGTCTTGGGCAATTCGCGCAAAGAGCGATCTGCTAGTGACTCTGCCAACAGGTACAACCAAGCGTGTTGAACAACTGATACCTCCCGCAGAGCAAGCTTATCTAGTTCCCGATGTCACCGTACTCGGTGATGTTAATTGTCATTTAGCGACGGCTAACCTAGACATGGCTAACGGTTCATGGGCTGTCCTTAGCGATATTCCCCCTTCATTACAGACTTTTGCTCTCTATGGCAAACGCTTTGGTGGAATCGAACCCCATTTTAAAGACTATAAGTCGGCGGCTTTTAATGTTGTTAGCTCTCATCTCCGTGATGCTCAAGCTCTTACCTGTTTATTTATGCTCCTTGCCACGGCTAACCTGATTGCTGTAATTCTTGGCATAATGTTGGTGCGTTTGGGGCAAAGGGCTGCGATTGATTGGCACGATCATCGCGGCTTGAGTTTTCTGCAACTCGGTCTCCGTCAGCTTCACACTCTTCTTTACCAACAAAAATCTCTTCCTATTTTGCAGATTTTGCCTAGAACTAATCCTCCTCCTGCCTCTGCTTCTATTGCTAAACGCGAAAAGTTAGATTTTCGTATCGAATTTGCCCGTATTACCATTGTCTCATCTTGAGACTCCCATGAGTTTTCTGCACCACTAAGCAAAACGGTATCGATCCTTATGGTTTGCCAAGTGGCGATCGCTGACAAACAAGCTGATAGCGTAAGGCAATTAATAGAAATGCTTAATCGAAAACAGGCTTAATTATACGATTTGAACTAGCAGAAACCGCTTTATTAATAGAGGGGTTTACGTTTTGTGTCTTGACTATACAAAAAATAAAAAGTGTTCATTCTGAGAATTGCTTGACAAATTAAGATATATCAGTTTGTGATTAAAGTAAAAAGTAAATTGCTGAAAGTATTGATAGACAATCAATACAGCGATTTATTTGTGTTAATAAAAAAAAAATAAATCTTGAAAAATGTCAAAAGGTACAGACAAAACTAAAAGTCTGTTATAGGATCGCTGAGTCAGCAAAAAATATATATGACAAAAACAACTAACTACGAAGTAAAAATAACGATTCGGGTGAGTCACTCCGATCGCGATCGCCTATTTGCATTGGCAAAATCTCAAAGCATGGATTTATCCAAGTTTTTGAGAGCATTGCCTGATATTTATCCACAAAACAAAGTCGCCTGAAGCTTTGGAGAGCTTTAGGCGACTAAGTGATATTTGATTAATAAATAAAGAATTGAGCCTCTTTATTTATTCTTTAAAATTCAACAAACTTAGTTGCTGAAAGGTAATTGATTGATCTCTAATCATCATGATCGCACAAAGCCTTGGTAGCTGTCTAGTAATTAATTACTTAACTTGGCTAGTTGGTAAGAACGTGATCGCACCTCTAGGCTCTCCAAAAGACTGAAAGCGGCTGTAACCCACTATTCACAATAGTTACAGCCAAATGAATACACATAACTTTAGCACAAAATTAAAGCAATATCGACACTCATCGATATTTACTCATCAACTTTTTTCACTGCCAATATGGGAGAGCCTCACCTTATTTCCATACTGCAAGCTCTCATCTCGCATTGTTGATCGCCACATCCTAGCTAGAGAGTGCGGCGATCATGAGTAAATTCACTTCCACCAAAAAGGGTTTAATTTGCCCAATATGCGACGACAACACAGGCAAATGTCGGATTGTCGATAGCATCACCCTTTGCATGAATAGTCCTGATGGAGCCATTGAGATCTCAGGATATAAATATCTCCATGCTTCCAAAGATGGATTATGGGGTGTCTATGCCGAAGACAACGGACAAACCCATAGCAACGATGCTAAACGAGTCTACAAAGCTCAAAAAGTAGCGCGTGATTTAATCACCACACACAAGCATGAGACATCGTTAAACGTCATCGAACGCGATCGCGAGTATCGAAAATTAATTGATCAGTTGCCACTAACAGATCGAGCCTTGTCTGACTTGATTCGACGTGGCTTAAATGCTGAGCAGATCGAGCGGATGTTATTTGCATCCGTCGGACAATGGCATCCTTTGCGCCATGCCATGACAACCCAACTAGCAGGAGTCATCGATAAAGGCAACAAACTAAACGTCATGGCAGACGGGTACTTAGTACCAATACCCAACATCGACAACTTAATAATTGGGGCGCAATATCGAGTATTTGAACCAATCGACGGGAATAAATACCCTTGGTTGACATCGAGGACAAAAAATAATCCTGATGGCGCAACTCCCCACTTGCCTAATGGTGAGTTACCGATGGGCGTTTACCGTCCTAAGAACCTCATTAAAAAAGGTGTCGTAGGCATTGCGGAAGGATATTTAAAACCATCTATTGCTACTGACAAGTTGGGTCATATCTTCTTTGGTATGTCTTCAGGAAACTTTGCAGGCTGTCCAGAACAATTCGAGCAAGCCTTAAAACTAATCGAAGTAGAACAAGGGATTAAACCCTATTTGCTTCTGTACATTGATGCAGGGGCGATCCAAAATCATCATGTGATGGATACCTACAGCCGTACTTATAAACTTGCTGTGAATCTAGGCTATGAGGTCAAAGTCGCATGGTATGGACAATTCTCTAAAACCAAACATCAGGACATCGATGAACTGGCAACCATTGATGATATTCAAGAAATTCCTTGGTATCAATTTTTAGGCTTGCAGCACAAAGCCTTAAAAGATGAGTCAGTAACCATCAGTCAAAGATATTTGACCGATCTAGACATTCCAGAAAGTGCAAAATTAATCTGTTTGCGATCGCCCAAGGGAACTAACAAAACTGGCTACATTGCCAGATATGTCGATGGTCAAAGAGGTTACAAACGATTCTTAGTAATCTGCCATCGTTCACAACTAACCCAACAATTAGGACATCGTTTAGGACTGCGAACCCATTACGAGTTAGAAAATGCGACAGGGGATATTAAGGCGGCGATCGCCAGCGAGATATCACTATTCGGCATGGTCACAACATGGGACAGCTTGCACAAAATTAACTGAGATCTTGCACCATTCCTGAAAGAGTTAAGTAGGAATGGGTTTGAGAATAATTTCAAACCCATGACGAGCAGCAATATCGGCACTAATTTGGAGATACCTAAGAAGTTTCAACCAAAGGACAGAAGGAAATAAAACGGAAAGTGTCAAATCACAGGTAGCTTTCCAGTCCAAGACAGGAGGACTCGACCATTGATCAATCCAATGGGCCAAAAGATAAGCAAGCAGAGAGAGGATAAGCCAACGATAAACACCAAGTTTTGTAGATTGCCCAAAACAATGCAAACCAAAGCGATGTTTGATGGTTTTGAAGAATCCCTCAATCGCCCAACGCTTACGACCTAACATCACCAGATAAGCACCAGAATAAGGATGAGAAGAGACAACAAAGCGTAACTCCCGTTTACTATCAGCTCTTTTGAGCCAAAACCAAGAGATCGTCAAAGGCTGAGTTAGCCCTTCTAGCAAAATTTGTTGTCCACGTTTGCCATGACGATAAAGTTGTTTGACTGTACGGCCATCTTGAAGTTTACGATTGTTGCGTACACCGACAACGATGCGCCAAGTCTTGGCGCGGACAGTATTGAAAAACTTCACCGTACTAAACTCAGTATCAGCAAGGACAATCACAGTCTTGCCTTGGGTTAGTTGCTTGGGTACTGTCCCCAATAACTTACAAGCTAAGTCAGAGGGACTGGGGTATCCTTTGCCGCGCCATACTCTAAAACTCCATGGTACGCGCCACTCTCCATAGACCAGATACAGTACAACCAGATGTAGTCCTCGCTTTCCGTTTAGTATTCTCACCCATGGGTCTGGTTCGTTTTGGGTGGGATTGCTCAAATGTAAAAACTTGCCGCTTTTTTCTAGGGTAGTCAAGTCTATCAGTATCTTTAATGGCACTTGTTTCGATGGGCGATGCTTGGCGATTTGTCCCAAAATAGCCTGCCGTGTTGACCGAATTACTGCTCTCGTTGACCAGTTATAGTGATTGAGAAATCGGCTGAGTGCACTCGCTGATTTTATCTGTGTATGTTCTGGATAAGGATGCCTTTGTGCTTCGAGAAATAGTCCTAGTATTGCATTGAGACTTGCTGTTTGATACACACTTGGCATCAAACACAGAAGACTATACACTAGCCCTTGGGCGTGCTTAACGATGCTTTCCATGCTCGTTATTTAATTTACTACTACGCCCTTTTTTTCACATTTCTGCTCTTTCTGCAACCCCTTTTCTTGAATGGTGCAAGATCTCAGTTAATCCTGATGACTGGAAAGATTGCGAGATTATTTTGGATGAAGCTGAGCAAAGTATTTGGCATTTACTGAACTCGACCACCGATATCGAAAACTATCGAGTCGATACGATCGCCATGTTTAGCCAACTGCTCCAAGAAGGCGATCGCACTTGGTTACTTGATGCAGACTTGACAAATACAGCCATTGAGTTCACATCAGGACTAGTTAACCGTCAAGACTTTGAGCCTTACATCGTTCTGAACAATTATCTATTTGAAGAACCTTGGAATATAACTATTTATTCTGGGAACGAACCCACAGGACTACAGCAAAAGCTATTTGACTATCTAGGCAATCATAAAAAATGTCTGCTACATCTCGACAGCCAAAAGCGTAAAGGTAAGTATTCGGGCGTGAACATTGAGCGGATGGTCAACAAACAATATCCACACCTCAAAACCCTATTAATTGACTCGCATACAGTCCAAAATCCCGATCATCCTGCTTACAGGATTTTGACGGATGAGAATATCGGCGATCGCCTATCTGGTTATGACTTGGTTATAGCTACGCCAACTATCGAAACGGGTGTAAGCATTGACACTAAAGGTTTATTTGATGCAGTATTCGGGATCTTCTTTGGTGTCGTATCTGCTGACAGCGTTAGGCAAGCATTAGCAAGATATAGGGAACCAGTAGAGCGCCATATTTGGGCTAAAACTTACTCACCTATATCTGGTAATCCTGATTATAAACAAGCCCTAACAAGGCAATCTAAAGCAATTAGAGCGCACACACGAGGGTTACAGGATGCAGACTTAGGACACATCGACGTTAATCCTAGTCCAGTTGCTTTAACCACTTGGGCAAAGATACAAGCAAGGGTCAAAGCTGATGCTATTCGGTTTAGAGATGCAATCATCGACGGACTAAAAGCTGATGGTCATATTGTCACTTCATCTGACGATATCGACAAAGCGGAATCTAAAAAACTTTTAGAAATTGCGACAGTTAACCGTGATGAGTCCTACTCAGAAGAGTGTGAGGCGATCGCTGAGCAAGTAACCATCGACGACGAGCGGGCAAAACAAATCGAAGACTCAAAATCTCGAACCGATGAACATAAATGCCAATTACGCAAGTACAAATTAATCAAGTCCTATGGTGTGGAAGTCACGCCCGAATTAGTCCAACTCGACGACGACGGGCTTTATAAAAAACTTCGTTTGTTCTATTTCCTAACTGATGGCAAGGAATATCTAAAACCAAGGGACAAAACCAAGCTGTCAAACTTACTCAACAGCAAAGGGCAACTATGGCAACCAACCGCAAATAAAGCACTGATACGAGGTCAAATTGACTTGCTGAGGAAGTTGGACATCGTAAATGTACTGATGCAACCCGAACGGGAATATCGCGGCGCTGATGCAGATTTAGTCAAGTTCAAGAAACGAGTTATCAGACATCGGTATGCAATAAGAACCATGTTCGGCATTGAGATTAATCCTGCTGCAAGTGCGGGTATGGCAACGATTCGTGTAAAACTGTATCACGACAGGCTTAAAAGCATTATATAGCAATGTTTACAGCGATTGATTTGAGAAAGGCGCTTGAACAATTTTACATTTCATCTAAAACGATGTTTTTTGTGCGATTTAAGAGGTCTAAAGACTTGAGGTCGGTGCGTTTAGAGAATCAGCGTTTTGGACAATAGGCGCATCGTAATCAATAGGAGGAGGACAACGATTTAGATCAAGAGCATAAAGCCCAAAGCGATTTACATGCTGAGTCCAATAGGGACTGAGTGCAGCAATAGCCTCAGCATCTAGTGGGACTCCCTCCTGTCTCAACTCATTAAGAATGCGACTAATCTCAAAGACATTGTAGAAAATCAGGCAATTTGCAATCAAGTGATTGTAACGAATCATCTTACGCTGCTCCTCTCGGTTATTAGAAGAAATCACTCCTTCACCACCAAAAGATAACCATTGCACAAAGTGGTTGAAAGACTCACTCTTATTGGTAGCAGCATGGATCGAAGTTCTCAAATGCGCGTCATTGAGATACTGAAGTAAAAAACCAGTTCTCACAGCACAACCTAAGCCATGAAATGCCTGATAGAGTTTATTCTTAGTACTGTTTGTGCCAAGTTTCCGTAAGACAGTTGAAGCATTGATCTTGCCAGATTTGATAGAAAGAGCAACTCGTAGCATATCTGGCAAATGAGTTTCAATTAGATCCCAATTTACCGTATCAGTAAACAGAGAATCGACATGGTTGTAGTGAACGGAACGTGTAGGACGATAGAAAGTCAACTCTTTCCAATTACGAATGCGAGGCATCAGGGTAATCCCTAACAAATAAGCTAAGGCAAAGACAGTCGCACTTTGAGCTTGTGTATCTCCATGAATAGTATCGGGCTGAATCTCAGATTGGTTATGGAGCAACCCATCGAGAATATAAACAGCCTCCCATACACCACAAGGGATGAAGTGGCTGAATAGAGCAATATAAGTGTCAGAGACATGGTAATAACCAATACCACCATAGCCACCGTAACGAATGTGATACTCCGCCAGCAAATTGTTTTCATAGATATCCCACTTAGTACCATCGACCGAGGCTTGATTACCTGTCCCCCAATACTTGGGTAAGTTGAAGCGATTATAAGCATTAATAATTGCCGTAATAGCCGCTTGAAGTTTATCCAAATCAATATGCCGTTGATGCACATGGGAAATTTGCCGTCGGTCAAAGTCCTTAAGAGAACAAGCAGTTTGAGATGGACCCAAGTTGCATCCATAACAGAAAGTCGTTGCAAGGTATCGAGCAATGGGTTGATCAAGCTTGGTATCATGCCCTGATATTGGCTTAAAAAAGCGAGTCCAGTTGAGCCATAACTCCGTATCAATTAAACTATCAAGCAAGTTGACTGGACGAATCCGTTCAGCAATCTTTGCTTTGAGCTGATCTGCCCCAGGTACTATTTTTGCTTTTGGCTTGCGAATCACCAAGCGGTCATGTTGATAATCAACATCAACATTAGCGGGAAAAGCCTCATCAAAAGCTGAAGCGCGGGTGGTCAGCCACTGCTGCACATGGGACACAAATAACTTTGGATCGGTCGGTAGTTCTACTTGTTGTCCGTACTCTTCAATAGCAGCCTTATATTCAGTCCAAGAAATTAACTGACTGTAGTAATCTCCATAATCAGAACTACCTTCAATGTAGAGATCACCTGACTTCAACTCTAGTAAGATATGCGAGAAGACACACACCTCAAAGTGACGACGGTGAATAGTTTCTGGCATAGGAACACGGTTTCGTTGCTCGGTGACCAATTGCCACCACTTGGCGGGAATCCAAACCAAATCAAGTCTTAGCTTTATTTTTTCTGCTTCAGTTCCAGCATTTTCAATAGTAGTAATCGGCAAGTAAGTTTGCCGACTATTGCGGTTTTCCAACAAAAACTGGATTGCCTTTTCCATCGTTGTATCTTGTGTGCTAGAGCGTAAAGGCAGTACCTCCAGCAACCGAAATAGGCTAGCACGGTAGTTTTTGTAGAAGTCCTGCATCAACGAAAAGTAATTGTTGCCAACATGGTTTAGGTGAGCATTACATTGTTCCATAATGGATTGACTCTGCTCACCAATAACTGATTCAATCGCTGCAAATCGCTGTGAAATATCCCCATCTTTCTGATATGCCAGCATCACATCACGTAAGGTTTCAATTAGTTCATCAGTGCGAGGTTGCGTCTTGACTCGGTATTCTAGTAATGCAGTTTTCCCTTTTTGATGCATCTGCTGCATTTGCTTGATGAACATCTCTGCTAAATCATCTAGGGTGCGGGCATATTGGACACCCAGTAATGATAGAGCCAGTGTGTATCGCTTGGATGACTCCATCTGTTTCATACGGGCAGCATCTAGGGTCATCGCTTCTTGAGCAAAGTGTTTCACTTTTACCTCTGGAATCCCTGTCAAGGCTGTTTTGCTAAACTGCAAGTGACTCAATTGACTCAGGCGCTTAATCCAGTCTTGTAAATGCGTCAGGGTGGGTCTGCCAGAATCCTGTTTGAGATCGTTCCAGCTTGTCTTTGTCACATCTGTGGCGCTCACAACAAACAGAGCATCAAGCTGTTGACGACTGTCAGGCGTTAAGCAGTCATTGACCTGCTTGCAAAAAGTTGTTGTAACATGCGAGCGAATTAGCTGAGCAGATCGTTTGAGGCTACTAAAGGCAGGCAGCTCAAAACGCTGACGTACTAACTCTTCTATCGTAATATTGATTAGATCCACTAAATCATGTTTGGTCAATGCAGCTTTGCGTAGTGTTGCCTCTATCACAGTCGTTGCTGCATGATTATAGGGATGCAAATGTAAATAGTCGCGAATCAAGCTTATATGTCGTCTGCGAGTTACCGAAGTGTCATAGTTTCTTAATTCTCGATTCAAGACACTATGATGTGTAACTGTTGCAATATGATGAATAATACTGGCTGGTACATCCTGAAGTAATACCGCATAACCTAGTCTCTGAAACGTTTTTAGAAGAATCAGAAATCCTAATCGTGTAGTACTTCCATTAGCAGTAGCTTGTTTAGCGAAAGTTAATTCTTCGACAGTTGGTGTGTAAATCTCGGTCAATTCTTTGAGCGTGACATTACTTTTGAGACGGGGATAAGCAGTTTCTTGAACAGTGGGCACAGTCGTAACTCCTTAATAAAATAGGTCAGAGATGTCCAGATTTGTAAGTAGTGCCGCAATATGGACAGAAGCGATGATTGAGTGAAATAATTGGTTCGGTGCATTGACTACACCGATGGCGGAGAGCCGTCCCACATAAAAAGCAATATTTTGCCCGATAGTCTGTCCAGATTGGTTCGGGGGCTGTGCCAGGTGTCCAACAGTGGGGGCAGAACTTGATGCTGGGGGACGACTGTATTGACACACCTCGCCAAACTGCTTCGAGATACTCTGCTGGGATTTGTAGGGCATAGGCTAGTCCGTTCTGGGTTTTATGGTTTAGTTTTGCTGTTTTTCCTCGTTCCAATTTGCCAACACTTTGCAGATGAATTCCTGCCTGTTCCGCTAAACTTTTCTGGCTTAAACCTCTTTTGGTACGCATCCGCCGAATGTAATCTGCCAATGATTCTTCCGCTTGTGGCTCATGACCTGTTTCTAAAGTATTCATAAAACAATGACTATTAATATGTAGGTAAAGATATACTGCTGTCATTACAAAATATTTATTCTTTTAAGACAAACGTTAACTTCTTGCTCTCTTTAGCTACCGTTGCAACCCAGTTTTTAGATCGTTCAGGATTAGCGCCTAAGACGATACATTCCTATGAGCTAACCTTAATTCCGCTCTTACATGAGTATGGACAATATCCGATTGAGATGCTCAGTCGCTCCACTCT
>JALQCR010000007.1 GCA_023336205.1 Pseudanabaena sp. Salubria-1
CCAAAAAAAAAAAAAAAAAAAAAAAAATTTGGGGGGCGGCCCCCCCCCCCCCGCAACATTTTTGGGTTTTATTGGTTTGGGTTTGAGCACAAAGTGCTGTAATCAAACTTTGACCAGTGGCTTAGCATCAGTGCGAATAGGAATAGAAATATACATTCCTTCTCTTGCCATTACTGCCCCCGCAAACTTCTCTTGCGCCAGCCGACCAACTTCGTCTAAGTAATCATCATTATGCAAAGGATCGTGATGAAAAATCACTAGAGTCTTGACATTAGCAGCTTCGGCAACTTTGATCGCCTCTTGCCATGTCGAATGCCCCCAACCAACTTTTGGACTTGTACTCGACCAATATTCCTCATCAGAATAAGTCGCATCCATAATCAACACATCCGCATCGCGAGCCAGATATACAAGATTTTCATCAACGCGATCGCCAAAATGTTCAGTATCAGTAGCGTAAACTGCTACGCGATCGCCACAACTAACTCTATAGCCTGTAGCCTCCCCTGGATGATTGAGCATTCCTGCCTCAACTGTCACGCCGTTACCAATATCGATGACGCTGGGAACTTCAATATCAAAAAACTCCAAACATGATGCCATCACTCGTAATGGTACTGGGAAGTTAGGATGATGCATCTGCTCCTCCAGTCGATCCTGCATGGTTTGTCCTGTCGGGGCAATTTTTCCGTAGATTTTAAATACATTTCCTTTGATAAAAGCGGGCGTAAAGAAGGGAAACCCTTGAACATGATCCCAATGACTATGAGTAAAGAAAATACTCGCATCGACAGGCATCTGCTTTAAAAGATGCTGACCTAAAACCCGAATCCCCGTTCCCCCATCAAAAATAATGCGTTCACCTTGGCAACGCATTTCTACACAAGGAGTATTGCCTCCATAGCGTACTGTGGTTGGGCCAGGTGTAGCTATGCTGCCACGTACACCCCAAAAATGTATAGAGAACTCACTGTCAGAAATGGACATTAGCTAACTCATTGTCAGAGAATTTTAAACCATTGGGGCAAGGCTGAAAATTTTAGAAAATTTCTACTTTTAAATTGTTAATCTCAACACTAAACGCGAATAATAAACGATACTACAAACTTTGCTAGTCTTGGTGAGTTGATTATGCTCATCATTAATTATGACGATTATCTAGTATGAGTAGTATCTAGTACTAATAACTAGAACTTTGAATCTAAATATCTCTGATTTTAGCAGCTACATCTAGAGAGCAAGGTAAGTAGGAAACGATTAAAATATCAGAACGCTGTATCAGAATAATTACCCAATCAATCAAATTAGATTAGGGTATACGCTAACCCTATGTATTGCTTTGTGGCTATCAGCTTTTAGTACTAGCTATTGACTAATAGACCCCGTAAGACCAATTCTGACAAGTAGATGGACGTAACCAACTTTGTAAGTTTGTGCCCGCAGGGGGGCAAACTTACAAAGTTGTGGATGATTTTTTTATAAATTTTGGATACAAGTTTGTGACAGTGCCTCAATCAACAGCAACACCTATCTCTCAATCTAGTTTGCAATCTAGTTCCTTAGCCCTAGCGATCGCAGGTATGAAGTGCGCGGGTTGTGTGGCTACAGTGGAAAAACGTTTGCTTACCTGTGTAGGCGTAAAGGCTGCAAGTGTGAATTTGCTAACCGAAAAAGCAACCGTAATTTATAATTCTGAAAATACCGCACAAGAACTAGCTCCGCAATTGATTGAGGCGATCGCCAAAGCAGGTTTTTCGGCAGAGTTTATTAGTAAAGACGATCGCAAGAATACTCGCAATTCCTTATCCCCAAATTCCGCCAAAAATTCTTGGTTCGGGCTTAGTCAAGAAATTGCTATCCCTGCATTATTGGTGATTTTAGCAATCGTCGGACATCTGGGCTTGATTGGTGTTGCTGATTTGCCCCTAATTGGCAATATGTATGCCCATTGGGTAGTCTCGACTGTAGCGCTAGGCTGGATTGGGAGACCGATCTGGTGGGACGGATTGAAATCGCTATGGTATCGCGCTCCAAACATGAACTCATTGGTGGGATTGGGAACAGTTTCCGCATATTTAGCTAGCTCGATCGCCTTATTTGTTCCGCAGTTAAATTGGCAATGCTTTTTTGAAGAGCCTGTAATGCTGTTGGGATTTGTATTGCTAGGACAAGCTTTGTTAGAACGAGCCAAGGGCAAAGCCTCCAGTGCAATTCGAGCTTTGATGGAGCTACAACCCGCTAGCGCTAGATTGTTAGTCAGTAGTACTGATGGCGATCTGCAAGTGCCAATGTCTGTGGAAGAGCTGCAAGTAGGCGATCGCATCGTCGTTTGGGCGGGAGAAAAAATTCCTGTTGATGGTGAAATTATCGCTGGCTGTTCTAGCGTTGATGAGTCAATGCTGACGGGCGAATCAATGCCTGTAACTAAGCAATTAGGAGCGCGGGTTACAGGAGCAACCCTAAATCTGACAGGAGCAATCACAGTTCAAGTTTTGCAAACTGGCTCCGAAACGACCTTAGCGCGGATTGTGTCACTAGTGGAGTCAGCTCAGGCAAGTAAAGCGCCGATTCAGTATTTAGCCGATCGCGTGGCAGGATATTTTGCTTATTCAGTAATGGCGATCGCTGCTTTGACATTTTTGATCTGGTACGGATTGCTCCATGCCGAAATTGTGTTTAGTTTACGATTAGCGATCGCGGTTTTAGTAGTGGCTTGTCCTTGTGCTTTAGGATTAGCAACACCGACCGCAATCATGGTTGGCACAGGAATCGGTGCAGAAAAAGGCATCTTAATCAAAGGCGGCGCGAGTCTTGAAAAAATCGATCAACTCTCTGCTGTAGTTTTTGATAAGACTGGCACTTTGACCACGGGCAAGCCTGAAGTTACTGATGTTGTCACCAATGATTTAATAGTTTTTGGACGAAAGCTCATTGAGCAAACAACTTTCAAAAGTTTGGTTGAAGAACGTGAAGTACCGACATCAGCATTACGGATTTTGCAATTAGCTGCCAGTGCGGAGGTGGGAGCAAATCATATTCTTGGAGCAGCAACGATCGCTAAAGCTGAAGAATTAGGTATCGAGTTATTACCCACTCAATCTTCACAGATTGTGGCTGGCTGCGGTGTCGAAGCCAAGCTGACCACTGGTGAAACAATTTTGGTGGGCAATGGTGCATGGCTGCAAGAACAGCATGTAGAAATTGCCAGCGAGATGTTAGAGCGATCGCAGAATTTAGCAGAATTCGGCAAAACTCCAATTTTTATCGCAATCCAATGTACTTCCCCCGATGGGGGAAGTACATTGGATTTAGTAGGGATTATCGCCATACGCGATCGCCTCAAGCCAGAAGCCTGTGATGTAGTCCGCCAAATTGAAGCGATGGGCTTACAAGTCTGGATGCTCACAGGCGATCGCCAAGAAACCGCCAATGCGATCGCTAACCAGTTGGGCATTCCCACTGAACGAGCGATCGCGGAAGTCAAACCCGATGGCAAAGCAGATGCTGTAATGAAATTACTCGCTCTAGGTCAGCGTGTAGCGATGATAGGCGATGGTGTTAATGATGCACCTGCTTTGGCTAGTGCCACCGTAGGCATTGCGCTCAGTTCAGGTACTGATGTTGCCATGGAAACTGCGGATATTGTCTTAATGCGTCATGACATTAGCGATATCGTCCCTGCGATCCAACTCAGTCGCGCTACTTTTAGCAAAATCCGCCAAAATCTATTTTGGGCATTTGCTTACAACACTCTTGCGATCCCCATTGCCGCAGGGATTCTCTACCCTAGTTTTGGCATCTCTCTCAATCCGACGATCGCAGGTTTAGCGATGGCATTTAGTTCTATAAGTGTGGTTCTGAGTTCGCTATCATTGAGATCTAGAAGAAAATAGGATGTGCAGCGCCTCGAGCTGCTTATAGCGGTTTTCAGTTGAGTGGGACACAAAAAATGTAGGGGCAATTCATGAATTGCCCCTACATTTTTTAAAATTTTTTGGTCAGTTAAGGAATACATTGTGGATTGGATTAATTTAATTATTGCGGGACTATTGGAAGTTGTTTGGGCAAGCAGCTTGAAATATACAGAAGGCTTCACAAAGCCCATTCCTAGTCTGATCACCATTGCCTCACTAGCTGCTAGCTTCATCCTGCTAGCCCAAGCCTTAAAAACTCTACCCGTTGGCACAGGCTATGCAGTTTGGACAGGAATCGGCGTGGTGGGAACTGCAATTATCGGCTCATTATTTCTCGGTGAGTCGCGGGATTTACCGAGATTTATCTGCATCAGCCTGATTGTTCTCGGTATAGGGCAACCGCACACGTTCATGAATAAATAATGAAGACTAAGGTGAGACTATGTTTAAGGCGTTAAGTATAAGCTTGAGATAGTTGTCATCCCATCCAGCTTTAAGTCGTTTAGTCTTGACTCCGACCTTAGTTTTTTTGTCACGGGAAAGTAAATTTAAGCCAACATGACGAATAACAGCTAAGTTTTCAGCAGTATAGCCTCGACAAGATTGAGAAGCATCTTCATCAAACCCAACATCAAGAATCCAATGCAGTTGATTTTCAATACTCCAATGACTTCTAACAGATTGAGAGAACCTGTGAACATCACTCTCAATACTCAGAATATAATATCGCTGTTGGATAGAAACTACGCCATTGACACTACGTTCTGATTCAACCATGCCAATACTTTTTAACCCTGTCCATTTCTCTGCGCCAATGAGAAATTCTGTATTACCCATAGTCCAATAGGATCTCTTCTCAATGCGCCCATGTCCTTTTTCTACTGTTGAATGGAATTGATGTTCGATATTATGGAATTTTTGCGAGCGAGCAGATGTGAATAATTGACTTACATCATCATGGAGATTACCTTGATTTCCTTTTAGCGCTAATACATAATCTGCACCTTGTTCAATGATTGTTTTGGCGATTTCGGTCTGACATCCCATTGCGTCTATGCTGACCAAACAACCTCGAATTGCCAACATTTCCAGCAATGGTGGGATAGCGGTTATTTCATTTGATTTCTCACTAACTTTTTTCTGTCCCAGAACCAAATGCTGCGTTGCCGACCAAACACTCACCATATGAATTAGGCTACGGGAGTTGCCTGCTTCCTTTGCTCCTCTCAACGTTTTGCCATCAATATTAATCAATTCTCCGTCTGTTGTTTTATGGACTGCTTCCATCCATCCTATAAAACATTTTTGCAATTCTGATGGGTTCAGTCGAGCAAATATTCTCTCAAATGTATCTGCTGATGGTATTCCATTTTCTAATTCTAAAAATGTCTTTAACCATTTTTCCTTTGATTTTCCATATTCTGCTATTGCTGTAAAATCATTTGCTCCGCTTATTGTTCCACATATGCTGATTACCAATATGTCTAATAGCTTATGTTCGATACTATGTGCTGCTCTGGGGTCTCGCAAGTTGCCAAAATGTGTCTCAATTAATGCGACTGGGCTGATTGTAGAAGACATGTCACTTTTTTACTTTTAATTTATATTGGTCATTTTACTTTGCCTTCTTTGTTTCGTTGTTTATTCATGAACGTGTGCGGTTGCCCTAGTTCTCGGTATTGTTGGTTTGCGATTGACAAGCTCAAAATGATAGGATGATCGCTGCTTTGCACTACCCTTTCGCCTGAGCTACAAGAATGGATTCTAAGTCTCTGAATGACAAATCTTTGAATGCTAAGTCATTGCTGTTAAGTATTCTCAGCTTATTGTCTATTTTATTTATTTTCTTTACTTTGCAAGCAAGCTGGAATAATCCACAGGAGCAGACAAAATTAGATTTGCTCCAAACTGATTTGATTTTACAAGCTACTCAAGTTCAAGAAAAAGATCAAGACAGTCCCAAAGATGACATATTCCAAATCTTAATTGGTGAAAGCAAACCTCAAGAACTCTATATACAAGCTCTCAATAGTTATCAAGAAGTACTCAAAGCCAGCAAATCTAGTCTCACCAGCCTAGAGCAAGTCTCCTTATCTCCTGAGGCAAGAGTCTATGAACCACAGGCACTCTCTAAACAAAAGCAGAAGAAGTTAACTAGCGTTAGTGAAATCAGTATTCGCACAGGACTGCTCCAAATTCAGACTGGCGATACTCAAGGTGCGATCGCTACATGGGAGAGTGTAGCAGCATTAGAAGGTCAATCCATGACTAGCTATGGATTAACCGCACAGATCCTCAAAGGATTGTGGTCAGAGCCAATCATGTTATTCCCTAATGCTGAAACTCAGATTCAGCGAACCCTTGATGGTTGGTATCGCAAGACAGCTCTAACCAAACTCTATGAATCACAACAAAGAAGCGAGAAAATTCCTGAACTTGAACAAAAAGCTCAAATAGAAGTCAATATAGCAATTAATCGTTTAGTCATTATCAATTCTATCCCACTGATCGGCGGCGGTATAGGAGTTTTAGTTTGGATGATTTTACTGGTGCAATGGATTTTCTTCCGTCAGTCTTCTCCTTTTTACAAAAAATCTCAAGATGACACAAACCAAAATCCTAATCAAGCCAATTTGCAAGTGCCTTGGGGTATTACAACTATTTGGGAAGTCATGGTGCTATGGTTCACTGCATTTTGTTTAATGACCCAATTTGTATTGCCATTAATCTTTGAATTTTTGGGCATCCAAACAAGAGCTAGTGAAGACTATACAATCCAAGCATTATTAGTTTTGATTCCCTACACGCTTTCAGTTATTCCAATGTTGCCAATTTTGCAAGCTAGTCTTGCTGCCTATCAGCCTTTACCCGAAGGATGGTTTCGCATCAAAATTACGCCGCCACAATGGTTATTGTGGGGAGTTGGTGGATATTTTGCCTCCGTTCCCTTAGTTCTAGTGATTTCTGTACTTAGCCAAAAATTTCTACAAGGTCAAGGGGGAGGCAATCCCTTATTACCAATTTTGACTGACAGCCAAAATAATTTACCTAAGTTTCTACTCTGGACTACTCTAGCGATCGCAGCGCCATTTTTCGAGGAATATCTATTTCGTGGGTTTCTACTACCTTCACTGACTAAATTTTTACCAGTCTGGAGTGCGATCGCACTAAGTGGTTTTTTCTTCGCGCTAGCCCATTTAAATCTTGCCGATATTATTCCTCTTACTACTCTCGGAATAATAATGGGTTTTGTCTATTGGCGATCAAAAAATCTGCTCTCTTCAATGCTTCTACACTGTCTTTGGAATAGCGGTAGTTTCTTGGCTTTGATCGCTCTTGGAGGTAAATAGCTAAAAGATTCGCAAAGCGAACCTTTTAGCTAATATGAAGCACAATCCAAGGATGTTCTACTAAAGCAGAAATATTGCCTTTAAATGGTGCGCTTTGAGATCGATTTTGAGCAGTCAATAAATTTAGGAATCGCTCAATATCTTCAAAATTTACTTGACGTGGCAAATATCGTGATAAGAACTGTCTTACGATCCTTCTTTGTATTGCTAGGGGCTGCTCTTGCAGAATTAGGCGATGCAAGCGCGGTAATCGCTCATCCCAAATCACCGAAACATTATCTTCAAAAAAGAAACTAGCTTGCTTTTCCAAATAGAGTACATCGTCATGCAAAAGCTCTGAAGTCTGCGCGATCGCAATTTCTAGTTGGGCATTAAAATGCTCCTGTAAATAAGGAATTGTTTCCAAACGTAAGCGATTACGACGATATTCCAGATTTTGATTAGTGCTATCTTCCCAAATAGGAATTTGATTTTCGTGGCAAAATGCTAAAGTCTCATGACGACTGACGTTTAACAATGGACGTACCAACTTAATTTCTGGTGTAAGAGATCGCATCCAAGTCAAAGAAGCCAAGCCATCGGCTCCACTTCCGCGAATCAAGTTATGTAGCAATGTTTCAACGCGATCGCTGCGCGTATGCCCTGTCGCCACATAAGCACATTTATGAATATTCGCCATCTCCACCAACATCGCATAGCGCCATTTTCGAGCATCAGCTTCATTCGCTAGAATACTCTCAGCCGTTCTTAAACAAAAAGCAATTTCCCATTCCTTTGCAATATTTTCAACATGCGCAGCATTAGCACTTGAGTCACTCCGCCACCGATGATCGCAATGGGCGATCGTTAAATTCCAGTTAAACTTTGCGCTTTGCATCTGTAAAAGCTTGGCTAAACATAGGGAATCCTGCCCTCCAGAAACTGCCACCAAAAGACTTGCATCTCTAGGTAATATTTCGGGCTGCGATCGCAAAACTGCGTTTAAATTAGCCCGTAATAGTTTTGTGAAATGACTGTTGGAGTTCAAGGGTTATTATTTGCTAAAACTTATGATAAAAAATGATTATCAATGACATAATCATGTATAATTTAAGACCTTCAGCATAAGAGAAATCGTGCGAAGATCTTAAAAAGAGTATTGCATTTTTGTGTTGTTTGAAAGAAAAGCAATTCGCTTTTCTACTGTTCCGAATTTACTGAGCCTAAGATTGCACGATTTCTGCTAGTACAGCGAAGTTAGCTTGAGGGTGAGGAATATACAAAATGCAAAAGGTAAGCTCTATGATGAATAAATTATTGCTGGTGTCCGCAGGGGCATTCTGTACGTTCGTGGCGCTTGTTCCAAGCAACGAGCTATCTGCACAATCAAAATTTGCCCCAAATAAGGCACATAACAACAAGGACAAAGTAATTAGTCCTGCATCATTGACATCGAAAAATTCTGCTTCTAAAATCACAAAAAAAACTCCCAAACAGGAAATTTCTAATAGTAAGGGTATAAATCGCTCGATTAACCAAGCGCAATATCTGAAGCTCGATCCAAAAAATGCTTATAAACCATCCATTTTTCTAGCCTAAGAATCATCCGCCGACGCTTTACGACAAAATTTGAAAATCGCTCCACTAGATATAGCTTCTAGTAAAGATCTAGCTAACGCTCCTGGTCTAACCTTTGCTACTCCTAGTGCCTTTGGTGCATATTGGGGAGATGCTTTTTTGGGGATATCTGGTGCAACTGCGGGTAAAGCAAGAGCTGGTCAAGTTGATGGCAGTATCAGCGCAGGTTTTGGCTTAGGCACTAGCGATACAGTTGGAGTCGAAGTCGCTTTTAATATTGGCAGCATCAAAAACTTTGCTGCAAATGGTTCGATGGATATCAAGCTGCATCGTACAGTCTATTCTGAAGGTTCAAACCGCATTGCTGTAGCTGCTGGCTGGAATACCTTTGCTCAATATGGAAATGAGGGGATTGCTCCTTCCTCAGTCTATGGGGTACTAACCAGCTACTCTTTGCTTCAGCCTGATAGCGACTATAATAAGATGCCGATATCCTTTACTGTTGGCGCAGGTGGTGGTTCTTTCCGAAAAGATAATGCTAGTATAGGCGTAATGGCTGGAGTTGGCGTACAAGTTCATCCTCAGATTGGACTTGGGTTTGGCTGGAGTGGTGTTGGGATAAATGCTGGAGTTTCGTACGTTCCTGTGCCGTCAGTTCCTTTGACAATTGGACTAACTGGAGGTGATCTATCCAACACATCGGTTGGAGGTACAGTTTTGGTTTTAAACCTCTCTTATGGATTCAACTTTTTACCTAAATAAACCAAAATAAGGCTTGCTTAGCCTTGGTTGAATTTATGTCGATCCTGTGTGACAAGTTGACTCTCCAAAATAACTTGATTTTTTGAAAAGCTATATGTTTAAACTAAAATCTTTCCTGATTGCTTGCGGACTCAGTCCACTATTTTTGTCTTGTATATCTCTTCCCAGTCAAGCACAAACTACATTTATTCCTAGCATCGGCACTGCTGGATCTCTCAGCGGCGTTTCTGGACAAAGTAGCATTAGTTTTTCTAATCCATCTCAAGCTCAACAGGCTTTATCTGCCAACGTAGTTGCAGCGCTAAATGCACAAGCGTCTGGTATCCTATCAGATTTAAATGGAGGTAGTGCACTCCAACAGACTTTGGCGAGTGTTTTGCTCTCCCCAAGTTCTATTAATTTGTCAACTATCAGTGGACTATCTTCTCAACTTGCTGTTTTCGATGCCAACAATTCTTTCAGTAGCAATATCGAAGGGACGAGTATCGTTTATGTGCAAAATTCAAATCAGGTCACTATAACAACATCATCAGGCTCCTCGATCATTTTGGCGGCTCCTCCAAACGCACAAAATCCTGGAGCAGCTTTGAAGGCGGCAACTTTGGTTATTCTGGCAGGCGGCTCTACTGCAGAAGCCCAGCTTGCTGGAGCGATCGCAGGTACTGGAGCGCAAACTATTGCTGATATTATCAAGCTGGTGAATGCATTAAGTGGTCTATTTACACCCTCAACTCTTTCTGTCTTACCTGTCACCATTCCATCTGGATCAATCAACAATTCGCTAAGGTTGATTGCGATGGGAGTCAACACCGATCTTTCGAAGGTCAAGTTACTTGAAACCAATAAAGGATTGCTGATTTCCCAGAACAAAAATGCCGCAGTGAGTGTCAATCCTCAAAAACTGAGTGAAGCGATCGCTGCGTATAACGCCATCCTTGAAAATAGTAGTCCTGATGCTGTAGTCACAATCTCTAAGCTAGATCAGTTTATGGTGATTGCTCAAACTCTACGCCAACTAAGAAGTTCAATCATGTAGCTTAAAACGATTCGCGCCCAAACTAGAACCAATAATACCAAAGCACAAAATGGCTACGCCATTTTGTGCTCTTAAAACCCTGTAAGGGTTTGGCTTTCAATTAACAGAAGTGTGACGACACTTCTGTTAATTTATTAGTTCGTTGGATTACGGTAACTATATACTCAATCTTAAGAATTTTTTCTTGCCTACTTGCAATATCTTACCAGATAGCTCATCAACACTGGCAAAAGTGCGATCGCCTAATTTTTCACCATCGAGTTTGACCGCACCATTTTTGATTTGACTCTGAGCTTCGCTGTTACTCTTGCAAAGTCCTGAGACCTTGACTAGATAATGCAAGGGTACAGGAAAATTAATCTGGGCAAGATCAAATTCGGGAATGTCACCCAGATCGGTAGTATTACCTGCAAGGACAATTTGCTCGGCATCACGTTGGGCTTGAAGCGCCACTTCAGGGCTATGGTATTGACCAACGATCTCTAGGGCAAGTTGTTTTTGCTTTTTACGAGGATTTTCTGGGAGCGTCCCCAGGTCAATATCCGTGAGCAACTCAAAGTATTTATCAACAAGAGCATCGGGTACTTTCTCCAATTTGGAATACATACTCAGTGGCTCGTCAGTGATTCCGACATAGTTACCAAGAGACTTAGACATTTTCTGCACACCATCTAAGCCAACTAACAAGGGCAGTAATAGTCCAAACTGTGCTGGTTTCCCTTGCCGATTTTTGTCTTTGAGTTGCAGGTCACGCCCGACGAGAATATTAAATTTTTGATCAGTGCCACCCAGCTCTACGTCGGAGTCGATCGCTATCGAGTCATAGCCTTGCAGTAAAGGATAGAGAAATTCATGCAAGTAAATCGGATTACCTTTTTCATAGCGATCGCTAAATCCCTCTTTGGCTAACATTTGCCCGACAGTCATGCTAGCCTGCAAATTAATAATTTGCTGTAAATCCAGTTTGTTTAGCCATTCGCCATTACGACGCAACTCAAAGCGATCGCCAGAAAAGTCAAGAATTTTCTTGGCTTGCTCTAAATAAGTATCGGCATTGTAAGTAACTTCTTCAGGCGTTAGTCTTGGACGAGCTTCAGAGCGACCTGTAGGATCACCAATCTGGGCGGTGAAGTCACCAATAATTAGGACTGCTTTATGTCCTGCATCTTGGAATTGACGTAATTTTCGCAGTGCAACAGTATGTCCAAGGTGCAAGTCAGGACGAGTGGGATCGATGCCCAGTTTGAAGCGTAGGGGGCGATCGCTTTTTTGGATGCGAGCTCCTAAGTTGTCAGCTTCACTATCTGGAAAGATTTCGACAACACCACGTTCTAGGAGGGTTGAGAGATTTGTTTGGTCGGTGCTTGAAGACATTCTAAAAAAATTGTTGCGATCAGCGATTAGTTACTTAATATTACGTTAAAGATTTGACATTTTCAGGGCTTCCAGCTCTGTTATAGATAAACCAGTAATTTGGCAAATCACTTGATCATCGATTAAATTCAACATTTTACGAGCCATCTCCAGCTTGTTTTGCTGAATACCCTGCTGAATACCCTGCTGAATACCCTGCTGGAGTCCGTCCTTGATTGCTTTAGTAATAGCGCCACGTTGATCTTGAATAAAGATTTCACTTTTTTCCTGATCCTCTAATTCATCAAGGCTGAGATTAGCCTGATTAGCAATGTAAAAAGCTTTTTTGATTTCAGGCACTTCTGCCATTATTTCGGGGACTTGGACGAGGGATCGAGCTTCCGTCAAAAAATATAACCATTTATCATTGATAAATTTTAGTTCTGACAATTGTTTCTTAAACTTTGGCAGTTCCACAAAGATTAGTTCAATGTCATAAATTGGATAGTCAATTAAATAGTCTTTTTCCTTTAGTACAAATCTTGACATGACTTTTTCTAGATCAGGAAACATCACAAAATCAGTGATTGTCAGCGCAATTACAGGATTAAGTAGATTGTAGCTTTGTCCACTGGCAAGCTGTGTGGAATAGGATTTGGCTGCATTATACAAAATACGCTTTTCAAATCCTTCAATGTTCAAGACTTGCATCTCAATGATTACGGTGCGATCGCTATTATCCTCGCTTTTGATTCTGGCTTTGATATCCAGATAGGTATCTTTAACGCCGCGAATTTTTGGAGCAAGATAAGGATTAAGGATCTCTAAATCTTGAATAACAGGTTTTTCTTCATAAATTAGGGCATTGAGAAAACTAATCAATATATCTTTGCTATCTTCGGAGCCAAAGATTTTTTTGAAGGCAAAGTCAATTTTTGGATTAATGAAAATCATGTTGGTCAATAACTATTAAGTAAACTCAAAATCGTAGTGAATTTCAATTATCTCAATTTCGCCTCATAACAATTCTCCTGTTTCTTGCAAAGAATGTAAGCGATGATAAATCCCACCTTGCGATAAAAGCTGTTGATGTGAGCCAACCTCCACAACTTGACCTTTATCTAAAACCACAATTTTATCGGCTTCGCGCACAGTACTGAGACGGTGAGCAATCACAATCGTGGTGCGTGTTCCCTGAATTCGACGCATGGCAAGCTGAATCGATCGCTCAGATTCATAATCAAGGCTAGAAGTAGCTTCGTCAAATACTAGAATATCAGGATTCACTAGCAAAGCTCGCGCAATCCCTAATCGCTGACGCTGACCACCAGAGAGGCGAACACCCCGTTCACCTACAATCGTGTTATAGCCACGGGGTAATAGATGCAAGAACTCATCAACGCTTGCGATCGCACAGGCTTCCTTAACTTCAGCAAAGGTTGCATTTGGTCTCCCGTAAACAAGATTGTCCATTAGGGTTCCATTAAATATATCGACCTCTTGATGCACGATCGCTAGGCGTTTGCGATAGCCAGTGATATCGAGTTCGGTAATATTGGTTCCATCAATCAAAATCGCACCATTGGATGGCTCAAAGTAACGAAACAGCATCTTCACTAATGTCGATTTACCTGAACCCGATCGCCCAACTAGCGCTACGGTTTCATAAGGCTCAATAGTGAACTGGATCTTTTCTAGGACAGGGCGATCTCGATCGTAGCCAAAGGTGAGCTTACGAAATTCCACTTTACCGTCAAAGCGATATTGGGGATATTTTGTATTTGGATGGAGTGCGATCGCCGCATCCTGTCCATTCGATTGTTTCATGAACTCATGAAACCGCAGCATTGAGGAATAGCGCCTTGCAAAGACTTCTGCAAGCAAGCAAATAGGTCTAATTTCTGAATAAGCCATACTTGCCAAAGTGGAAATGGTAATGAAATGCCCAATGGACAACTTGCCTCCAAAAGTTGCAAATAGAGCGGCTCCAAACACTACAAATTGACAGGCTTCTAAAACCGTATCGCGCACCATTCCCAGTTTCACATAGCCAATATGTATGCCCCAGAGGGATACTTTCGCTTCCCGTTCGAGGCGATCGCTTTGGCGTTTGTATTCCTTGGCTTCATTGGCAAAAGCCTTGACAGTTTTGATGTTGGTAATAATTTCCGAAGTACGACTTTCTGTGTTTTCTTGATAAATATCAAGGGTTTCTTCCAGCTTCGTGAGCTCCTTCAGCTTTCCTAAACTGCCCCATAACACCAAAATAAATGACACTAAAAAGAAGACCGAAATCCACCATGCGATCGCACAGATAATCGCAAAAATACCGAGGATTCGCACTGTTTTAGGAATCAATTGCCCTGCGATTTCGGGATATGACCACATGTGATTGGCTAAGCCTCGCGCCACCCGCCCTGCAATTCGCCCAGCGTTATGCTCATCATAAAATTCAATGGGCAAAGTTAAGATTTTGGCGATCGCCTTTTGGGTTTGGTCACGACGAGTGTTGAGGGCAATTTCCCAATGGAAGTTGTTGGCACACCAAACCTGTATCGGCGCACGGATAACTGTAACTACAAAGATCAAGCCAGATAGCGTAATTAATGAATTCGTCTGATTTATCGACTGTCCAAATAGTGACACTGTTGCCATAACGAAGTTGTTGATTTCATAATCAAGCGATCGCCCCGATAGCACATTCAGGATTTGCCCAACTGCATAGGGAACAGTGAGATCAATAATTTCAAATAAACTAGAAGCGGTGATGCTCCAGATCGCCTTTTTTCGATAGCGTTTAAAGTAACGTGCGATGTCCCAAAAATTAGCTGTCATGCTCGTCAAAATCCACAATGAAAAAATCTAGATAAACTAGTCAGATGAAGTCCTGACATACAGCAATTAACGATCAAAAAAACCATAAGAAAATTTTTAAAGTGTTGCGGAACAACACTTTAAAAATTTTCTTAGTTTGGGTTTGAGCGCAAAGCGCTGTAATGCAAGGCTAACAAAAACAAGCTATAACTAAGCAAATTGGGCTCTTCTGGGTTCATGGGGATAAGCACAGCTAATAGTAATCAGAATCCTCTCGGAGCAACAGTTACAGCCCTACCATGTCGCCAATAATTGTATCGACACTGTACCATTTACCCCTCAAACCCAGATGAGCCGCAAATTGCTCATTCATAGTTTATTTTTTGCAACTATTCTAATTGCAATACTTCGGACATTTTTTCCGTGGATATTAACATCACAACGCCCAAAGCCACAGGAATCTCGCCATATATATCTGAGAAAGCACACCGCAGTAAATAAAAATATGTTTTAGCCTGCAATTCGAGTGCTGACGCTCGCGAATTGCATGATTTATAAGAGGCAATACTACTTTTTATAGTATTTTATCAATGATTACGTTTTTATACATAGATTAAAATCTATGTATTTAATAAGATAACTTAAATCCAAAATCATTGTTTAGCTACTTTTTAACACATACTCTCGCCTCAACATGACGATATACTGATAACCATCAAGGTATATCTACTTAAATAACATAACCAATAGAGTCAATTGCTGAAGCAATAGCCCAAGCCGTGACTTAAAATAACAAACGTTTAGGATGTGCTGCATATCCTAGATAACTAGCAAAAACTAGCACTACTTAACCAGAGCAACAGTTTACAGAGTAAAGAGGCGATCGCAAATCATGGTGATGATTGAAACCAAAGCCGAACGCATGGTCATAAATATGGGACCTCACCACCCATCCATGCACGGCGTTCTCAGACTTATCGTCACGCTAGACGGCGAAAACGTAGTTGATTGTGAGCCTGTTTTAGGCTACTTACATCGCTCCATGGAAAAAATCGCCGAAAATCGTACGATTATCCAATATTTGCCCTACGTGACCCGATGGGATTACCTCGCAACCATGTTCACCGAGGCAATCACCGTCAATGCACCCGAAAAACTAGCTAATGTACCAGTGCCGCGTCGCGCCAGTTACATCCGCATGATTATGCTAGAACTTAGCCGCATCGCCTCTCACCTACTGTGGCTCGGCACATTCGTCGCAGACATTGGCGCACAAACACCATTTTTCTACGTCTTCCGCGAACGGGAAATGATCTATGACCTGTTCGAGGCAGCTACAGGGATGCGGATGATGCATAACTATTTCCGCATCGGGGGAGTTGCCGCCGACCTACCCTATGGCTGGATCGAGAAATGTGAAGACTTTTGCAACTATTTCACTCCCGTCATTGACGAATACGAAAAATTAATCACCAATAACCCGATCTTCCGTAAGCGGATTGAAGGACTTGGCACAATTACACGCGATGAAGCAATTAACTGGGGTTTATCAGGTCCGATGCTGCGTGGTTCAGGAGTAAAACTCGATCTGCGTAAAGTCGATCACTATGAACTCTACGACGAACTTGACTGGGATGTACAGTGGGACAACGGTGGCGACTGTTTAGCCCGTTACTTGGTGCGCGTTCGTGAAATGCGCGAATCCACCAAAATGATCCTGCAAGCCCTCAAGCAAATCCCTGGAGGCTCCTACGAAAACCTCGAAGCACAGCGAGTTCTTGCAGGACCCAAGAGTGAATGGAACTCAATGGACTATCAGTTCATTAGCAAAAAACCATCACCCACCTTCAAGGTTGCATCGGGCGAGCATTATGTCCGAGTTGAAGCCCCAAAGGGTGAACTAGGTGTATACATCATCGGTGAAGATAGCGTCTTCCCTTGGCGATTCAAGATTCGTCCACCAGGATTTATTAATTTGCAAATCTTGCCAGACTTAGTGCGCGGCATGAAGCTCGCCGACATCATGGCAATTTTAGGAAGTGTGGATATTATTATGGGTGAGGTCGATCGCTAATGTACGGTGGAATTGATTTACAAAGATCTTTAATTGAAATCCTGACAGGGCTGGGCTTACCCGCCGATGTCGCCAAAGTGATTTGGATGTTATTGCCCATGGCAGTAATGGTTTTAGGTGTGACCGTGGGCGCATTGGTATGCACATGGCTAGAACGAAAAATTTCTGCTGCTGCTCAACAACGGATTGGGCCTGAATATGCGGGACCTTTTGGACTGTTGATCCCGATCGCTGACGTAGCCAAGCTAGTCATTAAGCAAGGCACGATCCCAGCTAAAGCCGATCCTTTACTCTACACAATCGGACCAGCGCTGGTATTTACATCTGTTTTCTTGTGTTATTTAGTCATTCCTTTTGGTCAAAACCTGATCATCTCTGACATCGGTACGGGCGTATTTTTTATTATTGCTATTTCCAGTGTTGCCCCAATTGGGCTACTGATGGCGGGTTATTCTTCTAACAATAAATACTCGTTACTGGGTGGATTACGAGCCGCCGCCCAGTCGATTAGCTACGAAATTCCGCTTGCGCTAGCCGTACTTGCTGTTGCCTTGATGACCAACGGACTGAGTACGATTGACATCGTTAATCAACAAGCTGAGTATGGCATTCTCTCTTGGAATATTTGGCGGCAACCGATCGGCTTCGTGATCTTCATCATTGCCGCTCTTGCAGAATGTGAGCGACTCCCCTTTGACTTGCCTGAAGCTGAAGAAGAACTAGTTGCTGGATATCAAACTGAATATTCAGGAATCAGATTTGCTTTCTTCTATGGTGGTTCCTATGCCAACCTCTTGCTAGCAGGATTGCTCGCCTCGATTCTCTACCTCGGTGGATGGGAATTGCCTTTCCCGATTGACAGAATTAGTGGAGCTTTAGGAATTGAAGCAAATACATCTTGGTGGCAGGTTTTAGCCGCATTTATTGGGCTAACGGCAACTCTAGTCAAAACCTACGCTTTTATCTTTTTTGCAATCCTCTTGCGTTGGACTGTTCCTCGCGTTCGCATCGACCAACTGCTTGACCTCGGCTGGAAATTCCTATTACCAATTGGACTTGCAAATCTGCTGATTACCGCAGCTTTGAAGTTGGCTTTTCCTTTTGCGTTTGGCGGCTAGAGACTGTTTGATAAAGTGCGCGAAGCGCACATTATCAAAGATAAACCTAATTATCAATTACCATCATGCTGAAATTTCTCAATAAAGTTGGTGAATACACCAAAGACGCGATCCAAGCTGCTAAGTATATCGGGCAAGGCATGTCGGTAACATTTGACCATATGCGTCGTCGTCCGATTACTGTGCAATACCCCTACGAAAAGTTAATTCCTTCTGAGCGTTTTCGTGGACGCATTCACTTTGAGTTTGATAAGTGTATTTCTTGCGAAGTATGTGTGCGTGTATGTCCGATTAACTTGCCTGTAGTTGATTGGACATTCAACACAGAAATGAAGAAAAAGGAACTCAAGAGTTACAGCATTGACTTCGGAGTATGTATTTTTTGTGGCAACTGTGTGGAATACTGCCCCACTAATGCGTTATCAATGACCGAAGAATACGATCTGTCTACCTTCGATCGCCATGAATTGAACTTTGATAGCGTTGCTCTCGGACGGATGCCCACCAAAGTTACTGAAGATCCTTTGGTCACGCCAATTCGTGAGCTTGCCTATTTGCCAAAGGGTGTTATCGAAGGGCATGAAGTCCCTCACACTGCTAGACGTGCTGGCTTGCGCCCCGAAGAAATTGCCGAAGCCACTTCTGAGAATAAATAACAGATAAGTAAGGAAAATTTATGATGAACAATATTGGTTTGGGCGATGGTTCGCAAACCGTATCCCTAGTTGTCTTAACAGCAATGCTAATTTCTTCGGCGATGGGTGTGGTACTTTTGCAAAATATCGTCTATGCTGCCTTTCTCCTTGGAGCCTGTTTTATTAGTGTGGCGGGGCTCTATCTGTTGCTAAATGCTGATTTTGTGGCGGCGGCTCAGGTTTTAATCTATGTCGGCGCAGTCAATATTTTGATCCTGTTTGCGATCATGTTGGTGAATAAGCGCCAAGACTATCAAGATGTCAAATATGGGGCTTTACGCAGTGTAGTTACAGGCGTGGTTTGCTTGGGTTTGTTTGCATTGTTAGGAGTAACTGTAACTTCAACAAATTGGGCTATTACTCCAGCTATCGCAAAGTTACCTTCGACTATGGTGGTAATCGGTCAGCATTTCTTTAGTGATTACTTGCTACCTTTTGAGCTAGCGTCGGTTTTGCTTTTGGTTGCCCTAATTGGTGCAATTGTACTTGCCCGTCGGGAGCTAGTGCCTGATACAGTGACAGTTGGTCAAGTTGATGAAGATTCACTTGAATTATTAGAAAAGCCCAAAGAGCAACTTGTTGCTTCTAAATAAATATTGATTTCTGCCAAAGGCAGAAATCAATATTTATTAGTAATTGAAATTAATAGTAAACAGATATGTCTTTAGAACCTTTTTTGATTATTGCTGCCGCACTATTTTGTATTGGCATCTATGGGTTAATTACCAGTCGCAATGCAGTACGTGTATTAATGTCAGTGGAATTAATGTTAAATGCTGTCAATCTTAATCTGATGGCATTCTCAAACTATCTTGATTCAGCAAGTATTCGTGGTCAAGTATTCACCATTTTTGTAATTTCGATCGCTGCGGCTGAAGCGGCAGTTGGTCTAGCGATCGTGCTTTCGATTTATCGCAGTCGCGACACTGTGGATATGGAGCAGTTTAATTTACTGCGTTGGTAATTGGTTCAGAACAAATAGCGATCGCCTTTTATAGGATCATGTAACTATAGGCGATCGCTAACTCTCACATTCCTAATCAATAACTTCAATACCTTAGAGCTATGTCAACCACTAATTCCTATCAAGACCCTGTAGCCAAATTGATTAATTTACAGGAAAAAACCAGATGGGATGACGAGCATTGGCTTGATTATGTAAGCCAATTTGGACTAAGCGCAGCCGACTTACCTGAACTGAGCCGACTTATTGCAGATGACGAACTTGTTGATGATGATGGCGAACTAATATTCTGTGAAATTCATGTCCTCAGAGCCTTAGTTCAGATCGCTCCAGAAGAAGGAGTTAAACTCTATATCGCTCAATTACAAAAGTTTCCTGAAGATGATTGGCTCCATGAAGAAGTTGATGGAATTAGTCGCAATGCTGGTGCAAAGGCGAGCGAGCCATTTAGTAAAATGCTTACAGATCCTAATCAAGATGAACGATTGCGAGTGACATTTGCCAATGGATTAGAGGAAATTGGCAAAACTCATCCCGCATCTCGTGATGCTTGTGTTAAGGCTTTGATGGGACAATTACAGAATTATCATGTTCAGGATGGGGACTATCTCAATTCAGTATTGGTGAGCAATCTCATTCAATTAAAAGCTGTAGAAGCAGTAAATCTAATAGAAGAAGTATTTGCCAATCGAGAGCTTGATGAGTGGGGTACAGGATCTTGGGCAGAAGCACAGGTATCTCTGGGGCTAAAACAAGAATCTGATTTTTCGCCAGAGGAGTTAGTCCCGAAGCCTCCAAAAAATATGCTTGCAATTCGAGAAATGATTGATAATTTGGCTAAGCTCCGTGATATTGAAGAAAGGGAAAAGCGATCGCTTACACCTAAAAAGCCTACTGCTAAAGGATTTGGTTCAAATAAAAACAAAAAGAAAAAATCTTAATTGAGCTAAACATGGGTGAAAAGCCAAAACCAAATCCTATAGAAATTCCTTTAGAAAAAATTGTTCAGAAACTTTGGCGACAACGTAGTTTCAGATTTTTATTTGTAGGAGTATTGCTAACCTTACTAAATATTCTTTTAATTGTCGTTATAGTGGATATTTTTAACTTAAATACACCGCTATTGCGATCGCTTGGCAATGCATGTGTGACCGAGATTTGCTTGTTAATAAGCTTCTTTTGCTATCGGCAATTTGTTTGGCAAGTAGAAAAATTACGATGCCAAGAAATTTATCTCTGAGAACTACCGAAGTACCATGTATCTGTAGCTTCCGTGATTTCACTTAGAGTTCTAATACTATTCCCGTTATTAGATTGGTTGGGTATGCATCCTGCACTAAATACAATGATTGGGATCGCTTTGGGGGCAGTATCAAGTTATGCTTTGAGTGACAAATTTGTTTTTAATGTTCGTAAGTAGATTTTGCTGACTAAGAAAATCAAGAACAATAATCCGAAATTATTGTATGTTTATAGCTGCATTTAAAAATTACTAATAGTCAAATTTATAAGAAAATCACTCCAGTATGAAGACTAACCCACACAGTATTGTCATTGTATTGACTGGGACTATTATTCCAAATGTGACGATAAGTTCTCAACACAATAATTCAGAAAAGAGAAGAAAAGAATATTTAGAATGTATTCGTTTCTACACCCAATTTTCCAAGGTATATTTTTTAGAAAACTCGTCATATCCCCTTGAAAATGATGACGAATTTCAAAATATTTCAAATCTGATGGTCAGGAAATTTTCTCCATCTTTATTCCCCGAAAGAGGGAAGGGGTTTCAAGAGTTTGAAATGCTCGATATATGGCTAAAAAATGAGGTAGATCGAATTGAAAACTTTATCAAAGTTACTGGAAGATACTTATATCCTGATTTCCCTAAAATATGGTCGGAATGTCAGGAAAATATAGATAAAAAGATGATTATCAACCAATATTTATTTGTGGAAGCTGGTGTTGGTTTATTTTTTATCACAACCGATTTTTACAGGGAGAATTTCTTTGATCTCTATCAGAGTTCTGATGATAGAAAGGGAATCAGCATAGATTTCTGTGTATACGAAAAATTGAAATCAGTTCCTAAAAAATATTTTAGAGGATTTTGCAATGACACAAGATGTATAGGGATAGAAGGAGGTAGTGGTAGACAGATGAGAAACAGTCTTACTGACACATTGAATTGTCTAATTAGAAAGGTTAACTACATTTTTGACAAACACTATATTTGGTTGAGTTTTTAAAGTTATTTTCCCTTTGCAAAACAATCCTCAATCGCCTACTGTCGCGATTAGGGTCATTGAGTAGGAAGTTGGTTAGGATTTACCCAATAAATTTTTACCTTTTTCCTTGTTAAGCCATCGCAAAACCATTGTATTGACGCATAAACGGCGAATGGTAAGCCAAAACTATGTCCGTTTTGGAAACCGCCCTTTTCGGTAAGTTCATTGGCAACGCCGATTTCCGTGCCATCATATTGAATCCAGATTTTGCCATCCTCTAAATCAATATGAATTAAAGCGCCAAAAACTCGCCGATCGCCTTGCCAACCAGTGCGAAGTAGTTGATAGCGATCACGCTCAACATCGAATAGTAACTTCATTGAAATTTCACCATATACTGGTTGAACCTTGCCATGTTCAGTCAGAATTTCTCGAACAATTTGTCGGTAGCCATCTAGTTTATCCATTGAATATCACCAGTTTGAACGTTATAAATCAAAAGAAGAACTTGCTGATCGCAAAATCACTATATCAACGTATAAATTTGCAGAAAATAACTCAGAGATGCACTGGCTAAGGGAACTGAGAGGTTATCTGTGCCACCAGGAGAAAATGCTTCAAGCATCGCCGCGATCGCTGCTACAGGTATGGCAACACCTATATCATGCGCTGAAAGGCTATGACCAGAAGCAAAAATACCCAGCATAACGATCAAACTAGTAACAAACATTGCCAAAGATCCTTCGAGACTCCGCTTGTTTCCCATATAGATAAAAGTATGTTTGCCAAAACGTTTACCAATAAGAGCCGCCATGCCATCTCCCCATGACATCACCATCACACCGATTACCGCATATTGTGGATGGTGATCCCATAAAAGCCCGACTAAAACCGTAATACTCAAGGCGTAATAAAAAACCCCATAGGTCTTTCTCCCCACATCATTAAGCATCGGCAAGATATTTGTATGATGAGAAGCTAAAGCGATCGCACTAAATGTCACACCTGCGGTCACACATAGCCATGTCGGGATATGCAACCACCATGCGATCAGCAAGACATTACCAGTGCCAATATGTACGACTTTGCGAACTAGTTCTGGATCTTGCTTGAGGCGGCGCAAGATCTCTGAAGCTAGAAATACTAGACCTAGCCAAATAGCCACAGCACTAATCTGGATTGTTAGGGTGGTGATCGGAGAGATGTCGCTAGTTATGGGCATATGACAAGCTATCTATGTAGTCGGATGAACAAGTTTATGAGCTATTACCAATGATGATAGATGGTAAGCACATGTTTTATACCAATTCACTCAAATGAAACTACACTTTTGGAAATCAAAAATCAAACTCAGACAGAGTTTTAAAAATCATCAATTCTCATTATGAAAACAATTTTGGTATTTCGAGCGCCAAAGGCACTAGAAATACCAAAATTGTTTTTTGAAAGCCCAACGTATGTGGGCTTTCAAAAAATAATTTTTAGAACGAGAATTTCTGTTTAAAAATACAAAACGGCTAAGCCATTTAATTTTGTGTTAAATAGCTAGTTGGAATTAAATATAAAAGCCCAAAACCTGTAGCGCAATCGAAGATTGCGCTACAGGTTTTGACCTAGTTACTTAATATTTTTGTTGAAAGCAATGTCAGAACGTCGGATTTTTAACTGAATATTACATAGTTTAAGCTTTAGGAGTAAACATTATAGAATTAGGATAAATAGCTCTTTCTTTGATTTTAGTATTGGTGTAAATAATCTTAGATAAACCAAATCGCAACCATCATCTAGCCATGGGCAAAGCGAGCAAACATGAATCAGCCCAAGGAGCAGAGACTCCAGTTTATCCGCTTTGATCGAGGTATTAGTCAGTACAATCATGACTACTACGCTGCCTTGGGTCTACCAATCATTAGCAATCCTACATACATTCGCAACGTATATTTGCGGATTGCCCGCATCTTGCATCCCGATATATATGGCTTTTCTGCGGAAGAGAAAGAAATTGCTACGCAATATCTAGCTAAGCTGGTCAACCCTGCCTATAACGGTTTGATGCGAGAGCAAGACCGCTCAGCCTATCAAGGAATATTTAAGCTCCTTGCCAAACGCTTACTACAAAGATCTCGTAATATTCAAATTCATTCAGAGATTGCCTGTGAATTGGTAATGACCCCTAGTGATGATGTTTATGAGCGTTTGGTTACGGAAATCGCCAAAGTGCAATATGAATCTCTCACCCAAATTATGTTGCATACAGCGGATATCAGTGAACTAAATCTGGTTTATATCCTTTACAAAGAGGGTTATCGACATGGGGCTGTCAATATGCCACCAGTACTTGCTCCAATGTTGACACCCAAAAGCACAAAATCCTATGTAGCAAATGTTCCCCTTCCTCCACCGTCAAAGCCTAGTTATAACTACAACCTTCAGTATGCGACCGATCAACAAGCTAGTAATCTGCATTCTAATTCTGATGAAACAGTAATTCAGACTAGAGTTGAGAGCAATGATATGCAGATGATTAACAATCGGATGAAAATCTGTGAAATCTACATATCTCAGAGTAATTGGAAGTCAGCGCTCCAAGATTTGCGAGAGATTTTGTCAATTGATAAGGATAATAGCCGATGTCTTGCCCTGCTAGGTGTGGTTTACAAGAATATCAATCAACCACAAATGGCAAAAGTGAGCTTCAAGCAATCGCTTCAGATTAATCCTCAAGAAGCCATAGCTCTAAAACATCTTCTAGAAGTAGACAGTACCATTCCTAATCAAAGCAGTAATAAGAACTGTAAAAGCGCTCGCAACCCAAATCTCCCAAATACCAAAAAGACTATCGACAAACCTCAAAAAATTAGTTGGCTATCGCATTTACTAAAATGGGCTTTTGCCAAAAAATCCTAAAAGTGTTTCTTTGAGTTACTTGTTGTGAGTAAAGCCCATTTATAGAATTGCGGTGCTGAGCACCGCAATCCTATAAATGGGCTTTATGTTCTGAATATCGACAGTGATTCACGGTACGATAACAGACGAAGACTGAGAGAACTGTATGGTGCATCAACTGCCGACTGGCGCAAAAGACTTACTTCCCCTAGACGTTGCTCAAAAGCGTTGGATCGAGAGCCGTATTCAACAAGTTTTTCAATCATGGGGCTATCAACGCATCATTACCCCTACAGTCGAACATCTGCGATCGCTCACCGCAGGCGGAGCTGTTAACCCAGAATCTGTGATTCAACTGCATAGTAACAGTATCGAAATTTTAGGGCTGCGCCCCGAATTTACCGCCTCGATCGCTCGAGCCTATGCTGCCCGTTTGGGAGAAAATGTGGCAACCTGTCCACAGCGACTCTATTACAACGCCAACGTATTTCGCCGCAGAGCTAATAACACTTCAGAAGAATCTTTTCAAGCAGGCGTAGAACTATTGGGTGCGTCAGGCTTGCTCTCTGATGGCGAAATCTTGATGCTTCTAGCCGAAAGCCTCGATCGCGTAGAATTGCAAGACTGGCAGATTATTCTTGGTGATGCGAGACTGACGGGTGCATTACTAGACCTACTCCCTGAGCAATATAGAGACAAAGTGCGGCAATGCCTAGCTAGCCTTGATCGCATAGCCCTGACTGAGATGGACTTACCCACTGATGTCAAAGGCTATGCTCTCGAACTGATTGATCTACGCGGCAAGCCCAAAGATGTACTGAGTCGTTTATCGACTAGTGCATGGACATCAGGACTGACGGGCGAAGTTAATTACCTCAAGTCCTTGATCGATCTCTGGGAAAGTACGGGACTAACTTCAGGCGATCGCCTAATACTCGATCTCAGCTTGATGCAAACCTTCGACTATTACACAGGCATCGTGTTTGAGGTTGCCTGTAATAATTATGTGGTCGCTCAAGGCGGACGATATGATCGACTGCTTGGTATCTATCATCCTCAAAATGTCAGCTTCCCAAGTATTGGCTTTTGCCTCAACCTCGAAGATTTACAGCAAGCTTTACAATCACGCTTACCACAAACTCTCGCCAATTCTAACTGCCTAGTGGTTGCCAAAACTGCTGATGCAATGCAAGCTGCCTTTGCCCATGCTGCATTATTACGTCAAGATCCAGATATTGATGCGATTGAGCTAGAGCTCGAATTTAGAGATGAGGATGCTGTCCGCGAACATGCGCGATCGCGTGGCATTCCCCAAATTGCATGGGTCACTAGTAATGGTGCGATCGGCTCAGAAACCATAATCTAAAAAAAGATGGAGTGCTTTACACTCCATCTTTTTTTTGCTAGAAAAATTTCTATTAAATCTGGAGAACTTAGGGTAATCTATTCAACCAATCACCAATTTTGGTTGGGTTGAGGTTTGATAAATAGCAATACTACATTTAGCTACTAAAAAATCCCAAATATATTGTTTAAAAATGTTGCAAAGCAAATTTCAACAAATATACTGGATTTCTCTAAAACGCAAAGCGTAGTATGTAAATTTATAAAATCGCTAGCCTACTTTGTAAGTGATTTGATAGTGATAGGTATGACCGAATGAGATTTCCAGAGACCGCAAAATCAACTACAAGTTTAGCTTTCAGCCTAGGTTTAATAGGGGCAATTGCGGCGACGGGCTGGTACTACGTCATTGTGCCCTATAGGAAGAGTCCACAAAGACCTATTTTTTCTAATGATCTTAAAGCTGCACCTGTCCCAAAATCGCCGATCGCTGAGATAAAAGTGCAACCAATTCCCCAGCCCACGGTCAAAGCTAAGCCAAAACCCACTGACGCAAAGTATCAAGGTAAAGTCAATGCCAGCATTGGTCTAGTGTTTCGTGCTGATCCAAATCAGGCTGCGCGCAATGTTGGAGGTGCAGACTTTAATGCCAAAGTTGCTGTAATTAAAGAAACTCCCGATCGCGAATGGCTCTTTGTAAGAAATGAAAGCACAAAAGAAGAAGGATGGGTAAGAACTGGGAACATCAACAAAGAATAAATGAACCAAGAAATAGCGGTGCACGGCTTTGCCGCGCACCGCTATTTCTTGGTTTTAAGGAAGTATCTCATGCTCAAAATCGGTTTTTATCCTGCTGCCGTCGGCAGAATTGTATAAAAACCGATTTTTTGGTTTTTATCCTGATGCACTGCATAATAGAAGGTAAGACCAATAAAGATAATCCTGCATGTTAAGTGGATTGTCTTTGTTAGACAGAGCAAGTAATTGAGTTAGCAATGCATTTTATTGATCGAGTTACGATACATGTGAAATCTGGAGATGGCGGCGATGGGCTAGTTGCATTTCGCCGCGAAAAATATGTACCTGCGGGTGGACCTGCGGGTGGCAATGGTGGTCATGGTGGTTCCGTTATTTTGCAAGCAACAACCGATCTCCAAACCCTTCTGGATTTTCGCTTTGAGAACATTTTTAAAGCTGAAAATGGCGAGCGTGGCGGGCCCAGCAATATGACGGGCAAAAAAGGTAGTGATCGCGTAATTAAAGTCCCGATCGGTACGGTGGTGATGAATGAAGAAACAGGCGAAGTTTTGGGTGATCTCACTGAAGTTGACCAAACTTTGTTTGTGGCGAAAGGCGGTAAAGGCGGCTTAGGCAACAAATATTTCTTGAGCAATCAAAATCGTGCCCCTGACTATGCCTTACCAGGATTACCAGGCGAAGAACTTAATCTGTATTTAGAACTAAAGCTAATTGCTGAAGTCGGGATTATTGGTTTACCCAATGCTGGCAAATCAACATTGATCTCTGTCGTATCTGCCGCTCGTCCCAAAATTGCCGATTATCCTTTTACTACGCTCGTTCCAAATTTAGGTGTAGTTTCTAAGCCCTCTGGCGATGGCATTGTGTTTGCCGATATTCCTGGGCTGATCGAAGGTGCATCCGAAGGTATTGGTTTAGGGCATGACTTTTTGCGTCATGTGGAACGGACTAAGCTCTTAATTCATCTAATCGATGTCACTCAAGATGATCCCCTAGCGGCGTATCACACTATTCAAGAAGAGTTGGTCGCCTATGGGCATGGCTTGGCTGATAAGCCTCAAATTCTAGCTTTGAATAAGATTGATGCGATGTTGCCTGAGGATGTCGAAGAAATTGCCGCCCAGTTTGATATTCCGATTCTCTCTATTTCTGCTGCTTCTAAGAAAGGACTAGATAAGCTCTTGCAATTAGTCTGGAAAACATTAGAAAAGTTTGATCAGCAAAATCCATAAAAAAAGGCGGTGCATTGCACTGCCTTTTTTATAAGGTTAGTAGCGCCGCGCTATTTGAACATAATGAAATTACCAAAGGCGGCGATCGTGGTAATTTTCCTATTTGGCATCTCAGTTGCGTAGAGACTGAAAACTACAAAATTTTGCTGTTTAGTAGAATTTTCTACCAATGTCTTGATCACCCCTTTGCCTTGAGAAATCAAAAATTTGCATGATTGCTGAGCAGCTACTGGAAGATCGGCAGTACAAATTGAGGTTTTGCCTGTTTCGGAAAATTGCTCAGTTGCGTACTCGATGTAACGTTCTTTACTAGGATTGCTGACAGCCATTACGCCAACGACCACAACAGCTCCGATTAGGATTGCTTGTAATTTCATAATTGAAATAAACAAGGTGCTTAAGTACCTTGTTCCTTAAATTTCTAGGTCTCTTTACTTTACTGACTAATTACCACAAAAAGTAGGCTGTGCATTGCAAATCCTACTTTTTGATAGTTGCGATCGCATCTTGGCTAATTTGACAAATTTCATTATGACAATGACCATTACTTGCCACAATCGTTCCCCACTGGCGCAATTCCAGATTATTGTAAGACAGCAAAGATAGATCAGAGTGAGTAAGCTGACCACCTGCTTCAGTCAAGATGATTTCAGGAGCGCAATAGTCCCAATCCTTGGGCGCAGATTTGCCTGATACCGAGATATAGACATCAGCATTGCCCGATGCGATCGCAGCAAACTTACCGCCAATACTACCAACCGCAATTTCGGCAGCCTTGGGCAATTGATGGAGAATACTTTCGAGTTGATAATTGCGATGACTACGACTAGCCACTACCACCATTTGATCGAGTTCAACTTTGTTAGAGACTTGAATGCGTTGCTGCAAGCCATCTCTAGTCTCAATATATGCACCTTTGCCTAACATCCCCTGAAAAAGCCGATCTTGAGCAGGTGTGGCAACTAGTCCTAAAACAGGACGCTGACGATAGGTCAAGCCAATGTGAACCGCAAATTCATTAGTCCGCCGAATAAAGTCACTCGTGCCATCCATCGGATCGATGATCCAGACCCATTCATGTCCAAGGCGATCGATATTGTCTTCAGTTTCTTCACTGAGATAGGCAAAGTCTTCAGTTCCAAATACTTGCTTTAACTGGCTCAAGATAAAATCATTAGCGGCTAAATCTGCGGAAGTAACATTGCCTTCTTCGCCACCCTTAAACCTGATTTCTAAGTCTTGAGGCTCTTGATAGTACTTCATCAGAATATCCCCCGCACCCCAAGCGATCGGGCGAGCAAGCGACATAATTTCGTTTAAATTCAGCATCTTGAATTTTGGTGAAGCTAATGATTTGTACTATACCTTAACCAAAAGCCAAAAAGAAGCAGATAGACAACGTCCGCCTGCTTCTTTTTGTAGCGATCATCGACTAAGTAAAAACCCAAGAAGAGAATGGCGGCACGAAGCGCCGCCATTCTCTTCTTGGGTTTTATGTACTAATACGCTTGGCGACAGACGTAGTTAGCCACAACCACATCCAGATTTTTTACAGCCAGCAGATCCTTCAGGATGCCCATCGGCACAAGCTCTGCTGCAATAAGGCTTATCATTTGCCATGATTGCTGTGTCTAGGGAGACCATACAACTACATTTTGGGCAAGCACATTTGGTTTCTGTGAGAGTTGTCATATATTTAATCCTAATACAATTGAGATTAGTATATATGAATATACGTTCATATGTCAAACACTATGTAGAAAAGCGATCGCTTTTTTGTAAAATGTAACAATGCTAAATTCCTCTTCGGTTTCTCTTGACAACTTGCCGACTTGCGATCTCCATGAGATCGAGCCAACCACGTTACAAGATTTGATTCATGCGATTTTGCCAACTGAGAAAGCGCAGAATATGGCGGAATTTTTCGGAATGTTGAGCGATCCCAATCGTTTGCGGATTCTTTCAGTTTTATCAAAGCAGGAACTATGCGTTCACGATCTTGCAGCAGTAGTGGGCATGAGTGAATCGGCGGTATCCCATCAATTACGAGTTTTACGCACCATGCGTCTAGTTAGTTATCGCAAAAGCCAGCGCAAATTAGACCTCTTGCAGAACTGAAAATTAATCCAGAGCAGAGAAAGTTTTAGAAGCAACAAGAGCGACTTCAAAGTTATAAATGGCGGCAATCAAATTACAACGCAAACCAAAACGACGACGACGATTACGATAAGGTAAAGAGAGAATCTTAAAAATCTTCAAGCGACGATTAACATGCTCAATCGCAATACGTTGACGTGCAAGTTGGCGATTAAAACGCTTATCCTCCTTGGATAATGAGCCATTTTGAGGCTTTTTGATAGGAATTTGCGAGTTAGGATGCAACTTTTGTAAGCCTTGATAACCCTTGTCTGCCAAACCTTGTGTCTGTGCGTGAAAATGAACTCCACTTGCCTTGAATAATGAGAAATCATGCTGCTTGCCCTTACCGTAAGCGGTACAAACTATCTTGAAATTAGTCAGATCGACCACCAATTGGGCTTTGAGGGCATGATGCTTTTTCTTACCGCTATAAAAATGTTTCTGGTGATATTTAGGGCGCTCAACCTTTGTCTCAGTTACATCAATGGCAATTATGGCTGGAGCCTTCTCCTGCCATAATGACTTTTTTCCTGCTAACCGAAACTTTTTCGATTTAATTAAGACATTTTCTACTTTTTTGACGATGCGGCAAATCGTCGATTCTGACACTTCCCAGTCGCTAGCAATATGAAAATAGGTGCGATATTCACGCCAATACTGCAAAGTAACCAATATTTGGTCTTCTAGACTTAGCTTTGGTTCTACACCACCTTGTCCTTTGCTTTGGGCTGCTTGTTGCATTAGTTCCGTCATTTGAGCAAATGTTTCTCTTCTTACTCCAAATAACCGTTTAAATTCTGTCGCTGATAGATTTTGACTGGCTTCGTATTTCATCGCTTAATTTGAGTTCTGATAAAAAGCTTATAAATCTAACATGTTTTTGGTTCTGCAAGAGGTCTAGTCTATTACCAACTCCTCGATCACCATGTTTTAGAGCTTTATCGCTCTGTCTCTGAGCATTTGGATGAATAACTTTTTGTCAGGTTGTGAAGTCGCCATGCTAACCTTGTAGCAAATTTTTCATCCTGCCAAATTCTGCAAACAGACAATGGAAACAACATCCTTAGATGCAAATCCAATAACAGATGCAAATCCAGATGCAAGTCTAGATGCACATCTAGATGTGAATCCAGATGCAGAGCCTAGTCAACCCTCAAGTTTGACGAATAATCAAATTAATGGGACTAATAACAATCTTCCTATCACTAATCTAAATCTGGATCGAGAGTCATCAAACAGCATTTTGCCAGAAGAATTGGCAGGAATAAAACTTTCACATACCAAACAAAAAGGGGACTGCCTATATCTCTATAGTCAAGATCGAGAAGTAAGCTGTGCAAAGCAGATATTGGAGGCGATCGCACCAAGCACACAGGATTTAGAAAGTTCAGTTTTATACGCCGAAGGAATCCACCGTCTTAAATTGCATGGAAATGCATGGGCGTTGGGGCTGGATTTACCGATCGCTCCATCAGCGCTCATCGCTGCTGAAATTATTGCGGCTTTACTCACCAGCTTTCGTCAAGATCCGCAACTAGCACCCAAACTTGCTCAAACTAAGCTGAAGTTACTCTTACAAAATAATTGCCTCAACTTGTTGTGTGAGACTCGCGCCGAGATTTTGCAAGCAGAGATGGTACTGCCCATGCTAAATACTCTGCGAACAGTGAGTGCATCGGAATATTTCCAATCGGTAACGGTATCGAGCCGCGTCATTGGCGAGAAAAAGCCGAGTTGGTCTTTTGAAATTGATTTGTTAGCGATCGGTATCCCGAACCCCAATGAAGAAGAGTTATTTGCCGCCGAAAATGTAGAAGATTACAGCATTGCATTTATCAGCGAAGATGAAGAGCCTAATGCTTGGCAGAAATTAGGTAGATATACTGGGGCGAAACTACTTGCGATTGGTCAGACGATTTTGAGTCTGGAATGGCTAGGACAAACGACTCCCAAAATGCTCTCTTTACCTGCTTGTATAGCAAGTTTAGCGATCGGCGTTGGGACAACGATCGCCATTGATCGCACTCTCAGTAATTACGATCAGCCCGATCAGTCAACCAAATTTGTAATCGCTGATTCTAAGATCAATTTGCCAGCAAACCAGCCAGATAATGCTCCCGAAAAGAGCCTTACCAATAAATCTGCCCTTAATTTTAATATCGCTTTATTCAATGAAAAATTAGCTCTGCTTGATTGGCAGATCACAAATAAACAGCGATCGCCAGAAATTCTAATTGTTGGCAGTTCCAGAGCCTTACGCGGGCTCGAACCCAAAACATTAGAAAAAGCACTGACTAACAAAGGATATAAAGACATCAGTGTCTTTAATCTTGGGATTGATGGTGCAACCGCTAAGGTTGTGAATCTGCAAATCACCCAAATTCTGACCCAGCACCAACTACCGCGCATGATTATCTGGGCCGATGGTTTGAGAGCATTTAATAGTAGCCGCAGTGACCTTACCTATGACGAAATCACTGCATCCGTCGGCTACAAACAATTACAGGAAGAACTTAAAAGTAAAGGCGTTAATCCAAATCCTATAACTAATCCAACAGAGCTATCTACTAAATCCTCAAATCCGATCGCCCAATCCTTTAATATTCTGTTTGCCACTTCTTCTAAGCGTCAAGAAATTCGGACTTCGTTAGTCAAGAAATTTGATCGCAATACACATATGCTTAGCAACAGCGACGCTCTGCTCGCCGCGACGATGCCCAGTACTGTCACCGCTCTTGATCCTAAAGGTTTTGTTGCTTTTGATGTCACCTTCGATCCCAACACCTATTTCCAAAAATTCCCCCAAGTCCCAGGCGACTATGATCTTGACTATCGGAATTTTGAAACCAATGGCTCCCAGTTCGAGGCTTTTGCAAATGTAGTTGACTTTTGTCGCCGCAATAATATTGAGCTTTTAGTCGTGAATATGCCTTTACATGCAACATATCTCGATCAAATTCGCAGCCGCCATGAAGCTACGTTCAATGGCAGAATGCAAGAGCTTGCTTTGCGTGAAGGGTTTACATATCTCTACCTGTCTCAATCGATTCTAAATCAAGCCGACCTTTTTTCTGACCCTAGCCACTTAAATAAAAAAGGTGCGATCGCCATTTCTCAACTCCTTGTCCAAAACCCCAAAATTCGTTGGCAAGTCCTCAAAAAATAAATCAGAGGTAAGTTGCGTCGCAACATACCTCTGGTTCTCACTCAAATTTTTAGCTTGATTTTGTAAAACTATGAAACACTTGTGCTATTTTTGCCCAATATAGTTATGCAAACAGCTATGATCGCCTTACATTGCTTTGCGATCGCTATTTAAAAATATTACTTTGCGATCATGAAGATCTAATCTCACTTGGGTAATGCACTCTTAGGAACTCTTGGGCTATGAATACATCAGATCAAGCGCCAACTACCGCCTCAGGCTTAAAAAATAGGACCAAAGCTCTTGCCAAACGGGGAGGTCGCACTCCCTTCGAGAGCAGACTGATTCAAGCAGGACACGCAACCTCAGACCAGTTCGATCGCGCTGTCAAGGATAGCCAAGAACAAAATGTTCCATTTATTAGCGTCCTAGAGCAAATTCTGGGGCAGCAACTCGCTCCCGACATTACCCGATATTACAAACGTCAACAGCTTTTTGAACTGCGTGTTCTTTATGGTATCGAACCAATCGATCCTGATGTCGAAATTGACAAGTTTGATATTGCATCCCTTAGTACCTTGCTCGACTCCAACATCATCCCAATTTCCAGTTGTCGAGACTGCGAGATGCTACCTCTAGTTAAGACGGAGAACAGTATCACGCTTGCTTTAGTCTCGCCCGACAGCTACAAAGTCCAAAATGAGATCGCTCGACTGCTCAAAAATTTGACAGTTGTCAGGCGAGTTATTTCACGCAAAGATTTTCATCGCACCTTTGACAATATTGTCCAATTCCAAGTCAACAAAAGCGCCAAAGCTGAAGGCGCTATTAGTGATGAAGATCTCCAAGTTAAAGATGATGTCTTCGGTGAAGATATTGCTGATACGGATCAAGGCGATGAGCTCATGGTTGGGGGTGAAAACTCAGCACCAATTATCAGCCTCGTCGATAAAATCCTTGTTAAAGCTCTTAAGGAAGGATGCTCAGACATTCACATCGAACCACAGGAAAAAGACCTCTGCATCCGTCTGCGTAAGGACGGCGTACTCCGCGAATACTTCTTTCTCAGCGAGAATAAGCGCTTACCCAAAAACATTATTAACGCGGTAATTTCACGCTTCAAAATTATTTCTAATCTGAACATTGCCGAAAAGCGCGTTCCTCAAGATGGCAAACTGAAGCGCAATTTCCAAGGACGACGTGTAGATTTTCGCGTAAATACTTGTCCTACCCAAAATGGGGAAAAAGTATGTCTACGAATCCTCGATAACTCCAACACTCAACTTGGACTTAACAAGCTGATTAGCGATCCTGAAAGCTTAGCGCTGATGCAAAGCTTTGCCAAACGTCCCTATGGACTAATTCTCGTTACAGGCCCTACTGGCTCAGGCAAAACCACTACTCTATATTCGACCCTTGCTGAATGTAATGACCCTGGAATCAACATCAGTACAGCTGAAGATCCTGTCGAATATAACTTACCTGGTTTGACTCAGTGCCAAGTGCTACGGGAAAAGGGCATGACCTTTGCCAGTATTTTGCGAGCTTTCCTACGTCAAGATCCTGACGTAATCCTTGTCGGAGAAACGAGAGATGCTGAAACTGCAAAAACTGCGATCGAGGCGGCACTAACAGGGCACTTAGTTCTCACTACTTTACATACCAACGACGCACCCAGTAGCATTGCCCGTCTCGAAGAAATGGGCGTAGAGCCATTTATGGCAAGCACAGCCATCATCGGTGTCCTCGCCCAACGTCTCCTTCGCCGAATTTGTGACAACTGTCGCATTCCTTATAATCCGAGCCAAGAAGAACTCGATCGCTTCGGTCTACCCAGCAGCGACCTCGAAAAGACCTTCTACCGAGCTAATGTCGTCAACCGTGAAGCCATGCTTCCAGGTCAACGAGTCTGTCCAAAATGTAGCGGTTCTGGCTATAAAGGGCGTGCAGGTGTATATGAAATCATGAAAATGACTGAGCGCTTGCAAAGTGCTATCAACAAAGGAGCTACCACCGAAGTTATCAAGGAGATTGCCGTCCAAGAAGGGATGAAAACCCTAATGGCATACGCTTTTGACTTAGTAAGAGAAGGAGCTACTTCTCTAGACGAGGTACTCAGAGTCGTATATACCGACAAAGGTCGAGAAGCCGAAGAACGCGCTCGAAGAGGTAAAGGACTGGAATGTGACAACTGTGATGCTATGCTCACACCCGAAACAATTGAATGTCCTTACTGCACCACGCCTAGAACTTTCTAAATTAGTATTTGAGACTTGCGCTTCGCGCAAGTCTCAAATACAGGGTTAAAGTTCGTGCGAAGCGCATTGTTTATAAGCTACATAGGGAATCATGAATTTACTAGGATTAGATCAGGAGAATAGCCCGCTATGGTAATGGACTACATCATTGAAGACTTGATGGAAGAGGTTGTAGAACGTAAAGGTTCTGACCTTCATATCTCCGCAGGGCTACCCCCTTACATTCGCATCAACGGTCACCTTACCCGCACCGATCGCGATCCGCTTACCCCTGAAGAATGTCAGCGATTGATTTTTGCGATGCTCAATAATAATCAGCGGAAAGCTCTAGAACAAAACTGGGAGTTAGACTGCTCCTATGGAGTTAAGGGACTAGCTAGATTTCGGGTCAATGTTTACAAAGATCGAGGTACCTATGCCGCTTGTCTAAGGGCGCTTTCTTCCAAAATTCCCGACATGGATGATCTGAACTTACCGCCCATTGTGCGCGAACTTAGTGAAAAGCCGCGTGGTCTGGTGCTAGTTACTGGTCCAACGGGTTCAGGGAAGACCACTACCTTGGCGGCAATGATTCAAACGATTAACAAAACCCGTGCTGAACATATTCTCACTGTTGAAGATCCGATTGAATTTGTATATGAATCCGTAAAGAGTGTGATTCACCAACGCCAAGTTGGTGAAGATACTAAAACCTTTGCTAATGCTCTAAAAGCGGCTCTTCGCGAAGATCCAGACGTAATTCTTGTAGGTGAGATGCGCGATTTAGAAACAATTCAGCTTGCCGTATCCGCCGCCGAAACAGGACACCTAGTATTTGGAACATTGCATACCAGTTCCGCTTCCCAGACCGTAGATCGCATGGTGGATGTATTCCCGCCAGAGCAGCAAGGTCAAATTCGGGTGCAACTCTCTAACTCTCTAGTTGCAGTATTAAGCCAAACCCTTGTGCAAAGACATAATCCTCAACCAGGGCAATTTGGGCGGGTAATGGCACAGGAAATTATGGTGGTTACACCTGCGATTTCCAACCTGATTCGGGAAGGTAAAACTGCGCAGATGTATGGCTTTATCCAAACAGGTGGTAAAGAGTCAATGCAAACCCTTGAATCCGTTTTAGCAAAGTTATATATGGATGGCGATATTACCTTTGAAGCTGCGATGTCTAAGACTTCCCGACCTGAAGAGCTATTGCGCGTAGTTGGTCCCAATCCCGCACCAGTAATGAAACGTAAAGTAACTGGAGATTTGCGTTCAGCAGATATGATTAAGTCGCGCTCAATCAGTGGATAGCAAGATAGTTTTCAAACCATAATTCTTAAATAAGGTGCAATAATGGCAAAGTTTAAAGGAAATCTCAAAGACCCGAAAGGCAAGGCTGTACAGCAGACAATGGTCGCCGTATCACTAAAAGAAGCCCGTGAGACATGGAAGCAGAAAGGCTTTTATGTTCAAGACATCAAAGAAGTGAAAGGCGGTTTTGATTTTGCTGGCTTCACAATGAAGAAGGTAACAGTCAAGGACCTAGCTTTGTTCTCTAGGCAATTAGCAACCTTGGTTAATGCGGGTGTATCGATGGTTCGTGGGTTGGGGGTAATGTGCGACCAGTGTTCTAATCCGAGACTCAAAATTGCTCTCACTGAAGTATTGGATGATGTACAGCAGGGGACTAACTTTTCTGATGCTTTGCGTAAGCATCCAAAGGTATTTGACAAGCTTTATTGCGCAATGGTGCAGGCTGGTGAAACGGGTGGTGTACTAGATGATGTTTTAGCCCGTCTAGCGACATTACTCGAAGATTCGGCGCGTTTGACTAACCAGATTAAGTCTGCGATGACTTATCCGATAGTGGTTACTTCGATCGCTGTTTTAATCTTCTTAGCGATGTGTATTTTCATCATTCCTGTATTTGATGGCGTTTTTAAAAGCTTAGGTGGTGAATTACCCGCATTTACGCAAATATTGGTAAATATTAGTAACTTTCTCAAGAGTCCCTCAGTACTAATCATTCCAATTATTATTGTTGCCGCTGGTTTTGTTTATAACCGTGTTTATGCAACTCCTGCTGGTAAGCTCTATCTTGATGGTGTTTTCTTGAAGTTGCCTTTGTTTGGAGATCTTGTAGTTAAAACTGCGGTTGCTCGATTTGCGCGGACTTTTGGTTCGCTCTCCCGTGCAGGTGTACCAATTTTGGCTTCTCTCGAAATTACGGCTGAGACCGCAGGTAATCTGGTGATTTCTAATGCGATCGACTCGGCGCGAAATGCGGTAAGAGAAGGTGGTCAAATTGCTCCTGCAATGGAAAAAACGGAAGTATTTCCTGTAATGGCTTTGCAAATGGTCAGTATCGGGGAAGAAACTGGTGAAATTGATAAAATGCTTATGAAAGTCGCCGACTTTTATGAGAATGAAGTTGAAGAAGCGGTAAAGGCTCTCACAAGTTTGATGGAACCTCTGATGATCGTTGTCTTAGGTGGCATGGTCGGTTCGATTATTGTCGGGATGTACTTACCGATTTTCTCGATTATGGACAAAATCAAATAATCAAAAAAGCCCTGCTACGCAGGGCTTTTTTGATAACAGTGCGATCACTTCTTTCCAACTACTTCCCGATCGCAACCAATGGATTGCTAAATCGCCATTACCCGAACCACGAAACCATGTTCTTTGACGTTTGGCAAATTGACAGGTATGGGTAATCGTGAGTAGTTTGGCAGTTTCCAGATCAGTTTTGTCAGCTAAATAATCAGACATTTCGCCATAGCCCAAGGTTCTTAAAAGCGGCAAATCTGATCCATAATGATTTTGTAAATCACGAATTTCGTCAAGCCAGCCATCTTCAAGCATTTTCTCGGTGCGATCGCTAACCAACTTACGATAAACATCAAGATCCTCACAATCCAAACCAATTTGCAAAATGGGATAACTAGGTGGCTGCTCGCCTTGTTGTGTTGATAGAGGTTGCCCTGTTACATAAAAAACCTCTAGCGATCGCAAAGTTCTGATTTGATCGTTAGCATGAATTTTGGTAGCTCCCACTGGATCAACCTGCTGCAAAATCTGATAGCAATAAGTTTGTCCTAATTCCGCAAATTGCGATCGCAGTTCAGGTTGAGGTGCGACTCTAGGAATTTTTAGTCCTGCGGTAATTGCCTTAATATACAAACCTGAGCCACCAACTAAAATTGGTGTAACTCCCTGCGCATGAAACTTCGCGATTAAGGTTTGGGCTTGATCTTGATAATCCGCCAATGTCAAAGTTTGATCAGGTTCAATAATATCGATTAAGTAATGGGGGATGCCTTGACGTTCTTCGATAGTTGGTTTTGCTGTGCCAATATCCAAATGACGATAAACTTGGCGCGAATCAGCACTCAAAATTGGTGCATTTAGCTGCTTGGCGAGTGCGATCGCCAGACTAGTCTTGCCAGTCGCCGTTGCTCCCAAAATTACAATTAAACCCACAGGTTGTTTTATCGATTCCATCATCGGTTAAGAATAGTGACGACATATACAGCAGAACGAATACGAAATAAATTGCAGCGATAATAGATGTATAGCATTCCTTGTATATGAGGAGGGCAAAATGAAAACTAAATTAGTTGCAATTTTGGCTGTGATTGGAATTGGGTGGGCTATGCCTTTGGAAGCCTATGACCCTGTCCAAGTTCAACAACTGCTCAAAACCAAACAATGTGCAGGCTGCGATTTAACTAATGCAAATCTTGCAGGGATCGATTTGAGCCAATCTCACTTAATCGGTGCAGCCTTAATGGGTGCAAACTTAAGTGGTACAAACCTCACTAACGCTAACTTAGAAGGCGCAGATCTTACTGGAGCAAAACTGGAAAAAGCTAATCTCACTAAAGCTTTTCTGACTGATGCAATTCTCAATGACACCAATTTAAAGAGTGCAAACTTTACTAACGCTGTGTTAATCCATGCGAATTTACGCAGGGCAGATATTAACAATACCATCTTCAAAAATGCCAACTTGAAAGGCGCTGACTTTACTGGTACAAATTACAGTCTAGCCACCACTGATGAATGATTTCCCGTAATTAAAAGGCGGCGCTTCGCGCCACCTTTTAATTACTTAATTGGCGGCGAAAGTCTCTAGGACTGAGGCGTAATGGGTTTTGGGTGTCCCAAATTCCTAGCTCTTGCAATCTCGCTTTGGATTGGGCGCGACTAATTCTTGCGTCATACTTCACATTGGGTGAATAGGAATCAGCGATCGCAAGTCCCTCTGAGACTAAATATTGATTAACTAATAAATTATCTTTCCAAATATAAGCAAGCCAGCGATCGGAGTTATCTTTTTGCTTGACATCAAACTCTAAAATCACTTTCTGCTCTTTAATCAGATCCGACAAACTCTGGCGAGCGCGATCACCCCAAGGAGACTGCTCTTTGAGTGGGGCACTAATACCCAGCAAACGCACTCTTTGCACAGTCATATTCGGGTTGCTCACAACTGAAGCTTCAACTGTTTGTCCACTGACAACCCGATTAATAATCCAGAGCTCGCCATTTACTTTGTCCTTGGGTTGCGTAAAAGCGATCGCCATATTTGCGATCGCTAAAAAGGCAACCAACAGCACAACCAAAATAAATAAACGCGGTGGAGACTTCGCGATCGCGTCTTTTTTTCCTGCTTTAGAGTTCATAGTGCCACATAATTCAAAGTTGAAAGGGCGCTTTGCGCTCTTTCAACTATTTAGTCATGATCAATGGGAATACCAAACTGAAACCAGTGACGCTTGCGTTTAGCAAAAAAGTTACCGAATTGCAACCGATAGACCTCATCCTCATCTTGGGTTTCCAGATCTAAGTCTGACTGGGCATAGCCTGAGCAAATCAGCGCATAACCCTCATCCTGTAAAGTTTTGGATAAACCAATTACCTCATGTTGATCGATTTTCCCCGACTTGACTCGCATCGCACAAGCAGTACAAGCACCATTCAAACAGGAAAAAGGCAGGTTAATACCTTGATCTTCTAAAGAGTCCAGAATATAGCGATCGCCTTCGATATCAGCTTCATAGAGTTTATCGTTTTGGCGATCGTGAATACGAATGTGATAGGACATAGGTTTTATACACGAGTAGGAATCATGCCTGTTAGACGAGCATAATCAAATAAACCGCCCGCATCAATGACAGGTCTTACATCACCAAGGGATTTCAAGGCAAAAGTTTCGCCAGTGGTTTCATTAATGATGAGATTATTATCAAAATCAATGGTTGCTTCTTCACCAGTTTTGAAGCTCTCAACCAAACAATCAACCGATTCCCAAGGATAGAGCTCACCTGTTGCTGTACAGTTACGGAAGAAAATTCTGGCATAGGACTGAGCAACCACAGCCTCTAACCCAGCAGCTCCAAGCGCGATCGGTGCATGTTCTCTAGAAGAGCCACAACCAAAATTTTCACCAGCGATAATAATAGAATAAATCGTTTTACTTTCGCCTTCAGGTATAAAGCGATCATAGCGATCGGGAAGTCCAATCATTGCGTAGCTGCCAAGCTTCTCATACTCATCAGGTTTTGATGGTACAAGCGTGAGATATTCCGCAGGAATAATTTGGTCAGTGTCAATATTGTCATCCAAGACAAATACTTTGCCTTTAATTGTCGTACTCATAATCTTCATTTCTAAACAATTCAATCAACGCAATCTAAAAACCGCTAGGCAATTTCTCAGATTCTTTAGTCAAAATAAAATAGAGTTACAACCTTGCGTTGTTCTTCAGCATCTTGACAAGTTTGTAATAAAGTCTCGCTACCATGAAACGCGAAGCAAATCAGTTGCTGACACTTGGAAATGATTTCTTGGTTGCATCGGCTACTTGCTTCAGCCAAAGATAGAGTGTCATTCTCGCAATGCTCAATTAAATGAATCACATTTTCTAGCTGTTCGCGAGATTCATAGGGCTGTCTATCAAGACTTTGAGGCAAAATTACAGTCAACAAATTGGGGTCGGCTCGCAAAGCACCCCGAATTGCAGCAAAATTTGTACCTGTTGCTCCAGAGGTAATAATACTGTTGCCAGATAGTGCCAAAGCATAGCTGAGCAGTTCAATCAGCAGTTGATGGGTTAATGGCACATGGCGGGAACCTAAAAACGCAATTCGCTTTGAGCCTTGCTGCTGTATCGTGGCCAGCTCTTGCAAAAAGTCGTCTAGCTTGGGTAGATTAATTGACTGAGTCAAACAAATCCCTCTCGGTTACTACTTACTGAACGAATATATACACAATATCACCTAACCCCAGAGAAGCAAACTATAGAGTTAATCAAGATAGGGCAACCGCACACGTTCATGAATAAATAATGAAGACTAAGGTGAGACTATGTTTAAGGCGTTAAGTATAAGCTTGAGATAGTTGTCATCCCATCCAGCTTTAAGTCGTTTAGTCTTGACTCCGACCTTAGTTTTTTTGTCACGGGAAAGTAAATTTAAGCCAACATGACGAATAACAGCTAAGTTTTCAGCAGTATAGCCTCGACAAGATTGAGAAGCATCTTCATCAAACCCAACATCAAGAATCCAATGCAGTTGATTTTCAATACTCCAATGACTTCTAACAGATTGAGAGAACCTGTGAACATCACTCTCAATACTCAGAATATAATATCGCTGTTGGATAGAAACTACGCCATTGACACTACGTTCTGATTCAACCATGCCAATACTTTTTAACCCTGTCCATTTCTCTGCGCCAATGAGAAATTCTGTATTACCCATAGTCCAATAGGATCTCTTCTCAATGCGCCCATGTCCTTTTTCTACTGTTGAATGGAATTGATGTTCGATATTATGGAATTTTTGCGAGCGAGCAGATGTGAATAATTGACTTACATCATCATGGAGATTACCTTGATTTCCTTTTAGCGCTAATACATAATCTGCACCTTGTTCAATGATTGTTTTGGCGATTTCGGTCTGACATCCCATTGCGTCTATGCTGACCAAACAACCTCGAATTGCCAACATTTCCAGCAATGGTGGGATAGCGGTTATTTCATTTGATTTCTCACTAACTTTTTTCTGTCCCAGAACCAAATGCTGCGTTGCCGACCAAACACTCACCATATGAATTAGGCTACGGGAGTTGCCTGCTTCCTTTGCTCCTCTCAACGTTTTGCCATCAATATTAATCAATTCTCCGTCTGTTGTTTTATGGACTGCTTCCATCCATCCTATAAAACATTTTTGCAATTCTGATGGGTTCAGTCGAGCAAATATTCTCTCAAATGTATCTGCTGATGGTATTCCATTTTCTAATTCTAAAAATGTCTTTAACCATTTTTCCTTTGATTTTCCATATTCTGCTATTGCTGTAAAATCATTTGCTCCGCTTATTGTTCCACATATGCTGATTACCAATATGTCTAATAGCTTATGTTCGATACTATGTGCTGCTCTGGGGTCTCGCAAGTTGCCAAAATGTGTCTCAATTAATGCGACTGGGCTGATTGTAGAAGACATGTCACTTTTTTACTTTTAATTTATATTGGTCATTTTACTTTGCCTTCTTTGTTTCGTTGTTTATTCATGAACGTGTGCGGTTGCCCTATTAATCAAGATGCGCTTGTCCTGAAATATATATATAAATTAATATTATTTTCACCCAAAGTCCAAATAAAATGAAGGCGGCGCATAGCGCCGCCTTCATTTTATTTGGACTGTCATGTTCAAATCACTACAGTATTGCTGGCTGGAATTGTGATAGTTGTCTTTAAGAAATTATGGTGGGTTACTTGACAATTGACAATCTTAAAATTGAGGAAGGGAATTTTGGAAGTCTTTTAGCGATCTATCGCTTGTTACCAAATTTTAAGCGAGAACTAGCGATCGACCGTGCGATCGCTGCTATTACCCTTGAACCTGAAGAAATTAATCTGGCTCTGCAACAATTTCAGCAGCGCTATAAGTTAGTTTCGCAAGAAGCCATTCAAAATTATTGTCAGGCTTATAGTCTTACTGACGAGCAACTAAAGGCGATCGCTCTACGTGAGTTTAAGGTCGAAAAATTTAAGCATCAGACTTGGGCAAATCGTCTCGAATCAACTTTTCTAAATCGTAGAACCAGCTTAGATCGGGTGATCTATTCGCTGATTCGCCATAAAAATCCTGAGCTTTTGCAAGAGCTATTCTTTCGGATTCAAGATGGTGAACAGACTTTTGCAGAGGTTGCATCTCAATATTCTCAGGGTGTAGAAGCGCAAACAGGTGGCATGATTGGACCATTATTGCTTAATAAACTGCCTCCTGTGATCGCGGAGAAATTGCGCCATAGCCTTCCCCAGCAAGTCCATCCACCTTTTCCTTTAGAAGAATGGTTTGTGATTTTACGACTAGAAAAATTTGTGCCTGCTCAGTTTGATGATCAGACAACTCAGTTGCTTCTCAATCAACTGTTTGAAGAGCTTTTACAAGAGGAAAATTCGCCGAAAAAATCCTGATGGATATGACTAAGAAACCATTTAAGAATTACTTTCTGCGGTCAAAAGTTCTAAGAGATCCCCCCTCAATCCCCCTTAAAAAGGGCAGGGCTGTTTCAAGAAATGGTAGAAAATTGATAAAGATAGGTAGAAGTCATAAGCAAAGTATTTAAGCGATAATTTTAGCCAATAGTGTCAAAGGAGGTAGAAAATGAGTAAAAGCATAATTGATTATCTCAAAGAAGTGCCAGATCCACGCGAAGCGAAAGGAAGTCGTGATGATTTATGGCAAATCCTGCTAATCATCATTATGGGAATTATGAGTGGACACACAACCTACCGAGAATTAGAGAGATTCGTAGAGAGACATCGGCGCACTCTCATCAAGCTACTAGCCCTGAAACAAGGAACCGCCCCATCATATTCAACACTTAGACGAATGATGATCGATGTAGACTATGCCGCGCTCAATAACGCGTTTAATAGCTGGATGCAAGAACAGCCCATGGCAGGAGGAGCCGCCATCGCAGGAGACGGCAAAAGCCTGAGAAATACCGTAAGTAATGCTGACAATAACAAACAGAACTTTATTAGCATGGTATCGCTATTCTCGCAGCAACAAGGTGTGGTGGTAGCAACCGCAATCATGGAGAATAAAAAAGAGAGTGAAATCTGTGTGATTCAACAACTTTTGTCACAGCTTAACTTGGAAAATCATGTGTTTACGATGGACGCTTTACACTGTCAAAAGAAGACAGTTGAGGCAATAGTTGAAAGCAACAATGACTACATCATCAAAGTAAAAAAAAATCAACCAAAACTGCAAGAAGCGATTAGAGTCCAGACAGAGAAAGAAACACCGATTCAAGTCAAGGTTGAGGATGATTCATCAAAAGGACGCAAAGTTCAGAGATTAGTGGAAGTATTTGTACCACCCGTCAATATTGATTCACGTTGGAAAAATGTACAGTCGGTGATAAGGGTAACTCGTTCGGGTGAACGCGATGGCAAGCCTTACAGCACATTGAGTTACTACTTCAGTTCTTTACCGCCAAAATCTGAACCAATTGCCAAAGTGATTCGAGGACATTGGCAGGTCGAAAACCGCCTACATTGGGTAAAAGATGTCATATTCGATGAAGATAAAAGTCCTCAAAGAGCAGGGAATGCGCCGATTAATCTGTCAATCATCAAGACTTGGGTACTTTCTGTATTTAGGCTTCATGGTTTTGAATCAATAAAAGGAGCAATTGACCAATTTTCCCACAAAATACCTGCTATGTGGTCTTTGCTAATTTGAACTCTCTCTTACCCTTTCTTGAAACAGCCCTGCCTTAAAAAGGGGGAGGAATTCAAATTCTCCCCCCTTTTTAAGGGGGGCTGGGGGGGATCTAGACAATTCTTAAATGGTTTCTAAACATCTTTATGGTTCTCTGTGAAAATCATTGTTTTTACGACCTTGCTTTTGCTCCTTAAGCTCCTTATAAGTTAACGACTATGTTTGCCAACAGTAATGCTATCCAAGATCTCATTGAGCGTATCCCCTTATTCCAAAATCTTGATCACTCGATCGTCAAAGAAATAAGCGATCGCCTTCAGCCATTGCGCTATCGGATGGGGCAAATAATCTTGCGTCGAGAGACTATGCCAGCGCAAGTATTATTTCTATGGGAAGGGCAAGCAAGGCTATTGGTGCAAATACCAAAGGCGACATCACCTAGGACTTTAGAAACCCTTAAAACTGGCGCGGTAATCGGATGGGCGAGTTTGATCCGTGATTTGCCCTGCGAAACGGCGATCGCTTCTGTTGAAAGCACTTTTTTATCCTTAGAAGCAACAGATTTTTTACAACTTTGCGATCGATTTCCTACTCTTAAGAAGGCTTTTATCTCCCAAGTTTCACCAGCAGAAGTATTTGATCTATTTGCGATCGAGATGGATCGCCGTGCTCAGTCTCCTAAAGATTTTATAGAGCAGGCTCGCAATGCATGGCAAGATGCGCGAGTTCTGACTTTACCTGCGGGGAAAAATTCAATCCCGCCGCTTGATCCTGATTTTGTATGGCTCGTTAGCGGTGGACAAAATATCACAATTCCTTTGGGAACAAGAGTTGAACCAAATCGCACTGTTTTTGAGCTTCCAGAGTCTAGCTATTTGCGTTTAATTGGTTTGCGCGATGATTTTGCCGTTACTACGGAAATAGTGACCGAATTACCAGCCCATCCTACCGCCTTCGATATTCCCTATGCTCCTGATTTGCCGACTATTAGCGATCGCGGCGATCATAAGCCTCAAGACTATCCATATATCTATGGGCGTGGTCCCATTGATGCGTCAGTCGCTTGTTTTGAGATGTTAGCAAAATATTGGAGTATGCCCTTTAATCGACATGTGATCAAACGAGCGATCATCAATCAATATGATCGTTCTCAAAGCATCTCTTTGCAGTTATGCGGCATGATCACTGAGCTAATGGGACTAAATGGACAGTTGGTAACGATTCCTGCGAGTGCCATTAGTCAGGTTCCCACACCAGCTTTATTACCTTGGCAAGATACCTTTGCGGTACTTTACAAAACTAGCGATCGCGAACAGGTACTAGGTATTCCTGAACAGGGAATAGTCATTAAGAAAACTGCTCAATTTGCCGATCTTTGGGGCGAATCGGGACAGATTCTGCTGATTCAACCGACTAAGGATACTCCCCAACAAAAATTTGGTCTATCTTGGTTTTTGCCATCCCTCAAGCGTTATCGCAATCCCTTAATTACAGTTTTGGTTGCCTCCTTCTTTGTGCAGTTATTGGGATTGGCAAATCCTCTGATCACCCAAGTAATTATTGATAAAGTAATTCTGCAAAACTCCCTGCCATCCTTAAATATTCTAGGCATCCTCCTCTTAACGATCGCTTTCTTTGAAGCCTTAATTACCGCACTGCGAACCTATTTGTTTGTAAATACAACTAATCGCATTGACTTAACCCTCGGTTCCGAAACTATTGATCATCTGGTCAGATTACCTTTGCGCTATTTTGAAAAGCGATCGGTGGGAGAACTATCGAGCCGTATCGGTGAGCTGGAAAATATTCGTCAATTTTTGACAGGGACAGCCCTTACTGTTGTTCTTGATGCGGTATTTTCTGTCGTTTATATCGTGGTAATGATTTGCTATAGCTGGCTCTTGACTTTGGTAGCTTTAGGAACTGTACCGTTGTTTGCACTGCTGACCTTTATCGTTGCCCCGATCGTCAGGACGCAGCTGCGTAGTAAAGCTGAACGTAATGCTGCAACTCAGTCTTATTTAGTGGAAGTTGTTTCAGGCATTCAGACTGTTAAGGCGCAAAGTATCGAGTTGCAGTCACGGTGGGAATGGCAACGTCGTTATGCTCGCTATGTTTCCGATGGATTTAAGACCGTGGTAACTTCCACAACTGCGGGTTCCATGAGTCAGTTTTTAAATCAGTTCTCTAACCTATTGCTGCTTTGGGTTGGGGCTTTTTTGGTGCTGGATGGCAAACTATCTCTAGGACAGCTAATCGCGTTTCGGATTATTGCAGGTTACACGACATCGCCACTTTTGCGTTTGATTCAACTTTGGCAAAATTTCCAAGAAACTGCGCTCTCATTGGAACGACTCAGCGATATTATTAATCATCCCCAAGAGCAGGAAGAAGCAGGTCGGCGCAATATTCCAATGCCTGCAATTAAAGGAGCAGTGCGCTATGAGAATGTCAATTTCCGTTTTAATCCTAATGGACCTTTGCAGCTAAATAACGTTAATTTAGATGTTCCTCATGGTCAATTTGTCGGCGTTGTCGGTACTAGTGGAGCGGGTAAAAGCACCCTGACTAAGTTAATGTCACGGCTCTATGAACCTGAGGCTGGCCGAATTTTTATCGATGAGTATGATATTGGCAAAGTAGAGCTTTATTCATTGCGGCGACAGATAGGTGTCGTTTTGCAAGATACCTTGCTATTTGATGGTACGGTGCAGCAAAACATTGCGTTGACCAATCCTGATGCTACGCCCGAAGAGATTGTGGCTGCCGCACAAACAGCTTGCGCCCATGACTTCATTATGCAACTCCCTCAAGGCTACGAGTCTCGAGTCGGTGAGCGGGGAGCTTCTCTTTCTGGTGGACAAAGACAAAGGATTGCGATCGCACGTACGATTTTGCAAAAACCGCAATTACTAATTTTAGATGAAGCGACTAGCGCTCTTGATTACAATACTGAGCGTCAAGTCTGTCTAAATCTTGCAGATGAGTTTCGCGGACGTACGGTTTTCTTTATTACCCATCGCCTTGCTACGATCCATAGTGCTGACTTGATTTTATTGATGGATAAAGGGAGGGTTGCTGAACAGGGCACTCATTTAGAGTTAATGGCTTTGCAAGATCGCTATTTCTGTTTATATCGCCAACAAGAAGCAGCAGGTGATTCTTAAAACCCAGAAGTGAGTGGCGGTGCTCTGCGACCCCACTCATTTCTGGGTTTTAGCACATTGAGACTAACGATAAAATAAAGGTAAAAAGATCATGACAAATAATAACGGCAATCAACCAACTCCAAAATTAGCAAAGATCTCTCCCGAAGATATAGTCTCTAATGATGGTCTGGAGAAACCTACTAGCGCGATCGTCAAAAAAAGTAATTTCGATCAACCCTTAGCCTTGAGTCAGTCACCGAAATGGATTCCTGCTATTTTATGGACATTAGTTGGCTCAGTGACGGTGGCAATTATTTGGGCTTCGGTAGCAAAAATTGAAGAATCAATCCCTGCTCAGGGCAAACTCGAACCACAGGGAGCAGTGAAGGAAGTACGTATTCCTGCTAATGGTGTACTTAAGGAAGTATTGATTAAAGATGGACAGAAAGTCAAAGAAGGCGAAGTACTATTGCGAATTGATGAAACTGTAGCGAAGTCTCAGCTTGAATCATTGCAAAAATTACGCAAAAATCTCCAGCAAGAAAATCAGTTTTATCGCGAAGTCCTTAATGGAAAAACTTCAGAAATTGATGGAGCAACAGTGAGTGCAGTCCCTGTAGAATTTTTTGCCCTAGCTCGAAATCGCGAAGCATTAATGACAGAAATGCAACTGTATCGGATGCAGGTTAATGGTAGTGGTGCAAATTTAACAGGCGATCAGCAGGATCGTCTCATCGCTTCAAGAGCCGAACTAGACTCGCGATCGCAAGCTGCTGAAGCAAATATTGCTCAATCGCTCGAACAATTAAATCAAACTCGGATTAACCGCGCTAGCAAAGCAAACACCTTGGCGATCGATACCAGAATTCTTGGCGATCTAGAAACTGCTGTTAAAGAAGGAGCGATTTCCCGTGTCCAATACCTCAAACAACAACAACAGGTAATCGCTTTGGAGTCGGAAATTCAGCAGTTGTCACTGGAAGAGCAGCGAATTCAGTCAGCGATCGCTGAGGGACAAGCCAGACTAAATAATACCTTTGACATTACTCGCAAGGAGTTGACTAGCCAAATTGCCGACAATACAAAACGTATTGCCGAAATCGATAGTCAATTTACCAAAGCCCTAGTGGACAATACTAAGAGACTTGCAGAAATAGAAGGTCAAATCCAGCAAGCAGAAGTGATCCTCAAAAACCAAGAACTCCGCGCTCCAGCATCTGGCACAGTATTTGACCTGAAAGCAGGGCTGGGATATGTAGCAAACCCGAACGCTGGAGAAGTTGTCTTAAAAATCGTGCCAGATGAGATGCTCATAGTGAAGGTGTTTATTGGCAATCAAGACATTGGTTTTGTGAAAGAAGGAATGGCGGTAGATGTCAGAATTGACTCTTTCCCTTTCACCGAGTTTGGCGATGTGAAAGGCAAATTAATCTCGATAGGTTCGGATGCCTTGCCACCTGACCAAAATAATCCAACCTATCGATTTCCTGCAAAGGTGCAGCTTGAGAAGCAATACCTAGAGACGAATGGACGCAAAATCAATTTGCAGTCAGGCATGTCTCTAACTGCAAATATCAAAATCCGCGATCGCACAGTCATGAGCCTATTCACAGATTTCTTTGTCACAAATACTGAAAAGCTTAAATTTGTCCGCTAAATAAATTTTATATAACTTTTTGATAACCTTTCCCTGTTTACATGCTGAATTCTTTAGGATAGCCTTGTTCTAGTTGCAACATTAAAGGTCAGCGATCGCATAGCAATAACGAAATTGCCGTTATACAGTTATGCTCGGGGGAGAGCGCTAATCTGGATTTTGTTAGCTAAGAAATACGGGGCTAAACAATTACACCAGCAGGGAAAATATTATGTCTGACAGCCAAAATGCAGGCTCAACCTTTGGTTTGGGAAATTATGGGGAGAACGCTTCTGTTTTTGGAGCTACTCAACTTCTAGGTATCTTAGGACGTGTTCAGTCCAAACTCCAACAAGCTGCTAATAGTTCCGATTTATTTGCACAAGTCTTTGGGGACAAGGCGAATACGGCGGAGATACAGGCGGTGCGATCGCAATGGTCTGTAGGAGATTTCAGTCAGCTACCATCAGTACAGATACTTTCGGCTGCCAATACAAATGGTGCTTTTGGGGCATATGCCAGTTCCACCCAAACAGTTTATCTATCTGAAACTCTATTTCAATCTAATGCTGCACCAACTGATTCATTACTAGGTGTAGTAGGTGTTCTAGTCGAAGAAACTTTTCATTGGCTAGATGATCGGGTGGGTAATGATACAGATGGGGATGAAGGTGAACTGGCTCGAAATTTGATATTTGATTCTAATCTGAGTGGTGCTGAATTAACTCGTATAGAATCAGAGAATGACAGTGGGCTAATTGCGCTGAATGGGCAAACAATATCTGTTGAGATGAATGATACGTTATCTACTGCGATTAACTTGGGAACTTTAAACACAGTTACTACATACAGAAGTGGTTGGGTTGGCACGTATCGAGAGTGGTGGGGGGATAACTGGGTTCCTAACGACTATTATCGTTTTAGCCTGAACAGCACTGCGAAGATCGATTTGAAATTGATGAATTTAGAAAATGATGTTGATTTATATCTATTAAATTCTAATGGTAATGTCATTCAATCTTCAGTGAGATCGGGCAGATCTGAAGATACCATTTCTACTCAATTGGCTTCAGGCAATTATTTTATTCAAGTCAAACAGTACAGCCGTAATAGTGGTAACAGCAGATATGACTTGAGTATAAATTCAATTTTAATTCCTCCCGATAATGCTGGTAACAATTTAGGATCGGCGCGTAACATTGGTGCTTTAGGTACTAGTAACCCTAGTTACTTTGATTGGGTAGGGTCTCAAGATCGAGATGATTATTATAGATTTAATCTCAATGGGAACCGCGATCTGCGTTTGAGTTTAACGGGTTTGTCATCTGATGCAGACTTACAGGTGTTGAATAGTTCTGGCACTGTTATTGGTCGTTCACTCAATAGCAACAGTAGCGCAGAGTCAATTAATCTTAACAACTTAGGTGCTGGCACTTACTATGCGAGGGTCTATCAGCATCGCGGAGATACTAATTACACTCTCAGCTTAAGAGCAGAAGATCGCGCTCAGCAGTTTATTCCTGTCGTCAGTCAGCTTTATCGAGATATTCACAACCGTGAATCAGATGCAAGTGGATTGCAGCACTGGACACAGCAAATGGCTTCTGGGTTGAATCTGGCGCAGGTACGTTCTGCTTTTGCTAATAGCACTGAAGGTAGAAACAATGTGAATGCAGCCTACCAAAATGTGTTAATGCGTAACGCAGATTCTGGAGGTCTACAGAACTACGTGAATGCACTAGCAAATGGCTCAACACTTCGACAAGTCTATGAAAGCATTGCAAATAGCACCGAAGCTCGCTCTAACTTCTGGACGGCTCAGTACTACACTTTAGTTTGGACTAATGGGCAGGTATGAGAGAGGAACCAAAAGACACGAGAAAATTGAGCAGGAGCTTGCAATAGCAAAATCCAGCTCAAAATTGAGAAGAGAAGCAGAACCTAAATGGCAATTGGATGGGTTGGCGGAGGAGTCTTTTCAGTTTTCTTTCTTTTTGAGGCGTGTTTTTTAACAGTCGGATAGCGAATACGAGGAGGAAGGCGATCGCCTAAGGAGCGTCCGGGCGATTTACCGCGTAGTTTAGGAGGGATTGCAGGAGTACCAATCGCGGCAATAATTACCGCAAATGATTGAGCGACACGACCAGGAGCAAGATTATCCTGAGGAGACTGCCAAGGTAAAGGAGCATCAACACAATCGAGACGAGCGAACCAAAGTTGCCAAGTCATTAAAGGCATCAAAGCACTCCAACGCTCAGCCGCCTGAGTAGAGGTAATCTGGGGCAGAGTCCAATGTACTGGACTTTAGACTAAAAAGAAGAAAAGAAAGGCAGGAAGTGAATGTCACAAACTGCCAAAAGAGCAATGATCAATAAACCAAATTGACATTGACTACTATGATTTTCCAAAAATTACAAGAATTTCGCAAGTCGATATATGAATACCTAGGAACAGGAAAAGATGCAGTATTTGAATTAATGGATGCCGTCCTGACAAGTCCGAGCATTAGCTCGTATGTGAGTCTGTCAATGAATCCATTATTTCGGCGAAAATGGTCAAGTATTTATGAGGGACTGCGCGATAGCCGACCAGCAAGAGGAAAGTTGATGAAACTAATGGTGCAAGAGATCCCAACCGAAGAGCAACCTTGTCTGGCTGGAGATAATAGCGTGTGGTTGCGACCAGATGCGGAAACGCTGAAGGAAAGAGGATTCCATCATGGCAAAGACGAAAGTATCGGCGTAGGACAAAGCTACAGCACGTTGGCGTGGATTCCCGAAGCAAGTGGGAGTTGGGCGCTACCGATAAAACATGAGCGGATCACCAGTTTCGAGACTCCTGTGAGTAAAGCTGCCTTCCAACTCAAACAAGTCACAAAGCAGTTAAGCGTACGCCCCCTAGCTGTCTATGACCGAGGATATGGGAATGCAAGTTTTGTGAAAGCAACAGCGAATATTGAGGCGGATTTATTACTACGTTTGGCATCTAATCGCTGTGTTTGGGGAGTTCCGTCTGCCTATAGCGGTCGTGGTGCACCTTGTAAACATGGGCATAAATTCAAACTGAATGCCCCAGAAACTTGGGCTGGGGCAGCCACCACTATAGAAATTACAGACCCAAAAATAGGTCGGGTACGGGTAACTTATTGGCGTGACTTTCATTTCCGTACTTCTCCAGAAAGACCGATGCAGATTTTTAGAATTGAGGTGATTGAACCCTTGGGGCGCAACCGTAAGTTTCAGCCCATGTGGTTGGCTTGGTTGGGTAAAACTATGCCTGCTTTGGAAACTCTTTGGTTAAAATACTTGCGTCGCTTTGCCATAGAGCATTGGTATCGTTTTGCCAAGCAACGGTTACATTGGACTCTGCCCCAGATTACCTCTACTCAGGCGGCTGAGCGTTGGAGTGCTTTGATGCCTTTAATGACTTGGCAACTTTGGTTCGCTCGTCTCGATTGTGTTGATGCTCCTTTACCTTGGCAGTCTCCTCAGGATAATCTTGCTCCTGGTCGTGTCGCTCAATCATTTGCGGTAATTATTGCCGCGATTGGTACTCCTGCAATCCCTCCTAAACTACGCGGTAAATCGCCCGGACGCTCCTTAGGCGATCGCCTTCCTCCTCGTATTCGCTATCCGACTGTTAAAAAACACGCCTCAAAAAGAAAGAAAACTGAAAAGACTCCTCCGCCAACCCATCCAATTGCCATTTAGGTTCTGCTTCTCTTCTCAATTTTGAGCTGGATTTTGCTATTGCAATCTCCTGCTCAATTTTCTCGTGTCTTTTGGTTCCTCTCTCATACCTGCCCATTAGTCCAAACTAAAGTTTAAGTAATCGTAGTACTTTTAATCTCGCGCTCAGTAATTTATCTGCTGATACTGGTCTACAACTAATTCGTGACAACAATGGTAATGGTGTCATTGACTCCTTTGATACAATTTTTAACCCTCCCCAAGAAAATCGAAACCTCATTAGCGCAAATTTAGAATCAGGCTCCTACTTTGCTAGAGTATTTCAACGTGATTTCAATGCTAATACCAACTACACCCTGAACTTTTTAGCCGACCTAAATTGGGGAACTATTTCAGGAATTAATGGATTTGGACAAACTCTTACTCATCAAATTGGATTTCAGCGAGTAAATGGTGCATCCACAGCAGTTAGCACTTCTACAAAGACTTGGGTAGTTATTCATGGAATGAATGGTAACCCTAATGAAGGAGATATTAATCTTTTAGCTCGGGCTATAGACGGTTATGAGGATGGAGATCAGGTGTTTGCCTTAGACTGGTCTAGAGCTGCAAACAGTCCCCTGCTAATTTCTGGCATCGGAGCATCTTGGATTGAAACTGCCTCTAAATGGGCAGCAGATAAACTGACTGCTTGGGGGATTAGTGGTTTACAAATTAATATCGCTGGTCATAGTTTAGGTGCTTATGTTAGCGCAGAAATTGCAAAGCGAATCTCAGGAGGTATAAATTACCTGATCGCATTTGATCCAGCTAAAGCATTTCCAGGTGGGTATGCTTCAGAATCCGTTAATTTTAGTGCTAATTCTCAATGGTCTTGGGCTTTTTATACAAGTTCTATCGGTAACTCTGGTCGAGCTACAACTGCTGACGACTCTTTTACTATGGGTTTCGGGTTCAATAATCCTGACGATAACCATGGTAATGGAATGGATCTATTTGCTTCTATGTTAGAGCGAAACCGAAATGATAGCATCAGCTCTCTATTCAAACTTAATAGACTGGGGCAAAGACTATGGATGCTTGATCAGTTTGATGAAAATGGAGAGACGGGTAATGTATTTGGAGGGAAATACGAAGGACGCATAGAAGCTAAACTTGAAAATGGTCGATGGGTTCCTAAAACGTTCCTTTATCGTAGAGCTAATGCTAACTGGTGGGACTTTAACACAGTACTTAGGGCTTGATTTGGTAGGATGCGTTGCAATGTAACGCAGATCTTTTTCATACTAGTATTTGTGCGTTACTCTCCGCTAACATACACTACTGAAGTAAATGTGACAACAGGATAACTTGTTGATTTTTGTTTGATTTGAGATTAGACACTCCGAGCCCTTTGAGTTTAAAACTTGAGGGGCAATTTTTTTGTGATATGAGAGGCGATCATTGTTTTTTGGAGTGTGATCGCTGTTTTTGGAATGTGATCGTTGATTGATTTTTTGGAATACGATCACAGTTTGATTGTGATTTGTGCGATCGCCTTAAAAATTTAGTGTGTCTGACAGAAGTAGGCGATCGCAGTTTGATTTGAGATGAGTTGCGATCGTTGGTTTGTGAAATCAGGGGTGATCGCTTTAAACATTTGGTGTTTCTGAGGAAATAGGCGATCGCTGTTTGATTTGAGATGAGATGCGATCGTTGGTTGGTGGAAGGAAAGTTCGATTGTTGGTTTATGGGGTGAGAGGGCGATCCTTGATAGTGGATATAGGGGTGATCGCTGGTTTATGCGGTGATGAGGCGATCGTGGATAAGTCTTTAATCTGCCTGATTACCGCGAATTAAAAAACGAACCTCTTCAAGTAGAACATTAAACCTTTGATCGCTTTCCGCTTGCCGTTGCTTCAATAAATCCATTTCCTCATCAAAACGATCCATTCTGCTTTGACTTTGTGCAGCGACCTGTAATAAAGCTTGGGCAGTTATTCTCAAACCATCTACACTATCTTTAACTTCAGTTACACTTTCCCTTAACTCAGTGACAGTTGAAGCTAATTCATCAAGCATTTCATCATTCCAACGTTGCACAGTCATAGTATCTTTTTGGTTATGAACTCGATACCAAACATTCTACAATATATCTACTTTTTCGGGTAATAGTCATTTTTGGGGCGATCGCTATTTGATTTGAGATGAGTTGTGATCGCTGATTGATGAGAGTAAAGAGGAGATGGCGAGTTTTGAGATCTGTTAAAATAGTGTTGAGCCATAGCTCCCATCAACAAATAGTTAACCATGTTTTATCCACGTCTTAGCGGCGATCGCTACATCAACCCACTCACCGACTTTGGCTTCAAGCGACTATTTGGAACAGAGCCAAATAAAAACCTATTGATTGACTTCCTTAATGTAGTACTGCCACCTCAACATCGAGTCAAAGATCTTACCTATCGTAGTACCGAAAATCTTGGCAATACGCCCATTGATCGCAAAGCTGTCTTCGATCTTTACTGCGAAAGCGAAAAAGGCGAGAAGTTCATTGTTGAGATGCAGAAAGCCAAGCATAATTACTTTAAAGATCGCAGCATTTACTACGCCTCTTTTCCCATTCAAGAACAATCACAAAAAGGCAGTTGGAATTATAAGTTAGAGCCAATTTATACCATCGGCATTTTAGACTTTATTTTTGATGAAGATAAAAACGATGATAGTTTTTTACATGTCGTTAAACTAAAAGATCAAAATTGTAAGGTTTTCTACGAGAAACTAAAGTTTATTTATCTGGAATTACCAAAGTTCAAAAAGACAATTGATCAACTAAATGACCATTTTGATAAATGGCTATTTTTACTGAAACATCTACCCGATTTAGAAGATCCACCCTTGCCATTGCAAGAGAATGTATTTTTGCAATTGTTTGAAGTTGCCCAGATTGCTAGTTTTTCTCAAGCTGAAAGAGAGTCCTATGAAAACAGCTTAAAGTATTATCGAGACATGAATGGGGTCATAGAAACAGCCCGAGAAGAAGGTATGGCTCAAGGTATTCAAGAGGGTAAACGATCGCTTCTGCTAAAACAACTTTCTCGCAGACTAGGAACTATCCCCGATGAAATTAAAGTTCTTTTATTTCAACTAGAGCCAGAACCATTAGATGTATTGAGTGAAGCTTTATTTGATTTACAAAGTTTAGAAGATTTATGCAATTGGCTCGAAAATATTAACAACTAGCGATAGGTTAGGTTGTGGCGATCGCTAATTTGTGAGAAAGCGATCGCTGTTTGGTGGTGAGGGGCGATCACAAAAAAATAAAACACCCTGTCCACAAATGGACGGGGTGTTTTAAGACTTATAAGGCGTAGGAGTTTCTAGCGATCGTCTAAAAGAGCCTAGCTGAAGTTGAAGGTTGTAGGAATGGAGCCAGCTAAGATGTTGTCATTGATATTGCTAGAAGCAAATCCAGTGACTCCATTCAAGGTTAGCAAGAGCGAACCATTCGCAAATCCACCATTACCAGTAACACCATCACCCAATCTGAACTGAGTGTTGCCACCAACAGTACGCACATCAACAGCAGCAATGTTGTTGAACTGAAGTAAATCGCCTCCAACTCCACGCAGGAATTGATTCACCACGTCACTATCGTCACCGAGGCTATAGACGACTCTATCAGTGTCTCCGTCATTGAGCCCGAGGAAAAGGGTGTCATTGCCAAACCCACCAACAAGTACATCAGCTCCCAATCCGCCGACTAGGGAATCATTTCCAAACCCGCCACTGAGAGTATTGTTGCCATCGTTTCCTGTAATAACGTTGTTGACGCTATTGCCAGTACCATTGATGTTTGCACTACCAGTTAGAGTCAAGTTCTCAAGGTTTTCGCTTAGAGTCCAAGACACATTGGATTTCACCAAATCAGTACCTTGATTTAATGCTTCCGTAATCGAGTCACCCAAGTTATCGACAATGTAAGTGTCATTGCCATGACCACCAATGAGCGCATCTGCACCAACTCCACCATCAAGGATGTTGTTCCGATTGTTTCCAGTAATGATGTTATCCAACTCATTACCAGTTCCATTAATCGTACTGTTGCCAGTGAGCGTCAGGTTTTCTACATTAGCTTCCAAAGTGCGGGTGATGCTTGAAAGAATAGTGTCTATACCTTCATTCGCCAACTCATTAACTGTGTCATTGGTATTATCGACAATGTAGGTGTCATTGCCTAAGCCGCCGAACATTGTATCAGCGCCATTCTTCCCATCAAGGATATTGTTACCAATGTTGCCAATCAGGATGTTATTAAGGTTGTTACCAGTGCCATTAATATTAGCGTTACCAGTGAGGGTAAGATTTTCGAGGTTGTTACCTAAAGTCCAGTTAATGCTAGACAGAACAGTATCAGTTCCAGAGGAATCAGAGATATTGTCATTGATGTTATCCACAATGTAAGTGTCGTTACCTGCTCCACCAATTAGGCGATCGCCTCCTAAGCCACCATCTAAGATGTCATCACCAAATTCACCACGGAGAGTGTTTTCCCCATCGTTGCCTGTGATGATATCGTTTCCGAAGCCGCCTGTGACGTTCTCGATGTTGGCGATCGCAGTAAAGCCAGAAGCTAACCCAGTGGATAGATTAACCGTCAAATCGGCTGTAGTTGAACCGTAATCAAGGGTATCGATACCATCAAGTAGATCGACGGTGATGGATTCAACGTTGGTTACTGTACCACCTGCAATTATTGAAACTGGTGTTCCATTGAAGACTACACTCAAAGTCTCAGAATTGTTTTTACCAAGAATATTCAGGGTGTCGTTACCAGCACCACCATCTACGATATCTCTACCATCACCAACGGTATAGAGGAAGGTGTCATCACCAGCAAGCCCGTTCAGAATATCGTTGTTGCCAAGTCCAGAAATAATGTCCTGACCATTAGTACCTGTGAAAGTATTGACACTTGAAGTACCAACATAGAAGTCACCAGTGACAATGGTTGGTACAGAGGTAAGTGTTTCGACTGTGCCTTGGTCGTCGGTGTAGCTTAGTACTACTCGCAATTGGCGATTGACTTGAGCTTGCGTGGGGGTAAAGATGCTGTTGGTCGCGCCTACGATGTTGGTGAATGTTGAGCCGCCACCAATATCTGATTGTTGCCATTGATAGGTATAGACGGCATTAACTAAACCATCAGCATCCGTAAACAAGTTGCTAGCAACAAGCTGTTGCGCTTCCGTTGGAGTGGTATCTGAAATCGATACTGTGCCGACTGGTGCGTCGTTAACAGCCGCGATCGCAATGGTTTGGGTTGCCGCTACTGAGCCTCCCTTACCATCGATGACGTTATAGCTCAAGTTAACCGTGCCATTGAAGTTTGCATCGGGAGTGAAGCTGTAAGTACCGTTTCCATTATTGGTGAGAGTCCCGTTCGTGGCTGTGAGTTGAGCTACTGCTAGAACATTGTTGTTCACGTCGGTATAGCCCGCGAGTAGATCAGCTTCTGCGATCGCATAGGTTGTATCTTCTTGACCAGCAGCAAGGATAGCAGGAGTTCCTGTCAGCACTGGTGGGCTATTTATTACGGATGTAAATACTTGATCTTGACGGACGCTGAGATTTTGGATGCGTGTGTCAAGGTTAGCGGCAACATCCGCAGCATTGAAAGGATTAGTACTAAACTGATCGCCGAGGTATTCTGCAAATGCGTCCTGCTCAGAACCTGCCGCGGCAAAAGTGAATTGACCTGCGGCTAAAGCTAGGGCTGGGTCGATCGCACCGTTACCATTGAGGTCAATCGATTCACCGCGTAAATCTACGCGATTAGCGATCGCCGCATTGTCTCTCACAAATTTAGGGAATGGATAGTTATCACCACCAAGCCCACCTGTGCTGCTTGTTCCTGCGAGGAAGTTCAAGGTCACCATGCGGAAGGTGCGGCTTGCATCACCAACCAATACGCCATCGCGAACAATTACATCCTTAATCGATCCATCGTCATTGAGTACGACCAGATTTTGAACTCGGCTGCCTTGGGTGGTGACTTCGCCAGTACTACTATTAAAGGCGATCGCTGTTTTGGTGGGGTCAAAGCTAAATTTCAAGCCGCCAACCTGTGGGAACTGCCCAGGAGTACTTCCAGGACGAGTCCCAGCTACAGCATGTTCGATTACCCACTGAAGTTGTTGCGCTGTAACCGTGATCAAGCTCAAACCATTATTAAACCGTAGGGAATTCTCAACATCCAATTGAGAGACATCACCAGTTTGTTTGTTCGGCGCAAGGGGATTGGGCTGCGTTGGTAGTTTCTCAATATCATCACTATTGACTGCACCTGAAGATGCCGAAACTACGCCAATGTTGTCGCGGATGCCACCACCATTTTTCAGGGAAATGACAACGGTAGGATCGATTTGCTTAGCTAGCCAGAGGTTGGCATCAGCAGTGAGATTCCCAAAATTGGTTTCTTGAGTACGCACATCATCGCGAGTTCCATTCAGGAATACGCTTGATTTGCCCACAATCAAATTGTCCTTCGTAGCAATGACATTGCGGATACCATCGGTGATTGCCACCACATTAGGATTCGCCACGTCTCTTGGATTTACATCAGTACCATAAACGCGATCGACACCCGCTTCATCCGTAGCATAGGCTCCATTGATGCTGCTATTGAGTGCGTTGACATTGAGAATGCCATTACTGTCAAACTCAGTGACTAAGCGACCAACATACTTGTAGTTCCCATCGGTATTCGCGACCAGCACAGGATTGCCATCGGCTCCAGTTCTCACAACTGGGTAAACACCATCGCTAGCATCTCCTGATCGCAAAACATCATTACTATCTGACAGCAAAGTGTTTGATCCACCTGCAATGATAATATCCACATCGCGTAAACGAGGAGCAAGCTCATCTCGTTCAATGTTGAACTGCTGCATATGGGACAGCAAAATGATTTTATTGATACCTTGAGCCTTGAGAATATTTACCGTAGTTTGAATCTCGGCTGCTAAAGCATCGTAATCAGTCGGATTAGATGGCGAGATGCCAATACTGCCACTTGATGAGATATTCGCCAAGGTGGGAGTTGTTGCACCGACAATACCGATCCTCTGATCGTCCGCATTTCCTGCAACTCCATCATTACCCGCTAAGGTAATTACGGTACTCTTCGCCAATTTACCCCTGATGGTACTGGCTTCGGCAGTGGTTTGATTGGTAGCTAGGTCTGATGTACCTAAGTTGCCCGCAGTAATTTCGGGACTGAAGTTCAGGTTGGTGCTGAGATAGGGGAACGCTGTGCCAGGATTACCGCTGCCCGTGCGGATAACGTCGCGAACTTGCCTTACTCCCAAATCAAACTCATGATTACCCAAAGCCGATGCTTGAATTCCAAAAGCATTGAGAATGCCAATGTCGCCGCGACCAATTACTGGAGCAGTACTTGAACCTAATCCGCCCACACCGTTGAGACTAAGATCGCTGGAAGCATTGAAAAAAGCACCAGGGATGTAATTGTCGCCAGAGGATAATGTCAGGGTATTGGGAATGATACTACTTGGCAAGTTAGGATCAGTTCTTAAACGATTCAGAACCGCAGAAAATCTCACCGCATCATCGATCGCTGGAATTCCTCCTTCAAAATCGGAAGCATGGAGGATTTGCATTCTGAAAGGTGCGTTAGGATCGGGAAGTGTTGGCAGATTAAACCTTGCCACAATAGGATCGTGGTCGCTAATTTGATCGGCAAACTCAGAGTTAATATGAACCACATCAAAACCATCTAGTTTGCTGCTGAGATTGTTGCTAGCTAGAATGTGATCCAATGTCTGTGCGTTTCCTTGGAAATTGTAGGTATAGCGCTCATTAGCTGGCAGAGTTTCGACTAAAGTATTCAACCCACCACTTTCCAAAATGCTGAGGGGACTAGAGAACTCGAAATCATTCAAGTCACCTGCTACCACGACATTAGCATTGGGGTTGGTTGCCAACAGTCCTTGTACGAAGTCTTTGACGATGGTGGCTTGCTGGTTGCGTTGTACTTCACTGCTTAATGTCGGAGGTTGGTTAGGTCCAAATAGAGGTTGATCGCCGCCTTTGGAATTGAAGTGGTTACCAATGACAGTTACTTCCTGTCCATTGAAGGCAAATTTGCCTACAAGAGGTTTGCGGCTACTAGCGAAAGCGTCACCATCAGTCAGATTGCCATCGGTCAAGCGTTGTAATGAGCCTTCAACAAAATTCACGCGATCGCGATTAAATAGAAAAGCAACGCGAATGTTGCCGCCAGGTTGACCACCATCCTGATTGTTAACGGGGTTGATTTGGCGATATTCGTAAGTAGGACCACCTGCTGCTGCGATCGCATTAATCAGCGTTTGCAGAGTTACATTTGCATCAACCGTCCCATCGTTAGTCGCGCCATTGTTGTCCTGAATCTCTTCCAGATTAATGATGTCGGGGGACTTCATGTTGGTGACAATTGCACTGGCGATCGCATTAAATGTCGTGTCGCTCGGATCAAGGTTCTCCACGTTGAAGGTAGCTACCGTCAATTGGGTGGCACTGCCCGTTAGATTAGTGACTTCTTTTTGTAAAGTGGAAGGCTGCACCACTGTTGGCGCATTTGAAACCAACACTTCGTAGTTGTTGAAGTCGTAGCTGACCACACCTGTAATCGAGCTAAGTTGAGCGCCGACATTCACATTGGGAAGTAATACCGAGGAATTGTTGAGATCATCGATTTGAATCCGTTCTGGATTGAAGTCATTAGCGGTAATCAAGCTGCCGCCTCGGCTAGTGCGGCTGGTAGCATTAGCGCCATTGTCGGCCAATACCCAGATTTCTTCAGATAATCCAGAGTTTGTCGTGAAGTTGGCTGTGGGTGAAGTTGCTACAGGATTGTTCACTTGCACCAGCATTCCTTCTAAGCTTTCGTAGAAGTCAATGCCATCTTGAGCAGGATCAAAAGTAGTACCAGCATTCTCCACATTGCCACTAGCTGCATCATTACTAATGATCTGGTTGGGAATTGCCCGTCCACCATTACCGAGAATCGTTGCAGCAGGCAAAGCATTGCCACTAGAAAGCTTAGTAATCACGGGACTAACAAGCTGAGTGATGGTCAGGTTATTCGCCGATCCGCCTGGACGGAACTCACTCACATTCCCGTTAACCAATATTGAATCTCCCACTTGTACCGTTGGCGCAGAAGATGTAAATACAAAAATGCCTTCAGAAGTAGCATCATTGGCATCAGGATTGGGATCTTGCAAGTAGAAGCCGTTAGAAGCGATCGCGGTGACAATCCCTGGTACAGCCGTAACAGACTGACCAACTAAAGGCGATCTGTGTCCACTGCCCTGAATGTCACTAATCCTTGTTCCTGCGTTAACGCTATACACTGCCACGGTATTGCTGATTTCATTAGCAACTACTAGCAGGGGTTGATTGTTGGGACTATCGCTTGCAGAGATAAAGGTAAGCCCTTCGGGTCCAGAGTCACCAGCTACAGCAGCACTGAAGTCGCGGGTATTGAGATACTGCACAAAAGCGGGTTGATTGGGATTGGTCACTTCATAGACCATAACTCCGCCAATGGGGTGCAATTAAAAGTGAAAGTTCAGCTCAATAAGAAACTGGACTTTAGACTAAAAAGAAGAAAAGAAAGGCAGGAAGTGAATGTCACAAACTGCCAAAAGAGCAATGATCAATAAACCAAATTGACATTGACTACTATGATTTTCCAAAAATTACAAGAATTTCGCAAGTCGATATATGAATACCTAGGAACAGGAAAAGATGCAGTATTTGAATTAATGGATGCCGTCCTGACAAGTCCGAGCATTAGCTCGTATGTGAGTCTGTCAATGAATCCATTATTTCGGCGAAAATGGTCAAGTATTTATGAGGGACTGCGCGATAGCCGACCAGCAAGAGGAAAGTTGATGAAACTAATGGTGCAAGAGATCCCAACCGAAGAGCAACCTTGTCTGGCTGGAGATAATAGCGTGTGGTTGCGACCAGATGCGGAAACGCTGAAGGAAAGAGGATTCCATCATGGCAAAGACGAAAGTATCGGCGTAGGACAAAGCTACAGCACGTTGGCGTGGATTCCCGAAGCAAGTGGGAGTTGGGCGCTACCGATAAAACATGAGCGGATCACCAGTTTCGAGACTCCTGTGAGTAAAGCTGCCTTCCAACTCAAACAAGTCACAAAGCAGTTAAGCGTACGCCCCCTAGCTGTCTATGACCGAGGATATGGGAATGCAAGTTTTGTGAAAGCAACAGCGAATATTGAGGCGGATTTATTACTACGTTTGGCATCTAATCGCTGTGTTTGGGGAGTTCCGTCTGCCTATAGCGGTCGTGGTGCACCTTGTAAACATGGGCATAAATTCAAACTGAATGCCCCAGAAACTTGGGCTGGGGCAGCCACCACTATAGAAATTACAGACCCAAAAATAGGTCGGGTACGGGTAACTTATTGGCGTGACTTTCATTTCCGTACTTCTCCAGAAAGACCGATGCAGATTTTTAGAATTGAGGTGATTGAACCCTTGGGGCGCAACCGTAAGTTTCAGCCCATGTGGTTGGCTTGGTTGGGTAAAACTATGCCTGCTTTGGAAACTCTTTGGTTAAAATACTTGCGTCGCTTTGCCATAGAGCATTGGTATCGTTTTGCCAAGCAACGGTTACATTGGACTCTGCCCCAGATTACCTCTACTCAGGCGGCTGAGCGTTGGAGTGCTTTGATGCCTTTAATGACTTGGCAACTTTGGTTCGCTCGTCTCGATTGTGTTGATGCTCCTTTACCTTGGCAGTCTCCTCAGGATAATCTTGCTCCTGGTCGTGTCGCTCAATCATTTGCGGTAATTATTGCCGCGATTGGTACTCCTGCAATCCCTCCTAAACTACGCGGTAAATCGCCCGGACGCTCCTTAGGCGATCGCCTTCCTCCTCGTATTCGCTATCCGACTGTTAAAAAACACGCCTCAAAAAGAAAGAAAACTGAAAAGACTCCTGCGCCAACCCATCCAATTGCCATTTAGGTTCTGCTTCTCTTCTCAATTTTGAGCTGGATTTTGCTATTGCAAGCTCCTGCTCAATTTTCTCGTGTCTTTTGGTTCCTCTCTCATACCTGCCCATTAGTCCAAACTAAAGTAAGAAATGGAAGAAAGATTAAGCCAATAAGCATCCCAATCTTGATTAGTACGGCAGATCCTAAGAGCAAGCATAGCCTTAGCATTTTCAATCGTCCACCAAGAGCCAGCAAGCTTTAAACGATTTTGAATAACATAGCGGTGACCACTCTCAATTTCACCAGAGCCAATGGGTAAATTGGAGTCAATCGTGCCCTGATAGTCTAGACGATTAGGACGATTGAAAAGATAGCGATAAGCGGATCTAACCACAGCCAGATTGTCAGGAACAGATTCAGGTTCTTGAAACGGCTTAAGAGCTTCAAGGACAGCCGAAGCATGATTGGATTTGAGTTGTTGCTTCTGCACATCCATCCATGCTTTCGGAGCATCTGGGGAACAAACGCGACTTGCATCGGCTAGATATTCACATACATGATAGAAATCTAGTAAGTAGCGACTAAGTACACCAAAACGCTGCTCGATTTGGCTAGCAATCCAAGGCGCACCGTCGCCAACCCCATGCACAAAGGTTTCTTCTCCCAATCCAGCACGGATAGCACAATCAAGTAATGCTGCTCCTGCATCATCAGTCGAGCCTATCGTTGCTCCGAAAATAGGCTGCTCTTGCTCAGGGGTACGCGCCGAGGTTAGACGCGCTTCTTTCCAGCTAATTTTACGCGTCTTACGACGGTCAACTTCTTCGCCATCAGTTTCGCTTGCCGTTGTTTCCACAATCGGAATCATTGTCCCATCCATCTCCGCTATTAAAAACTCCACACCCTCGATTGCTGGGAATCCTGTTTCCCAACTCTGCGTTTCTAATATACGCTGGGCATGACTTTCTGTGATCTCCTGTCCTGCACTAATTGGGATGCTTATTCCATGATGTTCCATCATTTTTTTTGGGATTTTCCCAAACGCTACATCTGACCCAAAGTCGGTAATCACTCTCTGCAATGGGCGTGAATATCCTCGGCAATGTACTTCGGCGGCTTTTTGAAATGGTCTCACTACCTGTTTGGACTCTCTTCCAAATTCGATGTACCTTTGCTCTAGTACTTCGATGCGTCCATATCGGCTGTACCAATAGAGTTTTTTTTACCACCTCGGTGTGAAGATGGATTCGCGGCGATATATGCTTCGCTTTGCTTGATTTCTTGCCGCGTTGCCCATGTTTGTAGTGCTGTTTGTCCTAACTGACGGATTTCTTCTATCACTCGTTCCTCGGCTGCGTCGGCTTTGATTAGATCACCTTCTGCATTTTCTACAACGGATAATAATCCTTCGATTTTCGCTTTCAATTCAGGATAATCGTTTAGTCTTTCTTCTATGCTTTTACTGGACGATGCTGTTTTTGTTTTTATATTCACGGCTCAATTTTATGACTTCTTTGGATTAGAACTGTTATCCATCATACTTTCTAACCTACTTTATTTCTCCCATTTCACTTTTAATTACACCCCCGCCAATGCGCTCTAAGCCAATAAAGGCATAGGTGCGACCATTGATCACGCCGACGGTCACGCCTTCTGGTTCAGGTCCTTTGTTGTCGCTGCGATCATCGAAGTTATTATTGTCGTTGCTAGCATTAAATCTAGTTGGGAAAGCCGCAGCCGTAATCTGCTCTAGATCGTCGCCACTGTCATAAACCCGATTACCGTTGCTGTCCCAGATTGAGAAGGAGCGAGCGCCATAGGCTTGGATTTGATCAATATCGCCATCCCCATCTAGATCGCCCGTTGCATTGGTAACTTGCAACCGTCCTAAATTGGCATTGTTTTTAAGCGTGGCAGCATCAGGGAAAACGGTTGGGTCAAGAACATAACCAGCAGCCCCAACTCGTACCTCTTCGGAGAAGCCAGTATATCCGCGAGAATCACCTTCATTGGCTGTGATGTAGTAAGTTTGACCGTTAAAGCTATAGGAAGCAATAGCATCAGGTTGATAGAGTCCAATCACTGGCCAGTTTTGAATATTGATTTTGCCTGCATTACCGACCCCTAAATCGCGATCGCTAGCATCAAATCCATTGCCGCTAAGACTGTGATCCTTTACGCCCAAGGGTCGAATTGATTCCACAGTCGCAGTAGCAATGTCAACTACAGCGATCGCATTGTTTTCTTGTAAAGTTACCCAAGCCTTGGTTCCATCACCTGAGAAAGCGATATACTCTGGTTCCAAATCCTGAGCCACACTCACTGTATCTGTCAGATTGGCGGTGCTGAGGTCTGGACCAAAGATGCGAACGCCTGCTGCTTGCAAAGTAGCCTTTTGGTCGTTGAAGGGAACAAAAGAAGCTTCCTGTACAGTGGCGGAAGCTACCCCATTAGCAAGATTAATAATGCTAACAGAGCCTACGGGATCGATGGTGTAAGCATTGTTAGGCTGACCTTCATTGGCAACCAAAATCTTTGTCCCGTCAGGGGTAAAGGTAAGCATATCTGGGAGATAGCCAACGTTTACCTTTCCTAGATAAGCGCCATCGGCAGCATTAAAAAATTGCACTTCACCAAGGTTCTCGTTCGCAGTAGTTGCATTGGTAATCGCGATCGCCACAGCGACAATTCCCGCGCTCACAGTTCCAACCTTACCAACGGCAACACTATTCGGAAGTAGCGCAAAGCCTCCTACCGTAGCCCCATCTGGATCGCCACTAGTATTCAAAGCCAAGTCACCGATTTTGGTGGGACTTGCAGGATTTGCCAAGTTGAGAATTTCTACTACAGAACCCGCAACAACGAAGAGGCGATCGCTAGCTGGATCGAAGGCAGGAATTTCAGCGCCGTTAGTGCTGCTATAACCACCAATTTTGGTTAAAAAGCTTGATGCGTTAGGTTCAGTAATATTTGCGGTGATGCCACTAATCGCGAGCCCATTGTAGTTCGCGTCACTGCTAGTAACTGTATGGGTAATATTCCCTGTATGCGCTCCCTCTGGAACCGCATCATTAATGGCTGTAACCGTTACATTTTGGGCAATATTCCAGTTAGCAGGTGTAAAGGTGATTGTTGTAGGGCTAGTAGTAGTTTGGGCAGTATTTCCGATCGCGATCGTGACATCCGCCGTTGGTTGAGTATTGAGAACAACCGTGTAGCTATCACTGGCTCCGCCTTCTACCACACTGGTATTACCACCCGTCTGAGTAATCGTCACGCCAGCTAGTGGCGGGACAACGCCTGAAATTTCAAAATTTGCAATATTTGGAACTACTAAAGTACCATCGCCACCAACATTAATAGTCCAGTTGACAGGATTAAAAACTAAAGATTTATAATCGGCAATGCTAGCTTGTCCAGTTCTAGATCCACTATATCCAGCGAAGTCAGTACTACTTGTCAACTTTAAAGCATTAGTTCCAGCCGTTAATCCAACCGTTGTAAGTGAATTATTGTTTGCCTCAGATGACACCGCAGTTAAAATTGTGGTCGGAGTCGTGTCGCTAGTACCGAGAAAAGCATAGATAGTTTCAGCAGTTGCCGAGAGTCCAAGATTTGAACTATTAACTACAGTGAAAGTCCCAACTGATGATGCGCGTGAAGCGCTATCAATAGAGCTAAAACGAACCACAGTACCAGCAGTGATTGTATTAGCTCCAGTTGACCATTGAAAAGAAGATTCGCCAGCGCCAATAGCTGTAGGACTAGTAGCCGTGCCATCGGAGAAATAGGGGTCTTCTGGGTTTAAGGGGATAAGTAAATCTAATGAGAAAGACAAGCTAATAATCTAGAACGAAAATTTAAAAAATTTAAAAAACCATAAGCCTGTCGTTTAATTAATTTAATACGATTATTAAGTCCCTCCATCACACCACTAGATGTACGATTTAAAAAGTAGTTACAAATATTATCAAGATGATTACGAATGGTTTCCAAAACTGCGCCATAAACAGCTTTAGCTTTTTGAAGCCATTCTTTTAATTGTTTCTGACCCTCTTCAGGAGTTTTACAAGTCTCAAAAATACTTCTAAAGTCTTCTTTGAGATTATAAGCTAGTCGCAAGCGTTTAGAACATTTCAAGACATTTTCTAACTTCACTTTTTCTTCTTCTGTTAAGTCTACCTTGTTCTTTAGTAGAATAAATCGACTACCTTTAATCTTGATTTTAGCTTTTTGACGCAGTTGATTTAACTCTTTGATTAGTGGCTGCATAACATGAAATCTGTCGATGACAATTTTCGCATTTGGAAATACTTCTTTGACAACTTTGGGAAAGCCTCCCCACATATCAATGCTAACCTCCTCTACTTTTTCCCTTATCTCAATCGGTTGCTGCTTCAGGACTTCAATGATGTCATCTTGTTTATGACTATCAATTACTTCTAGTAATGCTCCTGCGTCAATACTTGATACGACTGTCACAAAGTCTTTATGTCCTTTGCGTTTACTCACTTCATCAATACTCACTCGTTTTACTTCTTTCCAATCATCTTTTTTTTTAGAGAAAATTGGTGATTGAAAATCCCTTGTATTTGATCCCAACTCAAATATTCATCTCGACTTACTTGCTCCACACTCGCACTTTGTACTCGTTGATAAACATACTCCTCATACCTTTGTGTGTATCGTCTTTCCCAGTCTACAAAGGGTAACTTTTCCGTAAAATGTCTTTGACAATGTTGACAATAAAATTGGCGGCGCGGCGTATTTAAATAAACTATTTTCCCAAATACTGACAAATCTCGAATCAATATCGGTCGATTTTGTTTTAATTTTCCACCATGCGTATTACAATGCGGACAAGTAATTTCATCCTGTAAAAATCTCAACTTTAGGGTGATTTTATTTTCTTCTTCCGTAAAACTTTCAACGGTTGTGTTGGGTAAATTTAGCAACCTATCTAGATACAAGTCCATACCTGTCACCACTTATCTTTGTGCTTCATTATACATTAATCCCCTCAAACCCAGAAGAGCCTGCAAAATATAAATGTTTACACTACCAATACTCCGTTTTTGCTTGCCTAATTTTGCCTAGAAATATAAAACTTTAACAGCGTATTGCTTCGGTATAACGACTTAGAAAATTTTTTGGATATAGAAAGACCCAGGTTCCCTCGCAGGCGTTAGGTATGGAGCAACCGACTTAAGTTTTTCGTAATGGTGATGATGCAAATAGTTGAGAGCGCCTATAATCTTCCAACTGCCATTGTGTGACAGAAATGCTTCCAGTAAATATTGTTCATTCCAGAACCTAACCTGATCAATTAGCCATTCATTAAGGTAATTTTTGGGAGAAAATATATCATGCACATGAACAATAACTCCCTTATTGAGGGATGGCAATAATTCTAAATATTCAAAAAGGACATCGCCTTGCGGTCTTATAATATGCGACGAATCGATAAATAATATGTCATTGTCTTGAAGTTTGGAGAAAAACGATAATTCAACATCTTCAACTTTTTTTCGGCTCTTCTGGGTTCATGGGGATAAGCACAGCTAATAGTAATCAGAATCCTCTCGGAGCAACAGTTACAGCCCTACCATGTCGCCAATAATTGTATCGATACTGTACCATTTACCCCTCAAACCCAGATGAGCCTTTTTTTCTAATCACAGATACGCCTGTTTGTTCAAGCCACGGCATTTCGAACGGTTCAATGCAAATGTGCTCACACTCATAGTTCGGATCATTTTTTTGATTGCACTCAATCGCTTTAATTGCTATTAACGTCGAATAACCGCTACCAATTTCGATAATCCTCTTGGGCTTTATCGCGCGAATCAAACTATACCAGTATTCAGCATCCCCAGATTCGAACGAGCCATTGTTAAAGTGATATTCATTAGAATTTAGTCGCCACTGTGGAATATCCGCGAGTTCTAGTGAGAATGTAAACCTATCTAAAGTTTCCAATTGCTCAGGTATATTCCACGATATTCCTGGCAAGTATCGGTCTTGAGTGAAGTCTACTTTTGGATATCTATTATCAAACTGCGGCTCGTAGTAATGATTACGAATCGGAAATACTCCGACATTCATTAAGGCGTTCTTACAAAGCGGTAACCTTTGCATTCCGACCCTACGAATTATTTTCAGTAACCATGCGGCAGGGTACACAATAGGCATCATCAAGATATCAATGACAGGAAACATTGATAATAAAAACTTTTTCATCACATCTCCTGTGTGTTGTAGTAGTTGTTTTGCACAGTCATGAATGTATATAGATCATTCATTTTGTTTAACGGTAAAGGGTATTTTTAAAATGATGCCCAACTTCTCGATCTTCTTCTGGACTGATTAATCCTGACTATCCTAGTATAGTTTATAAGTCTTATTCTGCTTTATTAATTTCAGTCTCATATTTATTTTCTGCCCTAGTTACAGTATCGGCTAAAGCTAAGGAAAACCATAGCATGGGAAACCAGTAATTAGAAGCAAAAATGTAATGCAAGGACAAGGAGAAAACACTTAAAAAAACCATTTGAGATTCAAAACTCCGAAATCTAGCTAATCGAACAATCCTCTTGCCAATAAATTTTATAAACAATATTAAGCCTGGGAATCCACAAGCAATCAATATTTCAGCATAAAGATTTATAAATCCAGCGTTTTCAAAAACTATACCTGAAAATCTTTGTTGCTCGAATGCAAGCTGAGAAGTCATACCCCAACCGATCCCTAATGGGGCAGACGAAGAAACAACCAACGCATTCTGATATAAATCTAATCTCTCCGTTGCTGAAGAATTATATTCTTGAGATGGATTTAAGACTGCCGCTAGTCGGATACCTACTGTTGATTCTACAAAAGGCTTGGTTACATCAGAAACTATAACCAAAAAAACTATGCATATCATAGCTACTAACAAAGCTAAGGATTTTTTTGAACGGATAGTCAACAAAAATAATGTCATTAATGCCACGCCTATACAAATATATGCAGCAGCACTGAATAGAATAATGAAACCTGTAAATACGGGTATATAGAAGGCTCTTCTGGGTTTGAGGGGATTAATGTATAATGAAGCACAAAGATAAGTGGTGACAGGTATGGACTTGTATCTAGATAGGTTGCTAAATTTACCCAACACAACCGTTGAAAGTTTTACGGAAGAAGAAAATAAAATCACCCTAAAGTTGAGATTTTTACAGGATGAAATTACTTGTCCGCATTGTAATACGCATGGTGGAAAATTAAAACAAAATCGACCGATATTGATTCGAGATTTGTCAGTATTTGGGAAAATAGTTTATTTAAATACGCCGCGCCGCCAATTTTATTGTCAACATTGTCAAAGACATTTTACGGAAAAGTTACCCTTTGTAGACTGGGAAAGACGATACACACAAAGGTATGAGGAGTATGTTTATCAACGAGTACAAAGTGCGAGTGTGGAGCAAGTAAGTCGAGATGAATATTTGAGTTGGGATCAAATACAAGGGATTTTCAATCACCAATTTTCTCTAAAAAAAAAGGGCTCATCTGGGTTTGAGGGGTAAATGGTACAGTATCGATACAATTATTGGCGACATGGTAGGGCTGTAACTGTTGCTCCGAGAGGATTCTGATTACTATTAGCTGTGCTTATCCCCATGAACCCAGAAGAGCCAAAAAAAGATGATTGGAAAGAAGTAAAACGAGTGAGTATTGATGAAGTGAGTAAACGCAAAGGACATAAAGACTTTGTGACAGTCGTATCAAGTATTGACGCAGGAGCATTACTAGAAGTAATTGATAGTCATAAACAAGATGACATCATTGAAGTCCTGAAGCAGCAACCGATTGAGATAAGGGAAAAAGTAGAGGAGGTTAGCCTTAGTGGTGCAGAAAAATCTGAAAAGCGTTGCTAGGCATAGAATCTCATCATGAGACAAGAGGCAAAAAGGGGCAAGAGATGAGATACTCAAGTTCCTCAACAAAAGATCTTATCCATGCCCCACCTATATCTTCAGCTACAACAACAATTGCGTCAATGGCTCAAGCCAAAAGATAAGCGACATCTCCAAGGATTTGCGGAGTCTGTAGCTGCGATATTGCAATCAGGAAGTGCGAGTCTGAGTCATTGGTTGCCCTATTTAAGCCATCGAGAGTGCCAAGCCAGAAGTCAGATGGAAAGACTAAGCTACTTTGTGCATAATCCACATATCATCGCCGAGAGATTCTATAACCCATTGGTGAAGCACTTTCTCCAAGCATTTGCAGGAGAATCGTTGGAACTAGCCTTAGACACAAGTATGCTGTGGGATAAATTCTGTCTTATAGAAGTATGCTTGATTTGGGGAGGGAGGTCGATTACTCTAGCTCAAGTAGTACTAGAGCATGGCAGCGCTACAGTTGGCTTTGAACATTATCGTCCCGTCTTAGAACAAGTACGCTCTCTATTGCCGCCACAAAGTACGGTGACCTTGCTTGCCGACCGAGGTTTTGAACATGGGGAATTAATCCGATGGTTACAGCAAAATCACTGGTCTTGGGCAATTCGCGCAAAGAGCGATCTGCTAGTGACTCTGCCAACAGGTACAACCAAGCGTGTTGAACAACTGATACCTCCCGCAGAGCAAGCTTATCTAGTTCCCGATGTCACCGTACTCGGTGATGTTAATTGTCATTTAGCGACGGCTAACCTAGACATGGCTAACGGTTCATGGGCTGTCCTTAGCGATATTCCCCCTTCATTACAGACTTTTGCTCTCTATGGCAAACGCTTTGGTGGAATCGAACCCCATTTTAAAGACTATAAGTCGGCGGCTTTTAATGTTGTTAGCTCTCATCTCCGTGATGCTCAAGCTCTTACCTGTTTATTTATGCTCCTTGCCACGGCTAACCTGATTGCTGTAATTCTTGGCATAATGTTGGTGCGTTTGGGGCAAAGGGCTGCGATTGATTGGCACGATCATCGCGGCTTGAGTTTTCTGCAACTCGGTCTCCGTCAGCTTCACACTCTTCTTTACCAACAAAAATCTCTTCCTATTTTGCAGATTTTGCCTAGAACTAATCCTCCTCCTGCCTCTGCTTCTATTGCTAAACGCGAAAAGTTAGATTTTCGTATCGAATTTGCCCGTATTACCATTGTCTCATCTTGAGACTCCCATGAGTTTTCTGCACCACTAAGGGAGGTTAGCATTGATATGTGGGGAGGCTTTCCCAAAGTTGTCAAAGAAGTATTTCCAAATGCGAAAATTGTCATCGACAGATTTCATGTTATGCAGCCACTAATCAAAGAGTTAAATCAACTGCGTCAAAAAGCTAAAATCAAGATTAAAGGTAGTCGATTTATTCTACTAAAGAACAAGGTAGACTTAACAGAAGAAGAAAAAGTGAAGTTAGAAAATGTCTTGAAATGTTCTAAACGCTTGCGACTAGCTTATAATCTCAAAGAAGACTTTAGAAGTATTTTTGAGACTTGTAAAACTCCTGAAGAGGGTCAGAAACAATTAAAAGAATGGCTTCAAAAAGCTAAAGCTGTTTATGGCGCAGTTTTGGAAACCATTCGTAATCATCTTGATAATATTTGTAACTACTTTTTAAATCGTACATCTAGTGGTGTGATGGAGGGACTTAATAATCGTATTAAATTAATTAAACGACAGGCTTATGGTTTTTTAAATTTTTTAAATTTTCGTTCTAGATTATTAGCTTGTCTTTCTCATTAGATTTACTTATCCCCTTAAACCCAGAAGACCCAGAAATAGATAATTGTATTAGGATCTATGTCTACAAACGTGACAATTGACCATCCATCTTCATCAGCATTGAAAGATACAAATGCTATATCGCCAGAGTTTAGAGCCATTTTTTATTGCCTTGATAGATTTGGGAGAATAAGAGAGAACAGTTCTTAAACAAAAGAAAAATATGCACTTATGAAAATGCATGGCAAAATCGCATAACAATCACTTGTAATGAGACTTTAGAATTGCGATCGCAATTATTAGGTAATTCTTTGCAACTAGTTTTAATACTTACGAGAAGATGCTTAAATCCTCGCAATTGAGGGGGTTTTCAGGATCAAGTCCAGACATAGAAACGTTCTATTGATCTCCAGTGAAATACTTACCCAGCAGCAATATCAAGCAGTAATGGGTGTATCTAACGAGAGATAAAATTAAGATTTTGTAAGCACCTAGAACCTAACTATTTACTGACACTTAAAACATATATATCTTCTTGAACTCTAATTTTTTTCCTTAATTAGCCTACAGGAAAGCTCTATAAGCTTGGGTTAAGAGAACAATACAATTTTGGTTAAGAGAAGGATAAATATTGATGCTTACAAAAGTTTATTGTTTGCAATTAGCTCTTGTTTGGGTATGGATGCGATCGCCGTTGGAATTTAGTTGAAGCGATCGCTATTTGATGAGATTGAAGAGCGATCATTTTTAATTTATGAAATTTAATACTCAGGGTAATTAATAGTTAGGGTAACTAATAGTCAAACTAGCCCTGAGTGTAGCAATCCTATTTTATTTGCAATCCTAGAGAGTGCGACCCGCAAGGGCGAACTCTCTAGGATTGCTACATTCGCCACAAACTGGGAAAAAATTTAATTTAACACCTTATAACTTTGTCAGTTTTTTTGGCAAAATTGCCATATACTAGATAGGCTGTCAAGTTTTCAACAGTAATAAGGAAGGAGCTATGTCCCGTTATAGAGGTCCGCGCCTCAGAATCGTCAGAAGACTCGGAGAGCTTCCCGGTCTAAGTCGCAAACAACCTAAGCACGCATATCCACCTGGAATGCATGGTCAAGACCGCAAAAAGCGCTCTGAATACGCTGTGCGTCTAGAAGAAAAGCAAAAGCTACGCTTTAACTATGGTCTAACTGAGACTCAAATGCTGCGCTATGTACGTAGAGCAAGACGAGTTAAGGGTTCTACAGGCTTAGTATTACTACAATTGCTAGAAATGCGTCTAGACAATACCGTTTTCCGTATGGGATTTGCTCCGACGATTCCTGCTGCGCGTCAACTGGTAAACCACGGACATATCACTATTAATGGTAAGAGTGTCACCATTCCTAGTTATGGCTGCCGCCCTGGTGAAGTAATTAGCGTTAAAGATAACGAAAAATCCCGCAAAATTGTCGAGCGTAATCTCGAATTCCCAGGACTTTCAAACATTCCTAGCCATTTAGAATTTGATAAGGCGAAGATGACTGGTAAGGTCAATGGCGTTGTCGAACGCGAATGGGTAGCATTGCAAGTGAACGAACTGCTGGTTATTGAGTACTACTCACGCCAAGCTTAAGGTTGAAGCACTCAGCTACGGGCTTTGTTGATCTTAGATAAATTGCTTGTAGCTGAACGCCTTCCAACTGGGTAAACTGCCAATTGGGTAAACTCTATTAGGTTCAACTTCACTGCGAATTATGCAGTTAAATATTTCTGCTCCTGTAAACCTCGATTTACATGTTCCTAAGGACTTTGTTAGGGGTTGTCCCCGTAGCGTCCGTATGGATATTGATCATCTGCTTCTAGCGATCGAGGCGCTGGATTTAGAAGCAGTTGAAGTAATGCTGGTCTTAATTGAGCAGTTAGACTTACAAAAAACGATTCCTAGTCGTGTCGCTTTTTGGCGACTGCGTAATACTAATCCGCTTCGCCGCAACTATCAGCGGGCTAGTTTAAGTTGGGATGAGCTAAAGGCATTGGTAAAGATTGTTTGCACGATCGCTAAGCAGTTAGATACTGGTTTGCGCTTACTGCTGAGTACCCATCAACAGATGATTGAGGGCAAGATCGAGGCCTTAGGTTTACAACAAAATCAAGGTTTCTTAGAAAATTATATTGATCGCTTCACATCCTTATATATCGGTCGGATGAGATCGCCTTCGCCACTAAAAAAAGAAGAAATTCGCGAATTGGCGTTGCAATTGCTGACGCGGTTATTGTTGTGTAGCGGTGTGGCTGGCGAATTTCGCCTGTGGAATAGTCTGTTTGATGGAGCGATCGCCTAATGATTCAACGCAGCTATAGTTTGCCAAGTTGTACTTTGCTGGTTGATGGGATCATCACAGGTAGTGATGTGATGTCAATTTTGACCAGTTTTAGTTGTCGCTTTAGCCATCACTCTGAGCCAATTGTGGGTGGTCTAGAACTACTCAATGCTTTAGTGAAAGTGGTAGGAGCCTATGCTCAGGCTTTAAAAAGTAATACTTTGGTAGCAATTCCTGAAAAGCAGGTGCGTCTCGAGCCTGAAGGAAAGCATCTGCATTTGCTTTCGGTATTACTAAATGAAGCTGATGCTCACAATCCCAAGCAGCTACAAATCAAACTGAATACGATTCAGCTTTTTGACCTGATGGAGAGTCTAGATCGTCTATGTTGCGATCCGACAACTTTGCCAGACTTGAAACTGGTGACTCAGATTTCTGACTATCGATCGCAGGCTCAGTTAAATAGTCAAGCAGTATCAGCGATCGCTGGTGTGGTCAGTTTAGCGATCGCGGCAACGGTTTTGTATTTTATCCCCATTCCCAAACCTCAACCAAAGCCAGCTCAAACTGTTCCAGTGCAAACTAAACCATTGCCCAAGGAGTCAACTCCGCCAACAGTTAGTCCCACAAGTTCGCCAACTTCTGAGAATTCAGCTAGTCCCACTAGTTCGCCAAGTCCTGAAAGTTCTTCGCCAAGTCCTGAGAGTTCACCAAGTCCTGAAAGTTCTTCGCCAAGTCCTGAGAGTTCACCAAGTCCTGAAAGTTCGCCAACTCCTACTCCTAGTGCTAGCCCGAACTAAAAAAAAGAGATGTGTTTTGCACATCTCTTTTTTTATATGGTTTTCGTAGCGTCATATACATAGCTAAACATAGATCTGCGTCTCAATTGATATAGAGAGTTCTAGCCCGTCGGGCTAAAACTTTTTGTGATCTTTGTGGGTTAGGTTTGATGACTGAGGTACTCGATCCGACCAAGCTTTTATTTGATTTGCATCGAGGAACAGAAATTGCCGAAACTTTCTCTGGATGTCTAGAGCCAGAGGCGATCGCGCATCGAGTTACTGATGGCATCGTTGAGCAGTTTGATTGTGCTTTTGCGAGGGTGTGGTTATTAGAGCCAGAACGGACTTATCTGAAGTTAGTGGCTTCTTCAGGCATGTATACGCGCATTGATGGCAGATTTGCAAAAGTGCCGATGGGGGCTTATAAAGTGGGCAAGATTGCCCAAAATCGCGTTTCATTTTTAAGTAATCATCTGGCTGACGAACCTTGGGTTGGCGATCGCGGCTGGGCAATTACTAATAATATTCGCGGTTTTGCTGGCTATCCATTGGAAATCAAAGGCAGGGTGGTCGGGGTTTTAGCAGCTTTCAGTCATCAGGCGATGCCGCCCGAATTTCTAGAATTTTTACGGATGCTCTGCACGATCGCGGCGATCGCTATTGATAGCGCGTTCAAGCATCAACAGGAAAAGCAAGCTTGGCAAAGTATGAGCCAGCCTCCAGTTACTGAGCAAGGCTTGTTATCCGATCGCCTAGCCTACATTCTGAACTCTAATCGTTTGACTTTAGTGGGGACAGAACGAGTGCTAAGTCTAACTACTGATTATGTATTTTTGCGGGCTGCCGAAATTCTTAATCAAATTGGGGGTGCTTATTGTCGCTTAATTTACTCTGATATATCGATATCTCTAGAAGCGATCGTCGCAAAGACTAAAACTAAAATTGCTGATCCTCACACTTGGCTGCGATCGTTGTTTGGGGAATTGTTTTTGATTGTTTCTAGCTTGAGTGGTGAGATCAATATCCATGCAACTGAGTTACAAATTGCGATCAAGATCCCATTTGCCAAAGAGTCAAATCCCCTTTCTGAGCGTGAATTGGAGATGATGCAGCTATTAACTCAAGGATTACGCGATCGGGATATTGCTCAGCAATTGGTAATCAGCGAAAGTACAGTCAAGTTTCATATTAATAATATTTTGGCTAAACTCAAAGCTAGAACTCGTTTTCAGGCACTACATATAGCTATGGCTAATGGGTGGATTTTTTGAATTTATAATTTACAACAATTTCTGAGCCTCTTAATGCGGTAACCACCAAAAGAGAGAACGGGTATCCCCGCAGACAGATTATGAGCATAAATGCTTTACAAAACTCAACAAAGAAAGTAACGTTTAGTTCATGGCGAAAGCCAAATACATAAAACAAATAAATCAAACGCAATCATAATCAAATGACAACAGCAGTACAAAGACGCGAAAGCGCCTCCCTGTGGGATCAGTTTTGCAATTGGATCACCAGCACCGACAACCGCCTATATGTAGGTTGGTTCGGCGTAATCATGATTCCTTGCTTACTTGCAGCAACCACATGCTTCGTAATCGCCTTCGTAGGCGCACCACCAGTCGATATCGACGGTATCCGCGAGCCAGTAGCAGGCAGCTTGCTATTCGGCAACAACATGATTTCTGGCGCAGTCGTACCATCCTCAAATGCGATTGGCCTGCACTTTTACCCCATTTGGGAAGCAGACAGCCTTGACGAATGGCTATACAACGGTGGCCCTTACCAATTGGTAGTATTCCACTTCCTCATCGGCATTTTCTGCTACATGGGACGTGAATGGGAACTTTCCTACCGCCTCGGTATGCGTCCTTGGATCGCAGTAGCATACTCTGCACCAGTAGCAGCAGCAACCGCAGTATTCTTGATCTACCCAATCGGACAAGGATCATTCTCTGACGGTATGCCTTTGGGAATCTCTGGAACCTTCAACTTCATGATCGTATTCCAAGCAGAACACAACATCCTGATGCACCCCTTCCACATGTTAGGAGTAGCAGGCGTGTTCGGCGGTTCATTGTTCAGTGCAATGCACGGTTCATTGGTAACCTCCAGCTTGATTCGTGAAACAACCGAAAACGAAAGCCAAAACTCAGGCTACAAATTCGGACAAGAAGAAGAAACCTACAACATCGTTGCAGCGCACGGCTACTTCGGACGCTTGATCTTCCAATACGCATCATTCAGCAACAGCCGTCAATTGCACTTCTTCCTAGCCCTATGGCCAGTAGTTGGCATTTGGTTCACCGCATTGGGCGTAAGCACCATGGCATTCAACTTGAACGGTTTCAACTTCAACCAATCGATTTCTGATAGCCAAGGACGTGTAGTACCATCTTGGGCAGACGTAATCAACCGCGCAAACTTGGGTATGGAAGTAATGCACGAGCGCAATGCTCACAACTTCCCACTCGATTTGGCTGCTGTTGATGTAGCACCTGTAGCTATGGCTGCTCCTGCTATTAATGGTTAATCTTTACCGATTGATCTAGTCATCTCGAAATAAAAAAGCCTCTCCTTACGGAGGGGCTTTTTTATTGATGTGGATTGTGCAGAAGGCGATCGCCTTCTGACCGTTGTTTGCTCAATTTGTACCAATTCACAAAAATGTGACAACACTTTTAAATAAGGCTTGCAGCATAAAGCATTGCCCCAATTAGTCCAACTTCAGGATTAAGCACAATATGGATCGGGATGTCTTCTAAAACTGGACTGATTCGGCCCTTATTTTTTAAAATCTGTAAAAACGTTCCATCCTGAAGCAAAGGCAATATTTTGGGAGCAATACCACCTGCAATATATAAGCCCCCATTAGGAATTAATTTCAAAGCTAAATTCCCCACTTCGGCTGCATAAGCCTCGACGAAGATTTGCATCGTTTGTGTGGCTATGTGATCAAGATTAGTTTCACTATTAATTCCGTAATTAGTTAATGCAGCATTAGCGATCGCTGCTGCCACATCGACATTAAGATCACCTGCTTCCCATAGCTTCACTTTCTCCGCAAGTTCTGCTGATTCTGGAGAGGTTAGCCGATCGTGCAAAAACTGATAAATTGCCACAATCCCTGTCCCCGAAGCCACTCTCTCAACCGATACGCGATCGTGACGCTTTTGCAAATATTGCAATAATTCGATTTCCAGAGCATTTCTAGGCGCAAAGTCTGTATGACCACCCTCAGTAGGATAAACCTCATAACGATCTCCATTCCATCCTAAAAAAGCCTCCCCCAAACCAGTCCCCGCACCAATTACGCCAATCGGCGATCGCTCCACCACTTTTCCTTTTTGCAAAGTGTGCAAATCATGGGGCTGTAGTCCTAAAACCCCATAGCCCACTGCCACAAAATCGTTGATCAAGCTCACGTTGGCAATATTAAATTCCTCAGCAAGGCGTTCGCTATCAAAAGACCAACCGAGGTTAGTTAACTGCGATCGGCGATCGCGCATGGGGCCAGCAATCCCAAAACAAGCTGCTGATAACGAAGGCAATTCACCTAAATTTATTTTGGCTGTCTCTACAAATTCACGCAAGACATCTGAGAAGCTGACATAACTAGCTCCAGCAAAGCGCTGCTCGTATAAAACTGTAAACCCATCAGAATTTTTTTCGGCAACCCGCAAAAGAGTTTTTGTCCCACCAATATCACCAGCCAAAATCATCGTCATTACTTATTTCCCTGCCTAAATCATCTTGTGCTTTTAAAACCCTTACAGGGCGTGTGTCTTAACACCAATTCACGAAAGCATAATTATGCTTTTGCGAATCAAAAACCAGACCTAGTAAGGGGCTTAAAATTAAGAAATGGCTACGCCATTTCTTAATTTGGTATAACTCATAGAAGTGTAGTCGTAGTTTTGTGGATTGGTATAAATTGCTAGGCTCAGTTAAGCATACAACCTCAAAATCTGTACCGCAAGCTAAGCGTGCGGTACAGATTTTTGCTCTTTATATTTTTAATTAAGTACCTGTGCAGAATAAATTACCCTAACCCGTAAGGTTGGGATGTGTAATTAATTAAGCGTGCCTACTTATGCTGCGACACAATATTCAATTAATCGCAAGCTGCTCAATTGAATATTGTGCCGCCGCCGCTACCTGTGGATGGGCATCTTTAACTAAATAGTTCAAAGCAGAGAGACTCTTTTCACAATTTAGATGTCCTAAAGCTTCTGCCAAGCGTTGTCTGGTTAGCCAATCATCAGACTGGGCAAACCGCAAAATTTGATCGACACAGCGTAAATCGCCTACTTCACCTAAAGCAGCGATCGCTGCTTGATGCAACATAGTCTCAGGACTATCTAATGCTTGCATTAGAGCATCATAGGCTCGCACATCCCCCAAATTTCCCAATGACACAGCCGCACTAAAACGGACTAGCCACTCAGTGTCTTCATAAAAAGCGCGTAACAATGGCTCAACGGCACGATTATCTTGCAAATAACCCATAGCCCCTGCTGCATCGGCACGAATCCCATAGTCATTTTCAGTTTCTAGAATCCTTGCTAACACAGGGAAGCAGTCTTCTGTATGCTTTAACCCTAGCGCAAATACCGCCATCGAGCGAATCTGTAAGTTTTCATCATCAATTACCTTTAAAATCAATGGCACTGCTTCGTCAGGCGACAAATCTCGTAAAGACACCAAAGCTCGAAGGCGATCGCGTGAGTTTTCACTATCCAACTGTTGAGCGATATTGCTTAAATCTGGGATTTGATTGAGGGAAGACATAAAAAGCTCATATTAAAATTCTAAGTATAGCGATCGCTCTTAACCAAAAGTAACAGAATCCTCCAAAACATTGCTAAAGAATAGCTTGCTGTCAAGATAGCCCGATCGGATGACAAAATATTTAAACTAAGTATGCTAGGATACATTCAGATTGGAATTTTACGTAGCTAATCTAGCAGTATCTAAAGCGATAGGCAGTTATTCTGGGTAAGACCGATCCCATGTATCTGCCAAAGTTGTATAGAATTGTATAGACTATAATCGATAGCGTAAGGGTCGATAAACTCTAGACTAACTGCATAAGTCAAACACACAAACTTAAAATTTACTCTCGTGAGGAGTGGAATAATGAAAAAAGTATCTTTGAATCTAGTTGGCAGCCTAAGTCTCTTAGGTGTTATCGGTGCAGTCGCCGCAACCCCTGCACTCGCAGAAACCACTACAAGCGTTTCTCAAGTTAGCCAAGCTATGAGCAGCGATCCAGTTGCTCAAAATGTAACTTCAGTATCTCAACTTAGTGATGTCCGCCCTACTGACTGGGCTTTCACCGCATTACAATCCTTAGTAGAGCGTTACGGTTGTATCGCTGGATATCCTGATAGCACTTTCCGTGGTAGACAAGCAACTAGCCGCTTTGAATTTGCTGCTGGTTTGAATGCTTGCTTAGACAAGATCAATGAAATCATTTCCGCAGGTTTGGCTGACAAGGTATCCAAAGAAGACCTCGCCACCTTGCAAAAGCTACAAGAAGAGTTTGCTGCTGAACTCGCAACCCTTCGTGGTCGTGTAGATGCTCTTGATGCTAAGACCGCTAAGCTCGAAGCACAACAGTTCTCCACCACCACCAAGCTTTCTGGCGAAGCAATCATGTCCGTACAAGGTGCTAGGGGTAATGCCCTTGCTCCAACCAGCACCAACGTTTTCGTATCTAGCCGTGTTCGCCTCGACCTCAACACCAGCTTCACAGGTAGCGACCTGTTGAGAACCAGACTTGAAGTTGGTAATGGCAGTACCAGTATCCCAACAGCATTTGCTGCTGTTGGCGGAACTCAAGCTAACGTTGGAACTATAGCTAATCCTTCCGCTCCCAACTCTACTAACATTGGCTTTGGAACCTATGGTCAAGACTACACAGGTCTAGGTTCAACCTTTACACTAGGCAAACTGCGTTACGACTTTAACCTTGGCGATGCTCGTATATCCCTCGGACCTGTGATGCACGCTTACGATCACATTGACACCAACAGCTTTGCAAACAATGAAGCTGTAGATTTTGCATCCACTTTCTTCATCAACAATCCTCTAATGGTATTGGTGAACGGTCAAACAGGTGGCGCAGGTGCAGCGTTTGATTGGAATGTTGGCAAGAGTGCATTCAGCATTCGTGGTCTTTATTTAGCAGCATACGGTAACCAGCCTACTGCAAGTGCTGTTGCACCAGCGATCAACCGTGGCTTGTTTGGTGATACATATCAAGCAACTGCTGAGTTGGAATTTGCACCTAAGAACGATGCTGGAGAAAAGCCTTTTGCAATCAAGCTTCAATATACCAATGGGGCTGTAAACAACACCAACGTTAATGCTGGTGGCGTTAATGTTGAGTGGAAGTTTGCTAAGGGTGTTGCTATCTTCGGTCGTTATGGCTTCGGCACATTGGATAACCGAGGAGTTCTGACCAGTGCTTCTGGTTTCACCAGTGGGTTTGGAGCAACCAATGCAGGTACTGACACTAGCCTGAGTCCTCAAACTTGGATGGCTGGTTTTGCTTTCCCTGACTTGTTCAAGGAAGGTGCAATGGCTGGTATTGCAGTTGGTCAACCTTTCATTGAAAGCAAGATTGGCAATGCAACTCAAACCAACTTGGAATTGTTCTACAACTTCCCAGTTACCAACAATATTCGCATCACTCCTGATGTTCAATTTGTTTTCAATCCTAACAATACAACTGGAAGCACCATCTTCGTTGGTACTTTGAGAACTGTATTCTCGTTCTAAGCTCGTAAAAAAGAGGTGTTACTTTTGCAACACCTCTTAAAAAAATAAGGCTAGCGCATTGCGCTAGCCTTATTTTTTTTATCTAATACCAATTAGTGATTTTGCCATTGGGAAATAGGTCGCCCATATTTTAGGATCAGGACGACTTGCCCATTCGCGACGGGAGACAATCAGTTGCAGGATAATGGCAGCTTGATCCTGATTTAGATTTTGAGCAGTAACTTTGATCGATACATCCGAAACTAATATCTCACGATCAAATGTACGCTGCGCCGCTGATCGCGCTAGTATTTCAGCCTTACGAGTCATTACCGTAAACCCTTCATCTTGGTTAACAAGCAACCGAATATCGACCTCACGACGCTCTGCAACGGCACTACCAGCGATCGCTATAGTTGATAAAGTAGCGATCGCTGAAACAAGTAAGTAGTTAGTTAATCGACGAAATGGCTGAACCATCGAAAAAGTCGGAGAAACATGCGATTTGTTTTTCATAGTCATCTTCGCCAGAAACTCACAAAAAAATTTATAGAAAATCGCCAAGATATTAGCAAAAAACTGGGAAAGATGTGTGCTATTGTCTGCTAACAAATTTGGCTTTAGAGTTTAGCTCATTTAAGAGTCAATTTGCTTACCAATTTTAGTAATCTTTGGATTTAATAGCGCCAAGCACCATAAATCCAAGGACAATCCCTTATCTTGTCGTTATGGAGGTCTTGCAGGGGGCGTTATGTCAAAAGTTGTGATTAGTAACTTGATCGATCAAATCAATACATTGTTGAGCCGCCCAGTAGGCTCCGTATCAAGGAAGCCATCTCCAGATATGATGCACCAAAGGGAGCAGCTAAAACAGTTGCGATCGCATCTTGAAGGCTTGTCTGACGATTCGCATTTGAATGATTTAGAGCAACAATATCAAGCTTTAGTAACGCGCTTACAAGCGAAAGACAAGCCTCATAATGACCTAGTCAACCATCTGGATAGTGAACAATCTAATCAAAATGACTCAAAAACAGCAGAATTCAAGACAGACCTATTTAAAACAGATAAACTAGAAGCATTGCCACCCCTATTAGTTAGCCCAGTAGTTAGCAACTTATTTGGCGCTGAATCTTACTTGACAAAGGAGACTAGCACAATGACGAATGGCACACCTGAACCCAATTCTACATTTGTCAACGATCGCATGATTGCTTCGCTTCAGCAAGCAATTCAGCAGACATTGCAACAGGTTGTTAAAGAGTCAGTCCAGCAATCTGTGCAGGAAGTCGTCAACCAGACTCTCGCAGTCGAAAGAGCACTCATGGTAGGAGAAATTTCGGCGAGTTTAAATAAAATTGTTGAATCCCAGCAGCGAGCGCAAATAAGCCAAGAATTAATTACTTTAAATCAACAAAAGCAAAAGCTAAACGCTGAAATCTCGCAGCTAGAATCTGATCGCGTAGCTTGGATGAAACAGTTTCAAGAGTTTCAGACAACTCAACAGGAAGCTATAGATCGATCTTTAAGCTCAGTTAATAAATACGTGCGCGATCAGATCTCAGACTCTTTGCAACAAACTATGCAGCAGACTATGGAGGGTACCGTTGCTGATAGGGTTAACCAAACTGTTGCCCAGTCTCTTCAAGATAATTTAGCGAATATATCCTCTATTCCTAGTCCATTCACAGAGCCTCCACAAACAGAATTTGCAAATAAAGTACAGGAACAAACTGATCGTTTTTTGCTGCATCTAGATGAAATGTTTAGCACCACATTTCGATCGCTAGAGCAGGAAATACAGGGCTATCAAACATCGATCGCAGCGAAGCTTAATAATATGGAAACCCTTGAGCAAAAGGGTGAAGCTTTGATCAGTTCTTTAGTTGATCGGATTAGCCAACAGACTGTTCAACAGCCACAAAACTCTGCTGAAATATCTCCGTCTGCCATCAATATATTGCCTGAATTACCAGACGATATCCCAATCCGATATCTAGAAACATTTACAGAACCTGCTGATGAAGAATTAATTAATGCTCTATTAGCGGGTAATAAGTTTGGAGAGGCTGATGAAGTTGATCCAATTGCAACATCAACTATTGAGGCTGAGCTTCTTGAAGTTGTGACAAAAGATGACGAAAACACCTCAGATGATCTGGACATAATCTTAAGTGTAGACGAGGATTCCCCAGTCGAGGAGCCAATTGTTGAAATACAAGCTGATCCATTAATTGATCTAGCTGGCTTCGGTACCAGTATTATACTCGACCCTCAGAGCGCGATCGCGGCTCGTGAGTTAAATCCCGATTTTGATTTAGAGGCGGCGACCCAAATAGTTGAGAGATTTGATGCACCACGTACTCGGATGCAAGAGAATGAAGAAGAGGGGAATAATTTTGATGTACTAGCATTAAATTTTCCCGTGGAGGAGGTAGTCAGCGAATCGGGAGAACTGATTGATGATCCAGAACTTTTGCAATGGTTAGAGGAAAGTAATAATCGCCCTATCTCAACTACAAATATTGCTGATGTCTCCCCTGATGAGGATTTACTGTCATGGCTAGGTAACGAAGCGATCGACATGGCTAAACTACCTACTCAAAGAGAAGATCAGGCACTAATGCTTAATAGTTCAGTATCTGAACTAGAAGCTTTTAATACCTCTCAAATACCTCCTATTGCTTCTGTTGATATAACTTTAGATACGAACAGTGATAATCCAGATAGCATAGAATCCAAAATCGAACAATTTTTAAATAATTCAAATAATGATCAAGCTGATGATTCTGATGAGTCTCTAATTCTACTGACTAGCAAAAATGTTAATGACTCAGTTTTTCCAGAATGGGAGGATTCACTGGTTGATGATCTTAATTTCGATCTAGAGCGTCTTGATGCTGGGGTTGGAGCAGATCCACAGATTGCAGCTAATCTTGATCAATTTATTCGCAATACACCCTACGCTTTAACCAATTGGGAAACTGAAGAATCTCAAGCCTATCCCACAATCATTGAGGTTTCAGCCCAAGAATCAAATGGCAAAAATGTCAGTCAACCAGAACTTGAAGAACTAGAAGTTCCACCAATTATAGAAAATCCCAACGCCTTATTTATTGACCGATTTGCTGAATCATTCACTGAGAGTAAAGATCTTTCTGAGATTAATGCAGATATTGCCGATTTGCAGCTATCTCCATTTACAACTGAATCTAGTGATATCCCTGAGATTTTTGACAATCCCGATTCTCTGTTTGACATAAAAACGGAAGATCAGATTTCAGAAATACAGGTAGCTCCTTCTGCTGATTTGTTATCCAATTCCGTTACATCCAATGCTGATGATATGGATGCAATTTTTGCAGAAGTAATAGCTGAAAACGCAGCTAAATACTCTCCAATTGCACCATTTACAACTAATGATGAACTTGATGAATTGTTTGTACCGTTAGCACCTAGCAATCAGGGCTCAATCATAAGTGCAAATCCAAATTTAGATGATGAAAGTGAGCTTGACACCCTTTTATTTGGATTTGATCCTGCAACTGAATTAGAAGAGTCTGATACAGTAATGCAAACTATAACCAAAGGAGATTCTGAGGGGATTGATGTTGGGGCAAAGATGTATGAGCCTCTTGCTTTTAGTGAAACAACAGAATCTATTGAAGAACAATTAGATACAATTATGCAAGGTTTTGCGCAGGAGGAGTCAATAGATTTTATTGATTCTTCAGCACTGACAGAAATTGTGACTATCGAAGCGGCTCTTACAGATTCAGGAACTCACAACAATATTATTGCGCAAGAAGAAGCCGAAGATGATTGGACTTTAGCTCTAGAGAAGCTCGAATCTAATCTGGTACAGCCAAATATAAGCAATGGTATTGATTCTAGAACCGATGGATCTGAATCATCAGAGTTGTCGGCGGATGAATTTTTTGCTTCTTTAGAATATGACAAATTAGATGGTTTCACTAGTACAATCAAAAAAGATACCCTACCAAAACCTTCAGACGAAGCATTGATGGAGGTGATTGCCGATTTCATCGATTTAGAAGAGGATATCCCTAAAGATGCAGAAGAGGATCTATTGCTCAATGAGTTCGCAGATACTCAGAGTGCTCCTCCCAGTAATATTGCCGATAATGAGTGGGAAAACTTTCTAGACTCATTCAACTTTAATGAGCCATTACTTGATGATATGCGTGAGCAGCTTGGGCTTTCATCAGTAGCGCCAATTAGTGACACCAGCGAAAATGTCTTAGATATTGACTCACTGGTATTGGAATCGCGCAGCATGTCTTTGATTCCTGCTCCACCTGAAAAAGAAGTTTATAGCCTTTATGACACTTGGGTTTTAGGTATTGATTTTGGTAGTACAGCCATAAGGGCAAGCTTACTTAATGCCGATACTGGTCGCGTATATTCTCTATATCTGAATGATACTGATGAAATGCCATGCAAAATTGTTTGGCAGACAGATCAAAGCTTAGATGATCCGATCGCTAAAGATATTCGGACGATCTCAAAGCGATCGCAGAATGCTGAATTAGAAGAGGGCGAAGTTGTCCTTGTCCATTTCAAGCAATTTCTCAAACTTGGCTTACCCTATCGAGGTGTAAGTACTTGGCAGCCAATCATCCAATGGGCTGATCCCTGTCAGGTAAGTTTGCGATGGTTAATAGCGGCGCTTAAAAATCTACTGGAGCAAATCCAAACTAGAGCTAATCATCCTAAGCTTCCTGATGTTGGTTTGATTTTGTTGAAGCTCAGTGGCGTTGTTTTTGGATATCCTGCCAACTGGTCTGATACTTATATTCTCAATATCCGTGAAGCAATCCTTAAAGCGGGATTAGTTAGTCAAGCGGAGCAGGTGATGGCAGTCGATCAAGCGATCGCTCCCGTATTGTCTTTGCTTCACGATCAAAAGATTTCTCCAGAAGTTACGCTTTTAGTTGATGCAGGTGCAATTACGACTAGCCTCTGTCTGATGAAGGGACTTAGTCAGACTAAAGATCGATCTAAGCTACATATTCGCAGCCTTGACTATGCGGGGATTAGTATCAGTCAAGATATTGTCGTGCAATTGTTCTATCCCCATTGGCGATTAATTACCAATCCTAACCGTCATCTCTGCAATTTGGATCATCTCAGCTTGCCAGAAATAGGTGCTTCTGCTCCGCAGCAAAGAATTCTCCTTCAGCAATATTTGTTAAGCTCTGATCTTGGGCAACAAATGTTGGAGTTAGCCGATCTCGTCAAAGTCACATTCGGGAGAGATGTTGGTGTCGATAGTTGGAATGAGGAACTAATGGGACAACCAATTGTTGTTCTGCGCCGTGAGCTAGAAAACCTTATTTTGCAACCATTTACCCAACGGCTCAATCGCGAGCTAAATTCTATTCTCAGTAATGCAGGAGTGCTTGGGGAAGATGTACATCAAGTTTTGCTGTTAGGTAGTACTATGCATATTCCCTTGCTATCACGTTGGCTATCCCAAAAACTACCCAATGCGAAGATTGACCCATTAGCTACTTCGGCGTTAGCAAACGGGTTAGCTGTATCGCCGCTTTATCCAAATTTGCAAGATGTTGCACGACAGCAATATTCTGATTACTTTCTTTTGCAAGAGATTTGCCGTCTTAACCTCACTCAATCGGTTAATCCTAATCAACTACTTCAGCAATTACAAATGCGCGGGATTAATATCAAAACTTGCCGCGATCGCATTTTGAGCATCCTGCAAGGTGATTTGCCAGAGGGCTTATTTCCTTGGCAGGAGCCAGAGCACTCAGTGGTTTTAGAAGATCCGACGCTTAGCAGTGACTTATTTGCTGGTCGATTGTTTGAGTTGGAAACTGATGGTACATATCAGCCCAATGTGACTAAATTCCAACAGTTGCGTGTTTATTTACAAGCGATTATTGGCAATATGAGTCAAACGCTAAATGAGCCTCTCGTTTTTCCTGAGATCAAAACCTTGGCGATCGCCAAGTAAAGATGAAAGGCAGTGCTTCGCACTGCCTTTCATCTTTTTAGTTTAAAGAATCGCGATCACAAAGCGCTGTAAAATATTAATTCTTGCTGTGATTTTGGGAAATTTGAAGAGCTTATGCTAGCGAAACGCATTTTGCCTTGTCTAGATGTAAAAGCAGGTCGAGTCGTCAAAGGGATCAACTTTGTCGATCTTAAGGATGCAGGAGATCCTGTGGAACTAGCGCAGGCTTATAACCTCGCAGGAGCCGATGAACTGGTATTTCTAGATATCACAGCCACCCACGAAGATCGCGGTATTATTTTGGATGTTGTCTATCGCACTGCTGAGCAAGTATTTATTCCACTCACAGTAGGCGGCGGTGTGCGAAATCTTGACAATATTCGGGAGCTTTTACGAGCAGGTGCGGATAAGGTGAGCATGAATTCAGCAGCAGTAAATGATCCAGCTTTAATTAATCGCAGTAGCGATCGCTTTGGTAATCAGTGCATTGTTGTGGCGATCGATGCCAGACGGAGGAATGATCCTAATAATCTCGGTTGGGATGTGTATGTACGGGGTGGGCGCGAAAATACAGGTATTGATGCGCTCTGGTGGGCGCAAGAAGTCGTCAAGCGTGGCGCTGGTGAAATTTTACTTACTAGCATGGATGCTGATGGGACAAAGGCAGGTTATGATCTGGAGCTAACTCGTCAAGTCGCAGATTTAGTGGAAGTTCCTGTAATAGCTTCAGGTGGTGCTGGTAATTGTGAACATATTCTGCAAGCAGTGACCGAAGGTAGAGCTGAAGCGGCTTTACTGGCTTCGTTACTTCATTATGGAGAACTAACGATCTCCGAGATTAAAGATTATCTAAGTACGAACCAAATTCCTGTGCGATCGCTGCATCCTTCCCGCCTTTAGATTCCAGTTTATTTGTGGCGCGGCTTTGCCGCGTCACAAATAAACTGGTTCTTGATTTCAAGAGAGACAAAATTTTTATGGTCAGAAATTCTTCTATGGCAAAACTAGAGAGCAAACTAGATCAACCCGATGATTGGCTATATGATCGCTCAGTTTTAGGGTGGGTGCTCAATCCGACTCTTAGTAAACAGTTACCATTTCTGTACCGTATCTTCAGTTTGTACTGTAAGCTGTATTTTGGTCTCACAGGCAAAAGCTATCTCAAAGGCGGGAGAGAATTATTTAGGTTTCTCTCAAATATTTTTTATCGACTTTCGCCAGATCAATATTTAGAACTAAAGCTAGCTGGCTATCAAGTATTTCTCAATCCAACAGATATGCGTCTCTTTCAAGTAGTGAATGAGCTAGCTAGTGGAGATACCGATACGCGAGTTTTATCTCAATTACTTTCTGAAGGTGATACTTTTCTGGATATTGGCGCAAATCATGGGAGCTTTGCGATCGTGGCGAGCAAGATGGTTGGAGCGAATGGCTTTGTACTTGCTGTTGAGCCTCAGCCCCGCTTAGCTAAGGCTTTAGAAAAATCTTTGACGGCTAATGCGCTCTGTAAATACCAGATTTATAATCTCGCCGTTGGCGATACTGATGGAGAAATAGAATTATTAATGCCAATTGGGACATCTGGTTCAGCGGGAGTATTTCCTGAACATTCGGCAACTCATCAGTTCAATGCGATTAAGGTTCCAATTAGGCGGTTTGATGACTTAGTAGACTGGCAAAAGTTTACTGGCAAAGCGCCAATTCAAGGATGAAATGCAACGGGTTCTGATGAAGCAAAGAATACTTCGTAAGGAGTACGATAGTCAAGTGATTTTCTGGGTCTGTGATTGATCAAATTCACTGCCTTCTGAAAGTCCTCTTCTTTCACGATTTTAAAGTTTGTACTTTTGGGATAGAACTCTCTAATTAATCCATTGGTGTGTTCATTCAATCCACGTTCCCATGAATGATATGGATTCGCAAAGAAGGTCTCTAGTTTCAATCTTTCAGATAGCTTCTCATGCCCACAGAATTCTCTTCCATTATCAAAGGTCATTGTCTTTCGAGATGTTGATTCTATAGGCTCAAATAGATTGAATGTCACTCTGTTTATCTCATCCATCGTCTTGTTCTTAGCTAGTCCAGCAAGTAAATACTTCGATGCTTTATCAACATGCGTAACTACGATACCTGTGTGGTTGCACCCGATTACCGTATCACTTTCCCAATGTCCAATCTCTGTTTTTAAATCTGCAATCTTCGGTCGATTCTCTATCCCTACCCTATTGGGAATGCCACCTCGCTTCTGATGGCGACCTTTGCGCCTTCGTTGCTTTTGCTTCTGCCTCAGATATTGTTGATATATTCCCATCTCTTGATGGTTTGCATAGATCATCAGATAAATCGTCTCATAGCTGATTTTACCTAGCCCCTCCCTTTCCATTCTCCCTGCTAGTTGCTCTGGGCTGTGGTGTTGCTCTAACCGTTGTTTGACTTCGGCGATCGTCTCAGCACTGATGCTCTGAAATCTTACCTTTGCTTGTTTCCGTCTTGCTTTCATCAGGGCAACCGCAGTATCTGGCAAATAGCCAATCTGTCGCTCGTCTGTATTGCGCGATAACTCTCTTGAAATCGTACTTTTGTTTCGCTTCAAGCGACGACCTATCTCTGATACAGATAATTGCTCAATTACTCTTAGTTTATACAGTTCACTTCTTTCTGTGGTGGTAAGATGGACAAAGCTCATGAGGGTATCCTAATTATTGTGATTAATATCAGAATATCCTTATGAGTCCCTTTACGCAAAGATCTCTAGGTGTTGCATTTCATCCTTGAATTGGCGCAATCAGCTTTTCCAAACTATACCTATCATCAATAGTCTTACCAACACATGCTTCCCAGAAATTTTTATTTTGCATAAATACGAAAGTTTTTTACCCAATTTCTTATTTTAAATATTTTAGCTGGAAATCATATTGTAAATGGTTTACTCTAGCTTTTAGGCTTATTATTGATGTCGCTAAGCAACGCGCCGCCGTTGTCTTCAATGCTGAAATTACTATGCTCTATTGGCAAATGTAAGATCGTTAGAGGTGAAAATAGCAATCTCTCTCAAGCAATTTGCATAAAAGGACTAGACCCAGAATTCTTATGGCAGAATTAGCACAAGCATACTCAGTCTCAGAACTAAAAAATAATTAAAAATATGGCTGAAACAGTTGTTTTGCAGATACCAGAAGCATTGTATCAACGTTTAGCGATCGCCGCAGGAGCAACACAGCGATCGCTATCAAACTTCTACTTCTGCAATCTTGCGTAAAACTCGCCATGCCACCTCTAACTCACCCTGATTAACCAGAGGAGACAAAACCTGAGACATTCCATATTGCTTACCCTCTAGCTTCACAAACACAATATCATCACCATTAGTTAACATCGCAAAAGTAGGGTGATTCCCTGCGGGATGCGTACCGCCGCCATTGGGACTAGCCATCAAATAAGCAAGAGTTTGCGGCAAAGCAGACCAAACCGAAAGCATTGTTTTCTTCGATTCTAAAACGATGATCCAAAAGCGATCGCGCAATACCAACACATCAATGCGTCCCTGTAGAGTTTCTTCACTATCCGATATCTTGATCAGCACAGACTCTTCCGCTTTGAGAAGGAAAGGAGGATCATATAAACCAGTAATCGTCAGTAATGGAGAAACCAGCAACAACATCACCGTACTTTCTAGCAAATGTCCACCAGAGCGATGATAAATATAACGCCGCCAGAGAACTTCTAGACTAGCGCGATCGCTAGAATTCATTTCAGGAAGCTCGTCATACCATTCTGTAAAAAAATCCTTCAATTCACTACGACTCAAGCCAAATTTTTGTTCTGCTTCAACGATTGTTGTGACAGCCTCAGTAACAGCTAGTGTTTGCATAGTGAATACCTTGAGTTAGTACTCAGTCTCAAAATCAACTTTGCTTAGATTTTAGAATAAAATTGGTTTAACCTGTCGAGTGCTACCACCTAAAGAATTGCTTCAAGCAAAATTACAAGAAGCGATCGGCTCCGCCCGTCGCCGTTTACCTTCATCAGAACAGGATTGAGCTATATTCTTGCGCGATCGCCTTTAAGCAACTTGACTAAAAGTACTAAAATCAGATTAGATCGCCAAACTAAACTAAAGCTCCATGACCAATGCCAACCTGCCCCGCCGTGAAAGTTTAGTCAATCGCTTGATTTTTGGGCTGACCACAAGTATCTCGCTGCTAGCCACAGCAACATTGATCTTGTTGCTGCATATCCAACAAGGCACACCCGAATTAGAAGCCTTCACCACATGGCTAGCGATCGTTATTTTCTCTGCGGGTTTAGGTTCGGGGCTATTTGTCGCCATTTCCATTATTCGGAGTATTCAACCACCGCTATCAGAGCTAGCAGAAACAGCCGAAGAACTATCTACAGGCAACTTGTCCGCGCGATCGCAATTAAATCGATCCGATGAAATTGGCGAATTTGCCAAAGTATTTAATCGCATGGCGGCGCATCTAGAAACCAAAACCGCCACCTTAGAAGCCCGTGACATTCAATTTGCGCTGCAATCCCTCGATCGCGTTTTAGTCAACACCACTGATCAATACAAATTAATAAAGGCAAGTTTAGAAGAAATTTGTAAACTTTCAGGCGCACAACTCGGTAGCATTTACCTTTGGGAAATTCCGACCTCACGTCCTGAAGGATGTCTCATATTAGCTGCCGAATGGGGCTATAAAACTAGCCAAGCATTAGCAGAAATCACCCTTGGTGAAGGGATTATTGGTCAAGCAGGACAACTACAAGAAGCGATTATTTGGGAAGGCGATCGCCTCAAAGGGCAGACTCTGGTTTATCGAACACCCGTGGGTGATTTATTGCCTCAGAGTCTTTCGGCATATCCGCTGATGCTTAGGAGCAGTCTTGTAGGCGTGCTATTTTTGGCAAGTCTCACACCGATGTCCGATCGAGGGCGCAACATTCTCCAATCCATTGGTCGTCGTCTTGCCACCGCAATTAGCAATGCTCAGAGTATTGAAACGATCGCCCGTCAGCGAGAGGAACTAACTACTGTATTCGAGCAGCTTGCTGATGGCGTATTACTTAGCGATCCCGCAGGACGCATTCTCAAAATCAACTCCGCAGGACGCAAAATTCTCAGCTTTAATGCTTTAAATGCAGGTATCGCCGCTTCACCTGTAATTGCGAAATCAATGGAAGAGATTGTTAAACAATTTGACATCAGACATCAGGATGGCGAACCTGTAGACTTAGCAAATCTGGTAGTTTTTCGCGCCATGTCCACTGGGGAAGTCGTAGAAGATCAAGTAGTTTTACGTCCACCTGAAGGGAATGAAATCATTCTCAGTACTAAGGCTGCACCACTAGTTGGCACTGAATCAGAGCTAATTGGTAGTGTGATGATTTTGCGCGATGTTACGGAGCAGCGTTATCGCGATAAGGTGCTGCAAGAGACAAATAAAATCATGATCGAGCAGCAAAAGCGGATGAGTATTTTGCAACGGCTTACCAACTTAATTAACCAACAGTTGCAAGATCTTGATGTCCTTTTGGAATCAGTGGTGGAAGCGACTTGTGATGCAATCATGTGGGCAGAGATATGTGTGATTGCCCTGTACAATCCTAAAGAAAATCGACTAACGCTATCAGCGACAAAAGGCTTGCCAGAGGATTTCCCTCTGCAAGAATCCTTTGATTTGGATGCCCAAAATCTGATAGCACAGGTATTTAAAGAAGGAATCCCTGTCGAAATTAAGGCTGGCGAATCACATCTCATTGAAGATTTACCTGTTAAAAGTGCTTTATGTGTGCCCATCGAGTCTAGTCGCTCTGGACGTTTGGGCGTATTAGCGATCGGACATGCCCAGTTAGAGAGAGCTAGCTCTCGCGAAGATTTGAATCTATTAGCTTCTTTTGGAGTGCAAGCTGCGATCGCGATCGGTAATGCTCAGCTAATCAACCAAATTGAAGCTCAAAATGCTCAATTATTGGAGGCAACTCAACTTAAGAGTCAGTTCTTGGCAAATATGAGTCATGAACTACGCACACCGATGAATGCGATTATTGGTTTTTCTCAAGTACTATTACGCCAACGACGCGATGCCCTCTCATCAAGCCAAGTTGATATGGTAGAACGCATACTTCGTAATGGCAAAAATCTACTGGATTTGATTAACGATATTCTCGACCTATCAAAAATTGAAGCAGGCAAAATGGAAGCTCATCCAGAAATCTTTAATCTTGATGAATTAATTCACCATACCTGCGAAAGTCTGCAACCCCTAGCGAGTGTCAAATCTCTCAATTTTGTATTTGAAAATCATATTGGCACTTGTGCAATTTATCATGACTCGATTCGGATTAAGCAGGTGATTACCAACTTAGTTTCTAATGCGATTAAATTCACTGACAGTGGTGAAGTCTGTGTGGAGCTAACATATGCGGAAATACCAAATACAGGGCTAGACATGTCTGCATCTGAGATAACTACAGATCCCAATGATCCATCTAGCGAAGAAGTACAAATTTCTCCTTTCGCAACATCAAATATTCTCATCTCTGTACGCGATACAGGCATCGGTATTGAGCCTGAGTTCCAGCGCACAATTTTTGAACAATTCCGTCAAGTCGATCAATCCTCAACACGCAAACATGGTGGAACAGGGCTAGGTTTAGCAATTACCGAGCAGCTTGTTTTGTTGATGGGCGGCACAATTTCCGTAGAAAGTGTAGTCAATCAAGGCTCGACATTTACAGTCGAATTACCTCCACGATTAAAAGGAACAGGAATTACACAGTAAAAACCAAGGCAATTCATTATTGATTCATAAACAGTTCATAGTTCACTCATTATCAGTTCATAGTTCACTTATTATCTATAATGTAGCTACAGAAAGGCTTACATGGCTTTTTATTAGCTCTCAAACACATAAAAATTCTCTCTATATGATTTACAATAGAATCTAAATAGTATAGAGAATTAAGAGATTGCTGCAAGCTTTTACAGCCAGTTTATTGCTAATTACGATTTCGGAATTAGGGGATAAAACTTTTTTTATCGCTGTGATTTTATCGATGCGCTACAACCACCGCATCGTGTTTTCGTCAGTGCTATCTGCACTGGCTTTGATGACAGTATTATCGGTTCTGCTAGGACAAGCTGTATCACTATTACCAAAGGTTTATACTCACTATGGAGCGATCGCCTTATTCTTGATTTTTGGTGTAAAGCTAATTGTCGATGCAGTACGAATGTCGCCTAATTCAACTGAAGAAGTCGTAAAGGAAGCCGAGGAAACTGTTGCAGGGCAAAATCCACAAACTTCAATTCCCGTTTTTGGCAAGATTTTAGCGCGTTATCCACAAATCGGCGTTTGGATACAGGCTTTTGTGATGACTTTCTTGGCAGAATGGGGCGATCGCACGCAAATCAGCACGATCGCGTTAGCGGCAGCAAATGATCCGATTTTTGTGACCCTTGGTGCAATTTTGGGACATGGGATCTGTACAGTGATCGCCGTGATTGGTGGTCGTTTAGTTGCGGGGCGAATCTCTGAACGGGTAATTACAGGAATCGGTGGCGTTCTGTTTCTAGTTTTTGGGGTAACTGCTTTCTTTCAAGCTTAAAAAAATCGGCACTCAGTGCCGATTTTTTCTAGATTCCTTCGACCTTACCGCGATATTCACTTGCAGACATAGTGCCAGCTAGTTCGCCAACATCTTCAATATTTACTTTAAGCAACCATGATGCACCGTAAGGATCATTGCCAATGATTTCAGGCTCATCGACTAGAGCTGTATTAGATTCCATTACTGTACCAGTTACGGGGGAATAGATATCTTCTACCGCTTTGACCGACTCAATTGTGCCGAAAGTTTGACCTTTTTCTACCCTTGTCCCCACTTCAGGAAGATCGAGAAACACAATATCGCCGAGTTGATCGATCGCAAAAGCCGTAATTCCAACTGTGGCGGTGTCATCTTCCAGTCGAATATATTCGTGGGAGTTAGTGTATTTCAAGTCATCAGGATATTCAAACATCTGGCTATTTTCCCTTTTTCTATCTTGATTATTGTAGACAAAAGAGAGGAGCGCTTAGCGCTCCTCTCAATAAATTATTTGGTTTGCTCTGCGATCGCCTCAATTTCATCGACTGGCTCACGTTTAGAAAATCCCCAGATAAAAACTAGTCCGATGCAAGTCAGCATCAACCATTCGGGAGGAACTAAGCTATCAGAAAACACTTTGATAAATAGACGTAAACCTACAAGTAAGACGATCAGATAGCCTGCCGATTCAAGGTGTGTAAATTCTGCTAACCATTTGATAAACAGTCCTGCTAGAAAACGCAAGGCGATAATTCCGGCGACTCCACCAATCAGCACTAGCCAAGTCTCTTGAGCGACGGCAACTGCTGCCGTTACGCTATCTAGTGAAAAAGCCAAATCCGTCAGTGAAACTAGTGCGACAACTTGCCATAATTTATCGGCCATCCGCACTGGGTGCTGTGTATCATGCCCCGCTTGAGACTTTTCCAAGAAAAATTTCCCCGACAGCCACAGCAAATATACCGAGCCAGCTAGTTCAAATTGCCAATATTTAATTACCCATGTTGCAGTAAAGATCAACACCACCCGTAATACAAATGCGCCAATTAAGCCGTAACGTAGCGCCCATTCTTCTTGCTTAGGATCTGGCAAACTACGCACGATCGCAGCAAGAGCGATCGCATTATCCGCAGACAGAATTGCCTCTAGCAGAATTAGTACTCCCAAAATTGGAATAACTTCGGGGCGAAATGACAAACCATTTGTCTCTAGAAACTGCTCGAACATTCAATACTATCCATAACAAAACATTAACAAATACTACAAGTATACAAAATCATCAGACCATCAACTATGACTATCATCAAATAAAATCCAAAAGAGAGCTGCGTCGCTTCGCGATGCAGCTCTCTTTTGGATTTTATTTGAACTAAGAGGGTAAATACCCCACCGCTCTGCGGTGTGAGTAAATTCTAGTAAAAAAGAATTTGATACCCCGTCCGCTTGCGGCGGGGTTATTCATTTCTTAACATGACTGGCGACAACAACTAAAAGTAATGCAGACGCTTTGCACCTTCATTACTTTTAGTTTTTTGTTACATTTTGCGGTGTTGTATAGAGGGCGCGTATGATAATTATTAAAGAGGGATTGCTCAATTTAGGTACTTTTTTATGAAGTCAACAGCCTTTACTCACTCCGTGACTGCGATCGCTAGCGCCTTTGTGACTAGCTTCATGACAATGGGCATAGCATCAAGCGTCCAAGCGCAAAATGCTGGACATCTCCAAGAACTTTTGACTCATCGTACTTGTCAGCGATGCGAGCTAAGTGGCATTGCGGCAAATGGGGTCAATTTACGCGAATCATTCCTTGATGTTGCTGATCTACGCAAAAGTTCTCTCTCTGGGGCAACTTTGGCTTTTAGTACCATGTATTATGCTGATTTTCGTGGTGCAGATCTCAGCAACTCAGATCTACGAAATACTTTCTTGATTCATAGCGATTTGATCAAAGTAAATTTGTCTGGCGCAAATGCTCGTAATAGTCGCTGGAAATATGCTGATTTAACCGAAGCGAATTTGCAAAACTCTAACTTGATTGATATCGAGTTGGTTTATGCCAAGCTCAACGGCGCTAATCTAACTAATGCCTCTTTGCGAAACGCAAGCTTATATGGTGCAGATTTGACTGGCGCGAATCTCAAGGGTGCGGATTTGTATCGTGCTGACCTCACCAATGCCAATGTAACCAATGTAGATCTAAGTCAAGCTAATCTTTGCCGTGCAACTATGCCCGACGGCAAAGTTTCTATGCAAGGCTGTATGCAGTTTTAATCAAGAGGAGTCGCATAGCGACTCTTCTTAGGATATTTCTTCTTGTAAAGATTCTCCCAACGACTAGATTTAAATCGGACGTACTCCCTTTAATTCCCCCTTGCAAAGGGGGAAGACCAGAAATCTTATTCCCTCCCCTTGCAAAGGGGAGGGTTAGGGTGGGGTAATCCCCCTGATTTCACACACAAACTGACTTGTGTGTACACGGTAGTTGCAAGGTGAGAGCTAGGGTGGGGTAATTTTAAAATGGGAAATCGCTTTAGTTATATCGCGACAAATTGAGGAAAGTTTTTTAATGACGATCGCATCACCATCAAATCAAGCGCCTGATCAAGTGCGTTGGCTCCAAGTATGGGGCTTAGCATCAGTTCAGGGTGCAATGACTCTGACTTGGATCGCTTATGCGATCTATTTACCGCAGTTTATCGAACAGGTTTTTGGCTATCCAACCAGTCAAGCACAACAATTTGCAGCGCTAATACTAGTAATCGAAAACGTGATCGCGGTAATTGTCGAGCCATTATTTGGTGGTCTGTCCGATCGCTGGCAGCGTTGGTATAGCACACGAATGCCCTTTATTATTGCCGCTGCGATCGCCTCAACAGCTTTATTAGTTGGATTACCCTGTGTTGTTATTTTTGGTGGCGCAAACGAAATTACACGACTACTTTTGCTCAGTCTAGCCATCCTCTGGGCGATCGTGATGTCAACCTTTCGGAGTCCCGTCATGTGCTTGCTCGGGATCTTTGCGGGAGCGACAAAACTACCACTTGCTGGCAGTGTGTTAACGCTAGTCGGTGGTTTTGTTGCTTCGATCAGACCTTTGGGGACGAAATTTATTTTGAGTCTTGGCGCACCTGCGACTTTTACGATCGCTTCGATAGTCCTGCTTGCAAGTGTGGCAGGTTTGCGGAGTGCCATGACGCATATTCCCAAAAATCTTAATCCAGAATTAGAAAAACAAGAACCTTTACCAATTCGCGATTGTTTGAGCAACTTAGCGATTGTCCTATTTGTTGGTGCGGCAATCGGTCTGGGAATGCGCTTGCTAATGGGGGATGTATTACCTCGAACGATCAAAGCGGATATTACAGGATTTACAGGTTTACCTTTTGAACTATTAATGGGAACAGCTTTGATTTCTCAAGGCTTTATAGCTTTATTTACAGGTAGAATCTCGAAGTTAATTGATAACAAACGCCTAATGATTATTAGCTTGGGCTGTGTTGCCGCAGGTTTAGGCTTGTTATCTGCTGGCTACGGTGCGATCGCATCCATCATCATCATTCTATTTATGCTCACCTGTCTCAGCGCCGTAAACAATGGCATGATTGCCTTCGCGCTAACAATGGTTCCTAAATCCCTAAGTGGATTGACTGTGGGCATGTTCTTTGGTGGGCTATCGGGAGCGATCGCAGTTTTTGGTTATCTGGTTCCTAAACCTGCGGAGATGATCTCAACGCCAAATGTAATTTTGTTAACGGTGATCGCCTTTCTTGCTGCAGGTGTGGGCATAGCATTAGGAGAGCGCATTACTGGCAAGTTCGTTGCCGAGTAACTGCTGTGGCTTACCACGGGTTGCACCGATAATCCAATTCCCTAAGGCGGGAACCATTTGACATAGGCTCACGCCCATATTTGCAAGGGAAGGCTGGACAAAGCAATTATGCATGATTCTGCCTAGCTGCAAGCGCGTTTGAAATTCCTTACGCCATGCGATCGCATATTGTTTCTTAAAGGAGAGCGCTGTGATTTGATGTTCCAGAAATTGACTCACAAAAGGAACCGCGATTTCGGATGACCGCAATGCCATCGCCATACCGTCACCACACAGCGGCGTAATCATCCCAGCCGTATCGCCAATCATGCAAATATCATTATGAAAGTTCTCTTTCAGTTCAAAGCTAATCTGGCTTAATCCTTGCAATGAAGTGGAAACTCTTTGCATATGGCGAAAGCGATCGGCGAGGACAGGATTTTTGGCTAGGGATTCAGGAATATCTAGCTCTGGATGCGTTGGCTCTTTCATCACCCGTTCATGGGCAATCCAACAAACATTTATTTCCCCTGTTTCGATCTGCGATAAGCCGCAATAGCCGTTGGGGAAAGCATGTAATTCAATCACATCGGCTATATCTACACCTGTGAAATGTCCTTTGTAAGCAATCCAAGGCGATCGCTTTTGCACAAATGACCGATTAAGATGGCGATCGAGCGATGAGCGTTTACCAAATGCACCCAATACGATCTGTCCAGAGAATTCTCCTTTAGTCGTATTCACCGTAAATCCTTCTGAGAGATTGCCTGTAACGCCTGTAACCTTGATGTTATCGATACAAGTTACATTCACTGCTTGTGCCCGTTGAAATAGCATCAAGTCTAGTTGATAGCGGCTTAGTCCTAATGCTGTGCTAGGGAGCTTACTCCGAAATGATGCACCTTTAGCAGTGGTTAGGTAAGCGCGATGAATTGGCTGAGCACCAATTTTATGCACCTGTTCTAGGATGCCCAGATGCTCAAATGCTGCGGTTACTTCAACGGATAGAAACTCGCCACAGAGTTTGTGCATTGGGTAATGACTTTGCTCTAGCAACAGGACGCGGTAGCCAAGTTTTGCTAATTGAATGGCGGCGCTACAGCCCGACAGCCCTGCCCCGATCGCGATCGCATCGTAATTCATGTTTTGCCTTGACGGAGTTTCTCTATATATTAATGTTACGCGAAATATTTTGAAAGCTGGCGATCGCTATAAAGTTAAGCAATGTGCAAACTGCTGTATGGGCATGTATGGGCAAAAATAATGGGTAAAGAAAAACGAGGTGATATTAGCAACAAAACTTGGACAGAAGTAGTAAAAGACTACGCTGGCAAAGACTTAGGCGAAAGAAAGAATTGGTATGGCTCCGTCGCTGAAGCCTATAATCGTGTCAGACCCCGATATCCACAAACTGTAATTGAACGAGCAATACAGCTTGCTCAGTTGTCCCCAAAAGCCAAAATTTTAGAATTAGGTTGTGGTCCCGCGATCGCAACAGTGCCACTTGCTCAGCTTGGGTTTTCGCTATTGAGTCTAGAGCCAAATCGAGAAGCTTCAGAATTAGCTAAACTCAATTGTGCAGAATATCCTGATGTCGAAATTCAAAATCTAGCCTTTGAAGAATGGGAATTAGAATGCGATTACTTTGATGCAGTTCTAGCCGCAACATCTTGGCATTGGATCGATCCTGCGATCGCCTAAAGCTCTCTTTCATCTCCGCTTTTCACGTTGCCCATAAAATATAATCCATGCCGCAGTCATCGAAATTACGCATCGCTTTACTCACTTATTCCACAAAACCTAGAGGGAGCGTGATCCATACCCTAGAACTTGCGGAAGCATTGCAAGCTTTAGGACATCAAGTATGTATCTATGCATTAGATAAAGATGGTTCGGGATTTGAGCGCCATTTGTCCTGCGAATTTCAACCAATTCTTGCACAACCTGCACCACAGGAAATAGATCAACTAATTCAGCAACGCATTCAGGAATTTGTGGATTATTTGCAGAATTCGTCACTAGATTATGATATTTATCATGCTCAGGACTGCATCAGTGCCAATGCTTTAGCAATTTTGCGATCGCAAGGACTCATTCCCCACTTTGTGCGCACCATTCACCATATCGAAGATTACAATAGCCCTTACTTACAGGCTTGTCAGGATCGCTCTATTCGAGAAGCTGAGCTTTGCCTATGCGTAAGTGCAGGTTGGCAAACCCAAATTTATGAACATTATCAAATCCATGCGCCACGAGTAATTAACGGAGTGAATCTGCAAAGATTTTCTAGAGATCGCAATGGTACTGAATCACAAATCAGCCAAAAATTTGGGTTGAAATTGGGTTTAACAAATGCACCGATTTATCTGACTGTGGGCGGGATTGAACCACGCAAAAATTCAATTAAGCTGATTCAAGCTTTTGCTCAGGTTCTTGCGGACTGTCCCAAGGCTCAGTTGGTGATTGCGGGAGGGGCAACATTATTTGACTATCAAGCATATCGCGATCAATTTCTAGCGATCGCACAGGAATTAGATATTGCTAAATCTCTAATCATTACAGGGGTTCTCACTGATGCTGAATTACCCGCACTTTATCGTTGTGCTGATGCTTTTGTCTTCCCATCCGCCAAAGAGGGCTGGGGTTTGGTAATCATGGAGGCGATCGCATCGGGGCTACCAATCATCACTTCTAACTGTCCGCCCTTTACCGAATTTTTATCTAATCAACAAGCTTTGCTGGTTAATCCTGACGATGTGGGTGCGATCGCTCAAGCAATGCGCTTAATTAGGCAATCTGATGTTAGTCAGGCTTTAGTGCAAGCTAGCCAGTCCATTTTGCCAAAATATACATGGGAAAATTCGGCGCAGATGCATACAGCTCATTACAAAAAAATGCAAAAATTAGGTTAGGCGACGCGAAGCGCCGCTAACCTAATTCTGATGGAGCTTTTATGCCTGAAGTTCGGTTTCAAATCGTTTGGCCAGATGAATCTCAAGATTCCTGCTATTCGCCATCTTTGATCGTCAAAGAATATTTCGCAGCAGATACCGAATATGACCTCGTGGATTTTGTCGAGCGATCGCGTACGGCTCTAAATATTGCCAGCGATCGCGTCAAAGCCAAGTATGGATTTCCCTGTGGATTGGCTTTGGGACAGTTGCAAGAAATCGAGACTAAGGCGGCGAAGTTCTCTCAGAGCAAGCAACCCAAAGTGAAATTTATTAAATTTAACAATTAGGTTGCATTATGCACGGTATCTGATAAGATATAGTTCCTAATAAATTTGGAGAGATGGCTGAGTGGACGAAAGCGGCAGATTGCTAATCTGTTGTACGGCAGGTAACTCCGTACCGAGGGTTCAAATCCCTCTCTCTCCGTTCACAGGACTGTCATAGAGCGATATGGTTAATAACCCTTCAAAGGATGTAGTTGGCGAAGCTCCAGAAGTCGATCCTAGTAAATTTAGTGCGTCAGATGTTGCTGCGATCGCTGATCGTTTAGAACGTGATGACTATGCCAATGCTTTTGAGAGCTTAAGTGATTGGCATATTTTGCGAGCACTAGCTTTTAAAGGCTCAGAGCTAGCCGAGCCATACCGCCATTTGTTAGATGTTGAATCATTTGATGAATGTTAAACGCAAAAAAATAACGATGGCGCGAAGCACCGTCGTTATTTTTTTGCGTTTAATTTGAGTATAAAAAAGTGCGCTAGGCGCACTTTTTTTATGGCTGAGGACTAGGACTAGGCACGGCTGGCAGACCGTTAGTAAACTTTTCAGAAGCGTTTTTACTTTCGTAAATACAATCAACGGTGGGAGCCTTGTCTAGATCGCCTGTAAAGCCAAAGGTATTCATCCTGTCTTTACATTGCCGAATATCAGCTTCTTTAATCACATTTTTTTGTAAAAGCACATTCCAGTTATTCGGTAAAACTACACATCCAGGGACAGGTTCAGCTTGGCTGATGAAAACGTTAAAAGGGTTGAGTGTGACGTAAACACGGCTACTCATCACCATTGCCGATGCGCCATAGTTATTACAAAAATCACGGCTAGGGGCAAGATTGTCTAAACGAATCGCATCAACAGTACGCGGTGTAGGGTTGAGCGTAGACAGGGCAATACCAACACCAATACCGACCGCAAAAATCGCACCTGCGATCGCCAGTTTGGTCGTTGTCCCGTTCGATCTTGGTTCAGTGGGAGGTGTATTCAGGGTTGAAGAATATCTACGTCTTGCCATAGATGTTAGGTAGGGTGATTCCTTAGATTAACCGAATGTGTTGAGATTTAGGAAGTTTTATAAAGTAAACCTCCCTAAAGTTAGATAATTGACACACCTGCAAGGTCTAGAATCTCTGGAATCAAGTGTTCAGCTTTGATAGCCATAATATGCACGCCTTGACAAATTTGCCGAGCTGTTTGGATCTGTTCAGCCGCGATCGCGATGCCTTCCTGTAAAGGGGATTTAGCTTGAGCTAGACGCTCAATTATATGGTCAGGAATCTGCACCCCTGGCACAAATTTATTCAGAAACAGCGCATTTTTAGCTGATTTAATTAAAAATATTCCTGCCAGAATGGGCTTGTCGGATTGATTGGCAATTTGATGGACAAATTTATCGAGGCGCTCAAAATCGGTAATTAATTGGCTTTGAAAAAATTGCGCCCCCGCATTAATCTTGCGCTCAAACCGCTTTTGTAAACCCGACCAACTGGGCGACTGCGGATCAACTGCGGCTCCTGCTAAAAAGTCCGTCCCTTGATGGGGCAATGCTTTGCCGTTGGCATCAAATCCTTGATTAAGCTTTTGAATTAATTGTAATAACCGAACCGATTCATAGTCAAACACCGATCGCGCATCGGGTGTATCTCCAGCTTTTACGGGATCGCCCGTGAGCGCAAGAATATTGGTGATTCCTAACGCCGCCGCCCCAAATAAATCTCCTTGCAATGCAATCCGATTGCGATCGCGACAGGCAAGTTGGCAGACAGTTTCAATCCCGATTTGCTGCTGGATCAAAACTGAAGCAGCGATTGGGCTCATGCTCATCACCGCCCGACTAGAATCAGTAATATTAACTGCATGAACTCGATCTTTGAGCGATCGCGTTTGTTCGAGCATATGCGTTGGATCTCTGCCCTTGGGTGGAGATACCTCAGCCGTAATCAGAAATTCCTTATTGGCGATCGCTGTGCGAAATTTGTGAAATGGTCGTTCAACTACTGGCTGGGGCGAATCGATCATGCGAAACAAAACTACTAAAAAATTTTAAGATTGTCTGCATTTTAAACTATTGCGATCGCAAGCTAAGCCAAGAACTCAAGTTCTTGGCTCAAAGCGCAAGTCCACTGAAGTGGACTAAAGATTACTTCTACGCAATTAGTCTGGTGGGCAGTAATTCGTCGGGTGGGCAATGCCCACCTTGTTTAATTTTATGCAACCCGTTTCAACGGGTTTGAGCTTTTAGCCTGCACTTGAGTGCAAGGCTAATTTCATGCGAGTAATTGTTGAAATTCTGAAGTATCTCGAATTTTGGCAAAACTTTCATCGGTTTGAGCTTGTTCTTTTAGTTCTAAGCTACTGTCATAAAGAATCGCTGACTTGAGATTAGCGATCGCTAAATCTAACTGTTTACGCTCGGCATAGCAGCAAGCTTTATTGTAAAAAGCCACAGAACGCTTAGGATCGATTCTGAGCATCCGATCCAGAAATTCAATTGCTTCATCGAGTCGATGGAGCAAACAAAGAATATAACTGTGGTACTGGAGTGCATCTAATTCGCGCGGATCTATTTGCAACGCCCGATCGCTACAGACTAAAGCATTCTCCAATCGATTTAATTTTATTAAAATCTTGGATTGAGATACCCAAGCAGAGATATTTCTTCTATCTATTTCCGTGACTTTTTGATAAGCCTGTAAAGCCTCTAGCAAAGATTCTCTACTTGTGAAGATTTCAGCTTTTACATTCCAAAAATAGACCGCATCTGGCTTAATCTCAATACCGCGATCGCAAGCCTCTAATTCTCGCTCTTCATCTTGCAGATTATGTAATATCCATACCTTCAATTGCCAAATATAAACATTATGAGGATTGTCAAATAAAAGGCGATCGCATACATCTAAAGCCTCTTCATTTCGACCAAGCTTGCCTAAGGTGCGGATAAAGTTTTGCTGCACATCCAAGTCGTGAGGATGGGCGGAGAGGTATGCTTCCCAAATACTCCCTGCTGCTGCATAATCTTGGCGTTCATAAAGAATGTCTGCTTTCAACAGCAAGGCTTTCTGGAAATCAGGCTGAATTGCGATCGCCTTTTCTAAGTCTTTCAAAGCTGCATCTAATTTTCTCAAACGCTGATGAGCTAAAGCGCTTTGATATAGCGCTTCATGTTTTTTAATCGTGAGCTTACGAATGACGATAAATATGACTAATATCGCTACAGCCATAGGCGTAGATGCTTGTTGGAATAATGTAAACCCTGTTCTGATATAGTTTGCATCGATATCGAACAATCCCGTAAGTTGCATAATCCATCGAGAGAACTGCCTACTAAATGTGGGCAAGAACCAAAATAAAGCCAGAAAAATTGCAAATCCATACCTCTTTACAGGCTCTAGTTTTGCTTGCCAAGATCTAGGCAACCAAGGCTCGATCGCGCCGTATCCATCTAGTGAAGGAATGGGGAGAAGATTAAGAACTACTGAAAACACTTCGAAATAAATAAGTATTGATAAGCCAAAGATGAACCAGTAATTTGAGATTTCTTGCCTGTACATATCAAAAAGAAAGTCAGTAGATAACTGAGAAGCAAATTTCAGTTGCATCAGCTCATTAAGACTGACTGGGGATAGTTGACTAATACTAAATTTATAGATGACAACTAGAATTAGCGCCGATACCAAGCTTGCCAATGGTCCCGCAATCGAAGTCAGGCTCAACCACATACGGTTACGGATCTGACTAGAATTAATGTATACAGATGCTCCAGGCAGCCCAATCCCTCCCATCAATAAAAAAATCATCGGCATGATCAGTGTCAAAACTGGATCAACATATTTGAGTGGATTGAGTGTCAAATAGCCTTTTTCTTTTACTGAAGTGTCTCCACCATAATAGGCTGCGATCGCATGTCCAAACTCATGCAAACATAAAGACAATATCCATCCCAGAAAAACAAATATGGCAATCTCAATCATAGTAAAATTCCAATTTTAAGGAGCAATTATTGGGGTAATACGACGTAGCGCCACTTGCCATTTAGACGGATTATTGGGATGCAGTTGGCAGCAATTCTCATTATGAAACCAATTTTGGTGTTTACAGCGCCGTTGGGGCGGGAAACACCAAAATTGTTTTTTTTAAAGCCCACCACGGGGGGGGTTTCAAAACCAATTTTTATAACGAGAATTGCTGGCAGTTGGTCAACCTGCCATGAATTTGGGTTTGTTTGGATATACTGGCAAATCTTTTGGAATTAGGAATCCCTTTCACGTAACGTCATTACACAATAAAGAACATATTTGCTGTGTGTCAGAGAAAAGCTTATCTAAACTTTAAGTAGAACTTGTTCGATCACTGCATTTCTAGCCCATTTGTCAGCTTCAAGAATATCTTCAAGCTCTGGATTAGAAACGCAATTGTGCCGATCACACACATGTTTAATCAAATCGGCAATTTGGACATAACGAATTCTCTCTTGCAAAAATAGTTCTACTACTTGCTCATTAGCGGCATTCAACACCGCAGGCATAGTTCCACCTGCACGACCTGCGGCGTAGGCTAAGTCCATACAAGGATATTTTTGGTGATCTGGGGCGCGGAAGGTGAGCGTACCGCATTTGACGAGATCGAGACGTTCCCATCAGTAGGAATGCGATCGGGATAAGAGAGGAAGAGGGAATAAAGGCAAAGGCAACCACCACACCCCCCGAAAACTCATGCGCCGCTGCAAACCGCTCGTGCTGATCGAGCGTCCAATGCCCATATCCAAACACTCCCGGCGCAAACGGAAACACCACATTCCCCGCCGCCACGAAATTCCGAATCATCCAAGGTGCCAACACCACCAATCCCACCAACGCACCCACAGCCCCAAAAACCGCCCACTTTCGCGGCTTCAAACCCACCAACCCCAACACCAACGCACCCGGCCCAAAGAACAACATCGCCGTCGGTTTCACGCTGCACGCAGACCCTACCAACACCGCCACCAACACCGCTCGCTTCCCCACCGTCAGCCGCGCATCCATCGCCGCCCACAATCCGGCAGTTCCCAGCGCAATCATCGGCCACTCGTTGTACGCCAAAGACCCCACCACAATCGACCACGGCGTCACCAACAACAACGCTCGCACCAGCGCCACCGCAACCACCGCACGCCGCTCTCCTACACCCTCCGGCATCACCGCCCGCGCGATGCGCCCGATCGTCCACACCGCGAGCAACATCGCTCCACCGTGCAACAACTGACACGCGATCAACCCGCGGCCATCCGCCGCCGTCAGCCACCGCTCACCCGCAAGCCCAATCTCGGGCGAACCACCCGCCGCCCCCAAGTGCATAAACGCCGCCTCGAAATACGACGGCAAAAACGAATACACATTTGCCGAACTTGGGAGCAGCCGTCCCGCCACCAACCATTCCTGCGGCAACGCAAGGTGATACGACAGCGCGTCATACCCGCCGAACTCACTCGCCCACAACCACCCCGGCGGGTTGCACGCCATCGCCAACACCAGCCCACCAGCGACAAACGGCACCGCAGCAATCGCCGTCTCAGTCGTCAAAAGTGCTCGCCCACCACCGCTCCGAATCGCCTTCCCCCAAAACACCAACTCAACCACCGCAGGCACCACCAGCGTCAAGAGCGCCGCCCACCGCGCCTGCCCGCCACCCATCAATCCCCAAACTCCCAGCCCATGCGAAACGGCCAGCAACGTCCCCAACCCCAACCCAATCCGCAACATCGCCGCTTCCGCCGAAGGCCGAACCACTACCGTCCACGCCCGTCCCCCCCCCCCCCCCCCCCAAAAAAAAAAACCCCCCCCCCCCCCCCCCCCCCCCCCCACTACTGGGGCATAAAGCCCAGAAAAGTTGAACGATGCGAAGTGCTGCCCCACTTTAATATGGGCTTAGATTTACGAAATCTATGTAAAATTCAAGATAAAAACTTGATTACAGCCCCAAATATTAATTTGTTTTAAGTTATCTCACAATCTAAGCATCGAATGTAAACCACTACGATAAACTTGGGTTTAAACATCCCGTGCCTAAACTAGGTACATATATTGATTGGAGCAATAGCAATATGTCGCATGCAGTCAAAATTTATGACACCTGTATCGGCTGCACACAATGCGTGCGTGCCTGTCCTTGTGATGTTTTGGAAATGGTTCCTTGGGATGGATGTAAAGCGGCTCAAATCGCTTCTTCTCCCCGTACCGAGGACTGCATTGGTTGCAAACGTTGCGAAACTGCTTGCCCCACTGACTTCCTAAGCGTCCGTGTCTATCTTGGTGCTGAAACCAGCCGCAGCATGGGTCTTACCTACTAATTTTAGTTGGCGAGATTCTTGTTTATTTTTCGTTAAGTGCAATTATTCTTTATCCTGCATTTAGATTTAGGCGTACCAATTGGTGCGCCTAAATTGTTTTTACAAACAAAAGGCACGCATAGCGTGCCTTTTGTTTTAATAGAAACGGCGCTTAGCGCTGTCTCTATCTGAAATATATTTTCTATGCTTGATATTTTCGATCGCATACCCGATGGCTTACTAGATCTTGAATCTACTCAACTTTGGCAATTACTAAAGCACCCCACACTGATCCACCTCGAAGGTGATCGCCAGCCAGCGTTATTTGTTTCGATTTTGTTACATGGTAATGAAACAACTAGTTGGTTAGCGATGCGGGAATTGCTTCGTAAATATCAAAACAAAAAGCTGCCGCGATCGCTTTCTTTGTTCATTGGCAATATTGAAGGTGCGAGATATCGCCAAAGGCATTTAGCAGATCAGCCTGACTATAATCGTATTTGGCAAATCGGGGATGTATCTGAGCCATTGCCAGAGCAAATCATGGCACAAAAAGTAATTGCCGAAATGCGATCGCGTGGCGTATTTGCCAGCATCGATATTCACAACAATACGGGGAGAAATCCTCACTATGGCTGCATTACTCATTTAGACAAGCATTCTCGACATTTAGCGAGACTATTTGATAAAACTGTGGTGTATTACACAAGCCCGAAGACAGTGCAATCCTATGCCTTTGGTAAGTTTTGCCCTGCGATCGTTTTGGAATGTGGACAGCCTGATAAACCTGATGGCACGGCTCATGCGTTGGAATATGTAGAAACCTGTCTTAATCTCGATAGTTTTGATGATTTGCCTGATTCGGCGATCGCTGATATTGATTTGTTTCACACGGTAGCGATCGTCAAAGTCCCAGAAGAAATTAATTTCAGCTTTACGGGAGAGCCTGATGATGACATTACTTTCCCTAATGGTATGGATTGCTTAAATTTTTGTGAATTACCAATTGGAGAAAACTTTGGAGCAGCAAAAACTGAGAGAGCTTATTTATCAGCTTTAAGTGAAGAAGGAGAAGAACATGGCGATCGCTATTTCCAAATTCAAAATGGCAAAATTATTTTAAAAGTTTCCGTGATGCCATCAATGCTTAGTCTCAATACCGATATTGTTCGTCAAGATTGTCTCTGCTACCTAATGGAACGTTTCCCAATCCCAGAATAAAAAAGCTGGTGCAAAGCACCAGTTTTTTTATTCTATTTTTTTAGAACGAAGCTAACGACCAAAGGGAAATTTAAACGGTAAAGGCTTGATTAATGCTAATTCTGCAATCATTTGTTCATGCAAATGCCCATTGGTTGCTAGCAACCTTCCAGACTTGGGAATATGTTTGCTACCATCGTAAGCCGTAACAATTCCACCAGCTTCACGCACGACCACCACGCCCGCCGCCAAGTCCCATAGAGACAAGCCTCTCTCCCAATAACCATCTAAGCGTCCACAAGCCACATAAGCTAAATCCATCGCCGCCGAACCTCCACGGCGCACACCTTGAGTGATATGTGTAAAATGGCAAAACTCAGCATAATTATTATCCTCAACGAGAGTGCGATCATAGGCAAAGCCAGTCACGAGCAAACTGCGACTGAGTTCTGTAGTTTTAGAAACATGGATCGGCAGACGATTTAGAGTTGCGCCTAACCCTGTTGCCGCCCGAAATATTTCATCGCGAAAAGGATCATAAATCGCACCTACGGAAGGAATTCCATCAATCAATAAAGCGATCGAAACTGATGAAAATGGATATTGATGAGCATAATTAGTTGTGCCATCCAGAGGATCGATCGCCCATAAATATCGACTCTCGGTATTCCCTAATACACCAGACTCTTCTGCCAAAATCCCATGATCAGGAAAGTGTCGTTGCAAAATTGAGAGAACCATTGCTTCCGAGTCTTTATCTGCGATCGTCACCAAATCCCCAGGACGCTTTTCTTCAACCTCTTTTTCCTTGAGATTACCCATATAGGATTTCAGGACTGCGCCACCCGCACAAGCTGCCTCAGTAGCAATATCTAAGAAGGTTTGTAGTTGCTCTTTACTAACAGAAGCTGGTGAATTTATCATGTTCTTTGGATGTGTTTTTTGATTTATTGTGGAAAAGATTAACTGAGATCTTGCACCATTCAAGAAAAGGGGTTGCAGAAAGAGCAGAAATGTGAAAAAAAGGGCGTAGTAGTAAATTAAATAACGAGCATGGAAAGCATCGTTAAGCACGCCCAAGGGCTAGTGTATAGTCTTCTGTGTTTGATGCCAAGTGTGTATCAAACAGCAAGTCTCAATGCAATACTAGGACTATTTCTCGAAGCACAAAGGCATCCTTATCCAGAACATACACAGATAAAATCAGCGAGTGCACTCAGCCGATTTCTCAATCACTATAACTGGTCAACGAGAGCAGTAATTCGGTCAACACGGCAGGCTATTTTGGGACAAATCGCCAAGCATCGCCCATCGAAACAAGTGCCATTAAAGATACTGATAGACTTGACTACCCTAGAAAAAAGCGGCAAGTTTTTACATTTGAGCAATCCCACCCAAAACGAACCAGACCCATGGGTGAGAATACTAAACGGAAAGCGAGGACTACATCTGGTTGTACTGTATCTGGTCTATGGAGAGTGGCGCGTACCATGGAGTTTTAGAGTATGGCGCGGCAAAGGATACCCCAGTCCCTCTGACTTAGCTTGTAAGTTATTGGGGACAGTACCCAAGCAACTAACCCAAGGCAAGACTGTGATTGTCCTTGCTGATACTGAGTTTAGTACGGTGAAGTTTTTCAATACTGTCCGCGCCAAGACTTGGCGCATCGTTGTCGGTGTACGCAACAATCGTAAACTTCAAGATGGCCGTACAGTCAAACAACTTTATCGTCATGGCAAACGTGGACAACAAATTTTGCTAGAAGGGCTAACTCAGCCTTTGACGATCTCTTGGTTTTGGCTCAAAAGAGCTGATAGTAAACGGGAGTTACGCTTTGTTGTCTCTTCTCATCCTTATTCTGGTGCTTATCTGGTGATGTTAGGTCGTAAGCGTTGGGCGATTGAGGGATTCTTCAAAACCATCAAACATCGCTTTGGTTTGCATTGTTTTGGGCAATCTACAAAACTTGGTGTTTATCGTTGGCTTATCCTCTCTCTGCTTGCTTATCTTTTGGCCCATTGGATTGATCAATGGTCGAGTCCTCCTGTCTTGGACTGGAAAGCTACCTGTGATTTGACACTTTCCGTTTTATTTCCTTCTGTCCTTTGGTTGAAACTTCTTAGGTATCTCCAAATTAGTGCCGATATTGCTGCTCGTCATGGGTTTGAAATTATTCTCAAACCCATTCCTACTTAACTCTTTCAGGAATGGTGCAAGATCTCAGTTAAGCTTGCCCTAAGCAGATTGCCAATAAAAAAATTAGCGTGTGATTCACTTCAATTTTCGAGCAAACAAACCAATAAGATTTTTAGAAGTGTTGCTTCGCAACACTTCTAAAAATCTTATTGGTTCGGGATTGAAAGCAAAGAGCTTTAACTCTATCTAATTTCACCAGATCGGTGGTGTCCATAAAGGAGCGATCGCTGCGAGAATATCTAAATATTTGCTATATGAAGATTCTTGTCTTAATTCTTCATATTTTGTTACTTTTTTATCAAATCACAAATTTAGTCTCCTACTGTCCAACATATCTCTCACAAGTATCTCAAGTAACACTCCATGAAGCCGTCTTGGAAAATATCCCTACTGCCAGTTTTAATCGCTAGTGCGATCGCTAGTTTATTTCCCTCAGTCCTACTAGCGACTACTTCACCTCCATTAACCCCAATTGATCAAGCCAACTCAAAAGAGGCGGAAGAACTCTGCGGTAAGCCAACCCTCGACGATCTTGCTCAGCATAAAGTCAAGCAGGGCGAAACTCTAGAAGCGATCGCCAAGCAATACGAACTTAAAACTGCAACCCTGATGGGGCTAAACCCCGAAGTCCGTAGTGGTGAAGTCAAGTTGGGGCAAATCTTATCAATCCCGCCCCTAGATGGTTTAACCTACCGCTTTCAAAACGAAGAAAATTACACCACCGTTGCCAAAAAATTTAAGATTCGCGCCGATGTTCTTTTTGAGCGTAACGGCTGTCAACGCAAGCCTCAAGTCGTATTTGTACCAGGGGCAATCTGGAAGCCCGATCCTGTTCCTTTCAATGCCGCGATCGCTTCTAGAGGCTCAAGCAATCCTGATGTCATCTTTCAAACAGGCGGATATCCCCTCCCCTACGCAGTCCCTGTCACCTCCAACTACGGCTGGCGAATGAATCCAGTTACAACCATCTGGTCATTTCACAGCGGCATCGACCTTGGCGCATCTTTCGGCACACCCGTACTTGCTGCCAAAGCAGGACGTGTCGAATTTGCAGGCTGGGGAGATGGTTATGGCAACCTAGTGGAACTCGATCACGGCTCCACGGGTACTCGTTATGCTCACCTTGAGGCAATTTATGTCCATCAGGGGCAGAATGTAGCTCAAGGTCAACAACTGGGCATTGTTGGCTCAACTGGGCGCTCAACTGGGCCACATTTGCACTTTGAGATCATGGTTTCGTCGGGTGATGGCTGGGTCGCACTTGATCCTGCCCCTTATCTCAATCGCATCGCATCCGTTATGACCAATTTATTTCTGCTCTAAATTTTGCCATCCAGCGTTTTAGCTCCCACATCAAAAGAAAGGCGGCGCAAAGCGCCGCCTTTCTTTTGTGAACTTGTGTAACTAAAATTTAGAGTTACAGATCGACTAGAAATACAGTTCGCTAGCATGTGTCGATAGTATTTTTTTTCCTAGTTTTTAAAACTCGACATGCAAATATGAAATTTTCCCCAAGTACAATTGCTTTGATCGCCTATGGAGTCGTAGCGATCATTGGCGGCATAATTGGTTTTGCTAAAAGTCAAAGCAAGGCATCCATTATCTCTGGCAGCATTAGTGGTGCAGGACTACTCATTGCAGGAGCCGCCGCTGCCCAAAATCAAGAGTGGGGCAAAATCGTTGGCATGGCAATCTCAGCCCTATTAGTGATCGTCTTCATCGTGCGTCTAATCAAAACCAAAAAATTTATGCCAGCAGGACTAATGATCCTTGGAGGAGTCGTAACCCTAGGAGTAGCAATACTTCCAAGTTAATTTATCGAAGCTTTCAACTCTAGTGCTAACATATGAAATGTTAAGAAGTGTGATGAAGAAAAGCTTGTAGACAACGCAATGCTTCAAAATGTTTTGGTAATCATTGCTTTGACAAAGAAACCTTCCATGTCAGAGAAGCCCCAACCTTTTTGCAATTGTCCCTAGGACGTAGCTAAAGCAAAGGAATTTCTGCATGGTACGGCATCACATCAATCGTTTTTATTCACATTTTTGATTGGAGAAAAAATTAAATGAGCGTAGTCACGAAGTCCATCGTGAATGCAGATGCTGAAGCACGTTACCTCAGCCCTGGTGAACTAGATCGCATTAAGGGCTTTGTAAGCTCTGGCGAGCGCCGTCTTCGCATTGCCCAAACATTGACCGAATCCCGCGAGCGCATCGTTAAGCAAGCTGGCGATCAACTTTTCCAAAAACGTCCTGATGTTGTTTCTCCTGGCGGAAATGCATACGGTGAACAAATGACCGCAACTTGCCTACGTGACCTCGACTACTACCTCCGCCTAGTAACCTACGGAGTTGTATCTGGTGATGTCACACCTATCGAAGAGATCGGTCTAGTTGGCGTTAAGGAAATGTACAACTCTTTAGGCACTCCTATTCCTGGTGTTGTCGAAGGTGTACGTGGTCTTAAGAATGCAGCAGCTTCCTTGTTGTCTGGTGAAGATGCAGCCGAAGCTGGTTACTACTTTGACTATGTCATCGGTGCAATGCAGTAAGGCGATTTCCGAACTTTCTTAGATTGTTATCGGATTGTTCTCAAATCGATTGTATTTAAAAACAGAATTTAAGCTATTCAGAATTCTGAATCCGTAATTCAAAAAACTAATTGCAAACCTAAAAGATATACAAAAATGCAAGACGCAATTACTTCCGTCATCAATTCTTCTGATGTTCAAGGTAAGTACCTTGATGCCGCTTCTCTCGAAAAGCTAAAGGCATATTTCGCAACTGGCGAACTTCGTGTTCGTGCTTCCGCTGCTATCTCCGCTAACTCTGCAACCATCGTCAAAGAAGCTGTTGCTAAGTCCTTGTTGTACTCAGATGTCACCCGTCCCGGTGGCAACATGTACACCACCCGTCGTTATGCCGCATGTATCCGCGACCTCGACTACTACCTACGCTACGCAACCTATGCAATGCTTGCTGGTGATGCTTCGATCCTTGATGAGCGTGTGCTCAATGGCTTGAAAGAAACCTACAACTCTCTTGGAGTACCTGTAGTTTCTACCATTCAAGCTATTCAAGCAATTAAAGAAGTTGCTGCTAGCATCGTTGGTTCTGAAGCTGGTAAGGAATTGGGTGTATATCTCGATTACATCAGCTCTGGCTTGAGCTAATTGCTTGATATGGCGTTAATTGCTATTTATTGATTTTTTAATAATTAATATTTACAAGGCGGCGGAGGTAGGTAGCTTGAGCTTCCTATCTTGCCGCCAACGCTTATATCGGTCTAGAAATATTTCTTTGAAATTAACTTCTAATTAATCTTTAAATAACTGGCTCTGAAGGAGATCGCCGCTATGCGGACTTTTAAAATCACTGCTTGTGTACCTAGTCAAACTCGCATTCGTACACAACGAGAGTTGCAAAATACCTATTTCACGAAGTTAGTGTCCTATGACAACTGGTTCGCTGAACAGCAACGCATTATGAAAATGGGCGGCAAGATTATAAAAGTTGAACTAGCTACAGGCAAGCAAGGCGCAAATACTGGCTTGCTTTAGTTTTTTTCTTATCCCCAAACCAAAAAAGCAGAAGACTCACTATGTGAATCTTCTGCTTTTTTGGTTTACGGCGCTCAAAGCGCAGTAATACCAATTCACAAAAGTGTGATAACACTTTTGTGAGTTAAAACCCAAGCCCTGTAAGGGTTTCCAAAACACAAAATGGCTAGCCATTTTGTGTTTTTGTATTATTTCTATAGACATAAAAGGTACCAGAAGATGATTGAAGCGCAAAGCGCTTCAATCATCTTCTGAGTTTTAGACATATTGGCTTATAGCTGTCATAAGGAATACCTTTAGGACTTTTCTTAGAAAATATTTCTTTGGGTATATCTAGGAAAAATGTTTATCGTGATACAGTTTTTTTAATGACTTTAAAGTATTGTTACGTTATGTTGACACAGTGACTAATATCTAGTCTAAAGCAACTTCAAAGCGTTAGTTATTGTCATAGTTTAGTGTCATTGATTGATTTGTAAATGAGGTACTTATGAGTGACTTACCTGTCGAAAAGCAATTTACCCATATGATGTTTTGCCAACAGATCCAAAATATTGATATAGATGCAGCTAAGCAACTTCTCACTGAGCTACATATGCTTTATTTGGGTCAGCAAGCACTTATGGTAAAAATTGCTAAACAAGAGTTTTTAGGGGGCATGTAATCTGACACCTATAAATAAAACAAAAGCAGTGCAAAGCACTGCTTTTGTTTTATTTATAAATCTACAACCTCATTTATTGCGCAAATTAAATTAGCAACAATTTGATTGGGCTTGTATTTTTCTAGTTGAGTGAGGTTACGGATGCCACTAAGTACAGCGATCGCTGGAACGTTATAAGTCTGGGCTGCAATAATATCAGCTTCAGTGTCGCCGATCATCCATTGCTGCTCTACCTTTGGCAGATTAGCTTGAGCAGTTTGCATTAATTTGGGTTTGTCTTGTGTATCAACTGTTTTTACATAGTCATCGTCCAGACAAAAAATGCGATCGCTAGGAAAAAATCGTCTCAAATTATATTTATCAAGTACAGGTTCGAGTTCACTGCGGCGACGCATAGTCATCACGGCGAGATCGATTCTTAACTGTTGGGCTTTCTCTAATGCTGGAATTGCATTTTCGAGTAGACGATCATAGGTAAAATAGGGATTTGTATGCACTGTGGCGCGTCGCAAGTGAGCAAAAGCTACGGATTGTTTCTCATCTTCAAAGCCTGATAAACTTGCGATTTCTTTTTCAGTTACTTGAGATCGCTTTAATTCCCAAAACTCTGACTTTGAAAAAGTCGTAACTACTTGTTCGGGCTTGCGAATTTTTTCTAAACAATATAAATAAACTTGGTAATAGCGTTCTGACACGTCCATGATTGGACCGTCGAAATCAGTAAATATACGTCTTCTCATAATTTTTTAATCTAGAAAAAGTACGCAAAACGTTGATTTCTAATCTTTGGGATCAGAAGTCCAATTTCCGTAATGGTTCAAGATATTTTTAATCAACAATTGGGATTGCTCAGATATCGATTGAGGGTAGGTAAGCCACATGCCTCCAATTTGACTACCTAAATAACTAAATTCAGTGCTTTCTTGCCAAAACAATTCAGCATTAACATTTTCAATTTGCTCGATGTGTGATGCTAACTCTCGATACATCGCTAAAGCAATATCGGGCTTGTAAACAATTTTGCAATGATTAATCGCTAACTCCCCGCTAGGCACTTTCTAATTCCTGTCCTAAATCTTTTACATCTAAAACATTACCAACTGTATGTGTGCCAATTATGCAACAGTTAACTTCGTCAATGCACACCTTGCCCCATTGCAAAGCCCAACGTACAAGTGAAACCCGATTATCGGTTTTCGTTTTCGTTAAAATGTTGCTGATGTGATTATCGACGGTGCGCTTGCTAATCGCTAGTTTGATTGCAATATCTTGGTTGGTTAAGCCACCAGCTACTAATTCAATCACTTGCAGCTCTCTTTCAGATAGAGCAATTGATGAGTTTGTAACTACAGTTTGATTTGATTCGGCAGGGTTGGTCATGGTAACGAAAGTGATTTGCGCCAATATTTCAGAACTATACGCATTCTGGCGGTTAACTAATGAGTATAATTTCTTATTCGAGATTGTGTCAATTAATTAAGTTTTTCCAAAGATTGTCTCAGTCATGCTGATGCTAAGTGGTAAAAACTCGTTTAAGTGTTGATTATCTGTTTAAGCTAATAAAGATTCTATCCATTTGGGGGGGCTGGGTATGGGATTACCAAGGCGATCAAGTACAATCCATGCTACAAGATGAACAAGTAATTGATAAGCGAAGTTACTAAAGATAATGGCTGCGATCGCAAAAATTTGAATTGTCGCAAAATCTGGCTGTTCCAGTGACCCAAAAAGTTGCATTACCCAATTGAGTAGCCCTGTAATCTGTGCGATCGAATAGTTCCAGACGTTTTCACCCATTAAAACTGATAAAAAAGCAAACTGAAAAGCTGACCCAACTGAGCCAATCATTGTCGCAATACTCAGCGAACCAGACCAAGGAAAATCTCGTTTCCATAGATAACCCAATGTGACTCCGACTAGACCATGGGGGACAATATACTGGATACTACGGGTTGGTCCCATCAAGATCGCTAAAAGTAATGCTGTTACGACCATTGACATCCATGCAGCGCGACTATTCCAGCGTAAATAGGCTAAAGCTGTTGGCAATGGGAACAGCATTCTCAGCAAGGGTCCTAGAGGAAAGTAAAAATTAATGAGAAACAACATAGCGGTGGTACTAGCAAGGAATGCGGTTTCCACCATTTCGCGAGGATCGCTATGGGGCAATTTGGTCATAGGTTTTCGGACGTTATTTCCTTAGGAGTGGTATCGGGAAACCTACGGCGCAATCCGTATAGCCAAATTAAGCCAAAGATACCTGCAACGATCGCAGCCAGACTAACCATCTGTGCTGTGCGAAGCCCACTTACCATTAAGCTGTCGGTGCGTAAACCCTCGATCCAAAATCTACCGAGGCTGTAAGCGATCGCATAAATCATCGTGATTGTGCCAGTCCGAAGCTTAGGAAAGCGCAGAAAGGCAAAGATTAAAATTGCAAATACACCGATGTTCCACAGGGATTCATATAAAAATGTGGGGTGAAAGTATGCCTCATTTACAAATTCAGGAGGACGACGATTGCTGGGAATCAATAATTTCCAAGGCAAATCCGTAGGACTACCAAAGGCTTCGGAATTAAAAAAGTTACCCCAACGTCCGATCGCTTGTCCTAGGATCACTGCTGGCATGATGATATCAGCCATCAGCCATGTGGAAATCTGTTGGCGTTTACAAAATATAGTTGCCGCGATCGCCCCACCAATAATCGCCCCATGGATAGCAATGCCGCCTTCCCAGATGGCAAAAACTTTGTACCATTCTTGATTCTGAAAGCGATGCCATTCAAACAGTACATAGTAAAAACGAGCAAAGGGAATCGCACCAACCACGAGCCAAATCGCCAAATCCCCAACTAGTTCTGGATCAACATTGCGCTTTTCAGCAAGTTTTTGGGCTAAAACCGTCCCCAGAATAATCGCCGAAGCGATTAGCAATCCATACCAACGGATCGAAAGTGGTCCAACCTCAAAAGCGATCGGTCCCGGAGATGTAAATTCAAAAGCTAGAGGTAACAGATTAAACACTTTTTCCTTTTTCCCTTTTCCTTTTTACTTGTAACGTATTCCAGATTGCTTGAGCCTATTCAGCGCTTCGCCAAGACGATCGCAGTCAGCAATCAAACTGATTCTGACATAGCCTTCGCCGCCTTGACCAAAAGCACTGCCAGGGGTGAAGACCACGCCTGTACTTTCTAAAACTTTTAGAGCAAAGTCAGCGGATGTCATCCCCACAGGCACAGGAATCCAGAGGTACATAGTGGCGTATGTTTTGGGAATATCCCAACCGAGTTCAGCTAGCCCTGAAATCAAGAAATCACGGCGTTCTTTGTAGCGATCGCAGACAGCCTCTAAATAAGTGTCTGGTAATTGCAAAGCAGTCTCCGCAGCTACTTGAATCGCCGAAAAGATTCCATAATCGAGGTTAGTTTTGAGGGTGCGCAAACCTTGAATAATATGACGATTGCCGACCACAAAACCCACACGCCAGCCAGCCATATTATAGGTTTTGGAGAGAGTATGAAATTCTACACCCACATCTTTGCCGCCTTCGATTTCCAGCAAACTAGTAGGGGTATAGCCATCAAAAGCAAGTTCGGCATAGCAGAGATCATGTACTAATAAAATCTCGTATTTCTTAGCAAAGGCGACTACTTCTTCAAAAAATTCTCGTGGCGCAACTGCACCTGTTGGGTTTGCGGGATAGTTGAAGTACATCACCTTGGCGCGTTGGGCGATCTCTTCAGGAATTGCCGATAAATCGATCAACCAATCTTGTTCAGGTTTGAGGATCATTTCATAGATCTCGCCGCCAGCCAGTAAGGGCCCCCGAAAATGAGCAGGATAGGCGGGACTAGGGACAAGTACCAGATCTCCTGGATCGATATAGGCGATCGCTAAATGTCCTAAACCTTCTTTGGATCCAATTAAAGGTAATGCTTCGCCTTCAGAATCGAGTTGTACATTGTAACGACGCTTGTACCAGTCAGTGATCGCCCGTCGGAAACTAGCTGTCCCTTCAAAAGGTGGATAGCCATGATTTTTGGGATTGCGTAAAGCGGCGATCGCGGCTTCGACTACTGGTTTAGGGGTGGGTCCATCAGGGTTACCCATCCCGAGATCGATCAAATCTAGACCTTGCTCTTTCGCTCGCAACTTCAACTCGTCTAGACGCGCAAAAACGTATGGAGGGAGTTTTTCTAGTCTTTGAGCAGGTTTGAGCCAAGTCTTCATTAGTGTTGTGAGAACGTATAAGGTTTGTTTATTGACAAGAATCGTACTCACAGAGTGTAATTCTTGCGTAATTGCTATAGAAATTTGATCTTAATAGAAATTGTCTCGCGATCGCACTTGTTATAGAGAAACTCAGCAATTCTCATTATAAAAACCGATTTTTTGAAAGTCCGCCGTTAGATGGCTTTCAAAAAATCGATTTTGTTATTTCTAGTGCCTTTGGCGCTAGAAATAACAAAATTGGTTTCAAAATGAGAATCCCTGAGAGAAATTAGAACGAGTACGAATTGATATTTCCAGTTTTGATGCTTAACGATAGTAACAAAGCGATGGTATTCATTACTTGGATGACAATTTGTATATGAATCCCAGACTACATCCTAAAAAATGGCTTCTGGTATAGCTTTAAGTCTATTTGAACGATTTGATAATTTGTTAACTTTTATGTCAAAAGACTTAACACAAGTTTACAAATTCTTAATACAATTAAATCAACAAGTAAGTATTTATCCTTATCATGTCTGTTGCAGAATTTCCTTGGCTTACCACTATCTTACTGTTACCACTTGTAGCAGCCTTCGCGATTCCTTTTATACCTGACAAGTACGGTAATGCCAAGAATGTGCGATCGTATTCAATGGCAGTTGGTTTTATTGAATTGTCTTTAATGGTCTATGCATTCTGGAGTCAATACAATAGACCTCTTGCAGAACTGAAAATTAATCCAGAGCAGAGAAAGTTTTAGAAGCAACAAGAGCGACTTCAAAGTTATAAATGGCGGCAATCAAATTACAACGCAAACCAAAACGACGACGACGATTACGATAAGGTAAAGAGAGAATCTTAAAAATCTTCAAGCGACGATTAACATGCTCAATCGCAATACGTTGACGTGCAAGTTGGCGATTAAAACGCTTATCCTCCTTGGATAATGAGCCATTTTGAGGCTTTTTGATAGGAATTTGCGAGTTAGGATGCAACTTTTGTAAGCCTTGATAACCCTTGTCTGCCAAACCTTGTGTCTGTGCGTGAAAATGAACTCCACTTGCCTTGAATAATGAGAAATCATGCTGCTTGCCCTTACCGTAAGCGGTACAAACTATCTTGAAATTAGTCAGATCGACCACCAATTGGGCTTTGAGGGCATGATGCTTTTTCTTACCGCTATAAAAATGTTTCTGGTGATATTTAGGGCGCTCAACCTTTGTCTCAGTTACATCAATGGCAATTATGGCTGGAGCCTTCTCCTGCCATAATGACTTTTTTCCTGCTAACCGAAACTTTTTCGATTTAATTAAGACATTTTCTACTTTTTTGACGATGCGGCAAATCGTCGATTCTGACACTTCCCAGTCGCTAGCAATATGAAAATAGGTGCGATATTCACGCCAATACTGCAAAGTAACCAATATTTGGTCTTCTAGACTTAGCTTTGGTTCTACACCACCTTGTCCTTTGCTTTGGGCTGCTTGTTGCATTAGTTCCGTCATTTGAGCAAATGTTTCTCTTCTTACTCCAAATAACCGTTTAAATTCTGTCGCTGATAGATTTTGACTGGCTTCGTATTTCATCGCTTAATTTGAGTTCTGATAAAAAGCTTATAAATCTAACATGTTTTTGGTTCTGCAAGAGGTCTAATCTCCATGAAGCATCATTCCAGATGTCAGAAAACTATGCTTGGATTCCCCAACTTGGTTTGAACTGGTCTTTGGCGGTTGATGGTTTATCGATGCCGCTAATTTTATTGACAGGCTTGATTACAACCCTAGCCATTTTTGCAAGTTGGAATGTTACTAATAAATCAAAACTATTCTATTTCTTGATGCTTTGCTTATATAGTGCTCAAATTGGTGTATTTGCAGCCCAAGATTTATTATTGTTTTTCTTCATGTGGGAATTAGAATTGATTCCTGTCTATCTGCTGATTTCAATTTGGGGTGGGCCGAAGCGTCTTTACGCTGCGACAAAGTTTATTCTCTACACGGCATTAGGTTCGATTTTTATTCTAGTCGCTGGTTTAGCGATGGCATTTTACGGGGATACGACGACATTTAATATGGCTGAACTGGGGATGAAGCAGTATCCGATCGCTTTTGAGTTACTCGCCTATGCAGGTTTCTTAATCGCTTTTGGTGTAAAGTTGCCGATTTTCCCTTTGCATACTTGGTTGCCAGATGCTCACGGGGAAGCCTCTGCGCCAGTATCGATGGTATTAGCTGGGGTATTGCTGAAGATGGGCGGCTATGCACTAATCCGTTTCAACATTGAAATGTTGCCAAACGCTCATGTTTACTTCGCGCCTTTGCTTGCAGTTTTAGGAGTAGTTGGCATTGTCTATGGCGCAATGGCAGCATTCGCTCAACAAAATCTTAAGCGCCGTCTAGCCTATTCTTCGATTTCGCACATGGGCTTTATCCTTGTTGGATTAGCATCATTTAATGATTTGGGTGTAAGTGGTGCATTGCTCCAAATGATTTCTCACGGGCTAATTGCGGCAGCGTTGTTCTTCCTTGCAGGAGTCACCTACGATCGCACTCATACATTGATGATGGATGAAATGGGGGGTATCGCCAAAATCATGCCTAAAGCTTTTGCCCTAATGACAGCAGCGGCGATGGCATCTCTAGCGCTCCCGGGGATGAGCGGATTTGTGAGCGAGTTGAAGATTTTTCTGGGTCTCACTACCAGCGATGTTTATGCCTCTAACTTTAAGATCGTGATGATCTGTTTAGCAGCAGTTGGCGTAATTATCACGCCGATCTATCTTCTCTCGACCTTGCGTCAAGTCTTTTATGGTCAACCGAATCTCGCGTTGCATTTAGATAAGTATGTTAGCGATGCGAAACCTCGTGAAGTATTTATTGCCGCTTGCTTGCTTGTGCCGATTGTCGCGATCGGTTTTTATCCCAAATTGGCAACTCAGACATACGACGTAAAAACTGTTGCGGTAACTGAACAAGCTCGTGATGCCTTTAGTTTAGTTGCTCAGACCAATCCTCATCTTTATTCTTCGGGCTTAATTGCTCCGCAACTACCTCGCACAAAGACTCAAACCATTTTGGGGATTGTTGAATAAAGTTAGGAATTCTGCACAGATAAACAAGAGCGTTTTATCGCTCTTGTTTCTGATCTATTCCATCTTCATCACCACATTCCTTTGGACATCAGTATTTAAATCTTGCAGCGCAAAAGTGCGATCGCAATCATTCATCTCTACATAGCTGGTATAATCTAGCTCTTGTAACAATTGCTTGAGCTTATCTCCTGTTGCCCCAGCCGCTTTCAAACTGGTGGGATGAATCTCAATAATCAGAGTTGGCTTGAGCGCAGTAATCATTTTGCTTGCGCCTGAGAGAAAAGAACATTCACTACCTTCTACATCAAGTTTTAGTAAAACTTCGCCAATTCAAGGATGAAATGCAACACCTAGAGATCTTTGCGTAAAGGGACTCATAAGGATATTCTGATATTAATCACAATAATTAGGATACCCTCATGAGCTTTGTCCATCTTACCACCACAGAAAGAAGTGAACTGTATAAACTAAGAGTAATTGAGCAATTATCTGTATCAGAGATAGGTCGTCGCTTGAAGCGAAACAAAAGTACGATTTCAAGAGAGTTATCGCGCAATACAGACGAGCGACAGATTGGCTATTTGCCAGATACTGCGGTTGCCCTGATGAAAGCAAGACGGAAACAAGCAAAGGTAAGATTTCAGAGCATCAGTGCTGAGACGATCGCCGAAGTCAAACAACGGTTAGAGCAACACCACAGCCCAGAGCAACTAGCAGGGAGAATGGAAAGGGAGGGGCTAGGTAAAATCAGCTATGAGACGATTTATCTGATGATCTATGCAAACCATCAAGAGATGGGAATATATCAACAATATCTGAGGCAGAAGCAAAAGCAACGAAGGCGCAAAGGTCGCCATCAGAAGCGAGGTGGCATTCCCAATAGGGTAGGGATAGAGAATCGACCGAAGATTGCAGATTTAAAAACAGAGATTGGACATTGGGAAAGTGATACGGTAATCGGGTGCAACCACACAGGTATCGTAGTTACGCATGTTGATAAAGCATCGAAGTATTTACTTGCTGGACTAGCTAAGAACAAGACGATGGATGAGATCAACAGAGTGACATTCAATCTATTTGAGCCTATAGAATCAACATCTCGAAAGACAATGACCTTTGATAATGGAAGAGAATTCTGTGGGCATGAGAAGCTATCTGAAAGATTGAAACTAGAGACCTTCTTTGCGAATCCATATCATTCATGGGAACGTGGATTGAATGAACACACCAATGGATTAATTAGAGAGTTCTATCCCAAAAGTACAAACTTTAAAATCGTGAAAGAAGAGGACTTTCAGAAGGCAGTGAATTTGATCAATCACAGACCCAGAAAATCACTTGACTATCGTACTCCTTACGAAGTATTCTTTGCTTCATCAGAACCCGTTGCATTTCATCCTTGAATTGGCGTAACCGCACATTGGCGATAGACGCTAGGCAACGATTCCCATAACTTCTGAGCTGATTCACCAGTGCGATCGCCTATATAACAACCGACAATTTCACGAGTCTCGGCATCAATGGCAAGCCATACCCACTGTTTATTGCCTTTGTCGTCCACAAAAGACCACAATTCATCCATCTGTATGGTCAAACGGCGTTTTGGTTTTGGTTCTACCTCCACCTGCTGAGGAACGTTTTCATATTTATGATTGACGTAACTTTGCGGTAGTCCTAAAAAGGAAAGGATGTAGGAAAATATCCAGATAGTTGATACAAAGTAAAGTAATGTCAGAAGCAAGGCCATCCTGTCCATCCTGCCAGTCCGTATCCGTTGTAAAAAACGGCAGTACACGACATGGAAAACAAAATTATAAATGTCGGGACTGTGGTCGTCAATTTGTAGAAAATCCACAGTGGCAGAGAGTTTCAGAGCGTACCCAAGACACTTATGACCTTCTTGAGAAACTACTACTAGAAAAAATCCCACTAGCTGGAATTGCCAGAGTCCTCAAGGTGTCAGAGAGATGGTTGCAAAGTTACGTCAATCATAAATATGAAAACGTTCCTCAGCAGGTGGAGGTAGAACCAAAACCAAAACGCCGTTTGACCATACAGATGGATGAATTGTGGTCTTTTGTGGACGACAAAGGCAATAAACAGTGGGTATGGCTTGCCATTGATGCCGAGACTCGTGAAATTGTCGGTTGTTATATAGGCGATCGCACTGGTGAATCAGCTCAGAAGTTATGGGAATCGTTGCCTAGCGTCTATCGCCAATGTGCGGTTATTTATACTGACTTCTATTCGTCTTATCCAGTTGTCCTGCCCAGCAAACGTCATAGGGCTGTCGGGAAAGAAACGGGAAAGACCAACTATATTGAGAGATTCAACTGTACGTTACGTCAACGAGTATCAAGACTAGTTAGAAAGACCTTATCTTTTTCTAAGAAATTGGAAAATCACATTGGAGCCATTTGGAATTTTATTCATCATTACAACGATTCTTTACCTCCGTGTGCGTCCTTTCCTTTTTAGGACTACCCATGGTTTAGCTGCTTAGATTTAAAGCTAGCTTGGTATGCGAGAGGTGATTTTGTTGGCTTTAAATAGATGACAGTTTGATGAATTTCTTTGGTCGGATATTTACCGTAAAGTCTCAACCAATAGTTCGCCATTCGATATGCCATTGTGTCATCGGTTTTGGTCTGGAACTCTAAATGCACAACTATTTCCGACGACTCTAGAAAGATGACAGAATCTGCGCGAATAGGCTCAGCAGATAGCTCCGATGGCTCAAGTTTTGTTAGGGGAATTGATTTCCCCAAGAGCCAACTGGCAAAGTCTTCGGGGAAGTTCTCGGCTAGAAATTTGCAGGTATTGTCATACATTAAAGAATTGTATAGCTTTAATCATGCAAACCCCAAAAGGTAGTTGCGGCGCGCAGCGCCGCAACTACCTTTTGGGGTTTGATAAGGATTTTTTGCAAGTGGCAGAATTTTCGTGTATTTTGATTGGCACAAACACATAATCAACTGTGTGAATTTTTGTCCGTTGGTTAAAGAGGATTTCCTGTATGCGTTGCAAACCAAGTCTATTCAGCGCGATCGCCACAAGTATCACGGTTTTAGCGATTGCTCCGCCGCTGTTTGCGCGTCCTGCCCTGTCACCGACACGGACGCAAACATGGAAAATTAGCCAATTACCACAGACAGCTTCACTGATTTATGTTGCCCCGCGTGTTAATTCTAACGGTGATGGTTCGCCAAATAATCCCTATCCGTCGATCGCAGCGGCGCTTGCGACTAAACCTGTGGCGGGATCGGTGATCCAACTACAGGAAGGAATATATAGTGCTGAGACAGGCGAGTCTTTTCCGATTAAAATTCCCGCAGGTGTGACGTTACGCGGTGCACCGACAGCTAGAGGTGTGAATACTGTGATTCGTGGTGGTGGCAAATTCGTTAGTACCAGCTTTGCTAGCCAAAATATTACGATGCTTGCCGACAATGATGTGCGGATTGAAGGAGTCACAGTTATTAATCCCAATACCAGAGGTACTGCGGTGTGGGTTGAGTCAGGTAAGCGCGTGGCGATCGCTAATAATACTTTTATCAATAGCGATCGCGAAGGATTATTTCTGACGGGTACTGCCGATGCGATCGTTAGCGATAACGTCTTTAAGAAAAATGGCGCAAATGGGCTCTCTGCGGTGGGGAGTAGCACGGGCGAAATCCGAAATAATATTTTTGAAAGTACAGGGTTTGGATTAGCGATCGGGCAAAAATCGCGAGTGAATGTGAGTGAGAATAATATTCTCAATAATAATGATGGAATAGTAATTTCCAATCTGTCAGCCCCGACTTTGCGAAATAATTTGATTTCTGATAATCAACGCGATGGAATTGTAATTCTTAGAGATCGTAAGGGCTATCCCACACCTGATTTAGGAACTTCTACAAATCTTGGAAAAAATATCTTCCGCAATAACAAGGGTAAAGATCTCAACAATAATTCTGGGGTTACCCAAGTTGCTGTCGGCAATCAACTTGACCCAAAAAAGATTGCGGGGGATATAGCCTTTGTAGGAGAGTTCCCAACTGCTCCTGCACCACAAATTGCCAGTACTCCAGTACCTGTGGTTACGTCAACATCTGTACCTAAGATACCTACTGCTAGCAATGTTGAACCTATCGAAATTACAAGACCTCAACCCAGTTTTACTCCTCCAGTTAATCCTCCAACGGCTTTAGCCCCATCAAGTAGTAGTATCTTCATTGAGCCATTGCCTGATGTACCGCAGCCAGTCACACCAGTTAAGACTACATCTTTTACTCCTAGAACTCCTCTTCCCGTAACTGCTCCTAAACCAGTGGCTCCAGTTAACAATCTTTCACAAAGTCCTAGCGAAGTTCTCATTGATCGAGATCCTATTCCAGTTGTCCCACCAAAGCCTGTAACTCCCCCCCGATCAATATTTGTCCCTAGTAATCCACCACAAACTGCTCCAGTTAAGCCAATTGCTCCAGTTACGCCAACCACTCCAACAACTTCCATTCCCCCAGCAATTACACCTCCCCCAGTTCAGCCAACCCAAATTCCTTACAATGCTAAAATTGCTGCCCTAGTGCCAAGACCATCGAGGGATACAGCCCCTTATTTAGTTGTGATTCCATCTTCAGATACTGAAGCTCTCAATCGAGTCCGCAGCATTGTTCCCAGTGGCAAACTCATTCCTTCACGATTTGGAAGTATTATTTTGGTGCAAGGATACCCCGATCGCGATCGCGCTGAAGTCTTAAAAGTAATTGTGCGATCTGCAATTGGTCTAGATGCGCGTGTAATTCATCAAAATAGCCTATAGAATGAAATAATTCGCTTTGCGAAGCCTTTCATTCTTGGTTTTCGGCTCAATAATTAGCATAAGCACCCTAATCATCATGCAAGAAACATTAGCTTCAAATCCATCCATGACTGAGCCGATGATTGTCGCCCAAGACGTGCATAAGTGGTATGGCAGCTTTCATGTGCTTAAGGGCGTGAACCTGACGGTAAATCGTGGCGAGGTGGTGGTAATTATGGGGCCATCTGGCTCAGGTAAATCCACGTTTGCGCGAACCTTTAATGCCTTAGAAGAATATCAGCAGGGCAAAATATTTGTCGATGGCATTGAGCTGTCACCAGAGAATCATCGCAATATCGATGCTATCCGCCGTGAAGTAGGCATGGTATTTCAGCAGTTCAATCTTTTCCCGCATCTCACGGTTTTCCAAAATATTACTCTCGCGCCTTCATGGGTTCGTAAATGGACAAAGACTAAGGCTTCAGAAGTTGCTACGCAGTTATTAGAGCGAGTTGGCATTTCGCAACAGGCTCACAAGTATCCATTACAGCTATCAGGTGGACAGCAGCAACGAGTTGCGATCGCAAGAGCCTTGGCGATGCAACCAAAAATCATGCTCTTTGATGAGCCGACTTCTTCGCTCGATCCTGAGATGGTACGCGAAGTATTGGATGTGATGCGATCGCTAGCAGATTCAGGAATGACGATGGTGGTAGTGACACATGAGGTTGGCTTTGCCCGTGAGGTCGCCGATCGCATTGTATTTATGGATGGCGGCGTAATCGTCGAAGAGGCAACTCCTGAAGAGTTTTTCCAAAATCCTAAAGAAGAGCGAACAAAGAAGTTCTTGTCCCAGATTTTATAGCGATCTCTAAAATCAATTAGGTGGATGCCAGCCTGCTTTCACCCAGTTCTTACGCACAATTACAGCCAAATTATTATTTAATCGTAAAGCCTCTATCGTTGCTCGTCCGCAAGCCGTTATCCCAATAATTTCTGTTCCATCTAGATTCCAATTAAAATGATCTTTCCATTTCTGATTTCGAGGATTGAACAAAGGAACTATTTCCCCAGATTCAGTGTCTAAATCTTCAGTTTTTGTCCACTTGTATTGATTACACAACTCACAGGCTAAGCACAAATTATCTTCTGTGTTAACTCCACCTTTGGATAATGGCTGAATATGATCGATTTGCAATCTGCCTAAAATGTAATTTTGATGACCAAGACAATATTCACAGCGATTTTCGGCTCGTTGCCTAACCTTATCTCTTGTAATTTCTGAGAGGCTCATGGTAGCAAAGGTTCTCTTAATCCTCGTTTAACTGCTTCTGCTAGTGCCATTGATTTTCTCAATTGCCCCATCTGATAAATTGATATTAAAACTAGTAATTCATAGCCTTCGGCTTCTGTTAATCCTGTGCTTTTTCCCTTGGCTTGGAGATATCCTAATCTTTGATTTTGGAATACATCCATTTTGAGATTAGATAATTCAATAACTTTGATATCTAAAAGATGGGAAAGCTCAGTGTGATCGCCTATTTCTGAGAGATTATTAAAAACAGGCAAAATAACCCCTAAAGTATCAGCTAAAGTGTCCGATAAATTTCGTGCTGTAGCTTGTCCTAGTCTTTCGGCTGATTTAACTAAATTTTCTGGCAAATCAATGGTGATTTGAGTCATCTGTTTTGGATAGATTGGTTTGGCTGTACCTCGATTATAGCTTAGGTGTTTCTAGTGATCGGCGATCGCACTGCTATTAAGTGCATTCAGTCTATTTCTAGGTTGAGTGAGATAGCGATCGCCTATACATGGGAACCTCTAAAAAAGGCTAAGTAAAGTCAAACACGAAAACTAAGTGTAATCAATTATTAAAACAACAGGAGATCGGGAAGGTTATCTCCCGAAACTAGCGATGCTAAATTCCTGATTTTGATGATTTAATCCTGACATCTAGATCTTCTATCTCATATGCGACAGTTTACAGATTTTGCTGTTAGCTAGACAAAGATTGAAATTTATCGTGAAGATGGGCAGCTAATTTCGCAACCACGATTTTTACAATCAGCATAGCTATAGAATGTATTTACTGCACAGGTCACCTGAAATCTATGATGGATTTGTATACTTAGATCTATGGCTCATCTGGGTTTGAGGGGTAAATGGTACAGTGTCGATACAATTATTGGCGACATGGTAGGGCTGTAACTGTTGCTCCGAGAGGATTCTGATTACTATTAGCTGTGCTTATCCCCATGAACCCAGAAGAGCCAGATCTATGAGCTATTGCCTTAATCCAAATTGTCCAAAACCTGAGAGCTTAGATAGTACCGAGGTTTGTCAAACATGCGGGACAAAGTTGCTGTTGGGCGATCGCTATCGTTCGGTCAAATTACTGGGAAGTGGTGGTTTCGGACGGACATTTTTAGCGATCGATCAGCTAAAACCATCGAAGCCATCTTGTGTAATTAAGCAATTTTCACCGCAAGGGCAGGGTAGTAACCACGATAAAGCTGCCGAACTATTTCAACAAGAAGTTATTCGTCTTGATGAGTTAGGACATCATCCCCAAATCCCCGAATTGCTTGCCCATTATCAACAGGAAAACCAGCAATACCTTATTCAAGAATTTATTGCAGGTCAAAATTTAGCTGAAGAGTTAAAAATACAGGGCGTTTTTAATCAGAGCAAAATTAGACAATTACTCAGCAATCTATTACCAGCCTTGCAATTTATTCATGGGCATAATGTCATCCATCGTGATATCAAACCCGAAAATATTATTCATCGTCTAGGTAAAGATGTGGCAGACTATGTGCTGGTTGATTTTGGGGCGGCAAAACATGCAATTAATAACGATCTGAGGAAAACGGGAACTAGCATTGGCAGTCCTGAATTTGTCGCTCCAGAACAGGCTAGAGGTAAGGCTCTCTTTAACAGTGATTTATATAGTTTGGGAGTTACTTGCATTCATCTCTTAACCCAAGCTTCTCCCTTCGACTTGATTGATATCGATCACAATTGGGTTTGGCGGGATTATCTCACTGGCAATAATGTCAGCAACGATCTTGGTAAAATTCTTGATAAATTAATTGCGATCGCACCGAGCAAAAGATATCAGTCTGCGGATGAAGTATTGAAGGATCTGAATCCGCAAGCTGCGATCGCCATAATCATCAATACTGTAGCTGAATCCCAGCAATCCAATGTTATCTCTACTCCAAAATCGATTCACGAAGATCTCGGCAATGGCATTGTTTTAGAAATGACATCCATTCCTGCGGGAGAATTTATCATGGGTTCCCCCGAAAATGAGGAATCCCATGAAAACACGGAAAGCCCTCAACATCGAGTCAAAATCCCGCCTTTCTTCATGGGTACTTTTGCAATTACACAGGCACAGTTTCGAGCAATTATGAATGCTAGCCCTTCTTATATGGTTGGCGATGATCATCCTGTCGAATGTGTCTCTTGGAATGCTGTGGTTGAATTTTGTACGCTCCTATCTCAGAAAACAGGACACAATTACCGATTACCTAGTGAAGCCGAGTGGGAATATGCCTGTCGTGCTAATACCAAGACTCCTTTCCACTTTGGGTCTGCCATTAATACTGGGTAGTCCTAAAAAGGAAAGGATGTAGGAAAATATCCAGATAGTTGATACAAAGTAAAGTAATGTCAGAAGCAAGGCCATCCTGTCCATCCTGCCAGTCCGTATCCGTTGTAAAAAACGGCAGTACACGACATGGAAAACAAAATTATAAATGTCGGGACTGTGGTCGTCAATTTGTAGAAAATCCACAGTGGCAGAGAGTTTCAGAGCGTACCCAAGACACTTATGACCTTCTTGAGAAACTACTACTAGAAAAAATCCCACTAGCTGGAATTGCCAGAGTCCTCAAGGTCTCAGAGAGATGGTTGCAAAGTTACGTCAATCATAAATATGAAAACGTTCCTCAGCAGGTGGAGGTAGAACCAAAACCAAAACGCCGTTTGACCATACAGATGGATGAATTGTGGTCTTTTGTGGACGACAAAGGCAATAAACAGTGGGTATGGCTTGCCATTGATGCCGAGACTCGTGAAATTGTCGGTTGTTATATAGGCGATCGCACTGGTGAATCAGCTCAGAAGTTATGGGAATCGTTGCCTAGCGTCTATCGCCAATGTGCGGTTATTTATACTGACTTCTATTCGTCTTATCCAGTTGTCCTGCCCAGCAAACGTCATAGGGCTGTCGGGAAAGAAACGGGAAAGACCAACTATATTGAGAGATTCAACTGTACGTTACGTCAACGAGTATCAAGACTAGTTAGAAAGACCTTATCTTTTTCTAAGAAATTGGAAAATCACATTGGAGCCATTTGGAATTTTATTCATCATTACAACGATTCTTTACCTCCGTGTGCGTCCTTTCCTTTTTAGGACTACCTTAATACTGACCTAGCAAACTATGATGGCAGATATGTCTATCGCTCTGGAACAAGAGGCGAATACCGTCAAACTACTACTCCTGTAGGAAGTTCCCCCCCGAATGCCTTTGGTCTCTATGATATGCATGGCAACGTTTGGGAATGGTGTCAAGATCTTTGGCATGACGACTATATTGGTGCGCCTACGAATGGCAGTGCTTGGGAAAGTGGTAGAAGTTCGATGTATCGAGTATTAAGGGGTGGTTCTTGGTATGGATATCCTTGGTACTGTCGTTCGGCTGCGCGTGGAAGAGGCAAACAAAGCGATTGGAAACTTTATTATGGATTTCGTGTTGCTCTAACTCTGTAGAAGGAAGCGACTTTCTCTCTCTAAAATTAATGTGATATTATCTGAATGTAGAAAAGTTTCATCTAAGCCTCCAAACTTAATATTAATTTTAAAATCATGGCACTAGGAAATTTGCGACAAAATCTTGACTTTCTCTCGACGCTAAAAGGCGTTGTGACTCTACTGAGAGATCCCTCTCAAACTGAATCTGTATATGATGTGGAAGATGGACTACGCCATACAAAAGCGACAGAATTGGCAGTGGAGTTTGTTAAGTCTAAACCTGAAGTGGCAGAACTTTTTCAAGAGCGTTATTTAGCACCATCGGTTAATCTTGATGCTTTATTGCAACTACCTGAAGCATCTCTCGGCTATGCCTATGCTACCTATATCAAAGATGCGGGTTTCGATCCCAACTTCTATCGTCTTGTCAAAGTTGAAGATGATGTCAGCTATTTTCTATTGAGAATGCGGCAGACCCATGATATTTGGCATATTGTCGCTGGCTTTAGTACTGATGTTTTTGGAGAATTAGGTTTAAAGGCTTTTGAACTAGCCCAGACTCATCGCACCATGTCAGCAGTCCTAATTGCGGGCGGACTACTTAGTACGCTATTCAAACAGCCTGAGAAATTGGATAAGTTACTAGAGCAAATTGCGATCGGATACAGATTGGGCGCAAAAGCAAAACCATTCTTCGCTAAGAAATGGGAAGAAAATTGGGAGAGACCATTGCTAGTGTGGCGGCTAGAATTAGGCGTAGAACCGATGAAAGAATATGTGCCTTAGGGTAGTCAAAATGGTTGAGTTTTGAATATAGCAATTTATTGCAAAAGGTTCATGCTATTGCATCAAGCAATCTATAATTTGAGCTTCTACAATTGCGGTTATCAAAAATTACTGGAGATTAAAAACTATGCGACAAACTGGGCTAGGCAAAGATACACCAGCTTGGATTATGCAAGTATGGGCGGCTTTTATCATCTCCACTGTGGGAACTGGTGTGGGTATTTTCTATTTAGAAGGTAATTCTTGGCAAAAAGCTTTTGTTGGAATGGGATATGTTTTCTCAATATCATCAACTTTCACACTTTCAAAAACCATTCGCGACAATCACGAAAAGTAATTAAAAAAAACAGCAAGGAGCACTTTGCCCTCCTTGCTGTTTTCTGGGTTTTAGAGTGATCGTTACAAAAAATGCAACAGACGATATTTCTAAAATCTATGAGCTTATACTGATGCAAACTTTATTGTTGGTCAGAAAGCTATGCAGTCATTGAAGTTTCCTTTGGCGATGCCGCGATCGCTTTCCAAATTTTTCGCTTTTAGCACCTCACTCTTCAAAGATGCTCGCGATTATCAGATTATATTTTTATCGGTCTTTTTCCTGCTCGGTGTATGTACCCGCGATTGGTCACTGAAACCGATCGCGATCGCAATTACCTTTGCGACTTGTTGGCTAACGCAAATATGTATGGTCAGTATATTTCCATCAGCATCACCACAAAAGCATGAGCGTTGGCTCTCGCTTAAAAGCGCTACGATTACTGCCTTGGGCTTAAGTTTACTACTGCGCTCCGATAGCTATAGCGCGATCGCAGTCGCTTCATTTTTAGCGATCGCTAGCAAATTTATCTTCCGCACCAATAGCAAACATTGGTTCAATCCTGCCAACTTTGGGATTGTTGTAGTTTTGTTGCTAGATAGTTTTGTGGGGAACAGCCACGCATGGGTTTCTAACGGACAATGGGGCGAAGATAGCTTATACGCTCTGGTCTTTTTGGGCTTAGGTGGCATCGTTCTCAAAAAAGTGGGGCGTTGGGATACGAGCTTTATGTTTTTAGCTTCCTATGCGATTTTAGAAGGATTAAGAAATCTTTGGTTGGGTTGGACTTGGGATGTCCTCGCCCATCGCTTAACTAGTGGTTCTCTGTTGCTATTTGCTTTATTTATGATCACCGATCCGCGTTCCATTCCTAATGCTAAAGCGGCGCGGTTAATTTGGGCATTAGCGATCGCAGTTTTAGCCTTTATCTTCCGTAATGTGTTTTTCAATGCTGATGCGATGTTTTATGCATTATTTCTGATCTCACCGCTCACAGTTTTATGCGATCGCATCTGGAATGCACCACGATTCCAATGGTTACCCAAACGCTATAGTGCTTTACCTTCCAACTAAAACCAATATGAGTGAGAGCACGAAGCGCTCTCACTCATATTACTGATTTTCAAGGATAGATATATGAAAAAATTTCTGATTTGGATGCGTGTACTTTTAAGCACCGCCCTTGCTTGTTTAGTCGTTTTTGCCTACTCACCCGCAGTCTTTGCCTTCTGTGGCTTTTATGTATCACAAGCCGATGCTAGTCTCTTTAACAAAGCTTCGCAAGTTGTGATAGCCCGTGATGGCAAGCGCACAGTTTTAACGATGGCAAATGACTATCAAGGAGATGTCAAAGACTTTGCTCTGGTTGTGCCAGTGCCAGTATTGTTAAAGAAAGAACAAGTGCGCATCGGTGAACAGAAAATCATCGATCGCCTTGATTCCTTTAGCGCTCCTCGCTTAGTGGAATACTTTGACTCCGATCCCTGTGCACGTTATGAAGCCTATGATAGAGTGACTCTAGGAGCCACCCGAAGTAGTGCTGCTCCTGCGACGGAAGCAAAAACTCGTGGTGGTAATTATCAAGTCACCATCGAGGCTAAGTTTGCAGTAGGAGAATACGACATTCTGATTCTTAGTGCCAAAGATTCTGATGGTTTAGAATCTTGGCTCATAGATAATGATTACAAAATTCCCCAAGGAGCTAAAGAAATACTTCAGCCTTATATTCGTCAGAACATGAAGTTCTTTGTGGCAAAGGTGAATATTGCAGAACTAAATAAAACAGGATCGCAATCACTAAGACCTCTGATGATGGCATATGAATCACCAAAGTTCATGCTGCCAATCCGCTTAGGAATGCTAAATGCTAACGGCGATCAAGACTTGCTAGTCTATATTCTTTCACCCAAGGGACAAGCTGAAGTTGCCAACTATCGCACGATTAAAGTGCCATCGGGTGATGATATTCCTGTTTATGTGAAGAATGAATTTGGCGACTTCTATAAGTCCATGTTCAAGACTTCCTATGAAAAAGAAGGTCGCAAAGTTGCCTTCTTAGAATATGCATGGGACATGTCAAGCTGCGATCCTTGCTCTGCCGAACCACTCTCGCAAGAGGAACTTCGTAAAGCAGGTGTATTTTGGATTGGGGCTCCAGATATAAATACTTCTTCTGGTGGACGGATTCGCCGTCCTATTCCTTTCCCAAGTAATGATGGACGAGTCTTTGTTACGCGCTTGCATATCCGTTATAACCGCGATAAATTCCCCGAAGACTTAACATTTAAGGAAACCTCAAATCAAGAATCTTTTCAAGGGCGTTATGTTCTAAGACATGCGTTTAAAGGAGAGACTAGCTGTGATGCTGGTAAAGAATATCAGCGATCGCTACGTCCGCGCTTCGAGAAAGAAGCCAAAACTCTAGCCAGATTAACAGGATGGAATATCGCAGATATTCGTCGCAAGATGAATATTGCCAGTCTTCCTACTCCAGTAGAAAAACCTTTCTGGGAAAACATCTGGAAATAAATATCAATCATAGTTATTTGCTATAGCAAACTCAGTAAGGGTTTTACAACGCTTTGCGCTCAAATCTAAACCAAGATAAATTTTGCAAGCGTTGCTTTGCAACGCTTGCAAAATTTATCTTGTAGCTCGTTTCTGTAAAAGCACAAAGTGGCGTAGCCACTTTGTGCTTTGTTTTTAAAACCCTTACAGGGTTTGTATTTTAATTCACAGAAGTGTTGCAACACTTCTGTGAATTAAAATAAGCAGGGAAAAAGCAGAAATTTATGCTGGATTGTAGACCTCTTAAACATGCTCTAAATAGCACAGCCATACTGAATGAAGACTTTGGTCTTTGGATCTGATAGATTTTTCTGAGCGCCAGTTTAAAATTGTCCTAAACTGGCGTTACTTATGCTAAACAAAGATTTATGAAAGCACCAGAATACCCAAAAAATGAAGATATTCGCTTGGCAGCATTGCGATCGCTAGATATTCTTGATACTGAGCCAGAAGAACGCTTTGATCGGCTAACTAGAATAGCAAAGCGACTATTTAAAGTGCCGATCGCATTAGTTAGCTTCGTTGATATTAATCGCCAATGGTTTAAATCCTGTCAAGGCTTAGAAGTAAAGGAGATGCCACGCGATATCTCCTTTTGTGGTCATGCCATCTTAGGAGATGACATTTTTATAATTTCAGATACTTTATTAGATGATCGTTTTTATGATAATCCTCTAGTTATTAATGAGCCAAGAATCCGTTTTTATGCTGGAATTCCTCTAGTTATCTCTAATGAAATTCGGGTTGGTACGCTCTGTTTAATTGATAGAGAACCTCGCATACTTAGCGAAGAAGACAAAGAACTACTTCGTGATCTTGGGCAGATGGCAGTACAAGACCTAACATTAGTACAATTAGCAACGATCGATGAGTTGACCCAAATATCTAATCGGCGGGGATTTAGTACTTTAGCGATTCATGCACTAAATCTATGCAAGCGGATGAAGCGACCAGCTTCTCTATTCTTCTTTGATCTCGACTTCTTTAAGGAAATCAACGATCGCTTTGGACATGCGGAAGGAGATATCGCTTTAATTAACTTTAGTAAAATATTGAAAGATGCTTTCCGTGAATCAGATGTAGTGGGCAGGTTAGGAGGTGATGAGTTTGTGGCTTTATTAACTAATGCAAATCAGACTGAAACGAATTTAATTTTACATCGGTTAGAAAAAGTACTAGACGAATTTAATAATCAACATAAATCTCGCGGTTACGAGATTGTTTACAGCGTTGGTGTAGTTGCGTTTGATCCAACCCGACATCTATCAATTAATGATCTTTTAGCAGAAGGAGATCGCTTAATGTACGAGCAAAAGCGTAACAAACGGATAAAATAATGTTTTCTTGATTGTAAATTACTCCAAAAGTATAAGGCGGCGCGAAGCGCCGCCTTATACTTTTAGCTCTTTTTTCGACCTTCTTGATCGTAATAATCAGGTTTAACAATTTGCTTAGATCTAGCGATCGCTAAAGCATTATCTTCAATATTTTCGACAATTGTTGAGCCAGCCGCAATATTGACGTTTGCGCCAATTTGAATTGGCGCAACTAGAACTGAATTAGAACCAGTTTTGCTGCGATCGCCAATTACAGTTTGATGTTTTTTGAAGCCATCATAATTAGCTGTAATCGTTCCTGCGCCAATATTTACTTGCTTGCCGAGTGTGACATCACCCAAATAGCTGAGATGGGCGGCATTTGTGCGATCGCCAACTTTGGCATTCTTCAGTTCCACAAAATTACCGATCCGACACTTTTCACCCACATTGGACTCACCTCGAATCCTCGCAAATGGGCCAATTCGACAGTTATCCGCAATTTGACTATCTTCGATTACCGAAAATTGGATGGAGCAGTTCTCACCAATAATGCTATTTTCCAATAAACTTGAAGGCCCAATCGTAGTTCCTTCACCAACCTTAGTATTACCTCGCAAATGGGAATGCGGCTCAATAATCACATTCGGTGCAAGTTCCACTCCATCATCAATGGTAATTGTTTCAGGAAGTAGCATGGTGACACCAGCCTTCATCCATTTTTCTCGGGCTCTTTTTTGTAGGATTTCATAAGCATGGGCTAACTGGATGCGATCGTTAATGCCGAGACTCTCATCGGGATCTTCTAAATCACTGGCATAAACTGAAGTGAGATAATCAAATACTTCAGTCAGATAATATTCCTTTTGCGCATTATTAGTAGTGAGCTTTGGTAGAGCCTGAGCCAATTCTTGCCAATCAAAACAATAAACACCAGTACTAACGCGCTGATTGAGAATCTGCTCAGGATTACAGTCACGATGTTCGATGATTTTTTCGATGCGCATGTCGCGATCGCAAAAAACACGTCCATAACCTGTTGGGTTAGAAAGAATCCCTGTAAGCACTGTTGCGGAAGCCTTATGTTGGCGGTGGCTATCGATTAGGGCTTGAATAGTTTCAGTACGCATTAATGGCGAGTCACCCGTAAGTACTACAAGTTCACCTTCAAATCCAGATAGTGGTTCTAGCAATTGCTGAATTGCATGACCTGTGCCTAGTTGCTCTGTTTGTTCGGCAAATTCCAAATGTGGGTAATCGGCAAGCGCTGCCCGAACTTGATCGCTGCAATAGCCTATGATTGCGATACGGCGATCGGCTTTGAGTGCATCTGTGGCATTGAGAACTCGCTCAACTAATGATTTACCGCCAAGAGGTTGTAATACTTTGGGTAACACTGACTTCATGCGTGTTCCTTTACCCGCCGCCAATACTGCAACTGCTAACATAATTTTTATTTCTCCATTAATAAGTTTACCTTACACAGGGGTTGAGAGGGTGTTTGAGAAGTTTTTACCCCCTCTAACTCCCCCTTGCAAAGGGGGAGGATTTAAGTTTCCCCCCTTTGCAAGGGGGGATTAAGGGGGGTAAAAGCAGAGATTTATGCCTAGCTAGAGGACTTCTCAAACATGCTCTAAGATTTCATCCATTAGGACGGCTCATTTGCTCAAGATCGAGAACTTCGGCTAGCTTCTCCTCTGTCATCAATCCCTTATCCAAAACCACTTGACGTAAAGATTTACCTGTTGCTAGGGATTCCTTCGCAACATCAGCAGCATTGAGATAACCGATGTGAGTATTTAATGCTGTCACCAGTGAAAGACTACCTTCGGCATAGGCTAAACAGCGATCCTCAACGGCAACGATTCCTCTAATACATTTTGTTGCAAGGGTATCGATCGCCTTACCTAAAATCTCAATGCTTTGAATCAAATCATAGGCAATCAGAGGCATCATCACATTTAGCTCCAACTGACCCGCCTGAGCAGCAAAGGCGATCGCTGTGTCATAACCAATCACCTGATAACAAACCATATTTGTCATCTCAGCAATCACTGGATTATATTTGCCTGGCATGATTGACGAGCCTGGTTGCACTGGTGGCAACTGGATTTCGCGCAAGCCAGTTTTGGGCCCCGAATCCATTAAGCGTAAATCGTTGGCAATCTTGCAAGTATCTTGAGCAAGGTTACGGATTGAGCCCGATACATTCACAAAGGGAGCCATGCTTTGCATGGCTGCCATTAGGTTACTAGCTGGTGTTAGCTCAAACCCTGTGATCTCGCTGAGCTTTTCGGCAACGCGATCGCAATACTGTGGATGTGTATTTAGTCCAGTACCAGATGCACTACCACCTAAACCTAAGCTTTTGAGATCATTCGCCGCTAGGTGAATGCGTTTGACATGATCGCTGATAATCTGTGCATAGGCTTGAAACTCATCGCCGAGCCTCACGGGGACAGCATCTTGTAAATGGGTTCGTCCAGATTTAACGATTCCAGCAAAGGCGATCGCCTTAATCCGTAGTTGTTCATTGAGATTTGCTAAAGCAGGAAAAAGTACTTGATCAAGTGCTAATAAAGCCCCAATCCTGATCGCTGTAGGGATTACATCATTAGTAGACTGTCCATAATTCACATGATCATTAGGGTTCACATTGTTGTAATTACCTTTGATATCACCCAAAATTTCAAGGGCGCGATTTGCTAATACCTCATTAATATTCATGTGGTGCGATGTGCCAGCCCCCGCTTGATAAACATCGACAACAAACTGATCGCGTAATTGACCGTCTAATATTTCATCTGCGGCTGCTGCGATCGCCATGCCCATCCCAACAGGGATACAACCGAGTTCGGCGTTAACTAATGCTGTTGCTTTTTTGATTAGTAAACAAGCATCTACAAAGGTAGGGAGGGGCTTAAGTCCGCTAATTTTAAAGTTATCGATCGCCCTTACAGTTTGAATACCGTAGTAAACGTCATCGGGTAGGGACATTTCCCCCATTGAGTCGCGTTCGGTTCTAGTCATAGGATATTTAATCAGATGAGTTGGCTGTTTGCTTAATGGTAACTTGGCAAGTCTAGATTAACTTTATTTAGCCTTAGAATGAGCCTTACTTTTCACGGAATCTTTGAAAGATATAACAGAAGGGCTTTAGCCAAGCCACTGCAAGATGACACTCCAGAAGCAAAAAAACAGCGACTTGCCATAGCAAGAAAAGCAGCGCGACAAAAGTCATTCAACGATAATGGGTAGAATCAATGAGCGAAGTCGAGCATAAGGTAAATATGCTAAAAAAATAAGCTTGATGTATCCAACAACTATAAGCCGCAATAGCAAGAGATCTAGAATATATCCGTCTCCCGTATAATTCAAATAAATCGCCAGCCATTAACTCAGGGACATCACAAGATTCATGGACGTAAAAGCCGCAGTCGCCTTCGCCGCAGGACAACCCCTCAAAATCGAGACAGTCCAACTAGATCACCCCAGAGCAGGAGAAGTCCTCGTTGAGATCAAAGCCACAGGAGTCTGTCACACCGACGCATTCACCCTCTCAGGCGATGACCCCGAAGGACTATTTCCCGCCATCCTCGGACATGAAGGCGCAGGTGTCGTCGTCGAAGTGGGCGCAGGTGTCACCTCTCTCAAAGCAGGCGATCGCGTCATTCCCCTCTACACCCCCGAATGTCGCAACTGCTCCTACTGTCTCAGTGGTAAAACCAACCTCTGCCAAGCGATCCGCGTCACCCAAGGGCAAGGCTTAATGCCCGATGGAACCAGTCGCTTCTCCATCAATGGCGAAAAAATTCATCATTACATGGGAACCTCCACCTTTGCGAACTATACCGTTCTCCCTGAAATTGCCTTAGCCAAAATCCGCGATGATGCCCCCTTCGAGAAGGTTTGTTATATCGGCTGTGGTGTCACGACTGGCATCGGCGCAGTAATTAACACGGCGAAAGTCGAAGTTGGTTCCAATGTCGTGATCTTTGGTCTAGGAGGCATTGGCTTGAACGTAATCCAAGCCTGTCGGATGGTCGGCGCAGACATGATCGTCGGCGTAGACATTAATCCCAAAAAACGCGCCCTCGCTGAAAAAATGGGCATGACCCATTTTGTAAATCCTTTAGAAGTAGAAGGCGATCTTGTTCCCTATCTAGTTGACCTGACTAAAGGTGGCGCAGACTATACTTTTGAATGCATTGGCAGAACCCAAACCATGCGCCAAGCCCTCGAATGTTGTCACAAAGGTTGGGGCGTGAGTGTAATCGTCGGTGTCGCAGGAGCAGGACAAGAAATCAGCACCCGTCCATTCCAATTAGTCACGGGTCGAGTCTGGAAAGGCACAGCCTTTGGTGGAGCAAAGGGACGTACTGACGTTCCTAAAATTGTCGATTGGTATATGGAAGGCAAAATCGATATCGATAGCCTGATTACAAACGTAATGCCAATTGAGGAAATCAATGAAGCATTCGCGATGATGCACAGAGGCGACGCAATTCGGACAGTGTTGACTTTCTAATCAAAAGAAGTTTTAAAAAATGCCGCTTCGCGGCATTTTTTAAAACTTCTTTTGATTAGTAGCAAGCTGAGGATTATACGTGCCAGCAATAACTGCCAAGCCTTTGTATAGATACACACAAAGAATCATCGGGAAATACCACCAATATTTTAGAGACTGCCTTAACCAAGGCAAGATCGTAATTATGCTTGCCGCGATCGCAAAAACTGGTAGGAGCAAGACGAATAGAATGATCAGCAGAAATCGGACTAATTTATGATGCTGAAACTGAGGGAATCTTAAAATAAATGTATGCAGTCCCCAACGATATTGATGAGCTAAAAAATCGGCAAAACTTTGGCGATCGTAATGACTTATTTCTGGTTGAGGCGAAAACATGAGCTTATATCCAGCCCGTCTGAGTCGCTGCACAAACTGGACATCTTCACCTGTTCTTAAATGAGCATCAAATAGCGGGCTTTCTTGACTTAACACATTCAGTTTTAAGCTCATATTTGTGGTCGGGATATGATAAAGCCCGTCCACATCTCGTAAAGGTGTATGGGGAATAGAAGTAAACCAAGACATCAAGTTATCTAAGGTCGCCCAAATTCCATCCCCGACTCCATTCACTGCACCCCCAAATACGGCAACTTCAGGATATTGGGCATGAAGAGAACAATGAGTTTCTACAAATCCTGTAGTAACTGAACAGTCACTATCCAGTAAGATAGCGATTTCGATTTCTTGTTCGTAACACCATTGAAGCGCCGTATTTCGCGCAGCACCAGCACCTAAGTTCTCTGAATGTTGGAGCAAATGTAAACGGCGATCGCAAAGAAAGTCAGTAAGATTGCGATCGGCTTTGCCCGAGACTTGAGAGCCATCATCGACAACAACAATCAATGTCGTTGCAGGAACACTTGATAATACTGAAGTCAAACATCTAGCCAAAATAGGACTGTTGTCTTTGTAAGGAATGACAATACAACATTTGAGGTCAACCTGATTGGCATCATTCATACAGTCGAGCCCACAGCTAAATGGGGGAAATTAGCAGGATTGAAAAATATACTATCGAACATAGCGCAGTTATGGGTACAGTGACATTTTTTGGCTTTGATATCCTCTAGCTGCTGTTGCCATGCTGGACTACTAGTAATCTCCTTCAGGGTCTGAGTCTGTAGACTCCCCACAGGATCTAGCATCTCGCAAGGGGATACTCTGCCATCTCCCCATACAACTTGATGCGCAAGCCCTGCCAAACATGGAATTACCTGTGTTTGCTGCTCAATTGTTTGTAATGAAGTCTTCCATAAATATCGATGATAGTTGCGGAGAATCCTTGCAGCGATTTTATTTCTCCCATAGTCGTAGGTTTCTAAAATGTCAAAAATCGCTGGCGCTAGTCTATGTAATTCTGCCATAGTTGGCAATCCTAGCGATGGATTCATTGGATCACCACGCAATAGAATAATCGAATGGAAATCTGGCTCATATTTGCGCACCACCTTCATGAGATCAATGATTTCATGGGCGTTCTCTGCATTTAAAACAGAATTAATCTTGACCGAGATTCCTCCTAATGATTTGATGGCTTCTAAGGTTTTCCATATCTGCTGCCAACTTCCTTTCTGATGACGAATGCGATCGTGGGTTTCTTCTAGCCCATCGACACTCAACGAAATCGTAATTTCTGCTTTGGTGAGTTGCTTGAGTTTTTGAAGCTGATCTACCATGCGATCGCATAGCGAACCATTAGACGGAATTTGCACAACCTTGAAGTCAAAAGCGGCAATTATTTCAGCAAGATCGAGTCTTAAAAAAGGTTCCCCACCTGCAATATCCAACCAAAAAAGTTTTCCTACTTGCTTTGCTAAGTCTTGATACTGGGCAAGTGTCATATCTCGTTTGGGAGAGAAATCTATAAAGCAATGATCGCAACGATAGTTACAGTTGTTGGTGACATGCAAAATCAAGTGCTGTAACTTTTGCTTTGTCAAGTATTCTGCGAGACTGAGAGTATAGTCAATTATCATAGATTTATTTTCTTTATTTATTACTCATAAATTGCTACTGATCGCTACAAATTGGTATTGAGAGAATAGGTGATTAGGTTCTCTCAAAATCAACATTTTCATAAATGAGTGATAGCGGAAGATTGAGATCTATACTAGTTAGTTGAGCTTCAGGATCGCTGATGCTTAGATCGGAACTATAGATGGTTAGATATTCCCAGACTTCAGCGCGATCGCTGCGGCGATAGAACTCAATTCTAGGAGCATCTGAATTGATGAGTATATATTCTTGCAATGAGTCGATCTGGAGATAATTGCGTAATTTAACGCCGCGATCGCGACTTTCTGTAGCAGGGGATAAGACTTCAGCGATTAAGCAAGGGTATTGCAAAAACTCACGAGCATAGCGATCGCGAGGATCGCAAGTAACAACTAGATCGGGAAAGTAATAAACATTACTCGGAATTGTCATAAGTTTCGCATCTCCACCAAGAATACGACAACCTTTACCGCGTAAATGATTGCGGATTAGTACAATTAGATTAAGGGCGATTTCGTTGTTTTCCAGCTTTCCCCCAGTCATCGCAATAACCTCTCCATATTCATATTCATATCGACCTTCTTGCTGTACTTCCCAATCCAGATATTCTGTAGGTGATAGTCTAGGCGATGAAATAGTAGCAATCATACATTTTGCCCATAATTTTTGGATTAACTATAATTATAAATAGTGTTTGGCGATCGCAGTTTTGTATAGAGGATTTAGGCGATCGCTATATTCGGTAATCGAGAAAATGGGAATAGGCGATCGCATAAAATTAAATCAAATTAAATCAAAAATTTAAAATCTGACTTCTATCGACCCCTGTCATTATATCCGCAATCAATTTTGATGCCCAAGCTAAACGCGCATAGCTTTGACACGAAATAATACTTTTTTGATAGATTATAGTTCATAATAGCAATCCTACTTTCAATTTCCATCAAATCGAAAGTGCTTTTTCTCAAATAACTATTGATTAAAAGTGTTACACTTCTCCTCAATGCAAAACTGTAATTTTACAAATTATGTCCGTTCCAACTTATCAAGACTTTCTTCTACCATTATTACAAATTGCTAGTAATGGACAACAACATTTACTGAATGAAACTATAGATTGTTTAGCCAAACAGTTCAATCTCAGCGAAGAAGACAAACAAGAACTTCTTCCAAGTGGCAGGCAAACTAAGTTCTCAAATAGAGTTGGTTGGGCAGTCACTTATTTAAAAAAAGCAAAACTATTAGAAAGTGGGAAAAGAGGAACTTTTTTTATATCAGAGAGAGGGCTGGATGTATTAAAAAATAAACCTAAGTCAATTGATCGTAAATTTTTGGAACAATTCTCAGAGTTTATTGAATTCCAAAATATTAAACAAGACAGTAATTTAGATGAAGTTTCACTGGTTACAGAGATTGATCAGACTCCTCAAGAGATATTTGATAATAGCTATCAAAAGTTGATAAAAGAAGTTAAAGAATCTCTTTTAGATCAAATCAAAAGTTGTTCACCAAGATTCTTTGAAAATCTTGTTGTTGATTTATTACTATCAATGGGATATGGAGGCTCAAGGAAAGATGCAGGGGAGGCAGTGGGAAGGAGTTCTGACGGTGGAATTGATGGAATTATTAAAGAGGACAAGCTAGGACTAGATTGTATATATATTCAAGCTAAAAGGTGGGAAGCTTCTGTAGGAAGACCAACAGTACAAGCTTTTGCTGGCAGCTTAGAAGGCATGAAAGCCAGAAAAGGAGTATTGATAACTACTTCGCAATTTACTAAGGAAGCAAAAGACTATGTGAAGATTATAGAAAAAAGGATTATCTTAATTGATGGAGAACAACTTTCAGAACTAATGATTGAACATGGTGTGGGTGTTACAGAGATTCAGACATATACTTTAAAAAAAGTAAACTCTGATTACTTTAATGAGGACATTGGATAAAACTCCAGTTCAGATTGTTTGATTCTTGGTATAAGCCTACTGGAGATTTTTGTCATATCATGTTCAGCCATAGAACCAATTAGGTCTAATTCTTCTATGGTGAGATACCGATAGCTTTGAGGTGGATGAAATCCAGCCCATTCTTGTTGTAATCGAGAGAGTAAAATTGGTTGATTAAACTTTTGTACTTGATTTAAAAATATTCCATAACCTGTGGAAACTCCTTCAAAATACTCAAAAAACTCTGTCTTTTTTAAGCCTGATTTATCACGAACTAGAGTCCACAATGTTTTAGGGCTATTCCCTATAACTTGTTCAACTTCACAACTACCTAGCAATACTTTATCTGGGGAAGAGACATATATGAGTACAAAGTCTCCTTGATTTACCCTTGGACGAACCCTCCTAAGTTCAGTCGTTTTCTTCCCTTCAAAAATTAGGTTTGCATATTTAGGTTGAATTGATAAAAGTAAAACGTGACCATCACTTGTAGTTTTCATAGTTTTCACACTGATTTAGAACAGCCTATAGAATAAATTTGAAAGAACTTTTCACTTGAAATAAATCGTGGAGATTGAAATTGTGCTTTAGTGTCCAGAATTTCGTGAATCGTTCGTAAAGAGATAGGTGTTTCAAAAAGTTCAGTGTTACTAAATCTTACAGCCATAATTTTGTTGCTAGCTTTTTCGCCAGATAACTTTTTGATATCTGTCCATTTATAGATCCCTAATCTTTGAAATTTCAGGTAAAGCTCTTCGGGATTTCCAATAATTACCTCGTCAAGTGTAGAACAAGCTCGAATCGAACTTGTTTGTGTATAGCCTCCATCTTTATCCTCAGAGATATACCATAGTATTCTTGCAGGAGATTTAAATTTATTTGATGGTAACTTCTTATTTCGATAGTAAACCGCTTCCCAATTAAGAGCAAGTTCAGAACGTTCAGCACCAAAAAAATTCTGCTTTGCTAACCCTTCATCAAATAAATCCTTCGCCCATGTAGGTTTAATTGGAATAATAAAATTTGGGATGTCATAGTCACATATTTTAGCAGGATATAAAAATTTCTCTAACTCGGAAATATATTCAATATCTGATGATTCCGCCGATCTAAGGTTATTAGCAATTAATCCACAGAATTTATTATATTCTTCTCCTAAGTTTGAACTTATACTTAAAAGTTCATCAGACAAATCAACGGTAGAACTTATAGTTTTTAGATTCACTTTGAGCCAGTTATTTTGAGTGCTGGAAAACCCTGCATCTTGAATCGCTCTTACTATAAATTCTTCCATTTGTGGCTCAGATATTTTAGTAAAATATCTGCCCTCATTTGCTGACAAAATAATTGTGCGATAAATGATATGACGAGCTAAGGTTTCAGACAAGGATCTATATTTTACTCGAAGAAAAGGTATTGAAAGCTCATGATTTTTACTTCTATCATAAGCAAATAAAGCGATAGGAATATTGTCTTCCCAAACAGTAAAACATTCATATATTTCCGTCTTAATCAGAATTTTCTTGAATTTATTCTCAAAACTATCTTCGTCATTAGCAAAGAAAGCTTCTTTCAATATTTTATGATCTTCCAAATTCACTTTTCTTTGGAAGAGTCTTGTACCAGCTAATTGGGCTGGTTGGTATTCAGAAGCAGTTCTAAGCTCACTTAACTTAACAATCAACTTATTTGGGCTAACTATAAAGACACCATATTGCTCATTAATTTTCTTTGCAAATGCTAGTAAATCTATATTAGTTGTTACTAAAAAGCTGGATTGTTCAGAAGCAATAATTCTTGCTAATTGACGGATAGTTATGTCTGAGATATTTTGAGCATCATTATCTTTGAATAAAACAATAATTTCTTTTTGTATTGATTCCACAAGTTGAGAAGAGCAATTCAGCCTTAGAAAGCCATCTGCAAAAGCTCGGATCTTGTCTCTTATCTTTTTGTCTGGATGGCGACTGATTTCAGTATAAACTTCATCACTCACGCAAAGTTCTAATTCGCTTTGAACCCAATCTGCTAAAAGACAAGCAGCTTCACTTTCTTCGAGAGATTGTGACGATGCAGAGTAGAGATCCAAAAAAATACAGGCATCGATTACTACATGTAGTTTTGTGGCTTGACTGTGATCAACTCTGATTGAGAATAGATCTTGATGTCCATGATTGTAAACCCATGTCGTTACCAGATAACCTTGCTTGCTTTTTCCTTGTTTCTCATGCATGGGAGTGAATCCAAATTTCTCCCACATAGAATCAATTCCATAATCCTGACGGCATACAAGACGAATATCAAGACAATCTCTAGTTATTTGCTTTAAATGTTCAACTAACAGTTTGGCAATCCCTCTACCTTGTGCTTCATTGGTTGTACATAAATGTTGTATCTTGATTATTTTTGACCGATTAGCATAGTAGATCAGATAGCCGAGAAAATTATCTTCTTCATTAAGTGCTATAAGTATTTGCTCTGATTTTGCGTAATCATCAAAAGCATCATTAGAAAAAAAACCAAGAGTTTTTGCATTTGCTCGCCATAATTTTTTGACTGCATCTAAATAGGAAGATTTACTACCAATTTTCTCTATTCTTACTTCTGGGTTAGCCATTTGTATTACTTCAGTATAAAAACTTAAGTCGTTCTTTATTTTATCAGTTATATATTGTTTGAGATTAGTTTAATACAATTTTTAAGTTAACCCCAATAATTGTACACTTATCAAAGCCTGATATCAATGAGCTTATCCTAAAATATCCTTTCCTAAATGTCCCTGTAAATCCTGACAATAAATTTTCGTTTTTATTTTATCCTGCGAGGCTTAAGACATCCTCCTGCAAACTACCAATAGTCTGAGTAATTCAACAATTTTTCGCGGTACTCCCTACATTCTGTGATTGAGTGAATGGAATAGAGGATCGCTAGATTACATGGTAGGACAATATACTTACGGTTCGCTGATTTTTAGGGAGGGTGATCAGATTGTAAGAGAAGGCGAGTATAAATCTCGATAGGAAAGTTTAGTAACTGTAAGATTTTTTGCTGAAGAGGAGAAAGAGAAGTCAAATGGGCATAGAGTTCGGTTCCATAGTCAATGAGAACCAGAGTAATTTCTTTGAAAGCAGCGAGAATCCTTTCGGTAGTTGGTTGAGTGGTTGAACGTTTAGGATTACCAGCATAAAGCCCAGCCAAAGAACTCTGTTCGAGAAAGAGAGCGTGGCGGAGTTGAAACTCAACTAAAGTCAGTAAGCGTAAACCGATAGAGAGCAGCCGAATCAAGCCTTTGATATGGTCTTCGCGTTGGAGAAACATCGGAGTCAAAGAGAGGGGTTGACCTTTGAATCGTCCGAAACCATGCTCAATCAAATATTCCTGACGGTAGACAGCAACAGCCTGAGGCAGAGAAAAATCGGCTAGGGGATGGTTGGTGGCATATGCACGCCAGCCCAACACCTGCATTTGTGTGTCAACCGCATCGGAGTCAAGGGTATAATCGACTCGAAACCGCCGTTTTTCAAGCACCCTAGCTGGTCTGTCACGATAAGCCCGTTGAGTCCTTTGTTCGATCTGTTCGTAAAAATCCAAGACAAATAAAGATTGAACCCGATTGTGGATAATTATATTAGTCGCTAATTTGGTAAAACTTTCGATATCTGAACATGGTTTCTTGCCTCGACAAGGTTGATTGATTGACTCTAATTCTTTTTTGGTTTTATCGATACGAGCCTGAAGAGCGCATTTCCCTGACTTAGCGTGGGAAAAGGAATAGACGACTAAGCGACGTTCTTCCCATGTATATTCGGTATCTTCTTGTTGGAAATAGCAAGTATGGACTTGTTCGTAGCCCTTAGCAATTACTTCGCTTTTGCCGTTGGCATATTCATAACACACTTCTTCTAGTTTTACTTTTTCTTCCTTTACTGCCAACAAATACTGCTGCATTTCTTCACTGCTAACCTGATTCTTTGCCAATGGACATAAATAATAATCTCCTCCAGATTGGATAAATTGTCTTGTACTCAAGGAACCCATCTTGCAGTCTCCCACATATAACAATCCCCTTTTGCCGATGGTTTCTCTGACCTGCTCTACGGCTGGGGTATACAATCCATCATCACTTCGGTTCCCTGACAATATTGCACTGGTGATTGGTAAGCCTAATGGGTCGAGTGTGGCGAGCATTATTTTTACCTGCGATAAATCAGGGCGATGGTCTTTGCTATGTCCTCTTTGTAACAGTCCTTCTTTATTCTCTTCCCAGTATCCACTCGCTGTGGTGCTATCCAGTCTCACTCGTTCCGTCTTTAAGTCATAAACTTGTATTTGACTCTGGCTTAGTTCCTCCTCAAATCTTTTCCATTTACTATCATCGCTTAGCTCTTTTAGAACTTTCCCTAGACGATCATCGCTCAGATCCAATCCGACTAATGCTTTGCCTAGGCACTTTCTGATACTTTCAATATGATTTTCTACCCAATTCTGGACGTGGTTCATTCGATGGTCGGCTTGTGACAATATATGGCTCAGCCATACTACCGTTACTTCTCCCATGCTTAGTCCTTGCCTATTCCCATGTGCTGGAAAATATTTGTCTAGTAGCTCTTGGACTCCCATTCGCTTCAGTTCGGCAAATAGCAGTGGTATATCGTCTACTCTTTCGGTCTTTACGCTTACATCTTTGCTCATCCTCTAACTTTAACCCTATCTCTTCAACTCTTTCAAAAATCAGCGAACCGTAAGAATATAATACTGATTGCTTTAATTCTGCGTCATGATTTTGATAACCTTAACCAAAAACACAGGTAAAATCGAATTAATAGGTATATTTAGAGCTAAGCAAATATCAGAAATGAATACAAAACTAATTGAATCAATCACCCAAATTATTTTCTCCCTTTCAAAAGATGAGCAAGCACTTTTGAAAGAGAAATTATTTCTAGAGCTATCTGAACCATCAACCGAGGAACTTATGAAACTAGCTCAAATGGGAGAATCATTGAATTTCTTACACAATGAGCCTGATTTATATACACTTGAAGATGGAGAACCAGTTTAGTGAACAAAGGTGACATTGTACTAGTTCCATTTCCATTTACTGATTTGAGTCAAAGTAAACTCCGTCCTGCTATTGTCTTGTGGGCAAACCCAACAAGTACTGATGTAACACTCTGTTTTATTACTTCCCAAAATGTAAGTATTCTAAATCAGGGAGAGTTCATTCTTGATCAATCTGATAGTGAGTTTCAAGAAACAGGTTTGAAAGTAGCCTCAAAAATTAGAGTTACTCGCATTGTAACGATTGAGAGAAAATTGATCATGAGACGCTTAGGGCAACTGGGAATCGAGCAGTTACAACGGTTGAATGCAAATATGGTTCAGGCTTTTAAGTTGCAAACTAGTTTGTAGTATTATGAAGTGTAAACCTTTGCAAAATCTGACATAGTCTAGAACGATGACATCTGCTCCTAAAGCCAACTCTGAGAAACCTGCGCCAAAAAGCCTCGAACAGTCTGAATACAAAGATACCGTTAACCTACCGCAAACGGACTTTTCGATGCGGGCAAATGCAATTATTAAAGAGCCAGAGATTCAAAAGTTTTGGCAGGAACAAAGCATTTACGAAAACTTAAGCCAGAACAACCAAGGCGATATTTTTACGCTCCACGATGGCCCTCCATACGCTAATGGGACACTGCATATGGGTCATGCCTTGGGCAAATCTTTAAAAGATATAATTAATCGCTACCAACTGTTGCGCGGACGTAAAGCTCGCTATGTATTAGGTTGGGACTGTCACGGATTGCCAATCGAACTTAAGGTATTACAAAATATCAAGGCAGAAGAACGGGCTAATTTAACCTCTCTGCAATTGCGAAAACGGGCTAAGGAGTTTGCCATGCAAACGATTAGCGAACAGGCGGCAATGTTTAAACGCTTGGGGGTTTGGGGTGATTATGAAAATGCTTACTATACTTTGAAGCCTGAATATGAAGCAGCGCAAATCAGTGTATTTGGGAAGATGGCTCTGAAAGGCTATATCTATCGCGGACTGCGACCAGTGTATTGGTCACCTAGTTCACATACAGCTCTTGCCGAAGCCGAATTGGAATATCCCGAAAATCATATTTCGCGTAGTATCTATGTCGCTTTCCCCGTCACAACCTCTAGCGACAAACTGAAGGCGATCGCAAATCTACCAAATCTCCATGCCGTCATCTGGACAACAACACCTTGGACAATTCCTGCTAACTTAGGAATCAGTGCCAATCCATCCCTAGATTACAGTATTGTCTCGGCTGGCGAGAAAAACTACATCGTCGCGACTGAACTAGTAGAGAAACTAGCAGCAACCTTTGAGCAAGCTTTAGAAGTTAAATACACTTTCAAAGGTGATGTTCTTGAAGGTGCGATCGCTAAACATCCGATCGCTGATCGCCCTAGCCCGATTGTCTTAGGCGAACATGTCACCGCCGAGTCAGGTACAGGCTTAGTGCATACCGCCCCCAATCATGGTCATGATGACTTTATCGTTGGCAAGAAATATAATTTGGGAATGATTTCGCTAGTAGATGATCGCGGTATTTTTAATGCTGATGCGGGCGAAGACTTAGTAGGTTTGAGCGTTCTCAAGGAAGGTAACACCAAGGTTGTGGAAATCTTGACTGCTAATGGAACTCTCATTAAAGAAGAAGCCTATAACCATAAATATCCCTACGATTGGCGCACTAAGAAACCTGTGATTGTGCGTGCTACTGAGCAGTGGTTCGCCTCTGTTGATGGTTTCCGTGGAGACGCTTTGCGTTCGATCAAAGAGGTGAAATGGATTCCTGCGATCGGCGAAAATCGGATTACCTCAATGGTACAAGAGCGATCGGATTGGTGTATTTCTCGTCAACGTACTTGGGGCGTGCCGATCCCTGTGTTTTATGATGAAGAAACCAACGAGCCTTTGTTGACCGAGGAAACAGTCGCGCATATTCAAGCCCTGATTGGCGAATATGGCTCCGATGTTTGGTGGGAAAGAGAAGTTGCAGAATTGCTTCCTGAAGCCTATCGCAATAATGGACATAAGTATCGTAAAGGCACAGATACAATGGATGTCTGGTTTGACTCTGGCTCCTCTTGGGCAGGGGTGCTAGGTGGTGAGAACCATGACTCTAAACTCGTTCCCTATGCCGTCAATTATCCTGCGGACATGTATCTGGAAGGCTCCGATCAACATCGGGGCTGGTTCCAATCTTCATTGCTGACAAGTGTCGCAACCAACGGCTATGCGCCTTACAAGACTGTACTAACTCATGGCTTTGCTCTAGATGAGAAGGGACAGAAAATGAGCAAATCCCTCGGCAATATCGTTGATCCCACAGTTGTGATTAATGGTGGTAAGGATCAGAAAAAAGAACCACCCTATGGTGCGGATGTAATCCGTCTTTGGGCAGCAAGTGTTGACTATACGGGCGATGTCCAGATAGGGAAGACGATCTTGGCACAGATGTCAGATATGTCCCGCAAAATTCGGAATACGGCGAGATTCTTATTAAGTAATCTTTTTGATTTCGATCCTGCTCAGGATACTGTGACCTATGACCAATTACCCGAAAGCGATCGCTATATCCTGCATCGTCTTGCTGAAGTCACCAAAGATGTCACCGAAGCCTACGATAACTTCCAATTCTCGCGCTTCTTCCAAACCATCCAAAACTTCTGCACAGTGGATTTATCTAACTTCTATTTAGACATCGCCAAAGATCGCCTCTATATCAGTTCGCCTAATGCCCCTCGCCGCCGCAGTTGCCAAACCGTGCTGATGTATTGCCTCGAAGCAATCACTAAGGCGATCGCCCCTGTCCTTGCCCACACTGCCGAAGATATCTGGCAACATCTGCCTTATCCCGTCCCCCAAAAGTCGGTATTCCAAGCAGGTTGGTTAGTGGCTCATGATGAATGGTTCTGTAACCACGATTTCGAGGAAACAAAACTCTTCTTGAAATGGGAACATATCCGTGAACTTCGGTCTGAAGTAAATAAGGTAATGGAGGCTGCTCGTAATGGCAAGCTTATTGGTGCACCACTAGAAGCAAAGGTATTGCTAGTAGTATCTGATTCTGGTCTAAAAAACTATTTAGAATCTTTTGGTGATGAATTGCGCTATCTCTTTATTGCATCTCAAGTAGAAATTGTGGAAACCTTACCTAAAAACACACAATTCTCCAGTGACGTAATATTGAAAATCAGGGAAAACTTACCCGCAGAAGATCAGGCTAATGTTGGAGCATCAGTATATGGCGATGTCCCAAAAAGTTTGCAAATTGCTGTGGTCAAAGCCGATGGAGAGAAATGTCCCCGTTGTTGGAACTATTCCACTCATATCGGTGAGTCGGCTGAGCATCCGCATATTTGCGATCGCTGCGTCGGTGCATTAGCAGGTACTTTCTAAGATTGTCGATCGCAGGCTCTTGCCAATAAAACACCAATTTGAATGCCAATCATGCCTGCGATCGCACTGCCAACAAAATAAACTAGAAACATTGTAATATTACCTTTCTCTAAGAGATCTCTAGCTTCCAATCCGTAGGTAGAGAAAGTGGTATATGCACCACAAAAACCTGTTGTTGTCATCAGTCGGAGTTCAGGTGAAATGAGGCGAATATTCTCGGTTGCGAGGGTCAGAATATAAGCAATGATCAAACATCCTGTGACGTTAATAAAGAACGTACCGTAAAAACCAAAATCTTTGCCAAACATAGCTTTTGCTAAATCAGTAATGTAAAAACGGCTCAATGCACCAAAAATAGCGCCGATCGCTACAGCTAGCGGAAAACGTCCTTTTAAAAAATTCATTGTTTCTTGTCCTAGGAATTGGGAATTACGAATTGGGAATTATGAATTACGAATTGAATGTTTGGCTCACTTGACAAAGAGTTTGGCGATCGCTGCACCTAAAAATACTGTGGCTACACCTAGAATCGCACTCCCAGCCCAATAAAAAATAGTCGCAATCTTTTGGTTACTCCGCCACATAGTGAGCGTGTCAAATCCGTAGGTGGAGAAAGTGGTATAGGAGCCTAAAAATCCAGTTCTAATCAATAGATCTAATTCTGTGGGATAGCCTGTGATTCCTTTGGAAATTGTGAAAAAGAATCCCATCGCAAAGCAACCAGTTACGTTAATTCCAAAAGTTGCATAGGGAAATTTTGTCCCATATTTTGCTTTTGACCATTCTGTAAGATAAAAACGAGATAGAGCCCCAGTTGCTGCACCTGATGCGATCGCGAATGTATTAGTTATATCTGACATGAGTTGTTAACAATAATCCAAATAAAACCCAATAATATTTCGGCGGGCTACGCCCGCCGAAATATTATTGGGTTTTATTTTCTTAGCTTGGTTTAATTTTGATCGTGCTTTTGAGATGCCATGCTTCTAATACGACTTCACCATCTTCGATTTTGGTGGCTAGTGGCGCAAACTCGTAGAGGTCACATAGACGATTATAAATTTCGCGAGAAACTAAAATTGCGCCTTCAGGACAAGCAGACTTTAAGGCACTAGCAATATTAATCGTGTCGCCCCAAACATCGTAGATAAATTTATTTCTGCCGACGATGCCTGCCACGATATCGCCTGAGTTAATCCCTAAGCTGATATTCAATTTGAAGCCACGCTCTTGGCTAAACCTTCGTACGATCGCTTGCATTTCTATCGCAAAATCAATCGCTCGTTTATCATGGTCGAGATAGGGAACTGACAGACCACAGACCGCCATATAGCTATCACCAATGGTTTTGATTTTTTCCATGCCAAAGCGATCAGCAGTTTCATCAAAACTAGTGACCAGATCGTTGAGAATGCTGACAATTTCATAGGCTGTCAGAGAATCTGACAACTTCGAGAAGCCCGTCAAATCAGAAAATAGCACCGTCACATTAGATGCACTTTCGGCAATATTCTTTTCGCCTTGCTTCAGTCGTTTAGCGATCGCCGCAGGAAAGATGCTTAGCAACAATTGCTCATTCTCACGATTTTTTTCTTCAACTAAATCTGTCTGATCGCGCAAACTTGACACCATTAAATTAAAAGATTGCGCGAGTTCTCCAAATTCATCTTCAGTTTCTAAAACTGCGATCGCATCCAGTTGCCCCGCCGCCACCTTACGAGCGCTAGCAATTAATTGATTAATCGGCTTCACAAACAAAGAAGCCATCACCATCGCCAGTAAAATTACTAACAACATTAATAAAGTTGCCGAAATTACTAACTGTCGTTCAAAATCATAAATTGGAGCATAGGCTTCTGCTAGATCTATTTCCGAGAGAATTGCCCATTTCAATCCTTCTATTTGTAACAGTGAGTAAGAACTCAGGACAGGAATATCACGATAATCACGGATAATTTTAATATCTTGCTTACCCATCATCGATTCCTCAACAGCAGTAGTCTTGACAGCTTGAGCCAAAACCGAGGTCTTGTATTGACGAATCCGTTTAATTGTTTCGTTATTTACGCCTAAAGCAACTAGAGTTTTTAAGTATTCTTCGGGTGTTTCAATCAAAAATCGCGAAACCGATCGCATTAAGTAATCTGGACCAACTAGATAAGTTTCACCACTTTTGCCTAAGCCATCAGCTTCCCATTTGCGATTACCAGTCATCACATTATTAATCTCATCAACAGGTACTTGAATCGCGAGAACGCCGATAAATTTATCTTGATTATAAATAGGTGCAGCAATAAAAGCGGCTGGAGCACCATAGGAAGGAGCATAAGACTCCAGATCGATGATTCGCGCATAGTCTTTTTCTTTAGAACGGCGCACTGAGGCAAATAGACGGGCAAGATTACTTTCGTTGTAAGCGCCTATGGTAAGACTAGAAGCAAAATCTGTCTCTTTATAAACTGTATAAACTATTCGTCCATCAGGATCAATTAGGAACAAATCATAGTAACCAAATTTCTCAATAATATTCCGAAAGATCGGATGATAACGACCATGGAGGCGACTATATTCACTACTATCATTGGCTTTGTCTAAGAGGTGCTTTTTGCCAATGGGATTAGAATTATTGGCGATGTAATGATATTGCAGGTAATTACTAGCGATCGCTTCTGGTAAAAATGAATTCAGAACAGGAGAACCTTGCTCTGTTTGTGCTAATTTGGGCAGAAATTCATTCTGATAATAAGCATTAATTTTGGGCAAAGCATCGGCTGGTAATGGCACATTTTCAAGCTGTCGGTAGGCGTTCGTAAATTCGGAGAGCGCTGTTCCCACTGAAGGATCGTTACTCAGGGTTTGAATATGATTGCGAATTGTTTTGAAATAGGATTCGATTTGATAAGCCTTGGAAGCCCGTACACTGGTTAATTGATTAAACACGCGATCGGTCAAATTGGACTTGCCGCTTTGATAACCCAGATATGCAGTCACAAGGATCGAGCTACTGCTCACGGTTAGCAGCATCACAATCAGTTTCGACTTAATACTCAGCCAATTAAATTTAAACCATTGCATATAAAAAATTTATAAGCTCAGGAATGAACAGTATCTAGCACTTTTCATCCCTAAGTTCAATATTAAGAGCAATGTATTTTAGGTTAGAAATTTCTAGGAAAATGTTAGTAGATAACTCATAAGTGAAGAATGCTTAATTATTTGTAGGATGCGTTAGTGAAACGTAACGCATCAAGTGGGATTAATTATTTTTAGAATGCGTTAGCGACAGCGTAATGCATCAAGTGGGAAAGAATGATGCGTTAGCGACAGCGTAACGCATCCTAAGTTATCGAGTCGAGATGCCTTTTACCTAAGAATAAGCCTCAATTAAGCCATGTTGTAACGCATAGCGAACCAACTCAGTACGGCTGCTAGTACCAGTTTTGCTAAATAAACGACTGACATATTTCTCAACATTACGAATAGTTGTACCCAGACGCTTAGCGATTTCTTTATTCATTAAGCCTTCAACTACAAGCTCTAAGACGCTCTGTTCGCGAGGGGTAAACTCAATCTTGATCGGCGGTGGGGTTACCTTAACCTTGATCGCAGCTTTCTCTTTTAGAAGCTCCTTAATTTCGGCAAGTTGACCAGCCAAATCAGTTATTTCAGAAGTATTACTATTAGCTGTAACTGCTTGGATCGCTCGACGGGCAATCAAATTTTCAGCGATCGCAACTAGCTCATCAGGATCAAAAGGCTTCGACAAATAGGCATCACATCCCGCGTTATAACCTTCGATACGATCCTTAGTCATGCCCTTCGCAGTCAAAAACACCACAGGCAAATTTAAAAATCTTACGTCTTCGCGCATTTGCTTAAGAAATTCATACCCACTCACCTGCGGCATCATGATGTCCGAGATCACGAGATCTGGTGTGGTTTGCTCTAGTAGTTGCCATGCGTCTCGCGCATTGTTAGCAACTTGCACTGCAAAGCCACTATCTTCGAGATAGGCTTGCACCGCCTCTCTCAGTCCTGGTTCATCATCCACAAGTAGGATATGTCCTGACATAGTTATCCTTATAGTTATGCTGTTATTTTGCGATCGCAATATCTACCAATATATAGCAATCCCAAATCATTTGTGTGCTCTCAAGTTTTACTGGAATATAAGAAACAAAAAAAATAGGTGGTGCAAAATGCCGCCTGTTTATCGTGATATAAGGTAGGCGTTGATTTAATTAACTGGAGAAGAACCTTTTGGACAAGTTGGTTTATCGGTCTCAGACTTAGGTGCAGTGATTCCAGTGGGTGGCGTTTTTGATGGGGTGTCAGTACCACAGACGATACGGACTGTTACCTCATTACCAGCATTTCCAACAGCAAATACTGAAGCTGCAAAACTTTTCACATTATCTTGTTTTGCAGTTGCGGTCATAGTGACTGACTTTGGCTGAGTGTCAATGATTTGCAATAAATAATTATTATCTTCAGCCTTGATTCCTACCCCAAGATCATCAATGGTGCTGCTAAACTTACTTTTTTCAAGAAAAAAGGCTTGTTGACTTCTAGCTAAAGCACCCAAATAAATTTTTCCTGCCGACTCGATCGCTTTGTCTCTCTGACTAGAAAATAAATTAGGTGGAGAAGCAGTTGGAGTTGCTGTTGGCGTAGTAGTTGGAGTTGTGGTGGCGATAGTGGTTGGTTTAGTTTCGGGAGTAGTATTGCATGCTGATAGTAATGCGATCGCCGCAGTTGTAAATAGTCCATTCTTAAAATAACTAATATTCATACAAGCAATATATTTTAGATACAAATTAGGAAAATTATATCTAAAATATATTACCTAAAAACATCATGAACACCAAAATTGTTGGGGAATCTGAAACAATTTTGGCGTTTCTTTTATGAGAATTTCTTACGACGCATTGACCCAAAACACTAAAATCCAGTTAAAAGTCTTGCAAAGCAAGACTTTTAACTGGATTATGCACTAACTAATACTTGTCCGTTCTCAATTTTGGCTGGAAAGCTTTGCAATGGCTTATCAGCGGGACCTTGGCGCACCGCGCCGTCAGCCGCAAACTTGGCATCATGACAAGGGCAAACAAATTCTTTGTTTGCCGAATTCCACACTACTACGCAGCCTTTATGGGTGCAAGCGGCATTAACAGCCAAGACCTTTGTTGCATCATTAGGATTGCTTACCACAGCAATTTTTTTGTCTGAGGAAACCAAAACTTTGTCTTTTTCTAGTTGAGCAACTGTACCGATCACTTTGAAAGTACCGCTAGGTGCAGCTGCAACAGTCGCAGTCGCAGTCGTAGGAGAGGATGCAGGCGCAGATGCAGTGGCAGTAGGAGTAGATTCACTACACCCAATTAACGACGAAGGCAGAAGGCTTGCCAACCAGCCTAAACCAAACCAAGAAAGTAACTTACGGCGATTCAGATTCATATGTGTTCTCTGTGCGTTAGCTAAATTTAGTACAAACATTAACTCAGTCTAGATAACTAGTATAGCGATCGCTATCAGTAATTCTCATTACCCAACCAATTTTGGCGTTTCTAGCACCAAAGGCGCTGGAAACGCCAAAATTGGTTTTGGTAAAGCCTACCTATGGTGGGCTTTACCAAAAACAATTTTTATAATTAGAATTGCTGGATCGCTATTCAAGATTTGCCATTTAAGGATTTCAGCATAGTTATAAACCAAACCCAAAATGCTGAGCCGACCGCGTAGCGGTCAGCTCAGCATTTTGGATTTTAAGTTTACTTATGCCTAGTTATACAAAAACACAAAATGGCGTAGCCATTTTGTGTTTTTAAAACCCTTACAGGGTTTGGTTTTTAATTCACAGAAGTGTTGTCACACTTTTGTGAATTGGTATTACTTAGATAATGTATGTGATGAGTCGTAGTTATATACTTGGGTCTGCCTAAGTTTGTAAAAGCATGAGCGATCTTTTTACTATTGTCTTAATTGTCCTTGGTGGTTTCGTGATGTTTCTCTCGATTAAAGAAACACGGAAGATTTTGACTTTGATTCAAGACAATAAATATCGCCAAAGCTGGAACATATTGCGATCGCTGATGGTTTTCTTTCTCTTCGGGTACTTGGGGATATTAGTACTGGTCTATTTGAGAATCCAATGGCTCATCCTAATTCTCACAGGAGTTATCTTCTTCTTTGGGGCTTTGTTTGTCTATATGGTGGTCAAAGTTGGCTTCCTTACCATTCAGGACTTGATCAAGACTAATATTTTAAGCATAGAACTTCAACAACAAAAAGAAACATCAGAAGCGATCGCTCGAACTAAATCTGAGTTTTTAGCCACAATGAGCCATGAACTTCGCACCCCCATGAATGGGGTGATTGGAATGACTAATTTGTTGTTAGATACTCGTCTAGATCCAGAGCAACGCGAATATGTAGAAACAATCAACACTAGTGGGGCAGCGCTATTAATGCTGATCAATGACATTTTGGACTTTTCCAAAGTTGAATCTGGAAAAGTCGAGTTGGAAGTACAGCCTTTTGCTATAAGAGAATGTATTGAGACTGTGCTCAGTTTAGTCAACTTCATGGCTAAGGAAAAATCCTTAGAAGTCTGTTACTCAATTGATTCGCAGGTTTCTCAACTAATCGAAGGAGATGTCAAATATTTACAGCAGATTTTAGTCAATCTAGTGGGAAATGCAATTAAATTTACTGCTGTAGGCGAAGTCACTATAGACATCAGAAAGCATCAAGACCATCAGCTTATTTTTGCAGTAAAAGACACTGGTATCGGTATTCCATCTCACGATTTAGATAAATTATTTAAACCGTTTTTGCAAATTGATTCTTCCATAACTCGTAAGTTTGGAGGTACTGGTTTAGGGCTAGCCATTTGTCAAAAGCTGATCAACTTAATGGGTGGTGATATTTGGGTTGAGAGCATTTTGGATCAAGGTACAACCTTTTTATTTGCAATTCCCTATCACCCCGTAGCAACCACAGGATCTCCTACTATAGAAATCGTCGATTCAGCCGAACATTTATTAGCAAAGGCTTTAGAACGCCCAGTAGATAGTACTCAGAACAAATTATTGTCTAGTAATATCCCCCAACTTGCTGCACAAATTCCCCTCAAAATTTTGCTAGCTGAAGATAATCCTGTCAATCAGAAATTAGCAAAGCGTCTTTTTGAGAAGATGGGTTATAGCATCGATATTGCTACAAACGGAATCGAAGTATTAGAATCGCTCCAAAAACAATCCTATGATTTGATTTTTATGGATGTGCAGATGCCCGAAATGGACGGATTAGAGGCTACTCGCCAAATTCGAGCTATTGAGCAAAGTGGTCAAACAGAATTATCTAACCCAACTCCGTCTAACCAATCTATTCAAATTATTGCTATTACTGCTAATGCGACACAGGACGATCGCGAAAATTGCTTTGCATCTGGGATGAATGATTTTATTGCCAAGCCGTTTAAAGTCGAGCAAATTCAGACCGCGATCGAAAAATGGGGACGCAAGCAGCCATAATGCTGTATACAAACGATTGCCCTGATCGCTATACATGGTTAATGTTTACTAAAGTTGACATATGTCCATACAAACACTTCCGCAGAGTGTCGATATCCAAGAAGGAAAGATGAGAGTACAGCAAGAGTCAGGGCTTGATACTTGTCTAAAGTTTTCGATCGATCCGCAAACCATCGGCTTACTTGAAGGTGAATTTACTCAAGAAGTTTTGACGATCAGGGCCTCTCACATTATGCCTGTGCCAAATAAACCATCCTGTATTTTAGGGATATTAAGCCGTCGTCGTCGCGTTTATTGGGCGATCGATTTAGCGATGCTATTGGGTTTGCAGCCTCTAGATCAAAATATTAGACTCTATGAAGTGATTCTGATATCAGTGCAACAAATCTCACTGGCGTTGATCGTGCCTAAAGTTTTGGGGGTTGTTCATATTCCAAATGACACGTTTGACCAAAATATTAGCGCTGTACCAGCAACATTGAGACCATATCTTAAAGGGTTTATTAACGATAAGGGAGAATTTTCTTATTTGTTAAAAGCTGAAAATATTGTGCAATCGACAATTCTACATTCATAAGTATCTGGGCATAAAATTCCCAAACCCGTAAGGGTGAGACCCGCTGGGTCTCACCCTTACGGGTTTGGGTTTGCAATTAATTATGCTGATAACTTTTGTGCTTTTGTTTAAGTCTTGAAATGGCGTTATGGCGTTATTATGTTGAGGATTAGAATTGACTTCGGTAACAAGTACAGCAAAGTTTATCAAAACCTAATCTTATATAACAGATAGTAATCCTAGACAGATGAAGAGATTGCGACTAAGACGCACTCTCTCTGGAAAATAGATATTCATTCAGTCAATCTCATGGAATCCTGCCGCAATGTCCTGCTTGAATTTGTTTATAGAGAAGCTAATGCTCAAATTCAGGGCTTAGGCAGTGGAATTAGACATAAATATAATATTGACGAGGTAATAGCCTATGCCTTAAATCGACTACCATCTATGTTTGCATCGACAGATATTGGTTTGCAGATCAAGAGACAGGAATGTACTGCTATTCAAGCCAATATCACAAAGGTAACTCGTCAGGCTTTGTTAGCAGTGCGCCGCGATCCATTGCGATCGCCTCAACCACTAGAAGCTATTGAAGTAGCCAATGCTCCCTATGCTTTGCTGGATGTCCAAGACAGACTAGGTTGGACAAATCTAATGTGGTGTGATTTGCCCAAAGCGCTAGAGGACAATTTAGAAAATGCGATCGCTAAATATAATTCTGGAAATTTATCGCCGCGTGTTGGGCAATATGGCTCTTTTGGGCAAAGACATTTGAATTCGCAGATGTATCTTAGTAAATCTCAGTCTAAGCAAAAATGCAGTGTTGCTCCTGAATCTAAGCAGAAAGAATATGACGTTTATATGATGGAGTCTCATCATTTGGTGCATTCTTTAGAACGATTAGTGATTAGAATGGCGCAAAACCGAGCCCAGAGTTTTCCCCCATCGGATCTGAGATTCATTCGGCTGGAAGATGTCCTCGCCCGAACTTTAAATCGTCTACCACCTTTATATGCCACATCAGCAAAGGGGATTGCTCATTTACGTCATTACGCGCAAATGAATATTGGTTCAGAGGTTGCCATCATTGTGCATGAGTCAATGCTAGAAGCTCGCAATGCCAGTTATCAAAAAATCGATCCCCTGATGTTTTCTAAAATTCGTCATGAGAGAGGACAAGCTTTAGTTAAAGTCAGTAAGCTACTGTTTGATCAGCAAGTGACATGGCAAAATCTGAGTGAAGCCGTATCAAAAGCCTTAGAGCTTGCTAAATCTGGAAAGATCTGTTGGGTGCGATCAAGCAATAAAAAATAGAGGTGATGCTTTGCATCACCTCTATTTTTTAGGATTTACACCAATTGAGCAAAGTGTGGTGACACTTCTGTGAATTGGTATAAGGGTATTAAAAGTACAAAATAGCGTAGCCATTTTGTACTTTGAGGTTAGGCATCATAGACAATTTCAACTACTTCGAGTTCTTGTTTCGTGCCAACAAAAGGATTGTCTTCAGTCAGAAACAACATACAGTGACATTCTTTGCGTTCGCGCATTGGCACACAAGGACAGTTCCAGTAGGTATCTTTGACTTCAGCTTCCTTATCTTCATAATAGCGACAGGGACATAGAGGAGAGCCTAACTCTTCTTTATGCTTAGCCAAGCCCTCAATAACGGCATTAGTTACGCTAGGATCGACACAAAAGAATGTGCCTGTATTCTTTGCATATTTTTCGGAAAATTTCCGCATTGCCTCAAAACTTTTAGAGGAAGCTTTATTTTTCCCGCGATCGGACTCTGACTCTGGGTTAAGGGACATGATCTAACAAAATACCAAGAAACTATTAGTTACTACCTATAGCATGAAACCGCTACACCGCCTTATCTTAAAAACCTAAGAGATAGAGGTGATGCTTTGAATTACCTCTATCTCTTAGGTTTAGTTTGTTGGGCTTTTGCCACAACAAACAAGAATTTTTGCTAAGGTAGAGGCAGAAAAATTAAGCCATCTTCAGTAATGCTGTATAGGTGCATGTATGGCAATTAGAGTCAACTTTTGTATATCTATTGGTATGGCGATCGCTGCAAGTTTCTTCAGTGCGATCGCCTTAACTCCTGCGGCGCGATCTAACGATGCAGCCAATCAAAAATTAGGCACAGTAAGAACATTACCTAGTCTACAAACAAGAGCACATCCACCATTACAGCCTGATACTTTACATTTGGGCATGTTAGAACCGCAGTTTTTTAAATATGCTCAGGACAATAACTGGGCTGCGATCGCGACGATTCATCGCGATGAATATACGATGCACCAGCTGCAACCAGGTGGCGAGGGCTTGTATGCACTGCCCGATCGCAATCTGGTCTATGTCAGAGGTTTCACTGCAAATATTTATTTTGAAAGCGATCGCTTGGTGGGGATTAGATTGACCCCAGATAATCGCGATCGCGCTCTGACAGCACCAGAGCTACTTATGCTTGTTCGAGCTTGGTTTCCTGATGATGTCCTAAGTGTGATCTATCAAGTCGCGCCATCTGATCCGCGCAAGAGTATAGTCGAAACGCTAATTGGTACAATACCAAAAGCTTTTGAGCAGGATTTAGGAAAAGTTAGCTTGCCTTTTTGTCGAGTGATCGTTTTCCCTTCGCCTGTTCCTGTAAACACATTATCGACCTGTAACCTAAATATATAGAATGAGCGCGAAGCGCTCATTCTATGGTGTTATACATTATCAACCTGTAATCTAAATTTATAGAGTGAGCGCTTTGCGCCCATTCTATGGTGTTATACATTATCAACCTGTAATCTAAATTTAAATATAAAGAGAATCGCAAAGCGCTATCTCTATGATCTTAAAAATCCCATGCAAAAACGAGTTCTATCTGGCGTACAACCGACTGGCAACCTACACATTGGCAATTATTTGGGGGCAATTCGCAACTGGGTAGAGACTCAGGCTGATTACGAAAATTTCTTTTGTGTGGTTGATCTTCATGCGATCACGGTTCCCCATGATCCGAAGACTTTAGCTAGCAACACCCGCGACATTGCTGCCCTGTATATTGCCTGTGGCATTGATCCCAGTATTTCCACCATTTTTGTACAGTCCCATGTTTCGGCACATGCTGAGTTAACTTGGCTGCTCAACTGCATCACACCGCTGAACTGGTTGGAGCGAATGATCCAATTTAAAGAAAAAGCGATCAAGCAAGGCGAAAATGTGGGCGTGGGGCTGCTGGACTATCCTGTGCTGATGGCAGCAGATATTTTGCTGTATCAAGCCGATTTAGTCCCTGTTGGGGAAGATCAGAAGCAGCATTTAGAACTTACACGAGATATTGCGGGAAGATTTAATGATCAGTTCGCGCCAGTGTTGAAAGTGCCTAATCCCTTAATTCGTAAGGAAGGGGCACGGGTGATGAGTCTCACCGATGGCACAAAAAAAATGTCTAAGTCCGATCCTTCGGAAATGAGTCGGATTCATGTGCTAGACAAGCCTGATGAGATTACCAAGAAAATCAAGAAGTGTAAAACCGATGCAGTACGCGAGTTAGCTTTTGATGATAGCGATCGCCCTGAAGCGAATAATCTACTAGGCTTATACGCGATTTTTGCAAATAAAACTAAGGAGCAAGTGCAAGCTGAGGCAGCGACATGGCGCGGTTGGGGTGATTTTAAGACTGTGTTGACTGATGCAGCGATCGCGCATCTCGATCCGATTCAAACTAAGTATGATGAAGTCGTAAAAGAATCTGGCTATCTCGATCTCGTATTAAAAGAAGGTCGAGAAAAAGCTGCGGAGACTGCGTTTAAGACTTTAAATGCTGTTAAAGATGCAATGGGGTATTTACCACCAATTTAAATTATAGATATTGCTATAGATTGAAATGTAACGAGAAAACTTACCCTTCAATTTTAGGGCTTGCCAGTAGCCGAAAGCATAGACTGTTGGCGATTAGTAAACCCTAGCAATTTTTTTTTAATTATTCAGAGTAGCAATTGCTAGCTTCTCAAAAGATATCTGTACGCTTTTCAAAAATTAAGATGTATTGAGGGAACTTGTCACTCAATATGCCTTGAAGTAACCTGTAGAAGTCCTATCGCTCAGAAAGAATTTGTATGCAGAATGCAATTAACTGGTTTGAGATCCCTGCGACTGACTTTGATCGTGCAGTCGCCTTTTACAGCGCCGTGCTGGCAGTGGATATCCAAAAGGCAGAATTTATGGGAGAGCCACAGGCTTTCTTTCCTATGGATCGAGAAAGTGTTGGTGGCGCGATCGTCAAAAGCGATCGATTAACTCCTTCAGCGACAGGTACTTTGATCTACCTAAATCTGGGTACTGTTGAGAACCTAGAGCAAGCACTCGAACGGGTAGAATCCAATGGCGGCAAGGTTTGTATGCCAAAAACCGATATTGGTGACCCAGGTTTTATCGGACTGATTCTCGATACAGAAGGGAATTCCATTGGGTTTCATGCACTGAAGCCCAATGAATTATAAAAAAAGGCGGTGCTTCGCACCGCTTTTTTTTATGAGAAACAGTCTATTTTCGTTTGAAATAAGCGCGATAAACTGGTAGACCTTGAGAGATGACTGAACTTTCGCGCTCGGTGGGAATATGCTCAGGGAAAATCGAACTATCGGCAAAATTTCCAGCCCCAGCGAGATTAATAAAATTATCATTGGCATCGAAATGTTGGCGCATATTTTCAGCTACTTCCAACACATCGGACTGCAAAAATACATCAGCATTAGGTACAAGTAACTCCGCTAAAGTTGTCACTAATTCAGGTTGAACAGCGCGGCGTTTTTGTTGGCGGCGTTTAAACCAAGGATCGGGAAATTGGACTGTGACTTCATGCAATGAATCTTTAGTTAATAGTCCCGCCAGCGACACATTGGCATTGCAAAAAATGTAATGTAGATTTTTTAAGCCTAGTTCGTCGCGCACTTCATTACAGCGATCAACTAGTGGCTCCCGAATTTCTAAACCCAAAAAATTCCAATCGGGCTTGAGTTGCGCCATTTGCAAAATATAACGTCCCCTTGCCGAGCCAATATCCAGACTTAACGGCTTTGACCAATCAACATAAATCTCAGTCCAGACTGGTGGTGCGATCGCAACGCTGTATTTTTTGGCTAATGGGTTAACGTGTTCACGTACACGCGCCCGACGCGACACATTTTCATTGCTAATGTTGACAATGATTTCGGTTGCGGATGGATTGGGTTGGGGTGTAGAGGAGTTTTGCATAGTATTTAAGAATACCTCAGATGGAAACTGTGGTGCTTTGCGCTTCAGCTTCTATCTGGTCAAAGCAAACGATAAAAAACGACTTTTGGTTTTTGGTAAACACTTTTGATCCCTGCTCTGCGCTATATCTGGATACAGCTAAAAATTTACCAATTGATTGATCGCTATGCCTGTCGCGGATAGGAATCTAGAGCATGTCTCCAGTATGTCAGATTACCTTTTTCCCATCACCTATTCCACCCTTGCACCTCAAGCATTGGTGGATCGCGTGCTGTGCCGCTATGGCATTGGTGAAATTACCAGTTGTGTATTCTGGATGCGGGGATTGAGCGACATCTATCTAGTAGAAGCAGGCGATCGCCGTTATGTCCTGAGGGTTTCCCACGCTCATTGGCGCTCTAAAGCAGAAATCGAATTTGAATTAGAATTATTAGCTTTTTTGCACAAAAATTATATTCCTGTCGCATATCCCCTCACAACTAATGATGGACGACTAGCGATTGAAATTCCAGCGCTTGAAGGTAAACGCTATGCTGCTTTATTCACTTATGCCGCAGGTAAAGTTGCTGTGGGAGATCTGAATAAAGCACAAGCGCAAAAATTAGGAGAGACCTTAGCAAGGCTCCATGGCACTGCCCAAAACTTTAACTGTCATATCGATCGCCCTCATTTGACGATCAACTATTTACTAGATGACTCACTTCACGATCTTTCACCATTTTTGCTGGGATCTGCACGTTCATATATGACCGATGCGATTGCCCATATCAAAGAGCAAATCCATCATTTACCCAAAGAATTTCCTGTTTGGAGCATCTGTTGGGGTGATCCGCACAGTGGTAATGTGCATTTTACAGAAACCAACGAGATCACCCTATTTGATTTTGATCAATGCGGTTATGGCTGGCGAGCATTTGACATTGCCAAGTTTTTGCAAGTAACTTTGCAAGCGGGCATCAGTCCTAGTGTGCGCAAAGCTTTTTTGCAAGGCTACCAGTCATCGCAGCCCCTTGAAGACATTGAGCTGAAATGTATGAAACCCTTAATCCAAGCCGCACAGATCTGGTCATGGGCGATCAGTGTCAAATCTGCGATCGTGCACAATCACAGCAAACTCGATGCTAGTTACTTCCACCAACGTCTTGAGCATTTTAAGATGTTGCGATCGCCTGACTGGAAACCTTTTTAATTTATAGCAAGGCTCAAATTACAACGCTTTGTGCACAAAAACAAAAGAGAATGACGGCGCAAAGCGCCGTCATTCTCTTTTGTTTTTGTGCAGGAACAGTTAACAAGGCTGACTATAATTGAGATTTAATAGTTATTAACAAAAGAAAAACTATCTTAAACTATTCTCAGTAAATCATGAAATATTGGCGATTTATCACTGGCATCATCCTAGCGACAATCTTATTTTTAAACCCATTGCCAGTACATGCCGCTAGCTCCTCTAGTGTCACTGGTTCAATCCTCAATAAAGCAGAAGGTGAAGATTTCTCTGGAAAAAACTTAATTCGGGCTGAGTTTACTAGCGTTACCTTAAAGAATGCAAATTTTACAAATGCTGATTTACGAGGAGCACTTTTCAATGGCGTTTTATTAGATGGAGCCAATCTACATGGAAGCGACTTTAGCTCGGGAATAGCCTATGTCACGAGATTTAAGAATGTTGATTTGAGTGACGCAATCTTAGCCGATACAAACATGCTGCGATCGACATTTGATAATGTTGATGTCACAGGTGCTGATTTCAGCAATGCGCTGCTAGATGTTCAACAATTAAAGAAGCTTTGTATTAATGCATCTGGGACTAACTCGAAAACAGGTGTTGATACTCGCGAATCTCTAGGCTGTTAATAAAAAAAGGAGCGCATTGCGCTCCTTTTTTTTACTCTAAAGGTTCAACGGATACGCCTCGAATGATCCGCGACAGTTCCGATTTTTCATCCACCGATACTCGTGTTGGTGAACCACTCAAAATTCGCTCAAATCCTTGGAATGAATCCTTGATTTGTGCGCCTTCATCAGTAATCACATACTCACGAATACGGCTGTCATGGCGCGATCCCCGCATCTTGAATACATTGACTGCCCGCGACATTTGTCCACGAATTTCTACATATTGCAACAGAATAATCGTGTCTGTAATCGTCGAAATATGTGACTCAGTAATTGAATGCGAACCCATGAACTGATCGGTTGTATTCGTAAATAAGCCCGTAATTTCTTCTTGCTTAACATAGCCAGTTAAACCAATCACGAATTGACGGAAGGTATTGTTGCTGACACCTCTAGCCAATGCTGACAAGGAATCGATCGCAATACGAGATGGCTTGAATGTCTCGATTTCCGACTTAATTACCTGTAAATGATCTTCTAATCCTGAGGACTCAGGGTAAACACAAATAATTTTTAGTAAGCCAGAACTTTCCCATTTATCAAAGTCGGTTCCCCAAGATGAAGCATTGCGAGTAAGCTGTTGGCGAGACTCCTCATAGGCAAACAAAATAGCCCGTTCGCCATTTTCGCAACCATTTTCAATAAACTTACTGACCATTAAGGTTTTACCAGTGCCAGTTGCCCCAGTGGTAAGAATGATCGAATCTTTAAAATAACCACCACCGCACATTTCGTCAAGTGTCGTGATACCTGAAGAGACTCTGGTATTAGATGACTTTTGCGTGAGGCGCATCGCTCCAAGAGGGAATATGTTAATACCTTTGCTGGTCATCGTAAATGGGAATTCGCCCTTCATGTGGGTTGTTCCCCTCAGCTTAAGGATCTCGGCAGTACGATGGCGGCGTTCCCCATCAAGGACATTTCTTAAAATAATTACATTATCGGAAACAAATTCTTCTACCCCAAACCTTGCTACAGGACCATACTCTAACTCGCGCTCAGTTGTCATGACAGTCGTTACGCCCAGAGACTTGAGACGAGCCACGATCCGAAATATTTCCCGACGGACTAAACCTAGAGAGTCATATTGTTGAAAGATCGCTGTCATCGAATCAATGGAGATCCGTTTTGCTTTGTACTTGATAATTGCATATTGGATGCGTTCGATCAGGGCTGAAAGGTCAAAATCGCCTACTACTTCTTGACCTTCAGGATCAGGAGAAGCATCAAGTATAAATAATCTCCCTTCATCGATCAGTTTTTGGAGATCCCAATTAAAACTATGGGCGTTTTTAATAATGTCAGATGGTGACTCTTCAAAAGTAACAAATACACCATGCTCATCTAAGCCCGTAATGCCGTTATAGAGAAACTGCATTGACAAAAGGGTTTTTCCAGTGCCAGATGTACCACTGACAAGAGTAGATCGTCCCTTTGGTAAGCCTCCGTGAGTAATGTCATCTAACCCCTCGATCATAGTACGTAACTTCTGTACGCCTAACTCTTGCCTCTTAGTATCGTTGCTATCATTTTTTTCAATTGATGGGCTAGTCATTGCCAATTAATTCCTCATATAGTAAGTCTAGTCCGATTAAGACTTTTTCACGATCAGACAGATCGCCAATAATTTTTCTAACTGGCGGCGGTAAAACCTTCGCTAAAGTAGGAGTAGCAAGAATTTTATCTTCTTCAGCTAGTTGCGGATTTTTAAGCACATCAATGACTTTCAATGTATAAACTCCTTGAAATTCTTTCTCAAGGATATCGTTGAGCATTTTCAGTGCTCTCACCGAATTTGGCGTGTTGCCTGCGACGTAGAGTTTTAGGACGTAGGTTTTACGAATCATTTCATTAATCTTGGTTGCATCGACTATTTGTAATGTATCTCTTAAACTTCTAGAAAATAAATCTTTGCATTTAGGGATGCCATAGATGAGCATAAACAGTGTAGACAAAATCAAAATATATGTATATATGTGATTTCCAAGCTTTGAAATGGATTCGTCAGCACTATCTTTTACTTTAGCTTTATAAGTATTTAAGTAAAGGTATTTTGAAGATGATTTTAAGATCTTGGAATTGAGCGTCGATATAGCTCACATAGGTGAGCAATCATGTCAATTAGCGTAATTCGATAGTCTAGTAAAATTTCATCGTTTCGACCTTCTAGCCTCAATTGTTTAGCAAAGTCGTCCATCAGTTCCATATGAATTTCTAGAACTTGTGACACAGAGAGATCTGCAAAAAATGAGAGGTTAACAAATTCATCAATTTTTTGATTTAACCCTTCATTCTTTTCTAAGAAGTATTCTAAGATGATCGACCTATATATGTTTTTTAAGCGATCGAGATACTCTTTCCTATCTTCCTGAGATAGGTTGCGCAGAAATAATCGTGAATCGCGTTTGTAATACACCCCCAAATACCCCAATCTTTCATTGAGTTTATCAGCTAGCCTTTGTTGTTGCACACTTAAAGATTCAGAAGCATCACTGTCAGGAATATTGACATAGACTTGATGTCTAACTTGGGGCGAGATCTTAATAAAAGTGGCGATCGCCTGATCAATAATCGTTGGCAGCTCTTGAAGCTGGGCAAGATTAATACTGATACTGGCTCGATAAAAATCTTTTGATTCGCTCTGTTCATAGGGAGTTTCGCTGTGTTCATAAAGATCCTCTAGAACTAGTATCGTAGGCATAAAAATGTTTAACATTCCAAGATGATCGATGACAGCCTCGACATCTCGAATAACATTTTTAAATATAACTAGACAATCTTGGGCATTTTGCGTTTTTGTTAATAAACTTACAAGTGCTTCTAATTCGCAAACAACTGTAATGGTGTATCGATCTTCTGGCAGAAACTTTGCAAGAGCAGCTTTTGTTTGGCTGACATTAGCTTCATCCACCAAACAGCATACTTGTAGATTAGAAATAACAGGCACGGGCTATTGGCGATTAAAATGGCTGGATTTTATCTTAAGCTTTATTTTCGCACTTAAATGGCGAAATCATGTGAAATTGATGATCATACTAAATATATAAATTTACAGACTGTTAGTGATACATGGCACTTACAGTGCTTTTCTTTAAGCAAAAAAGCTTCAATAAATTGGGTAAAATTGTTGTAGGACAACAATTTTACCCAATTTATTGGCTAGGGTTTTAGCAAAAAGCACGGTACTAACTTCAACCCGTAGGCGTTTCAGCATATGGACTCCGTCATTTTAAATCAGTCTTTAGAGATATATGGACAGTCGCTAGTAGCAATTTGCCGACTGCCCACCCATACTGCTGAGGCCTTAACCCTTCTTAAAAAAGGATGGTCCAATGTTGTGGTGTTAGATCAAAACGATTTGCCACAGGGTTTATTTAATGCAAGATGTCTATTAAACTGGCAATCTCAGACGGATAGTTGCGCGTTTGTTGCTCCATCGATCGCATTGGTTGATATTGATCTTGAGCCATTACCTACGATCTCGATCTCGATGACGATCTCGGATTTTTTGCAAAGGATTTCGCAATATCGTCACTCAGCGGAAATATGGGCTTTAGTAGATAAAAATGGCAAATTTACATCACTTTTGGAGGTTTCGAGTCTCTTGAGATCGCTGGTACAAGCCGAGCAAAACCAAAGCCCATCCGTAGCCTCGTTATTATTGCCACTAATTTATCAATTACCTCTGCCCGTGATGGTTAGCGATCGCGAAGGGGCGATCGTCGGTATGAACTCCGCATGGCGTAACAGCTTACATGCAATACCCAGTAATGCTGAATCTATTAGCAATATATCTACTAATAATCAAGTTGAAAATTCTCCCCAATTATTGCAACCAAATCTACCAGTCACACATCAGTTTTGTACTACTGACGGTGCATCTTTCACTTGGCAGGTGACTAGTGTTGCTTTGCAAGGTAGTCTCAAAGGACTGGATCTAGCGATCGCCTTCGACATCACCGCTCAAAAGAATCTGGCTCAAGAGCTATCAGGACTGAGCCGTGTCAAAGATGAGTTTTTGACCTGTATCAATCATGAGCTAAAAACGCCTTTAACCTCAGTAATTGGGATTGCTAGCCTATTAAGCAACAACACCTTTGGTGAACTGAATGAGCGCCAAAGTCGCTATGTGAAGATGATTCATCAAAGCGGTCGGCAATTAGTTTCGATTATTGACAATATTTTTGACCTCGCCAAAGCCGAGTCGGGGCAACTAGAACTATATGCTGAGACTGTATCTGTAAAAGATATTTGCCAAAAAAGCATCCAACAGGTTAAGAAGCTCGTTCAACAAGATTCCACAATTTTCCGAAACTATCAATTTGAGGAAGGCTGGGAACTAGATATTCAATTAGATATTGATCCAACAGTGCAAACGATCTATGCAGATGAAACTAGGTTGCAGCAAATGCTCCTCAACTTACTTTCAAATGCTTTTAAGTTTAGTTTTTTCCCATCGGAATTAGTTGATGATTTACCATCTATCCCTCCCCAAATAGGCGTTACAGTACGATGGTGGGAAGGTTGGCTCGCCATCACTGTTTGGGATCAGGGGATTGGCATTCCTGAAGAGAAACAAAGTCTAGTATTTCAAAAATTTCAACAGGTCGAAAATGTCCTGACTCGACGTTTTGAAGGTACTGGCGCAAGCTTGCTATTAACCAGACACTTAGCCCGTTTGCATGGTGGCGATATTACCTTTGTTTCACAGGTAGATGTGGGCAGTCAGTTTACAATTTTGTTGCCTCCTGAGACTAGCCGTAATCATCTTCAATTAGAGCAACTTGATAAACGTATTGATATCAGTCATGGTCGCTTAGTATTGATTGTGGAAACTTCTACGGAGGCTGTGGATTGGCTAAGAAATACTTTGGCGGATTTCAATTATCAAGTAGTAATTGCGCGATCGGGAACTGAAGCTTTAGAAAAAGCAAGACGTTTACAACCTTGTTTGATTTTGTTAAGTCCAAATGTGCCGATGTTATCGGGTTGGGATGTTTTAGCGTTACTTAAAGGTGATGCAGTAACGCAGCACATTCGTGTAGTGATGATGAAACATGCTGATGAGCCTAAAATCAATTCACATCTAGCGGATGGAATTTTGATCAAACCAATCAAATCAGAAGAACTTAGTGTATTTCTGCCCAACTATGTGGTAGCTCCAAAATCTCTCAAGTTCTTATACTTAAGTCAAAATTTGGAAGACTCTGTAATCAGATTAATCCAAGATCTTGGTCATAGCCTATTAGAGGCTGAAGACTTGCCTCAAGGGGATGCGTTATCCAAAATTTGGCAGCCAGATTTACTTTTACTGAATGGCGATAATCAGTTTTTGTTGCAGTATTTAGAAGATATTAGTCATTTAGAGTTGTTCTCCAGCTTACCAATCTTGATCATTACCAAGTCAACGATCGCGGAAATTAATTGGTTACAAAAGCGATTTGCAAATCTAAATTTACATGCTTGTCAAAGTCTAGATTTAGATAATGTAAATACAGCTAAAGCCGAGATTTTGTTGGCTTTGCATCAGTCGATCACTAATGCTATAAGTTATGTTGTTCCGCTATCTTTTGCGAATATAGCAAGCATAAGCCGCGATCGCTAATTTTCGCAATAGATTATAGTTACATCTAAGTTTTGAGCCATTTCGCGGAACAAAGTTGGCGATAGATTAAGCTAGATTTAAGAGGTATTATGTTATTTAGCTATAAGTAATTTATTTCATGATTGTTTAGCCAAGAATGTTAGGGTGATCGCTAACTTGTGTATATAAAAATCAAAATAGTAATCTTAAAAGCGGCGCTTTGCGTCGCTTTTAAGTAGATAAGTAAAAATATCAATTTTAAGGTAGGGAGTATCGACCAATGAATCGAGAGGCTAAGTCCTTAAATATTGAAAATAACAATAGGGCTGAAGTCATCCGTATTGGTGTGATGCATTTTCCCAGCGACATTCTTGGAAATGGCGATGCACTGATCAAAGATGCAACCTTGATGGCGATCGCAGAGATTAATCAATCGGGAGGCATATTAGGAAAAATTGTCGAACCAATTGTTGTAGATATCGCTTCTAATGACTACAACATTACGGTGCAAGCTCGATATTTGCTATCAGAATTAAATATTAGCAACTTATTTGGCGGAGGATCATCTTCATCTCGCAAAAGTATTATCCCTATCCTAGAAAAGCATCAAGCTCAACTTTGGTATCCCTATTATTATGAGGGTCTAGAATCCTCTAAAAATGTATTTTATACGGGCGCTTGTCCTAATCAGGTTGTACAACCAGCAGTTAATTGGTTATTACAAAACAAAGGGAATAATATTTACTTAATCGGAACCGATGGAATTTATTCACGTACGGTTAACAAAATTATTCGCGCTCAAATCAAACAGCAAAATGGCTTGTTATTACATGAAGATTATATCTCTCATGAAATGCGTGAATACCAAGATAGTATTGCCAAAATTAAGCATATTGTCCCTGAAGTTGTCATTAGTACATTGAATTCAGAAAAATCTGTAGCTTTTTTACAGCAATATGCCAAAGCTGGAATTCAAGCGAAAGATATTCCTGTTTTATCAATGCGATTAACGGATGTGGAACTGCGACAACTCAGCCAAAACATTGATGATCCATCTGCGATCGCGGGACATCTTGCTTGTGCCAATTATTTTCAAAGCTTAGAAACATTCCAAAATCAAGATTTTTTGCGTAAAGCTGCTATTTGGTTTGGAGTTGAGCAGGTTCAGCTAGCCGTTAATGCTGTAATGCAATCAGCCTATACTCAAGTATTTCTGTGGAAACAAGCAGTTGAAGCTGCCCAAACTTTTGATGTATTAACAGTTCGTGAAGCTGTCTATCATCAATTCTGTCTAGCCCCTGCGGGCAAAATGATGATTACAGCCAACCATCACATTGACACAGCCTGTCGAGTTGCTGAAGTTGGAGCGACAGGAAAATTTGAAATCTTATACACTGTTGATCCGATTAAACCCCTGCCTTGGTTGGGAGCTGAAGAGCTAAATCAAAACCAATCAATCGTAGTAATTGAGATGCTTATGGAAATTGCGCAAAGCATTCAGCGAGGTTGGAAATTTGAGAAGGAAGCTCAAGATCTGGAATTTACAATTACACGCATATTAGGTCGCGGTCAGGGCAAAGGTCGGAACCAACTTGCTCCTGAAATTACCCGCGCTGCGATGTCTAAAATGTTTAAAGCAAATCAGCGCTTACTCAAAGCGCAATCTGATCTGTTAAATATTGAAGGCGAATTGCGGGAAGCGAATGAATTATTAGAGAGGCGCATTGAACAGCGTACGCTCCAATTACAAAAAACGATCAAACGTTTACAAAACGAGGCGGCGGATCGTCAGCAAGCAGAAATACTGTTGCGAGAAAGTCAGCAGAGATTTTCCGCGATCGCGGAAAATGTCCCAGGAGTTGTCTATCGCGCAGTTTTGCATCCCGATGGTAGAGTCTCAATGCCTTATATTCTTTAGTTTGGACTAATGGGCAGGTATGAGAGAGGAACCAAAAGACACGAGAAAATTGAGCAGGAGCTTGCAATAGCAAAATCCAGCTCAAAATTGAGAAGAGAAGCAGAACCTAAATGGCAATTGGATGGGTTGGCGCAGGAGTCTTTTCAGTTTTCTTTCTTTTTGAGGCGTGTTTTTTAACAGTCGGATAGCGAATACGAGGAGGAAGGCGATCGCCTAAGGAGCGTCCGGGCGATTTACCGCGTAGTTTAGGAGGGATTGCAGGAGTACCAATCGCGGCAATAATTACCGCAAATGATTGAGCGACACGACCAGGAGCAAGATTATCCTGAGGAGACTGCCAAGGTAAAGGAGCATCAACACAATCGAGACGAGCGAACCAAAGTTGCCAAGTCATTAAAGGCATCAAAGCACTCCAACGCTCAGCCGCCTGAGTAGAGGTAATCTGGGGCAGAGTCCAATGTAACCGTTGCTTGGCAAAACGATACCAATGCTCTATGGCAAAGCGACGCAAGTATTTTAACCAAAGAGTTTCCAAAGCAGGCATAGTTTTACCCAACCAAGCCAACCACATGGGCTGAAACTTACGGTTGCGCCCCAAGGGTTCAATCACCTCAATTCTAAAAATCTGCATCGGTCTTTCTGGAGAAGTACGGAAATGAAAGTCACGCCAATAAGTTACCCGTACCCGACCTATTTTTGGGTCTGTAATTTCTATAGTGGTGTCGGCAACAGCCCAAGTTTCTGGGGCATTCAGTTTGAATTTATGCCCATGTTTACAAGGTGCACCACGACCGCTATAGGCAGACGGAACTCCCCAAACACAGCGATTAGATGCCAAACGTAGTAATAAATCCGCCTCAATATTCGCTGTTGCTTTCACAAAACTTGCATTCCCATATCCTCGGTCATAGACAGCTAGGGGGCGTACGCTTAACTGCTTTGTGACTTGTTTGAGTTGGAAGGCAGCTTTACTCACAGGAGTCTCGAAACTGGTGATCCGCTCATGTTTTATCGGTAGCGCCCAACTCCCACTTGCTTCGGGAATCCACGCCAACGTGCTGTAGCTTTGTCCTACGCCGATACTTTCGTCTTTGCCATGATGGAATCCTCTTTCCTTCAGCGTTTCCGCATCTGGTCGCAACCACACGCTATTATCTCCAGCCAGACAAGGTTGCTCTTCGGTTGGGATCTCTTGCACCATTAGTTTCATCAACTTTCCTCTTGCTGGTCGGCTATCGCGCAGTCCCTCATAAATACTTGACCATTTTCGCCGAAATAATGGATTCATTGACAGACTCACATACGAGCTAATGCTCGGACTTGTCAGGACGGCATCCATTAATTCAAATACTGCATCTTTTCCTGTTCCTAGGTATTCATATATCGACTTGCGAAATTCTTGTAATTTTTGGAAAATCATAGTAGTCAATGTCAATTTGGTTTATTGATCATTGCTCTTTTGGCAGTTTGTGACATTCACTTCCTGCCTTTCTTTTCTTCTTTTTAGTCTAAAGTCCAGTATATTAGTCCGCGCACTCAAGAAATATTTGGCATATCCGTTGAAGAATTTACTGAGCATTTGGAATGGGTGTTTGATATGGCTCATCCTGAAGACCGCGCCGCACTAAATGAGATAGTCAGACTATCAGCCGAAGCACTGATGACTTTTGAACATGAATATCGAGTCTCTAGCTTCTTTAAGAAAGTTAAATGGGTGCGAATTATTTCTCAACCTCATCGTAATCAAAAGGGTGATACGGTCTGGGATGGTGTGATTATTGATATTAGTCACCAAAAGCAAATCGAAGAATCTCTTCGTCAAGCCGAAGAGAAGTATCGCAGCATTTTTGAACATGCGATTGAAGGCATTTTTCAGGCGCAAACGGATGGATGCTATATCAATGCTAATCCTGCCCTTGCAAATATTTATGGCTATGAAACGCCTACACAGCTATTAAATGAAGTTGCATCTGATCCATGTCGGCTATTCACAGAACCAGAACGTTATCAAGAATTTCTGCACCAAATTGAAATGGAAGGTTCTGTGACAAGTTTTGAAGCTCTAGTTTATAAGAGCGATCGCAGTATTATTTGGGTTTTGATTAATGCTAGAGCTAATTTTGATGAAAAGGGAAATTTTATTTCCTATGAAGGACTTGTTCAAGATATTACAGAGCGAAAGAAAACAGAACAAGCCCTCAAAGCCGAGCAAGAGAAGTCTGAAAATTTATTACTCAATATCTTGCCAAAAGAGATTGTTAATCAACTGAAGAGCGGAAATAATGCGATCGCGTCAAGATCGGATAATGTTTCCATATTGTTTGCGGATATAGTGGATTTCACAGCTCTCTCAACACAAGTTTCACCAAATGACTTAGTGACTATGCTTAATGGCATCTTCTCCTCTTTTGATATACTTGCTGATCAGTTGGGATTAGAAAAGATCAAAACAATTGGTGATGCTTATATGGTAGTCGGAGGCTTGCCCACCGCTCGCTCCGATCATGCTGAAGCGATCGCTGAAATGGCTCTAGCTATGCAAAAAGTAATTTCCAATTTTAAGCGCGGCGATGATACTACTTTCCGTTTGCGAATTGGAATTAATACGGGGCCAGTTGTGGCTGGAGTCATTGGCATCCGTAAGTTTATTTATGATCTCTGGGGCGACGCTGTTAATGTCGCTAGTCGGATGGAATCTCATGGTTTAGCAGGAGGTATTCAGGTCACACAGACAACTTACGAGTTGCTCAAAGATAAGTATAGCTTCTGGCATCGTGGCAAAATATTTATCAAGGGCCGGGGCGAAATGGATACCTATATGTTGCTTGATAATAAGTCTCAACTAAGACCAGATGTATTGGAATTAAGCAAAGAAGGCACACAAAGTGTCTCTTCTTCGTTATAGCGATCGCGATATTAAGAGAATCAAAATTCTTGTTAAAAGTGATGCAAAGCATCACTTTTAACAAGAATTTTGATTCTGGTTTTGGCGCAAAGCGCTGTAAATTACGATAGCCCCAAAGATTTCAGAGTTAAATTTTATCTGAGCTAACCATGACAATGATCGCTTACCTTGGTCCCGCAGGTACATATTCGGAAATAGCTGCTTTGCAATATTTACAGCTTAGCCATCCAGACTTAGAGCTTGATCCTGCACGGATGTGTCCCTATCCCACCATCCCTCAAGCCATTAATGCTGCTGAGCGTGGCAATGTTGATATTGCCGTCGTCCCTGTGGAGAACTCAATTCAAGGAGGCGTAACCATGACCCTTGATAGTCTCTGGCAATCGGAATCTTTGCAAATCCAACAAGCGATTGTCTTGCCGATCGCCCATGCGCTGATTACCCATGCTCAAGATCTTGCCGATATAAAAGTTGTCTATTCCCACCCCCAAAGCTTAGCCCAGTGCCAACAATGGCTCGACCTCCATTTACCAAATGTTCAACAAATAGCCACTGATTCCAACACCGATAGATTACATAGTGTCGCTGAAGATGTAACCGTGGCTGCGATCGCCTCACAACGCGCCGCTGAAATTTACAACTTACCAGTTCTGAAATTTCCGATTAACGACCAGCCTGATAATTGCACCCGTTTTTTAGTCTTAGGGCGCACCGCACCCACGACTAAAGGCACACATTCATCGCTTGCCTTTAGTCTCAAACGCAATATGCCAGGAGCCTTAGTCAAACCTTTATTAGTTTTTGCCGATCGCAATATTAACTTAAGTCGGATTGAGTCACGTCCCACCAAGCGATCGCTAGGCGAATATATTTTCTTCCTCGACATCGAAGCCCCTATTGATGATCCTAACTCCAGTGAAGCCTTAAAAGATCTCCAAGAGGTTACCGAAAATCTTAAAATTCTTGGTAGCTATGCCATTACCTAGAGCGCAAAGCGCTGTAAATAAAAAGAGGGCGCTAAGCGCCCTCTTTTTATATTTTGGATTGAGCCAGACGCTTATTTCGCAATAATACATTTTTGCCTTCATTAGTTTGCTCAATTACTAATAGAGGTGTTGGTTTAGCAGATTGATCCCAACTGATCACCGCTAGTCGTCCCTGAATCGTAGGCTGCCAATTCCGATTTTCATCGGAAGCAATCACAAAACTTTCTAGTCCAGCCATCAACTCCTTGAGAATACTTTGTGATCCATTAGAAGGGATTTTTGCTAGTTTGACATGTATCCGAAAAAGTGTGCGAATTTGAGAATTATCATGGTTTTCAGGTTGGTAAGCCACATCAAAAACCACATCAACTTTTCGAGCATTACCACTATCTTCTTCGGTTGGCATCAATGCAGGCGCAACTTTTTGACGAAGATTTAATTTTATCTGAGCCAAGATGATTTCACTAAAATTTGGCTCTTCCATTCTCATACTGAGATAGTCAAGATTGAAATCTCGAGAATTAATCAAATCGGGATTGCGCTCATTCTCATCAATAGTATGTAGCGCTAATTTAAGCTTTTTGCCAAGTTCGTTAGTTTTCAACCTTTCAATCTTCAATAGTTGTCGGGTCTTTTGCAATTGCCAGTAATGATAGGCGATCGCGCCGAGCCCTCCCCATAGCAAGACCAATAGTAAACTCACGCCAACTGTATTTTGCAGTGGCAGAGTTGATTGCTCGATCGCCCCTAGAACACCTTCGCGATCGCTAGTTTTCACGGATATCACAGTTTTTGATGCGTACAACATAGCCAAGCCCCAATCATTTAAGTCGAAATATCAGAAAGCTAACTTTCTTTTCATTACCCTGCTATTACTATTCCCTCAAAACTCCAGAAAATTAATTAAAAAAAAGATGAAAAGTAGCGTAAAGCGCTACTTTTCATCTTTATATACAAATTCACGAAAGTGTTGTCACACTTTCGTGAATTAGAAACTAAACCTAGTAAGGGTTTTAAAATCAAGAAATAGCGTAGCCATTTCTTGATTTGGTATTACTGCTATGTACCAATTCACAAAATTGTGATGACATTTCTGTGAGTTAAAAACTAAACCCAGTGAGAGTTTTGGTATTTGAGTGCTTTGCACTCAAATACCAAAAAATCATTTAAAAGTGTTGCCTTGCAACACTTTTAAATGATTTTTTGGTTTGTTTAATCAGAAATTGTAGCAAAAGAGAATAGGATGCTTTGCGTCCTATTCTCTTTTAATTAACTTTTGTCAGATTTGCAATTTTCCACTTGCCACCTTCAAAAATTAGCGTACAAATATATCTACCCCTTGATGGCTGAGACTGCGTGCGATCGATTTTGCCATTGACATACAGTGTCGGACTCTCAAAAATCTCTACAGTTATATTTGCTTGATTATCTTGAATACCAAACGATCCTGCACGGCTGACCGTAAATTCGCCATAGCTATAAAAAGCATTATTGCTCTGCAACCAATCGATCGACCCCTTGCGCTTTTCATAAGCCTCACCTGTTGTTAGTTCTGCAAGCAATTGACGATCAAAAGGTGGGGCAAACATCTGATTTTTACTAGCCACCAAATTATTCACGATCGCAACTGCCTCAGCCTCAGACAAAGGTTCGATCGGCACTTTTGGCAAAGCTTTGGGGGTAGGGCTAGCTGAAGCTTTGTCTGTAGGCTTAGGCGTGGGACTAGCCGTAGCCGTAGGTTCAATAGATGCTTGTGGACTAACTATAGCCGTCGGGCTAGGACTTTGGGAAACAGCAGCATTGTTAGAGGAATTAGGAGAGGGCTTCTCAGTAATTGGTTGAGGATTTGGTTTTTGAGTTGCGAGAACTACGCCGATTGAGATCGCAGTTGCAAAGGCTCCACCCCAGATAGCAATCCATAATCCTTGCTTACTGCGATTACTGTCATCATTACTGTTGGATTGTGGCGCATAGGCTTGCACAGTTTGCGGAGATAGTTGCTCAGGTGCGGGATGGCGATTTACAGCAACAGCAGGAATTGGAGCTGTTGGAGCTGGCAATGGCTGGATCGGTTGATAAACTTCTGTTGCAGGAATAGTCGGCTGACTGTTGGACAACAATTCCGTACCCAAATCGCTATTGTTATTTACGCTGTTATTAACACTGACAATGGTGGACTGAAGCCCATTTGCTGTGTTAATCAGTGGTTGATTTGGTGATTGGCGATCGCCTAATTTTGCTAAAAGCTGACGAATCTCAGCCGCAGATTCATAGCGATCTTTGTAGTGGTAGCGAGTCATTTTAGCTAGCACATCGACTAATCCCGACTTGTTTGGGACAAGATGCTGCCAAATTAATTCCCCCGTTTGATAGTCTTCTTGCAATTCACGGGGCGGTAAACCTGTCAGGGCTTGAATGCAAATTACCCCGATCGCATATAAATCACTGTTTGGTCGCGGTTTGCCTTGAGCTTGCTCACTGGGCATATATCCCAAAGTACCGATCGCCACCGTCGCCGCCGTTTGCCCCTCTTGATTAAGCTGCGTTTGCACCTGCTTAATCGCACCAAAATCGATCAGCACCAACTTGCCATCCGATCGACGACGAATAATATTATCTGGCTTGATATCACGATGAATTACGCCGTGGCTATGGGTATATTCGACAACGCTTAACAAGTCATCTAAGATCTGGAAAACTTGTGTGTCACTGAGTCGATAGCCGCGCACTAGTTCTAACTCTAGTGATCTCCCCTCGACAAATTCCTCCACCAAATAAAACTCACTTGCCTCCTCAAAATAGGCAAGTAAACGCGGAATGCGATCGTGACTGCCTAACTGAGCAAGAGTTTGTGCCTCACTAGTAAATAATCGACTTGCGACTTTTAGATATTCGCGATCGCTACTGGCTGGTTTGAGATGTTTGACTACACAAAGAGGCTCATTCGGTATCCGTGTATCGTGAGCCAGATAAGTATGACCAAATCCACCCTCACCCAGCTTGCTAGCTATGCGGTAGCGTCCATCAAGTAATTGACCAATCATGCTTGACTCCATCTCTGCAATAAATATAGCAACCGCCAAGGCGGTTAAGACATAAAAACCCAAAAATTAGAAGACGAGCAAAGCTCGTCTTCTAATTTTTGGGTTTTATAAGGTTCGCAAATTTCATGCTTCACGATTTAACGACACCTTGGTTTATGATGGATAAGCTGTAATGCCTAATAACTGAAATTAAAGTGTTAATGTCAAAAAATGGCATGGCACAGAATAGACATATAGCTTTTTAGAGATAGTTTGTAGACAAGGACTAGTAAACTGCTAGCCGAACCAGTTGTTTTGATGATTTATGGCTAGATATACTCAACATTTCTTAGTTGAAATCGCTCCCGAAAACCTACACTCAACGATTATTAAAACGTTGGAATCTTGTAGTTTGGTAATTACCTATGAAACCGACGACTATGTAATTGCGCAAGAAATAGAGACGAATGCTTCATTCGCTAAAATGGTGACGGTAGAAGTCTTGATCCATCGTTCTGAGATTGAAGGTAACCAAGCAAAATTGACTAGCGTCACCAAAAATGCCGAGTTGCCCCTGCGGCTTAATAATCACTGTCACAGTATCTCTGATCTCGTTTCTAAAGCATTCTGTGACAGTCCAGAATGGAAGCTATTAGAAGTTACCTCAGGGTATTAGACAGTATTAATGGGAATAAATGGCAAATTATTATCGTGTCCTCGCCGAGAATCGGCAAGCTAGATTTAATTACGAAATTCTCGAAACCCATGAAGCGGGTATCGAGCTACTTGGTACTGAAGTAAAAGCAGTCAAGGGGGGGCAAGCAAATCTAAGAGATGCTTATGGGATTGTGCGTAAGGGTCAGATCATGCTGATAAATATGTATATTCCCCCGCACCGTACTACCAGTGTGTATTTTAACCATGAGCCAACGCGCACTCGCCGCCTACTATTGCATAAGGATGAAATCCGTAAGTTAATAGCTGGAGTGCAACAAAAGGGGTTGACCCTAGTACCGCTCAAGGTTTATCAAAAAGAGGGCTGGATTAAAGTTGATCTGGCTGTTGTGCGTAACAAAAAATTGCATGACAAACGCGAAGACATGAAAAAGCGTGATGATAAACGCGAAATTGAACGAGTCATGAAAAATCATTAAAGTCAACAGACTTGCTAACGATTAAATATTGCTCACAAAACTTGTGGTAGTTTAGAGAAATACAATGTATTCTTGTTGACCCAAATTAAGGCGATACATTTCAGCTCTAGAAATTAAAAAGTTATTATGTCTGCGCCATCTCAATTTGCTATCAATCTTAGTGAAAAATTCCCAGAAGATTTAACGAATTCACCTATTCTAGAGGCTGTAATTCATTGGGAGGCTCCTGCCAGTAAACCTTTAGAGCAAATATTATTAAAGGAAGCGCTAACCAAACATTTGCCTGAATACCCCACTATTCAGACTCAGTATGTCACAGAAGCTAAAATAATGGGTACGCCTGATGACACGTCTCAATTCTCACAGCACACACAATGGAATGGCTTTAGGCTTGAAGATGACCGAAAAAATTATGTAGCCCAATTTACGCATACTGGAATTGCTTTTAGTAGGGTTCAATCCTATGAAAGTTGGAAAAACTTTAAGAACGAAGCCTTGCGAGTCTGGGATGTTTTTGTAGAATTAGCCGAGCCAAAGACGATCCGCCGATTAGGGGTTCGATTCATTAACCGAATTCTTATAAAACAAGATGAATCAATCTCAACCTATCTCAAAAGTGAACCATATAGGCTTTCTGGATTAGAAATATCTCCAAAATCGTTTTTTTACCAAGATACTTACCAAGTTGCTGGTTATCCCTATCAAATTAACTTAGTTCGTACTATCCAACCCAATCAAACTGGTTCAGGAAGTGAGCAAGCGTTGATTGTAGATATTGATGTCTTTACAAATGAAGTTTCTAGTATTCGGGATGATTTAAACCAACAACTTGCGGAAATGCGTTGGCTTAAGAATAAAATATTTTTCAGTAATATAACTGATACCGCCTTAAATAACTTTGGGAGTTAGGTCATGATCACAGCCATACGAGGAAATACAAAAACTGCGGCTTATATTGATGCAACTACCCAAAAGCAAAAAGGCTATTTTGACCAGTCTGTAGTTTTGGGGAAGCAATCAGCTTATAACGAGCTATCCACCTTTTGGCAAGAGTGCAAATTCCCAAATTGGGATGGTTATAGTGCCTTTGCTGTTCAAGAAGAAACTGTAATTAAGACCTATCGGTTTATTGAGGCACTACCACTAGGCTACCCTTTACCCTCAGTTGGGGCTGAACCAGATGGTCATTTAACTCTAGAGTGGTACAGTAATCCGCGTTGCTTACTGTCAGTTAGTATTAGCCCCGAAGGTATGTTATATTACGCTGCTCTTTTGGGCGGTAGAGATGAGAGGGGATCTGAACATTTTTGGACAGATGTCCCTCAAAGTATCTTGGAATTAATTAAAGAAGTTAAAGGGGTAAAGGGTTAAAGGGCATGATCGATGCTAATCATGTACCTGATGTGAGCGACGATGAACTTCTAGCGAGGTATGTATTGCAAAGTGGACATCTTCGCAACGATAAAACGGTTAAGCCTGATCTGTTCATGCCTCACCCTCATCAGGAATTGTCTGTAACTCGCTACCTCAATGCAACCATTGAAGAGGTATTGCTGCTAGGTGAAGATATAGCTAAAAAGCGTGAGCGTACTTTCTACGGTAGAGCCGACATTAAAGCAATTGACTGTAAAGTTGAATCATTAAAAGCAGTTAAAAAACCTCTACCAGAAAATCCTAACCACGCTGATATCCAAGGTTTTCCTCTAACGAAACAAGATCAAAAGGTGCTAGCTCAAAAGCTAGCTGCTGCTGCCCAATTTCATTAAGTATTTTAAGGCTTTTTAATGCACTGCCATCATTTCTAGCTCGTAGAGGCTTGCGTACAAACCTTGTTTGGCGATTAGTTGTTCATGAGAGCCAGCTTCAACCACTTCGCCTTGCTTGAGTACGAGAATGCGATCGACATTGCGAATCGTTGATAGACGGTGGGCAATAATAATCGTGGTGCGATTAATCAAAAGTCTATCTAAGGCTTGTTGAATCAAGAATTCTGTACTCACATCTAGACTAGCCGTAGCTTCGTCTAGAATTAAAATTCTAGGATCACGAATAGCTGCTCTGGCAAAGGCTAGTAATTGCTTTTGTCCGCCCGATAGGTTTGTGCCACGTTCCCGAACTTGAGTTTCGTAGGCTTCGGGTAGATCTTGAATGAAGCGATCAACATTCATTAACTCGGCAGCTTCAACCACTTGCTCGATCGCATAGTCTTCACCAAGTGTAATGTTGTCTTTGATATCGCCAGAAAACAAAAAGGCATCTTGCAAAATTACCCCCACACAACGTCGTAATTCCGCTTGGGTAATTTCGCGAATATCGATGCCATCAATTAAAATTCTGCCTTTGGTTGGTTCGTAAAGCCGCGATAACAGCCGAATAATTGAGCTTTTACCAGCACCAGTGGGACCGACGAGGGCAATTTTTTCACCTGCTTTGAGGGTGAAGGTAACATCCTTAAGGACATACTCATCAGGCTTGTAGCCAAACCACACATGGTCAAAGCAAATTTCGCCAGTGCCATCAAGGGGCAAAGTTTTGGGATATTCAGGATCGCGAATTTCGATCGGTTCTTGCAAAATAGCGTTGATACGTTCAACCGCCGTAAATCCTGCTTGAATTGTGGTGAATTTCTCGGCTAGTTGACGAATTGGGTCAAAAAGGCGCTGCGAGAATAAGACAAAAGCAGAAAGCTCGCCAAAGGTGAGATTTTTTTGGACAATTTGTCCGCCACCTAACCACAAAACACCAGCGATCGCGACTAGAGCGATCCATTCCAGCGTTGCGGATACGGCTGAGTCATGAAAGACTGTGCGGTTTACCTCAGCTACATATTGCTCATTGACTTTGAGGTGTTGAGCGGAGTTAAATTTTTCACGGCGAAATAGCTGAACGATACTCGCGCCAATAATATTTTCTTGGAGAATTGAGTTGAGTTCTGACAAGCGATCACGTGCTTTGAAATTGGCTTTGCGATACTCGTACTGAAAATAAACAATTAAGCCCGTAACTGGGATCACCATTGCTAAAAGCAATAGAGCCAAATCCCATCGCAGCAAAAACATAAATATTGCGATTGTGCCGATCGCGGCAAAATCGCTAAGGACACCGACTGCACCAGTAGCAAATACGTCACCTAGTGCTTCAACATCACTAGTTAAGCGGGTAATCAATTTGCCAACAGGTGTGCGATCAAAAAAGCTAGTTGATAAGGAGGTAACGTGACGAAATAAATCTGTACGTATATCTGCTGTGATTTTTTGTCCGACCTCTTGTACCAAGTAGCCCTGCCAAGACTGAAACGCAAGACGGACTGCGATCGTCATGAGAATGACTAAGCAAATCCACCGCAAACCCAACAAATCGCCACTTTTAATTGGACCATCAATGCCTTGCTGAACCAGAATTGGCTGGACAGCACTAGCGATCGATAGGGGCACAAGTAAAAGCAGCGATATGACAAGTTGTTTAGAATTTTTCTTTGCGTATGGCAATAAGCTCAACATCAATCGCCAGTCATTACTTTTGACCAGCTTTGAAGGTTGAGATTTGGCAGAGCTAGCGTTGGAAGTGTTGATCACTATTCGAGATCCCTGTTACCTGGGTTGCGAGATGGATCGCTATTGAGGAAGCCAAATACGAACAAGCTGATAAAGAATATGACAGTGATGTAGACCACTATTTTTAAAGTGAGCATAAATAAATAATCTCCGTATAAATATCTAAGAATTTATCCTATGTTCAATCTTATAGGAAAAGATGGGAATTCCTTATACTTACTTAAGATTAGCTATTTGCTGTTGAGTATAAATACTTAAACCTTGGGGTTAGGAAAAATCAAAACCCAAAAATTGATTGACGGCGCTCTGCGCCGTCAATCAATTCTTGGGTTTTATTTCCTAAGCTTTGCTTAGTCTTAACCTTAAAATCTTTTATGATTGCAAAACTTGTCCCAAAATTTGTGATCGCTCGATATATAGGGATACTTGACAGGCGATCGCCTTTAGTAGTTTTTCATCTAAATCTGAATAAGCGAGGGTAACTTCTTGAACATTCTCGGCTGTAATTGCAATATCTTTAACTTTACGATTTATTAACTGAAAAACCCCGATCGTACTCTTTTGCCAATCAAACATGGGAACTGCCAAAACTGAGCGGGTGTGATATTCAATATCACAATCAAACGTCTTATGGTGTTGATATATCGCATCATCTGGTAAATCATGGGCATCGGATAAATTTAGCGTCTCGCCCGTCATCGCCACATAGCCAACGATACTATCTTGATTTAGTGGCACTGCAAAGTTGCCTAGCGATCGCTCAGGCTGCGAATCATTTTGAGCTACTTCAAAGCAGACTGTATGCACTGGGGCAGAGCGATCAATTAGATAAATACTACCTGCGTCACTTGCTGTCATTTTGCGGGTTGTCGCTAATACTGACTCTAAAAAAGCTCGTAAGTCATTAGTGCTAGATAGAGACACTGATAAAGCCAACAGATCATCGAGCAAGCATTTGTAATAATGCAACTGCTCTAAGCCCTGAGGATTGGAGGGGGAAATATCTTCAGATGTTTCTGGTTGCCAGCCTAAATCAGGAGTCATGGATGTTGCCAATATCTTTAATAATGTCCCGCTCAGCACAAATAATACCAATTCTCAAAAATCGCAAAGCTATATTGAGAATCAAAAAACCTTACTGGGTTTGATTTTTAATTCTCGAAATAGCATAGTCACACCTTCGAGAACTTTTATAAAACAGAGTTTAGGGAATTTAGTCTTAGCCGCATAAGCTACCCGAATAATACTAGCAAAATCAACTCAGAAAAACACTAAAACCAAAAATCGACGGCCGTGCAAAGCGCCACCGTCGATTTCTTTAATCTTCGTCATCATCAAATTGCAGATCATCAATGGGATAGACATCTGGCCAAGCTGACGCACCATGCTCGTAAACATCAATACCAATGCGATCGGCTTCCTCATTAACTCGAAGTAGTCCTACAGCGTTAAGTAGACCAAACATGATAAAGGAAAAAATAACCGTAAACATGATGATCGCAGCTACACCTCCGAGCTGGACTCCAAGTAGGTCAAATCCGCCTCCCAAGAATAAGCCAGCCTTTTTATTCATCGTTAAGGCTGGGTGTCCAAATAAGCCAACAGCTATAGCTCCCATCATGCCGCAAGAACCATGCACAGCAAATGCACCGACAGGATCATCAATTTCAAACCACTCAATGATGTCTACAACAACGAGGACAAGTACTCCAGCGACTAAACCGATGAGAGCTGCAGCCCAAGGCATGATGTAGGCACAGCCTGCGGTCACGCCGACTAAACCTGCCAGAGAGCCATTTAGTCCACAGAATAAGTGCCACTGTTTAAACCGAAAGTAAATATAAAGCATGGCTGCGATCGCACCAGTCGAAGCAGCTAGGGTTGTATTCACTACAACCAAGCCAACTAGTCCAGTATTACTTAGTGTTAAAGCTGATCCTGCATTAAAGCCATACCAACCAAACCATAAAATCATTGTGCCAATTGTGGCATAGCCAAGGTTATGAGCTGGGGGAATTTGTCCCCATACGCGATCGGGGCGTGGACCTAGTAAATATGCGCCAACTAGAGATGTCCATCCCCCAACGGTATGGACAACAGCACTACCCGCAAAATCATGAAAGTTAAGTTTGTACAGCCATCCGCCATTGTTCCAAACCCAATGTACGACGACAGGATACATGAACGCGCCCATAATAAAGGCATAGATTAAATCCCCTTTAAATTCTGTACGTTCTGCCATAGCACCTGTGGTGATGGTACTAGCCGTTGCCGAAAAAGCAAACTGAAAGAAGAACAGTGTCAATGTATTGATTGGGGCAGTAGAACCGCCTGCGCCCATTGCATATTCGATCGCACCATTATTTAGCGTAAAAGCATTACTTAAAAAGAATCCGTCTATTCCCAAAAATCCATTGCTGGTCGTACCGAAGGCGATCGCAAAGCCTGTAGCCCACCATGCTAAAAGGGTAATTGCCGCATCAATAAAGTTTTCGGCAAGAGTATTGACAACTCCTGTCTGTCGGACTAGCCCAGCCTCTAGCATGGCAAATCCGCATTGCATAAAGAATACTAAAAAGCCTGTGATGAGTACCCAGCTCGTATCAACGGATAGCTTTAGTTCGCTGGTGCTTTTAGTTAAAGATTCTAATGTCCCCGTCTCGATCGCATGGGCGATCGTCGGCGTAAAGGCGGCAAATATTGCTGCTCCAATAGCGATCGCCAAAAAACGCGCCAAATAATTCTTTCTTTTTGTTGTGACTTTTGCCATGATTTAGGTATATACACCACTATTTTAGATTGCTGAGCATTTAAATCTTGTCTTGAAGATTGTAGATTGGCTGCTAAGTACCTCGGCATAATAAATAAACAGAGTCAAAACCTATTCCGTCTGTATAGCAGTCAGGGCAGGTTTTGGGATTTTATATTTAATTGTGCCTTGCTACTAAAAACATCAACGAGATTAATCATTTAAGATGACAATTCGATCAGTTGATGCTTTTTATAAAGCTTTATTCCCCTAAAATTTGGTAATCCATCGCTTATCCCCTTAATCAAATTGTTAGAGATCTCTAGAGAAATAACAGCAAAGTTGATTTTGCAAATAGACGTAATTTAACCCTACTTTCTTATACGTTTAAAGGATGATCTACAAAAGTGTCGATAAGTACAGTCAACCTTATGGGGCTGTAACGAGTGGCTAAGTTTTTTACTAGTATGTGTGATCGATATCACAAGAATGATTTTTAATGATCGCAGTCTTGGTGTGACTTGAGTCACCACTAAAAGCAGAAAAAAGGAAGATACTCTACTCACTAGCGACGTATCTACATAATTTCTCCCCGCAAGAATGCCTCCTGCGGGTTTTTTATGTCAAAAGATAGAAACTGCGCTCTGCTAAGTCTCTATCTTTTGGATCGTAAACAATTCGTTACAATATTGTGTAGAAACTTAATCTAATGCAAAAACAACGCAAAAAATATGTACCTAACATGGCTAGACAGTAACTCTTGGCTAATCGAGATTGCAGGCAAACGCATTTTGCTTGATCCTTGGCTAGTTGATGCGCTGATGTTTGGTAATGCTGCGTGGTTTTTCAAATCTGAGCGAAAGACCCCAAGAGAAATCCCCCAAAATATTGATTTGATTTTATTGTCACAGGGCTTACCTGATCACGCTCATCCCGCAACACTTAAGCAACTTGATCACCAAATTCCTGTAGTGGGTTCACCCAGTGCTGCAAAGCTGGTTACACAAATGGACTATCAACAAGTTACATCTCTTGTCCATGGTGAAGTATTCAGCATTCCCAATCTCCTAGAAATTAGAGCCGTGATGGGTTCGCCCACGGGACCAAATACCTTTGAGAATGGGTATATTTTGAAAGATCTCGTGGAAGGAACTTCTATTTATTACGAGCCTCACGGCTATCATGCAGCTGCAATTCAGGAATTTGCGCCTGTTGATGTGGTGATTACACCCATGATTGATTTGAAGTTGCCTCTCATTGGTACGGTCATTAAGGGACAACAAGGTGCGGTGCAGGTCGCAAAGTGGCTAAAGCCTCAAGTAATATTGCCCACTGCCGCAGGTGGTGATTTGACCTATAGCGGTTTCTTGCTAAATATCCTCAAGGCGGAAGGAACGATGGATTCTTTGCGATCGCTATTTACTGAAAATAATATTTCCACACAGGTGATCGAGCCTAAACCTTGGGAACGATTTGAAGTCAAGCTCCAAAAATTAGCCGTCACATAAAGAAGGGAGCGCTGAGCGCTCCCTTCTTTATGTTTTTTAGAACTTAACCGCGACGGTTTTCTTTTCAGGTATTTGCGTATATTCCTCAACGATTTTACGAAACTCCTCACCGTCTAAGGTTTCCACATCTAAAAGAATATCGACTAGGCGATCACAAAGATCACGGTTTTCTGCAACTAAACGCTTAGCAATTTCATAGCAGCTTTTAGCTATCTGACGAATTTCACGATCAATGCGATCACCCATCTTAATGGAATAATCATTTTGAGGCATCATATTACGCCCTAAAAATACTTCGCCACTTTCACTTTCTAAAGCACCCAAACCTAAGCTAGACATTCCGAGTTGAGTCACCATTAAGCGAGTTAACCTTGCGACTTCTTGGAGATCCCCAACAGCCCCCTTGGTAATTTCATCATCACCAAAGACCACTTCCTCAGCAGCTCTACCACCGAGTGTCACTGTAATTCTATCTAGAATCTGTGAGCGCGACTCAAGTCCTTCTTCCTCGTTGGGAACCCACTTCGCAAAGCCACCAACGCCACCAGAACGGGGAATAATAGTAACTTTATCGAGCAAAGATGCATTCTTCAGCAAAGTCATCGCCAGAGCATGACCTACCTCATGATAAGCAATAATACGCTTTTTAGAGTTGTCCAGCATTGGCTTCATGCTTAGCCCGATCGTGACGCGATCAATTGCATCAGCAATTTCTAGTTCTCCAATCGCTTCTTTATAGCGCCTTGCTGCCAATATGGCAGCTTCATTCAGCAGATTTGCCAAGTCCGCACCTGCAAACCCAGTTGTACGGCGAGCAATTGACTCAATCGAGATACTTTCCTCAAGTTTTTTATTGCGGGCATGGACTTTGAGGATTTCTTGACGACCTTTATAGTCAGGATAATCAACCATAATTTGGCGATCAAAACGACCTGGTCTTAGCAAAGCGCTATCTAGCACATCAGGACGATTAGTTGCAGCAACCACAATCACGCCTGAATTACCTTGAAATCCGTCCATTTCTGTAAGCATCTGGTTTAGAGTTTGCTCACGCTCATCGTTGCCGCCGCCGATGCCCGATCCACGTTGCCGACCAACTGCATCAATTTCATCAATGAAAATGATACATGGAGCATTATCTTTGGCTTTTTGGAATAAATCACGGACGCGGGAAGCACCCACACCCACAAACATTTCTACAAATTCTGAGCCAGACAGCGAGAAGAATGGAACTCCCGCCTCCCCAGCGATCGCCTTAGCTAATAGAGTCTTACCTGTCCCTGGAGGTCCAATCAGCAAAACGCCTTTAGGTATTTTTGCGCCCACTGCGGTAAAGCGATCGGGTTGTTTAAGAAATGTAACGACTTCTTGTAACTCTTCCTTTGCCGTATCAATCCCAGCCACATCTTCAAACATGATCCCCGTTTTTGCTTCGGGAGAGAATCTTGCCTTAGTCTTGCCAAAGCTGAGGGTCTGCCCAGGTCCTCCAGGAGCATTGCTGAGGCGGCGTAACACCATTAGCAATATAAAAATCAGTAGCATGGGCACAAAAAATGTACTCACCAGTTGCCAAATTAAGGTTGGCTGCTGAGGAGCTTTCACCGCTGTATCGACACCATTTTCGCGTAATGCCTTCATTAACTCGGTATTGCCATCACGGGCAATTAAGTCAACCCTGACCCTGCGTCCACCATCTTTCAAAACTGCTTCCGCTGCTAGACCATTGCTTTCTAAATCGATTTTTTGAACTCGATTTTCTTTCACATTTGCTAGCAGTTCGGTGTAGCTGATGGTCACAACGCTTTCAGTATCTGTTTGCGCAGATACTGGTAAGGTGGTCGCTACACTTTGCAATATGGCTAAACTTACGACCGTTGTTTTGACTCGTCGCCAAAATTTTGCCAAAAAGATTTTTTTTCCAGAAGACATCACTGCCTGTCGCTCCTTATTGCCCCGTCGATGCGGTAATCGGTTGACTTAACTATGTAACTAGTCTAATGCATTAGCTCAATACCTGTCATACAGATATATCAATGCAAGAGATAGCTTGGACAAATAAAACCCAAAACAAACCTTCTATACCAATTCACAAAAGTGTGGCGACACTTCTGTGAATTAAAAACCAAACCCAGTAAGGGCTTTAAAAACACAAAATGGCTTAGCCATTTTGTGTTTTGGTATTTATTGCTACATTAATGCAAGGGATACTCCCTTCTCACCAAAAAAATAGGTATTGTAAAGAGAATACTTAGGCGTGTGGAGCTTTGCCGCGCACGCCTAAGTAACGTCAGTTCGGGTTAAGCAAAAGCTGGTAAAGCCCAATCCATATGGAGTGAAGGCTTCTTAGGCTGATGACAATAAGCAATTAGCCCACAAATGACATTGATCAGTGCCTTGATCGGACTACGGTGACGGGAGTGTTCAATTTACGAAATATTTTTGAGTTGGTCGATGTCAGTCTCAATAATTGAACGCTTGCGACTTAACAACTTGTCAGTTAAGCGTATCAAACGGTTTTTCATATTGCGTTTGGGCTTTGCAAAAAACTCAATGCCAAAGTTGTCCAACAATTGTGTAGCCAAAGGTTGAGAAACATAGCCCCGATCACCAAACACTTTGCCAAACAATGACTTGAGCAATTCAGGATCAGGCTTACGGTCATCGATATTGCCTGGAGTAATCTGGATGTTCAGTAGCTCACCACACTCATTAACCACCAAATGTAATTTAAAGCCAAAGAACCACCAACCAGTCCACTGAGGTTTTCCCTCTTGCTGCCATCTCTTTAAACACACGGTGTTGCTTTATCCGTCGATTGTGGCAAACATGCAGACAGGTAGAGTCCACAAAACTGATACCTGTACATTTGCCAAAACATTGCTTTAGGTATATGCACAACGGCATCATCGCTGAACCCATAAACTCGACGAACCTTTTATAGCTGGGTAGTTTTGGGAATTCTTTTCGCCAATATTTACACACATGGTCTTGATAAAAGTGCTTGAAATTGCGGTAATGGTTTTGATGAAAGCTAATCAGAATCGTCATGATTTCACTCATGCAAAGACATCGTGACCTTTGTCTTTGCTGTAATCCATTGCCCAGCAATAACTGCTGCCACTTTGGTTCAAATATTTGCCAAAAATCATCGACAGTGCAGAAAAGGGCTTCTAAACTATTAGTCATGGGAGTTGCCTCGCTGAACTTGTTTTTCTTATTTTCAGCTTATGGGTTTCTCCCTTTTTTGTCCTTTTCCTTATCCCGAACTCACGTCATGTTGGCTCTTCTGGGTTTGAGGGGATTAATGTATAATGAAGCACAAAGATAAGTGGTGACAGGTATGGACTTGTATCTAGATAGGTTGCTAAATTTACCCAACACAACCGTTGAAAGTTTTACGGAAGAAGAAAATAAAATCACCCTAAAGTTGAGATTTTTACAGGATGAAATTACTTGTCCGCATTGTAATACGCATGGTGGAAAATTAAAACAAAATCGACCGATATTGATTCGAGATTTGTCAGTATTTGGGAAAATAGTTTATTTAAATACGCCGCGCCGCCAATTTTATTGTCAACATTGTCAAAGACATTTTACGGAAAAGTTACCCTTTGTAGACTGGGAAAGACGATACACACAAAGGTATGAGGAGTATGTTTATCAACGAGTACAAAGTGCGAGTGTGGAGCAAGTAAGTCGAGATGAATATTTGAGTTGGGATCAAATACAAGGGATTTTCAATCACCAATTTTCTCTAAAAAAAAAGATGATTGGAAAGAAGTAAAACGAGTGAGTATTGATGAAGTGAGTAAACGCAAAGGACATAAAGACTTTGTGACAGTCGTATCAAGTATTGACGCAGGAGCATTACTAGAAGTAATTGATAGTCATAAACAAGATGACATCATTGAAGTCCTGAAGCAGCAACCGATTGAGATAAGGGAAAAAGTAGAGGAGGTTAGCATTGATATGTGGGGAGGCTTTCCCAAAGTTGTCAAAGAAGTATTTCCAAATGCGAAAATTGTCATCGACAGATTTCATGTTATGCAGCCACTAATCAAAGAGTTAAATCAACTGCGTCAAAAAGCTAAAATCAAGATTAAAGGTAGTCGATTTATTCTACTAAAGAACAAGGTAGACTTAACAGAAGAAGAAAAAGTGAAGTTAGAAAATGTCTTGAAATGTTCTAAACGCTTGCGACTAGCTTATAATCTCAAAGAAGACTTTAGAAGTATTTTTGAGACTTGTAAAACTCCTGAAGAGGGTCAGAAACAATTAAAAGAATGGCTTCAAAAAGCTAAAGCTGTTTATGGCGCAGTTTTGGAAACCATTCGTAATCATCTTGATAATATTTGTAACTACTTTTTAAATCGTACATCTAGTGGTGTGATGGAGGGACTTAATAATCGTATTAAATTAATTAAACGACAGGCTTATGGTTTTTTAAATTTTTTAAATTTTCGTTCTAGATTATTAGCTTGTCTTTCTCATTAGATTTACTTATCCCCTTAAACCCAGAAGACCCAAAGTTTAATTAATTGTTTAGCAAAATATACAGTCGTTAACAAAGAAGAGTTAGTCAAACAAGGGAGATTAATAAGTGTCTGATATTCATCAAGAACCCACAGAAAAAAGCTCGGTTCAACTTAATATCATTAAAGAATATTTTGAAATGTATCCTGATGTTGAAATACATACTAAGGATGTTGTTGACTGGGTGAATTCAACATATCTAGAGCGTACTGGGAAAATATTTAGAGACCCAGCTTAGTGGTGCAGAAAACTCAGGAGAGTCTCAAGATGAGACAATGGTAATACGAGCAAATTCGATACGAAAATCTAACTTTTCGCGTTTGGCAATAGAAGCACAGGCAGGGGGAGGATTAGTTCTAGGGAAAATCTGCAAAAGAGGAAGAGGTTTTTGTTGGTAAAGAAGGGTGTGAAGCTGACGGAGACCGAGTTGCAGAAAACTCAAGCCGCGATGATCGTGCCAATCAATAGCCGCCCTTTGCCCCAAACGCACCAACATTATGCCAAGAATTACAGCAATCAGGTTAGCCGTGGCAAGGAGCATAAATAAACAGGTAAGAGCTTGAGCATCACGGAGATGAGAGCTAACAACATTAAAAGCCGCCGACTTATAGTCTTTAAAATGGGGTTCGATTCCACCAAAGCGTTTGCCATAGAGAGCAAAAGTCTGTAATGAAGGGGGAATATCGCTAAGGACAGCCCATGAACCGTTAGCCATGTCTAGGTTAGCCGTCGCTAAATGACAATTAACATCACCGAGTACGGTGACATCGGGAACTAGATAAGCTTGCTCTGCGGGAGGTATCAGTTGTTCAACACGCTTGGTTGTACCTGTTGGCAGAGTCACTAGCAGATCGCTCTTTGCGCGAATTGCCCAAGACCAGTGATTTTGCTGTAACCATCGGATTAATTCCCCATGTTCAAAACCTCGGTCGGCAAGCAAGGTCACCGTACTTTGTGGCGGCAATAGAGAGCGTACTTGTTCTAAGACGGGACGATAATGTTCAAAGCCAACTGTAGCGCTGCCATGCTCTAGTACTACTTGAGCTAGAGTAATCGACCTCCCTCCCCAAATCAAGCATACTTCTATAAGACAGAATTTATCCCACAGTATACTTGTGTCTAAGGCTAGTTCCAACGATTCTCCTGCAAATGCTTGGAGAAAGTGCTTCACCAATGGGTTATAGAATCTCTCGGCGATGATATGTGGATTATGCACAAAGTAGCTTAGTCTTTCCATCTGACTTCTGGCTTGGCACTCTCGATGGCTCAAATAGGGCAACCAATGACTCAGACTTGCCCTTCCTGATTGCAATATCGCGGCTACTGCCTCCGCAAATCCTTGGAGATGTCGCTTATCTTTTGGCTTGAGCCATTGACGCAGTTGTTCTTGTAGCTGAAGATATAGGTGGGGCATTTGTATAAGATCTTTTGTTGAGGAACTTGAGTATCTCATCTCTTGCCCCTTTTTGCCTCTTGTCTCATGATGAGATTCTATGCCTAGCAACGCTTTTCAGATTTTTCTGCACCACTAAGGAGACCCAGACAGAGGAATTAGATCTCTATACCAAAAAGGTTTTCTTCAAAAAATAGCAAAGGGAGTTTACAAATACGATCCTAAATATGCCCAAAATAAACGCCAAGCGGATTTTTCAAGCGCTCAGAAAAATGAGATTTTAAAGCGTGATGGTTATAAGTGTGTAATTTGTGGCGCAGGTCGAGAGAATGGTGCAGAATTGCACGTTGATCATATTAAACCAAAAGATATGGGAGGTTTAGCTACAATTGAAAACGGTCAAACTTTGTGTAGCCAGCAGGGTCTTCTGGGTTTAAGGGGATAAGTAAATCTAATGAGAAAGACAAGCTAATAATCTAGAACGAAAATTTAAAAAATTTAAAAAACCATAAGCCTGTCGTTTAATTAATTTAATACGATTATTAAGTCCCTCCATCACACCACTAGATGTACGATTTAAAAAGTAGTTACAAATATTATCAAGATGATTACGAATGGTTTCCAAAACTGCGCCATAAACAGCTTTAGCTTTTTGAAGCCATTCTTTTAATTGTTTCTGACCCTCTTCAGGAGTTTTACAAGTCTCAAAAATACTTCTAAAGTCTTCTTTGAGATTATAAGCTAGTCGCAAGCGTTTAGAACATTTCAAGACATTTTCTAACTTCACTTTTTCTTCTTCTGTTAAGTCTACCTTGTTCTTTAGTAGAATAAATCGACTACCTTTAATCTTGATTTTAGCTTTTTGACGCAGTTGATTTAACTCTTTGATTAGTGGCTGCATAACATGAAATCTGTCGATGACAATTTTCGCATTTGGAAATACTTCTTTGACAACTTTGGGAAAGCCTCCCCACATATCAATGCTAACCTCCTCTACTTTTTCCCTTATCTCAATCGGTTGCTGCTTCAGGACTTCAATGATGTCATCTTGTTTATGACTATCAATTACTTCTAGTAATGCTCCTGCGTCAATACTTGATACGACTGTCACAAAGTCTTTATGTCCTTTGCGTTTACTCACTTCATCAATACTCACTCGTTTTACTTCTTTCCAATCATCTTTTTTTTTAGAGAAAATTGGTGATTGAAAATCCCTTGTATTTGATCCCAACTCAAATATTCATCTCGACTTACTTGCTCCACACTCGCACTTTGTACTCGTTGATAAACATACTCCTCATACCTTTGTGTGTATCGTCTTTCCCAGTCTACAAAGGGTAACTTTTCCGTAAAATGTCTTTGACAATGTTGACAATAAAATTGGCGGCGCGGCGTATTTAAATAAACTATTTTCCCAAATACTGACAAATCTCGAATCAATATCGGTCGATTTTGTTTTAATTTTCCACCATGCGTATTACAATGCGGACAAGTAATTTCATCCTGTAAAAATCTCAACTTTAGGGTGATTTTATTTTCTTCTTCCGTAAAACTTTCAACGGTTGTGTTGGGTAAATTTAGCAACCTATCTAGATACAAGTCCATACCTGTCACCACTTATCTTTGTGCTTCATTATACATTAATCCCCTCAAACCCAGAAGAGCCAGCCAGCATAATTTCCTCAAGAAAAATCTTAAGCAAACTGAGACAGGAAAAAAGATGTTTATTCGCTTATATGAGCTTTCTAAGAAAGAGGGGAATCTGGAACTACAGAAATTTTGTATAGAAATTCTCCAGACTTTTGAGGATTTTAATATTAACGGACATATCGAGTGGGAAAAATAGTGTTATGGCGCAAAAACTGATTTACGATCGCCATATGCCAAATACCACATCAAATATCAGAATTGTGTTAGTCGAGACGGCGGGGGCGCGAAACCTTGGCTCAGTGGCAAGGGTAATGAAAAATTTTGGACTGGCGGAATTGTGGTTGGTGAATCCGATATGCGATCGCTTTAGTGATGAAGCACAACATATGGCAGTCCATGCCCCAGAAATCTTAGAAAATGCAAGGATTGTGGATACCTTGCCAGCCGCATTAGTTGGCTGCCATCGCGCGATCGCCACCGCAGGTCGCATTGACAAAGGCGAAATGAAAGTAACTGATCCCCAAAAAGGTTTGACTTGGTTAATGCAAGCTGAAACTAGTGCGATCGTCTTTGGGGCAGAGGATCGTGGCTTGAGCAATGCCGAAATTCAACATTGCCAGCAAGTGATGCGAATCCCCGTCAATCCTGAGTATCCCTCGCTGAATTTGGCGCAGGCAGTTGGTATCTGTTGCTACCAACTGCAACTGATGCAAGAAGGTATCAGAGAAAATTCCCAATGTCATGAAAATTTGACTAGCCAAATCGCACAAGATTTGATACAGTCAGCACCCATAGACCTTGCTACCCGCGCAGACCTAGAAGCCTGCTATCAGCAACTTGAAGCAGTATTACTGAAGATCGGCTATGTTTATCCCCATACCGCTGTTCATCGATTGCGAAAGTTTCGGCACATCTTTGATCGAGCAAATCTGAGTCCATCGGAAGTTGCCATGCTGCGAGGGATTTTACGCCAAGTTAACTGGGCTACGGCTCATCTTGATTAACTACTTGCCCTACACGCGAATAGTTAATCAGTTAGTAGAGACATTTTTGTATCGGAGTTATAAATAGCAGTGGAACCCAGAAACTTTTCATCGCCTGACGCTACCGAAAAAAGTCGAGAAGCGCGTTTAAATAAGTTGCGTGAGCGTCGCGCCAAGGCTGTGACAAGCAATAATGACACTGCTCTCCGCCCAATTAATTCTGACTTGAGTCGTCTTGGGCGATCGCCTGAACCAATGCGATTGCCTGAACCAATCATAGAGAATCGATTTAATAACCGTGCAGATCGCACCTATGAAGGGCGACCTGAGGGTAAGGTCAAGCCATTGCCTAACCGTCAAGGATTTGTCGATGCTCAGCAACGTCCTGATCGCTCTGACAATAGAACTGAGCTAAGACCACGCAAAAAGACTAATGGGAGTAATAATCGGGCGATCCCAATCAAGTCACCGTTCAAGTCTCTTGGGTGGCAAGTCTTGCGTCTCGCGATCGCAGGCATTGGTCTGAGCGTGATTGCAGGCACAGCTATCTCTTTTTGGCAAAATCAGCAATCTATTGCCGCAAAGACTAATGCAACAGAATTGGTCGCCAAAGATGATCCCAATAAATCTCAAGATATTGTTCCCCTAGACCTCAAAACTGAGGCAACACCATTGCTGAGTAAAATTAAGGACTTAGCGGCTAAAGAAAAAGATCTTGCCATGCAGATGATGGTGGTGGATTTGGACTCTGGAGCATATGTGCAAGTTGGAGCGAATCAGTCGATCGCAGCGGCTAGCACAATTAAAACCCCGATTTTGGTTGCCTTTTTTCAAGATGTGGATGCGGGGAAAATTAAGCTTGATGAACAGCTAGAGATCACTGCCGATGTCAAGGTTGGGGAAGCAGGTGATTTCCAATTTTTGCCAACAGGCACAAAAATATCAGCTCTTGAAGTGGCGACACAAATGATTGTGATCAGTGATAACACTGCTACTAACATGATCATCAAACGGCTAGGTGGGACTTCAGCACTTAATCAACGTTTTAAATCTTGGGGACTAAATAACGTAGTGGTGAATAACCAACTGCCAGATCTCGAAGGTACAAATACAATTAGTACTCAAGATATGGTGTCGCTATTAGCGATGCTGGATAAAGGTAAATTGATCGAGCCCCGCAGTCGCGATCGCTTCATGGATATCATGCGCCGCCCCATTACAAATACTCTATTGCCAAAGGGTATTGGCGAAGAGGCAAGAATCATCCATAAAACAGGGGATATTGGCTCAGCTGTTGGAGATGCGGGCATTGTTGATATGCCTAATGGTAAGCGCTATGCGATCGCGGTGATGGTCAAGCGTCCAGATAACGATCAAAGGGCAAATGAGTTAATCCGTCAGGTTTCACGCGCAACCTATGACTATTTCCTCGGTGGTGGCAGGTTACCCGCAAACAATAGTAATTCTGCTCCTAGTAATTCTCCCGCAAACTCTACAGAGTCGGCTAGTCCTAGCAACAATGGTAGTAGCGTTATTGAAAATATTACAATTCCTTTACCAAATGCTGCGCCTAATTCAGCACCAACAAATACCCCAAGTACGTTACCCAGTTTGAACAACCCTTCCGAATTAACTCGCCAAAACCCATAATTATAAAAAGAAGGCGCAAAGCGCCTTCTTTTTATAATTTCAAACGAATAGCGGCGTAAAGCGCCGCTATTCGTTTATTGGACATAAAAAAAGAAGACACGCTTTGCGTGTCTTCTTTTTTATGAATGGTCGCGTGGTTGGGAAATATCTGCGGCTTTAGGTTCAGAGACGGGCGAGGTGCGATCGCTACTAATACTATTGTGGGGCAAAGGCTGGTGAGCGATCGCAGCTTCGATATTCTCCGCCATAATTGCGCGGGGAACTGCGCCCGTTGTATCACCGATTGACTGATTAGCGCGATCTAAGAAAATAAATCTAGGAATACCATCCACCCGATATTTAGTTACCTCTGGCAACCATTTAGTGTTATCCACATTGAGCATCACAAAATTCATGCGATCGCGATATTCCTTTTCCAGAGATAGGTTATCTGCCGCCATTGACTGACAACTCGAACACCAATCTGCATAAAACTCGATCGTGGTGGGCTTGCCATTTGCCAAAGCTACATCAATGGGAATCGCCACCGCCGCCACAGCATCTAGGGATGTACTGCTTTGTTGGGCTTGAAAGCCAAAAAATAGGGCTGTGGTCAATATGATCGCAGCGATCGCTACTAATAAATTTCGCAATTGAGGAGAACTAGCAGAATTTGAACTAATTTGATTTTCTGGATTCATAACGATAACTTACGAAAATTACTATTCCCATTATGCCGAGCAAGGTTTGCTCTATGCTAAAGCAATTCTAAATGAGTTACGAGAGGCTAACCCTGCGGGTCAGCCTCTCGTAATTTAAATTTGAAATTAAGCAATCAACCATGAGTAATTCTGAGAATTCCTTTGATGCATCCCAGTATGACCTCACGCAAGCCAAACTAACTTTTGGGGAAAAGCTTGCCTATGGTGCGGGAGATCTCGGTACTTCGATCACCACTAATCTGCTCTCATTCTTTTTATTATTCTTTTTTACCAATGTCGCAGGACTCGATCCCGCCCTTGCAGGACTGGTGTTATTAATTGGCAAAGTTTTTGATGCGATTAACGATCCGATTATCGGCGTACTTAGCGATCGCACCAAATCAAAAATGGGAAGACGATTGCCTTGGATGATCTACGCAGCGATTCCCTTTGGCTTGTCATTTTTGGCACAATGGCTAGTGCCTAGCACCGACAAAATAGTTCTCTTTTGGTATTACGTGATCGTGGGTATCGTGTTTAATACCTTCTTCACGGCGGTTAACCTTCCCTATACTGCCCTAACTCCTGAAATCACCCAAGATTACAACGAACGCACTAGTCTGAATACCTTTAGGTTTACCTTCTCAATTGGCGGCAGTATTCTTTCTCTGTTTATTGCCCAATTGATCTTTGCCTTCTTTAAAGATCCAGCCCGTGAAGCTGGCAGTTGTAATGCGGGTGGGATGCAATATATTGTGCTGGGTGCAGTCTGCGCGATTATTTCGAGCGTATCGATTTATTGGTGTGTTTGGGGAATTAAAAGAAGAGCCATCTCTAGCGATCGGCATCGACTCCACAATGAATCCCTTGATGCGGATACCGAAGAACTGAGCTTCTTTGAGCAATTAAAAATCGTCTTCAGCAATCGCCCATTTTTATTCGTAATTGGCATTTACTTCTGCTCATGGTTATCGTTGCAAATCACGGCTTCGATCATTCCCTATTTCGTTGTCAATTGGATGAAGATGCAGGAGAGTGATTTTATTCTCGTGACGATCGCGGTTCAAGGTACAGCACTGTTAATGCTGCCAGTATGGAGTGCAATTAGCAAAAGATTTGGGAAAAAAGCTGCCTATTTTATGGGTTCTGGAATCTGGATTATTGCGCAAGCAGGACTATTTTTCTTGCAAGAAGGGCAAGTTGTGCTGCTGTATATCCTCGCGATTATGGCAGGTTGTGGCGTTTCTACAGCCTATCTCATTCCTTGGTCGATGATTCCTGATGTCACAGATCTTGATGAACTAGAAACAGGTCAGCGCCGCGAGGGTATTTTCTACGCCTTCATGGTACTGCTGCAAAAGTTTGGGCTAGCAGGTGGTTTATTTCTGCTTGGAATTGGTCTGTCATGGGCAAAATTTCAAGAGAGAGTGCCTTGTCAGCCTTCACCAACTCAGCCCGATTCTGCCCTATTTGCGATCAGAGTTGCGATCGGTCCCTTGCCCACAATTGCCTTGATTATTGGTTTAGGCTTGGCATATTTCTATCCGATTACCCGTGAAGTACATACAGAGATATTGATGCGTCTTGCAGAAAGAAGAAGACAGCAATAAAGTTTTAAAAGTGTTGCTGTGCAACACTTTTAAAACTTTATTGCTGTTCTAGTTTGAGCGTAACGCACTTTTTAAGTTGCATACTCAGATTCATGGCGATCGCTATCTCTCTCCATTTCCATTTCTAAAACTGAGGTAGACTGCTGCGCCTCTAGGAAATAAATAATGTCTTTGCGGGGATCAACTTCACCAGTTTTGATACGTAGATTATCACCAACTTGAATCTGACGAGTAATTCGCATGGGTAGCTTCAGACCTAAGTCTTCGATCAAAACTAGAGCCAATTTTTCATTTTCGCGCAGCCAGTCCAGCATCAATGCTTCCCACACCACGTCCTTGTTACGGCGCAAATACTCTAAGCTCCAATAACGCACCGACTGCTTCTCAACCTGATTAGCATCCCAAATTGCTGGATCGATCGCCTGCAAAATTGCTGTTAGCATTTCCGCCGTAAATGGCAAAGGCTCTCCAAGCAAAAAAGCTTTGATTTGCCAATGGGCTAGCAGATCGCTGTAACGACGAATTGGAGAAGTTACCTGTGCATAGGCATCAAGTCCCAAACCAGAATGGCGTGAGGCATATAGCCCTAGGGAACCTTTTGTCATACAGCGACAGATCGCAAATTCGCGCACGGGGCCCGATGGCAATTGCATCAATGTATCGAGGGGCGGTAATTCTGGCTGTTCTTGGTAGCGATAGGGAATCGGAATATTATTTGTTTGTGCGAATTTTGCGGCGACCTCACCTGCAAGGATCATCATCTCAGCAACTAGTTGACGCGAAAAGGTATCCTCCATTAGTTCTAAGGTCAGGCGATCGCCATCTTTAGAATCAACCTTAACGCTGGTATCAGGCAAATGAATCTCGATCGCACCCTGCTCAACCCGCCATTTTTTGCGAAGACGGGCATAGTCTGCGAGTCGCTCAAGATCGTCTTCTACTCCTAGTTGCAACATTTCTTCGACATCATCATAGGTGAGCCGATAGTTTGGCTTTACCAAACTCGCGACAATTTCGTAATTGGCAATTGCACCTACAGCATCAAGATCAACAGCAAAAGACATCGCATGACAGACTTTACTCTCGATTAAGCTCATTGGACCCGTTGCTAAGTCCATCGGGAACATCGGGATCACGCCCGTGGGTAAATAAACACTTGTACCGCGCTTACGAGCATCTTTGTCCAAAGCACTTTCAGGATCGAGCCATCGCGTTGGATCGGCAATATGAATCCAAATGCGTTTACTGCCATCTACTAGCGTCTCAATGCTCAGACCATCATCAATTTCCGTAGTACTGATATCATCAATCGTATAAACATGCAGATGCGTGAGATCGCGCCGCAAATCTCCCATCCTGTCGGGAATTGGATTTGTGAAGCATTCTTGAGCAGCAGCAATTAATTCATTGGCAAAACGAATCGGAATTTGGCTACGCAGTAAATTTAGATTTTCATGTTCGCTCCAAATGCCGAGATCTACGAGCATTTGAAATGCTGACTGTTCATTCTTGGAACGCTTAGCAAAGCTCAACAGTTCTTGGGCAGCAGCTTTGTCTGAGGATTCATCCCCATGAAGAGCATAGCGTTCTAAACAATCTAGCCGACTGCGATCGCTAGTTGTCCATGTCACGTCAATACCTGAGAGTTTATCAGTGATCTTTTGTTGAAACTCTTCAAGTAACTTAGCGCGTTGGGCAGCAGCTTCCGCTTGATGTTTTAGCTCTGAAACTTGAGAAAGCGATCGCGGCTCAAAGAGATCACCTTTTTGCTTAAAATAAATTTTGTCATTACTAAGTAAGCAGTAGGAAGCGTAAGAAGTAACAGCCGATAATTCTGAGAACAGAAGATTAGCAAGATCGTTGGGGCTAGTTGCTTGGTTATCTTCAATCAAAATTTCCCATGCGACTTCGAGGCTTGAAGGATCGAGAAATTTTTCGATTTTTTGCAAAAATGAGGGAATTTGCAGATGGTTAAAACTTGTGCCTTCACCACTAGCTTTGATGGTGTAATTAATTTCGCGGGGATGGATGGTGTGGGTATTGCCATTTTCATCGATCGCTTGAAAATGTTTTTTCCCTTCAGGGCGATCAATTACGACAAGGCGGCGATCGCCATGCAATTTCACTTCGACTAGCGTACCTTTTTCCAAAATTGCCCCTTGTCCACCAAAGCCAAAAATTTTCTTTAATATTCTAACGTTTTATACCAATTCTCGAAAGTACGGCTACACTTCTACGAATTAAGCACTAAACCCAGTAAGGTTTTTAGAATTTCTTATATAGCGATTAAAGCGATAGCTACCGCTATATAAACAAAAAAATAGATGCGGCGCTTAGCGCCGCATCTATTTTTTTGTTTAGTTCGACAAAGTAAAGGCGATACTCAGCATTGCCTTTACTTTGTCGAATTAGACAATGTCGTATTGCATGGAGTTGGCTATCGCTCCGACAGCTGAAGCTGCGATCGCGGGTTGGTAAGAACTAAATGCTTCTAATGTTGATTTTACTGGTTGTTTTGGGGCTGAGAGCATAGCAGTACCCAAAACCAGCAAGGCAATACTAGATTTAATGCTAAAAATGCTATTCATCTTCATATTCCTCCTCCAAAATCATCCCAACGATACCAAATGACTCAAAATTACGTCTTTTTGTTTCCTTTGCTCTAGGAGAGCTTCATCTATGAGCTTGTTTCACACCGAACTAAATGGAAGTTTAGGCGTAAAAAGCAAATTTACTTACATTTCATCATAGTTGCTAGAACTAAATGAGAGTGTAATTTAGATATCAAGTTTGGAGTGATCATCATCACTTATGGCGATCTCGCTATAAGTTAAGCCATAAAGCTCATAAGGTAGAAAGAAGTGCAAAACATTTCTTTCTACCTTATGAGCTTTATCAAAAATTGCAAAGCTTTATATGGGTGGTTTAATTTTGAGGATAAAGTCTTTTGATGAAGCGATTAATTTGCGATTGAGCATGAGCCTTCGCTTGTGCAGAATTAGCATTTGCCAGTGCGGAAATATCGCTCCCCATAGGATTTACGGCTGAATTAATTTGATCGCTATCAGTGACTTCAGCAGATTCTAAGGACTGATCGGCGATCGCGTCAGTGGGAATTTCCATCTGAGTTTCTGTAACTGTCCGCTCGACAGAATTGGCGATGACGCTCTCAGAAGTTGCCGTAACACTTGTATGCACATAGGTCTCTGTAGTCGATCGCTCAACAATATTGTCAGAAGCACTACTAAAAGCATTCACATTTGCTTGATTGAAGCCGATCGCTTGTCTGAGATTATTGGTTAAAGGCTTTGCTGATGAATAGGTATGCGTGAACCCATGATTTGTCGGTGAAGTGTAGTTATTGTTAATCTCTAATTCTTGAGCGATCGCAGGACTTGCCTCTTTCTCGATCGCACTTTGCTCCAATCCACTGATCAATGAACAAGGCGGCACGATTGCCCCTTTGGCAATTACGGCTCTTACAATCGAACTCGAAGCGCCAATACAAGCACCTTCCCCAATTTTGCTGGTTCCATAAACTAGAACCCCAGCCCCTAAATTTGCTCCAGCTCCAATTTCTAATAGCCCACCTTGGGCATGAAGCACGGCTCCCATCCCAATGCAAACACCAGCAGCGATCGTAATCTTTCCACCCAGATCGGCTTGGATTAATACGCCCGATGCGATCGCCGCCGTTTGATCGATTACTACATCCCCACAAACGTAGGAGCGAAAATCTCCGATCGGTTCTAAAGGTGGTAAGTAGTTCGATGACATTACTTTCTAAATTCTCTAATTTGCTGCCTTTTGCAGCGCTTTACGCTCAATCAAAACCCAATATTTTAGTTAAAAGTATTACTAAACAACACTTTTAATACATAGAGAACCTCGCTTTGCGAGGTTCTCTATATAAGCTACTTAGCTGGACGATGAATAATACCTTCAAATACACGACGCTTTGCCTTGGTGTCAATACCAAGCAAACGTACATACTCATCACCATGCTCAGCCAAACAAGCTTCCAAAGCACGAATTACTTCAGACTCATTCGATGCTGCGATCGGTGAGCAGCTAAACCAAGAGCTAGTACGGAAATGACGCTCATCGGCATGTTCAGTACCAATCCGATAGCCCTGAGACAAAAGTTGACGAATACGCGACATCATGTCAGCGCTAATCTTGCCAGCACTACCACCACCATAGGAACTATTGCTAGAGTTGCTGACTTTAACCGCAGTACGAGTTGCAGTGATGGGTTGACCGCCTGGACGATGAACCAATACTTCTACTACACGACGTTTTGCCTTGGTGTCAACGCCAACTAGACGGACATACTCATCACTGTATTCCGCAATGTAATTTTCTAAAGCTGCGATCGCGGCTGGTGCGTGTTTAGCCGTAATGGCAGGTAGAGTCTGCCAAGAAGTTGTACGGAAATGGCGCTCATCAGCATGTTCAACGCTAATGCGATGACCTTGTGCCAAAAGCTGACCTACTGTAGTGGAGATGTCATTAGCAACACCCTTGCCATTAGTTGTACGAGGAGCGCTATAGCTAGCTGAGGAACCATTGCCATTAGACTGAATGCTCACAGCTTGGCTATCGGCACGTTGAATAATAGTTTCAACTACGCGGCGTTTTGCCTTCGTATCTACGCCAACCAGACGCACATACTCGCCTTCATGCTCAGCAAGAATAGTATTTAATGCAGCAATCACAGTAGATTCATTGGAAGCATCGATCGCTGGGCCAGTTTCCCAAGAACCAGAACGGAAGTGCCGCGCATCAGCAAATTCAGTACTAATGCGATAGCCTTGAGCAAGCAGTTGACGCACTTGTCCAGAAACATCAGCACTAGCAGCACCATTGGAGCTAGCTTTGGGTGCGCTATAACCGTTACTAGATCCATTGCTGGAGGTTGTATTACTAATTACCACAGGCTTATCGCTGGGGCGTTGAATAATTGTCTCAGCAAGGCGGCGCTTAGCTTTTGGGTCAACCCCAAATAGACGTACATAGTCACCTTCATTTTCGACAAGAGCAGATTGTACTGCTGCAATTACTGTCGAAGCCTCGGTTGTGTGCGGAATTGCACAGGATTGCCAAGATCCAGTGCGGAATCGGCGCTCATCTGCGTACTCAGCCGCAACATGGTAGCCCTGAGCTAAAAGTTGTCGTATTTGCTGCGCTAAATCCCCATTCATAGGTTCGTTCCTCTGTGCGTTTGTATTTGTGCTTGTAGAATTTATATTGGTCTGATTAGTTTGATTAAAATCTTGCTTATTTATTTGCGTACTAACGCTAGCAGCAGATCTGCTGCTTGGTTGTGGCGAGTTCTGCTGTTGTTGGCGAATCGGTGTAATGCAGGCAATATCAGCAGCACAGCGATACCCTTGCCTTAAGGACTCGTTGATACCGACAACATGACTCGCAAATTTTTGGTCTGACTCTCGCACATTTGGTAGCAGATCGGCTTGTTGCTGCGTTGTAATCACTGCACCAGAAGGAACATATTTACCCGCAGGAATTTCTACATCTTGGACAAGAGCATGTAAGGAAATAATGCAGCCGTCTCCGACTCGCGCATTAAATACCGTCGAGCGGAACCCGATAAAGCAATTATTGCCAACATAAGCTGGTCCATGGATCAGAGCCATGTGAGTGATTGAGGTGCTATCACCAATCCAGACGGAATATTCTTTGCCGTCGTCGCCAACCACACGACCTTTTTCTAAACCATGAATAACCACACCATCTTGGACGTTCGTGCTATCGCCAATATGAAAAGGATTACCCTCATCGGCACGAATCGATGTACCTGGGGCAATCAAAACATTAGCGCCGATATAAACGTCGCCAATCAGATTGGAAAAAGAATGAACGTAGGCGGATGGATCAATTTTGGGTTCTGCCAAATTCCTAGACCAAGGTGTAGGGGGGGCAGCAAAGCTACGAACTACCATAGTGAATCTGCACTTCTAAGCTTTACCTATATCTTGATTATCAAAATCGAGAGTATAAGAACTTAAAAGCGCTCCTCCAAATAACAACTTAAGCGACAACGTCGGAGAACTATTATTTACTAGCGCTGATTGCCAAAGCTTTAGTGATAAATACTTATTAATAAATAATTAATAAATGTCACTATTGCATTCTCTCACTATATTTTTTACTGTAGAGAGTGCGATCGCTCAGGCTAACTGTGTCGATGATGGCGATAACTGCCGCATCAATCGGACGATTTTCACTGTCTCGCACTTGTCTTGCGCCACTACCACGGGTGAATAGCACCCACTCATCTACGCCAGCACCAACTGTATCAGTAGCAACTTCATAATCTGGAAGTAGCTGCCCTTGCAGATCAACAAGTTGCAAAAGCAGAAACTTAGTCCCAGACAAATTGGACTCTTTGTAGGTACTGACGACCGTACCGTAAACCCTAGCGATTTGCATATTGTTATAAGTACGTGAACAGATGTGAAAGCTAACAAGTCAATCGCTAAACTAAATCGACACACTAAACCAAAAGTGAAAGGCAAAGCGAAAGGCGATCGCGCTAGTTAAGCCCTAACTATGGACGGTTCATAGGACGGATGGAGTTTACATTGTCACGGAACTGTTCAACTTCTTCGGTGTAGCGAATAGGTAGAACATACTCAAGGTTTTCGTGAGGACGAGCAATGATGTGTGTAGAAAGTACTTGTCCGCCGTTTACACGTTTGACAGACTCAGTACCTGCTGCTACTGAAGCTTGTACTTCGGATACATCGCCACGAACGATAACGGTAACGCGACCACTACCAATCTTCTCGTATCCAACTAAGGTTACGCGAGCTGCCTTGACCATGGCATCTGCTGCTTCTACAACGGCAGGGAAACCAAGGGTTTCAATCATTCCAACTGCGATTGCCATAATTCATGTTCTCCTAGAAAAATAAATAATGAAATTAATGAAAATTTAGTCTTTTGATACTTTTTTTTGAAAGTCTTTTTGAGACAATCAGAAAAAGCAATCAAATAAAACAAGTCTAAAAAGCAAATTGTTCTACTTCTCGCGTATAGCGAATAGGTAGTACATATTCTAGGTTTTCGTGTGGTCGAGCAATGGTGTGAGTCGAAACAACTTCGCCCCCATTAACCCGATTTGCACCTTCAACACCAGCAGCAATGGATGCTTTCACCTCAGAGATATCACCTCTGATGATGACAGTTACTCGTCCACTACCAATTTTCTCGTAACCCACAAGGGTAACACGAGCTGCTTTGACCATGGCATCAGCCGCTTCTACAATTGCGGGAAAGCCTCTAGTCTCGATCATTCCAATAGCGATCGGCATAATTTAGCCAGTATCCTTACGACTCTCTAAAAAACTGAAGTTCTCGCGGTTGTATCTATCAAAAGATGTAGATGCACGAGCGCAACTATTGATCTTAGCTACGATCGGTTCGCTTGAAACATCAAATTTCAAATTTTTAATACAAAATAAAAATGAGATGACGCTTGGCGCACTTTTGTAACTACTTTTTTGAAAGTAGCTTTTCGCAGCTAATTTACAGATATCCTTTGACTTGTTGCAATTATTTACTTAGATAGTTATTTAAAAAACAACCAATTTAAGTATTTATTACTACTGGTGTAGCCATTCTAAATCTGAATAATCAGAGAAATTGAATAATACTAATATATTCAACTCTATCTTTATATCTACGATAACTAGTGGCGGTACATTTGACAATATAAGCCGTCATGATAAATCTAAATAGTCGATATAATCAGGGCTTATTCCCTTGACAGAGAAGGAGTTCAGGCTGCAAATTCTCTTACTACACTATTTTTCAATTTAAGGATTCACAACCAAGACAAATAGCGAGAAACTGATAGTTTGTTTTTGCGAGTGGTTAGCGATCGCCAATCGAAATAGTTTCCACTTCGGCAATCTCTAGATTAGGTAATTGTACTAATTCTCTTTCTTGTTCTTGTAAAGCAATCATCGGGATATTTACAGGTATTGGTGATTCGATCCAATATTCTGATGTTGGTAGGGTTTCTTCAAGATCGTCAAGAGGACGAGGAATAATCATCAAGGTATGAAACTCACCAATGCGCTCGGCTTCATACATCCCTGCTTCGAGCGCGATCGCAACATCCGCCACGTTACCGCGAATAATTGCTGTACATAGTCCTGCGCCGATCGTTTCATAGCCTGCTAGATGCACATCTGCTGATTTTAGCATCATGTCAGCAGCCCCCACCATCGCTGGGAATCCACGTGTTTCTAGCAAGCCGATCGCCTGATTACTCAGACGGCTATATCGCCCGTCGGTTAACTGGCTAAGGCGGGTACTAATTGGCAAAATCGCTTCTAAATTAGGATAGGGGCGCGGAATCACTATTGTGGAGACTAATTGCCCAAATTCTCTGGCGGTTTCTGCTCCAGCCTCTACTGCCATGCGGACATCAGTAATCTGACCGCGTATGATCGCTGTACAAAAACCATTGCCAACTTTTTCATATCCGACAAGTCTCACAGTTGCCGATTTGAGCATCATGTCAGCAGTTCCCACGATTGCAGGGAAACTAATAGTTGAAACCATTCCCAAAGCACTTCCTGAGAGATCGATTCTTTGAGATGCACTACTAGACATTAGCTAACACAATGATTAAAAAAATTTATGATGAAGCCCAAAGCTCTCAACACTCACCTGTATCTTAACTGATAATACCAATTCACAGAAGTGTGGTCACACTTCTGTGAATTGGTATAACTTGGTGCAGCAATTCTCATTATAAAAATTGTTTTTTTTGAAAGCCCACTTACAGTGGGCTTTCAAAAAAAACAATTTTGGTGTTTTGGGGGGGGGGGGGGGGGGGCCCCCCCAAAAATTTTTTTTTTTTTTTTTTTGGGGGGGGGGGGGGGGGGGGAAAAAA
>JALQCR010000082.1 GCA_023336205.1 Pseudanabaena sp. Salubria-1
ATCTAATTTTGCTGGTTAATTTAAAAATTGGGGTGGCGGGGTTGCGGGCCGCCACCCTATTTTGCATTTACGGTTATAGTTTTTGCATGTCAAGCTTGAGAAAGCGATCCACAGCTTGATACATCCAATAGAGAGGCATCTTCGGATCGGAACTCGTTTTCTGAAATCCTAATGCTCCTGCTAACGCTGCATAATTGGGATGAATGATTAAAGTGTACATATCCCACAAATTCGGGAAATCTTGCTGCATTCTCTGGAGAGTTTGCTGAGAATCCAGCAAAAGGCTAGGCTGAGATACTTGTCTATATTCACTATCAATCACCCAACTCCTCACAAAAATAGACTGACAGGTTTCATCTCCTGCCAAAGCCATCTGAAAAGGATCAATATCAGAAACTTGACTCAAATGCAGTCCGCGACTGGGAGGCTCAAAGAATTTTATTTCTGATTCCCGTTTAGTCGGATAGAAAGCATAAAACCCGACAGGGTTTTGATTGTCACTACGACGTAATACCCGTAAGCCTGCCGCATATTGACTAGCCCAATCGCGAAGAATATTGGCAATGCGATAGGTGACTGCATCGTTATTGCGATTGAGCCAGTTGTAGTTGCTAGCTAACAAATTTGCGATCGGAATCGCATCACTGCGCGGGTCAAAGGGCTCGATCGCAAAGCATATATTTGAGTCTTGAGCGTCACTTTCAAGTAGATCTGGTGGTGGTTGAATTTTGATTTGTGTGCAGTTGCCATCAAATTGTTTTTGGATTAGCCCCAAATCAACTAGCTTATTAAGCATCATCCCCGCAGAGCGATCGCCACCACGATCTTTGTCGCTATAAAATACTTCTGATGCTTCAAGGCAGCTACATTCAACCCATCCTTGTGGAAAAGATAACTCAGTCAGTGGTGGTTTCGGGAGAACTTTTCGCGCTTGGCAATCTTTTAAAAATAAGTAGAGCGCTAGTCGTACAAAACAATCGGCTCTGCGCCGAGTCATCCCGATTCTTTTAAGTAGCAGCGCTACATAATGTTGTTGGATTGTTCCTGACAGCCATTGCTCAAGTGCTTCAGGTCGAATTGCTGGCGAACCTAACATAAGTTACCAATTAGCTGGAGATCCAAGTTTTTTTGCCTTTGGCAAAAAAACTATTGGGATTTATTAATCAAATATAACAAGCTTTTTCAAAAAACTTCGATCTACTTCGATCTGTTTCGATCTACTTCTTCACGCTTCTAGGCGATCGCAGTCTGCTCGATCAAGTCATTCTCACTACAAAGGTACAGGTTGCATGATTAGCTCATGAGTTTTCGGAGAAGCTAATGATTTCAATCTACCAATGCAAATCAGCCTTTCAAAATCTGCTCCGCCCATTAGTAGTCCAATTGGCAACATGGCAAATTTCTCCTAATCAAGTTACGGGAGCAGCGATTTGTTTGTCAGGGGTGACGGGACTAGCACTTGTGCAAAGTACTCAACTTGCAAATTCATTTTTGCCTACAACACAACAGGTTCTATGCTCTCTACCGATCACTTTATTGGTACGCATGGGACTAAATGCGATCGATGGAATGCTAGCTCGCGAACATGATCGGAAATCAGCCTTGGGCTGCATTCTCAATGAGATGGGAGATGTCATATCTGATGTTTTTCTCTATCTACCATTTGCGCTAATTGCTGGTATTTCTGCTCCCTTGATTGTTGGAATTGTAATATTAGCGATCGCTTCGGAAATGGTCGGGGTCTTAGGTTATGAGATTGACCATAAACGACATTACGAGGGACCCATGGGCAAAAGCGATCGCGCCTTTGTATTTGGCTTAATTGGTTTGATCCTCGGCTTAGGAATTGCTCCTTCTCAATGGCTAACCCTCCTTTTACTTGGAGTGATCGTTTTGCAAATTTGGACAATTATTAATCGCACTCAAGGGATGTTACAGGAGGTTGAATCATGGAAATAAATTTAGCTGCACCAGTGTTATATACCCTCACTGGAATTTTTGGACTACTTGCGATCGCTACCCTTACCGTCCTCGGTTTAGCCTTAAGCCATTGGGACACAGACTATAGCGAACTAAATGCCCGTATCAAATCTTGGTGGGTGATGGTGACTATTTTCAGTCTCGCCATATTGCTGAAACATCCTGCTTCCATCATCTTCTTTATGTTTCTCAGTTTTATCGCTCTCCGAGAATATCTCTCTGTAATTCCCACTCGCTTTAGCGATCGCCGCGTTTTACTCTGGGCATACCTTGCCATAGTTCTCCAATACTTCTGGATTTACATTGGCTGGTACGGAATGTTTTTAATCTTCATTCCCATCTATATGTTCTTGCTCCTTCCAATGCGCATGTTGCTCAATGGTGAAACTGAAGGATTTTTAAATGCGATCGGGACAATCCATTGGGGGCTGATGCTGAATGTATATACGATTAGCCATCTCTCATATTTAATCATGCTGCCCCTAAGCGGCAATCCGATCGCAGGTGGTACAGGCTTATTAGTTTATCTATTGCTGCTGACGGAAATCAATGATATTTCTCAATGTATCTTCGGCAAGCTATTTGGTCGCCATAAAATCATTCCCAAAGTCAGTCCTAATAAAACTGTAGAAGGATTGCTAGGAGGGATTTTGACAACTACTGGGCTAGCGATCGCCTTAGCGCCTTGGTTGACTCCTTTTGATTTAATCCATGCTGGTTTCCTAGGGCTATTGCTCAGCCTGACAGGATTTATCGGAGATGTGAATATCTCCGCACTGAAAAGAGATTTGGGCATTAAAGATAGCGGCAATCTACTCCCTGGACATGGTGGCATCTTGGATCGCATTGATAGCCTCACTTATACCGCTCCCCTATTTTTCCACTTCACAGTTTATTTCTACTTCCAAGGACAACTGCTATGAAACAAATTATTAGCGTGATCTTCTTTCTGACCACAAAAATCATCGTCTTAGTTCTGCTAGGATTGCGCTTCCAACATCGCGAGAGATTGCCCACAACTGGCCCCGCGATTCTAGTCGCTAATCACAATAGCCATCTGGACACCCTTGTTCTCTTGTCACTATTCCCTTTGTCAAAGGTGCAGCATCTTCGCCCCGTCGCCAATGAGGAGTATTTTCTAAAACAAAATCCTTGCTTAGCATGGTTTGCACGTCACATTCTACATATTATTCCCGTTTCAACTGAATCGGGTAACTGTCGAGATAATTGCAACAACCATCGCAATTTCTTTAAAAACTGTGCCGATGCGATCGCCGAAAATCAGATTCTTATTCTCTATCCTGAAGGAACTAGAGGCACTCCTGAAAGCATCGGTGAGTTTAGAAGTGGCATCGCCCATCTAGCCAAGCAACATCCTCATGTGCCAATCGTTCCCATTTTTCTACATGGTTTAGGTAAGGCGCTCCCCAAAGGCGACTTTCTCATCGTCCCATTACTCTGCTCGATCTGCATTGGTGAAGCCATGTACTGGAATGGACAAAAACAAACCTTTCTCCAGCAACTAACAGACCGCGTACAGGCGCTGTCAGCAGAAAGATAAGCCAAGAACTCAAGTTCTTGGCTAAAAGCTCAAGTCCACTGAAGTGGACTAAAGAATACTTCAGATTGAATATACTTTTTCCTTTTTCTTTCCCACCGAGGTTATCATGCTACAAAAAACATTTCCCACCTACGAACAACTTTTGCTCCCTCTACCAATCTGGAACCCTAAAGCTTGGTACTACGGATTGATGAATCTTTCTCTCAAAACCATTGGCAAACTATCGCGAGGCATTCAGATAGGATTTCAGTATGGTTTTGATTCAGGTGTGATGCTGGAGTATGTTTATAAAAATCAGCCCAGTGGTATTACACCTCTAGGAACTCTCATTGACTGGTTTTATCTCAATTCTCAGGGATGGCGCGGCATTAGATCGCGATCGCAGTTGATGAAAACCACACTCCGCAGAGTATTACAGTCCTATCAACAGCAGAATATTCCCTGTCATTTGTTGGATGTTGCTTGCGGTGGTGGTCGCTACGATCTAGAAGTTTTGCAAGAATTTGAACAAGAATTGGGAAATAATGCGATCGCGGCAACCCTACGCGATTACAAATTAGAGAATGTTACTAAGGCTCGCCAGTTAGCGACTCAATTCGGAGTTACTGCTCAGATCGAACAGGCTGATGCGTTCAATGACGAAGATCTAGAGCGGGTAATGCCAAGCCCAAACTTGGTTATTGTTTCAGGACTACATGAGATTTTGCCCAATGATGCGCTGATTAAAAATCACTTTCAGCAACTCTATCGGATTCTCGATACAACAGGGACGCTAATCTTCACGATTCAGCCACAGCATCCTCAGCTAGAAATGATTGCTCGTACTTTGCCAGCACATACAGGGCTTCCTTGGGTAATGCGGGTGCGTTCTTGGGAGCTAATTCGCCAATGGGCGGAAGCGGCTGGTTTTCAAAACTTTCAGGTGCAAATGGAAGAAAATGGCATTTTTGGAGTTGTCACGGCTGAAAAGCACAGATAAGTTTCTATTCTAATTCCAAAATTAAAGTAACAAAATTATTACGGCGGGATTAGTTAGCTGTAATAACTTTGTTACTTTATTGCTACTTTAAAACTTAAGATAAGCGCGATCGCAGATTCATTCGTGATCGCTATCACCAATAAATCTGCGATCGCGCTATGGAATATTTAGTACTTACAAACAGATTCTGGTTTGACTGGACAAGATTTGTCACTAAGTTGATTTCCGCCTAGATGGAGTTCTGTCAACTTAGTCAACCTCGCAAGGGGCTTAACATAATTGATTTGATTTCCGCCTAGATGGAGGTAAGTCAAATTAGTCAAGTCCATAAGCGGCTTGACAGCAGTTTCAAATTCAAAAAGCAGCAAAGTATACAGATATAAGGAACCAGATAAAGGTAGAGCTTAAAACATAGCAAAAATGATAATCCTATCCAGTTAATGCCACCAACGATCTTAGTTTTTAGTGTTTTTTTAGATTTCCTGCAAGAGGGGATAGAGAAAATAAAAGACCCAAGAAGCGAAAGCAATGGGACAAAATTTAAAATCAGCGATGCGATGCTGTCGGCTTTCTCGATGTTTTTTATGCAGTGTCAATCATTTTTAGAGTATCAAAGACAATTGCAGAGTCGAAGTGGAAAAAATAACGTTCAAAGTATATTTGGAGTGGAGAAAATACCCTCTGACCAGCAAATACGCAATATCCTCGACCTAATTAGCGCCAAGAGTCTGAACGCTGTATTTGAGAAAGTGTATAAATTTCTGCAAATGGGAAAGCACCTGAAACGATATGAAAGATTGGATAGGAATTTACTGATTTGTTTAGATGGAACGGAGTACCATAGCTCATCGAAAATATCCTGCGAATGTTGTAGTACCCGTAATCATCGCAGTGGCAAAATAACATACTCACACACAGCAATTTTGCCCGTAATCGCTGCACCAGGTTGCGAACAGGTGATTTCTCTACCACCCGAATTCGTCACTCCGCAAGATGGACATGAGAAACAAGATTGTGAAACAGCCGCAGCGAAACGCTGGATTAGTAAACATGGGCATCTTTTTGAAGGACAGGCGATTACGTTATTAGGGGATGATCTCTATAGCCGTCAACCGATGTGTCAGAATTGTTTAGAGGCAAATATGAACTTCATTTTCACCTGCTTACCATCCAGTCATCCTAGTTTATATCAGTGGTTAGATTACATTGAAAAAAATGGTGAAGTGCAGAATTTGACGACTAAACACCGCAAGGGGAAATCTATAGAAATATATAGTTATCGATTTGTGAATCAGATACCTTTAAGAGAACAAGAACCCTCTCTGTTAGTGAACTGGTGTGAACTGACTGTTCGCAATAGTGTTGATAATTCTGAAGTCTACCGTAATGCTTTTGTGACTAATCATGCTGTTAATATTGACAATGTGGCGGTCGTAGTTGAAACGGGTAGATGTCGTTGGAAAACCGAAAATGAGAACCACAATGTGTTGAAAACCAAGGGCTACAACTTGGAACATAACTTTGGTCATGGACAAAAACATTTGTCATCGACACTTCTATCTCTTAATTTGTTAGCTTTTCTATTTCACACGATTTTACATTTAATAGATTCCAGTTATCAAGAGATTCGTCGTAAGCGTGGCACTCGTAGAGGATTCTTTCAAGATATTCTCTCTCTTACCAAGTACTTTTTATTTAAGAGTTGGCAACATTTAATCGACTTTATGCTTGATGAAGCCCCCGTCTTTGCAGATTCCTGTTAATTTTTAGACTCTTGGTTTTGTATATCTTGCTACTTTTTGAATTTGGAATTGCTGGCGGCTTGACATTAATAATTTTATTGTCGTCAAGGGCGTTGTTGCATAAAAAGGGTAGGGGAAGGTAAATTAGGTATTAATCAGGAGATGAAACCGTAGCAAATGAAACAGCAATATCAGATCCGCAACTGGTCAGAGTATAACGCAGGGCTGAAACAAAGAGGAAGCCTGACCTTTTGGATTAGCGAAGAAGTAATCGAAGGATGGTTAAATCAAACATTAAGTGGGAAACGGGGAGCATCCAAAGACTATAGCGATATAGCAATAGCGACATTTATCACCGTAAAAGCTGTATACCACCAAGCAGGAAGACAAACGCAAGGATTATTAGAGTCACTATTTAGCTTGATGGGTATAGATTTACCCGTACCAGACCACAGCACCATATCAAGACGAACAGCAAGTTTAAGCGTGACATTACCAGTCATCCCCAAACAGGGAGCAGTGCATTTAGTAGTCGATTCAACAGGTATCAAAGTCTACGGAGAAGGGGAATGGAAAACTCGGCAGCATGGGATTAGCAAGAGACGGACATGGCGCAAATTACACATTGGAGGCGATGAATCAACGGGAGAAATTCTGGCTGCGGTCGTCACCATGAATGATTGCCACGATGGTGAAGTACTCGCCAATATTCTCGAAGGCATTGATGCTGATATAGATCAAGTTTCCGCAGATGGAGCCTACGACCATCGCCATTGTTATGACGAGATTGCTCAACATGGAGCTAAAGCCGTGATTCCTCCTCGCAAAGATGCCAAAATATGGCAGCATGGCAATACCAATGCGCCACACCATCCCCGTGACCAAAACCTGCGCTATATCCGTAAACATGGGCGTAAAAAATGGAAACGTGACTCAGGTTATCATCGACGTTCTTTGGCGGAGACGACGATGTTTCAGTTCAAAAAAATCTTTGGTGGTACTTTATGTTCTCGTAAATTTGACAATCAGGCGGTCGAGTTGTTCATCAAATGTGCGGCTCTCAATCGGATGATTCAACTTGCTAAACCTGTCTCCTGTCCTGTTGCTAATTAATTAGCTATTCTAATATTCTCTATTCTTTTGTCTTCTTTTTATTCATGCAACAACGCCGTCGTCAAGCATGAGTAAAATCAAATTATTTAAGCTTGATAAAGGCTTAATATCACTGATTTGATTTTTGTAGAGAAAGAGACTCGACAAATTAGTCAAACCCGCAAGAGGTTCAACATCACTGATTTGATTCCCATTTAGAAATAGACCAGTCAGATTAGTTAAGCCCGCAAGAGTCGTAACATCACCGATTTGATTGTCGCTGAGAATGAGTCTAGTCATATTAGTCAAACTCGCAAGTGGTTTAACCTCGCTGATTTGATTGTTGCTGAGAATGAGTATAGTCATATTAGTCAAACTCGCAAGGGGTTTAACATCACTGATTTTATTGTCGCTGAGCCAGAGACCAGTCAACTTAGTCAAACTCGCAAGGGGTTTAACATCACTGATTTTATTGTTGCTGAGGACGAGAACAGTCAACTTAGTCAAACTCGCAAGTGGTTTAATATCACTGATTTGATTGTTGAAGAGACTGAGTTCTGTCAAATTGGTTAAACTCGCAAGTGGCTTAATGTCAGCGATTTGATTGAAGTAAAGAGTAAGTTTTGTCAACTTAGTCAAGCTCGCAAGTGGCTTAATGTCACTGATTTGATTCCAGTCAAGCTTGAGTTCTGTCAACTTAGTCAAGCTCGCAAGTGGCTTAATGTCACTGATTTGATTCCAGTCAAGCTTGAGTTCTGTTAACTTAGTCAAGCTCGCAAGTGGCTTAATGTCACTGATTTGATTCCCGTCAAGCTTGAGTTCTGTTAACTTAGTCAAGCTCGCAAGTGGCTTAATGTCACTGATTTGATTCCCGTCAAGCTTGAGTTCTGTTAACTTAGTCAAGCTCGCAAGTGGCTTGATATCAGTGATGTTATATCCGCTCAGATAAAGTTTAGACAAACTATTGAGTTTCATATCAGCTAATTTGCAGTCTTGTGTACCAGCATTATTGAGCAACGCCTCAATTGTTTTTTTAGTCTCGACTGGAAGAGAATCCTTTTGCAAACACCATTGCTCAAAACTTTGACGGTGGGTTGGAGCAGCGTCAACCTGTGCAACTTGAAGCGATAGAATTACTATAGTGGCTGAGACAATACTAAAGTAGAAAGAAGGTTTCATGTTGATTTTGGTCGTTTTATGGAAGAAACGCAAGAATACCGTATCACTCTTGTAGGACTTTGGTTGTGCGCGATCGCAGATTTATTCGTAATCACTAGACCTGTTGGGTAATAACAATTAAAATCGCTAAAACCGTTGACTAGGGAGGGTTTCAAGGATTTTAGGCTAAAATCCTTGAAACCCTTACCCAGATTAACTTTTGGGGTTTTTAGAGCTTATTACCCAACAGGTCTACTATCACCAAAAAAATGAAGGCACATGTCATGTACCTTCATTTTTTTTGAATTGGATTTTATTTAGACGGCTAGAGCAGGTTCCTTCATACTGATTTCTGGATACTCAAGTTCAGGATAGAGAGGGAAGCGATCGCATAGAGCTTGAACTCTTGCGAGACAATCAGCTTGGACAGCATCACTCTCAGGACTTAAAAGGCGATCGGCAATAATATTACCGATTTCGCGGAAATCAGATTCCTTCAAGCCACGAGAAGTCATCGCAGGAGAACCGAGTCGTAAACCACTAGTCACAAAAGGTGATTCAGGATCGAATGGAACGGTGTTTTTATTGGCGGTGATATTGATGCCGCTTACTAACAAGTCTGCGACCTTACCAGTCATCCCAATACAACGGAGATCGACCAACAACAAGTGGTTATCAGTTCCATTGGAAACCAGTTTGAATCCACGTTCTTGCAATTGAGCAGCAAGAGCTTGAGCGTTCGCAATCACCTGTCCACAGTAAGTTTTGAACTCAGGACGTAATGCTTCACCGAAGGCAACAGCCTTTGCTGCAATTACATGCTCAAGGGGTCCACCCTGTGATCCAGGGAAGACAGATTTATCGAATTTCTTGCCAAGAGCCGCATCGCGAGTCATGATCAGACCGCCACGGGGACCACGTAGGGTTTTGTGGGTAGTAGTCGTAACCACGTCACAATAGGGAATTGGATTGGGGTGATGTCCTGACGCGACTAAACCTGCGATGTGAGCGATGTCTGCCATTAGGTATGCGCCAACTTCATCTGCGATCGCACGGAACTTGACGAAATCAATAATTCTGGGATATGCCGAATAGCCGCAAATGATTAATTTTGGTTTATGTTGCAAAGCCAAATCACGAATCAAATCAAAATCTAGCTGCTCGGTTTCTTGATTTAAACCGTAATGGACTTTGTTAAACCACATGCCTGAAACGTTTACAGGTGAACCATGAGTCAAATGTCCACCGTGGGACAAGTCCATACCCATGAAGGTGTCACCTGGCTTGAGCAGGGTTAGGAATACGGCAAAGTTTGCCTGTGCGCCAGAGTGCGGCTGGACATTGGCATGAGCTGCGCCAAATAATTCTTTGGTGCGCTCAATTGCGATCGACTCGATCTCGTCTACAAACTCACAACCGCCGTAATAACGTTTGGAAGGCAGCCCTTCGGCATATTTGTTAGTCAATACTGATCCCTGCGCCGCCATAACTGCGAGGGATGTAAAATTTTCACTGGCAATCAGTTCGATATTATTGCGCTGTCTCTCGATTTCTTTACCGATAAAGCCTGCGACAAGAGGATCGGATGCGGCGAGGATGGGAAACAAGTTTGTCATTTTGCTAAGCTTCTGTGCTTGATTGTCTGAAATTAAGTTGGATAGGACTTACGCAGTATCCCTGCACTCAAGTGCGTGCTAAAAGCTCAAACCCGTTGAAACGAGTTAATTAACAGTATTCTGTAGTCCACTTTAGTGGACTTGAGCTTTTAGCCAAGAACTTGAGTTCTTGGTTGATTTACATAAGTCCTATGGGTCGAAAACAAGGCTGGATTAGCCTGAACGAAAATACCTATGAAAATATGCTAACACGCGGTGATTATAGCTATAGACTAAAAAGAGAGTGGCGGCGCGAAGAGCCGCCACTCTCTTTTTAGTTTTACGGCGCTTTGCGCTAGGTTAAAATCCATGAGAGCCAACAAATGGAGACAGCCAAATAATTACTATGCCCAAGCCTAAGACCACGCTTATTCTGAATCCCAAACCTCAATCACAAATTACACTCAGTGAATATGTCACTGCGATCGCATGGTCACCCAACAGCAAATATCTTGTTGCAGCAACAGCTTCAGGCGAATTAGCTCTCTTTGATGATGCAAAGGCAGGTAACGATCTCACTCAAAAGCTGATTGAATTACAAGCACCAACAGAAATTTCGGTGGATTGTCTGGGATTTTCGGCGGACGGGCGATGGCTGGCGGCTGGGGGGCAAGATGGCAAAGTACGAGTGTGGAAATTAGATGGCGATCAACCTGCGATCGCCGCAACCCTCGATCTGGGCAAAACATGGATCGAGCATCTCGTTTGGCATCCCTCTCGTCCTGAGTTTGCATTTAGCTTAGGTAAGTATGTCCAAATCTGGAGCGCAGAGACTCTTGATATTGTGACGACCCTACATTTTGAGCAATCAACGGTATTAGCGATCGCATGGCATCCCAACGGCGAATTACTCACGGTGGGAGGTGATGGCGGTATCAAAGTTTGGACAGCTAAGGATTGGTATGAAGATCCGATTCGGTTTGAAATGCCAACTGCTACTTCTAAACTGGTTTGGGATCGGGTAGGCGAATATTTAGTTGCCAGTACCCTCGATAATTTGGTTGTGGTGATGCAATGGCTTGGTACTGACTTTGATGCCTCACCTTGGCGGATGCAAGGTTTCCCTGGGAAAATTCGTTCCTTTGATTGGTCAGCCAGCAAAAATTCGCCGTTATTAGCTTCCTCTAGTGGCTCAGATGTAGTTGTGTGGGAAAAACATGCTGATCTGAATGTTGGTTGGGAAGGTGAAGTAATCAAAGGACATAACAGTATCGTCGGCTTTGTTGCTTTCAAACCTAAATCTGAAGTACTTGCCTCTGCTGATGAAAATGGCAGGATTGCAATTTGGAAAGATGCCAAGGATTGGGTACAAGCATTAGAAACGCCAATGGGTGAGATTACAGCAATGCAATGGCAACCACAGGGCAAAAAATTAGCGGCGGCAAATGCCGATGGAGAGCTAATGTTATGGACAGAATCTTCACAGGGCAAAGGTTTTCGCTAAAAAATTGAGTGGGGGGGGGGGGGGGGGGGGGGGGGGGGGGGGGGTTGTTTGTTTTTTTTT
>JALQCR010000083.1 GCA_023336205.1 Pseudanabaena sp. Salubria-1
ATTAGTCAAAATCCAAGAGTATTTTGTAATTAAAATTTTTTAGTCTCTAAAAATTGTGATTAGTAGCAACATATAAAATCTATTATATTTCCTAAAATCATGCCAATGAATGAATCATCGAAAACAGAACAAATATTTTGCAATTGTTGCTTAAATAAGACCAATCATATTGTTCATCATTCTTTTCTAAAAACAGAAATAACTGGTCATTATCGATGGATTGATGATAATTCAATTGAAAGCCAAATAGACTGGCAATATGTTTATAGTGTTCTTGAAGGTCGCGGTTGTGAAACTGTAACTTTTCGTAAAGATAGTTATTTTTCTGAATATGAAGATAACGAACAACCTCCCTCTGAGTATTATCCTCCAAGAATTTCTCATCCTTTGCCAAATTGGGTTATTGATCTACCAGAAGATATGCAAGATCTAATGACAGAAGTATATAAAGCACTTTGGTCAGATAATCGCAGGCTTGCAACAATGGGAATTAGGTCACTATTTGATATGTACTGTAAAGATCAATTAGGTGGAGATGAAGGTGGTTTTAAAGCAAAGCTAAAACTACTTCAAGACAGAAAAATAATTAGTGATGAAGAGAAAATTATTTTTGAACATACTATTGTTGACTTTGGTAACGCAGCAACTCATCGTAGGTTCAAACCTAAGTATAAGGATTTGGAGATTTTAGTGCAAATTTTAGAGTACTTGCTACATGCTCATGTAGTTGAATTACATGGAAATAGATTAAAAGATTCTGTTTCATTACCTACTAGAAACAAATCAAAAAATTAGTACTATTTAACATCAAACAACAATTATCTTAATATTTTTAGCGATTAAGATAATCTTTGTTTGAAAATCATTATTTTATTGTCATCTCAACAGGACTAGTCCTTGCTGCTGAAGGACGTTGTAAAAAACTAGATACTGAACGTTCATTTGTCGTGATGTCTGCATTGCTGCTTGAGTTTCAGCGTTGTATCGAGCCTGTTGCTCAAGTTGTGCATTGTATTGTGCCTGAGCCTCAGCGTTATTTCGAGCCTGAGCTTCTAAATTTGCTCTTGCTCTAGCATAACTTTCTGCATCCATCGTTGCTTTTTGTTGTAGCAGCTCTTTTTCCAGAGCAGCTTGACGCTCTAACATAGCAATCTGTAGTTTAGCCTGACGCTCTTGCTCCTTCGCTCTAGCTAGACGTTGTTCCTCTTCATACTTTTTCTTTTCCGAAGATTCTCTCTTCTGATACTCTCTAAGAACAATTTCACTATTCTTACGAGATTTTTCTAGATTTTGTTTAACTTCTGTCGTCACAGAAGTATTAGCAGGAATTTTTTCAAGCAAAAAAACTGCCTCTTGATACTTGCCATAGACTGATTGCAACTCCTGCATAGAAAGAGAAGAAATTTTTGGATTTCGATTTGCCTCATCAGTCAATGCTTTAGCTTTCTCAAATGAACTAAGCGCTAGTTTCTCATTTTCTATTCTCTGCGTGAGTTGAGCATCAAGTTCTTTTAACTTATTCCAACGTTCTTGAGCCTTGCGATAAATATCTCCCAAACTAGGCGGAATCTTGTTTAGCGCAGAAATGGCAACATCAATATTTTTCTGTCTAGCGCTCAAAACATCAATACTTGCTGGGGCATTGTCGCTGGTAATTTTTGTAGTGATCTCTTCGGCAGAAGCCAAGAAACTTTCATGGATACTACGCTGATATGTTGTCCATCCAAACCATCCAGTACCTACAACAGCAACCGCAGCGATTGATCCCCAAACAGCAATCTTAGTATTCATTAGTTTTTAACTTTGATGTTATACCTAACACAATTATAATAATTTACAGACTATTCTGGCAACTATTTAGCAATAATTCTAGGCAAGGTAAACCTATGGGACTGCAACCCATTAGGACTGCAACTGATTACCAACAAGTCCTACAAGAAATTGAATTGTTATTCGATGCTGCACCGAATAACCACGAATGCGATCTCCTATATATTCTTATACATACCTAAAGTCAAAACTTGTCCAGCCGTTAAGTTCAAATTTGGAAATGTGGGCGAAGCGATCGCATCATTACCACGAAACAAATTAATTTCATATTCTCCATCTACCAACGTACAGATCGAAAGAGTAGGTTGCTTGGGCTTACCAATATGTCGAATCCCACCCAAACCTAAATAATCGGCAATCCAATATTCAGGAATACCTAAAGCCGCGTAATCCTCAACCTTACGCGCATAATCGTTTTGCCAATTACCACTCACAACTTCTGCAACAAACTTGATTGAGCTACCCATCGTAATGATCGATTGTTCTTGCCAGAGCAGTTCTTTTGCAACTTCTGTTCGATCTACAACCATTACATCAGGACGAAAAGCCGTCATACTTGCACTAGAGGGACGAAACAAGCCCCTTTGCAACACAAACCAAGGCAAACCTAATTGATCAATCTGCACACAGATTTTTGCCGTGATCAAAGCCGCAACTTCCTCATGCTGCCCCGTTGGTTCCAAATTGAAAACCTCTCCATCAATCAATTCATAGCGATTATCACCACCATAACGAGCGATAAACTCATCTAGGCTGACAGGTTGATGCTGTACTTGTGCGATCGCAAGGGTCATAGCTCATCTAGCCCCAATTAGTATTTTCAGCTTACCAAATTTTAGCTATAACTGAGACTTCATCGCAAAACTTGCATTGTTATGGTAGCTAATCAGCGTTAGCCAATATAGCGATACCCAAACGATGCAAAAATAGTAGATCGATTCTACTGGAGAAAGATTAGGTGTCGGACAAATTTGATTACGATTTGATCATTATTGGCGCTGGCGTTGGTGGACATGGCGCAGCCCTCCATGCCGTCGCCTGTGGCTTAAAAACAGCGATCGTCGAAGATGGCGTAATGGGCGGAACCTGCGTTAATCGTGGCTGCATCCCCTCCAAGGCACTGCTAGCAGCTTCGGGACGGGTGCGCGAAATGCGGGCAAAGTCTCACCTAAAGGCGCTAGGCATTGATGTCGGTGAAGTAAATTTCGATCGCGGGGCGATCGCTAGTCATGCTGATAACTTAGTACTGAAATTGCGCGGTGACTTGACCAATAGCCTCAAACGATTAGGCGTAGATATTTTGGAAGGTCGTGGTCGTGTCGCAGGTGTACAGAAAGTTAGTGTTGGCAGTAAGACTTACACCGCTAAAGACATTATTCTCGCCACTGGTTCCGAGCCATTTGTGCCACGAGGCATTGAAATCGATGGCAAAACTGTCTACACCAGCGATCAGGCTGTGCGCTTGGAAACCTTGCCTCAGTGGGTGGCGATTATCGGTAGTGGTTACATTGGTCTGGAATTTGCTGATGTTTACACAGCGCTAGGTTCAGAAGTAACGATGATCGAAGCGTTAGATATTTTGATGCCCGGATTTGATCCTGATATTGCCAAGATCGCGGAGCGTGTACTTCTCAAACCTCGCGATATCGAAACGAGAACAGGTGTATTCGCTACCAAGATTACGGCTGGTGCTCCCGTCAAGATTGAACTTACCGATGCCAAAACGAAGAAGGTAGTGGAAGTTCTGGAAGTGGATGCTTGTTTGGTTGCCACAGGAAGGATTCCGCTCACTAAGGATCTTGGTTTAGAAAGTGTAGGTATTGCGCCTAATCAGCGTGGATTCATTGATGTGGATGACACGATGGCAACTTCCGTTCCCCACCTTTGGGCGATCGGTGATGCGACGGGCAAGATGATGTTGGCTCATGCGGCTTCGGCGCAGGGTATTGTGGCGGTTGAGAATATGTGTGGTCGTGCCTCTACGGTTGACTATCAAAGCATCCCAGCGGCGGCGTTTACTCATCCTGAAGTTAGCTTTGTCGGCTTGACGGAACCACAGGCTAAGGAGAAGGGTGCAGCAGAAGGCTTTAAGGTGGCTACCGCCAAGTCTTACTTTAAGGGCAATTCCAAAGCGATCGCAGAAGGAGAAACCGAAGGACTCGCCAAGATTGTTTACCGTGAAGATACGGGTGAACTCTTGGGCGTGCATATCATTGGTATCCATGCTTCGGATTTGATTCATGAGGCTTCAGCGGCAATACGCGATCGCCAAACGGTGCAGAAGTTAGCGACGATTGTTCATGCCCACCCAACGCTTAGCGAAGTCTTGGATGAGGCTTATAAACGCGCAGCACACATTTAATAAAAAAAGCACCCGCAGGGTGCTTTTTTTATTCCCAAAACTTTTGATTGAGCAAAACTTCAAGGTTTCTATTAAATTGCCAAACTTTAGGAAATTGCACTTGCGGATAATCTTCTTGAACTTCTGTAAGTGCATCTAACCAAACTTCATCAAAAATTTGATCTAAGTACGAGTTGAGGCTTGGAGAATCAGCTAGCCGTCGTTTAATTTGCTTGCGCTGTTCCCGTATTGTGCGTTCCCATCCGTTGTAGTCATTGGGCAAATTGACATATAAACGCTTGAGAATATGACTGAGCAAAACATCTAAGCGACTTTTTAATTCATGCCGTTCCGAACGCCCCAAAGCCTCTATCTCCTCTATTAAGTTATCTAAATCTAAGTTCTCAAAATCTTTAGCTCTAAGCTTTGCGGCAATGTCGTCAGTCCACAAAGCATAGTCATATTCATACAAAGATGGGGAAACAGCGATTAGTGTCATGTTTTTATACTTGCTTCGCAGTGACTATATTTTAGCTGATGTGAAGTTGCTCTAATTGTATAGACTATATATCTAATTAATGTATAATCAATCATAGATTGTATGTATATTAGGTTATGGCACGCAAAAAGTCTGATGATCCCTTAGATCTTACGCCCACTGAGGAGATGGTGTTATATGCGGTGCGCGATCGCGAGCGTTATGGGCTAGAAATTATCGATGCGATCGCGAAGGCGAGTAATGGTAAGCGCAAGATCGGTTTTAGTTCGCTATATCCAACTCTGAAAAAACTTGAGGAAAGGGGCTTTGTGTCTTCGCGTTGGGGTGATGAAACTCCAGAGGAGTTAACTGGCGCAAGGCGGCGTTATTATGTGATTGCGGGTGAGGGTTGTCGCGCTCTTAATGCCAAGGAGTTGTTTTTAGGTGAGTTGAGATCTGTTATGGCGATCGTGGAAGTGTAGAGATGAAATTTTTCAAAAAAACTCTTACTGGATTGCTGTTTAGTACCTTTTATGGTGCATCCTTTGGAGTAATAACAGCAGGATGTGATTTCTTGATTACTGGTAACGACAAAGCTTCAGCAGCGTTTGTCATTTGGTCAAGTATTTCATCGTCTATGGTTGTAGCTTTAGCTCTACTCATAGATGTAATTTTGCAAGCCTTAAAATACTTAGTTGTTGATTTAGATGTATTTAAGGATAGATTTTGGAGAAATTTGCTAACTGTAATTTTATTTTTAGCTTTTGTGTTGTCTTATTTTTTGAATAGGCTTGATTTCTTTTCTTTTGCTTTATTAGCTGGACATTTGGTAGAAATGTCCAGACGCAAAAGATCAACTTTTGAGCAACTCATTGATGACCATATAACATGGATGATTTATACTCCTAAAATGGTTATTTCCTCTACACTAGATTGGTTTTCTGACACAAGTATAAGCAAACAAATCCAATCAAAAACAAATGTAAAAACTTTGGAAGAGCATTTAATAGTAGATTTTACTCAAGAATTAACTTCAGTCTTTCCTGAAGATTGGGATGAATGGCAGCAGTGGATTAGCGATATGATGGAAGACCGAAAAAAAATGCAATCAAAGGGAATGAATCATCGTCTCGTTTCGCTGATTACCTTCTATCGCCTCACTCGCTTTGTCTGGCATATTGGCATCGACAAGGTTTTTATGCTCGCTACCCGCAGAGCAACGAGATAAGGCAAAAATTTTGTAATGTAGATACCGTAGGGGTTTAGCATTTGCAGCAATACTTCTAAACTCACCACCAAAATCTCCATTTGCAAATGCTAAACCCTCTTCACTCTCACCAACGAATTGTCCCTGCGTTGCGAGGTTTTGGGCAAAGCATTCCCGATTCAAGGTGACGTGTAAAATCATAAATTCTTGCTGGAATGCTTTGCCCCTACGATGAATTGATTGCAAATGCTAAACCTTCTTCGCTCTCACCAACACATTGTCCCTGCGGCTTAAGGTTTCGGGCATAGCAATTCCAATTCAAGACCAATTGTTAATCTACTCAAAAAACTTTTCATATTGAAATTCATTATGAAAAAAATATTCTTTTGCAACTAATCTGAAAATGAGCTTTTCTTGAATGAGCACTTCTAAAAAGATAGCCAATACTTATGATTGACAGTATATTCATTTATTATATATACTGTCAATATAGGATATAGTGCTTTGCTCATAAAAAAGCGCTGTGCCGAAGCTCCAACGCCTAAAAATATTAATGATGAGTCAATTATGTCAGCTAAACCTCGATCTAACAATGGCGACGAACAAACCCAAACCCCAACAGGTGATGACAAAATTAATATTGCCATTCCCCGCCGCTTGATTAACTTTATCACCCATGCCAGCACCCAGATTAGTGTCTATGTAATGATTTCCGCTTTCAGCCCAGTGTTACCATCGGCTCAGCCCAAGCAACTTTCCTCATGTCCACCGCCTCCGCCCAGCCAAGTCACGCCCAAATCAACACCCTAAAAACTAAAAAGGCACCCCGTCGGGGTGCTTTTTTTATTCTCGTTCTGCAAGTCTCGCTTGCAGCAATGGCACATAGTTGGTATACACATGCCCTAATCTAAATTCCTCATCATCTAAAACCTTCTGATGAAAAGGAATCGTTGTCTGTACACCTGTAATCGCACATTCACGCAAAGCTCGCTTCATGCGTAAGATCGCAGCATTGCGATCGCTGCCCCAGACAATCAACTTCGCAATCAGCGAATCGTAATAGGGAGGAATCACGTAATCGGTATAAACATGGGAATCCATCCGCACACCAGGCCCCCCAGGGGGTAAATAGCCACTGATCTTGCCAGGATTCGGCCGGAAATTGTGATCGGGATCTTCAGCATTAATTCGACATTCGATCGCATGACCACGAATCTCAATGTCCTTCTGTTGAAATCGCAACTTCTCGCCTTGGGCAACTCGTAACTGCTCAGCAATCAAGTCAATTCCTGTGATCATCTCAGTGACAGGATGCTCAACTTGGATGCGAGTATTCATCTCCATGAAGTAAAACTTGCCGTATTTATCCAGCAAAAATTCAACTGTCCCCACACCAAGATAGTTAATCGCTTTAGCAGCCTTTACCGCCGCATCCCCCATTCTTTCGCGTAATTTCGGATTGACCGCACTGCTGGGCGCTTCTTCTAATAATTTTTGGTGACGACGTTGGATCGAGCAGTCTCTTTCACCCAAATGCACCACATGACCATGCATATCCGCCAAGATTTGCACCTCAATGTGGCGAGGCTCCTCAATCACTTTCTCCATATAGACCCCACCATTGCCAAAGGCTGCCTCAGCTTCACCTTGGGCCGCACGTAACAGGCGCAATAAGTCATCAGGATTTGTGACTAGGCGCATCCCCCGACCGCCGCCGCCTGCGGTTGCTTTGATCATCACAGGATAGCCAATTTCATGGGCAATTTTAATCGCCTGCTCTTCCGACTCAATTAAGCCTTCACTGCCAGGAATAGTCGGTACACCCGCCTTTTGCATCGTCTTTTTGGCGGTGGACTTGTCTCCCATTGAGCGGATCGAGTGGGGGCTTGGCCCCACGAACATCAAGTTATGGTCGGCACAAATTTCGGCAAATCTAGCATTTTCTGATAGAAACCCATAGCCAGGATGTATGGCAGTAGCATTATGGGTAAGGGCTGCCGAAATAATATTGGGAATATTTAGATAGCTTTTGCTGCTGGGGGAATCGCCAATGCAGACAGCTTCATGGGCTAGTTGTACATGCAAAGAGTTGCGATCGACATCGGAATAAACCGCAACTGTCGGAATTCCGAGTTCTTCGCAAGTCCGAATAATTCGGAGCGCAATTTCACCTCGATTGGCAATCAGTAGTTTGGCGATGGGAGCCATGTTTCAGAACGGTAATTGGTGTTTGGTATTTGGTAATCGGTGATTGGTTGCTCTGTTTTGGTAGTTGCAAATCCCGATTGAGCTTTAAGTCACTGAATTACGGTTTTGTTAGTAGTCGATGACTTAGAGCTTTTGAATTTTAACTTTTTTTGGGTAGCTATATTGATTAAGTTTATTGCTATTCCTGTCGCCATCCTAATAAAGCAGGGAGTTGGCTTGAAGCTGCGCCTCTCTGCTTTGGCGAAAACGATATGTTAGCTGAGCAAAATGGCGTTCCCAAGCAAGATATTTTTCGTAGGCTATCAAGATGCGATCGCGTAAAGTTTCGCTCCTGCGGGGTAAAACTTTGCAATTTATTCTGCACAGATACTTAATCATACCAATTCATAAAAGTGTGACAACATTTCTGTGAATTAAAAACCAAACCCTGTAAGGGTTTTAAAAACAGAAAATGGCTTACATTTTGTGTTTTGGTATTGCTTTCCAACCTATCAATTTAGGCTATCAAAATTTTAGCTCCCTCAGATTTGATTAACTCGTGAATCAGATCTAAGAGAGCTTTTTATTTATTGTAGGTGCTTGCATCTAAATCCAAATCCCCTCACTTAGTTAATACGAAGCTAAGCGCTCAGAGCTGTAACATCTCTACGAGTGTTATTGCTTTGGGGTTGAGCAAGAGGAGTGAGTCGAACTGCAATTGGTTGCATTGGTCGTGGCTCTGATGGTAATCCTGGAGCATAGGACTCAAGGACATGACCACTACGGGTACACATGACTAATAGGTAGTCACATGCGTCGCATTGAGTTTTGACTTGAGCAAGATAGGAAAGGTGGTGGCGTTCGGCGATCGAACCACAATTAGGGCAACGGATTGATTCAATCATTTTGGGTAGCTCTCTAAGATATATGTGAATTTAAATGGATAGATTTAAATTGATGTTTGTCAAAACTTTGGATAAACTGATTTATTAAAGATATTTAATGAACTTAAAATTGGTACATTAAATTGTTCAATAAATCAGAATTTATGATGGATTCATCACAGGATAAAGTTCAATTTGTAATACATCGAAAATACAATAGGGCTCAGCGAAAGTGTTTCTAAAGGAATAGTTGTAAGTTTCAGGTGTATTTTGAAGTGTAGTTTTAGACAAGCATGTGTGAGATAAATTTCTAAAAACTGATTTTGAATATGCAATTATTATAAGCATGAAAAATGGGGATCATCTCTAGACAAGCGATCCCCGTCTTACAAATAGTTAGAACTAATTACTAGACCCTGCTTGGCTGTAGGGAGTTGATTGATGATTAAAAAATAGTTAAAGAATAATATTTAACGCAGAATATTATATAAATCTTTACAAGAATTGCATTGCTAATTGAATATAAATTTTTCTAAAGAAATCTCAATGTTTTAAATATTTCTTTACAGTATAGCAATGCAAGAGATCGCTAGGACAAGTTAAAACCTAAAAGATAAGTTGTGGCGCAAAGCGCCGCAACTTATCTTTTAGGTTTTATTTCCTGAGCAAGATTTACGATGCGACAGCAAAAAATTAGTCAGCAATTTGATAAAAGTCATCTTGATCCATCCACGAAATTAACGCATTGTCATGAATTCGGCACTGGTTAGTAAATTAGTGGTAAGAGAAATTAGAGGCAGCGTCAAAGAGAAAGCTATGAAATGTCCCCACTGCGATAGTCAAAAGATCATCAAAAATGGCAAACATCACCATCAAGATGGCAAAGCAATCCAAAACTATTTATGCAAAGAATGCAGCAAAAGATTCAGTGAAAGGACAGGAACGCCAATGTCAAAGCTGAGAACACCAGCAAGTGTCGTTTCTTTAGCACTTAAGATGAGGAATGAAGGAATGGGGATGAGAGCCAGTGGACGAGTTCTAGAAAAATCACATGTCAGCATCATGAAATGGGAGCAAAAAATGGCAGATCAAGCACCGCAATGGAATCCATCTGCCCCCGCAGGTTCAGATGTGACCATCGAAGGAGATGAAGTTTACACTCGCGTAGGCGAGAACCTTCCCCCCCCCTCAGAGTCAAAAGGGTGGACAATCCATTTATTGAGCGTGGGAGTCGCTACTGGATTGAAGCAAAAGCAGGAATGAAAACAACAGACTTATTTAAGCAAGCCACCAGTACCGCATGGTCATGGGCAAAAACTAGTCAATATATTCGATGGTTTACCGATGGTGAAAGACGACCAACTATGGAAAATGGCAAGTGTTTATCTCAAATTATCAGAAGTCACTCGTGAATATGGACATCGCAAGGTATGAAGATATGGATTGGAAGTTGCCATAAAAATTAAAGGGTCACAGGGAAATCGTCGGGTCGAATGGGTCAAGCCTGAGCATCCTTACTATGGCAATCGGACTTTTTCATCGTCCCGTTTCTATGCTGGAATTACTATCCTCAAAGAGTTTTAGTTTCCTCACTAATTAACTGACCAGTGCCTGTAAAGCACCTAAGGAATGAAAATTAATTAACTTGTGTAATTAAAACCAAAATTTGTTGGGGCGGGCGAAGCCCGCCCCAACAAATTTTGGTTTTAATTGATTTTCATTCCTAACTCGTTTTAGATTGATCACCTCTAAACAAGGAAAGAGTTTGGTTTTTATGAAATATAAAAACCAAACTCTTTCCTTGTTTGAAGTAAAAAGCTATAAAATTAAGCTAATACTAAGGCATGAACCAACCACAAAATGTAGGGCAACAGCAATAAATCGATAATTGAGTAAAAGTTCGGCGCGATCGTGATTTTCGCTAATAAATGAGCATAGTCTCCATGCGATTGGTAAGCTAATCAGCACGATCGCAGTCCAAGTCGGGAAAAAGTGTAGCACGATCGCAATAATCGTAATCGCATAGATCACGCTACAAACCCAAGGTAAAAGTTGTGCTGCTCGCTTAGTCCCCAAACGT
>JALQCR010000084.1 GCA_023336205.1 Pseudanabaena sp. Salubria-1
TTCCTGCAGCCCTTGGCTTTTGCGCCCCCGATTTTTTTTTTTTTTTAAAAACATCCCCCCCCCCCCCCCCCCCCCCCCCAAACTCTACTTTGGATTTTTAAAGATGAATCAATATTTTGCAACTGTGGCGAGAGGCTTAGAAGCACTGGCTGCACAAGAATTAGAACAGCTCGGCGCACATTCCGTTGAAGCAGGATTTTGTGGTGCTAGCTTTGAAGGCGATCGCACTTTGCTTTATCGGGTCAATCTATGGGCGCGTCTGCCATTTCGGATATTAATGCACATTGATCAGTTTGATTGTCTCGATGCTGATGATCTTTATAAAGGAATCAAAGCGATCGACTGGTCAGAATTTCTCACGCCTGAAATGACCTTAGCCGTTAATGCCACGGGCAAAAATGAGCAGCTGAATCATACGCATTTCTCAGCCTTGCAAGTCAAAAATGCGATCGTTGACCAGCAGAAAGAAAAATTTGGTGAGCGATCGGATGTGGATGTGCAGGAAGCAGATGTACGAATCGGTGTCCATATTGATGACAATGGCTGTACTGTCAGCCTCGATAGCTCTGGCAATAGTTTGCACCGTCGTGGCTATCGCCCTGCCGTAGGCGCAGCACCATTAAAGGAATCTCTTGCTGCTGCCCTAATCCAGATGTCAGGTTGGCAACCAGACCAAATGTTTTACGATCCTCTTTGTGGTTCGGGAACTTTGCCCTTAGAAGCTAGTTTAAAAGCGCTAAATATTGCTCCAGGAATGTTTCGCGATAGTTTTGGATTTGAGAATTGGCTAGATTTCGACCAAGAACTTTTAGCTCGACTAATTCAAGAAGCGGATGATAATCGTTTAGATGCTTTACCTGCACCAATCTGGGGTAGCGATCGCAATCCTGATGTGGTAGATCAAGCAATTATCAACGCGAAAAATTGTGGTCTATCCAATCATGTCTATTTCTCGGCACTAGATCTTGCTGAAGTGGTCGCGCCTGCCGACAGTGGAGTTCTATTCTGCAATCCTCCCTATGGAGAAAGATTAGGAAGAGATAGTGATTTGGGAGCTTTTTATAAACAATTAGGGAATGTGCTTAAACAAAGGTTTAAGGGATGGACAGCTTTTGTTCTTAGTGGCAATAAACAGCTATCTCAAACGATTGGGCTGAAATGTGCTGAACGAACAGCCGTTTTAAATGGCACATTACCATGTCAGTTAATGAAATACGAACTCTATTAGGGTTAAGATAAGTAGCGCAAAGTGCTACTTATCTTAAAGATTATCAAGATCAATACCTAACTCACGTAACTTGTCAGCTAGTTTTGAATTCCTTTGTTCAGCCGTAAATTTAGCTGCTGCTGGGTCTACTGTGCTGTGTAGTTTTTGAGCCGTTGCGCGATCATAGAAGCGCATTTCTCCGTCTTATTGTCGCCTCAATTCCAAACCTAATACCAAAACACAAAATGTCTACGCCATTTTGTGTTTTTAAAACCCTTACAGGGTTTGGTTTTTAATTCACAAAAGTGTTGCCACACCTCTGTGAATTGGTAAAACACCTGCGAAAAGACTGACAATTCTCTATCTTTGATCTGCGAATGTCCTCCAGAGTATTGCAATGAACCTCACAAAAACCATCTTGATCTTCATCGCGGGCATACTCGCGCTGAGAGTGACAAACGGTTTGACGCTCACGACCAGAAGCAGGTATGCGATTATAAGCATCGGATTCATCGGTATAGACTGTCGTGGTCGGTAAGGTCGTTACCTCTACCTGCGGTTGAATCGTGATTTGTTGAGTATTGTCACAGACCTTCATGCGGATCTGACCACTGTTGCGCCCAACAGTACCGACAATGGGTGGACGGTCATTTGCCATGGTTCCCTTGCCTTTGCGTTGATTCCCGCGTTGTCTTGGTGGGTCTGCTATTGGATCTTTTTTTTTGCTCCCTTTTCTCCTGCATTCTGAAACATCTCGTCCATCTCGGCTTCAGCATCGGGCAGATTACCATTAATCAAATGGGCAAATCCTCGACGTTGGATGCGATGCCGCCAAGACAATAATGTCCCATAGTCGAGTCCTAGTTCCTCGGCTATGTGTTGGGTCGTTTGTCCTTGTAAGAATCCACGCAATATCAGCACGATCTGACCACAGGTGTAATGGCTTCCTGATAAGTCTGTTCCTGTAAAAATGTGAAACACTTTCCCACATTCCCGACACTTATATTTGACGATTGGTGTACGTTGGCGATCGTGTGGCGCTTGTCCTGCTGGTATTGCGTGTCCACTTGGACAATGCAAACCCTTTGGATGCAGGATCTTTAATAACCATTCATAGCACGCTTGTTCATCTAGGCTCATCTGGGTTTGAGGGGTAAATGGTACAGTATCGATACAATTATTGGCGACATGGTAGGGCTGTAACTGTTGCTCCGAGAGGATTCTGATTACTATTAGCTGTGCTTATCCCCATGAACCCAGAAGAGCCTTCATCTAACAATTCGGTCAGGGGAAATTTGATCATGGCATCTCTATCGATTCATGAAAATGACTTCCTCCTATTTTGCCATTTCACCTACTTCCCCATATGAGCGAACTTTTTTTGGAAGTACTGCGAATCAAAACTTTCAAAAAACTTATTGGTTCGTTTTTTCAGGAATTTTGGCAAAAGTTTTGTAATAAAAATAATTTCCTATAAAAAACAAACTTTGCCGTAATTTACTGTCAAACCCACCACAAATAAAAACACAAAATCCATTGCAGGGCTTCTCGAATGTAACCATTTAAAAAAATTTTTAAAGTGTAAAGAAATCTTTTTTTGATGGGTACAATCTACAAGGGCATGGGAATAACTAAACTTATTGAAACAAAAGTGTCAGATCGTAGAATACTTATCCGCAAATTGGAGAACAAATGAAAAAATATCTAGGATTTATTGCAGCAGCTTTTCTTTTAATTGAAGGCGTTGGTGCTGGAGCTGCGATCGCAGGAGGCAAATATGGTGCTGTCGCCACTGGACCAGGCGGGGCTTATGGTTGGGCTTATAACTTTGATAATGGAGAAGATGCAAAAGCTTATGCACTTTCCGCCTGTGAGGGCAGTTGTACAGAAGTAGTTACATTTAGCAATGGTTGTGCTGCTGTTGCGAAAGGTGGTGGCTATTTTGGCTGGGCTGCTGCTACTGACGAAGCGACTGCTAAAAGCACTGCTCTTGGATACTGTGGCGATAGTAGCTGCGCTATCCAAGTGTGGGCTTGTACTGATCATTAGCTTTTGACTAGGACATGCCTCCAAAAATAACGGGGCCTCATAAGCTAACTAGGATGTATATCTGCAAAACGAGGTCAAAAGAATTAAATCACCTCGTTTTTGAAGCGTTAGGAGCTATTGCAGAATCAGAATATGCAGCACTTGCCAATTGTGGTAGTAGCTGTTGTGATGTCCAAGTTGGGTTTGCAAATGCTTGTGGAGCTGTAGCTAAAGGCGACGGCTCATTGGGTTGGGCTTGGAACGCTGACAAAGAACTAGCTCAAGCCAACGCACTTGCAAGCTGCGACAATGGCAGTTGCGAGATCGCCGTTTGGGCTTGTACCGATCGCTAAAATAAAGTGTTTAATTCCCAAAAAATAGAGGAGGTGCTTTGCGCCTCCTCTATTTTTTTGCTTTTTTGTATTTGCATAAGGCGTGTAAAAACTTAATCTGAGATGGTTTTGATATATCTGTAAGGCTTTTAAGCTATAATGGCAGAGTGTTTTTGAGTCTTCGCTCAAAACACATCCTAAAAACACTATCAAGAGCGTCTATAAAGTTTTTCTTAACATCAAAGACTTTTCTTAAAAACCTCTTGCAAACGACATAACTTCTGGAGTTGTTTACCTTCATGCCTGAGATCATTACAGAAACTTACAATGCCAATCAGATCCAAGTACTTGAGGGTCTAGAAGCAGTTCGTAAACGACCTGGGATGTATATCGGCACAACGGGGCCCAAAGGATTACATCACCTCGTTTTTGAAGTTGTTGACAACAGCGTAGACGAAGCCCTTGCAGGACATTGCGATCGCATTTTAGTTGAGCTTATGCCAGACGGCTCCGTTCAAGTTTCCGATAATGGGCGAGGCATCCCCATTGATATTCACCCTAAAACTGGTAAATCTGCCCTTGAGACTGTACTCACCGTTCTCCATGCTGGTGGTAAATTTGGCGATGGTGGCTACAAAGTATCAGGAGGCTTACATGGTGTTGGTATTTCCGTAGTTAACGCTTTGTCCGAATGGGTAGAGGTATCAGTATGGCGATTGGAAACAGTCTATACCCAAAGATATGAGCGAGGTTTTCCTGTTAGCGAACTCATTCCTAGTAAGAGTCAGGAAGTAAGGCGCGGCACACAGGTACGGTTCAAGCCTGACCCCCAAATCTTTACAACTCAAACTGAATTTGATTACGATGTACTTGCTAGCCGACTTAAGGAGCTTGCTTACCTCAATGCTGGCGTGAAAATCGAATATTGCGATCGCCGTGGCGCAGAACTTCGCACCGATATCTATTGCTATGAAGGTGGGATTCGTGAATACGTCGCTTACATGACCCGCGATAAAGAACCAATTCACCCTGACATTATTTATGTCAATGGTGAACGCGATAATGTCGTGGTGGAAGTCGCTCTGCAATGGTGTATTGACTCTTACAACGATAATGTCCTTGGTTTTGCCAATAACATTCGCACAATTGATGGTGGTACGCATTTGGAAGGACTAAAAACCGTCCTTACTCGCACCATGAATGCAACAGCAAGGAAATTAAAAAAGCTGAAAGAAGGTGATTCTAATCTTGCTGGTGAGAATGTTCGTGAGGGTTTAACGGCAGTTATCTCGGTTAAGGTTACTGATCCTGAATTTGAAGGACAAACTAAAACTAAGTTAGGAAATACAGAAGTACGCGGTATTGTTGACTCTTTCGTTGGTGAAGTTCTCAATGAATATCTAGAATTTCATCCTGCGGTGGCGACTTCAATTATTGAGAAAGCACTGCAAGCCTTTAATGCTGCTGAAGCTGCCCGTCGCGCCCGTGAGCTAGTCCGCCGCAAATCGGCGCTAGAGTCTTCGACTTTACCTGGTAAGCTAGCTGATTGCAGTTCCCGCGATCCCAAAGAATCCGAAATCTTCATTGTTGAGGGAGATTCTGCGGGTGGATCGGCAAAACAAGGACGAGATCGCCACTATCAAGCGATTCTGCCTTTACGCGGTAAAGTTCTCAATATTGAGAGAGCCGATGACAGCAAGATTTATAAAAACAATGAAATCCAAGCCTTGATTACAGGCTGTGGTTTGGGTATTAAAGGCGAAGACTTTAATGAGTCACAACTGCGCTATCACAAGATTATTCTGCTTGCTGATGCAGACGTGGATGGGGCGCACATTCGCACATTGCTATTAACCTTCTTCTATCGCTATCAGAGAGAGCTGCTCGATCGCGGATTTATCTATATCGGCTGTCCTCCTCTATATAAATTGGAGCGTGGAAAAAATGCTCAGTACTGCTACAGCGACAATGATTTGCAAGCGGCGATTGCCTCTTTCCCCCCTAATGCTAATTACAACATTCAGCGATTTAAAGGTTTAGGTGAAATGATGCCACAGCAGTTATGGGAAACCACGATGAATCCTGCCACGCGATCGCTCAAACGTCTCACCATCGAAGATGCTGCCGAAGCTGATCGCATCTTCACGATCTTAATGGGCGATAAAGTTGCCCCACGCCGTGAATTTATCGAGACCTACGGCTCGAAAGTAGGTCTTGCGGATCTTGATATCTAAACAAAAATGTACCCATGGGTGGCGCAGCAATTCGCCGCCCAGAATAAAAAAAGCGTCGCATTGCGCCGCTTTTTTTTAGAGTTGCTGATTGACAAATTCTCGGAAAGTTTGTGTAGAATTTTGTCGCTGATTTTGATATGTCTTTAATAGCTGGTCAATTAGATTTGTAACATCTTTAGCAGCGTATTCTGAATATAATTCCTTGCCAAAATCAGTATCTCCATCACCAACATAAACCCTATAAACTTCGGGATGATTAGAGTCTCTTGCTTGAATTCCCACCAAAGCTATATCACTGGGATGATGCTGGGCACAAGACTTATCACATCCTGAAAAATGAATATTGATTGGCTGATCGAGTTTGATGCAGTTTTCTAAATAGGCTGCAACTTGCTTAGCGTCTGATTGTGTATCAGTATGTGCCGACTTACATCCATGATAGCCAGAACAAGCTGCGATCGCAGCATAGGGATGGTTCGCAGAAATAGATAATCCCAAGCCATTAATTTCTCGCGTAACCTGTTCAACTTGCGCCTCCGCAATATCCGTAATCAAAACATTTTGCCAAGGCGTTAACCTTAGCGCACCACCACCATATTGTCTCGCCAAATCCCCTAATCCTTGGAACTGAAGTGCAGTCAATCTTCCTAATGGAATGACCACCCCAATATAAGCTAGTCCCAATTGACGTTGACTGTGAATACCCAAATGATGATAAGCAATTCTTGTTCTACTCTCCTGAGAGAGAATATCTAAGGATGAGCATCTTAATGAATAACCAAGCTTCGCTTCAACAAGTTGCAAATAACGATCTACACCCCAAGCGCCGATCATTTCTCTTAATCGGGGAGGTCTGGCACAATGATTTGTAGTATTTAATTTCTGTTCCGTATATTCACGATAGACTTCGGCTAAAGTAGCAAGAACTTCTAAAGTTTGTTGCGGATAAACTAATCGACCTACTGCCGATGGAGCATCACCACGATCGCTACCCAGTCGCAGCTCAAAACAAATCTCGTGCTCAAACTTAACTGCAACAAAACAAATATCATTAGGGCGATCGCTTAAGCTAATCGTTTCGCCGCCATCAAAGCAAACACTAAATTTATTTGATAGAATCTCTAACTCAGGATGATTAGCTAGATAGAAATTCCATTGTTTAACAAAAGGAATTGTATTGATTAGAGCATGAGGATCAATACCTGCGGTGGGACTCGCCATGATATTACGCAATCCGTCAGTTTTTGCTTCACTAGAGGCAAGCCTATAGTCTTGTAGTTCGAGAAGAATCTCAGAACTTAGAGCTTGACTAGTGCGAATTTGCAAATTAGCACGGTTAGTAATTTGAATTTCACCGTTACCAAATTGATTAGTGATATTGGCAACTAACTCACACTGCGAAGAGGTAATTAAGCCCGCAGGTAAGCGCATACGAGAGAGGATACCATCTTGAGCGGAAGTGGCATTAAAAAGAGTTGGACAAATAGCTGTAGTAGATTGCAATTTTTATTTTAAAAAGATAGAGTTTGAGATCTCCGACTTTTTCTGCGAACTTGAAAATTACCTTTCCTTGCACAGAAAAAGTCGGAGATCTGAGGAATGTTTTGGAATGTCTTATAAACTTAGCGCTGATTCAATTTGCGATCGCTCTAAGGCTTGACCAATAAATACCAAACGGGTTTGACGAGGCTCGTCACTTGCCCATAAGCGATCATAGGAAGTCTCAAGGCGATCGCCTACGCCTTGTAACACCATGCGCATCGGCTTATTCGGCACATTCACAAACCCCTTAATGCGATAGATTTCCTGATCAGCGATCGCTTGTTTGAGAGAGGTAAGTAGCTGAGTTGGCTCAAAAGCGCGATCTGTCACGATATTAATCGAATTAATATCATCATCATGCTCATGCTCTTCTTCAGTATCATGATGACTAGGACGCGCATCGAGATCATCCTCAACCGCCGCATTAAAGCCCAAGAGAATCTCTGAGCTAATCTTGCCTTCATCACAAGCAACAACCTTCACTCCATCACGCAATTCTTGCTTTAACCAAGACTGCACCTTAGCTTGAGTTTCTGCATCTACCAAATCGGTCTTAGTCAGTACCACCAAATCTGCACAAGCCAACTGATCTTCAAATAGCTCCTCAATCGGCGTTTCATGATCGAGATTAGGATCTTCCTGCCGTTGAGCATTCAAAGCATCAATATCAGTTACTAATCTTCCACTAGCCACCGCTTCGCAATCTACGACTGCGATCACGCCATCAACAGTTGCCCCATTGCGAATTTCTTGCCAACGGAAGGCTTGAATTAAGGGCTTTGGCAGAGCCAATCCAGATGTTTCAATAAGGATACAGTCAATGCGATCGCGTCTTTTCAGTAGTTCTTGCATGGTCGGCAGAAACTCTTCCTGTACGGTGCAGCAAAGACATCCGTTTGTCAATTCTACAATGTTTGGAGTGATTTCTTTGCCATCTTCATCGCACACACGACAAGAACGTAGCAAATCGCCATCAATACCAATTTCGCCAAATTCATTTACAAGTACAGCAATCCGCCGACCTTGATTATTTTGCAACTGTTCCCGAATCAGCGTGGTCTTGCCACTGCCTAAGAATCCAGTAATCACAGTTACAGGTATTTTCGCTGCCATAATCTTCTCTAAAAAACTTAATCAATGCATTCAAAGCCCTGCACTCAAGTGCGGGCTAAGAGCTAAAACCCGTTTCAACGGGTTGAGTTTTAGTCGGTTTCAACCGACTTTTGCTTTTAGCCAAGAACTCAAGTTCTTGGCTTTTTTTGCAGTAAGACAAGAAATATCTAACCCTTAGGTGCTGGCAGAATTAGAGATGAAATATTGGAAGCTAGAAATGCTGCTCCAATTCCACAAATCACCAATCCAGCCGATCGCAAGTTAGGAGCGACTTGAGCAAAATCACCCTTCATCACTTTTTGACCAACAAAAAATGCTGCGCCTGAAATCACTAACTGAATTACAGTAAATCCACACAAATAAGCAACTAAAGCTGTGGTTTGCGCTCCAAAAATCGCTTCGCCATAAGCGTAGCCGTGAAATAATCCTGCAACTACGGATAGTCCAAGCATCATTAAAACGTTAGGGCTGCTCTTGAGTGCCATCAAAATTCCAAACAACAAAATGGATGCTGATACTACTAATTCAACTACGGGTAAGGAAACGCCTAATAAATGAATTCCTGTACCGAGCATTGCCGATAAAACAAAGAAAATTGGAATCAAAAGCCCTTGGGGCTTAATTGCCGCAAATAAACCAACGGCAACAATGAATGCAAGATGATCGACTCCAATCACAGGGTGAGCTAAGCCTGATAAAAAACCTTCAAAAAAGGTGCTGGGCATTTTGCCACCCATGGCGTGGTGTGCTGAGGCTGGGCTAGCCACAACTAGGAGACTAAAACCGATCGCGATCGCTAGCGCCTTAGATTGGACTGACGCAAAAAGCTTAGATAAATTCATATTCTGTAACTCGCAGATATAGACGATGAAATTAGTTCTAGTGGGCATCCTGACTTTAAGCATCTGATGATTTTATTGCTTTTACAGTTGCGGTACAGCGTTGGACTTTCACCAAACTTTCCCCTTTCTTTAAACTAAGCAGATACAAATAATCTACTTAATTTCGCTTTTTCAACGGCTGATCCCCGTTAAAACTAGAACAACTTTCTGACTCTACAATAATTCGTTGTCCTTTGTTAACTAATACTCATAGATTTACAAAGCAGCAATTCTCATGATGAAGCCGATTGATTCCAGCGCTAAGACGCTGGAATCAATCGGCTTTTGAGATCAAGCCTATAGCTTGCTCTCAAAAATCGATTTTTATGAGCCGAATATGGATTGTAAGTAACTGGGCGTAATTAAAACTAAAACCCAAAAAGATAAATTACCCGCGCATCGGGTAATTCTTCTTTTCGGGTTTTAAGATTACTTATCTACTTAACTTCAATCTAAATTCAGTATTTGACAATTTTCAGGATTCAGAAAAACTGTTTTTAGAATTGCCATAAAATAGCTTTAATTTTTTATCTTATGAATCGTACTGATTCCTTTCAGGTTGGCTTTCAGAGGCTAAAAAGACAATTAGAACAATAGCACCTACAAAAGGAACGAATGCAATTAATAGCCACCAACCACTACGACCTGTATCGTGAAGTCTTCTAATACCTGCTGCAACAGCGGGCACTAAAATAGCTAGAGAATAAAGACCACCGAGTAAACCAAATCCTGATCCTGGGAGAGTTAAACGTAGTACTCCATCAATAATGCCTAGCACAAGAGTAATCAGAAAATTGAATAAAACAAAGTACCAGTACTCATTTCTCTTTGATCTTCCATCGAAATCTTTATACTTCCTTAAAGCTAGAAAATACCATTCCATGTATTCCATGTGTTATCTCCCTGCAAATCCTTATAAATATTTGTGATTCTATAGATTTTCGACTATAGCAGTTTTCTGTAAATTAAAAGTCTGCATTTCAGCTTAAGAAAACTATCTCAAAATATTATAAAGGATATAGAAAACCCCAAGAAAAAAATGATCCATATAAATCCCAAAAATGTTGCGGCGGGGGGGGGCCGCCGCCACATTTTT
>JALQCR010000085.1 GCA_023336205.1 Pseudanabaena sp. Salubria-1
TAAGACTCACAACTTAAAACAAAGCACAAAATAGTAACGCCATTTTTCACCCTTCAAATCCTTTCTGGGTTTGGGTTTTAGCTCTTGAAGTTTAGCGACTTTCGGGAATTAAGATTAAGACGCTAAGAGTCTATAAATCTGCTTCATAATGTGAATAGCTGCGGTTTAAAAAGTTTGTGCCGCAATTTACCAAGATTGCTGTATTATTTTATTCGGTGCAAAAAACACCTTACTTAAGCGGATGTGGCGGAATTGGTAGACGCGCTAGATTTAGGTTCTAGTATCTTTGATGTGAGAGTTCGAGTCTCTCCATCCGCATGTATAGCGCTTTGCGCTCAAACCCATAAAAAACTTTAAAGGCGTTGCTTAGCAACGCCTTTAAAGTTTTTTATGGGTTTAGGGCTTCTATTTTATTTAAGCCATTCTTCGAGGCTAGTGGTTAATTTACCTGTGATTTGAGCCGTAAGCTGATCGCGCTTTTGTTTACGTAGCCATTTTTGAAATTGCTTGTCGTACTCTTCGCTTTCTGATTGGTAAATAACCCATGAATCTAGTGCAATGCCTAATCCCCAAAACAATAGAGGATAGATTGCCCAACCGATTCGACCAAATGTAAAAAGGTTCAGTGCTACTAAAAAAGAATTAACGATCGCATATTTCAGAACATTTGATTTTAAAGATTTTCTTTTGTATTTATCAAACTCTACCTGCTCTTTGCAAACAGCTTGCGTAGATTGCCATTCCTGCACAGATGCTAAAAAATCGGCTTCACTGATGCCCATATCGGAAGCAATCTCATATACTTGCTGTTTGGTCAGATTTTGACCATTGGTTCTCTTGGCAAGAGCATAACGGAGAATCTGATCGACTTGTTCTTCTGAATAAGTTTCCATATTTTCCTCCATAAAGATCAATTCAAGTATAGCTATCAATTTTAAAGAGTTGGGGGGGGGGGGGGGGGGGGGGGGCGGGTGTGTTTTTTTTTTTTTTTTTTTTTTTTTACCTAGCCGAGTTCAAAATAAAACAACCCTTCGGGTTGTTTTATTCACACTAGCTCAGCAATAAAGCGATCGCAGCAATCACGTAGCCAATAGGTATAAGATTGTGGATTTTCTTGAATATCTGTTTGCAAAACTTTTAAATCTATCCATTTCCAATCTTCGGCTTCTTCAGGATTGAGAACAGGCTCGCGATCGCTATATCCTACAAATACATGATCAAATTCATATTCTGTTAGTTCATTATCTAGTTTTGCCTGATATATAAAACTAAAAACTTCGAGCAATTCGCAATCAAAGCCCATTTCTTCTTGGAGTCGGCGGTGGGCGGCTAGTAAGGTTGTCTCTTCATGGCGTGGATGACTACAACAGGTATTTGTCCAGAGTCCACCCGAATGATATTTATGTTTAGCTCGTTTTTGTAGTAATAGTTGATTCTGTGAGTTGAGCACAAAAATTGAAAAAGCTCGATGCAGTAGCCCTTCGCGATGTGCTTGTAATTTTTCAGCAATCCCTATTTGGCGATCGCTAGTATCTACTAAAATAACTTTTTCTTCTAATTGCTGAATTAGTTGTGGCGTTACATTCATGACATTTACAAAAATAATATTTTAAAAGCCTTGTAAAACAAGGCTTTTAAAATATTATCTGGTTTTGCCCAGAGGACAAGCATGTTCAGGCATAAAACCCAAAGAAGTGGAGAGCCCCCCCCCCCCCCCCCCCCCCCCCCCCCCCCCCGCGCCCCGCGCCGCCCCCCCCCCCCCCCCCCCCACTTCTTTGGGTTTATAAAATGGCTTTGCCATTTTGCGTTTAAGTATTAAATGCTCATTTGTGTGACAGCTATTTTGCCAGAAAAGCAAACATCAACGTCAGTATTAGACTCGCGATCGCGTAGATTATAACGACCTGTATAGGTGACTCGATCGCCATCGGATTTAAACTCTAAAGGCAATGGTTGGCTCGACTTTTCACAAAATATAATCTCAGGAATTTCTTTACTCTCAATTGGATCAATATGGGGCAAGTTCACATTCCAATATGACTGAGGAGGGAGTTTAATGTCTAAAAGTTGCTTAATGACTACGGCTGTTGTATGCGCTGCCCAATCCCAATCAAAAGCTTTACGACGATCTTGATAATGGGAAATAGCGATCGCAGGAATATTGTGAAAAGCTGCTTCCCGCACTGCTGCCACTGTCCCTGACATATAGACATCAACGCCCATATTGCCACCATGATTTATGCCTGACAGCACCAATTTCACATCACTATACAAATGCGCGATCGCCACCCTTACGCAATCAGCAGGTGAACCTGCGATCGCATAGATATCTTCGCTGCGTTTGGCAATTGCGATCGGTTCATTGGTAGTTACTTGGTGTCCACAGCCCGAATATTGGCGAGATGGGGCTGCGATCGCGCCTTTAACTCCAAATACTAATTCAGTAGCTTTTTGCAAAGACCAAATGCCCTCAGCATCAATGCCATCATCATTGGTCAAAATAATTGTCATACTCCCTTCCCTTTTAAACAGCAATAAACTTCAAAAGCCTTGCAATGCAAGGCTTTTGAAGTTTATTGCTGTTTAAGCTGCCTGTTCTTCTAATTGATCCTTATGCAGCCAAATTACAGGGGTCGATACTTTACCGAATTTAATCTGGACATAATCACCACGAAACTCTAACACTTCACCCCAAGTCTCAAACAGGTATGACGACCAGCGAGTATCATTAGCGGTTGCTTCTGGACTATTTTCTAATTTTTCGCGAATAGCGCGAACAAGTGTGCCTTTTTTTAGTGCCATAGAGTTTAATGCAACAAATTATTAAGGTTTTAAAACTACTAGTAGGTATTGTATAGTAAACCGATATGTTGTTCTCAGCGCCTAAATCAGTAAAAACAAAATCGACCCAAGTATTTTTTGTTAGCATAGCCCCATGAATTAGGTATAACTGCCATGTGCATCTGCATCAACTGCACCTATGTCGATCGCTGCATCACCTATCACGCTGTTGAAGCACAACATTTGCAACCGCATCTGACTGAGTCTCCAGATTTTGAGGCAACCTCACCAACTGTTAATGTCAATATTAGAACGACATCTGGCGATATTCAAATGGAATGGGATGTTGTTGGATGCGAGAGTTTCTCACCAGAGATGGGGAAATGGATAAAACTACGCCCTGGGGAACTTGTTCCCACTTGATTTTAGGGATGTGAAATAGAGATGTAGTATTTTGTACTGCTTCTCTATTTCTTGTCAAAGAGTTTTGGAGAAGTCATAAATTAGGAATTCATGTCTCAAATTATCAAACCATTATTACTATGTACCTTACTAGAAATATCCTTTAGCGATTACTTCCTTCCTAATATTAAAGATATTGACCACAAAGATTCAGTTCTTGTAACTGCTAAAAGTAACCCATCAATCCATCAAAATTCATCTCAAAATAATTCTGAGAATCTATCGAGTTTAGATACTTCTGCAACTAAAGCCGTATATCAACGATTGATGCAGACATTAGGCGAACGCAAAATCACCATACTCCCTATAAACGAAGTTCTGCAAACTGTTTCTACTAAATTTCTTGGTGCAACCTATCGCGAAGGTTTATTAGATCAAGATATAACTGATTTGTGGAGACAGTTTTAGCATTCTCTCGTAACTTGCGATCGTCAAGTCCCAGCTACGAAAACTTTGTGGAGAAGATCCAAGAAGTTCGTTATGCGGATGGCAAGCTAGATGGCTATTGCAGTCGTTTACATTATTTTTCAGAATGGATACGCGACAATCAGAAACGCAATATTGTGCGTGACCTAACATCTGAATTGGGAGGTGTTCCTCTCAATAAGAAATTAGACTTTATGAGTAGTAATTGGCAGAAATATCCACGCCTGAAAAATAATGAAGCTAATCATCAGTGTATTTTAGCAATGGAGCAGAAGATGGAGCTAGAGATACGATCGCAACCATTACGATATATCCCATCTCATAAGATACGTTCTATCTATTCATTACTCAAAGCTGGCGACATTATTGCTGTGACTACGGATCTGAAAGGGCTGGATGCTACACATACAGGCTTGGTCTATCCTACTGCCAATGGAATAGGGTTCATCCATGCGTCACCATCAGGCAAAGTCAAAGTCTCTCCCGATTTACAACGTTACGTTGAAGGCGTTGATCATGCGATCGGAATTATGGTAGCGCGTCCCGTTAATTAACCAAAAATTGCAAAGCAAAACCCAAAAGATGAGTGGTGGCGCTTCGCGCCATCACTCATCTTTTGGGTTTTATGTCTTAAGCTAAACTTACATTGATAGATTTTGTTAATATTCTGACCGTCTAATCGTTAAACATGCCCATTCTTGACGCTTCCAGAATGTGGCGATCGTCCATTTATGAGCATCAAGAGCCTCGGCAACTTTCTGTACTTGCTCAACTAAAATTCCGCTTAAAATTCCCCAGCCATTTTCGTCAACGAGCTGATCGAAATAGGGAACCATATCAACAATGATGTCAGCAAGGATATTGCAAGTAAACCCATTCGCAGGTGCAGGCATATTCGCAATCAAATCTTGAATACTGCCCTCTTGCACCCAGATCTTGTCTTCAGGAATATCATTAAGTTGGCGATTGTGGTTAGTTGCCTTAATCGCCAGAATGTCATTATCGATCGCATAGGTCTGACTCGCTCCAATCAGTAAAGCCCCGATACTGAGAATACCTGAACCACAACCAACGTCAGCAACCACGATATTGTCTTCGGGCTTTACACCCCATAAGCGCATTTCTAAGGCTTCTAAACAAAGTTGAGTGGTGGCATGAGCCCCCGTACCAAAAGCACTACCAGGATCAAGACGTAAAATTTTGCGATCGCCATCAGTCGGTGGCTCAATCCAAGCTGGATAAATCACCAACATATCGCCAATTTCCTGTGGACTCCAATGTTGCTTCCAGCTTGATGACCAGTCCTCATCGTTAATTACTGTCCATTGAGTAGTTGGGGCTTCGTAATCTAGCGCGATCGCATCCTGCTTTAGCCATAAAGCAAGCGCCGCCAGATCCAAAACATTGCCCTTCTCAACGGGTAAATAACTACTAACACTTATATGACCATCTTTTTTCTGGCTTGCCATTCCTTGACAGCCAAAATTTTGTAACCGCCAAAAAATCTGCTCTTCTAGAGACTGCTCGGCTATAACTTGGATTTCCCACCAACTGTTGTTTGGTGCGATCAGCGAAAGTGACATCTGGCGCTTATGACTATGAGATGAATAATTATATTTTGGGATAGTATGATCGCGCAAAGCGCTGAATATCGTAACAATTTCTAGTCTTGGATATATTCCTGTTGCTGCAATAGCGCTAATTCTGCTCGCTGTGCTTCGCGTCCTAGATAGGCAGCATGGTCAAACAGTGTAACAGGACAAGGTTGAGTTTTTTCAAAGATTTCTACGCAGAGTTCCTTAGCAGTTCGCCCTGTAAATAAATGCATTGCTTGGCGATCAACTTTACCTCTAGCAGGAATGGGTTTACCTGTTTCAGGATCAACTGCTAAGCCTTGGTCATTAATAATGTTGCTGTAGTATTTAGCGCAAATTAAATTTTGTTGGCGATCGACATAAATAATAAAGTAACCACTGGGATCAAGAGCTAGCGATCGCTTAGATAATTGAGCGTCAATGACATGGAGTTGTTGTGTAAGTGAGTTCGTTTCAGCAGTCAAATTCATTAACTTTGAGGCAAGAGAATATTAATTATTAATTATTAATCTTATGATACGACTTACCGCGCTCAAGTTTTGCAGAACCAACTAATCCTATACAATGAGACATAAGTACCAGTACCTCGGCATAATTAAAAAAACAGAACCAAAATCTATACCGCGCGCGTAGCGGGCGGTATAGATTTTGGAGTTTTGTGCCTAGCTACATAGCCTATAACTAGAGGGGTGATCGCCATGCCAGCCAAAGTACTAGATGGACGCTACAAACTGATTAAACAGATTGGATCTGGTGGATTTGGGCATACATTTATTGCTAGGGATATGCGCCGCCCTGGCTCCCCACCTTGTGTAGTTAAGCAACTTAAGCCCGCTAGTGATGATCCAAATTTTATTCGTGAGGCAAGGCGACTATTTAACACGGAAGCAGAAACCCTAGAAAAACTTGGTAGCCACGATCAAATTCCACAATTGCTTGCCTATTTTGAGGAAGACAAGCAGTTTTTTTTGGTGCAGGAATTTGTGGAAGGGCGATCGCTTTATGACGAACTGAAAGCAGCCCTGCCTGAAGTATCAGATTTAGATAATGAATCTCAAGATCGTCTTTTTGCTGAGTTAGAAAATATTGACGCACCAATCAGAGACAAACAACTAGCCGAAGTTGAAGTGCTTAAGATTTTGAAAGATGTTCTTGATGTCTTGGACTTTGTGCATTCTGAAGGGGTAATTCATCGGGATATTAAGCCAGACAACTTAATTCGCCGTAAGAAAGATCAAAAGATTGTGCTGATCGATTTTGGTGCGGTCAAGGCAGTACAAGATGCTAATACGCAACTTGTAGCCAATGAAAAAGGGGAGTCACGATTTACAGTGACCATCGGGACACCTGGTTATATGCCCAGTGAGCAATGTGCAGGTCGCCCAACTTATAACAGTGATATATATGCTTTAGGCATGGTAGCGATTAAAGCTCTCACTGGATATAGTCCAACTGATCTCCCAACCGATCCCGCTACAGGTGAACTAGTCTGGCGTGATAAAGCACAGGTGAGCAACGGATTAGCGATGGTATTAACTCGTATGGTGCGCTATCACTATACTCAACGCTACCAGTCAGTGCGTGAAGTCAATCAAGGTATAACCACCTTTGCAACGATGACTGAAGTGGAACGTAAAGCTACTACAAGTAAAATCGTCAGGTCAACAATTCTAACTGGCTCAGAGAATTCAACTATTTCTAATGTTCCTACTTCCTACAAATCCAGTTCTCAAACTCGTCGGTCAGTTCCTGCACCGTCTGCCAGCTCCAACTCAGGAGTTCTCTTTCTATTTGGAGGGTTATTAGCCGTTGTAGCAGTAATTGCAGCTTTTGCGTTACCAGCGATGATGAAAAATAACCAGTCACCAATTGTTGTAAATAATCAGCCAATTCCTGTCACTAAGCCAATTTCTACAGACGCTACTCCTATTCCAACACCTGCGAACACAGCAGTAAACCAAGCCCTAAATTTGGAAGCCAATAAAGAATCTTTGGTTGTCCCTAACAAAATGGTGGGAGATGCTATTCACACTTATACAGTTCAGGCTAAATCTGGACAATTGCTGAGTACTTCGATTACAGGTACTGGACTATTACTTACTGTCCTAAATGCTCAAGGCATTCCTCTCTCCAATGCTGTTAATGTTGTAAACGCTGACGTGCCAATTCCATCTGATGGAGCCTATGTAGTTCAATTAAAGGGGATTGGAGGCACTACTGAAATACCCTATCAATTAAAATTTAGTCTTAAGGATGCTGCGATCGCGCAACCAACAGCTATTCCTACAACTCCTCCGTTAACTTCTCCACTAGTATCACCAACTCCATCATTTGGAACACCTGTTCCAAATCCTCCTACACCCGTAGCAACTCCAACACAAGCACCACCACCACCACAAATTGAAATTAAAGTTAGAAATAGATAAATTAAAGATGGTGTAAAGTACGATCTTGATAGCTGTTGCTACTCTAGAACATAAAACTCAAAAGAGATTATACCAAAACACAAAATGGCTACGCCATTTTGTGTTTTGGAAGCCCTTACAGGGCTTGGGTTTTAATTCACAGAAGTGTTGATACACTTTTGTGAATTGGTATTAGCGGTGCTTCATGCCACAAACTTCTTTTGGGATTCGCTCGGTGACAGATACAGAGCTTTGCGCTCAAACCCAAACCAAGATAAATTTTGAAAGCGTTGCGAAGCAATGCTTTCAAAATTTATCTTTTGGCTCGTTTGATCTGCAATTGCTGTAAGAATTTGAGAACATCATGAAAATATATGGAATTGACTTTACTAGCGCTCCTAGCAAAAACAAGCCGATCGCTTGTGCAGAAGCTTGGCTAGAATCGGATATTTTACATATTCTAAAGTTCTATCGTTTTACAAATTTTCCTTCTTTTATGGACTTTTTGACGCGATCGCCTGTCTGGATTGCAGGAGTAGATTTTCCATTAGGGCAACCTCGGAAGCTAATCGAAAACTTGCAATGGGGGAACACTTGGGCAGATTATGTCGATCGCATAGGACAGATGAGTAAACAGGAATTTGTCGAAACTTTAAATCAATATCGTCAGGGTAGAGCTGTTGGAGATCGCGAACATTTGCGCCATACTGATCGCGGCACAGGTGCAATTAGTCCGATGAAAATCTATGGTGTACCTGTAGGTAAAATGTTTTTTGAAGGTGCGCCAAGAATGCTTGCCGCAGGATTTAGCATTTTGCCTTGTCATCCCACTAACGATGCACGAATTGTAATTGAGATTTATCCTTCTCTAATGTCAAGGAGCATTATCGGTAAACAAAGCTATAAATCTGACGATAAACGCAAACAAACTAATGAAATGCAATTATTACGACAAGAAATAATCAATCAGGTGCGATCGCCTATATTCAACTCAAAGTATGGCTTTGTTGTCGAAATTGCTCAACAACTTACCTGTGAATGCGTGAGTGATGCTTCAGGCGATACGCTTGATGCTGTAATTGCTACAATCCAATGTGCATCAGCTTCTAAACAACCTAATTATGGAATCCCTGAAAACTGCGATCGTCTTGAAGGATGGATTTGTGCATAAAACCCAAAATAGAGTTGCAGCGCTTCGCGCTGCAACTCTATTTTGGGTTTAAAAAAGAGCAAACTTGTGTTTGCTCTTTTTTATTTTAAATTTGATTTATCTAATTTAAGAGTTGATGGATTGTTAGTTCCATTCATAAAAGAAACTCCAAAAGCCAATCTCTAAGCATGAACAACTTCGTTACTAGTTGTTTTTTTCCAACCTCTAGGCAACTTCAAATCGTCAGGATCAACGTAATGACAAGCATAGTCATCTAAACAGATTAAAGCCCAACCATTGCCATCGATATTAACCAGTTTGTAAGAAGCCTCCAACACAAAAAAACCTTTGTGGTTGCGGGTGTCGGGCTTTACTCTGACATTTTCTAAGATCATTTTATTAACTTCCTTTTAAATAAAAAATTGTCACTTCACTGTAATTAAAAAATTATCAGCTTCAGTTATTTATATTTATGTAGCCTAGCACCCTTGACAAAAATCCCGTGTTAAGATTTTCTGACAAAAGAGCTACTCTTATGAAGTTCTATGACGTTAGATAAAGTTATTTATTGAATTTCAACAATTACAATTCACAAATGTTGACAGCAACCCGAAATTAGTAAGAATACAAAGGCTGGATTTTAGCTTAGCACCCAGTCTCTAACCTTTTCAAGGGCTTTCCAATCTGGACGACGGCGCAATCCTTCTTCAAAATTCTCAACAATTTCTGGCTTAATATCTTTCAAAATCATTAGCCAATTTTGAGCAGCTTCAACTTGCTCTCGAACCCCTTTTTGAGATAGCTCTAACATGGCGATCGCAAGATTGATGTGTCCCTGAGGATCTTCGGGAGAAATTTTAACTGCCTTCTGACCTGCTTTGAGAGCAAGTTTGGCATTATTATCTAGCAAATACAACCAAGATAGACAAATCCAGCCGCTAGCAACTTTGGGCTGGCGCTCACATACTTTCTCAAACACAGGAATTAATTCCGCCGCAGATTCACCCTGTTTGTAGCGTTCTAAACCTTGAGTGAATAGATCTTCTGCAATTTCTGTATTCATTGAGCGAATCAAAACTCCAAAGCCGTATTTTTTGCCTTAACGATAGTAGCATCAAATGAGGTCACAACTCATCAACTAAAAAGCCTTATAGCAATTCTCATTATAAAAATTGGTTTTGTTAAAAGTCCGCCTTTGGCGGACTTTTAACAAAACCAATTTTGGGGTTTTTGGGGGGGGGGGGGGGGGGGGGGGCGCGCCCCCAAAAAATTTTTTTTTTTTTTTTTTAA
>JALQCR010000008.1 GCA_023336205.1 Pseudanabaena sp. Salubria-1
TACTGCAAAGATTTTCATCTAGTAAATATTGGTATTTATGGCTATATCTACCTACAGCATTTTTCTCTCTAATCTGAACCAATAAACTCCTTAAAAGCGTTGCAAATTTTTTAAGGGGTTTATTGTGGTTCGTTTGATCGTGAATTGCTTTAAGTTATACCAAAACAAAAAACTAAAGATGAGAGGCGGCTCTTTGCGCCGCCTCTCATCTTTAGTTTTTAGGATCTGAACCGCCTGGGAAAAGCTATAAATTACTTTTACATGAGCAAGTCCTAAACTTTGTCAAGATTTTTATGCATAGTTAATATCAGTTTTTATCTATGGTAACCATACATAGTTACAATGTATTAAACGCTCATCAATTGAAATATGTAATCAATAAGAATATTTTATCCAACTAAATGTAAAACTAACTCTATTGTATTGTGGGGGATGGTAGTTCAAATGTCTAATGTTTATAGAAAAAATTACAGCTTAGTTACTCCAGTCGTAATTTCAGCCGCCGTTGTTGCCTCTACCTTTATTAGTAGTGCTTCTAGCGCAGAAATACAAGCTTCTTTAAGCACTATCGCTCAAAACGTTACTTCAGTATCTCAACTCAGCGACGTTAAGCCTACTGATTGGGCATTCACTGCATTACAATCCTTGGTAGAGCGCTATGGTTGTATAGCTGGATATCCCGATCGCACCTTCCGTGGTAAACAAGCAACTAGCCGCTACGAATTTGCCGCTGGTTTAAACGCTTGCTTGGACAAGATCAACGAAATTATCTCCGCAGGTTTGGCTGATAAGGTCAGCAAAGAAGACCTAGCTACTTTACAAAAGCTTCAAGAAGAATTTGCTGCCGAATTAGCAACCCTACGTGGTCGTGTCGATGCCATTGATGCCAAGGTTGCTAAGCTCGAATCTCAACAATTCTCCACTACCACAAAGCTACGTGGCGAAGCAATCTTTGGTCTGGCTACGGCTTCTGATGGCGTTGCCACTACAGGTAATGCTCTCGGTATTTCTGCCAATAATGACAGAACCAGCGTTGTTTTCCAATACCGTGCCCGTCTCAACCTAGATACCAGCTTCACTGGTAAAGACCTTTTGAGAACTCGTTTGCAAGCTTCTAATACCAATGGCGCTGGCAACATTGGCACGGCACTCACTGGTGCACCTAATGACAACCCATCACGTTTATCTTACGAAAGTGGCTCGGTCAACAACTCTCTTGAAATCAATCGCTTATACTACAAATTCCCAATCGGTGACAGCTTCACGGCTTACATCGCACCCATCGGGCAGACAGAAGATATCATCAGCCCTCTCAACCCTATTGAAAGCGACAGCCAAGCCGCAATCTCTCGCTTTGGTCGTTTCAATCCCTTAATCCGCATTGCTTCTAATAATGGCAACAATGTGGCAGTTGCAGGTTTTGATTGGAACTTTACCAAACAAGCGAACCTACAAGTTGCTTATAGCGCAGTCAATGCTAACACTGCTACTGGTAGATCTGGGGTAACTGGCGGAGACACTAAAATCGCGGCTCAATTGGTTTTCAGACCTTCTAATGCACTAACTCTTGGTATTGGCTATGCGAATGCCTACACATTAAATGGAAGCCTCGGATCTGGTTTAAACGCCGATACTATTGGTGTTGCCACTAATACAAGTACATTCAAAAGCGATACTGTTGTCGGTAGCTTGATTTGGGATATCACCAAGAAGTTTACCTTTAACGTTTGGGGTTCTTGGACTTTCATTAATGACGTTACCTCTGCTGGCGTTACAGGCTCGTCAACTAACACTAGCTGGTTAGCGGCATTCTCTGGCAAAGACTTGTTTAGCGAAGGTGATCTAGCCGCCATCATGTTTGGTCAACCACTATTTATAACTAATGTAGGTGGTTGAACTCCTACATTTACGAGTCCTAATACTCCTTACCATCTCGAAGCTTTCTACCGCATCCCTGTTTCCAATAACATCAGCATCACTCCAGGGGTATTCTTCGTATTCAATCAAAACAGCAACAGCGCTAATGGTACTGCAACTGTTGGCGTAATTCGCACCACTTTCTCATTCTAGACCCGTTAAAAACTTTATTGGTACAAAAAGAGAGACAGTACTTCGTACCGTCTCTCTTTTTGTATGTAATCGATGATTGATTACCGTTTCGAGTATTGAGGAGCTTTACGAGCTTTCTTAAGACCATACTTCTTACGTTCCTTACAACGGGGATCGCGAGTCATGTAGCCTTCAACCTTGAGAGGTTTACGATTTTCGGGAGCAAGTTCACACAGCGCACGAGCAACACCCAAGCGGATTGCATCAGCTTGACCTGTTACACCGCCACCATGAGCATTGACCAAAACATCGTACTCGTTTTCCAAGCCCAAGGTTTCCAAAGGAGCTTTAACGCCAGCAATGTATGTAGGGTTAAATTGCAAGTACAAATCGCCTGCTTTTCCGTTGATTACGACCTTACCTTCTCCTGGAACAAGACGGACACGGGCAATCGCTTTTTTACGACGACCAGTTCCCCAGTAAACAGCACGATTAGAACGTTCAGTATCTGACATCGGTTATTTCTCCTACTTCTGCGATGGGATGGTATTAATTACCAAAGTTTCAGGCTGCTGAGCCTCATGGGGATGGCTTGCACCCTTATAAACCTTGAGCTTAGTGAAAAGCTGACGACCGAGGGTATTCTTGGGCAACATACCCTTAATGGCATGTTCAAGAATACGTTCAGGGACGCGAGCGATTACCTTATCAAAGGTTTCTTCCTTCATCCCACCTGGGCGACCAGAATGTCTTCTGTATAACTTTTGGGTGGATTTTTTGCCAGTAACAGCAATTTTTTCGGCGTTGATAACAACGACAAAATCGCCAGTATCTAGGTGGGGCGTATAGATGGGCTTATTTTTGCCGCGCAAAATGATCGCGATCGCGCTAGCAAGTCTTCCTAGGCGTTGACCTTCCGCATCAATGACATACCATTTGCGATCGGGATCTTTAGGTAAGTAGCTTTTATTCGGAGTAAGTGTAGTTGTAGTCATTAGTTTCTCTACAAACGAGATTTATCTATGAGATTTATCTGTGAAATATTTCTTTCAAACTTGTAAGTTTGGAGCACATTAGCCTTTAAACTTCAAACCAATGTAATTACATTGTTGTCATTTAAGCCTAGTGTTTGCTTGCGCGATGCGAACTCAGCAAATGGATGATCGGCATAGCCGATCGCCAATAAGCACAGCCCTTGCGGTGGAGCCGCATACTTAACTTCAATACGGCGTTTTTCCTGCCATATGATCGTAAAGGCTTCGACACTTAAGCGCGAGCGCCCAACATCGACTAATTGCCCCACTAGCAAACGAATCATGCCGTACAGAAATCCACTTGCTTGGACTTCCACATGGACAAAATTGCCATCCCGCCAACATACCGCTTCTTGAAGCTCAAGACGACTATGGGGACGACTTGAACCTGCCCTTTGAAATGCTGCCATATCTTGTTCGCCTAACATGGGCTGTAAGGCTTGATGGATTAGCTTTTCATCAAGGCGATCGTGGTAGTAGTGCCAGCTAAACGGCTTTACAAATAAATTCGGAATCGCGGCAGTGTAAATCGAGTAACGATAACGCCGCCATGTTGCCGAAAATCTTGCGTGCCAGTCAGCAGCCACTTCCGTCGATCCACAGATTAAGATACCTTCAGGCAAATAACTATTCAGTACTTTTGCCCAACGGTGGGGAGGGATCAAGCTTGACGTATCAAAATGTGCTACTTGAGCCGCAGCATGAACGCCAGTATCAGTTCTACCTGCACTATGCAAAACGGTTGCTTTTCCGCAGATCTTAGCGATCGCTTCTTCAATCGTTTGCTGCACACTGGGATGATTTGGCTGCCTTTGCCACCCGTAAAAGTATGTACCTAGATATTGAATAACTAAAGCAATACGACGAGGAGACTCGAAATCAGCGGAGAACATCTTCAGGCATCTTAATGTTTACACAAGTTGCAAGATCGCCATTTCGGCATTGTCGCCACGACGGCTAACTGTGCGAACGATACGGGTATAACCACCATTACGCTCAGCATAGCGATCCTTAGCTTGGGTGAACAATAGGTCAACCAAGGTAGTTACACGCTCTTCTTCAGGTAATTGTTCTTGTTTGGTCTTGGTCTGAGGGCGATCGCTAACGGGTTCGCCATCTTTAACCGAGATATCGTATAAATAGGCGATCGCTTGACGACGAGCGTGCAGAGAGCCGTCTTTAGCCAAAGTGATCATATGATCGACATTGGAACGAACAGCATCAGCCTTAGCTCTGGTTGTCTTAATTTCGCCTCTGAGAATTAACTCAGTGGTCAAAGCCCTTAGGAGAGCTTTGCGCTGATCAGCAGCTTTGTTAAGCTGGGGGGTTTTACAACGGTGACGCATAGGTGTGTACTAGATGGACATGAAACCAAACTCTTGGAGTGAAAGAGTTTAAAAAGTAGGCTTTTTACAGAACTTTTGAAGCCTTGGACTCAGTTAAGGTCAAGCCAAGATGCTGTTTAAGGGCATCCATAACTTCCTCAGCCGACTTTTGACCAAAGTTTTTGATTTCCAGTAAATCGTCTTGGGTATATTCCAACAAGTCAGCAACAGTATTAATCTGTGCTCGTTTGAGACAGTTATAAGCTCTGACTGACAGTTGCAATTCTTCAATGTGAATTTGCTTAGTTTCGTCTTGCACATCACGTTCTTGAGGCAATGAGGGCGCAAGGGTAATTTCTTGCAAAGGCGAGAACAAATTCACTAACACGCTAGCAGCTTGGCTAAGTGCTTCTTGAGGTGTAATGCTGCCGTTTGTCCAAATATCGATTAACAGACTCTCTTTATTGATCGCATCACCGATCCGAGCGTCCTTAATCTCATACTTGACCTTGCGCACAGGCATAAACACAGCGTCGATCTTGAGCGTATCGATTGGAGAGCTATGGTCTTCCTTAGAACGATCTACCGAACGATAGCCTTTGCCACGCTCAATCGTGAGTTCCATCTCCAAGGTTGCACCCTCACTGAGAGTAGCAATGTATTGGTTAGGATTGACAATCTCGATGTCCGATGGCAAAGAATGGAAACTGGTAGCAGTGACTAGTTTTGGACCGCGCTCTACCAAACGGATGATCTGAGGTGCTGAGCTATAAGACTTCAACACTAGCTCCTTGAGATTGAGCATCAAATCCAAAACGTCTTCCCGTACGCCCGGAATCGTCGCAAATTCATGGTTGACACCAGCAATGCGAACAGCAGTGACGGCCGCACCCTCAAGATTGGAGAGCAATACCCGTCTGAGCGCATTTCCAATGGTAATGCCTTGCCCCCGATCTAGTGGTTCCAGTACAAATTGGCTGTACTGACTATTGTCTTTTTCTGTATGGGATGCAACGCACTCAACCTGAAACTGTGCCATATTTGTACCGACTTAGTCTGCAAGAGTAAACGAAAATCAAAGGGGGAAATTAGAGAATTGAAAAATTACGAATTACGAATTACGAATTTTTTACAGTTTTATTGTTTTAATTCGTAATTTCTAATTCGTAATTAATTACACACGTCTGCGTTTTGGAGGACGGCAGCCGTTGTGAGGAATGGGGGTAATGTCACGAATTAGGGTGATCTCTAGCCCAGCAGCTTGCAAAGCTCTCACTGCGGTTTCGCGTCCTGATCCAGGACCTGTGACCATTACTTCGACTTGACGCATTCCTTGCTCCATTGCTCTTCTAGCAGCAGATTCAGCCGCAGTTTGCGCTGCAAATGGAGTACCCTTCTTCGCGCCTTTAAAGCCACTAGCACCAGCCGAAGACCAAGAGATGACATCACCTACGGTGTCCGCGATCGTGACGATAGTGTTGTTAAAAGTAGACTGGATGTAAGCGACTCCATTAGGGACATTGCGCTTATTCTTACGTGCGCCAGTTCTACGAGTTGTTTGACGAGCCATTGTTTCGTATTAATCCTTACTTACTTCTTACCTGGAGCCTTCTTCTTACCTGCGACAGTACGACGACCGCCACGGCGAGTACGCGCATTGGTACGAGTACGTTGTCCACGGACAGGAAGACCCATACGATGTCTACGACCTCGGTAGCAACCGATGTCTACTAGGCGTTTGATGCTTAAACCTTCGAGACGACGCAGATCGCCTTCTACTTGAAAGTTGGATTCTACCTCTTGACGTAAAGTTGTTACTTCAGGATCAGTAAGTTCTTTAACCCGCGTATCAGGGTTTATTTTGGTAGCTGCTAAGATTTTTTTGGCGCTAGTTAGACCGATTCCGTATATGTACGTTAGTCCTATTTCGATACGCTTGTCACGCGGAAGGTCTACTCCTGCAATGCGAGCCACTATAAGTCTCCCAATTTGTTGTCAGTTTTCAATGTTATATTTGCCCTAAAAGCACTTGCTGATCAACCTTTTCAGGAATCTCATCAGCAACTTTTGGGACGGATGGCTGTACAACACTATCTTCGCGAGAGCGTTAGTTCTATGCAGTGGGTTAGCTACAATCAACAGAAGCAAATTACGAAGACGTAATATTTTACAGCGAACTCTATAATATATTGACAATGGCAACTTCTGTCAATATTTTTTAGAATTGATTAAGATTGTTTTTAATGAGCCAATGATTGCCAATGATGGATTTTAGCTGAGTACTAGTTGTCACGATCGCTGTCTATGGATGCAACTCCAGAGATCGGACGATAGTTATAGTTAGCGATCGATGGTGAGGCATTGGGCATATTGCTTGGCGATTGAGGTCGCGATATTTTCATAATATCTTCTTTGATCGCTTCGAGATCGACGTAGCGATCGGCAACGTTAATCAGATGATCGCTGGTCATTGAACGTAAACTGACCACTTCAACACGTACACCACGATAACTTGCCGCATCAACTGCATAGGCGAGATCCCCGTCACCGCTCACTAGTACAGCAGTATCGTAAGAACCAATTAGCGCCATCATGTCTACAGCAATCTCGACATCAAGGTTAGCTTTCTTGGAGCCATCGGGTAACTGTACAAGTTCTTTAGAAATAACTCGATAGCCATTGCGACGCATCCACAACAGGAAGCCCTGTTGCTTTTCGTTTGTACGATCAACCCCTGTGTAGAAGAAAGCTCGTAGTAAGCGCGAACCATCGGTAAGACATAATAGCAACTTGGTATAATCAATTTCGATTGCCAGTTGGAGAGCAGCGTAGAAAAGATTAGAGCCATCAATAAAGATAGCAACTCGCCCTCTATTTTCTAAAATCTGATCCGCTTTAAAGCCAGAATCTTGCTCAAAAGGTAACATGTTTTTGCCTATAGAACGTTTATTATCTAGTGCCGTGGGATGAAGCTTTGGTATTAGCATTGATACTTAAAACCGTCCTAAGTGTTTACCTAATTCGTTTACCTAATTCAGAAGAACCTCTTAAAACTTTTTAATAAACTGTCACATAGTTTTTTTTATGACTATCGACGGAGGTTAAAAGTAATCTTTAAAATAAGAAAGTTAGCCTTATCCCAAGCATACTCAAAAAATGAATTTACAATAAATTTAAAGTGAATTTAAAAATATAAAATAATTTTTCTATAATAAAGCCAAAAATAATAAACGGATTATCATTATGACTTAATACTAATTATACACCATAAGTAAATATACTCAGAGGAGTAGAGTTTGGTGACCTTGAGAATTAAAGGCTGCAAAGACCAATCATTAAAACTTAATTAGTGGATTGTATAAAACCTAGGTGGTTTCAATACGTTGGAAAATCGGCTTTGGGTTTTCTAGGGGCTGACCTGATTGTAGTATTCCCCAATTTGTATGACTCCAATCAGGCGGAGAAGTTTCATCAAAATTTAACCCCAATTGCTGATAAGCCACAATACTCAAGTGTGGGGTGATTGGTGACAGAAGGTAAACGGCAATTCGGACTGCTTCGAGTAGGGTATATAAAGTTTCGTTGACTTCATTTTGTTTACCTGCTTTGAACTGTTTCCAAGGCGTAGTTTCATCAATTAATTTGTTGCAATTCCAAATTAATTCAAGGATTTTTTCACATGCTGCCCGAAAATTGAGATTTTGGTAGTCAATTGCTACGCGATCGCCTAAAGATGTAGCTTGCTCGATTATGGGTCGGATTAGGTCTGAGAATTCAGTGCGATCGCTAGGATCGTAGGCAGGTATAGTTTGCTGACAATATTTATTTACCATACCAAGGCTGCGATTGAGTAAATTGCCAAGACTATTAGCGAGATCAGCATTGACGATCGCAATAAACCTCTCTTCGTTAAAGTCGCCATCTTTGCCAAACTCAATTTCTCTGAGGAAATAGTAGCGAATTGGGTCTGCACCATAGCGTTCAACAAGATCGTAGGGATCAATGGTGTTGCCCAAGGTTTTCCCCATTTTTTGACCATCTTTTGTCAGCAAACCATGACCAAAAACTCGCTTTGGCAGAGGCAATCCTGCCGACATGAGCATCGCTGGCCAATAAATTGCATGAAATCGAAGGATGTCCTTGCCAATAATATGTAGATTGAAGGGATACCAATATTTGAGAGCATTTTCGAGGGTCGGCTCATCATTGGGATCGAGCAAAGCCGTGACATAACCAAGCAAAGCATCAAACCAAACATAAATTGTATGGGTGGGATCGGTGGGAATTGGGAAGCCCCAATCGAGATTGACACGGGAAATTGAAAAGTCTTGCAAACCCTGCTTCATAAAGCCTAAAACTTCATTGCGGCGACTTTCAGGCTGGATAAAGCTGGGGTTAGCTTCTTGAAATTGATCGAGCGCGTCTTGATACTTGGAGAGACGAAAGAAATAGTTTGGTTCATCACGCCATTCGCAAACAACATTCGTATGAATCGGACAATGATGACTTTCGGGGAGTTCGCGCTCTTCTTTAAATTCTTCGCAAGCAACGCAATACCAACCTTTTTGCTGATTTAAGTAAATATCACCTGCATCATAAACCCTTTGAAAAAATTCATTTACGATCGCTTGATGTTTTGGGGCAGTAGTCCTAGTGAAGCGATCAAAGCGAATATTAAACTTTTCCCAAAGCGAATAAAATTCAGCAACGGTGCGATCGCAATGCTCTTGAGGTAATAAGTTGTTTTTTTCGGCAGTGCGCTGAATTTTTTGTCCATGTTCATCTGTGCCTGTCACAAACATAACAGGATGTCCTTTGAGTCGATAGAACCGTGCAAAAGCATCGGCAGCGATCGTGGGGTAAGCGCTACCAATATGTGGGCGATCGTTGACATAAAAAAGTGGTGTGGTTAAAGCGATCGGTTCTAGGGACATAGAAGACTCAATTCAGGACTAATACCATTTTGCAAAAGAATGGCAGCAAATGTAACATTAAACCCAAAAATTATCGGCGGCGCAAAGTGCTGCCGATAATTTTTGGGTTTTGATAAGCTGGGCACAATGAAAAATTTAGAAGTACATCAAGTTTGGATGGAGCAGGCGATCGCGCTCGCAAAAGAAGCAGGAGGGGCAGGAGAAATTCCTGTGGGTGCGGTGATTGTGAATAGTCTGGGAGAGGTGATCGCGACTGGCGTAAATCGCAAAGAGCGAGATCAAGATCCTACTGCCCATGCTGAAATTGTGGCAATTCGTGAGGCAGCGCGGGTATTGAAAGATTGGCATTTGAATGGTTGCACTATATATGTAACTTTAGAGCCTTGTCCAATGTGTGCAGGGGCAATTTTGCAAGCGCGGGTTAGTACTTTAGTCTATGGAGCTGATGATCCGAAAGCAGGATCTATTCGCACAGTGGCAAATTTGCCCGATAGTCCTGTGTCATTTCATAAGCTGGAGGCGATCGCAGGAATTCGCGAACGAGAATGTCAGGAATTATTACTTACTTGGTTTGAAAATCACCGCCGCTATACTTCCAGCATTTTGCCATCAAACCCAAACCAAGAAATTTTTTAAAAAATTTCTTGGTTTGGGTTTGCTAGATATTTGTTTCTAGAATAAAACTGCGGGTTTGAGGAGCCCTAAATCCTCAGTTTTATGGTGGGAGCTGTTTCAAAATTTGCAACACGGATTTGTTGCTCCATAAGTTGTCTTAAAGTTAAAAACAATTAATTTCAGATCCAACTTTAAATGCCAATAAGTTTTAGAGCCGTCACAATTGTAAAAGCTATTACAAAAAAGCTTGATTATTATGGTGCTTTGTCCTTGGATGGAAGATCTTGAAATTGGTTAATCTTCGATTTGCTGTAACTAACTGTTAGAGAAAATAATCATGTTCAATACTATTATCGGCAAACAAGTACTGCTAAAAAGCCGCAATTTATTAATATCTAATGGGATATTGATGGCAGCTATACTTGGCGTTGCAGGTTGGCAATATCGTTACTTGTATAACTTTGCTCTTGGTCCATTTCCAGTTGATATAAACAAACTAGAGGATATAAAGTCCCTTGATGATAGTTTGCAACAGTTTATTACAGTCAAGGGAAATGCGATCGATGATACTGGTGTTCAACAAATTACCAAACGCGTGCGTCGTAGCACTGGGCAAACTGTAAGCGAATCTGTTTCTGCAAAGTATCAAACTCTGAAACTAAATAAACGCATTCTTTTGGTGAAGTCTGGAGTTAGTGCCAACAGCACTCAAGTTACTGGTGGTTTGTCAGATATTTCCAGCGAAGTTAAAAGCAGAATTGTAGACCCAATTGAATCTCAGAATTCTACACTCAAGGGAACATTTCTGCCATTTATGCTGGATACCGGAGATTATCGTGCTGTTGGTTATTTTACCTTGCTATTTGGAGTGCCGATCTCATTATTTAGCCTGTGGAAAATCATATCCGCAATACGCTGGCGATCGAATCTTGGCAATCATCCAATCAGAAAACGCTTAGAAAAGCTGGGTGATTGGCAAACTCTGATCCAAGAAATTGATGCAGAGGCAAATTCGGGAATTAATACAATTATGATTGGCAATAACCAACTAACTCGCTCTTGGCTGCTGCAACTTAAAAACATTGAGATGAAAGCTATTAAGCTTGATCAGTTAGTTTGGGCTTACAAAAAAGTGACTTCCACCAAGTATGGCAAATTTTATAGTGTGGCATTACACGATCGCCAAGGAGAGGAGTATGTCTGTCCTTGCCCAAATGAAGCTGATATAGAGTTGCTATTAAAAGAACTTTTTGATCGCTTCCCTCATTTAATCTTAGGCTTTAGTGATGACCTAAAAAAAATGTGGAAGCGAGAGCGGCAAAAACTGATTGAGTCTGTCGATCTAGCTCAGCAAGCACAAGCTTAAAAGCCCATAAAAAAACGCACTTCGTGCGTTTTTTTATGGGGATTATTTACTACACAGTGTATTAATTTGATCTACAACCTCACTTTCCTTTTTTGATGCCGTTTCCAAATCTTGCTTAGCTTTATTCATAGCATCGGGATCTTTAGCCTCTGATGCTTTGACTTGCCCCTTTAGAGCTTGAGAAGTGTCGCCATAAACGCCTAATAATTGTGTCTGTAATTCTTTAAGCTTTGTGTCTTGAACTGCGATCGCTTGGATCTCTATGCGGATTTGATCAATATTTGTGGCTAATGGCACAAAGCCCGCAAGATCCTTGGGAATAGCCAGAGTGGAGGTTTTGTTGGCAATAGTAACAACTTTGTTACATTGGGAAATTTTACTTTCTCCGCAACCATAAAGAACAAGTCCGATGCTCAAGACAGTAGCTCCAAGGGCAGCTCGACGATGGGAAGGAGTTGGAACACGATCAGACAAGTGCTTAGGAAATTGCGTTTGAAGTTGCATTTGGTAATTGCCGATAGTCCAAGATGATTATTCTAGTGTCTAAAAATTCTAAAATGTTTTAGTTGATTAAGCTAATTACAGAGATGTGAATTATGTCCGACAATCGCAAAAGTCGTGCAATTACCGAAGGCGTTCAGCGATCGCCTAACCGCGCTATGTTACGCGCTGTTGGTTTCCAAGACTCAGATTTTACTAAACCTATTGTCGGTGTGGCAAGCGCCCACAGCACAATTACCCCTTGCAATATGGGGATTGCACCTTTAGCGATCCGCGCTGAAGCAGGAATTCGCGCCGCTAATGGGATGCCCCAAGTTTTCGGCACAATCACCGTTAGCGACGGGATCTCCATGGGAACTGAGGGAATGAAATATTCTCTTGTATCCCGTGACGTAATTGCGGACTCGATCGAAACTGCATGTAGTGCTCAAAGTATGGATGGCGTTTTGGCGATCGGGGGCTGTGACAAAAATATGCCAGGGGCAATGATCGCAATGGCAAGAATGAACATTCCTGCTTTATTTGTCTATGGCGGCACTATTGAACCTGGACATCTTGATGGCGAAGATTTGACTGTAGTTAGTTCCTTTGAAGCCGTTGGTCAATATAGTGCAGGTCGAATTGATGAAATCAGACTTAACTCAGTAGAGCGCAATGCTTGCCCTGGGGCTGGCTCCTGTGGTGGTATGTATACTGCAAATACCATGTCTTCAGCATTTGAAGCCATGGGCATGAGCTTGATGTATTCCTCCACCATGTCGGCTGTTGCACCCGAGAAAGCTGCTAATACCGAACTGGCTGGAACTGTTTTAGTCAATGCGATTCGCAATAATTTGTTACCCCGTGACATCATCACCCGCAAATCAATTGAAAATGCGATTTCTGTGGTCATGGCAGTAGGCGGCTCGACGAATGCGGTCTTGCACTTTTTAGCGATCGCCTATTCCGCAGGTGTGGAATGGAGCCTTGATGACTTCGAGCGTATCCGTGAGAATGTTCCTGTTCTCTGCGACCTCAAGCCATCGGGACGTTATGTTGCAACCGATTTACATAAATCTGGTGGAATTCCCCAAGTAATGAAGATGTTGTTAGCTCATGGCTTATTACATGGCGACTGCATAACCATTACAGGGCAAACGGTCGAAGAGCTTCTCAAAGATATTCCTACCGAACCTCGCGCCGATCAAGATGTTATCCGTCCTTGGGATCGTCCGATGTATAAGCAAGGACATCTCTCGATTCTCAGAGGCAACCTCGCCTTAGAAGGTGCAGTCGCGAAAATCTCTGGTGTCAAGAATCCGATCATTACTGGACTAGCCCGTGTTTTTGAATCGGAAGAAGATTGTCTGGGGGCAATTCTCGCGAACAAGATTAATGCTGGGGATGTATTAGTAATTCGCTATGAGGGACCAAAGGGTGGACCTGGTATGCGTGAAATGCTTGCGCCAACCAGTGCGATTATCGGCGCTGGTTTGGGTGATTCTGTGGCCCTGATTACGGATGGACGTTTCTCTGGCGGTACTTATGGAATGGTGGTAGGGCATGTTGCGCCTGAAGCTTTTGTGGGTGGTACGATCGCCTTAGTAAATGAAGGCGACTCAATCACGATTGATGCACATCAGCGATTGATTCAACTCAATGTCAGCGATGATGAGCTTACGGCTCGTCGTGCAAATTGGAAGCCGCCTGCTCCTCGTTATACCAAAGGTGTTTTGGCAAAATATGCCAAACTGGTTTCGACGAGTAGTAAAGGCGCTGTGACTGATTTAGACTTGTTCTAATAGAAATAAAGATTAGCGGCGCAAAGCGCCGCCAATCTTTATTTTCCACTCCAACATCCATCGATTTGAGCGATACCTCCAAATTTGCTCACTTGCAGCGAAGTCATAAAATATGCCCAAGCAAAGCCAAGAGAATTCCCTTCTAAATCAAAAACTTCTATCTCATAGCGATTATATAAATTCTCAGAGGCAGCGCGATTGCTCTGATAATCTTCTAATTTATCTAGTGAGTCCAAAATGCTGGCATCAGGAAATGAGAGTAAATATCCATAAATCCGCTGATCACCTAAAATCACCGCAGGATAACCCATCGGCAGCACAAATAATTCGCCATAGGCGATCGCCTGTTGTATGGAGATCTCTTTACCAGCACAATATTGGTCGTAATTAGCTTCATTTGGCTTGAGCGTGCCATAGACAAAAACATGGCATAGATTGGGTGTAGGGATATTTGCTGTCATGATCTTTTTTGTTATTTGTTTGAGCGAAGTTGCTCCCGCTTCTACTTTATGCTGATGCGATCGCACCTAAATCAGAGTTAGAATCAGCGCTAACTGAGATCTTGCACCATTCAAGAAAAGGGGTTGCAGAAAGAGCAGAAATGTGAAAAAAAGGGCGTAGTAGTAAATTAAATAACGAGCATGGAAAGCATCGTTAAGCACGCCCAAGGGCTAGTGTATAGTCTTCTGTGTTTGATGCCAAGTGTGTATCAAACAGCAAGTCTCAATGCAATACTAGGACTATTTCTCGAAGCACAAAGGCATCCTTATCCAGAACATACACAGATAAAATCAGCGAGTGCACTCAGCCGATTTCTCAATCACTATAACTGGTCAACGAGAGCAGTAATTCGGTCAACACGGCAGGCTATTTTGGGACAAATCGCCAAGCATCGCCCATCGAAACAAGTGCCATTAAAGATACTGATAGACTTGACTACCCTAGAAAAAAGCGGCAAGTTTTTACATTTGAGCAATCCCACCCAAAACGAACCAGACCCATGGGTGAGAATACTAAACGGAAAGCGAGGACTACATCTGGTTGTACTGTATCTGGTCTATGGAGAGTGGCGCGTACCATGGAGTTTTAGAGTATGGCGCGGCAAAGGATACCCCAGTCCCTCTGACTTAGCTTGTAAGTTATTGGGGACAGTACCCAAGCAACTAACCCAAGGCAAGACTGTGATTGTCCTTGCTGATACTGAGTTTAGTACGGTGAAGTTTTTCAATACTGTCCGCGCCAAGACTTGGCGCATCGTTGTCGGTGTACGCAACAATCGTAAACTTCAAGATGGCCGTACAGTCAAACAACTTTATCGTCATGGCAAACGTGGACAACAAATTTTGCTAGAAGGGCTAACTCAGCCTTTGACGATCTCTTGGTTTTGGCTCAAAAGAGCTGATAGTAAACGGGAGTTACGCTTTGTTGTCTCTTCTCATCCTTATTCTGGTGCTTATCTGGTGATGTTAGGTCGTAAGCGTTGGGCGATTGAGGGATTCTTCAAAACCATCAAACATCGCTTTGGTTTGCATTGTTTTGGGCAATCTACAAAACTTGGTGTTTATCGTTGGCTTATCCTCTCTCTGCTTGCTTATCTTTTGGCCCATTGGATTGATCAATGGTCGAGTCCTCCTGTCTTGGACTGGAAAGCTACCTGTGATTTGACACTTTCCGTTTTATTTCCTTCTGTCCTTTGGTTGAAACTTCTTAGGTATCTCCAAATTAGTGCCGATATTGCTGCTCGTCATGGGTTTGAAATTATTCTCAAACCCATTCCTACTTAACTCTTTCAGGAATGGTGCAAGATCTCAGCTAACATAAAATGTAATCGCCGCACAGAAGATTATTAATAGGACATAGCATTGATGAGTAATGACAAGGATAGTTTTAAGGACAAATTTGCCTTTAAAGTCGAGGGCTTTGAGTCTTTAGTAGATGATGTCAAACAGTTACTCAATCTTGACCAGCTCATCGATCTGGCGCAAAAACTAGACGAGAAGCAAAAATCTGGTGAAATTCATACTGAGGTAAATGTTACCTCGCGCCCATTATCAAGTATTCCCAGACGCGGTAATATTCCCCGATCGCCTCGTGCCGCAACTGCATCAGGAGGCGATCGCGAAGTTACATCTCCTGATGTGGTCAAACCTGCGCCACCAAAAGATAATTCTCCTAATGAAAAACCACCAGCGATCGCAGAACTAGTAGGAGGTTTAGGCGATACCTTAGCTCAATTACGTGATTTAGTAGAAATTCCTCTCAAGCGTCCCGATGTCCTAGCAAAATTAGGGCTAGAACCACCCAAGGGCGTATTACTAGTTGGTCCACCGGGGACAGGTAAAACCCTCACGGCGCGATCGTTAGCCAATGTGTTGGGTGTAAATTACATTACGATCATTGGGCCAGAAATCATTAGTAAGTACTATGGCGAAGCAGAAACTCGCCTACGACAGATTTTTGAGAAGGCAGTAAAATCTTCACCCTGTTTGATTTTTATCGATGAGATTGATGCTCTCGTTCCCAATCGCGCAAATGTAGAAGGAGAAGTTGAGAAGCGACTAGTTGCGCAGTTATTAGGCTTAATGGATGGATTTGCGGAAACTAAAGGCGTGATTGTGCTAGCAGCCACCAATCGTCCAGATGCGATTGATCCTGCTCTCCGTCGTCCCGGTAGATTCGATCGTGAAATTATTTTCCCAATCCCCGATCGCAAAGCCCGTCGTGAAATCTTAGAAATTCATACGCGATCAATGCCTTTGACTAGTGATGTTGATTTGGAGGATATCGCCGATCGCGCCTATGGCTATGTAGGAGCTGATATTAAAGGATTGTGCCAAGTGGCGGCAACTAATGCCCTGCGTCGGCAGGTGACAAGTGTTGCCGATATTCCTGATCATCTAGATGTGAATCGTGATGATTTTGAATTTGCGCTCAAGCAAGTTCAACCCGCTGTGTTGCGATCGCTGCAAATTCAAGTTCCCAAAGTCCAATGGTCCGAAATTGGTGGACTTACCAAGATTAAACAAACCCTTCAAGAAGCCGTAGCAGGTGCATTGGTTGATCCCGCTCTATATGCCCATACTCACGCCAAGGCTCCACGAGGCGTGCTGCTCTATGGACCCCCTGGAACTGGCAAAACTCTACTCGCCAAGGCGATCGCTACGCAAGCCCAAGCTAATTTCATTTCTGTTGCAGGCTCTGAACTACTGACAAAATGGGTCGGTGCTTCAGAACAATCGATCAGACAATTGTTTTCCCAAGCAAGGCAGGCTTCTCCCTGCGTGATTTTTATTGATGAGATCGATACGCTTGCGCCTGCGCGAGGTAGCTATCAAGGCGATAGCGGAGTAAGCGATCGCGTGATTGGTCAGTTACTAACAGAACTCGATGGCTTGCAATCTACCGAGGGACTATTAGTAATTGGCGCAACCAATCGTCGCGAGTCTATTGATCCTGCTCTATTGCGATCGGGTCGCATTGAGCTACATATGATGGTGGATTTACCAGATCGCGATAGTCGGAGTTCGATTTTAGAAGTGCATAATCGCGATCGACCTCTTGCAATCGATCTCAATTTGTCAATTTGGGCTGATCATACCAATGATTGGAATGGAGCTGATCTTGCTTTCCTTAGCAACCGTGCCGCCATTTTTGCAATTCGTCGTCATCAGCGTGATGCTACTAATCAATTGGAAAATTTGCGAATTACGAATGAGGATTTTGAGAAGGCTTTTGCAGAAATCCAAGAACAACGGAATTAAAGCAATATAAAAAAGCGGATGAAATCCTCAAGAAAGTTTTTAAAAGTGTTGCAAAGCGACGCTTTTAAAAACTTTCTTGGTTTGGGCTTAAACGCAAAGCGCTGTAACTTTGAATTAGAAACTTAAGGATTGAGCGCAAAGCGCTCCCAACCCTTAAGATAGCAACAAAGCCTCTGCTAATTCCTTATCCATTTGTTCAGCGGATGCAATCGCATCGGTCATGATTTGGCGAGGTGAAATACCGTTGTGATAAGCGGCAAGCCAACGTTGGGCTTCATTACCCTGTTCTAGAATTTTTTTCAATGGGGATAAGAAACACCAGACTCCATTATCCTTCGCACGCGATCGCAACTCTTCGTAGAGATTAGAGATCCATTCTCTTGCGGTAATTTGTTCGCCAGTTTGCCAATGGGTCAAAACGGCATCAAGGCTATTAATAGCAGCAGCCACTTCGTTTTGATCAGCGATCGTAGCAAGTTCATCAGGTGTGAACTTGGTCGCATTGGGCGCAAGTGGATCTAGCGATGAACCGATACCAGCTTCGAGAAATTGATTGAGACGCATTTCTAAAAGAGCGCTGATCGCCAGTAATGCGACTGGATCGATAACTAAATCAGAGATTCGTAACTCTAAACGATTGAGATTGTAAGGGCGATTATCGCCATTCGGACGCACCGACGACCAGAGATGACGCACATTTTGCATCGTGCCTAACTGTAATTGCTGTTCTGTCCATTCCACAAAATGACGATGGCTGCTAAATAATGGAACTAGCTTCGGTGTTTTAGGAAACATCTGCCAGCGCGAAGAATGAAATCCAGTAGCTTTGCCATCAAGGAATGGAGAAGCGGCACTAAGAGCAAGATAGAGCGGTGCTTCCAGACGGATCAAGCGACAGGCAGCAATTAGTGACTCTAAGTCAGGGATACCGACATTAATATGAATACTTGCTGTGACCACATTAGTACCATAGGTCTGTTCGATGTAGGTGTGATAAGGATTTAGTGGATCAGAGCGATAGAAATGATCAACCCCACCCAAAGCAAGTGTACTCCCCGGCATCAAAGTGTAATCACCAAGCGATCGCAAATAGCTGCGTAACTTTTGGCGCGGCTCCACCAATGCCATTAACAACGGCTCATACTTATGAAAAGGCGGCGTGATGTATTCAACGTTGCGGCTGTCTGGTTCACGCACAAACCCATTCAGATTAGCCACAATGCGATCGCTAAAGCCCACCACATCCCCCGTCGGTGTAGAGGTGTAGATTTCCACTTCAAAGCCTTTTGATAAAAGCACGGGAGTTTCCTTTTGCTATAGTCACTATTACTAGCCTACCGTGCAATGCGATCGCTTTAAAGATGCCTTAGGACATACAAACCAAAATCCAAATTAGAGAAAAGGGACGCTTCGCGTCTCTTTTCTCTAATTTGAGTTAGACTAAGCAATGCCTGCTGTTCTAACTCTTCATGCGTTCTTTCATCTTTTTTGCCGCCAATGCATAGCCACCATCAGCGCCATCTACAAAATGGACTTGACGACCATCGCGCTCAAAGACTAAGCAAGTCATCAGAGCGCGATCGGATATATGAAAGCCGTATACTAAGCGCCCTTCTTGAAATTTCTTTTCTAAATAATCAATTATTTTCTTGCGCTGTTGAGTTGTTCCAGAAATAACCATTCGCAGAACATCATCAAATTTTTTGAAGTCGGTAGACTCTGAAACTATTTGTTTATAATCACCCCAATTAAATGCCCCAGTTTTGATATTCAAAGACATCAGAACATCACCTAACAAATTAATCAAGCGTATTTTCCATAGGTATAAAATTCGTTTCAACCAATTCTTAGAAGCCGTAAAGACTCGGGTTTCAGATGATAAGTTCTTTTCCCCAAAGGCAAGTTGTAAATTTGCTGATACTACAGGATGGCATTCTGTCCCTTTTCCATAAATGCGATCAATTTGGTTAATTACCTCTCGATAGAGATTATCAACTTGGCTTTGACTTGGAGCTGTTACAAATACGATTAAACTCAGGATCTCTTCGTGGCGCGTAGGGATGTCTTGCCATCGGCATTCTAAACCAGAAAAGTCAGCGATCGGATTGGAGCTTTGATTCTTTGGACTGTAGAAACCAGTTGTGGCTTTGTCTTTAATCAAATTTGTCGCATAGCTAATTCCCCCACCTCTAAGGATTGCTTGGTCATAGTTTTCTGAAATTCGCAGTTTAGCTATTTTAATTTCATAGTTTGAAGAGATTGCTGCGATCGGCACTATGCCAATTCGTAACACCAAATCAAACTCATCTGCTGCCATTTTTTGTACAGCTAACAAGGCTAGCTCTGCTTCTTGGATGAATCTCGGTGGAATGAGAATTGATGCACCATCGCCCCCAAATACAAATGGAATTTCTAAGTCCCCAACTATATTCAAAATCACGATAATCGAACAAGCACCTAGGAGATTTATATCTTTATATCTTCCTGACTCGATCGCTTTGGTCGAATCAACAATATCGGTGATAATGACAGCCCAGTCATTAGGAATAGAGCAAAAATTTTCACTATGAGTAATATCAGCGAAATTCTTAAGTACAGGTAAATCGGCATAAAAATTTTCAGTAGTCATGGTTCTTCGTTGAAATTCTTGAATATTCATGCCTATAAACCTGAATGCAAAGAAACTTACAGTAATTTTATCAATAAAAAAAGACAGGCATAACCGCCAACTGGCGGTCATACCTATCTTTTTAATATAAGAAGGTCAAAAGAGATTTATGCTGTAAATTTATTTTGACCTTCTTATGTTTTATTCCCATTCAATAGTGCCAGGTGGCTTAGATGTAATATCTAGCACCACGCGATTGACACCTTCTACTTCATTGACAATACGATTGGAAATAGTTTCCAATAGATCATATGGAACTCTTGCCCAATCCGCAGTCATACCATCCTCACTGGTGACTAAACGCAAAACGATAGGATGGGAATAGGTGCGCTTATCACCCATTACGCCCACACTACGAACAGTGGGTAACAGTACCGCAAAAGCTTGCCAGAGATTATTGTATTGACCTGCACGATTAATCTCTTGACGTACAATTAAGTCAGCATCGCGTAAAGTATTCAGGCGATCGCTAGTAATATCACCGATAATCCTAATCGCTAAACCAGGTCCCGGAAAAGGCTGGCGCTTCACAATCTCTTCGGGAAGTCCAAGCGCTGTACCCACCTTCCGCACTTCATCCTTAAACAACTTGCGAAGAGGTTCCACTAGAGTAAATCGAAGATTATCAGGTAAGCCACCCACATTGTGATGACTCTTGATTTTAACAGCAACACGTTTGCCAGTAACAGGATCAGCGTTAGTATCAGCCGATTCAATCACGTCTGGATAAAGAGTGCCTTGGGCGAGGAAGTCAAACGGTCCTAATCGCTGTGATTCTTCTTCAAAGACATTGATGAATTCACTGCCGATTAACTTCCGTTTCTGTTCAGGCTCGGTAATACCCTTGACTCTTTCCAGAAATCTTTCACGAGCATTAACATATACAACATTAATGTGGAACTGTTCTTCAAAAAGTTTGACTAGTCGCTCTGGCTCTAGCTTACGCATGAAGCCTTGATCGATAAACATACAAGTGAGCTGATCGCCGATCGCCCTATGCAATAAGAAGGCAAGAGTTGAAGAGTCTACACCGCCTGATAGCGCAAGCAGTACTCGTTTATCGCCAACCTGAGCGCGAATTTCACGAATTGAATTTTCGATAAATGCATCGGTCGTCCAACTTGGCTCGCATTTGCAAATGTGATAAACAAAATTGCGAATCATCGCCATCCCACCTGTGGAATGTACGACCTCAGGATGGAACTGTACACCGTAAAGATTTTTTTGGTGATCAGCGATTGCTGCACAGGGAGTATTTGCTGTATGAGCTAAAATTTCAAATCCTTTAGGTAGCTCAATGACAGAATCACCATGACTCATCCACATCGTGATGCCCGTATCTACATTAGTTAGCAGATCTGTGGGATCATCAATTTGCAGTTCAGCTTTGCCATATTCCCCATGCTCAGCAAGTTCGACCTTGCCGCCGAGTTGCTTTGCCATCAGTTGCATTCCATAGCAAACACCTAAAATAGGTATGCCCAAATTGAAAATCTCAGGATCGCATAGCGGAGCGCCATCGTCATAGACAGAATTCGGTCCACCTGACAAGATAATCCCCTTAGGATTAAGCTTCAGTAAATCTTCAGCTGAGATATGATAAGTTAGAACTTCAGAATAAACTTGTGTCTCACGTATACGTCGAGCAATTAGCTCTGAGTACTGAGAACCGAAATCAAGAATCGCAATCATTGAACGACTAGTTATATTATCTGTGGTACTTTCAGGATCTGAGCTGGATGAATTTATACTAGATGAAAGCGCACCTTCAAGATTTAGTACGACATTCGACGATGTTGGAGGGGAAGAAACCACAGTAGATACCTCTATCTTAATGAGATAGCATTTAATGCGATCGTAAGGCTTTCGGTAAGCCTATCGCGGCGAAAAAAGTAGCTATTCCTACAATGCTAGCAAAACAATACGTCTTTATGGTGAAAAAAATGCGTAAAAAAGTTATGACTGCGATCGCATTGCTACCAATTTTGGCGCTGCCAGTTTTTGCAGTTAGCAATCAAAATTTTACTTCCAGCAATTTTCTAACTTCTTCAGCAGAAGCAGTACAGTTACGCGATGGCAAAACCTATTTTGTACAATTGCCATTGCTTGTGGGCGCAGAGACTACTGTAAATCGTATCTATTCTTGGAATGCGACATACTACTTTGCGATCGCAATACCACAAAATATGGGTGAGCCTCTACAAAAGTTAGAAATTTCTCAGACAGAAGGATTTGATAAGGTTGATTTTTATAGCAATGAAACAATTGCTTATTTGCAATCTCCATCAGGAGATCGAGTTACCATCTCCAGTAAAACTGAAGTTTTGCCACGTCAAGATAGCGATCGCCAAAAAATCACAATCACTTTTAATCCCCCAATTCCTGCGAGTAATGAGCTTAACACTAAGCTAGTAGTGGGTCTTCGCCCAGTCCGCAATCCTCGCTACGATGGCGTTTATTTGTTTGGAGTGACCGCATTTCCACAAGGCGATCGCCCAAATTCACAATTTCTTGGTTATGGCAGATTAAGTTTCTACGATTTTCGTTACTAAGGCATCTAAAACTAGTTGGGCGGGCTTTGCCCGCCCAACTAGTTTTAACAAATTATTTAATTCGCAAAGCGCTTTCATAAAACACCCAATTGGGTGTTTTATGAAAAACATTGACGTTTGCTATACACTATTGGCAGATAGTAACTAGATATTTAACTATGACCTTCACAACAGAATCGCCAATAACTCCTGTAGAAGCAGAATCTAGTTTTGCACCACCAACTAATCACATTGTGCAAACGATCCAAACTGTCATCGCCAGTATGGATGCTGAAAATTCGGCACTTGAAAACCAGACCGAGGATACGTGGAAATTTCAATATGGCACTGTAGAAGTAGTTGTCAACATTACTGGAACCGAGCCTAATGATACCTTCACCGTCTTTTCGACTGTACTTGCTGCCCCATTTAAAGACGAAGCAAAAATGACACGTTGGCTTTTGGAAAAAAATGCCGCTGATACATTTGAAGCTCGGTATGCGATCCAGAATGATCAAGTTTTGGTATTGTGCTCACGCTCTGTTGAGGATCTTTCACCTGCGGAAATCTCGCGGATCATCACGATTGTGGCAGCAATCGCCGATGAAAATGATGAAGTATTAAAAGAAAATTTCGGCGTTTAGAACTGTGTCTTAATCAAGAAAGCACCGTTTGCGTGCTTTCTTGTCATTTTTATAAATTCATGAACAAACTATGGGAGCTTCTTCCTTATTCTGAAATATCGGGAAAGCTACAAATGGCTCTTGACAATTCTTTGCTTGATCGCCATAGCCAAGATCCTCAATCGCCATCGATTTTAAGATTTTATCGCTGGAGTCCATCTGCGATTTCCTTAGGTTTTAATCAAAAGCAATATCCTATTCGCTGGAATGAGATCGCTCAAAAACATAATCTCGACATCATTCGTCGTCCAAGTGGGGGGCGTGCTGTACTACATCAAGGAGATCTTACTTATGCATTGATCACCAGCGCTGATATTGGTGGTGATCAAGTTGGGGAGTTTGAAGATAATACCTTTGGCAGAAAGCGATCGCATCGTGACATTTATGAATACATCAGCGGATTTCTAATTCAAGGTTTTGCCGAGTTGGGGGTTAAGCTAAGCTACGGAAAAGCAGGGCGGGGCTATATTCATAACCCTAGCTGCTTCTCTACGGCAACCAATGCGGACTTAGTAATTGCTGATGGACGCAAACTCGTTGGTAGCGCTCAAGTTTATCGTCACAATTCAGTTTTGCAGCATGGATCAATCTCGATCACTCCAAACTACAAGCTACTAACGGAGCTATTTCAAGCGGAAGTTCCGATTGTTGGTTACCAAGAACTTGCGTGGAATAATCATAAAGATATAACAGCAAAACTTATAGATGTTCTATCGCAGTCGGCGCGGGATTACTTTCAGGCGGAGTTCTTGTAGTTCTGTTTGAGTCAAATTTCGCCATTGACCAACATTCAGATTCGCTAGGCTTAAATGGGCGATCGCTACCCTTACTAAGCGCAAAGTAGGGAATCCCACTGCTGCTGTCATTTTCCTAACTTGACGATTTTTCCCTTCTGTTAATTTTAGTTCTAACCAAGATGTGGGAATGCTGGCTCGAAAGCGAATGGGAGGCTGACGCTCTGGTAAGTCTGGCTCAGTATCTAATAACTTAGCGATCGCAGGTTTAGTTCGATATCCTTGGAGCAAGACTCCATCTCGTAACATTTGCAAAGATTCTTCCGTGGGAATTCTTTCTACCTGTACCCAATAAGTTCGTAAATGCTCAAACTGGGGATCGATTAAGCGATGTTTTAACTGACCATCATTAGTGAGCAGTAATAGCCCTTCGCTATCAAAATCCAATCGACCGACTGAATATACTTCAGGGATGTCAATAAATTCTTTTAGAGTGGGTCGTGGCGATGCGCTATCATCAGTAAACTGACAGAGAACCCCATAGGGTTTATTGAAAAGAATATATTGGCGATCGCTCATAGGTTTTTGAGAATAAAAAAGCTCGCTTCGCGAGCTTTTTTATTCTATAGCTATAGCCTAGCGTTGAGGTGTACCAAACACCTGTACCCAATAGTGTCGATAGCGAGAGTTTGGTGCATTCTCATATCCAAAGCCAATCTCGGTAAATCTACTATTAAGAATATTGGCTCGATGCCCAGAACTATTCATCCATTGCCGAATTGTCCCTTCAGGTGTGGCTTTCCCAGCAGCAATATTTTCACCTAAAGCAAAATATTTATAACCAGTCCCCTTAGCTCGATCTGCCATACTAGAACCGTTCAGCCCCGTATGACTAAAGTAGTTATTTCTTGCCATATCTCTCGCATGAGACTGAGCGGCTTTTGTCAATTGTGACGAAAGCTTAAGGGGAGATAAGCCTACTTTTTGGCGCTCTAAGTTAGTTAGCTTGAGCAACTCAGTTTCAAAACTGACCCGATTAGTACTTTGACTTATATTAGTAGACCGTATTGGTGAAATCTGGTTTTGTTGTTTGGCTAAAGATGTCGCATTCAAATTAGGCGCGATCGCGATTGCTCCCCCAAACGCTAAAAGGCTACAACAGACTAAAAAAGTTGATTTCATAAAATTAGTTACGAAACTTGTGAATAAATACACATGATTATTGACTTTGCCTTCCTCTAAGGGTTCCCATATTAAAGCCCTTAAATTACAGACTAAAAAATATTGAGTTTAAAAACTACTCCTTTCCCACTAATCATTCACAGGGAAGGGAGCATGAGATCGCGCTCTCTCTTCATATAAATTGACATTCATCCGATGTTTCAATATCGATATATCACTCTATTTATAGATGACGATCCCCTTTAGTCAACCTAGTGTGAGATATCCATAGATTAAAAAATGTAGAATTCAAGTATTAAACATGATTCATCAACTAGCAGTTCGCTTAGGTGTGTCGTGTGTGCTTCTCGCAACATTGCCTCTCGCTACAGACGAAATAGTTAATTATGTTCAAGCTCCTCATATATTTTCAGGAATTGGGGCGATCGCCTCATGCGTTGGAGCCTGTGTACCAGTTTTAACCCTATTCCGCAATTCCGACTAACAAATCACAAAAAAGCTTGATTCGCACATTTTTTTGTGATTAAGCCCATCGCCCAATTACAATTCTCACAGTACCGTCTTCTAATATTTCTTGCTGCTCGATCGCAAATCCCTGTTGAGTAGCACTCTCTAGAACAGTTCTAGCTGCATATTGCTGATTTAGTTCTCCCAGAAATTCCTCGACATTCATTGCTACTCCCCACATGTCTGCAATGAGCTCATAGCACTCACCTACTTTCCGAAAGCCAATGTCATAGGCATTAGGCATAGGGATTACATAATTGGCTGTAGTAGTGTCACCAAGGTATCCGCGCACTAAAGTGTTTAGCTTGACAGGATAGCCCAGCGATTGGAGCGCTTGTTCTAGCAAGTCACCATTTTTGATTTCAATGGCGATCGTGGTGAAGTGAGACATAAAATTTGAGAATAGAGCGCGTCTGCCATTTTCTCTATTCTAGGTTAATTGCAAACTTTCGTAATTCTTGAAGTAATTGTTCATCATTTGATGCAGTCCTAGCACCAGACTCAGCAGCCCATTGTTTGAGAGACTCGATCTGTTGTGAGGCGATCGCAGCTAGTGGGACAGTCTCCTCGATCGCACTAATGATATCTTCGGTAGTGAAGTCTTCTCGATTGCCACTGCTACCTCGTCCAAAGGCTCGATGGATACCATCGATGATGACTTGCTCTATTTCAGCGCCGCTAAAATTTTTGGTGTGTCGAGCTAATAAAAACAGATCAAATTCACGCAATCGGCTGGGGCGCAATTTTTGTAAATGCACCTTAAAAATTTCTTGGCGTTCAGACTCAGTGGGCAAATTCAAAAAGAAAATCTCGTCAAATCTACCTTTTCGTAAAAGCTCGGCTGGCAAAATCCTTACATTATTAGCTGTGGCAACAATAAAAACTGGGGCTGTTTTTTCCTGCATCCATGTGATTAATGTTCCTAATACGCGACGACTAGCTCCAGAGTCTCCATCGGTAGACATATTGGCATTACCAAAAGCTTTATCGATCTCGTCGATCCACAAGACACAAGGTGCAGTTGCCTCAGCTAGTTGAATCATCTGCCGCATTCGACTTTCGCTCTCCCCCACAAAACTCCCAAATAGTCGCCCAATATCAAGACGCAGTAATGGTAAACGCCATTCGTTCGCGATCGTTTTTGCGGATAAAGACTTGCCAGTGCCTTGAATACCGACTAATAAAACACCTTTGGGCGTTGGTATACCGTAACGTTTCGCCTCTTCCGTGAAGGCATCTCGCCGAATCCGCACCCATTGCTTAAGATTATCCAAGCCCCCAACATTTTTTAGCGATTCATTACCTGTAAAAAACTCCAAAATTCCTGTCTGCCTGAGTGCTTGCTGCTTTTCAGCTAGTACCGCATCTATATCTGAATCATTTACTTGCTCTTTTTCGGCGATCGCCTTAGCTAAAACTCGTTGAATGCGGGTACGACTTAAACCCTGACAAGCTTTGACCAGTTTCTCCCAAGCCAAGTTTGACAAATTGAGTTTATTGGACGAAATCTTTTGTTTGATTAAATATTCGATTTCTGCGATCGCAGGCAAAGGAAAATCTATCGCGGTAATTTCTTCGGTTAATTCGGGTGGAATCTCTAGTACATGACTGGTTAGTGCAATCGTCCGCCGATCAAGTTTGAGATCCCTAGCTAAGTTTTTAAGTTCGCGAATAATTGGAATATGGCGATCATGATGGGGATATTTCAGGATTGGATGCAAATCCCGTAAAACATACAAAACGTTATCACCATCCTTAGTTGCCTTATCCCGTTGAGCTATCCTCGACAAAGCTGCCATCACCGATCCTTTATCGGCGTTATTGTCACTCCAGCCTCTTGCTATATCCCAAAACAAGATCCTGCGGCTAGGGCTAGATTGTAGAGCTACCTCTGTCAAAATATCTTCGACAGGTTCTTCTTCGGCTGTAACTACATATATAAGTGGATATTTGGCGCGGAGCAATAAATCAAACTGCTCAATTAGCGCTTGATAAACTCTACTTTTGCTTGGATATATTGGAGCTATTGGCAATTGTGGCGACATATTTGCAAGTATAGCAATAAGCAAAGTAGGGTGGGCAATGCCCACCCTACCTATTTTTTAGGTGCATCGTAGTTAAAACGATTATCGAAAGTATGGCTATACTTTCGATAATTAAAAATTAAACCCAGAAAGGTTTTTGGATTCTCAAAAATGGCAATGCCATTTTTGAGAATCCAAAAACTTAAACTGTCGCAAGTACTGGCTCTTCGAGTTTAGCTAGCCTCTCAGTTAGCAAATCCTCTAAGGTGACGAGTGCTTTGGAGAAACCCTTGATACCTTCGTCAAGTTTCTCGGAAGCCATGCGATCGCTTGCGTGCATTGCATCAAAAGTAGCCTTATCCATCGGAATCTCAGCTATATCTGATTGAGATGCGATCGCGGGATCAAGTTTGCGTACCAGTTCACCTTGGGCGTGATGCAACTCATCCAGCAACGCAGGAGAAATCGTCAACAAATCACAGCCTGCAAGTTCCACGATCTCGCCCATGTTGCGAAAACTCGCGCCCATAATTTCAGTTTTATACCCAAACTTTTTATAGTAGTTATAAATTTTTGCGACTGATAATACACCTGGGTCTTCGGCGGCTGGATAGCTATCGCGACCTGTATCTTTTTTGTACCAATCGAGAATCCGTCCCACGAAGGGCGAAATTAATTTCACGCCCGCTTCGGCACAGGCGATTGCTTGATGCAATCCAAACAACAAGGTCAAATTGCAATGAATTCCTTCTTTCTCAAGTGATTCCGCCGCTTTGATCCCTTCCCAAGTTGAAGCAATCTTGATCAAAATGCGATCGCGAGAAATGCCATGGGCTTCATATTGTGAAATCAAATAATGCGCTTTTTCTAGAGTTGCGATCGTGTCATAGGACAAACGTGCATCCACTTCAGTCGAAACTCGTCCTGGAATAGTTTGCAAAATCCTCAAGCCAAAGGCGATCGCCAAGCGATCAAAAGCTAGAGAAACCACTTGAGCAGGCTTAGCATCTTTGCCAAGTTCAGTTCTGGCCTCAAGGAGAGTTTCATCGACAATTTCTTGATACTGTGGCATTTGGGCAGCTGTCGTGATCAAAGAAGGATTTGTGGTTGCATCTTGAGGTTTTACCATCTCAATTGCATGGATATCCCCTGTATCGGCAACCACAACTGTCATTTCACGTAACTGATCGAGAAAACTTTTGGGCAAATCACTAGGCATAATATCCTCCATAGCGCCAGTCATTACTGGCTACCTTTGCAAGCCTATCTTAGCCTCAACTGCTTTGCGACTTTTGTAACTTTTAGTTTAATTAACAAGATCTAAGAGTAAATGGTTTGCAAAGCAAACAATTTACTCTTAGGGAACTCCCAAGGAAAAAATACTTCATATAAAACCCAAAAATATAGCGACGGGCTACGCCCGTCGCTATATTTTTGGGATCGATTATTTTGTGTAAGTCCCTCATATAGCAATAAAAGGTTTTCTTAGGACATAAAACCCCAAATAAATTACCCCAACACGTAAGGTTGCGCCCCTGCGGGGCGCAACCTTACGTGTTGGGGTAATTTATTAAGCGTGACTACAGCTATAAATAAAAGTTGAGCATTTGATAAAGTTTTGTTAAGAAAAACACAAAGACTATTTACTTTGCAAAGCAAAACTGTGCATCTGAATTTATTGCAGCGCAAAGGATTGGGCAAAACAGAGATATTCTAAACAATTGTTACAAAGATTCTAGAGCGACACAAACGTAAATCTATAATTACGTCATCGTGGCTTAGGTTCTCTTATTAAAGCAGTACTTATCTCATTCATAGATTCAGCACTATGAGAGAACTAGCCTAATCGTTTAATCTACTTTGTCTTAACAGTCTGAGAGAGGAAAATTTACATGACAATGACTCCTCAAAAGCCAGACACAGAGGTAAAGGTATCGGTTGATCGTGACGTAGTACCTACTTCTTTCGAGAAGTGGGGACAGCCTGGTCACTTTGATCGCACCTTAAAGAAGGGACCAAAGACAACCACATGGATTTGGGATCTTCATGCCAATGTGCATGACTTTGACAGTTTCACAACCGAAGAAGATACTGCCCGTAAGATCTTCTCCGCTCACTTTGGGCACCTAGGTATTATCTTTATCTGGCTCAGTGGTATGTATTACCACGGAGCAAAATTCTCTAACTACACTGGTTGGCTTGCCGATCCAGTCAACATCAAACCCAGCGCCCAAGTGGTCTGGAATGTTGTCGGTCAAGATATCTTGAATGGCGATGTTGGCGGCGGTTTCCAAGGTATTCAAATCACTTCTGGTTTGTTCCACCTTTGGAGAGCATCTGGTATCACTACCGAGTATCAACTCCTCTGCACCGCAATTGGCGGTTTGGTGATGGCTGGTTTAATGTTCTTCGCTGGTTGGTTCCACTATCACAAGGCAGCACCTAAACTTGAATGGTTTAAGAATGCTGAATCGATGATGAACCACCACTTGGCTGGTTTGCTCGGTTTGGGTTCCCTCTCTTGGGCTGGACATCAGATCCACGTATCGATTCCTATCAACTATTACCTTGATAAGGGCGTACCAGCTGATCAGATTCCTTTACCACATGAGTTCATCTTCAACCCTTCCTTGATGGCGGACATTTTCCCCAGCTTTGCACAAGGTTTGACACCTTTCTTTACCTTGAACTGGGGCGCTTATGCTGATTTCTTGACCTTTAAGGGTGGTTTGAATCCTCAAACTGGATCTCTTTGGTTGACTGACCAAGCTCACCATCACCTTGCGATCGCCACACTTTTCATCATCGCTGGACATATGTACCGCACCAACTTTGGTATCGGTCACAGCATGAAGGAAATTCTTGAAGCTCACAAGGGACCTCTTACTGGCGAAGGTCACAAGGGTCTATACGAAATTTTGACTTCCTCTTGGCACGCACAACTAGCTGTTAACTTGGCTATGTTGGGTTCCCTAAGCATCATCGTCGCTCAGCATATGTACGCGATGCCTGCTTATCCTTATATTGCTACCAGTTACGCTACTCAAGTTTCGCTATTTACACATCACATGTGGATCGGCGGCTTCTGTATCTGTGGTGCTGCTGCTCACGCAGGTATCTTCATGGTTCGTGACTACGATCCTGCTAAGAATGTAAACAACTTGCTTGATCGCATGTTGCGCCAACGCGATGCTCTAATTTCTCACCTTAACTGGGTATGTATTTTCTTAGGCTTCCATAGCTTCGGTCTTTACATTCACAACGACACCATGCGCGCATTGGGTCGTCCTCAAGATATGTTCTCCGACACCGCAATTCAGTTGAAGCCCGTCTTCGCTAACTGGATTCAAGGTATCCACGCTGCTGCTGCTGGTTCAACTGCTCCTTACGCGACTTCTAGCGTTAGCCCCATCTTTGGTGGCGAAACTTTGGTTGTTGGTGGCAAGGTTGCAATGGCTCACATGGCTCTTGGTACTGCTGACTTCTTGGTACATCACATCCATGCGTTTACCATTCACGTTACTGTCTTAATCTTGCTGAAAGGAGTGCTTTATGCCCGCAGTTCTCGCTTGGTTCCAGACAAAGCTGAACTTGGTTTCCGTTTCCCTTGCGATGGTCCTGGTCGTGGCGGCACATGTCAAGTTTCGGCATGGGATCATGTATTCCTCGGTCTTTTCTGGATGTACAACTGTATTTCAGTTGTGATCTTCCACTTCTCTTGGAAAATGCAGTCTGATATTTTCGGTACTGTTGATGCAAGCGGCACAATTACCAATATGGCTGGTGGTAACTTTGCACAGAGTGCATTGACCATCAATGGTTGGTTGCGTGACTTCTTGTGGGCTCAAGCTTCCAACGTTATTCAATCCTACGGTTCGGCATTGTCGGCTTACGGTTTGATCTTCTTAGGCGCTCACTTCATCTGGGCTTTCAGCCTTATGTTCCTGTTCAGTGGTCGTGGCTACTGGCAAGAACTCATTGAGTCAATCGTTTGGGCACACAACAAGCTCAACGTTGCTCCAGCTATTTCTCCTCGCGCTTTGAGCATAACTCAAGGTCGTGCTGTGGGTCTAGCTCACTACCTGTTAGGTGGAATTGCCACAACTTGGGCATTCTTCCTAGCCCGTTACGGTGCACTTGGCTAATATTAACGGAGAAATTGAAGTAATTATGGCAACGAAATTTCCTAAGTTTAGCCAGGCTCTCGCACCAGATCCAACAACCCGTCGGATCTGGTATGCGATCGCCACAGCGAACGATTTTGAAAGTCACGATGGTGTTACTGAAGAAAGTCTTTACCAAAAGATTTTTGCATCACACTTCGGGCATTTGGCAATCATCTTCCTGTGGACATCTGGCAACCTGTTTCACGTAGCGTGGCAGGGTAACTTCGAGCAATGGATCAAAAATCCTCTCACTACACGTCCTATCGCTCATGCGATTTGGGACCCTCACTTCGGTAAGGCCGCAGTTGAAGCGTTTACTCAAACTGACGCTGCTGGTCCTGTTAACGTCGCTTATTCTGGTGTTTACCATTGGTGGTACACCATCGGTATGCGTACCAATGCAGAGCTATTTACTGGCGCTATTTGGATGCTAGTATTTGCTGCCGTTCTGCTTTTTGCAGGATGGTTGCACCTACAGCCCAGCTTCCGTCCTAGCCTCTCTTGGTTCAAGAATGCTGAGTCTCGCTTAAACCACCATTTGGCTGGGTTATTCGGAGCTAGCTCTTTGGCTTGGACTGGTCACATGGTTCACGTTGCGATTCCTGAATCTCGCGGTATTCATGTCGGTTGGGACAACTTCTTGAGCGTTCCTCCTCATCCAGCAGGGCTTGCGCCTTTCTTTACAGGCAACTGGGGCGTTTATGCTCAGAATCCTGATACTGCTGGTCATGTGTTTGGCACATCTCAAGGTGCTGGTACTGCAATCCTGACTTTCCTTGGTGGTTTCCATCCTCAAACTGAGTCTCTTTGGATGACTGACATCGCGCATCACCACTTGGCGATCGCTGTATTGTTCATCATTGCTGGTCACATGTACCGCACCAACTTTGGTATCGGTCACAGCATCAAAGAAATTTTGAATGCTCACAATCCTCCTAAAGGCACTCCGTTTGGTGGTGCATTAGGCGCTGGACACAAAGGCTTGTATGACACAATCAACAACTCTTTGCACTTCCAACTCGGACTTGCTCTTGCTTCTTTGGGTGTAATCACATCATTGGTTGCACAGCACATGTACTCGATGCCTTCCTATGCGTTCATCGCTAAGGACTTCACCACTCAAGCTGCTCTATATACTCATCACCAATATATTGCTGGTTTCTTGATGGTAGGTGCATTTGCTCACGGTGCGATCTTCTTCGTTCGTGACTACGATCCTGAAGCTAACAAAGACAACGTGCTTGCACGTATGCTTGAGCACAAAGAAGCTATCATCTCTCACCTTAGCTGGGTATCCCTTTTCTTAGGTTTCCACACCCTTGGCATCTACGTTCATAACGACGTAATGCAAGCGTTTGGTACTCCTGAAAAGCAAATCTTGATCGAGCCTGTATTTGCACAATGGATTCAAGCTGCTCACGGTAAGGCTCTCTACGGGTTTGATGTGCTGCTCTCCAATGCTGGCAGTATTCCTTCTAATGCTGGTGCTGCTTGGTTACCTGGCTGGTTGGCTGGCATTAACGCTGGTGACAACTCCTTGTTCCTGCAAATTGGTCCTGGAGACTTCTTGGTTCACCATGCGATCGCATTAGGTCTACATACAACTACCTTGATCTTGGTTAAGGGTGCTTTGGATGCTCGTGGATCTAAGCTCATGCCAGACAAGAAAGACTTTGGCTACAGCTTCCCTTGCGACGGTCCTGGTCGTGGCGGTACTTGCGATATCTCGGCATGGGATTCCTTCTACCTCGCGATGTTCTGGATGTTGAACACCATTGGTTGGACAACCTTCTACTGGCATTGGAAACACCTCGGTGTATGGCAAGGTAACGTTGCTCAGTTCAACGAATCCTCTGTTACCATCATGGGCTGGCTCCGTGACTACCTATGGCTCAACTCTGCACAGTTGATCAATGGCTACAACCCCTATGGCATGAACAATATCTCTGTTTGGGCTTGGATGTTCCTATTCGGACACCTAGTTTGGGCAACTGGATTCATGTTCTTGATCTCTTGGCGTGGTTACTGGCAAGAATTGATCGAAACCCTTGTATGGGCACACCAACGCACACCTCTTGCAAGTTTGGTTCAGTGGAAAGACAAGCCTGTGGCTCTTTCCATCGTTCAAGCTCGTTTGGTTGGCTTGGCTCACTTCACGATTGGATACATACTCACGTATGCCGCCTTCCTGATCGCCTCAACAACAACTGCTTTCGGTTAATCTAGCTTGCTAGTTAATTAAAAAAATCCTCCACTGTAATGTGGGGGATTTTTTTCGTAAAAGCTATAGCAATGTAAGCTTTGCTTAGGACATAAAAAACAAAAGATGAGTGGCAGAGCTTCGCTCTGCCACTCATCTTTTGTTTTTTGAATTGTCCTATCTATCTCTACGTCGCCATAGAATTAAAAAATGTCCGAAGTATTGATTACAGAAGAGCAAAGTGCTGTGATTTAATCATGCCGATCACGATAGATTGCTCTCGAAGTAAGATTTTGAGCATTGGTCAAACGGACAGCTTCTTTACCGCTCAAATCACCATCCTTAAGATAGGCACGACGTTGAGCAGCAATTTTTGCCTCTCTAGCCTCTATTTTTTTATATTCTAGTGGGCTAATAGTGCCTTGTTGCACACCTTTATAGATGCGCTCTTGTTGATTGACTTGGCGATCGCGAATGGGACCTGCCGACGCTGCGTTTGGATTTAGGAATGAGATCGTGCCGACTAAAGATGTAGCGGTGAGAATGGTCAAAATTAGGCTTTTCATGATTATCCCTTTGGCTAATGGTGTTGAGTTAATCGCTTAACGACTTACGCTGGTTTAGACATTTGCTTATAGTCAAAAGGTTCAAACCAAACGATAAAGCCCAGAAACTAAAGGAGTCACTTTGCAACTCCTTTAGTTTCTGGGCTTTATCGTCTTTTAGCACGATAATTCACTCTTAGTAATTAGTTAGAGTGGTGCTTTTAGTTTAATCACTGCTGCGACTGTCATTACAGTTGTTTCTATAGTATTCAAACGCTAAAGCGATCGCCTTACAAGATGTTCTAAGATCCTTTAGACTGGAATAACTGTAAGATTTTCTGTCTGTTCTTCAAATATTTTCAAAGCTAATGCCAAGTTCGACCCATTTACCCGAAGCTATTGATCGCATTGTCCAGCGATTTCAAAGGCTTACTGATCCCAAACAACGTTACGAGCAATTGATTTTGTACGGTAAGAAGCTAGCTGAGTTTCCTGAAGTGCTAAAAACACCTGAAAACAAAGTGATGGGATGTGTCTCACAGGTGTTTGTTGTAGCAAAGTTAGATGAGAATGAGCATGTTGAGTTTGCTGGGGACTCTGATGCCTTGATTAGCAAAGGATTTGTTGGTTTATTATCTATCTGTATGGGTGGTTTGACTCAAAAAGAGATTGAGTTGCTCACGCCTGATTTTATTAAGGACACTGGTTTAGTGGCAAGCCTTACGCCTTCAAGGGCAAATGGTTTTTATAACGTCTTCAAGAAAATGCAACAGCAAGCGATGGAAATTGAATTCCCCAGCGTACGTTAAAAATTTTACAAAAGATAGCAAAGCTATCTTTTGTAAAATTTGGCTTTATTGATTTAGTGTGGGCTTCGCCCACACTAAATCAATCTAAAAAAAGCCTCGCATCGCGAGTTTTTTTTTAGATTGTTGCAAGAATTGGACTAGTTGTGGAAACCATTGCGGCGAGAACTTGACTCGGCAAAACAATAAAGGGTAAACGATGGATATCAGAATTGCGCTGACAAGCTATTTGCGCAAGGTGTTCTAATTCGGCGAGGGTAACTTGACTTAAGCCGAGATCGGCAAGGGTGGTTGGCAAGCCAATTTCTTGATAAAACTTTAGCAATTGATGACGCGACGAAGCGGCGAGTTGATTGCCTTGAAATTCCTCTAGACGCAATTGCACCAAAATGCCATAGGCAACCTTTTCGCCATGCAATGTGCCGTGGGTTTGATGCAAGTGGGTTAACGCATTGTGGATTGCATGAGCAGCTACTGTGCGACAATTTGCACCACCGATCCCACCGATCGCACCCGCCAGACATACCGACGCGTCGACAACTTCGCGCCATGCTTGACTATTGGGATTAGCGATCGCCTCAGCAGACTTTTGAAACAAAATATCACGCAGGATTCTTGCCTCTTGTACGGCTGCGATGACCATCGTTTTCTCGCTACTGCCACTGCCGACGGAGGACTCGTACCACTTAGCGATCGCATCGCCAATGCCTGAAACGAGGGTGCGCTTAGGGGCAGTCGCAATTACGTCATAGTCTACAAACATCATGTCAGGACAGCGATCGAGGGTCACATCATAGTCAAAGGCTCCATGAGCATCGTAGACATTGCTGAGGGCTGTCCATGCGGCACAGGTTGCACCAGTGGTCGGTACGGTGACAATCGGCAACTGACATTGATGGGCGATTAATTTCGCCGTATCAAGGACTTTGCCGCCACCGATACCCACAATTACATGGGGAGTTTCTTGCTGCACGAGGCGACGCAGCATTGCTAAATTTTCATCGCTACAATCCGCGATCGCTGGCGCATGGATAATTTCGCGATCGCTATTGTGAAAATAGCTAGCTGTAACTTGATTGGCGGTTTCCCCAGCAATGACTAGAGCTTTATTCCCATAGCGTGACAAATATTTCGGGAGTTGCGCTAAAATCCCGTTCCCCCGTAAAAGTTGGGCTGGTGCGATCGCTAAGATCGGTAATGCTTCCACCGTAAGTGTGTCTGACATCAGGTTAAGACATGGTAAACATAAGCTCTATTCTATCTCTTCGTTTCTAAATCTGCCAATTTTGCTGAGCAAGGATAGGCGGCATATCCATTTCAACGATAGGATTGGTCAATGTTTGACAATATTTGCAAATTTCTCGCTGAAACTTACTCTACTGATATTGCTTCTTAGATTTTGAGAGTATTGCTGAGTTGGCGCTTTGGTTTAGCAAGAAGAAGTAGGTGCTTATTGCTTATTTGATAATGACGCTAAAAGTTTGGACAACCAGATCAACAAAATCTACTGGCAAAATTTCTCCTGTTGTTTTCCACCAGCGCTGATTGAGATCGAGGGTTCTTATTTGTTCGGCAATAACTGAACCCTGTATTTTAAAACCTTCGGGAATAGGAATCATCATTTTGATTTCAGGTTTAATCGTGCTGGTGATGGGATGAACGATGACAATTCCCTGACGTTTTTGGTTATATTGTGTGTGGCTGATGACTAAGCAAGGGCGAGCGTTTCCTGACTGTTCTCTGCCTTGTGTTGGGTTAAGATTAATCCTGATAATTTCACCTCTTTGGATGTTCATAGGAGTTCGCGCCCTAGTGGTTCACTTTCAGCAAATTCCGTTACATCGTCAGGATATGTAAAGTTATTGGGAATAGTGGATATTAGGTCATTAAGGGTTAGTTTTTGATGCTGTGCGTTAATATCTGAGCTTTTGACCGCGATATTGGGAGAGACTGTAACTGGGGCGTATGTTTGTTGTAAGAAGGCAATGAAGTTTAGGGCTTGGCGTTGGGCTTCGATGGGCAATGACTCGAAGGCTTTGAATAGTTCTTGTTGTGTCATGTTCATGGGTTTAGAGATGGTATAACTCAACGATAGCTTAGGGATAATGATATCGAAAAAAAATTTGACCAGACTATTTAATGGACTTAATGGGGGTAAATCCTATTTTCTTCAGGATTTCCTGTCCTGTAGGTGAAAGCGCGAATTCAATAAATTGCTTAGCGGCTGGGCTAGTTTTCTTTTTGACCGCTAGAAATAGATCGCGGATAATAGGATATTTACCAGATTCAACAGCCTCCTTATCCGTAGGACTCACCCCATCGAGCGCAATAATCCTCACGGTTTCTGTCTGATTTTTTAATTGCGTGACAGTAGCATAGCTAATTCCATTTTCGCCTAAATCCTGTAAAATATTTGTAGTTTCATCCTCTTTCCACAGCAGTTTCAAATTCAAAAAGCAGCAAAGTATACAGATATAAGGAACCAGATAAAGGTAGAGCTTAAAACATAGCAAAAATGATAATCCTATCCAGTTAATGCCACCAACGATCTTAGTTTTTAGTGTTTTTTTAGATTTCCTGCAAGAGGGGATAGAGAAAATAAAAGACCCAAGAAGCGAAAGCAATGGGACAAAATTTAAAATCAGCGATGCGATGCTGTCGGCTTTCTCGATGTTTTTTATGCAGTGTCAATCATTTTTAGAGTATCAAAGACAATTGCAGAGTCGAAGTGGAAAAAATAACGTTCAAAGTATATTTGGAGTGGAGAAAATACCCTCTGACCAGCAAATACGCAATATCCTCGACCTAATTAGCGCCAAGAGTCTGAACGCTGTATTTGAGAAAGTGTATAAATTTCTGCAAATGGGAAAGCACCTGAAACGATATGAAAGATTGGATAGGAATTTACTGATTTGTTTAGATGGAACGGAGTACCATAGCTCATCGAAAATATCCTGCGAATGTTGTAGTACCCGTAATCATCGCAGTGGCAAAATAACATACTCACACACAGCAATTTTGCCCGTAATCGCTGCACCAGGTTGCGAACAGGTGATTTCTCTACCACCCGAATTCGTCACTCCGCAAGATGGACATGAGAAACAAGATTGTGAAACAGCCGCAGCGAAACGCTGGATTAGTAAACATGGGCATCTTTTTGAAGGACAGGCGATTACGTTATTAGGGGATGATCTCTATAGCCGTCAACCGATGTGTCAGAATTGTTTAGAGGCAAATATGAACTTCATTTTCACCTGCTTACCATCCAGTCATCCTAGTTTATATCAGTGGTTAGATTACATTGAAAAAAATGGTGAAGTGCAGAATTTGACGACTAAACACCGCAAGGGGAAATCTATAGAAATATATAGTTATCGATTTGTGAATCAGATACCTTTAAGAGAACAAGAACCCTCTCTGTTAGTGAACTGGTGTGAACTGACTGTTCGCAATAGTGTTGATAATTCTGAAGTCTACCGTAATGCTTTTGTGACTAATCATGCTGTTAATATTGACAATGTGGCGGTCGTAGTTGAAACGGGTAGATGTCGTTGGAAAACCGAAAATGAGAACCACAATGTGTTGAAAACCAAGGGCTACAACTTGGAACATAACTTTGGTCATGGACAAAAACATTTGTCATCGACACTTCTATCTCTTAATTTGTTAGCTTTTCTATTTCACACGATTTTACATTTAATAGATTCCAGTTATCAAGAGATTCGTCGTAAGCGTGGCACTCGTAGAGGATTCTTTCAAGATATTCTCTCTCTTACCAAGTACTTTTTATTTAAGAGTTGGCAACATTTAATCGACTTTATGCTTGATGAAGCCCCCGTCTTTGCAGATTCCTGTTAATTTTTAGACTCTTGGTTTTGTATATCTTGCTACTTTTTGAATTTGGAATTGCTGCTCTTTCCATGTGATGAAGTTTGTGCTGTCAGGGGCAAAGTTTTGACCACGTAGGACGGGTGCAATTAAAAGTGAAAGTTCAGCTCAATAAGAAATGGAAGAAAGATTAAGCCAATAAGCATCCCAATCTTGATTAGTACGGCAGATCCTAAGAGCAAGCATAGCCTTAGCATTTTCAATCGTCCACCAAGAGCCAGCAAGCTTTAAACGATTTTGAATAACATAGCGGTAACCACTCTCAATTTCACCAGAGCCAATGGGTAAATTGGAGTCAATCGTGCCCTGATAGTCTAGACGATTAGGACGATTGAAAAGATAGCGATAAGCGGATCTAACCACAGCCAGATTGTCAGGAACAGATTCAGGTTCTTGAAACGGCTTAAGAGCTTCAAGGACAGCCGAAGCATGATTGGATTTGAGTTGTTGCTTCTGCACATCCATCCATGCTTTCGGAGCATCTGGGGAACAAACGCGACTTGCATCGGCTAGATATTCACATACATGATAGAAATCTAGTAAGTAGCGACTAAGTACACCAAAACGCTGCTCGATTTGGCTAGCAATCCAAGGCGCACCGTCGCCAACCCCATGCACAAAGGTTTCTTCTCCCAATCCAGCACGGATAGCACAATCAAGTAATGCTGCTCCTGCATCATCAGTCGAGCCTATCGTTGCTCCGAAAATAGGCTGCTCTTGCTCAGGGGTACGCGCCGAGGTTAGACGCGCTTCTTTCCAGCTAATTTTACGCGTCTTACGACGGTCAACTTCTTCGCCATCAGTTTCGCTTGCCGTTGTTTCCACAATCGGAATCATTGTCCCATCCATCTCCGCTATTAAAAACTCCACACCCTCGATTGCTGGGAATCCTGTTTCCCAACTCTGCGTTTCTAATATACGCTGGGCATGACTTTCTGTGATCTCCTGTCCTGCACTAATTGGGATGCTTATTCCATGATGTTCCATCATTTTTTTTGGGATTTTCCCAAACGCTACATCTGACCCAAAGTCGGTAATCACTCTCTGCAATGGGCGTGAATATCCTCGGCAATGTACTTCGGCGGCTTTTTGAAATGGTCTCACTACCTGTTTGGACTCTCTTCCAAATTCGATGTACCTTTGCTCTAGTACTTCGATGCGTCCATATCGGCTGTACCAATAGAGTTTTTTTTACCACCTCGGTGTGAAGATGGATTCGCGGCGATATATGCTTCGCTTTGCTTGATTTCTTGCCGCGTTGCCCATGTTTGTAGTGCTGTTTGTCCTAACTGACGGATTTCTTCTATCACTCGTTCCTCGGCTGCGTCGGCTTTGATTAGATCACCTTCTGCATTTTCTACAACGGATAATAATCCTTCGATTTTCGCTTTCAATTCAGGATAATCGTTTAGTCTTTCTTCTATGCTTTTACTGGACGATGCTGTTTTTGTTTTTATATTCACGGCTCAATTTTATGACTTCTTTGGATTAGAACTGTTATCCATCATACTTTCTAACCTACTTTATTTCTCCCATTTCACTTTTAATTACACCCACGTAGGACAATATCTTGAAAATCATTTCGAGTACCGCTTGTAATACCACGATTAATTACTCTAATTGGGTGATTAGTGCCGTCAACCTTTGACCAGTTGTCGATTTCGCCTGAATAAATATTGCGAAGTTGCTCCATAGTTAAATTCCCTTTAAATGGATTATTAATGCCAACTACTATCCCAATGGCATCTCTACCAATTTGGAATGATTGTATCCCTGCTTCTTCTTCTTTGGCATTTAATTTTCGTGAAGTTGCCGCGATCTCCATAGTTCCATTTATGAGATTTTCTAATCCCTTACTAGAACCACTAGGCTTTACATCGTTGATACCGTAGGTAATCAGTAGTTTAGGATAGTCTTGGGTATAGACTTTAATCATTTCTCTGATGAGTCCTACCATCGTTGTACTACCATCCATCGCCAAAGCATCAGGATTTCCCAAAGATATATCGAGTTTTTCGAGATTTAAACTGGTTATTTCGTTACTGGGGTTCGTAGCCGTTGATGACGGAGTCGGAATAATCGTTGGGGATGTTACCTGTAGCAATTTATCAACGACAATTAATATTGCGATCCCTAAGATAAATACAATTCCTCCAGTGATCACCATAAATTTCCATCTGACTAGCACTTTCGGATTGTTTACCACTTCTTCTAGACTCTTATGTCCTAGTTTTGTCATAACTCGATCTTGAATAGGATTAATATCTTCATCCCTCAAACCCCAATGGTCTTGTAAATCCTTAAGATCTCTGAGGGTCTGTTCGGTTAAAGGAAACTGTAGTTTGCAAGTTTCTTCTAATGCTTGTTCGTAAAGCGTTAAGTTTTCTCTTCGAGTGCGATATGGCTCTAGCACCTGATTTTCGATAGCAATTGCAACCTCATCGGATAATCCCAATTCGTTACGCTTCAGGTTTAAAAATTTTTGTCCAAGCAAAGATATCTCACCATTATCCGCAGATTTCTCTTCTACAAGGCGTTGATACTTAAGTTCTGCATTAACCTTTGCCTGAGATATTACAATCTTAATCCCATGTCTATAACCATAAATTTCAGGTTTCATTGCTGGCTTAGTAGCCTGAACGTGCTGCTTTGCATATTCATGCAACTCATCCGCAGAGATCATCCCATCACCATCCGACTCCGCCGCCCCCGACTCAATCCCCTGCACAATGTAATTTGTATAGAGCGACAGTTCCCCCTCCTTATCCTCATAGGATTTTTGCGTCGAAGTCGAAGAAGTCAACACCACACTCCCCTCCACCTCAAGCTGTGGCTTCAGATTGATATCCGCTCTCTTCGCCAGCCAACCCTCCGCAAACGCCCCACTATAGCAACAGTCCAAAATCAAAACATGCTGACGTTGATAGCCGCGATCACGCATGATGCCCTGTATAAAACTCGCTGATACCGCCGTAGACCGAAACGTATTCTTGCTAGTGCGGCGCGTTGCCAAATACAGGCGATCGCTATCATCCGTAATCCCATGTCCCGAAAAATAGAGCAAACCCAAATCACCCTTTTGACAACTTTGAAACAACAAATCGATCGCCGTTTGCATCGCCTCTAGATCGGGATCGATCAGCGTCTTAACATCATCAAAAGCCCCAAGCTCAGTACTTTGCAACACGCGCAACATCGCCGCCACATCCTTTGGTGCAGCCGCAAGGGGTGGCAAACCCGCCTCATACTGACTTACCCCAATCAGTAGAGCCTTCTTAGCCATTGGCAACATCTCCACGCAAAGCCGCTTGTAAATCTATAGCTGCTTGTTTTGCCTGAGCGATCGCCTTTTCACCAGTGCCTTTAATCGTTACTTCGCGATCGCCAATTTTCACATGGACTTCAATCGGCTTTTCCGCAAATTTCTCACCGACAAAACCAAAAAAGCTGATCACTTTGTCAAACTTAACCTCAGCCGTCAAAGCTCCAACCAGTTTATCAATACCGCCTTTACTACCAACCTCAGAGCCAAGATCAACAGTGCGTTCTAGGCTCTCCGCATCACCCTGCTCTCGGAGTTGCTTCAATAATTTCTTGGTAAACTCTTGGCGTTCGTAGTCATCCAAACTGGGATCGGCTAGCGCAAAAGTAACTTCAACTAACGATTCGCTCACCGCAAAAGCTCCAAGAATAAATACTAAAAATAATTATAAACTGAAATTTAGTTCTAAAGAGTGATGCTTCTAAAATTAGCTAATAATTCAGTAATTTCGCAAAATAAACTTGTAAATGCGTAGATCCCCGACTTTTTCTAAGCAGCCAAAGACTATTTGTAAATTCACAAAAAAAGTCGGGGATCTTAACCTGTACTTTTTAAGTTTTTTTATGCCTAGATACTTAATAACTTGGTTGTAAGTATCCTTAATCTGCATAGCATAACGCCTTGTTTTTGTCATGGCTTCTCTACAATTCAACTTAGCTTTTAAACTATCGCGATCGCTGCTAACCCTTATAGAGAGCGAATCAATACCTCTAAGTTTCCAACTTCAACTAAAAAAGCTTAAAATAAGTTCAGGATGGTTGCTAGCTATACTAATTGATTGCAAGGATTATGGATAAAAGTTGTGGCTAGCCAAACGAAGCAAGTAGGTAGAAGTTTTGATACTTCTCTAGATATCTCTAAGTATGAAGCGAAGACACAGGAAATCGCCAAGAAGATTTTAAGTGGCAATGAGAAAGGTTCCTTTTGGTCAAAATTATCGCAAATTAAGGATGAATTGCGCCTCGATGACAAGCTCATGGCTTGGACAATGGAAAATGAAGGCTTACGGGTGCAATTATTCCGATTGATCGATTGCTTGCCCGCATTGCAAAGTAAAGCTGAAATTGCGCGGCATATGCAGGAATATCTCGCCAGTGATGCCGTAGAAGTTCCCGCTTTGCGTGCTTTGTTGAATTTCAGTACTGATAATCCTAATTCGATTACAGCTACGGCTGCCGCAACAACCCTCTCCACTGCGGTGGGGACTCTCGCCAAGCGCTATATCTGCGGTGAGAACTTATCAGAGGCGACAAAATCCATTGAGAAACTGCGGCGCGATCGCTTTGCTTTTACGATGGATTTGCTCGGTGAGGCAGTGATTAGCGAACTAGAAGCAGGTGAATATCTCAATCGCTATATTGCGATGATGGAGGATTTGTCTAATAAAGCAAAGAATTGGGGCTTGATTGATCAGATTGATAAAGCTGACAGTGAGCAATTAAAACGGGTTCAGGTTTCCGTAAAATTGAGCGCATTCTATTCCCAATTCGATCCTCTCGATCCTGTCAAAACCACAGAGAAAGTCAGCGAACCAGCAAGAATTTTATTGCGTAAGGCACAAGCTTTAGGCTGTGGCATCCATTTTGATATGGAGCAGTATGAGTTCAAATCGCTCACCTTGCAGATTCTCAAGCAAGTCTTAATGGAGCCAGAATTCCGCGATCGCACGGATGTGGGAATTACGCTACAAGGCTATTTACGCGATAGCGAACAGGATTTATTAGAACTAGTCGAATGGGCAAAACAACGCGGTAAGCCTGTGACGGTGCGTCTCGTCAAAGGAGCCTATTGGGATCGGGAAACCATTCGTTCCTATCAGCAGGGTTGGGCTATTCCTGTATTCTCTGATAAAGTTTCCACTGATGCCAACTATGAGCGCTTGATTCAGATTCTATTGGAAAATCATCAATATCTCTATGCAGCAATTGGTAGCCACAATGCCAGATCTTTAGCCAAGGCGATCGCCATTGTCCAAACCTTAAATATCCCCAGTCGTGCCTTTGAAGCCCAATGGCTCTATGGCATGGGTGACAAATTTGCCAAAGCGATCGCGGATATGGGTTATCGGGTGCGAGTGTATTGTCCCTTCGGTGATTTGATTCCTGGAATGTCTTATCTAATTCGCCGCTTGTTGGAGAATACCGCCAATAGTTCCTTTTTGAGAATCAGTGGGGAAGGTGTTGATGTCAATAAATTAATTGCTGCGCCTGTGATGACGGAACGGGATGCGAATTATAATGGCGCACCTGCATTGAATATTTTTGATGGTTTTGTGAATTCTAGCGATCGCGATTATGCAATTGAACAAGAACGAGAGGCTGCCCAAAATGCATTACAGCAGGTTCGCCGCCAACTGGGTAAAACCTATTTACCGATCATTAACGGTCAAGCTGTAGAAACAGAAACCTATGTCGAATCTGTCAATCCTGCCAACTCCTCGCAAGTAGTCGGCAAAATTGGGCTAGCCAGCATCGACCAAGCCGAAGCAGCAGTTAAATCTGCAAAATCCGCCTTTGCGTCATGGAAGAAACTCAGCGCTAAAGAACGGGGTGATATTCTCCGCAAAGCCGCTGACTTTATGGAAGAGAAGCGCGAAGAATTAATTGCATGGATTTGTTGGGAAGTGGCTAAACCGATCCGCGAAGGTGATGGCGAAGTTTCAGAAGCGATCGATTTCTGCCGCTACTATGCCAAAGAAATGGAACGCCTCGAATCGGGCGTACAACGCAATCTCCCTGGGGAAGACAATACTTACATCTATCAGCCTCGTGGTGTTGTAGTTGTCATTTCGCCTTGGAACTTTCCTTTTGCGATCGCATTGGGTATGAGCGTCGCTGCGATCGCCGCAGGTAACACCGTCATCCTCAAACCCGCAGAGCAGTCCTCAGTAATCGGTGCAAAAATCGCCGAAGTTCTCCAAGCCGCAGGCTTACCCACAGGCGTATTTACCTATCTTCCCGCCAAAGGTTCCACCGTTGGTTCCCATTTAGTCAAACATCCCGATGTGCATCTGATCGCCTTCACAGGTTCCCAACAAGTCGGCTGTCAAATCGTCACCGAAGCCTCGATTTTGCGCCCTAAGCAAAAACACATGAAGCGCGTCATCGCCGAAATGGGTGGCAAAAATGGCATCATCATCGATGAAAGCGCCGACCTCGATCAAGCCGTAGTGGGCGTAATGAATTCCGCCTTCGGTTTTGCTGGTCAGAAATGTTCCGCTTGTTCCAGAGCGATTGTCCTCGCACCCGTTTACGACAACTTCCTAGAGCGTCTGGTAGAAGCCACGCGATCGCTAAAGGTTGGTGAAGCCCATCTCCCTGACACCAAATTCAGCGCTGTGATCGATGGAGCCGCCCAGAAGAACATTCTCAACTACATCGCCAAGGGCAAAGAAACCGCCAAACTTGCTTTTGAAGGAGAAGTTCCCCATCACGGTTTCTATGTACCACCAACGATCTTTAGCGATGTCGATCCTGACAGTGCGATCGCCCAAGAGGAAATCTTTGGTCCCGTATTGGCGGTAATCAAGGCGAATAGTTTTGATGAGGCTTTAGCGATCGCTAATGGGACAAACTTCGCACTCACGGGTGGCTTATATTCGCGCACTCCTTCCCATATCGAACGCGCCTATCGCGAGTTTGAAGTGGGCAATCTCTACATCAATCGCGGTATCACAGGCGCATTGGTAGATCGCCATCCCTTCGGTGGTTTCAAGCTAAGCGGTATCGGTTCCAAAGCTGGCGGACGCGATTATCTATTGCAGTTCCTAGAGCCAAGGTCTATTACCGAAAATACTCAGCGTCAAGGCTTTGCGCCTCTTGATGGGATTGAATAACTAAGTTAATGGGAGTTGATGTTAAAATCGCTAACATCAACTCCCTGTTTTTATCATTTTTAAATGAGGTCTTCGTGAACAGCTTCGATTTATTAGAAATCGCAAATAACATTTGTACAACTGCAAATTCTACATTTGCTAAAAGGCATATAAAATTTACTTCTAAATGGATTTTGATTAATGAAGATGACAGTGGAAAAAGCATGGAATTTTCACCTGTAGAGGCAATCAATCTTACTCTTGATTTATATAATACATTCTTTAGAAGATGAGCCTGTTTATGCAAAATTCAAGGAATATATTGGGAATATTGAAAGCATACAAAATATGATTTCATGTTATGGCGATTACTCTGGAGTCCAACTAGAAAACATAATATATAGACTAATGAAAGCTGCATTCTTAAAGTCAGAAAAATATTTTGATTCAACACAACTGATAAAGGGAGCATGTCACTTTTTTGGGATAGTCTAGAAAGCCAATAAACCATTGAGATAAGCACAACGATGGGCAAGCACCTGAGGGACATTTTCTTTGTTCCACTGAGCACCAGAGATTTTAGTGCGACGGTCAATCTGCTTTACCGCAGACTCAACTGCTCCTGAACCGATAGAACAAATCTGCTCACTCTGATAGTAATCATAATTGACAATACGGTGTCTATGTTTTCGGAGATAGGCACAGAAATTAACAGCCTGCCTACGTTTACACTGTTCAATAAGAGTAATAGTATCATCAACATTACCTTTCCAAAGTAAAGCTCTCGCATCTTTTAAGCGACGTATTGAACCACCCACTTTTTCTAGATTCTCCATCAGATGATACCAATCGAGAATTTCACGTCGTTGCTCTTCAGTAGCCATGGGCTTAATCAAATTCCATACTCCATCATGTCCATCCCCTAAACAAGTTATTGGCGTACTCAAGGGTTGCTGGCGTACCCAATCGACTAACTGCTGATTGTCCTGAAAGCTAGCTCCAGTAGCAAACTCATGCAATCTCACTCCTTTATAGTCTAGCCATCGACATTCTTCTCCCACAGGTGTTCTGATGCGGATCTTACCGCCATCTGCACTCAGTTCGTTAATCTCTTGCTCTGCTTGGGGTAATTCAAAGGTTTGTCGATGGACTAAACGCTGTTGGGTCTTGGCTGGGACTCGAATTCCTGTAAATATTGTCACATCTGCTTCGGTGTGTTCATAGGAGCTATTTGCACTGACTCGCAAACAACACATTTCCAGGTATGGACTCAGACGAGTATGTGCCTTAATTCCCAGTTGCTCTGCTTGTTGAGTGGTTACAGTTATTTCTCCAAGGATGCTTTTGAGCTTGCGTTCTCGTCCTTCTGTTGTTCCTGTACTTGTTGAGACAAAAAAATTCCTACTTCGGGCATCACATGCTGTTGCATCTGTTCTCGCACGGCTTGTTCGATCCCTGAAAATGTCTTTAGCGCTTCTAGTTCGGTATTTGCGTAAAGTATTTTGGCGATCTCCTGCACATGTTCTTGTAATTTCTCGGCTTGTTCTGGTGTCATGCTTTTACTGGTATCTAAATTATTCTATTCTCCCTCCTTTCTCTCGCTTTTTGCAAAAGTGACATGCTCCCACTGATAAATGCATTAAAACAACTAATAGTTAATATCAATAGTGGGGTTGATGAAATCACTCTTATTGGTCGTCTGCATGGTGTAAGACTTGAATCTGATTTAGTTGAGATTGAATCAGATATTTCTTTGATACGTCTTGATAGACAGGCTATTAATGAACGACAACCTTCAATTGCTCAATTGGGAACCTCTCCTGCTATTCTGGATTACTCAGATTCTAATGTAGAAATAACGCCAATTCAAGGATGAAATGCAACGGGTTCTGATGAAGCAAAGAATACTTCGTAAGGAGTACGATAGTCAAGTGATTTTCTGGGTCTGTGATTGATCAAATTCACTGCCTTCTGAAAGTCCTCTTCTTTCACGATTTTAAAGTTTGTACTTTTGGGATAGAACTCTCTAATTAATCCATTGGTGTGTTCATTCAATCCACGTTCCCATGAATGATATGGATTCGCAAAGAAGGTCTCTAGTTTCAATCTTTCAGATAGCTTCTCATGCCCACAGAATTCTCTTCCATTATCAAAGGTCATTGTCTTTCGAGATGTTGATTCTATAGGCTCAAATAGATTGAATGTCACTCTGTTTATCTCATCCATCGTCTTGTTCTTAGCTAGTCCAGCAAGTAAATACTTCGATGCTTTATCAACATGCGTAACTACGATACCTGTGTGGTTGCACCCGATTACCGTATCACTTTCCCAATGTCCAATCTCTGTTTTTAAATCTGCAATCTTCGGTCGATTCTCTATCCCTACCCTATTGGGAATGCCACCTCGCTTCTGATGGCGACCTTTGCGCCTTCGTTGCTTTTGCTTCTGCCTCAGATATTGTTGATATATTCCCATCTCTTGATGGTTTGCATAGATCATCAGATAAATCGTCTCATAGCTGATTTTACCTAGCCCCTCCCTTTCCATTCTCCCTGCTAGTTGCTCTGGGCTGTGGTGTTGCTCTAACCGTTGTTTGACTTCGGCGATCGTCTCAGCACTGATGCTCTGAAATCTTACCTTTGCTTGTTTCCGTCTTGCTTTCATCAGGGCAACCGCAGTATCTGGCAAATAGCCAATCTGTCGCTCGTCTGTATTGCGCGATAACTCTCTTGAAATCGTACTTTTGTTTCGCTTCAAGCGACGACCTATCTCTGATACAGATAATTGCTCAATTACTCTTAGTTTATACAGTTCACTTCTTTCTGTGGTGGTAAGATGGACAAAGCTCATGAGGGTATCCTAATTATTGTGATTAATATCAGAATATCCTTATGAGTCCCTTTACGCAAAGATCTCTAGGTGTTGCATTTCATCCTTGAATTGGCGTGATAATTAAAATACAGTATCCAATTAGTCTTGGATATAATAATAATATGAATTGGCGAAATGAATTGAGTTGTAAATTAGAAAATACTATTAAGTCTATCAAATTATATCGGCATGGTAGATTTCATGTTGACCCTATAAAATTGGTAGTCCTAAAAAGGAAAGGACGCACACGGAGGTAAAGAATCGTTGTAATGATGAATAAAATTCCAAATGGCTCCAATGTGATTTTCCAATTTCTTAGAAAAAGATAGGGTGTAATTAAAAGTGAAATGGGAGAAATAAAGTAGGTTAGAAAGTATGATGGATAACAGTTCTAATCCAAAGAAGTCATAAAATTGAGCCGTGAATATAAAAACAAAAACAGCATCGTCCAGTAAAAGCATAGAAGAAAGACTAAACGATTATCCTGAATTGAAAGCGAAAATCGAAGGATTATTATCCGTTGTAGAAAATGCAGAAGGTGATCTAATCAAAGCCGACGCAGCCGAGGAACGAGTGATAGAAGAAATCCGTCAGTTAGGACAAACAGCACTACAAACATGGGCAACGCGGCAAGAAATCAAGCAAAGCGAAGCATATATCGCCGCGAATCCATCTTCACACCGAGGTGGTAAAAAAAACTCTATTGGTACAGCCGATATGGACGCATCGAAGTACTAGAGCAAAGGTACATCGAATTTGGAAGAGAGTCCAAACAGGTAGTGAGACCATTTCAAAAAGCCGCCGAAGTACATTGCCGAGGATATTCACGCCCATTGCAGAGAGTGATTACCGACTTTGGGTCAGATGTAGCGTTTGGGAAAATCCCAAAAAAAATGATGGAACATCATGGAATAAGCATCCCAATTAGTGCAGGACAGGAGATCACAGAAAGTCATGCCCAGCGTATATTAGAAACGCAGAGTTGGGAAACAGGATTCCCAGCAATCGAGGGTGTGGAGTTTTTAATAGCGGAGATGGATGGGACAATGATTCCGATTGTGGAAACAACGGCAAGCGAAACTGATGGCGAAGAAGTTGACCGTCGTAAGACGCGTAAAATTAGCTGGAAAGAAGCGCGTCTAACCTCGGCGCGTACCCCTGAGCAAGAGCAGCCTATTTTCGGAGCAACGATAGGCTCGACTGATGATGCAGGAGCAGCATTACTTGATTGTGCTATCCGTGCTGGATTGGGAGAAGAAACCTTTGTGCATGGGGTTGGCGACGGTGCGCCTTGGATTGCTAGCCAAATCGAGCAGCGTTTTGGTGTACTTAGTCGCTACTTACTAGATTTCTATCATGTATGTGAATATCTAGCCGATGCAAGTCGCGTTTGTTCCCCAGATGCTCCGAAAGCATGGATGGATGTGCAGAAGCAACAACTCAAATCCAATCATGCTTCGGCTGTCCTTGAAGCTCTTAAGCCGTTTCAAGAACCTGAATCTGTTCCTGACAATCTGGCTGTGGTTAGATCCGCTTATCGCTATCTTTTCAATCGTCCTAATCGTCTAGACTATCAGGGCACGATTGACTCCAATTTACCCATTGGCTCTGGTGAAATTGAGAGTGGTCACCGCTATGTTATTCAAAATCGTTTAAAGCTTGCTGGCTCTTGGTGGACGATTGAAAATGCTAAGGCTATGCTTGCTCTTAGGATCTGCCGTACTAATCAAGATTGGGATGCTTATTGGCTTAATCTTTCTTCCATTTCTTATTGAGCTGAACTTTCACTTTTAATTGCACCCAAAAAGATAAGGTCTTTCTAACTAGTCTTGATACTCGTTGACGTAACGTACAGTTGAATCTCTCAATATAGTTGGTCTTTCCCGTTTCTTTCCCGACAGCCCTATGACGTTTGCTGGGCAGGACAACTGGATAAGACGAATAGAAGTCAGTATAAATAACCGCACATTGGCGATAGACGCTAGGCAACGATTCCCATAACTTCTGAGCTGATTCACCAGTGCGATCGCCTATATAACAACCGACAATTTCACGAGTCTCGGCATCAATGGCAAGCCATACCCACTGTTTATTGCCTTTGTCGTCCACAAAAGACCACAATTCATCCATCTGTATGGTCAAACGGCGTTTTGGTTTTGGTTCTACCTCCACCTGCTGAGGAACGTTTTCATATTTATGATTGACGTAACTTTGCAACCATCTCTCTGACACCTTGAGGACTCTGGCAATTCCAGCTAGTGGGATTTTTTCTAGTAGTAGTTTCTCAAGAAGGTCATAAGTGTCTTGGGTACGCTCTGAAACTCTCTGCCACTGTGGATTTTCTACAAATTGACGACCACAGTCCCGACATTTATAATTTTGTTTTCCATGTCGTGTACTGCCGTTTTTTACAACGGATACGGACTGGCAGGATGGACAGGATGGCCTTGCTTCTGACATTACTTTACTTTGTATCAACTATCTGGATATTTTCCTACATCCTTTCCTTTTTAGGACTACCATAAAATTTTATAGCTCTTTAACTGGTGAAATGGGTATTACTAGACCAAAACCAAAATTTACTGCTGACAAAGTTATTTTAAGTAATGATGACATTGATGATCTAAAGAAAGCATTTTCTGTAGTTAAAAATATTTCTGGCGATAATGTTTTAGAGCGTTCCTTTTCAAGATTTTTGATTGGACTCGATGAACTTGTTTCTGAAGAACAAATTGTTGATTTTGTAATTGCTTGGGAATCATTGTTGCAAACCGTAGATGGTAAAAGCAATAAAGCCGAGCTAGCATATAGATTCTCTCTTAATGGCGCAGCTATATTGTGTGAAGTAGATAATAATCGTAAATTTACCGAAGCACAGACATTAATGAAGGAAGTTTATAACATTAGGTCTGCAATAGTACATGGTGGGGATTCTAGTTCTATTAGTAAAACTCTAAAAAAATTGGGTTTTGATAATCTTGTCAATCTCAATAATGAGCTTGCAAAATTATATCGAAATGTAATTTTTTGGCTGTCGGGAATTGAGAGACAAGAACGTCCCTATCATAAAAGTTTTGGCTGGGAGTTATTGCTTAGAAAATAGTCTAAAACACTCAGTATCAAGGCGTTGTGACGCTTGATTGGATTGAGCAATAAAATCAGGCAAGGGGCTTCAACCCCTTGTTCTTTGGGATATACTCTATAAATGCTGTATCGCATCGCCTAAACCTATGACCCAGACTATTAAGCAAAAATCCACGCTATACGATCGCGATCTTAATTTGTGGTTAGAAGAGGCGATCGCGAAGTTAAAGGCTGGTGATTTTCAAAATCTAGATGTCGAAAACTTAATTGAGGAGTTAGAGGGCTTGGCAGGGAGAGATCGGCGCGAATTAGAGTCACGTTTGACTAGATTAATTGAGCACATTCTCAAGCGTTGCTATGTGAGTTTACCCGAATGTTATCGAGGTTGGGAAATTACCATCGTTAATCAAAGGGCTGAATTAACTACATTATTAGAACAGTCTCCCAGTCTCAAAGGTCATTTCTCTCAGGTTTTTGACCGTGCTTTTGATACTGCCCTCAAACTGGTAAGGCTAGAATATCCTGACACTAATTTCCCTGCTGTATGGCAGTTTAGTCGAGATACTAAAAAGGTCTTAAACTTAAATTTTTGGACAAGTGCTTAGAAACTTATGACCCAAACTATCGAGCAAAAATCTACGCTGTATGATCGCGACCTTAATTTGTGGTTAGAAGAAGCGATCGCGAAGTTAAAAGCAGGTGATTTTCAAAATCTTGATGTTGCAAACTTAATTGAGGAGTTAGAGGGTTTGGCTGGCAGGGATAGACGCGAGTTAGAAAATAGACTAACCACTTTGCTAGAGCATTTACTCAAGCGACTCTATGTCAAAAGTGAATATGACTATGCAGGGTGGGTGAGAACTATCAATAGAACAAGGATGGAAATCTACAAAATCCTGAGACAGTCACCTAGCCTTAAAAACTATGCAAACAGTCCCGAATTGTTTCAAGATGCTTTTGATGATGCACTCAAGTTAATGCGATCAGACCCAGATTATAAGTCTGTCAATTTTCCTAATACGTGGCTGTTTAGCCGAGATATTGACGATATACTCAATGTTGATTTCTGGGAAGAGATTTAGCTGTAAATCCGAAAAACTTTAATATTAGGATATTGGTATTCGTATGGATAAACAGCAAAGAATTGCTCAAGCTATAAAAGATGTTGTGTCTAAAATGATGGATCGAGTAATGGATCGAGTTCTAATTACTGATCCTTTTATCAAGGAAAATCATCGCTCAAACAAACCACTGTATGCAGCATTAGTACCTGATGAAATTTTTAAAGGTTCACATTTTGAGAGAAGATTTGCAACTCCATTTGGTCTTGTATGGGAAAAGCTAGCTCAAGTTGTTGCCCTAGAAGCTTATGGCAATTGCCAAATGGGGCATACAATTAGTGGTACAGTTGGGCAAGAGAGTCTGAGAAGAATTCAAGAAGTATTAAATAAATTAGAACATAGCAAAGGAAAAAACAAAGTCAAACCTAATTGGAATGAAGAATTACAATATATTCAGGAAGGTTCTGGTAACCAGATTCCAGTAAGCGTAGTTTGTGATATTTTTATCCAGAATGAAGAAAATGGAAAGCGGTATGCCTTTGAGCTTAAAGCTCCATTACCAAATAGTGATCAAACAAAAGTAAGCAAAGAGAAGCTATTTAAACTTCTGGCAATGGAACCCAAGTTAGTTGATTACGCATACTTTGCCTTGCCATACAACCCTTACAGTCAGAAAGAAAACTATAAATGGGACTTTCCTATGCGATGGTTCAATATGCACAAAGATGAATCTGTATTGATAGGCGATGAATTTTGGGATCTGATTGGAGGGGAAGGTACTTACAACAATTTTATTCAGGAAGTCAATTCATTAGGAAAAGATTATAGAGAACGTATCTATCGTGAATTCTTAGGAATAGAACCACCTCCAGATTTTGACGAATATTTGTTGAAGTAAAAAATGTAAGAAGAGATATCAGATGAATAATACTAGATTTACCTTTATTGACCTTTTTTCTGGAATTGGCGGTTTTAAAATGGCTCTAAGTAATAATGGTGGTCATTGCCTTGGATTTAGTGAAATCAATAAAGATGCAATAAACACATATTGTGACAACTTTCAAGTTGAATCGAGTTACAACTTAGGAGATATTACAAAAATAAAAGAACTGCCTAATCACGACTTGTTAACTGCTGGAGTTCCTTGTCAAAGTTGGTCTATTGCGGGTAAAAATTTAGGTTTTGATGATGACAGAGGACAGTTATGGAATGACACAATTTATCTGCTGCAACAATCTCAGCCCAAAGCCTTTATTTTTGAAAATGTGAAAGGCTTAGTCGATCCTCGCAATAAGAAAGCTCTATCGTATATTTTAGAAAGAATCCAGAAAGCGGGATATTATGCTGATTACTTCGTAATTAATTCATTTGATTATGGTGTACCTCAAAATAGAATTCGCATATACATAATTGGCTTTAAAGAAGAAAAGTACTTTCAAAAATTTATCCTGCCTAGATCTATTGAAAAAAAACTGAAACTTGGAGACATATTAGGCATTGAAGTAAAAAGATCAATAGATAATAAGATTGTTCAAATGGACTTGTTTGGAAATATTATTGAACCTAAGACAATGAGTCTTTCAAATACTAATGGATTTAATGATTATTTTTTGTTTAATGATCTTAGAAATGGTCATACAACAATTCATTCATGGGATATTATTGTCACCACTCAACGACAAAAAAATATTTGTTTGTTATTGCTTAAAAATAGACGTAAAAGTGCTTATGGCGAACTTGATGGTAATCCTTTGTCATTAGAACAATTTCAAGGTCTAGACTCATCTATTAATCAAGATGAAATTAATCAACTAATTCAATTAGAAATCTTAAAGTCTGAAGAGTATAGCTTTATTATAAAAGACTATAATATTAGTAACCTAACAAGAGAAGAAGCAATATTACTTTCATTTGCAAACGATCACAAAATTATTATTGACAATCTGAATACTCAAAGAAAATTTAAGATCGAGAAGATATCCATTGAAAAAGCAATTGAGTCCCTTAAAGAAAAAGGTATTATTGAATGTCATGAGGTTCGTTATGATTTTAAAAATACTAAAATAAGCACAGGATTATTTGGAGTGAATCGCATATTTTTACCAAGTTCTGACATTTTCCCAACTTTAGTTGCAAGTGACACAAATGATTTCATAACTTTAAAGACTATAGAATCCTCAAATCATGAGGAATTTAAAAACAAATTTATCCAAGAAATTTATAAGCCTAAAGCATTTAGAAGGATTACTAAAAGTGAAGCTTGTTTAATACAGGGATTTCCTAAAGATTTTAAGTTGCCAGAATCAAGAGCAAAATGGATGAAGTTAATCGGTAATAGCGTTTCTGTTCCTGTCATCGATAAGTTATGCAAAGCAATTATTGAGACTGGTGTATTTGAAAATAGGCAAACTATTAATAGTTTGGACGGTATCAATGATGAGAAATCAGTTGTTTGTCTTTGTGCGTAGCATCTTTTTTAAATTAGTGGACAAAAAACTATGATTAAAACTCAAATTTTAGAAGCAATCAAACAAATGCCGAATAGCGATCGCCTCTTAGTGGTGCAGAAAAATCTGAAAAGCGTTGCTAGGCATAGAATCTCATCATGAGACAAGAGGCAAAAAGGGGCAAGAGATGAGATACTCAAGTTCCTCAACAAAAGATCTTATACAAATGCCCCACCTATATCTTCAGCTACAAGAACAACTGCGTCAATGGCTCAAGCCAAAAGATAAGCGACATCTCCAAGGATTTGCGGAGGCAGTAGCCGCGATATTGCAATCAGGAAGGGCAAGTCTGAGTCATTGGTTGCCCTATTTGAGCCATCGAGAGTGCCAAGCCAGAAGTCAGATGGAAAGACTAAGCTACTTTGTGCATAATCCACATATCATCGCCGAGAGATTCTATAACCCATTGGTGAAGCACTTTCTCCAAGCATTTGCAGGAGAATCGTTGGAACTAGCCTTAGACACAAGTATGCTGTGGGATAAATTCTGTCTTATAGAAGTATGCTTGATTTGGGGAGGGAGGTCGATTACTCTAGCTCAAGTAGTACTAGAGCATGGCAGCGCTACAGTTGGCTTTGAACATTATCGTCCCGTCTTAGAACAAGTACGCTCTCTATTGCCGCCACAAAGTACGGTGACCTTGCTTGCCGACCGAGGTTTTGAACATGGGGAATTAATCCGATGGTTACAGCAAAATCACTGGTCTTGGGCAATTCGCGCAAAGAGCGATCTGCTAGTGACTCTGCCAACAGGTACAACCAAGCGTGTTGAACAACTGATACCTCCCGCAGAGCAAGCTTATCTAGTTCCCGATGTCACCGTACTCGGTGATGTTAATTGTCATTTAGCGACGGCTAACCTAGACATGGCTAACGGTTCATGGGCTGTCCTTAGCGATATTCCCCCTTCATTAAAGACTTTTGCTCTCTATGGCAAACGCTTTGGCGGTATTGAACCTCATTTTAAGGATTACAAGTCGGCGGCTTTTAATGTGGTTAGCTCGCATCTCCGTGATGCTCAATCTCTTACCTGTTTGTTTATGCTCCTTGCCACGGCTAACCTGATTGCTGTAATTCTTGGCATAATGTTGGTGCGTTTGGGGCAAAGGGCGGCTATTGATTGGCACGATCATCGCGGCTTGAGTTTTCTGCAACTCGGTCTCCGTCAGCTTCACACCCTTCTTTACCAACAAAAACCTCTTCCTCTTTTGCAGATTTTCCCTAGAACTAATCCTCCCCCTGCCTGTGCTTCTATTGCCAAACGCGAAAAGTTAGATTTTCGTATCGAATTTGCTCGTATTACCATTGTCTCATCTTGAGACTCTCCTGAGTTTTCTGCACCACTAAGGCGATCGCCTAGAGGTAATCGAATTTGCCTTAAAGATGCTACGGCAAGACATAGACAAACCAGAAAAACTTAGCCTAAGAGAGGCTGCCGCAATCATGCGCCCCTTTTATGCTGAAAACAGCAACCTGACTGAATTTGTCGATGCCAATAACGAAGACTTCTATGAGTACCAAGACTATGCTTAGAGGTCAAATTTGGCTATATAGTGCCGATCCTAGCATCGGCGATGAGATTGGGGAAACTCGACCCTGCATAATTGTTAGTAGTGACGAAATAGGCGTTCTCCGATTAAAAGTCATTGTTCCGATTACAGGATGGAACCCAACATTTGCCCAAGTCCCTTGGATGGTGAAGCTTGAACCCACAACAAAAAATAGACTGAGCAAATTATCGACCGCAGACACATTTCAAATTCGCTCTGTTTCCCAACAACGACTAATCAAGCAAGTAGGAACTTTAGATGATGAAACAATGCAAGAAATTAGCCAAGCCTTAGCCATTGTTTTGAAGATCGGTAACTAAAACCATGACTCAGACTGAGCAAAAAATAACGCTATGCGATCGCGATCTTAATTTGTGGTTAGAGGAGGCGATCGCAAGTATCTACGACAATTCTTAGAACCGTTGTTTTAAGATGATTGTGCATCTAATCTCGATCTTCTTCGATGCGGCTTGCGCCTTTCTCATAGAGTTTACAAATCCCGCGACGACTGTTCTTAATAAAATTGCAGAACAATTGAATATCAGGATTGTTCGCAAATTCAGGATCTGACTCTAGAAATGCGATCGCTTGAGTACGATTGCGAGCGGAATTATAGATCACTTCATATGCCGAAAGAATTGTCCGTCGGCGTTCGTGCCCGAACCCATTTCGACGTAACCCAAGGCGGTTTAGACCATACACCATATTTGTATCAACAGCCATGCAATAAGGCGGCACATCCATCCCAAGACGAGTTTGTCCGCGAATCATCGCATAGGAACCGATGCGCGTGAACTGATGTACAACTGAGTCGCCACCCATAAAGGCATGGTCATGCACTTCTACATAACCCGCTAACAACACATTATTTACTAAAATTACGCGATCGCCGATCGTGCAGTTGTGGGCCACATGTGCCCCAGTAAACAATAGATTATCATTACCGATTTTAGTTGCCGAGCCTTCCTTTGTGCCACGATTGACCGTTACGTACTCTCGCAACACATTGCGATCGCCAATTTCCACAAAACTAATTGCGCCCTTGTAGGAAGTATCCTGCGGCTCAGAGCCAACGATAGCCCCATAGCCTATTTGGTTGTCATTGCCAATCTTGGTATTCCCCGTGATAATGGCTCTTGCCCTAATCTCGCAGCGATCGCCGATTTCTACAAACTCGTCAACAATGACATCAGCTCCAATGGATGTGCCTTCGCCAATCTTTGCCTTGGGATGCACGATGGCACGGGGATGAATTGTGATATTAGTATTTGGATTGGTGTTTGGCATGGAAATAGCGGTCTATAGTCTCTGGGCGCTAGAAAACAACCAATAGTTTATCGCAATCATGAGTTAGCTTTTTTAGTTTTTATAGCAAAGCAAGGGTTATTTACAGCGCTTTGCGCTCAAAAACAAACCAAGAAAAATTTTGAAAGCGTTGCAAAGCAACGCTTTCAAAATTTTTCTTGTGGCTCGATTAATCGACAATTGTTGTAAGAAATAAATCCCACAATAAAAGTGGCGGTGCGAAGCACCGCCACTTTTATTGTGGGATTTGATTGGTTGCCAAGACCCCTAATTTATATAGTCGGCGCACGATTTCTTCGAGTAGTTGCGGGTAACTGTAATTAGTTTTTTGTAGAATTTTTTGTACCGAGCCACTGAGACGGGTGCAGTCTTCATTCGTCAAATCTTTTGCTGTAATGATAATAATTGGAATTGATGGAGTATCTTGCCGCAACCTCAGCAAATGCATAAACTCAAAGCCATCGATATTGGGCATCATCAAATCGAGCAAAATTAATTGCGGAATTTTCTGCGTCATCACCTCCAAAGCATCATGTCCGTCTTGAGCCTCAGAGACAATACAATTCTCCTTTTCTAGCATCCGTTTCAACATTGCTCTAATATTAGAATCATCTTCGATCACCAACACTGAAAGCTCAGACTGTTGCTCAGCACGATATTTCTCAATGATCGTAACAAGGCGATCGCGATCAATTGGCTTAAATAAATAGTCATTTGCCCCAACCTCGTAGTTCTCATGCTTTTCATCATTAATGGTTAGCAAAATAATTGGAATTCCAGAAGTTAAAGGCTGTGCCTTTAATTCTTTAAGTACTTCCCATCCACTCATTGAGGGCGTTTGCATATCTAAGATAATGGCATCGGGTAAAATTTGATAGACTAATTGCATTCCCTCTTCTGCATTTGAGGATGAGTAGATCGCAACTCCAAGATGATTAAGATAAGACTGAGTAGATTGATGGAGCATCGAATCGCTAGCAATCACTAAAATAGAAGGATGTTCTTGCTTTGGATTATCTATTTGCTGTGGTGGATGTTTAGTCGAAGTCGATAAACTAGGGGAAGAAGTTTGTCTGAGATCTTGCACCATTCAAGAAAAGGGGTTGCAGAAAGAGCAGAAATGTGAAAAAAAGGGCGTAGTAGTAAATTAAATAACGAGCATGGAAAGCATCGTTAAGCACGCCCAAGGGCTAGTGTATAGTCTTCTGTGTTTGATGCCAAGTGTGTATCAAACAGCAAGTCTCAATGCAATACTAGGACTATTTCTCGAAGCACAAAGGCATCCTTATCCAGAACATACACAGATAAAATCAGCGAGTGCACTCAGCCGATTTCTCAATCACTATAACTGGTCAACGAGAGCAGTAATTCGGTCAACACGGCAGGCTATTTTGGGACAAATCGCCAAGCATCGCCCATCGAAACAAGTGCCATTAAAGATACTGATAGACTTGACTACCCTAGAAAAAAGCGGCAAGTTTTTACATTTGAGCAATCCCACCCAAAACGAACCAGACCCATGGGTGAGAATACTAAACGGAAAGCGAGGACTACATCTGGTTGTACTGTATCTGGTCTATGGAGAGTGGCGCGTACCATGGAGTTTTAGAGTATGGCGCGGCAAAGGATACCCCAGTCCCTCTGACTTAGCTTGTAAGTTATTGGGGACAGTACCCAAGCAACTAACCCAAGGCAAGACTGTGATTGTCCTTGCTGATACTGAGTTTAGTACGGTGAAGTTTTTCAATACTGTCCGCGCCAAGACTTGGCGCATCGTTGTCGGTGTACGCAACAATCGTAAACTTCAAGATGGCCGTACAGTCAAACAACTTTATCGTCATGGCAAACGTGGACAACAAATTTTGCTAGAAGGGCTAACTCAGCCTTTGACGATCTCTTGGTTTTGGCTCAAAAGAGCTGATAGTAAACGGGAGTTACGCTTTGTTGTCTCTTCTCATCCTTATTCTGGTGCTTATCTGGTGATGTTAGGTCGTAAGCGTTGGGCGATTGAGGGATTCTTCAAAACCATCAAACATCGCTTTGGTTTGCATTGTTTTGGGCAATCTACAAAACTTGGTGTTTATCGTTGGCTTATCCTCTCTCTGCTTGCTTATCTTTTGGCCCATTGGATTGATCAATGGTCGAGTCCTCCTGTCTTGGACTGGAAAGCTACCTGTGATTTGACACTTTCCGTTTTATTTCCTTCTGTCCTTTGGTTGAAACTTCTTAGGTATCTCCAAATTAGTGCCGATATTGCTGCTCGTCATGGGTTTGAAATTATTCTCAAACCCATTCCTACTTAACTCTTTCAGGAATGGTGCAAGATCTCAGTTGTCCTTGTTTTGGCGTGGTTTTAGACGCGCTTTCGCAGTCAATTGGTAAACAGATCGTGAAAGTTGAGCCTATTCCCAATTCACTAATTACTGTAATATCACCACTCATCATTTGACAAAGACGATGACTAATGGCAAGCCCTAAACCTGTTCCACCATATTGTCTCGTCGTGGAACTATCAGCTTGGTTAAATGGCTGAAACAGTTTTTGCAGATTTTCTGGACTAATTCCTATGCCTGTATCGCTAATCGTGAAGCAAAAAATTTCTCCTAAAACCGATTTTTTGCGGTTTACCTGGATTTTAATCACACCAGATTTTGTGAATTTACAGGCATTACTTAAAACATTTAAGAGAACTTGTCTGACTCGCGTCATATCTGCCCGAATTCCCCCAAGTTGCTGATCGCATTCTATCTCTAGATGATTATTGTTTTTGAGTAACAAGGGTTGAATTGTTTGACTGGCATCCCATACCAGCATTGGCACATCAAAATCATCGTAATAAATTTCTAATTTACCCGCTTCAATTTTGGTCATATCTAAAATGTCGTTAATCAAATCCAGTAGATGCTTGCCAGAGCGATAAATTTTCTGGAGATCATCTTCAAAATCATCCAATCCTAGCAAAGCTGCATCTTCTTGCAACATCTCGCTATAGCCGATAATCGCATTAAGCGGTGTACGTAATTCATGACTCATATTTGCAACAAAGGTGCTTTTAGTATGATTTGCTTCTAAGGCGCGATCGCGTGCTAATGCTAATTCATCATTCATCAATCGAAGGGTTTCTTCGTCTCGTTTGCGACGCATCAATATACCTAACTGGGTAGTCCTAAAAAGGAAAGGATGTAGGAAAATATCCAGATAGTTGATACAAAGTAAAGTAATGTCAGAAGCAAGGCCATCCTGTCCATCCTGCCAGTCCGTATCCGTTGTAAAAAACGGCAGTACACGACATGGAAAACAAAATTATAAATGTCGGGACTGTGGTCGTCAATTTGTAGAAAATCCACAGTGGCAGAGAGTTTCAGAGCGTACCCAAGACACTTATGACCTTCTTGAGAAACTACTACTAGAAAAAATCCCACTAGCTGGAATTGCCAGAGTCCTCAAGGTCTCAGAGAGATGGTTGCAAAGTTACGTCAATCATAAATATGAAAACGTTCCTCAGCAGGTGGAGGTAGAACCAAAACCAAAACGCCGTTTGACCATACAGATGGATGAATTGTGGTCTTTTGTGGACGACAAAGGCAATAAACAGTGGGTATGGCTTGCCATTGATGCCGAGACTCGTGAAATTGTCGGTTGTTATATAGGCGATCGCACTGGTGAATCAGCTCAGAAGTTATGGGAATCGTTGCCTAGCGTCTATCGCCAATGTGCGGTTATTTATACTGACTTCTATTCGTCTTATCCAGTTGTCCTGCACAGCAAACGTCATAGGGCTGTCGGGAAAGAAACGGGAAAGACCAACTATATTGAGAGATTCAACTGTACGTTACGTCAACGAGTATCAAGACTAGTTAGAAAGACCTTATCTTTTTCTAAGAAATTGGAAAATCACATTGGAGCCATTTGGAATTTTATTCATCATTACAACGATTCTTTACCTCCGTGTGCGTCCTTTCCTTTTTAGGACTACCTGACCAGTAGCTTAATCTTGCGATAGGTGTTAAAAGGATCGAGAATGCCGACAGTATCGCAAAAACGGAAGCGAGAAGCGCCCCATTGTTCTGCTGAAGCTGCTACTTCTAATAGGAAATAATCATCGGCTCTGGAGGCATCAGCACCACCAACGGACACATATAAACCGCGATCAAGAGCATAGGCAATACTTTCTTGCAGACGCTTCAGCACAGTTTCCCGCTTACCGTCAGCCATTAGACCAATTTGCATGTCAGAGACAGGTACAGAAATATGGACGCGCTTTAGTCCACAGGCGATGGAAGCTTGAATATCAGAGATCGTTGCCCGATTCCAGCCCAGTAATTTTGCTTTGAGCCCTAAGTTATTAATGGCGGCGATCGCTTCGGTTTCTGCCCCACCCATAGCAGGAATGCCCACTTCTAATTCTTGTACGCCAATGCGATCGAGGAATTTGGCGATTTCGATTTTCTCTTCAATGCTAAACGCTACACCAGCAGCCTGTTCGCCATCTCTCAAGGTTGTATCGTTAATTTGAATGTCAAGCATGACCTGCCTCCTCTTGCTGTACTTAAAAATTTACTTTCTGCGGCGATCGCCTCTGCCCTCATCCCCCAACCCCTTCTCCCGCAGGAGAAGGGGAGAAAGAGGTAAGCAATATTTTTTCTTGTTCCCCTCTCCTGCGGGAGAGGGGCTAGGGGTGAGGGTTTTATCTAGCGAATCAAGTCGTAGGAAATGTCGGTCTTCGATGGAATGATCGTGTTGCGATCGAGTTCATCGAGGATGGTATTTACAATCCAGTTGAGTAGATTGATTGCGCCTTGATAACCGTAGGTCGAATAGCGGTGGAGGTGATGGCGATCGAAGATAGGATAGCCAATGCGTACCAAAGGAGTCTTAGTATCGCGCCATAGGTACTTACCGTAGGAGTTGCCAATCAAGAGATCCACAGGCTCAGTGAAGAGGAGCGATCGCAAGTGCCATAGATCCTTACCACCCCAGATCGTGGCATTCTGACCGAAGGGACTCGAATCAAGCAGAGCGCGTAATTCGCCTTCAAAGTTAGCGTTGCTGTTGCTAACGACGATATGAATTGGTTCTGCACCAACTTCCAAGAGGAACTGAACTAAACCGATTACCAAGTCAGGATCACCATAGAGGGCAATGCGCTTGCCATGTAACCATGCTTGAGAATCGGTCAGAGCGTCAACGGCGCGACCTCTTTCTTCTTCCAATTCCTTAGGAATGGGCTTGCCCGTTAGAGCCGAAAGCTTCATCAAGAATTCATCAGTACCGCGAATACCGACGGGACGGCTGACGTAGGTCTTTTGATTCCACTCGGTTTCAATGTATTCTCTGGTCTTGGTGGTAGCGTAGGACTGAAATGCGATCGTCGCTTCAGCATTGATCGAATCCGCAGCATCCTCTAGCTTGGTTCCACCTGGATACATTTGGTATTCACCAGTATTAGGCGAATCTAAGTATTCAGAGTTATCAGCAAGCAAGGTGTAGTTAACATCCATCAAATTAGCATAGCGCTTGATTTCGCGGAGGTTGCCAATGTAGGTTTCAAATCCTGGGATGAAGTTAATCTTGCCGTTGGTAGTTTCTTGCTTCTTGCCTGCGGTCAGGTTCGAGAGAATGCCCTTGATCATGTTGTCGTAGCCAGTGATGTGAGAACCAACAAAGCTAGGCGTATGGGCATAGGGAACGGGAAAAGTTTGAGGAACTGAATTAGCAGCCTTAGCATTGGTGATGAATGCTTGTAAGTCATCACCGATTACCTCTGCCATACAGGTTGTGCAGACCGCAATCATCTTGGGCTTGTAGAGATTGTAGGAAGTTGCCAAGCCTTCAATCATATTCAATTGTCCACCAAAAACTGCTGCATCTTCTGTCATCGAAGAGGATACGGCTGAGAAGGGTTCTTTAAAGTGGCGGGTGAAGTGGCTGCGGAAATAGGAAACACAGCCTTGAGAACCATGAACGAAGGGTAACGTAGCCTCAAACCCAACTGCGGCAAGGATTGCTCCGAGGGGCTGACAAGCTTTAGCGGGATTAACGGTGAGGGCTTCACGGGCGAAATTCTTTTCGCGATATTCCCAACCCTTTGTCCATTCCGCAATTTCGGCAACTTTTTCGGGACTATGCCCACCTTCAAATTCTTTCTTCGCTTGAAATAGCTCTTGGTATTCGTCTTGGTGGAATAACCGAGCGTGATCTTGAATGTCGTTAACGTTATTCTGGGACATGATTTTAATTCCAATCTAGGTGAAAATCAATGTGAGTGAAAGATTCTTGAATGAGAATGGGTTTGAAAAGTTTGTAACCCTCACTCATGAATTTCTGTTAAATGCAGAGGTTTGATCCCCCTGCCCTATCGGGCATCCCCCTTGTAAAGGGGGACTTAATTGAATTAATTCTCCCCCCTTTTTAAGGGGGGCTGGGGGGGATCTAAGCAGCAACTTCCGCAGTTTTCCAAGGAGTGCCAACTAAGCTCCAAGTGGGGCTGTTGAGGGCAAGATCCATGTCACGGGCAAAGATCGCAAAGCCGTCATAACCGTGATAAGGACCTGAGTAATCCCAAGAGTGCATCTGACGGAAAGGTAGCGCCATCTTCTGGAACACATACTTCTCTTTGATGCCAGAGGCGATGAGGTCAGGCTTCAGTTCTTTGACGAAGGCTTCAAACTCGTATGCCGAAACATCGTCATAGATGAGAGTGCCATTCTCAATGTAGTGAGTGGTGCGCTTGTAGTCGTCATTGTGACCGAATTCGTAGCCCGTACCAATCAACTTCATACCAAGATCGTGGAACGCAGGAACAACGTGGCGAGGACGTAATCCACCAACCATCAGAGCTACGGTTTTACCTTCTAAACGGGATTTGAATTTAGCAAGGACAGCATCGGTCTGAGCTTGATACTTCGCAATCACTTCTTCAGCTTTGGCTTGAATGGTTTCATCAAATTTAGAAGCAATTTCTCTGAGTGAGGCAGCGATTTGGGTGGGACCAAAGAAGTTGTATTCTAACCAAGGAATACCATAGGCTTCTTCCATGTGACAGCTGATATAGTTCATGGAGCGATAGCAGTGAACTAGATTCAGCTTTACAGAAGGAGTATTGATCATCTCATTGAGCGTTCCGTCACCTGACCATTGGGCGACAACGCGCAAGCCAATTTCTTCGATCAAGATGCGGCTAGACCAAGCATCACCACCAATGTTGTAGTCACCGATAATGGCAACATCATAGGCGGTACTATCTGGAATGTTACCTTCTTTCTTGTTCTTATCGAATTGAGGGAAAACCCAGTCACGTACTGCGTCATTGGCGATGTGGTGTCCGAGGGATTGCGATACACCACGGAAGCCTTCACAACGGACAGGGACAACAGTCTTGCCGATTTCTTTAGCAGCTTTCTTAGCTACTGCTTCAATGTCATCTCCAATCAAACCGATTGGGCATTCCGATTGAATGGAAACACCACGATTGAGAGGGAAGAGTTCATCTAACTCGGTAATCAGTTTCAATAGTTTTTTATCACCACCGAAAACGATATCACGTTCTTGGAAGTCGGAGGTGAAGTCCATCGTGCCGAAGGAATCAATACCAGTTGTGCCGATGTAGTAGTTACGGCGACCTGACCAAGAGTAGTAACTACAACCAACCGGCCCGTGACTGATGTGGATCATGTCTTTGATTGGTCCCCAAACTACACCTTTAGAACCAGCGTAGGCGCAACCACGGGTGGTCATCGATCCAGGTACAGACTTGATGTTGGATTTGACACCACAATCAGACTTGCCTTCTTCAAACACGTTGAGGTGCTTTTCGCGTTTTTTCTTGGCTTTGTCTGGATATACTTCGATGACTTCTTTGATGAATGCCTTGGTCTCAGGAATGTCATTAACAGGTGTTGTAGCGGTTGGAGGTGTTAATGTAGCGGATTCTGGAGGTGTCATATTAGCCTCAAGGAAAAGGGTAAAAGGATTGAGAGTCACTCTGTGCAGGCTGAGCCTGCACAGAGTCGAAATTGTTAAACTAGAGCAAGTTCTTCTACGGGGACTTCATCGGCAGTCTTACCAACGAGATGCTCGAATGCTTTGTCGTCGCCAAGGATACCAAACTCAACTAAGAGGTCTTCCAATTCGTCCATGGTTATGGGAGTAGGAATTGTGAAGTTGGTATTGTGGTAGATTTTATCGGCAAGAGTGCGATATTCTTGAGCTTGAGGGTGATTAGGCGCGTATTCAATCACAGTCATGCGGCGCAATTCAGCATGTTGAACCACGTTGTCGCGAGGTACAAAGTGAATCATTTGAGTGTTCAAGCGCTTGGCAAGAGTTTCAATCAACTCAAGTTCCCGATCGCATTTACGGCTGTTGCAGATCAAGCCGCCTAAACGCACACCACCAGAGTGAGCATATTTGAGAATACCGCGAGCGATGTTGTTCGCTGCATACATTGCCATCATTTCGCCAGAGGTGACGATATAGATTTCTTGAGCTTTACCTTCACGAATAGGCATAGCAAAACCACCGCAAACAACGTCGCCTAATACGTCATAGCTAACGAAGTCGAGGTCTTCATAGGCTCCATGATTTTAGATTGAATTAAAAAGATCAATAATCTAGTAAAATATTCATATGAATCCAAAAGTACACAATCAGATCGTTAGTTATATCTGGAGCATCGCAGACGATGTTCTTAGAGATGTATTTGTAAGGGGCAAATACCGCGATATTATTTTGCCTTTCACTGTTTTAAGACGTTTAGATGTGTTGCTTGTGCCGACTAAGCAAGAAGTGTTAGATGCAAATGCTTTTTTGATTGAGCAGGAAATTGATGAAAAAGTTGCTTTAGAAAATTATTCTGGGTATGGGTTTTGGAATATCTCCCAATATACTTTTGAGTCTTTGATGGGAGATGCGGGTAATATTGATAGCAATTTAGAAGACTACCTTGATGGGTTTAGTCCTAATGTGCAGGAAATTATCAGCAAGTTTAAGCTGAGAAATCAGTTGGAAACGATGAAAGAGGCTGGCGCGACTTACTTGCTGATTGAGAAGCTATGTAATAAAGAAATAAATCTAGGTTCCAATGAAGCGAAAAATAGTAAGGGTGAAGTGCTTCCGCCTTTGACTAATTTGGGAATGGGTTATGTCTTTGAAGAATTGATTAGGAAGTTTAACGAAGATAATAACGAAGAGGCGGGAGAACACTTTACGCCGCGTGAAATCATTAAGTTGATGACGCATATTTTATTTACGCCTGTAAAAGAGAAGATAAGCAAAGGGACTTATTTAATTTACGATCCTGCTTGTGGGAGCGGTGGGATGTTGACGGAAGCAGAAAATTTTGCGTTGGAAGTAACCAATAAGAGTAAGGCAAATTTTGAGCTTTATGGACAGGAAGTAAACCCTGAAACCTATGCTATTTGTACCAGTGATATGTTGATTAAGGGCGAAAAGTCGGAAAACATTGTCTATGGTTCTACGCTTTCTAAGGATGGATTTCCGCATTTACATTTTGACTTTATGCTTTCCAATCCGCCCTATGGCAAGACTTGGAAAATAGATGAAGATGCGATCGTTGATGACAGAGGCAAAAAGGGCAAGGAAGTAATTAAGGATTCTCGGTTTCAGGTGGGATTGCCTTCTATTTCAGATGGACAGTTATTGTTCTTGATGAATATGGTTAGCAAGATGAAACTGGATACTAAGTTGGGTAGTCGGATTGCAACTGTCCATAATGGATCGGCTTTGTTTACGGGTGATGCTGGGGGCGGTGAGAGTGAAATCAGAAAGCATATTATCGAAAATGACTGGTTGGAATGTATTATCGCGTTGCCAAAAAATATTTTTTATAATACGGGTATTCCGACTTATATCTGGATTGTGTCTAATCGGAAGGAGCCAAAACGTAAGGGGAAAGTGCAGTTAATTAATGGGTAGTCCTAAAAAGGAAAGGACGCACACGGAGGTAAAGAATCGTTGTAATGATGAATAAAATTCCAAATGGCTCCAATGTGATTTTCCAATTTCTTAGAAAAAGATAAGGTCTTTCTAACTAGTCTTGATACTCGTTGACGTAACGTACAGTTGAATCTCTCAATATAGTTGGTCTTTCCCGTTTCTTTCCCGACAGCCCTATGACGTTTGCTGGGCAGGACAACTGGATAAGACGAATAGAAGTCAGTATAAATAACCGCACATTGGCGATAGACGCTAGGCAACGATTCCCATAACTTCTGAGCTGATTCACCAGTGCGATCGCCTATATAACAACCGACAATTTCACGAGTCTCGGCATCAATGGCAAGCCATACCCACTGTTTATTGCCTTTGTCGTCCACAAAAGACCACAATTCATCCATCTGTATGGTCAAACGGCGTTTTGGTTTTGGTTCTACCTCCACCTGCTGAGGAACGTTTTCATATTTATGATTGACGTAACTTTGCAACCATCTCTCTGAGACCTTGAGGACTCTGGCAATTCCAGCTAGTGGGATTTTTTCTAGTAGTAGTTTCTCAAGAAGGTCATAAGTGTCTTGGGTACGCTCTGAAACTCTCTGCCACTGTGGATTTTCTACAAATTGACGACCACAGTCCCGACATTTATAATTTTGTTTTCCATGTCGTGTACTGCCGTTTTTTACAACGGATACGGACTGGCAGGATGGACAGGATGGCCTTGCTTCTGACATTACTTTACTTTGTATCAACTATCTGGATATTTTCCTACATCCTTTCCTTTTTAGGACTACCAATTAATGCGATGGATTTGTATGAGAAGCTGCGTAAAAATCTAGGCAATAAAAATTGTGAGATCAAGCCTGAGCAAATTGATCAGATTACCAATTTGTATATGGATTTTGAAGAAAATGATATTTCTAAGATTTATCCAAATGAGTATTTTGGTTATCACAAAATCACTGTCGAGCGTCCTTTGCGGTTGTCGGCAAGGTTTACGGATGAGGCGATCGCATCTTTGCGTTATGACAAGAGTATTAGGGATGAGATGGAATGGGCTTATGAGCAGTTTGGGGATGGTTTGTATGAGGATGTGAAAAAATATCGGGATAAGATCGAGGCTTATCTGGATAAGAATGAGATTAAGCTGGCGACTCCTGCTAAAAATAAGTTATTAAGTTTGGAGCATTGGCAGGGGCAATTAAAGCTGATGCAAGCGGCTCAGGTGTTGACGGATGAGTTGGGTGATGCTCAGTTTGATGATTACAATAAATTTGTGCCTTTGGTGAATAAGGCGATTAAGGCTTTGGATCTAGATCTGGATGCGAAGGGTTTGAAGGTGATTTTGGATGCTGTATGCTGGAAAAATGAGGATGCAGAACGGGTAATTAAGAAAGCTGAAAAGGGTAAGGCTATTATCTATGAGGCTGATAGTGATTTACGGGATACTGAAAATGTACCGCTCGATCAGGATATTCATGAATATCTTAAGCATGAGGTTTTGCAACATATTCCTGATGCTTGGATTGATGAAAGTAAGACGGTGAAGGGTTATGAAATTTCGTTTACTCGCTATTTCTATAATTATGTGCCGCCGCGTAGTCTTGAAGAAATAACGGCTGAAATTTTTGCTTTGGAAAGAGAGACTGAGGGTATTCTCAAGGAGATTGTGAGCAGCTAATGACAAATTTACAACCTTACAAAAAATATTATCCTGTGTCCTATGACTATGTTCAATCGTTGCCTGATGGTTGGCAGTTATGGAAAATCGCTCATGCTTTCAATTTAATTGGCAGTGGAACAACGCCAGAAAGTGGTAATACAAAATTCTATATTGATGGAACAATAAATTGGATAAATACAGGTGATTTAAATGATGGAGTTTTAGAAAATTGTAAAAATAAAATCACAGAAGAAGCATTTAAAAAACATTCAGTTCTAAAAATTTATCCAAAGGGAACTCTGCTGATTGCAATGTATGGTGCGACTATTGGAAAAGCATCGGTAATTAATATTGAAGGCTGTACTAATCAGGCTTGTTGTGCTTTATCAAAAAGCAAAGTATTAACTAACAAATTTACTTTATATTGGTTTATTGCTAATAGAAAAAATATTGTGAATCTAAGTTATGGTGGTGGACAGCCTAATATTAGCCAAGATGTTATTAAAAAATTAAAAATCCCTGTCCCGCCTTTAGATGTTCAAAATAGCATTGTGGAATATTTAGATAAAAAGAATAGTGAAGTAGATAAATTTGGGTCTTCTGGGTTTAAGGGGATAAGTAAATCTAATGAGAAAGACAAGCTAATAATCTAGAACGAAAATTTAAAAAATTTAAAAAACCATAAGCCTGTCGTTTAATTAATTTAATACGATTATTAAGTCCCTCCATCACACCACTAGATGTACGATTTAAAAAGTAGTTACAAATATTATCAAGATGATTACGAATGGTTTCCAAAACTGCGCCATAAACAGCTTTAGCTTTTTGAAGCCATTCTTTTAATTGTTTCTGACCCTCTTCAGGAGTTTTACAAGTCTCAAAAATACTTCTAAAGTCTTCTTTGAGATTATAAGCTAGTCGCAAGCGTTTAGAACATTTCAAGACATTTTCTAACTTCACTTTTTCTTCTTCTGTTAAGTCTACCTTGTTCTTTAGTAGAATAAATCGACTACCTTTAATCTTGATTTTAGCTTTTTGACGCAGTTGATTTAACTCTTTGATTAGTGGCTGCATAACATGAAATCTGTCGATGACAATTTTCGCATTTGGAAATACTTCTTTGACAACTTTGGGAAAGCCTCCCCACATATCAATGCTAACCTCCTCTACTTTTTCCCTTATCTCAATCGGTTGCTGCTTCAGGACTTCAATGATGTCATCTTGTTTATGACTATCAATTACTTCTAGTAATGCTCCTGCGTCAATACTTGATACGACTGTCACAAAGTCTTTATGTCCTTTGCGTTTACTCACTTCATCAATACTCACTCGTTTTACTTCTTTCCAATCATCTTTTTTTTTAGAGAAAATTGGTGATTGAAAATCCCTTGTATTTGATCCCAACTCAAATATTCATCTCGACTTACTTGCTCCACACTCGCACTTTGTACTCGTTGATAAACATACTCCTCATACCTTTGTGTGTATCGTCTTTCCCAGTCTACAAAGGGTAACTTTTCCGTAAAATGTCTTTGACAATGTTGACAATAAGGCTCATCTGGGTTTGAGGGGTAAATGGTACAGTATCGATACAATTATTGGCGACATGGTAGGGCTGTAACTGTTGCTCCGAGAGGATTCTGATTACTATTAGCTGTGCTTATCCCCATGAACCCAGAAGAGCCGACAATAAAATTGGCGGCGCGGCGTATTTAAATAAACTATTTTCCCAAATACTGACAAATCTCGAATCAATATCGGTCGATTTTGTTTTAATTTTCCACCATGCGTATTACAATGCGGACAAGTAATTTCATCCTGTAAAAATCTCAACTTTAGGGTGATTTTATTTTCTTCTTCCGTAAAACTTTCAACGGTTGTGTTGGGTAAATTTAGCAACCTATCTAGATACAAGTCCATACCTGTCACCACTTATCTTTGTGCTTCATTATACATTAATCCCCTCAAACCCAGAAGAGCCATAAATTTATCCAAAATAAAGAAAGATTAATTGAATTATTAAAAGCTTAGTGGTGCAGAAAACTCAGGAGAGTCTCAAGATGAGACAATGGTAATACGAGCAAATTCGATACGAAAATCTAACTTTTCGCGTTTGGCAATAGAAGCACAGGCAGGGGGAGGATTAGTTCTAGGGAAAATCTGCAAAAGAGGAAGAGGTTTTTGTTGGTAAAGAAGGGTGTGAAGCTGACGGAGACCGAGTTGCAGAAAACTCAAGCCGCGATGATCGTGCCAATCAATAGCCGCCCTTTGCCCCAAACGCACCAACATTATGCCAAGAATTACAGCAATCAGGTTAGCCGTGGCAAGGAGCATAAACAAACAGGTAAGAGATTGAGCATCACGGAGATGCGAGCTAACCACATTAAAAGCCGCCGACTTGTAATCCTTAAAATGAGGTTCAATACCGCCAAAGCGTTTGCCATAGAGAGCAAAAGTCTTTAATGAAGGGGGAATATCGCTAAGGACAGCCCATGAACCGTTAGCCATGTCTAGGTTAGCCGTCGCTAAATGACAATTAACATCACCGAGTACGGTGACATCGGGAACTAGATAAGCTTGCTCTGCGGGAGGTATCAGTTGTTCAACACGCTTGGTTGTACCTGTTGGCAGAGTCACTAGCAGATCGCTCTTTGCGCGAATTGCCCAAGACCAGTGATTTTGCTGTAACCATCGGATTAATTCCCCATGTTCAAAACCTCGGTCGGCAAGCAAGGTCACCGTACTTTGTGGCGGCAATAGAGAGCGTACTTGTTCTAAGACGGGACGATAATGTTCAAAGCCAACTGTAGCGCTGCCATGCTCTAGTACTACTTGAGCTAGAGTAATCGACCTCCCTCCCCAAATCAAGCATACTTCTATAAGACAGAATTTATCCCACAGCATACTTGTGTCTAAGGCTAGTTCCAACGATTCTCCTGCAAATGCTTGGAGAAAGTGCTTCACCAATGGGTTATAGAATCTCTCGGCGATGATATGTGGATTATGCACAAAGTAGCTTAGTCTTTCCATCTGACTTCTGGCTTGGCACTCTCGATGGCTCAAATAGGGCAACCAATGACTCAGACTTGCCCTTCCTGATTGCAATATCGCGGCTACTGCCTCCGCAAATCCTTGGAGATGTCGCTTATCTTTTGGCTTGAGCCATTGACGCAGTTGTTCTTGTAGCTGAAGATATAGGTGGGTCATTTGTATAAGATCTTTTGTTGAGGAACTTGAGTATCTCATCTCTTGCCCCTTTTTGCCTCTTGTCTCATGATGAGATTCTATGCCTAGCAACGCTTTTCAGATTTTTCTGCACCACTAAGTATTAAAAGAAGAAAAACGACTAGTTATTTTAAAAAATATACAAGGAGAATATATATCTAATAATTACGAAAATTATTTTGAGCCAATCAAACTAAAGTATTGTTGTAAAATTATAGACTGTAAGCATATAACCCCTTCGTACTCTTCTGATGGCATTCCAATTGTTAGTCCAGGGGAATTAAAACCATATTCAATTGATTATTGTGGTCTTCGACTTGTCAGTTTAAAAGATTATAAAAAATTGACTGACGGCGATAGAATGCCTAGTCGTGGAGATATTCTATATAGTAGAAATGCGTCTGTAGGATCAGCATGTCTTATTAAGGAAGACAAACAATTTTGTATGGGACAAGATGTATGCTTAATCCGCAGTCAAAAATATAGTGGTAATTACTTAGAACATCTATTGAATAGTGATTTTATTTTAAAAGAAGTTGAGCGTATTTTGATAGGGGCAACTATTAGGAGAATAAACATTTCAGAAATTAAAGAACTAAAAATTATATGTCCACCAATTAGGTTGCAAAAAATAATTTGTGAAACCATTTCAAAATCAACAAGAAAAATTGATTTAGCAATATCCAAATCTCAACAAGAAATTACAGCAATTAAAGAATATCGAGAAGCCCTAATTACAGACCTAGTAACAGGCAAACGCAGTATCCCCAAAACATAAAGGAGTTAATCATGATCCAATTTACCGACACCTCAGAAAAAGGATTTCAAAAATTTATCGTCAACTATTTGACAGATAAAACCATCGGGCATAACTTTATCGAAACCCACTCAGCCGAATTTGACGCTGAATTTTGTATTAACAAAAAACAACTACTAGCATTTATCGAAGCAACCCAAAAAGAAGCCTATGAAACGATTCAACGAAAAGGCGAACGCAAATTTTTAGTACGCTTAGACGAAGAAATCAAAAAATTCGGCATTATCGAAATACTCCGCAAAGGCGTAAAACACCTTGATAAAACCATAAAACTGTTTTATCACAAACCCTCATCAATCTATAACACCAAAGATGCAGCCAACTACGCCGCCAACATATTTTCAGTAACACAAGAACTGGTCTATAGCCTCGACCACAAAAATCGCCTTGACCTTGTGATTTTTATCAATGGCATCCCTATAATTACCTGTGAACTAAAAAATCCCCTAAGCGGACAAACCGTCAAAAAAGGCATCATTCAATATCAAAACGACAGAGATTCCAAAGATAAAATATTGTCCTTTGCCCGTTGTATGGTTCACTTTGCCGCCGACACCGAATTGGTGTATATGTGTTCCGAACTAAAAAATAAAGCCTCAATCTTTATTCCTTTCAACAAAGGCTTAAACGATGGAAAACCCATAGAACCCTTTGGCGCAGGTAATCCCGTAAACCCCAACGGATTAAAAACCCATTATTTTTGGGAACAAATATTAAGCAAAGACTCCTTGAGCAACATCATCGACAAATTTGCACAGGTCATCGAAGAAACAGACGAAGACACAGGCAAGAAAACCAAAAAGATGATCTTCCCTCGTTATCATCAACTAACCTCTGTACACCAAATCCTCGCCCATGCCAAAGAAAACGGAATTGGACAGAAATATTTAATTCAACATTCCGCAGGATCGGGAAAATCAAAATCAATTGCTTGGCTTGCCCATCAACTACATGGTTTATTTGATGCAACAGGCGAAAACAATCTGTTTGATTCCGTCATTGTCGTAACCGATAGAACCGTATTAGATAAACAACTACGCGATGAAATCAGACAGTTTTCACAACAGAAAGGCATTGATCAAGCAATCACAGGTGAAGGCGGCAGCAAAACCAGCCAGCTAAGAGAAGCGATCGCCAATAAAAAGAAAGTCATTATCTGCACAATCCAAACCTTTCCGCATCTATTAGACGAAATGCAAGGTTTAGACTCGTTAAAATTTGCAATCATCATTGACGAAGCCCATAGTAGCCAAAGTGGAGAAACCTCCGCAAAAATGAATGCGGTATTAGCCGATAAAAACGAAGATGCAGAAGATGAAGACGCTCCAACCTTAGAAGACAAAATCAATGAATTGATAGAAAGCCGTAAAATGATTAAAAACGGCTCCTACTTTGCTTTCACAGCCACACCAAAAAATAAAACCCTAGAAACATTTGGTGTAAAAACCGAAAAAACCTATGTAGATAACAATGGAGAGATAAAAACTAAATTTGATGCGTTTCATTTATATTCCATGAAACAAGCGATCGAAGAAGAATTTATTCTGGATGTATTGCAAAATTACACTACTTACAAATCCTTTTATAAACTCATTAAGTCAGTAGAAGAAAATCCCGAATTTGACACTAAGCAAGCTCAAAAGAAACTCAAAGAGTATGTAGAAGGACATGAGTTTGCGATCGGACAGAAAGCAAGAATCATGATCGATCATTTTCATCGTGAAGTGAAAGGGAAAGGACTAATCAATGGTGAAGCAAAAACAATGATTGTCACCAAAAGCATTTTGGACGCAATTAAGTACAAGCAAGCTTTTGACCTATATCTTAAAGAAATAAAATCACCTTACAAAGCGATCGTTGCATTCTCAGGCAAAAAAGAATATCAAGGGATAGAATATGACGAGACATCAATGAATAATTTCAAAGATGATAAAAACGATATTCCCAAAAATTTCAAGAAAAGCGAATATCGGTTTTTGATTGTTGCCAATAAATATCAAACAGGTTTCGATCAGCCACTCCTGCACACAATGTATGTGGATAAAAAACTGCGTGATGTTCAAGCCGTGCAGACACTCTCAAGACTAAATCGAGCATTTAAGCCACACAAAAAAGATACCTTTGTTCTAGATTTTTATAACGACACTAAAGATATAAAAGCAGCTTTTGATAATTACTATACCTCTACCTCTCTAGGCGAAGAAACAAGCCCCAACAAGCTAAATGATCTAGTAGACGCTCTAGAAAAGTTTGAGATTTATAACGAAGAAACCGTAGAAGATTTCTTTGCGAAATATTCTAACAATGCCGATCGCTCAGTTTTAGATCCAATTATCGATTCCTGTGCTGAGATTTTTAAGAACGACTTAGAGTTAGACAAACAAATTGATTTCAAACAAAAAGTTAAATCATTTTTGCGAACCTACAGCTATTTATCTAAATTGCTTGATTTTAATAGTCTCTATTGGGAGCAGCTATGGTGGTTTTTAAAATATCTTGTGGCTAAATTGCCTATTGATAGTAATGATGATCTTGCAGTGGGTATTATCGAAGCGATCGATATGGACAGCTATAGACCTGTCAAACAAAATAAAGAACCCGAACAAATAGTTTTATCCGCAGAAGAAGGACTTGTCGCACCAATTCCAGTAAGTGTTGGCGGTGGAAAAGTTGAGAATGAATTTGACACCTTAGAAAATGGTAGTCCTAAAAAGGAAAGGACGCCAATTCAAGGATGAAATGCAACGGGTTCTGATGAAGCAAAGAATACTTCGTAAGGAGTACGATAGTCAAGTGATTTTCTGGGTCTGTGATTGATCAAATTCACTGCCTTCTGAAAGTCCTCTTCTTTCACGATTTTAAAGTTTGTACTTTTGGGATAGAACTCTCTAATTAATCCATTGGTGTGTTCATTCAATCCACGTTCCCATGAATGATATGGATTCGCAAAGAAGGTCTCTAGTTTCAATCTTTCAGATAGCTTCTCATGCCCACAGAATTCTCTTCCATTATCAAAGGTCATTGTCTTTCGAGATGTTGATTCTATAGGCTCAAATAGATTGAATGTCACTCTGTTTATCTCATCCATCGTCTTGTTCTTAGCTAGTCCAGCAAGTAAATACTTCGATGCTTTATCAACATGCGTAACTACGATACCTGTGTGGTTGCACCCGATTACCGTATCACTTTCCCAATGTCCAATCTCTGTTTTTAAATCTGCAATCTTCGGTCGATTCTCTATCCCTACCCTATTGGGAATGCCACCTCGCTTCTGATGGCGACCTTTGCGCCTTCGTTGCTTTTGCTTCTGCCTCAGATATTGTTGATATATTCCCATCTCTTGATGGTTTGCATAGATCATCAGATAAATCGTCTCATAGCTGATTTTACCTAGCCCCTCCCTTTCCATTCTCCCTGCTAGTTGCTCTGGGCTGTGGTGTTGCTCTAACCGTTGTTTGACTTCGGCGATCGTCTCAGCACTGATGCTCTGAAATCTTACCTTTGCTTGTTTCCGTCTTGCTTTCATCAGGGCAACCGCAGTATCTGGCAAATAGCCAATCTGTCGCTCGTCTGTATTGCGCGATAACTCTCTTGAAATCGTACTTTTGTTTCGCTTCAAGCGACGACCTATCTCTGATACAGATAATTGCTCAATTACTCTTAGTTTATACAGTTCACTTCTTTCTGTGGTGGTAAGATGGACAAAGCTCATGAGGGTATCCTAATTATTGTGATTAATATCAGAATATCCTTATGAGTCCCTTTACGCAAAGATCTCTAGGTGTTGCATTTCATCCTTGAATTGGCGCAATTAAGAGCATCTTCATCAGTAATAGAATTAATAGCCATAGTAATTGCGTCGTCAAGAGCCGAAATTGTGCGAGCTTTAGCCGAGCGAATAATCTCTTTTAATTTTGACCAACATAACTCGATTGGCGATAAATCAGGAGAATAGGGAGGGATGAACTTAACCTGAGCACCAACGGATTCAATTAGGGTTTTAGCCATTGCAGCGTAATGTACAGGCAAATTATCCATAGCGACAATTGCCCCAACCCATAACCGAGGCAATAGTATTTTCTCAATGAAAACCAAAAAACTGGCGGTGTTGAGACTACCAGCAAAAGTCATCGCAGCAATCAACCCTTCATCACTCATGGCTCCAATTAAAGTGATGTTTCTACCTTTGTTACCTGGACGGTCATCATATACCCTACATCCTCCTTGACATCTACCATAAAGCCTCGTCATCGCTAGATTTAGCCCTGTCTCGTCAATGAATACAAGGTTTTTGACATCTATCGTATCTAGCCAACGACGAAACTCATAACGCAATTTTTTCACTCTTTCTGTCGCTTGTTCGCTGGCTACTAAAGTTTTTTTTTACGCCCTAATTCTAAGCGCTTAAGCGTACGACTCAATCCTGATACGCTCACTTCTATTGTCTTTGTTTCATGTAGTTTTTCTTTGATCTCTCTGAGATATATGTCATTTTGCGCTTCAACAATTGTCTTTACTAATTCTTCATCTTTGCCTTTGATTTTCGACCGCCGATCTCCTCCTTGGGGTTTTGCTGCTATTTCATTTGTTTCTCGATACCGACGCAAAAAATCTCGAACAAATGACAAGCTTACTTTAAATCGTTTAGCTATGCCTCTCTGCGTATTTTCTTTGTTTTCCCAAGCACTTAATATCTTTTTTCGTAAATCTAGCGAATATGCTGCCATATGTAATCTTTCCTTGATAATACTTTTAGCTTATTAGACTTGTGGCGGGTTTGATCGGTATTTGCTGTAATGGTTCGCTTATACACAAATTCCAACTACGGTGTACACATAAGTCTCAAAACCCCCTTTAATTCCCCCTTGCAAAGGGGGAAAATTAGAAATCTTGTTCCCTCTCCTTTGCAAGGGGAGGGCTAGGGAGGGGTTATGGTTACACTTAGAAGGGTTTTGCAGTGTGTTTTGTCGTGTCGAAAATAAACCGCGATCGCGGTTGCGTATCGCCATACATGGTGAAACTAAAGGCGGGTTCATTGCCAATGGCAGTGACTTGATGAATCGCATGGGGAGTAAAACTAATGATTTCTCCCGCCTTGATAATCTTCTCGCCCACCATCTCGATTTTGTTAGGAAACTGCGGATCATCAACGCGCTTCCAGAAAGTATGTTTTTCCCGTCCTTTGAGAACTGCGACCACTCCCCATGTACCGTGATTGTGGATATTTGAGGAGACATTGGGCGCGAAGGTTGCGGTCTGTACGGTGAGCGGGTAGCCAATCTCATTGTATAGAGTCCGCGTTGCCATCCCAGTTTTCGGAGAAGGTTCTGGATATTGAGTGTGCAACCAATAGGAATTGATTACCAACTGCCTAACACGCATCCTCATTGGTAGTCCTAAAAAGGAAAGGATGTAGGAAAATATCCAGATAGTTGATACAAAGTAAAGTAATGTCAGAAGCAAGGCCATCCTGTCCATCCTGCCAGTCCGTATCCGTTGTAAAAAACGGCAGTACACGACATGGAAAACAAAATTATAAATGTCGGGACTGTGGTCGTCAATTTGTAGAAAATCCACAGTGGCAGAGAGTTTCAGAGCGTACCCAAGACACTTATGACCTTCTTGAGAAACTACTACTAGAAAAAATCCCACTAGCTGGAATTGCCAGAGTCCTCAAGGTGTCAGAGAGATGGTTGCAAAGTTACGTCAATCATAAATATGAAAACGTTCCTCAGCAGGTGGAGGTAGAACCAAAACCAAAACGCCGTTTGACCATACAGATGGATGAATTGTGGTCTTTTGTGGACGACAAAGGCAATAAACAGTGGGTATGGCTTGCCATTGATGCCGAGACTCGTGAAATTGTCGGTTGTTATATAGGCGATCTCACTGGTGAATCAGCTCAGAAGTTATGGGAATCGTTGCCTAGCGTCTATCGCCAATGTGCGGTTATTTATACTGACTTCTATTCGTCTTATCCAGTTGTCCTGCCCAGCAAACGTCATAGGGCTGTCGGGAAAGAAACGGGAAAGACCAACTATATTGAGAGATTCAACTGTACGTTACGTCAACGAGTATCAAGACTAGTTAGAAAGACCTTATCTTTTTCTAAGAAATTGGAAAATCACATTGGAGCCATTTGGAATTTTATTCATCATTACAACGATTCTTTACCTCCGTGTGCGTCCTTTCCTTTTTAGGACTACCTCCTCATTTGCGGTAAATAATTCCATTCGTCTTCCTCATTGGGAATTTCCCGCAGCAAATTGATAATCTCGGTTAGGAACTCATGGAAATAGTATTTATCCCTAATTAAGTCCCACTCCCTAGAGGCAGGGCGAGATTCGCAATGTCCGTCATCGGTGACAATCCAATCTTTGCTATTCATGCGGGGAAAAGAAAGACTAATCATATGAACCTCTAGGCGATCGCTAAAGCTAAGGGCTGGTGGGTGTAGCAGTTCTTAGGACAAACTCGCGAACAAGCTTCACAGCCAATGCAGTTAGAGGCATTAGCGATCGTCATTACTTTCTTCTCGATTTCATCGTCCTCCTCATCATCCACAAATTCGCCTTCATCGTTCATTCCTTTGAGTCCTAGTACTCCACGCCCACAGACTTTGAAGCATCGAGCGCAGCCAATACATTTATGTTGATCGATCGCTTGCACAAATTTTGGAAGCCATTCTTTGCCGCCAAAGGTTAAACCAGTTAGAGTTGCCATGATTAAATTTGCTCCTAAATCTAAATAAGATAGGGTTCTTGATGGGTGCGAATCGTACAGTCTGAGAGGGGATAGGAAACACAAAGGAGGGCAAACCCTTTCTCGATTTGCTCATCATCCAGAAAGTTCTGATCTTCTTGGTTGACAGTGCCTTGTTCTACTTTGCCAACACAACTAGAACAAGATCCTGCATTACAGGAAGATGGAAGTTCTATCCCTGCATCCTCTGCGGCTTGCAGAATGGTTGTGTCTTCATCAATGGGAATCGTGATGTCGATCTGTTTCTTCTTGTTGTACAGTCGCACATTGTATGTAGCCATATTTAAAACCTCCAAAATAATTGCAATAATTTAGATTTATGTAGGGGTAGTGCCCCCGTGCCTACCCCGTAGGGATCTGGGCAACCACGGGGGGATTGCCCCTACAGGGGAATTGCTAGCTGCAAGGCATAGCCGCAGGGGTACAGTCACCAGCTTGGAAGGATTGACCACAGCCGCAGGAACCCGTTGCATTGGGGTTCTCAAACTTGAAGCCACTCTCTAGCAAGCCATCAACATAATCGACCACCACACCATTGAGTAATGGAGCGCTTTGAGAGTCGATGTAAACGCGCACTTTCCCTAGCTGTTCCACAATGTCATCAGGCTTTTGCTTGTTGGTGATGTCTAGGGTGTATTGATAGCCGTTACAACCACCATCTTTAACACCAAGGCGGATGCCCTTGTTGGTAGTGCGATCGCCTGTGCCTCTGAGGAAAGTACGTAAGCGTAATTCAGCTTTTTCTGTAAGAATAATTGACATAGAAATCTCCTTGAAATTTTGGGGTTAAGAGAGTCAGGTGCTTTACACCACACTCCCTAATAATGAGAAGAAGTTTGGACTAGTAGTTTTGAGAAAGAGGGAATACGCTGACTGGTGACTTTCTTAGTCGTGGGAACTGGCGATCGCTTGTTTCTCTGCTGTCCGCATACGAGGCAATCGGGATCAAGATGAGTGCGTCGTTTGGCAAACTCTAACCGTCCTAAATCCATTGTCAAAAGCTGTGATAGCAATGGCGAACTAAATCCTGTCAAGAATTTAATTGCCTCCAGAGCCGTTAAACAGGCTAAAGTCCCCGACACCGCACCAAGAACCCCAAAACCACGCCGATCCCAATCGGGTAGTCCTAAAAAGGAAAGGATGTAGGAAAATATCCAGATAGTTGATACAAAGTAAAGTAATGTCAGAAGCAAGGCCATCCTGTCCATCCTGCCAGTCCGTATCCGTTGTAAAAAACGGCAGTACACGACATGGAAAACAAAATTATAAATGTCGGGACTGTGGTCGTCAATTTGTAGAAAATCCACAGTGGCAGAGAGTTTCAGAGCGTACCCAAGACACTTATGACCTTCTTGAGAAACTACTACTAGAAAAAATCCCACTAGCTGGAATTGCCAGAGTCCTCAAGGTCTCAGAGAGATGGTTGCAAAGTTACGTCAATCATAAATATGAAAACGTTCCTCAGCAGGTGGAGGTAGAACCAAAACCAAAACGCCGTTTGACCATACAGATGGATGAATTGTGGTCTTTTGTGGACGACAAAGGCAATAAACAGTGGGTATGGCTTGCCATTGATGCCGAGACTCGTGAAATTGTCGGTTGTTATATAGGCGATCGCACTGGTGAATCAGCTCAGAAGTTATGGGAATCGTTGCCTAGCGTCTATCGCCAATGTGCGGTTATTTATACTGACTTCTATTCGTCTTATCCAGTTGTCCTGCACAGCAAACGTCATAGGGCTGTCGGGAAAGAAACGGGAAAGACCAACTATATTGAGAGATTCAACTGTACGTTACGTCAACGAGTATCAAGACTAGTTAGAAAGACCTTATCTTTTTCTAAGAAATTGGAAAATCACATTGGAGCCATTTGGAATTTTATTCATCATTACAACGATTCTTTACCTCCGTGTGCGTCCTTTCCTTTTTAGGACTACCCCCAATCGGGCTTTTCAGGGAATAAACAAGATAGACATCCTGTTTCATGGGGAATGATGGTGGTGAGATAGGCTTCCATATCGTTCATGGCAGCTTCGACCATCGGACATCGCCAACGCACACAAGCAGCATTGAGCAGATCGCGTTCAGTAAAGTTGTGGGCGCAATCGAGGGCAATATCTGCTGACTGGACAAGCTCATCAACATTATCGGCAGTCACATAGTCATTCACCGCTTCAATTTCCACATCGGGATTGATGCTAAGCAGAGTTTCCTGCGCCTTGAAAACGCGAGGATTCCCAACCCAATCATCGGTCATCAGAACTTGGCGATTCATGTCATCGAGACGCAGCTCTCCGCCACGAACAAGGATAAGTTTGCCAATGCCTGCAACGGCAAGATAGAGAGCGGCTGTGCCACCTAATCCGCCCACACCTGTTACCAAAACTGTGGAAGATTTGAGCTTTTGTTGCGCTTCTTCGCCAAAGTTAGACAGCATCATCTGGCGGCGATAACGTTCTATTTCTGTAGGTGTTAGAGAAATCATGATTATTCATCCTCCTCATCCGTACCTATGTCGCTCAACATGACAATATTCTGCGGCTTTTGGTGAAAGACTTTGAATAGCTTCTGCTCGATCGCGTTAGAGTTTTGCAAAGTAGCATAGGAATTTTCTAGGGCTTCTCGGTATAAACTCAGTTTTTGTTCTTCAGCCGCTTCGACAAGTTTATTGTCGATTTCTTCCAAAGACTGCGAGAATTTTTTGAGAATGTGCAAGCGATTGATATTTACAACCTGTGCATCGTAGTCAAGCTCGAAAAACTCGAAATATTGTTCCGCATCGGTCAATTTCTGAAATTCGCTAAGTGTACCAACCATATCAGTCGCTCCTATTCTGTTCGAGGATGATTAATTGTTTCTTCAATCCATCAATTTGATGAAAGATGTCATAGGTTTTAGCTGCTACGTCCATTAGTTGTTCGTAGTCGGTGGGTAGCCCTTCCGCGAGATCGTGCAGATCCATTTTCATTTGACCTGCCTTGCTGTTCAGCCGTTTAATCTTAGTTTTGAGTTCGTCAATACTAAGTCCTGCGATCGCTGTATCTGTCACTTGCACCATAATCTTTTCTCGGTATGTTTAAGATTGATTTAGGCTTTGGCAACTTCAGGGAAGTTGATGGCATATTCCACACCCTTTTGGGCGAGTTTTTCACCTTCTTCGCCTAACTTCTCTAGGGAGTCGAAACCGAAGCGTTGAGCGTCGCGCAAAGTGCGTGTCGTCACCAGCAAACGACCAGAGAAAATCAACGCCCAACCAAATCCTTCATGACTAAGATCGACAACTACTTGGCAAAGAAGTCCAGATTGCTGCTCAATGCGAAGGGCGATCGCACGGTAAAAAGCAAAAACTCGACTTTTAGTAATCGGATCGACCTCGCCATCAACAGAAATTTTGCGCTTTTGTTGTTTGGTGAGAATGAAGGGCTTAAGCAGCAGTTCATCTGCCCAGTTGCGATAGGTTCCATAGCCATCGTTAACGCGGATTTGCTGGACTAGTGCTTGTAAAAATGGGCTTTGTTTAATTACTTCTGCTCCATTTTCAGGGGTAGTAGTCGCTGGAGTGGAAGTTAATGTAACTGTTGCGGTCATAGAGTTCTCCTTGAATTTTATGGATATCCCTGCAATAAATTGCGGGCTAAAAGCTTAAACCCGTTTCAACGGGTTAATTCTAATTGAAGAGTCAGTTTTAACTGACTTTAGCTTTGAGACAAGAACTTTAGTTCTTGGTAATCTACAGAGTGTTTCAACCCGTCTCTAGATCATCAAAATCATGAACTGGTGGTTGCAGGGCTTTTCTCAACCAAGGGGGAGGATTGCCTTGCAGGGTTAGTACCAATTTATTTAGTACCTCCGCGATTTCCTCCTCTTCCGACTTCGCTTTAATCGGTGTAACCCGCTTGCGAATTAGACGGGCGGCGGCGCTTCCACCGATCGCGGAAACATAGACGATGGTACAACCAGCCAATGCTTCGATTTTGGGAACTAGCTTGTCTTCGTTGCCATCTTCCTTTAACTCTCCTTTAAAAGTGAGCGTATCCACAAATTGATATCCTTCAGTCGTGACCTCATAGACATCAATCTCTTTAGCTCAGCCAAAGTGGGCATTAATGTGAATGCGATCGCTTGTGGTAAAAGCAACCTTCATTACGATTCTCCTTGTTTCACTAAAATATTGGGATGAGCGGATTCTTCGGCATCTAGCCAAATATTGCCAAGCTCAAAAAGCAGTTCCATCGTGCCGCGATAACCGACGACGCTGCGATGACCATTGCCTAAACGGTCTAGAATGGGGAAACCCAAACGGTAGATGGGAATTCCTAATTTCTTAGCAGGTCTCTTTCCGTTGGAGTTTGTTGCGATCAGATCGGAACCTGCGGCGAGATTTTCAAAATCTTCAAGATCACCAATCGTCACTTCCGCGATCGGCAACTTCTCTAATAAAGGTGATCGCGTTGTGGTGACGGCAGCTTGAAGTTCTACGCCCATTTCTGTCAGCCACCAAGCAACGCTGTAGAGCAGGTCAGGCTCTAGGGCTAGGGAAACGCGCTTGCGACCGAAATAGAAGTGGGTATCTAAGATCGCATCTTGGAGTTGTTGTCTTTGATAGCGATATTTCTCAGGTACGTCAACTCCACTCAATTGATAGAGTTGTTGCAAGATCAGATCGGTTGCACCTAGCCCTGTGAGGCGATCGAATACTTGATAATCAGTACCAAAGCGCTCTTGTAGAATTATCGCCGCAGTTCGCATACTTTCGCCCAAGGCGAGAGTAAATACAGAACTACCAACACTTTGGATCTGCTCTAGCGTCGTTCCGCCTGTGGTGACGGGACTATAACTCTCGCTCAAATGTCCATCCATCGAACTCGAAAGATCGGGAATGAAAATTGGCGATAGTCCAAAGGAGTTAATGATTTCCTTAATCTCTTGGATATCCCCAGGTGCTAAAGCCGAACTTGCTAAGATCGTTACCTGTTGTGGATCTTTGATGCCCTCCTGTGGTAGCGATCGCACAATGCTTTCAATTACTGCTGCATAGCCATCCTGTAACGCTCCTCGAAAATCGGGAGTTGAGGCAAAAGCGATCGCCAGTTTATCAAGTTCAGGATGTTTTTGGCGGAAGGTTCGGAGAATGCCTTCCATATCATCGCCGCGAGTTTCCGTTAAACCTGTAGTACAGAGTCCGATAATTTCGGGCTTTGCCTTTTCCACTAGGGTTAAAATCGCCTGTTCAATATTGTCTTCACCACCGAGAATTGTGGTAACTTCCGTCATCGCTGTTGTCGCTAGGGGAATTGCTTCACGGAAATGGCGAACCAGTTGTACCTTAGCAAAGGCGGTACAGCCTTGGGAACCATGCATTAATGGCATCGCCCCCTTTAATCCTAGAAAGGCAAGGGATGCACCGAGGGGCTGACTTTGTTTAAGAGCATTGACAGTGACGGATTTTTTCGGGGTGATGACATCAGTTTTGACTTGCTCAGCGTGACTTTCAATTAATAGAGACTTGTTGAACGCTAGGGGATCTTCCCAAGGGGCGGGTTGACAGACTTGCGCCCAAATTGGACTATACAGGGCTTCTTCTAATTCTCTAGCAATCTCAATCATGCCTACATAACCAGCGTAGGGATGATGACGCTCTTGGTTAATATCGAGAAAGGGAATCCTTGCTTTGAGTGCGGTGTATTGGTTGCGACCACCTGCGATTAACATATCGGCTTGGGTTTTCGCAATGGTTTTGAGCAATTCTTGGGCGTTCCCTTTCTCCATCATGATCCCATCTTTACTCAGCAGGGCGCGAATCTTTGCCTTATCTTCTTCTGTACTCTTCTTAGTACTGGTTGCCACAACTTCCATACCCAAATCTTTCGCGGCGGAAATGATTGACCAGCTTTTGACACCGCCTGTGTAGAGAACAACTTTTTTACCCTTGAGCCGATCGCGGTACGGCGCAAGTTCGCGATCAAGGTTTGCTGATTCCTCTGCGATCAGCTTTTCGACACGCTCTTGGAGGTCGCGATCGCCTAATTTTGCGGCAATATTGCGTAGACATTGATTCATGTCGGCAATCCCATAAAAAGATTCTTCGGTGTAGGGAATGCCATAGCGCTCTTCCATCTTTCGAGCGACGTTGATTAATGCTTTAGAACAGATGAGAACATTCAGTTTTGCTCGGTGAGCATAACAAACTTCTTTATAGGTAGCATCACCTGTAATTTTCGATAATACGCGAATGCCCAATTTCTCAAATAAGGGCAGCACACTCCACATTTCACCTACGATATTGTATTCGCCAATTAGATTGATATCGTAGGGAGTGGTATATTCCTTACTTTTCCCGTTAAGTATGAATTTGAGCAAGAAGCCAACCTTGGCAAAGTTCACGTAGATTAGACCAGCCCCGCCAGAGGACTTGAATGCCAATGGGAGATTTACGACGATGTTCAAGATACCCGCCAAGGAAAGCAATCGACTCGATAGCCCAAGCAACGGTTAAAACAGGAGGAGATTTAGGGAATCTAGCCTTTAAAACCTGAATTTGGACAGGAGAAAGAATCTCAACGGCAGGAGCATCAGGTTGATTGCGATGGAGATAAGTAACCTGTAAAAGTTCGACCGCACAGACACTTAAAAAGCCTAACAATGTCTTCATCCCTTCAGCAGCAAGTCTATAGCGCTCACACTGACAGCCAGACTTAAAGATTTTATGGAAATCTTCGACACGCCAACGGTAAGTATACCAACGTAAAATCTTAATGGCAGTCTCTAGTTCTTCTACGACTTCAGTGGTCAACAGCATCCATTCCAAAGAGGTTTCACCTTCTGGGCAATCGATTTCCGTTGCATAGACAGCATAAACGGTTAATGGGTCACGATTGTCAAAACGATAGGGAACCCGTAGATGAACCTTAGAAAATCGTACAGCTAATTTCGCGATACGGGCTTTACGTTTACCAGTCTCTGGTACTTTGATTTCCTGTTCAAATCTTACGGGTTGCGACTCCAGTTTTTGCCATAGACGTTCGCTATTTTGGTCTAAGCTACGGTCATGGGCTGCTCGTACTAATACCCCTGTATGTTTCAGTTGTCGTACTTGGTCGAAGACTTCGGTGATATCTCCTTCGCGGTCGAAAATATGAATTACATTGGTGCTGCTACTTACTTGATGCTCGACTGCGGTCATCGCTTCTACCCATCGATAAGACTCTTTATCTTTGAATAACCTTTGTCGGGCTGCTTTTCGGTCAAGCGCCTGTCGTTGCTTTTTCGCTTCTGGAGTTTCATCTTGCGGTGGCTTTGCTTTCGGTTCTCGGTTCCACAATTTTTGCCATAACAACCCGATTACTTGTCCTTGTTCGGGGGCGATCGCTAAGGCACTATGCAGAATTAATCCGTTCCCACCGTTTCCTGTTGGTCCATACCCTTCCCGTTTGGCTTTAATTTTGCCATAATCTAGATAGGTGGTATCTCCTATGCATAAGACCAATTCTTGTTCTTCCACGGCTTCACTGGTCATTTGACAGTGTGGTTTTATGATCTTGCTAAATTCTGTTTTCCGATTGGCGAAAACTCATAAGCTCTTTTTAACTCAGAGCCACTTTTAAATATCTCTGACAAGGCTTTCCCAAATCCTTCACTTATCTTTTTGCCGATTGAGTAGGCTCTATCGCTTAGTCTCTCATCCCCTAATTCACAACTCGCAAAGTTTTTGTCCCACCAGTTCATCATTTTTCTTGCCTACTTTTACTTCATTTTTTATACTTTAACCTCATCTGGGCTCTTTCCCTGAAAGACTTTTCTATTATGCCTTTCAAAGATCCCGTGAAAAGTAAGGTATATTCGGGTTCGGCAGTGCCAATCACATATTCTAATAAAGCTTCACCGCCCATGCGATTTCCTAAATTCTTGGTTCCAGCGAACCCAGGGGAATTAATGGGAACGACGGGAATACCTGTTCTTTCGGCTGCTTTTTGACAGACTGCTTCGAGATCGTCACCAATCAGGGCCGTTACACAGGTGTTATACACAAACACCGCCGCAGGTTGATAACGTTGTTGAACTTCTAAAATTGCCTTATAGAGCTTTTTCTCACCACCAAAGATAATATCGTTTTCGCTGAGGTCGGTGGTAAAGCCCATTTTATACATTGTCGAACCTGAGGACAGGCTACCTCTTGCGCCCCAAGAATTACCACCACAGGCGATCGGGGCATGTACGAGATGGGCAACATCAGGAATGGGGACGAGGGCGGCAGATTAGAAATTTATGCTGAATCTTGTTGTGCTTGCCAAAGAGTCTCAAAGACAAATTCTTGATAGCGCCTTTTAAAATCTTTGTCTGTTGAGTACTTTTTAAAGATTTCTGTTTGAGTCATCATATATTGCTGCATTAGTTTATCTACTTTTTTGTCAGAAGATATTTTTGCGTTTTGCTTGTCGGGTGAAGTGTTGATCGTATCCATAGTCTGAGCATCTGCCTTGATATCAGCAGGGATTTGATTCACCAGAATCTCGTTCACTTTGTCTTTATCTGTCCAATCAATATCACCAAAACGTTGATTAAAAACATTGATGATATTTTCTAGGTAGTCCTAAAAAGGAAAGGACGCACACGGAGGTAAAGAATCGTTGTAATGATGAATAAAATTCCAAATGGCTCCAATGTGATTTTCCAATTTCTTAGAAAAAGATAAGGTCTTTCTAACTAGTCTTGATACTCGTTGACGTAACGTACAGTTGAATCTCTCAATATAGTTGGTCTTTCCCGTTTCTTTCCCGACAGCCCTATGACGTTTGCTGGGCAGGACAACTGGATAAGACGAATAGAAGTCAGTATAAATAACCGCACATTGGCGATAGACGCTAGGCAACGATTCCCATAACTTCTGAGCTGATTCACCAGTGCGATCGCCTATATAACAACCGACAATTTCACGAGTCTCGGCATCAATGGCAAGCCATACCCACTGTTTATTGCCTTTGTCGTCCACAAAAGACCACAATTCATCCATCTGTATGGTCAAACGGCGTTTTGGTTTTGGTTCTACCTCCACCTGCTGAGGAACGTTTTCATATTTATGATTGACGTAACTTTGCAACCATCTCTCTGACACCTTGAGGACTCTGGCAATTCCAGCTAGTGGGATTTTTTCTAGTAGTAGTTTCTCAAGAAGGTCATAAGTGTCTTGGGTACGCTCTGAAACTCTCTGCCACTGTGGATTTTCTACAAATTGACGACCACAGTCCCGACATTTATAATTTTGTTTTCCATGTCGTGTACTGCCGTTTTTTACAACGGATACGGACTGGCAGGATGGACAGGATGGCCTTGCTTCTGACATTACTTTACTTTGTATCAACTATCTGGATATTTTCCTACATCCCGCCAATTCAAGGATGAAATGCAACACCTAGAGATCTTTGCGTAAAGGGACTCATAAGGATATTCTGATATTAATCACAATAATTAGGATACCCTCATGAGCTTTGTCCATCTTACCACCACAGAAAGAAGTGAACTGTATAAACTAAGAGTAATTGAGCAATTATCTGTATCAGAGATAGGTCGTCGCTTGAAGCGAAACAAAAGTACGATTTCAAGAGAGTTATCGCGCAATACAGACGAGCGACAGATTGGCTATTTGCCAGATACTGCGGTTGCCCTGATGAAAGCAAGACGGAAACAAGCAAAGGTAAGATTTCAGAGCATCAGTGCTGAGACGATCGCCGAAGTCAAACAACGGTTAGAGCAACACCACAGCCCAGAGCAACTAGCAGGGAGAATGGAAAGGGAGGGGCTAGGTAAAATCAGCTATGAGACGATTTATCTGATGATCTATGCAAACCATCAAGAGATGGGAATATATCAACAATATCTGAGGCAGAAGCAAAAGCAACGAAGGCGCAAAGGTCGCCATCAGAAGCGAGGTGGCATTCCCAATAGGGTAGGGATAGAGAATCGACCGAAGATTGCAGATTTAAAAACAGAGATTGGACATTGGGAAAGTGATACGGTAATCGGGTGCAACCACACAGGTATCGTAGTTACGCATGTTGATAAAGCATCGAAGTATTTACTTGCTGGACTAGCTAAGAACAAGACGATGGATGAGATAAACAGAGTGACATTCAATCTATTTGAGCCTATAGAATCAACATCTCGAAAGACAATGACCTTTGATAATGGAAGAGAATTCTGTGGGCATGAGAAGCTATCTGAAAGATTGAAACTAGAGACCTTCTTTGCGAATCCATATCATTCATGGGAACGTGGATTGAATGAACACACCAATGGATTAATTAGAGAGTTCTATCCCAAAAGTACAAACTTTAAAATCGTGAAAGAAGAGGACTTTCAGAAGGCAGTGAATTTGATCAATCACAGACCCAGAAAATCACTTGACTATCGTACTCCTTACGAAGTATTCTTTGCTTCATCAGAACCCGTTGCATTTCATCCTTGAATTGGCGATAGTTTGCCGCACTAACTTTATTTAAAATATAAAAATAAGGAGCTTAAGCCCCTTATTTTTCATAGCTTTTAAGATTTTTATCTACTTGTATTTATTGCTATTTTTAACACAGAATATAGTTAAGAAATGTAGTAGAAAAATCAAAATATGCTTTAAAAGAATTAAGCTAAATGTTGTCGTTAATAAAGGTCAGCTTTTATGTTAAAAGCATCTGACATCATGACCCAAGAGGTTGTACTTGTGCATGGTTCTGCAACCGTTGCCGAGGCAATCAAGTTGATGAGGCTGAAGTCGGTTCGGACATTGATTGTAGATATCCGTTCTACTGAGGATGCCTATGGAATTGTGACGCAAACTGACATCGTTTATAAGGTGGTTGCCTATGGAAAAGATCCAGCCGCTATGCGGGTTTACGAGATCATGACTAAGCCCTGCATTTCCGTCAATCCTGATCTAGGGGTGGAGTATGTTGCGCGTTTGTTCGCTAATACTGGTATCCGTATTGCGCCTGTAATTCGTGAAGGAGTGCTGGGCACAATTTCTCTAACCGATATCCTGAACAAGGGCGACTTCCTAGAAAAACCCAAAGTGGTCGTGGCTCGCAAAGAATTATCCCGTGCGATCGCTGAAGCAAAATCCACTTGTGCTGGTCCTGGAATTATATCGAAGGAATGTGCGGCTGCTTGGGCTTTGGTTGAAGATATTGAAGCGGAAATGATTTGCCAAAGCGGCGCTGATGTCCCTGACAAAACTGCATTCCAGATTTATTGTGATGAAAATCCTAAAATTTTCCAAGTTCTTGGTACTGGACAACTAGTTGGTAGCGGAGCCGCTCGTTGATCTGGATAACTTTGTAGACTGGGTTAGAGAGAGCTAAACATCTAATTGAATAGCTCTCTCTATTTTAAGAATGTTTACGGTTAAGCAACCAAGGCATTAGCGCAAACAGAATGAGCATGACATAATAAACTGTGCCAGAGATGGGATCATGATTTAGCAGTACTTCAGAAATGGATGCTCCTTGCAGAACCATACCAAGGGCTATTTCTGCAACTAGCAAGAAGCTCAGGGCAAGAAATCCGATTTTCAGTCTTGTGGAAATATTGTCTGCGTCAGCTAAATGTTGATTTATCCAACGGGCTGATAGAAGAATCGCCACAAACATAGGTAACATCTCTATTAGTTCGGCAGTTCTTACACCTATTTTAGGAACAATCCAAAGTACACGGATAGTTCCGAGCATAAATCCTGTGCCGAAGATTAAGGCGAAGTAGACTATTGATAGCTTTAAGGTATTCATATTCAAAAACAAGTAACGCAATTATTTCCTAGGATAAATCAATGATCGATTCTTCTGAAAAAGTTATAACTGACCGTGATTGGTCGGCATATTATCGGGCTGTGGCAGGTCGTCCGCCTCGCGATACTTTGCTAAAAGCGCTAGAGCTCTTTGAGCTAGAGAAATCGACCAAATCACCGCGATTTGCTGTCGATCTTGGTTGTGGCGATGGGCGTGATACAGTGGAACTGCTCGAACGTGGATGGCAAGTATTGGCGATTGATGGAAATGAAGAGGCGATCGCAAAACTATACGATCGCCAAGACATTGATTCAACATGGCTAGAAACTCAAGTGATGCGCTTTGAGTCCCTAATCCTACCCCATTCCGTCAATTTAATTAATTCGAGTTTCGCTTTACCCTTTTGCCATCCTGAAGATTTTCCTAACCTGTGGAACAAAATCACTACATCCTTGCGAAGTGGGGGCAGATTTTGCGGTCAATTATTTGGCGATCGCGATACTTGGGCGACAACTTATCCCAATATGACCCATTATCCAAAAGATAAAGTTATGGAGTTACTGCAATCTTTTAAGGTGGAATTTTTTGAAGAAGAAGAACATCATGGAGAAACTGCTATTGGTGAACAGAAATACTGGCATATTTTCCATATCGTGGCCTGTAAGAATTAATCGATGCAGATAGATAAAGCTACATTCTTCAGATCTGCATAAAACAAGTTTTGTAATCCATCTAAAAATTTACAAGGAGAAACAGCGATGAAAATTAGCGCTCGTAATTCTTTCAAGGGCATTGTAAAGAAGGTTAAAATTGGCGCGGTTACTGCCGAGGTATCTATCGAGATCTCTGCTGGTATCAATGTAATATCAACAATCACTAAGGCATCGGCTGAGAGTCTCGAATTAACAGAAGGTAAAGAAGCTTATGTTGTGATTAAAGCTTCAGATGTAATGGTAGCAACGGACTAAATATATGCACAATATACACAAGAAAAGATTCATCACCTTTATTAGTCTAGTCGTTGTTACCCTATGTGCGATCGCAGGATGTAGCTTCTTATCACCAACGATTGAACAGGGAAATACACCTACTAAAGCAAGTGTACCTAATGTTAAACAAGAGAACATCCAATTAACAGTTTCGTCAGCAGCAAGTCTCAAGGAAGCATTGGGAGAAATTACGCCTTTATATAGCAAAGCAAAATCCAATGTTGCGATTCGTAATAACTTTGGAAGTTCGGGCGATTTGCAACAACAAATCATTAATGGTGCTCCCGTTGATGTCTTTATTTCTGCTGCCGCCAAGCAAATGGATGAATTGCAAAAAAAGGACTTAATCATTGCTGATACCCGCCGAGATTTATTAAGCAATCGTTTAGTACTCATCGTTCCTGCGGACAAAGGCGATGCTAAAGAATTAAAAGATTTAACCAATGCTAGTATCGAACGAATTGCGATCGGCGATCCACGTAGCGTTCCTGTAGGTCAATATGCCGAACAAGCTTTGACGAAATTAGAACTATTGCAGGATGTTCAATCAAAATTTGTCCTAGGGAATAACGTGCGGCAAGTGCTGCAATTTGTCGAGTCTGGCAATGCTCAGGCAGGAATTGTCTATGCAACCGACGCGAAAACTTCCACTAAGGTTAAAGTAGTACAAGTCATTGATGCTAAACTTCATAAACCGATTGTCTATCCGATCGCTGTTTTACAAAAAAGCTCTAACCAACCGAGCGCCAAATCCTATCTAGAATTTCTATCCAGCGAACCAGCCAAGAATATTTTCGAGAAATATGGATTCAGTACCCTTTGATTTCTCTCCCTTTTGGATATCTCTAAAAGTGGCAACTACAGCCATCTTTTTTACGTTCTTTTTGGGAATTACGGCAGCTTACAGTCTCCTTGAATATCGCGGCAAATGGAAAGCCGTACTTGATAGCATTTTCCTTGCTCCACTAGTATTACCACCCACCGTTGTTGGCTTTCTCTTACTCCAATTATTTGGACAATATGGCTGGATGGGAAAGTTTTTACAGCTTTTCCGTTTTAATATCATTTTCACTTGGTATGCAGGGGTAGTAGCGGCAATAGTCGTCACTTTTCCACTAATGTATAAAACTGCTCAAGGTGCATTCGAGCAAGTAGATAAGAATTTACTCAGAGCTGCGAAAACTCTTGGGGCTTCTGAATTGCGAGTCTTCTGGCAAATAGCCTTACCTCTTGCCTTTCCTGGGGTTTTAGCAGGAGCGCTACTTGCCTTTGCCAGAGGCTTAGGCGAATTTGGTGCAACCCTGATGCTAGCGGGGAATATCCCTAAGCAAACCACCACGATTCCCCTAGCCATTTATGCTGCCGTAGAAGCTGGTGCGAATCAAGAAGCTTGGCTGTGGACAGCGATTATTTTATCAATGTCTTTTTCGGCGATCGCTACTGCACATCTTTGGTCAAATAAGAGAGAATTGAAAAAGGAAAAAGGAAAAAGGAAAAAGGAAAAAATTTCATCAAATTACGAATTACGAATTACGAATTATCAAGAGGGTTTGGTAGTCGATATTGAGAAGCAATTGCCTGAGTTTGATTTGCAAATTGCTTTGCACTGTGTTGATCAATCAATCGGTATTTTGGGGGCATCGGGTACAGGTAAAAGTATGCTGCTCAAGTGTATTGCGGGGATGGAAACTCCCTCAAGTGGGCGGATTGTAATCAATGGCAAGGTTTTATTTGATAGTGATCAGAAAATCAATTTACCTAGTCGCGATCGCCATATTGGTTTTCTATTCCAAAACTATGCCCTCTTTCCACATCTGACGGTCGCGCAAAATATTGCCTTTGGCTTGCCCAAAGAATTAACAGCATTACAAATCAAACAAAAAGTCTCTGAGCAATTACATAGCATTGAGCTACAGGGATTTGGCGATCGCTATCCGCATCAACTCTCAGGGGGGCAGCAGCAAAGGGTTGCCCTCGCTAGAGCTCTCGTCAGTCAGCCCGATATTCTCCTGCTCGACGAACCATTTTCGGCGTTGGATACCCATCTTCGTAGCCAAATGGAAAGAGAGCTAATTTCTGCGCTTAGCAATTATTCAGGAACTACTTTATTTGTCACCCACAACATTGAGGAAGCCTATCGTATCTGTACAAATCTGTTGATTTTAGATCGCGGTCAAGTCATGAGATATGGCGAGAAGTCCGATGTTCTCGAAAATCCCTCTAATCTAGAAACAGCAAAGCTGACGGGCTGTAAAAACTTTTCGCGTATTAACCTAATTATGTCCGCTCGTGTCGAAGCGATCGATTGGGAATGTAAGCTACAAGTCAACGATGATACGAAAAGCTTACCAACTCATATAGGAATTCGCGCTCATCATATTGCTTTCCTAGATAATTCAGCCAAAAATGATTCGCCAAATATAATTCCCTGTTGGTTAGTTCGCACTACGGAAACGCCACACCGTATGACTTTATACATTAAGTTAAATACTCCTCCCAACCATGATTGGGATTACCATCTGCAAGCAGAAGTATTTAAAGAGAAATGGCTTGTGCTTAAAGAATATTCTCAACCTTGGCAAGTTTATCTCGATCCTGCACAACTATTTTTAGTCTAATAGCAAAACACGAAATGGCTAAGCCATTTCGTGTTTTGCTGTAATCTATATTTTCAATGCTTGGCGGATTAATTGTTGTTCGTTATGCTTAGGCTGAAATCTGCCATTTTCTACATCTCGAATCCAACTTTGACTCTTGCCAATTTTCTCAGCTAAGGTGCGCTGACTAATTTGTAAATCTTTTCGCAACGAAGCAATTTGTTCGCCTGAGAGCAACGATTGAGAAGAAGGCTGAATTTTTTTGCCAGAACTCTTAGTCTGTTGTCTGGATGGCTGATTATGCGATCGCTCAATTTTTCTTCTTTTTCGTGCTAGTTCCACAGGATGCTCCCAATCGGCAAGCAAATTAAAAGATAGAATCCTAGCATTGATCAGCATTTGCCACTTGCCCCTTGGGCCCATATCGGTGAGCCGTAGATCACAACTACCATCATTGATCCAGAAATCCAGAGCCGCTTCAGCATCATCAGGAATATTTGCAAGCTTTGACCATAGAGGTTGAATCTCCACAGGATAGCTAACGGGATCGAATATAGGTTTGAGTCCATAGCGATTTACAACTTCTAAATCACTCTCAAACATTCTGAGTAAACGTTTTCTTTCTTCCCTTTGTGATATCGCTTGATTTACCCTATCTTCGCCATAGGCAACACGCATCAGTGTCATTACCATAATTCGTTGTTGATCTCCCATGCGAGTTTTAAATAGCAGCCAGAGCAACATTCGCACAGCACCTTCATGTTGTTGCCAAATGCTCATAATTGCTCCTAGCAGAGACTTTGGCAGGGTACTATACTGATAAAAAGATCTGCCTGCGTGGCATTCCTTCTTATTCAGAAAATATTGTGACCAAGCTCCAGCTTTAACTCTAAAAGTAAGTCCAACTAGGTGTTTGCAGCCTTCATCATCTTCATGAAAATGATGCACAATTTCTAGTAAGTTCCAAAGTGGACTTTCAAGGAGTGAGAATGCTTCGACCTTGCCCTGTTTTGGCCAATCAATTTGGGCTGTAATCCAGCAGGGTTGGATTGCAAGTGTCTTAATCAGATTTAACTTGGTTGATTTCGTCAAATCCTTACGCTTATCTAAACCAAGATACTCTTCGATTTGACTATCACTAATTGTAAATTCTTGCTCCCAAGGTTTTTCTAAGGTGGTGGCATAGGCTGCATAGATCAAGTGCATACAGGTAGCACGGATATCTAATGTGTCAGTGGCAAGAATAGTTTGCGCTTCGATATGCGATCGCGGATAGCTAAAGTTAATGACATTATTTATACGCAAAGCAATTTTGCCTTTGCCCTGACTGATCGATCGCTCATATACGAGAGTTCCCTTCTCATCTAGATCCCAAGGTAGTGATTGACGCTGAGCAAGTAAATTGCTAGCTTCCCAAATCGCGATCGCAGAAGCGAAGGGAGCACTGACTCCATTAGCAAATAAACTTGGGTTGACTTTAAATGGGTTTTCAATGGATTTTACTCTCCCTTTTTTGGGATTTAATAGCGTAGACGCACCGATATCGCAGATATCGACACATAGAGGCTGGGGCGCATATCCTTCACAGTTATTACATAGGGCGGGATCGATCCAATACTTATCTTGCTGGATTGAGATTGCACCTGTTGGACAAATAGATGCGCAGGAAGAACAAGCAGTACAATCGCCAGATATCTTAATACGCCATAGTTTCAACACCAATATGCTTTGAGAATTTTTGACGCTATACTTTCAGCTACCTATATCGGTTATCAAATGAGGAAATACTCATTTGATAACAAAAAATTAATCCCAGTAAGGTTTTTGAGTTTTAATTTTGCCGTAGGCAAAATTAAAACCGCTATAACAGCTTGCAGGTCAATTTACTGGTTATAAAATCTCTAAGGTACGCCAATTCAAGGATGAAATGCAACGGGTTCTGATGAAGCAAAGAATACTTCGTAAGGAGTACGATAGTCAAGTGATTTTCTGGGTCTGTGATTGATCAAATTCACTGCCTTCTGAAAGTCCTCTTCTTTCACGATTTTAAAGTTTGTACTTTTGGGATAGAACTCTCTAATTAATCCATTGGTGTGTTCATTCAATCCACGTTCCCATGAATGATATGGATTCGCAAAGAAGGTCTCTAGTTTCAATCTTTCAGATAGCTTCTCATGCCCACAGAATTCTCTTCCATTATCAAAGGTCATTGTCTTTCGAGATGTTGATTCTATAGGCTCAAATAGATTGAATGTCACTCTGTTTATCTCATCCATCGTCTTGTTCTTAGCTAGTCCAGCAAGTAAATACTTCGATGCTTTATCAACATGCGTAACTACGATACCTGTGTGGTTGCACCCGATTACCGTATCACTTTCCCAATGTCCAATCTCTGTTTTTAAATCTGCAATCTTCGGTCGATTCTCTATCCCTACCCTATTGGGAATGCCACCTCGCTTCTGATGGCGACCTTTGCGCCTTCGTTGCTTTTGCTTCTGCCTCAGATATTGTTGATATATTCCCATCTCTTGATGGTTTGCATAGATCATCAGATAAATCGTCTCATAGCTGATTTTACCTAGCCCCTCCCTTTCCATTCTCCCTGCTAGTTGCTCTGGGCTGTGGTGTTGCTCTAACCGTTGTTTGACTTCGGCGATCGTCTCAGCACTGATGCTCTGAAATCTTACCTTTGCTTGTTTCCGTCTTGCTTTCATCAGGGCAACCGCAGTATCTGGCAAATAGCCAATCTGTCGCTCGTCTGTATTGCGCGATAACTCTCTTGAAATCGTACTTTTGTTTCGCTTCAAGCGACGACCTATCTCTGATACAGATAATTGCTCAATTACTCTTAGTTTATACAGTTCACTTCTTTCTGTGGTGGTAAGATGGACAAAGCTCATGAGGGTATCCTAATTATTGTGATTAATATCAGAATATCCTTATGAGTCCCTTTACGCAAAGATCTCTAGGTGTTGCATTTCATCCTTGAATTGGCGGTATAAAGAATTTGTATTAAGTCTTTATACTTAGATAAGCGTTTGTAATTCTGTTCATAGTGAGCATCAAATCAGGCTTTAGATTTCCTTAATATTTCAACCTTATACATTAATATAAGGCTATTCTTGGTAGTTACAAAAAGTTAGTAAAACCTTTTATTATCAAACTTTTGCTTATTTTTAAAACGTCAATCATAGTCAGTTTCAATTTGTCGATAATTGCTTAAACCCTATTAAATCTTACTAGGATTGCGCCAATTCAAGGATGAAATGCAACACCTAGAGATCTTTGCGTAAAGGGACTCATAAGGATATTCTGATATTAATCACAATAATTAGGATACCCTCATGAGCTTTGTCCATCTTACCACCACAGAAAGAAGTGAACTGTATAAACTAAGAGTAATTGAGCAATTATCTGTATCAGAGATAGGTCGTCGCTTGAAGCGAAACAAAAGTACGATTTCAAGAGAGTTATCGCGCAATACAGACGAGCGACAGATTGGCTATTTGCCAGATACTGCGGTTGCCCTGATGAAAGCAAGACGGAAACAAGCAAAGGTAAGATTTCAGAGCATCAGTGCTGAGACGATCGCCGAAGTCAAACAACGGTTAGAGCAACACCACAGCCCAGAGCAACTAGCAGGGAGAATGGAAAGGGAGGGGCTAGGTAAAATCAGCTATGAGACGATTTATCTGATGATCTATGCAAACCATCAAGAGATGGGAATATATCAACAATATCTGAGGCAGAAGCAAAAGCAACGAAGGCGCAAAGGTCGCCATCAGAAGCGAGGTGGCATTCCCAATAGGGTAGGGATAGAGAATCGACCGAAGATTGCAGATTTAAAAACAGAGATTGGACATTGGGAAAGTGATACGGTAATCGGGTGCAACCACACAGGTATCGTAGTTACGCATGTTGATAAAGCATCGAAGTATTTACTTGCTGGACTAGCTAAGAACAAGACGATGGATGAGATCAACAGAGTGACATTCAATCTATTTGAGCCTATAGAATCAACATCTCGAAAGACAATGACCTTTGATAATGGAAGAGAATTCTGTGGGCATGAGAAGCTATCTGAAAGATTGAAACTAGAGACCTTCTTTGCGAATCCATATCATTCATGGGAACGTGGATTGAATGAACACACCAATGGATTAATTAGAGAGTTCTATCCCAAAAGTACAAACTTTAAAATCGTGAAAGAAGAGGACTTTCAGAAGGCAGTGAATTTGATCAATCACAGACCCAGAAAATCACTTGACTATCGTACTCCTTACGAAGTATTCTTTGCTTCATCAGAACCCGTTGCATTTCATCCTTGAATTGGCGTTGTTTTGGAACTTTGACAATAGCTTGAGCCTCAGAGATCGACATACAAAAGCTGAATTGTAATGTTTAGTAACTTTATAGTTAGGTATAACCTAAAACCTATGTAAATCTAGGTACAAGTTATTTAGAGCTATATTATTGTCTCCACGAAAGGATCTACTCTGACGGAATATATAAACAACTATGCACGCACTCTCAATTCCAACTTGGATCATCCATATCCTCAGTGTGACTGAGTGGATTGTAGCTATTTGGCTAGTTTGGACTTATGCCAAAGTTAGCCAGAATCGAGTTTGGAAAGGATTTGCGATCGCGATGTTACCTGCCCTAGTCAGCGCCATCTGTGTTTGTACTTGGCATTTTTATGACAACGATTCATCACTAGAGTGGCTAGGGCTAGTTCAAGCCGTTATGACCTTACTTGGCAACTGTATGCTGATGGTTGCGGCATGGTTTCTCTGGAAGCAATCAGTTCAGGCGACATAATGGATAGAAATGATGATGATTTCTAAAGATACTCTTTTTATTCTGTCACTGTTTCCATATCTGGGATTTCTCTGGTTACTGACGCGATCGCAGAAAGCCCCAAAGCTAGCACTGATAGGATTTTATTGCACCTTGCTATTTGTTGGTGTGACCATTCCTGCGGGAATCTATACCAAAATTGTCTATGGTACTTCGCTCTCTAATGTTGATTGGTTACATGGTATTGCCGAATCCTTCTTAACCCTATCGAACACCTTAATTGTGTTGGGATTTCGTCAAGCGATCGTGAGATCGCAAAAGCTCAATTAATTACAGTAATAAATACCTGCGCTTCGCGCAGGTATTTATTACACCCGAAACATTTTTAGCTAAGCAGGAAAAACCTATGCGTATCTTAATGATCCAGCCAAATTACCATTCTGGCGGTGCTGAAATTGCAGGAAATTGGCCGTCCAGTTGGGTTCCCTATGTGGGTGGTGCATTAAAGACCGCAGGATTTACAGAAATCCGCTTTATCGATGCCATGTGTAACTACATTGGTGATGTGGAATTGGCAATCGAGATTAAAAAATATCAGCCAGATGTGGTGCTATGTACAGCGATCACCCCGATGATTTATAAATCGCAGGCAACTTTAAAGTTAGTTAAAACTGTTTGTCCAGAAGCTAAAGCAATTATGGGCGGCGTGCATCCCACCTATATGTATCGCGAAGTTTTGGGTGAAGCGCCTTGGGTAGATTACATCATTCGCGGTGAAGGGGAAGAGATTACGGTAAATCTGTTGAAGGCGATCGCTAATGGTACAGATGAGCAAGAGCGCCGTAATATTTTAGGAATTGCCTTTTTAGAAGATGGCAAAGTCGTGGCTACACCTGCCCATCCACCAATTAAGGACTTGAATACGCTTACTCCTGATTGGAGTTTATTGGATTGGGATAAATATATTTATACACCGTTAAATACGAGAGTTGCGGTTCCCAACTACTCACGCGGTTGTCCATTTCGTTGTCGGTTCTGCTCGCAGTGGAAGTTTTGGCGCAAATACAGATCGCGATCGCCTAAGCAATTTGCCGATGAAATCGAACGGCTAGTCAAGGATCACAATGTTGGCTTTTTCATTCTTGCTGATGAAGAACCAACAATTAACAAATCAAGATTTGTGGCGCTCTGTAATGAATTGATCGATCGCAATTTAGGCATTCACTGGGGCATTAATACGCGAGTAACAGACATTCTTCGCGATGAGAAGGAATTGCCGCTTTATCACAAGGCTGGCTTAGTTCACGTATCTCTAGGAACTGAAGCTTCGGCACAATTGAATCTGAATCTTTTCCGTAAAGAAACCACGATCGCCGATAACAAACGGGCGGTGCAACTGTTGCGTGATAATGGCATTCTTGCGGAAGTGCAGTTCATCATGGGGCTACCAAATGAAACTCCCGAAACCATCGAAGAAACCTATCGCATGGCAAGGGATTGGAAGGCAGATATGACCAATTGGAATATGTATACCCCTTGACCCTTTGCGGAACTCTTCCAAGATTTGCAAGACAAGGTAGAAATTCGTGACTATTCCCACTACAACTTTGTGACACCGATTATCAAACCAGACAATATGAGTCGTGAGGATGTGCTGAAGGGAGTTCTTCGCAACTATGCCAGATTCTATTCTTGGAAGTTTCTCGAATATTGGTTTGAGAAAGATTCCTTCAAGCGGCGCTATCTCTTAGGCTGTCTCTGGGCATTTGTGAAGACGACGCTCAACAAGCGCTTCTACAACCTCGATCGCGTCAAGCAAAAGGGCTTGCATACCGAAATTGATTTTGGCTTCGATGAGGCTCGCATCTTGACACCCGCACAAATGGCGCTCATTAAAAAAGGACAGGTTGGTTCCGCCGATATTGATTTTGTCGGTACGATTTCCGCCTGTGGTGCGCCCAATGATATCGCCCTTGATTCCTATACCAAGGAACAGGTCGTCAAGAATGATGTGATTCAAGTGGCGGTAGTTGAAGCCGATCAGCAAACGCGGATCGATTTGCGGGTAAATCTGCGATCGCAGGCTGGCATTGAAGTTGCTAGCGAGGCAACTAATGGCGAAACAGGACTGGTAATCCTCGAATCGATCGATGTAGATGTGGCTGTTGTCGATGCATCTCTCCCCGACATGAAATTGGTCAAGTTTCTCCGCTCGGCACGGAGAGTCCAAGAAAACTCCTACGTGATTCCCTCCAAGATTTTGATATTGGTGACTCCCGAACAAAGTCCGATTCTATGTGAAGCGATCGCTGCTGGTGTTGATGGTTTCTGCCTTAAGGATTCCCCGATTGAAAAACTGGCGGAAGCAGTGCGAATCACGGTAGTCCTAAAAAGGAAAGGACGCACACGGAGGTAAAGAATCGTTGTAATGATGAATAAAATTCCAAATGGCTCCAATGTGATTTTCCAATTTCTTAGAAAAAGATAAGGTCTTTCTAACTAGTCTTGATACTCGTTGACGTAACGTACAGTTGAATCTCTCAATATAGTTGGTCTTTCCCGTTTCTTTCCCGACAGCCCTATGACGTTTGCTGGGCAGGACAACTGGATAAGACGAATAGAAGTCAGTATAAATAACCGCACATTGGCGATAGACGCTAGGCAACGATTCCCATAACTTCTGAGCTGATTCACCAGTGCGATCGCCTATATAACAACCGACAATTTCACGAGTCTCGGCATCAATGGCAAGCCATACCCACTGTTTATTGCCTTTGTCGTCCACAAAAGACCACAATTCATCCATCTGTATGGTCAAACGGCGTTTTGGTTTTGGTTCTACCTCCACCTGCTGAGGAACGTTTTCATATTTATGATTGACGTAACTTTGCAACCATCTCTCTGACACCTTGAGGACTCTGGCAATTCCAGCTAGTGGGATTTTTTCTAGTAGTAGTTTCTCAAGAAGGTCATAAGTGTCTTGGGTACGCTCTGAAACTCTCTGCCACTGTGGATTTTCTACAAATTGACGACCACAGTCCCGACATTTATAATTTTGTTTTCCATGTCGTGTACTGCCGTTTTTTACAACGGATACGGACTGGCAGGATGGACAGGATGGCCTTGCTTCTGACATTACTTTACTTTGTATCAACTATCTGGATATTTTCCTACATCCTTTCCTTTTTAGGACTACCGCAAAGTTACGTCAATCATAAATATGAAAACGTTCCTCAGCAGGTGGAGGTAGAACCAAAACCAAAACGCCGTTTGACCATACAGATGGATGAATTGTGGTCTTTTGTGGACGACAAAGGCAATAAACAGTGGGTATGGCTTGCCATTGATGCCGAGACTCGTGAAATTGTCGGTTGTTATATAGGCGATCGCACTGGTGAATCAGCTCAGAAGTTATGGGAATCGTTGCCTAGCGTCTATCGCCAATGTGCGGTTATTTATACTGACTTCTATTCGTCTTATCCAGTTGTCCTGCACAGCAAACGTCATAGGGCTGTCGGGAAAGAAACGGGAAAGACCAACTATATTGAGAGATTCAACTGTACGTTACCTGAGATCTTGCACCATTCAAGAAAAGGGGTTGCAGAAAGAGCAGAAATGTGAAAAAAAGGGCGTAGTAGTAAATTAAATAACGAGCATGGAAAGCATCGTTAAGCACGCCCAAGGGCTAGTGTATAGTCTTCTGTGTTTGATGCCAAGTGTGTATCAAACAGCAAGTCTCAATGCAATACTAGGACTATTTCTCGAAGCACAAAGGCATCCTTATCCAGAACATACACAGATAAAATCAGCGAGTGCACTCAGCCGATTTCTCAATCACTATAACTGGTCAACGAGAGCAGTAATTCGGTCAACACGGCAGGCTATTTTGGGACAAATCGCCAAGCATCGCCCATCGAAACAAGTGCCATTAAAGATACTGATAGACTTGACTACCCTAGAAAAAAGCGGCAAGTTTTTACATTTGAGCAATCCCACCCAAAACGAACCAGACCCATGGGTGAGAATACTAAACGGAAAGCGAGGACTACATCTGGTTGTACTGTATCTGGTCTATGGAGAGTGGCGCGTACCATGGAGTTTTAGAGTATGGCGCGGCAAAGGATACCCCAGTCCCTCTGACTTAGCTTGTAAGTTATTGGGGACAGTACCCAAGCAACTAACCCAAGGCAAGACTGTGATTGTCCTTGCTGATACTGAGTTTAGTACGGTGAAGTTTTTCAATACTGTCCGCGCCAAGACTTGGCGCATCGTTGTCGGTGTACGCAACAATCGTAAACTTCAAGATGGCCGTACAGTCAAACAACTTTATCGTCATGGCAAACGTGGACAACAAATTTTGCTAGAAGGGCTAACTCAGCCTTTGACGATCTCTTGGTTTTGGCTCAAAAGAGCTGATAGTAAACGGGAGTTACGCTTTGTTGTCTCTTCTCATCCTTATTCTGGTGCTTATCTGGTGATGTTAGGTCGTAAGCGTTGGGCGATTGAGGGATTCTTCAAAACCATCAAACATCGCTTTGGTTTGCATTGTTTTGGGCAATCTACAAAACTTGGTGTTTATCGTTGGCTTATCCTCTCTCTGCTTGCTTATCTTTTGGCCCATTGGATTGATCAATGGTCGAGTCCTCCTGTCTTGGACTGGAAAGCTACCTGTGATTTGACACTTTCCGTTTTATTTCCTTCTGTCCTTTGGTTGAAACTTCTTAGGTATCTCCAAATTAGTGCCGATATTGCTGCTCGTCATGGGTTTGAAATTATTCTCAAACCCATTCCTACTTAACTCTTTCAGGAATGGTGCAAGATCTCAGTTACGTCAACGAGTATCAAGACTAGTTAGAAAGACCTTATCTTTTTCTAAGAAATTGGAAAATCACATTGGAGCCATTTGGAATTTTATTCATCATTACAACGATTCTTTACCTCCGTGTGCGTCCTTTCCTTTTTAGGACTACCTTAATATCGATGCTCAACAAATGCGCCTAAAAAAGCTGTTGTTTTATACCTATCAAGATGTTTGGGAAAGCGATCTGCGACAATTAAATAGCGTTGACTGGGCAAGTCTCTTAAGAGAACTAGTCTCATTTATGCCTACTTTTCTCCAATTGCAAGCTTTACTGCAAGAGGCAGTTCAAAGAGTATCAAAACCTGCGGAATATATCGCGATCGGTAATCTGCTACTGACTAAATTAGAACCACTTTATCCCGATCGCAATGATGCAAATAATCTTGAAGCGATCTCACCACCGATTTCACCAGTTAATCAATACAGCTCTCCCTTAAACAATCAAAGTCACAACAAAATTCCATTTGATCCACGCATTGTCTTAGACGTATTTGACTTGCGATTAGAACTAATGCGATTCACGAGTTCTATGCGTGCAAAAATCCTATTATTTTCGGTACTTTACTATCCCTTTGATCCCGATCGCGATAATTGGCATGACTTGGGATCTCATCGTCTAGATGGATTGCTACGGCAATTATTTTATGCCTATCCTTCCTTTGAGAAAGCAGAAAAATCGGTCTGGCAAATAGCGCGATCGCTAAGTGAACCCAGTGCCTACGATCAGTCGGCTAGTTATATTCTCCAAGTAGTCAAGACTCTATACGATCAGCTTGAAGCTAAATCAATGCTACATCCTGCGGAAGGAAAGCAAGCCCCATCAGAAGATACTGACTTCACACAACCAAGTGCTCTCTCTCATAGCAATGATGATGATACTTGCCAGTTTGCCTGACATTGGGATAATGTGCGATCGCCTTGCCATCTTATGGTTAAGCGCATAAGCGATCTCAATGGCAGTCATGGCTATTTCCCAAGATGAAATAGTTGACGGAGAAAAGCACCTAAACCAGCGAGGAGAATTACCGCAGCTAGAGCGTAGCTGATTGGGGTTAGTAGGCTAACCATTGGTGTTGATTGATTAGAGAGATTTGTGGGTTGGCTGGTGACTTGTTGTGTTTCCATGTGTTTGTTTGATATTTAGTACATATTTAGATTGACATTAACCATCAGAAAGCAAGTCACAGTATGATGTTAGGGTAATGTAAGGGTTATGCAACAGTTACAAATACATGGCTAAACCAACACTTTGCGCTTCAGAAATTGGCAAGAGTAAGGCAAGTAATGCTTTTAAGTTTTCTGGGAAAACGCAGGAGTTTATTGCAGGTAAAGCAGGCACAACGCGCCAAAGAGTTGCTAATTTTTTAGATGGGGCTAATGTCGATAGGCAGATTTTCATTGATATTTGTGAGGCGCTGAAACTTGATTGGCGAGAGATTGCGGGAATTGAAGATGAAGTGAACAGAGATGATGTACCTAAAGATATTGATGATTTGGTGAAACTGGCGCGGGAGCGATGCACGGAGGATATTCGGAAGCGGTGCGGGACGATGCGGGTGTTGGATATGGAGCAACCTGTCGCTTTGAGTGATATTTATACGGATGTAAATATTTTGGAGAAGATTACCCGCAACCAAAGAAAAGATCTTGAAGAATTTAAAGCTATATGTGGATTTGAAGAGTTTGATCGGTGGGGATTATCAGGAGTTCAGCAAAGGCGGGTTGAGGGGATCGAAGCGGTTAGAAATCATAGCAAGTTGATGATTTTGGGTAAACCGGGGGCTGGGAAAACTACGTTTTTGAAATTTTTGGCGATGTCCTGTATTGAGGGGAAAGCGTTTGCGGATTTGGTTCCTATTTTTGTGACGTTAAAGGATTTTGCAGATCGAGAAAATCGTCCGAGTTTGCTGCAATTTTTGACGGGAGAGTTTGGTCAATGGGATGTTGAAATCGAACCGATTTTAACATCTGGGAAAGCTTTAGTTCTGTTAGATGGATTGGATGAAGTTCGAGCCGAATATGACGATCGTGTATTGCGTGAGATTCGAGAATTTGAGAGAAACTACAGCGAAAGTCAGATTGTTGTGACTTGTCGGATTGCGGCGAAGCAATATATTTTTGAGCAGTTTACTGAAGTAGAGGTTGCAGATTTTGATGAACAACAAATTGCTACTTTTGCGGGAAATTGGTTTTGCAATAAAGAAATTAAAGCTGAAGATTTCTTAACTGAGCTTAAAAAATATCGAGGGGTACAGGAATTAGCAACAAGTCCGCTATTGTTGACCTTATTATGTTTGGCTTTTGAGGAATCGGGGAGTTTTCCTGCGAATCGGTCGGAGCTTTATAAGGAAGGATTGGATGCGTTATTGCGGAAATGGGACGCAAAAAGAGGTATTAGGCGAGATAGTGTATACAAAGATTTATCGGTGCAGAAAAAGGAGGATATGCTCTCGCAAATTGCTTTGACTACCTTTGAGAAGGGAGATTATTTCGTTAAGCAACGGCAACTTGAGGACTATATTTATGACTATATTCGTAATACCGCCAATGCAAAAACCGATGATGAGGAATTACATTTAGATAGCGAAGCCGTGTTGAAATCCATTGAGTCGCAGCATGGGCTATTTGTAGAAAGGGCTAGAGGGATTTATTCTTTTTCCCATTTGACTTTTCATGAATACTTTGCTGCTCGGCAAATTGTGGTATCGACTAGCCCTAGTAAATTAGATGCTGCCTTGCAAAATCTAGTGACTCATATTAATGACAAACGCTGGCGAGAGGTGATTTTACTATCGGTAGGGATGGCAAGGGAAGCGGATGATTTGCTACTTTTGATAAAAAGGAAGAATGATAGTTTATTAGCAGAAGATGAGAAGTTACAGAGATTTTTAGCATGGACTGATGAGAAATCCAGATCATTAGATGTTTCTTACAAAATAGCAGCCATTCGCGCTTATTATTTTGCTATTGAAATTGCTCGTACACAAGCCCTTGGATTCAATATTAGCAAAGCTCTTAATGATCGTTCGCTAGAAATAGATTTAGTCTACGCTATTGACTATAACATCAAATTCGATTTCCCCAGATCTGTTCTCAGCAGAGATTTATCACTCGTCCGCACTCTCGACTTAGCACGCGCTCTTGACTTTTCAGAGAACCCTAGCTATAACAGATCGATAGCCCATGATCTTACTCGGTCTGTTCTTCTTGATCTTAATACCAATCATGCGAAGGAAGAGCATAATGTTATGTTGTATGATCGTGTTCAATCTCTAATAGATTGGTTTCCTGATCTCAGTGAAAGCTGGGAATTCTTTAAAACATGGTGGAAAGAGAATGGGAATGATTGGACTGATCAGTATTTTCAAGTACTAATTGAACATTATAATATTGGTCGTGATTGGAGATTTACGGAAAAGCAAAGAGAGAAATTGGAACAGTATTATGAAGCAAATAAATTTTTGGTGGAATGTCTGAAGAGTGACTGTTACGTGAGCCGAGAGACGAGGCAAGAGATTGAAGAAAGTCTACTGATGCCAAGTAAAAGGTAAAAAGGAAAAAGAGATTTATTTTTAATGGTTTGGTAATTTGATAGCCAAAATGGAATCGAATAACTAAAATAGGTGATCGCTGTTTGATTTGAGGTGAGTTGCGAACATTGGTTTGTGGAATGAGAGAGCGATTGCTTTGAGCCTTTAGTGTATCTGAGAGAAATAGGCGATCGTTGTTTGATTTGAGATGAGTTGCGATCGTTGGTTTGTGAGGTGAGAGTGCGATCTCTTTGAAGGTTTAGAGTGTCTGAGAAAATAGGCGATCGTTATTTGGTTTGAGGTGAGTTGCGATCGTTGGTTTGTGGAGTGAGAGGGGCGATCGCTTTGAATATTTAGCGTGTCTGAGGAAATAGGCGATCGCTGTTTGATTTGAGATGAGATCCGATCATTGGCTTGTGGAATTAAGAGGGCGATCGCCTTAAACATTTAGCGTATCTGACAAAAATAGGCGATCGTTGTTTGATTTGAGGTAAGTTGCGATCGCTTTGAACATTTAGCGTGTCTGACAGAAGTAGGCGATCGTTGTTTGATTTGAGATGAGTTGCGATCGTTGGTTTGTGGGATGAGAGGGCGATCTCTTTAAACATTTGGTGTGTCTGAGAAAATAGGCGAGCGTTAGTTTGTGGTTTGTGGAATTAGTGGGCGATCGCGCTAAAATGATTAAATCGGTATCTTGTAAGGTAGCCAACTATATGCCATTAAAAGAACTCTTAAACGAAGCTAAAAATTTAGACATTCAGGAGCAAATTCAACTAGCCACACAACTATTGCAATGGGTAGAAATAAAGATTAATCAAAAGCCTCAAAACTCTACAGCTAAACAGCTACGCCAAGCAGGACTTGGCTTAGGATCTTGTATATTTACTGCTGATTTTGACGATCCATTACCTGATGAATTTTGGCTAGGGGAATCATGAAACTATTGTTGGATACCCACGCCTTCATGTGGTGGCATAGCGAACCAGAGTACATTTCCAAAAGCACCCTGACCTTACTTCAAGATCCCGATAATGAAGTAATTCTTAGCGTGGTCAGTCTATGGGAAATGCAAATCAAAATTCAGTTAGGCAAACTTACTCTCAGAGACGATCTAGAACTTATGCTAAAGATTCAGCAGGAGCGAAATAATATCAGTTTAATATCTGTAGCACTTCCTCATATTCTGGAATTAAAAACTATACCACTGCACCATAAAGATCCCTTTGATAGAATGCTCATAGCTCAATCTAAAGTTGAAAATGCAACGTTAGTTAGCCGAGATTTAGTTTTTAAAAGTTACGAATGTTCAGTCATTTGGTGATTATCGCGTTATGAAATTAGCGATCGCTGTTTGATTTGAGACGAGTTACGATCGTTGATTTGTGGGCGATCGCTTTGAACATTTAGTGTCTCTGAGGAAATAGGCGATCGTTATTTGGTTTGAGGTGAGTTGCGATCGTTGGTTTGTGGAATGAGTGGGCGATCGCTGTAAGCATTTAGCGTGTCTCAGAAAATAGGCGATCGTTGTTTGATTTGAGATGAGGTGCGATCGTTGGTTTGTGGAATGATCGGGCGATCGCTTTAGGCATTTAGTGTTTCTGATGGAAAGAGGCGATCATTGATTGATTTTAGGTGAGATACGATCATGGCTAAAATAGCTAAAATAGTTATAATAGCTAACAAGATCATTCAGAGCAATAAAGATGAAAACATTAGGCGCATCAGAAGCTAAAAACCGCTTTGGTGAACTATTAGACCTAGCTCGTAGAGAGCCAGTGCAAATAGCTAAAAAAGGACGTAGTGTTGCAATTATGATGTCAATCGAAGAATTTGAAAGGTTTTTGGATTTAGAAAATCAATTTTTGGCTTTAAAAGCAGACCAAGCCAGACAAGAAGGTTTTGTTGGAATTACAGAAAGTGAGGCTTTACTATCAGAGATTTTAAATGCTTAAGATTAACCTGTCTCGACAAGCAGTCAAACGCTTAAAAAAGCTACCAGACAAACACGCCAAACAAGTCGCCACCAAAATCACCGAACTGACTTCCAATCCTTATCCCCAAGATTCTCTCAAGTTAAAAGGATATCCATATCATAGAGCAGATATTGGCGAATATCGGATAGTTTATTGTGTTGAAGAACAAACGCTAGAAATCTTACTAATTGACAAACGGAACGATGATGAAGTCTATAAACAACTCAAAAGGATAATGTAATGTAATCGTTATGGGAACTAAGAATATGCTGATGAGAATGCGATCGCAGTTTGATTTGAGATGAGTTGCGATTGTTGGTTAGTCGAGTGAGATGGAGATCGCTTTGAACGTTTATCGTGTCTGACAAAATGAGCGATTGCTGTTTGATTTGAGATGAACTGCGATCGCTTTTATAAAACAATCAAACATGGCAAAATAAAGACGATTGTTACAGTCATAGCTAGATATGCTAATTCCCAACGCCAACAACGCCATTGTTGATATTCGTAAATTACGGGATTACTGTCTTAATCTAGAACATGATGACGGTAAACATAAAGCCAGACTGTTTTCTTCAATCCTTGGCATGAAAGCAGAAAATGCTGAAGAATTAAAGCTAATTCTGCTAGAGATGATCAAAACCCATGAAGCTAAATTAGGCAGATCTGATAGATTTGGGCAACGATATACTGTGGATTTTGAGATTACATGGCAAAATAGGAATGCAACCCTGCGGAGTGGATGGATTATTGAACATGGTTCAAATATTCCAAAACTAACGAGTTGCTACCCTCTATAGTCATTGGAGCTGATAAATATGTTAACAAGTTCAGTAAAACTTCTAGATGTCGTGGCTCTAACTATCGATCTTCCCCAAGATAATTTATGGCGCGGACAGGTTGGGACAGTTGTTGAGATACTTGCCAATGGTCAAGCCTTTGAAGTCGAATTTAGCGATCGCAATGGTCGCACATACGAATCTCTAGGATTAACTCCAGAAGAATTTATGATCCTTCGCTTCGAGCCAGCATTACCTAATCCAAAACCTCAATTAGTTACAGCATGATCTGACTTTAAATGTTTTTTCTGTTTTTTCATAGCTGAGGTGATCGCTTTTTTGTTGAGATTGAGTTAGGGGTAATTGCTGTTTTGTGTCGCTAGTTTGTGGAATGATAGGCGATCGCTATTTGATTTGGGATTAAGTTGCGATCGCCGTTACCGCGATTCAGGGTAGAGATGATAAGATGTCAAAGTATAAACCTCATTGTGCAAGTGATTTATAGAGAAATTAGGAGTTAACTTATGCGAACAATCACCCTGCAAATTGATGATAGCGTTAGCGACAAATTTCTATGGTTACTCGATCGCTTCTCTAGAGACGAAATTAAAATTTTAGAACAATCCGATTATGTCAGCGATGATGAATATCTGAGAGAAATTGAAGGAATGGTTCAAAGTATCAATTCAGCCCGTACTGAACCCATTGAACAAGGCATAACTCTAGATAAGCTGGATTGGTAATGTACAAAATAATTTTCATGACGCAAGCTCAAAAAGATGCCAAAAAGCTTGCTTCCAGTGGATTGAAACCCAAAGTTCTGCAACTCATTAAGATCATTGAAGAAGACCCATTACAATATCCGCCAGATTATGAATTTTTAAAAGGAGACATGAAAGGGCTAATCAGTCGCCGAATCAACAAACAGCATCGGATAGTTTACGAAATCTTTGAATCAGAAAAATTGATCAAAATCTATCGGATGTGGAGTCATTATGAATAAATATTGTGAACATTTAGCGTATCTGAGAAAATAGGCGATCGCTGTTTGATTGGAGGTGAGTTGCGATCTTCGTTTTAAGAGAAAGATTGGGACGATCTCTATTTGATTTGAAAAGTTTAATATTAATCAACCTAGCAAGGTTTTTGAGATTTGGGATAAAGAGTTTTTTGGGAATCAAAAGGCTGGAATCAGTAAATATGATTATGTACCTTGCCATACGATTAGGCTTAATATTAAAAACACACTTTAAAATTTTTATCCAATCTCGTGAATTACTACTTTCCTACTGATCCTCCATATTTTTTGTTTGCTATTTCCCTCGTTGCTGGACTCGCTTGTGGGCGATCGTTTGAAGTAACTTTGCGCAATCTTGTTAATGCTTGGTCAAGCAGTAAGTCTTCTCGCACCATGCTGGAACTAAAAAGTGCCAGCATCAAAGTCCCCTATCTTGGCATGACTATCAGCATTGCAGTCTTCATGTCAACTGGACTAGAGGTGTTTGGTTTTCCGACTCTATTTGGCTATATCGTCGCGATTCCAGTCACCATCGGTATAGCTCTCCTTGTTTGGCGGCAACTAGGGCAAATGTTGGTTGAACTAGAACGGGGTGGCTCCGCAGCATTAGATCTTGATTCATTTGAAGGTTGATTTACACAAATCTTTAAAAGCCTTACTAAGTAAGGTTTTTAAAGATTTGTATGTACAATAACTAGTAGGCTTTCGCCAAGGCTAATCAATTAATGGATGCTAAAGAATTTTTGCAAAAATATCGAATGGGGCAGAAAGTATTTTCTAATGTTGTTCTGGTGGGAGTCGATTTACAAGCGATCGATCTTCACAAGATTGACTTTAGCCATGCCCTTATGAGCAAAGCTAACTTGGCTAGCGCAAAACTTTGTCGAGCAAATCTCACTGGCGCAGATCTGAGCTATGCCAATTTGACTAATGCTGATCTACATCGAGCAAATTTGCGCCATGCTAATTTCAAGGGGGCAGATTTGCGCAAAGCTGATTTACGTGGGGCTGACTTACGGGGTGCTAATTTGAGTTGGGCAAATTTACAAGAGGCTCTTTTTGAGGGTGCTCAAATGGCAAATGCCAATCTATACAACGCAAAAACGTAGAAAAGGGACGCTTTGCGTCCCTTTTCTACTCAAAGCCCGCAAAGTGTGAGGCAGCACTTTGCGCCGCCTCACACTTTGCGGGCTTTAAATCTATTAGGACTTACGCAAATCAACCAAGAACTAAAGTTCTTGGCTCAAAGCTCAAGTCAGTTAAAACTGACTAAAGAAAGCCTCAAACTAACCTGTTTCAACAGGTTTAAGCTTTTAGCCCGCAATTTATTGCAGGGCAGATGCGTAAGTCCTATCTATATTTTTAAGCTTCGCCTGTAATTGATAGCCCCTCTACCCAAATCTGTGGCGCTACACCTGAAGGCGTAATTTTTACCTCTGGCTCTACATAAACGATCGCCTTCAGCAATTCTAAAATATCACCTGCTACAGTTGCTGATTCGACACTGATGCGATCGCCTTTATTGACTAGCCAGCCATCAAAGGGCAAGGAGAATGAACCTTGAGAAGCTTGCACACCCGCATGGAGCGCTTGTAAATCGTCAATTAAAATTACGTTCTCGGCAGTTGCCAAATCATAAACTGTCTGATTGGATGCATTCGCCTCGCTACTACGTTCGATATGGAAAAAATTAGGACTAACGGAAACCTTTGCACCAACACTACCATTGCCTGTGGGCTTGGCGTTTAAGCGTTTCGCTGTCACAGAACTGTGCAAGAAGTTAGTTAACACTCCATTCGCAATTAAAGGAGTGCGGCGAGTAGGAGTTCCTTCACCATCAAATGTTGATGCTCCTACATTCCCGATATGAAGCTCATCATCGCTTACATTTAGAAGGGGTGAAGCAATTTGTGTACCAATGGATTCTGGATTGGAGAGACTATTTTTGTCAAGAATGCTCTGAGCATTGAAGAGACTTGAGAAAGCACTAACTAAGCTCAAAAATGCTTCAGGAGAGAATACAACTAAATATTTACCAGATTTGATTTTGTCGTAATTCAAATGACTAATCGTTTTTTCTGCTGTTTCCTCAACGCAACCCTTGACATCTAGACTTTCAAAACTACGGCTTACGCGATATGCACCGCCGCTGCGAGGTTTTCTACCTTCTTCTTCAGTTTTGGTATAGAGATAAATAGAACTAAGTGAACTACTCTCATTTCGCATTGCGCCATCGCTGTTCAAATAGAAGCGACTGACATCACGCTGAGATAGACCATTGTAGGGAACACCTGCGATCGCAGTATGTTTTGCCAATAATTCCTTTTCGGCAACCAAAAGGGTTTCGACTAGCTTTTCGATCGCTGTTTGTGGTGAAGTTTGTGATGCGCGGGGAGGGATATCTGCGATCGCTTCGGGACTAAAATCAGGGATATTTTCTTTAGCGCCAAAGAAACTTGCTTCGTGGGCACTTTGGAGAGCAAGTTCTAGCCCAATGCGATCGATATTGGTGGTAGAAGTAACGCCCACAGTGCCGTGATCGTTCCAAACCCGCACGGTGATGCTAGCACGGTTGGAGGCTGAAACCTGTTTAGGTTCGCCGCTATCGACTTCGGCACTGGTTTCATCGACGATCGCGCCATAAATATCAAATTTGTTAATCTTTAGCTTGTTTGCTGTCTCTTTAGCATCTGAGACTAACTGTTCTACACTGAGCGCTGATGACATAAACCTTTTAATCTTTTTTCTTTTTTAGTTGATTGTTACATTCTAGCAACTATAGCTATAGCCACTTATCCCAAAGCACAAAATGGCTTTGCCATTTTGTGCTTTTTAATGATAGGCAGCGCTTTGCGCCGCCCACCATCTTTTGAGTTATAGCCCGTTGCCGATTAGAAAGAATGCAGACCAAAAATAAGGATGATCAAATGGTTCGCCGCCTCGAATTAATGATATTTGGGCTAGCCGTAATGACTCCGTCGCAGAAATACCCTTCTTAAGATTGGCATAAAAGGCATCCATCAGCTTCTGCGTTCCGCCATCACTAACTGTCCATAGTGACGCAATTACTGCCCTCGCCCCGACATGCTGAAATTGATAGCCCAAGCCAAGTACTTCTGTCCCATCGCCATACTTACCACCGATTCCTGTTTCGCAGGCACTTAAAACTACTAAATCCACACCCTTGAGTACCCAAGTATCGATCTCCTTTAGTGTCAAGCGATCGCTATCGCCAAAGATCAGGAAAGACTCATCTGGTGTACCTGTATTAAATGACCCATGAGTTGCTAAATGAATGATGGTATGAGAATCAGTTCCTGTCTTAGTTGTGGGTTTTGTAAAGCTAGAGTCAACTAGCTCTGTCACAGATGGGAATATTTTGGCAATGTTTTTGACTTCTTGTTTGGTGGCTGGAATAGCACCAAAGGAAATAGGCTTACCCAGAACAGTGACACTATGGGCGATTGTTGAAGCACCAGCTAGAACTTTAGGCTGATTGACTCCACTACGATTAAAATTTGTCAGCGAACTTGCCGTAATGTTGTTGATGTTATATTTCTCAACTAAAAACTGCTTGCCATCATAGAGTGTCGCAATGGGGATATATCGCAATCGACTATCAGGAGCATAAATGATTGTCTGCACATTTGCTTGTTGCAATTCAGCTGCGATCGGTTCAATTAGCCATTTATAAAACTGTTGGGAAGAATCTTTGAAATCGAAATTACTACTATCTATTAAATTTGCCCGAAATTTCTCAACAGCAGCACTGAGATCTCTTTGTCTAACCTGAACTGTGCGATGTATTGGTGGAGCCGAAGGCGTGACTAATACAATCTCCAGACGGCTTTCAAGCACAAGTGGATAGATAATTGCTGCATTTAACTGCTTGAGTTCTTTTTGCAAACCGACTATAGCCTTGAGATCAACATTTTGCTGCTGGATGTCTTTATTCAACTCAGTTGTTAGCTTTTGAACTTCCGCACTATTCAAAAAAGCACTGAATTGACGATTAGCTTCTTTCTCTTGATTGACTAGAGTAGTTAATCGTTCCTTTTGTGGAAGAGTCAGCTTTCCTTGGCTTTCCAGTGCTTGCAAATCGGAAAGTTCGATATTCAGAGCCATCATTTGCCTCTCTACAGGCTGATACTCTACTCCCTTGGCAGTTTGTTCATTGCCACGCACATTTTTGAGGTAGTCATCCATTTCTTGCACTTTTAGGAGATCAAGTACCTGCTGTGCTTCGATTACTCGATCCTGTTGCAAAAGCAGATCCGCAAGGCGACGGTATACTGGGGCAATTGTGTCAGCATAGAGTTTTTGCTCTTGCCGCGCTAGGGAGTTTAGATCCTTGCGAATCTCTTCATAAATATTGACTGATTGCTTAAGATAAGCGATCGCTAAAATATTTTGCTTCCGTTCTTTGAGGAGCGTGCCAATGTGTTGATAGAGTTTTGCCTCACCTGCGCGATCGCCTGTTTGACGACTAATAGCTAGAGCCTGTTGGTAATAACCTAAAGCTACGTCAAATTGCCCTTGACTATTGTAGAGAAGTCCAATGTTTCCGAGAGTGACACTTTCATTGACGCGATCGGCTAGCTTCTGACTAATTTCTAGGGATTGTTGATAGCTCTTGAACGCCTCAGCATTAAGCCCACGCTCATTCAAAAGAAATCCAATATTGTTATGGATAACGGCTTCACCAGCGGGGTTTTTGCCCGATTCTTTGGTCAGTGCTAAAGCCTGTCGATAGTAGTCTAGAGAGCTAGCGTATTCCTTATTGTTGCGATAAACCAGTCCTAGGTTGTTGATGGTTCTGGCAATACCAAAGCGATCGCCTAGTTTCTGTTGAATCTTGAGAGCTTCTTGATAGAGTTTGATTGCTCGATCAAATTGCCCTAGATTGCGATAGACAATGCCCATATTGTTGAGAATCCCACTCTCGCCCAAGGCATCTTTGCTTTCCTTGCTGATTTTTAAGGCGCGTTCATAGGACTCTATTGCCCTCACAAACTGTCCCAGTTCATTGTAAACAGAAGCAATACTATTCAGGGCTTGGGCTTGTCCATCGCGATCGTTTTGTTCTTGATTAATCTTCAATGATCTTTGAAAAGCTTGTAACGCGGAGTTGAGTTCTCCTTTCTTCTGGAGATCATTTCCATTCTTTTGAAAAATGTCGGCATCTGATGACTTTATCTTTGAATTATTTTCTGAAGTGTCATGTAAGCCAATTTGCGCAGTCGCCGCAGATATGAAGCTCAAAGTGGAGCAAGTTCCAATATAAATACCAATAGCAATGGGGAGGAAACTGAGAGATGAGCAGAAACCTTTGTGTAAAGCCTTAAAGATCATATTGCTGTATTTATGCGCAGGTTACTCAATAATGTAGTACATTTATATGAAATTGAGAATTGTTTACAATTTGAAAGGTTTGAAGATTTTAGCTCTCGTAGGGTGTGTTAGCGTCAGTGTAACGCACCCAATAAACGCAGTTGGTGCGTTACGCTATCGCTAACACACCCTACAGTTGATGGTTCTCCGACAGGCTGCTAGCTACTTACTTATTTGTAAAACTCTGTAATTTAATAAGTTTAAGGATTTTATTGTGTCAATATTCTCCATCTATCGCCGAGTAATCTTGAGATGGATGTCACTATTCTGTGTTGGTTTAGTGCTCTCATTTCTCTTTGTTGGTCAAGCTGAAACTCAAAATCAAAGCAATTGCATCAAAATCCCCGAAATCTCTCAGGGCAATGCTGAAGCGATCGAAAGAAATAGACGGATTGCTGTGCTAATTCAGGCTGATCGATTGATTCAGAGTAACAACCTCGCTGAAGCAATCAAATTACAACAATCTGTGAAGAAGCCTCTCCCGAATGTAGCTGCTCCTAATCCACCCACAAGAAATGTGGAGAATTTGGCGAGTGGAGCTAAGGTGTATTGGCAGAATGCTGAGGAAGGACTAGAGGCTGGACTGCCAACTAAAGCATTAATTGCGTTAGAGAAGCTATCCGATAATTACCCCGAGTTTATTCCTGGGCATATCAAGTTTGCGGAAGCTGCTATTCGCTGGAATCAGCCAGAGAGAGCTATCCCAACTTTAGATCGAGCCTATGGCATTTATCAAGACCGTGTGGATTTATTAGAGCCATTACTAAAACTACTCTTCTCCAAAAAGATGGAGGTTGAAGCCTCCATCGCTGCTCGTCAGTTTGCACTTAACTATCCAGAACATCCAGACTCTCCTAAATATAAGAAGCTGGCTGATGACTACATGAATCAGTTCATTAATGACTTCAAGAATGAGTCATTTGTCACAGCATTAATTTCTGGCGATCGCAAGATTATGGAGCAGATTTTTAAAGGAGAATCGGGATTTGGAGAAGAAAGTGCCAAAGAGATTAAAGAGAATGCAGTATTGGTTACCGATCCCAAGCTGACAGAATATATTAATAATCTTGGGCAGAAGTTGGCTAAGCTCTCAGGTCGAGATGACTTTAAGTATGAATTCGCTGTCTTACAGGATAATTCTCTAAATGCTTTTGCCTTACCAGGTGGCAAGATCTTCATCAATACAGGTGCGATCGCAGATATGGAATCGGAAGCAGAACTGGCGGGCATTCTCAGTCATGAAATTGCTCACACGGTCTTTTCTCATTCCTATCAAAAAATTGTCACCGAAACCAAAGCTAGAGCTTTAAGAAAAGTAGGTTTGATCAATACATTTTTTGAGTATCTCAAGCCAGAACTTGCATTTGGGCGATCGCTGGAACAGCAAGCCGATTTCTTAGGCACTCGCATTCTCTCGTCGGCTGGATATTCTGCTGATGGACTATATCGTGTGTTCGATCGCTGGCGTAATTATGAGAAAAACAAACAAACAGGATGGCTAGATAGCCATCCAGCTTCTTCGGAGCGAGTGAGATATCTGCAAGCAGTTGTCCAAAATCGCAACTACAACCGCTACTCATTGGAGAACATCGAAGCTCTAATCACGGCGCGAGGAGCATTTTGTAAGGCTGAAGTAAAAGCGCAACCTACAGCCACTCCTACTACTACAAATCCCAGTAACAGGCAAACTCTAGGCAAGGTGTCTGTGACTGCTGGGCAAACCAACGACAATGTAAGCATTAACATTAATGGCGGTAAGGTTGAGTCGAGTGGTAGATACATACTGAATGTAGAAATCGTCAACAAGAGCGGTCAGTCTTTTGGATTTGTACCTATATTTGCGAAAACAACTAATGCTGAAGGAAAGACGGTTTCGTCACAGTTCATCAGTGCGTCTGGCAAAAACGTTGTGAATGCAGGAGAAACTGCTAAAGGCACTCTTTCTGTGTTCCAACAACCTTGGCGAGATACTGGTGATCAGGGGCTAGTCTGGCAAGTAACAGAAAGTACTGGCGGCGGTCGAGTATTTCGGATTCCATTCTAATTCGCTTTAAAAAAGCCTTGCTTTGCAAGGCTTTTTTAAATTATTTATACCTATACTCGTTGATTTGATACTTGCGAACGCATTTAGAAGATTGATTGTTTTTGCGATCGCAACCAAAGTCCAAGAGCAAAATAATATGTGAATATTTCCATCTAGTGCACCAATTCAGGAGATTAAGCTGAATTCTTCTGTCTAATCACCCCAAAATGGGATCTTAGACAGAATTTTTCTGTATAACTTCCATATAAAGCATATAGGCTGAAACTCGACTTTCAGTCTATATGCTTTAGAAAGCATTTAAGAATTGACAGCAGTAAGATTTCTAAGCATTTTGCGGATCAAAGCTAGGTAAATAAAGGACTCCGAGGTATTCTCATAAAATTCATGATCCTTGCTGAGTCTGCGATATTTGCCTATCCAAGCGAAGGTTCTCTCCACAACCCAACGCTTTGACTCAACAACAAAACCTTTCTGCGCTTCCGCCCGTTTGCTTACTTCCCAAATGCAATTAAAGTTGTCTTTAACCCACTTGGTTATGTCGTCACCAGAAAATCCCTTGTCAACTAATATCTTCTGCAATCGTCTCATTGGATACTTCAATCTTTCTAATAGTTTCATCGCCCCTGCCCTCTCGCCAACGTTTGCAGGGCATACCATAACCCCGATGGCCAAACCCAATGTATCATCCATGATGAAGCGCTTGCGACCATTAATCTTTTTACCGCCATCAATACCACGACTACCTGCACTATCCATTGTTTTAACACTTTGACTGTCGAGACTTGCTAGACTCGGTGTTTCTTCTCGACCATCCGCCAAACGTACTTGTGCACTTATCTGGTGATTGATTTCAGCTATAACTCCTGTTTTTGTCCATCTTTGGAAGTAGAAGTAGACTGTTGAATATGGTGGGAAATCATGGGGCAGATTTTCCCATGTACAACCATTCTTGGTTATGTAGAAAATCCCATTCATCACTTCCTGAAAATCTGTTTTTGGTGGTCTCCCCAATTTTGACGGTTTTGGCAGCATTGGCGCAATTATTTCCCACTCTTTGCTTGATAAATCGGTATTATAGGGTTGGCGCATCTTGACTGGTTGATACTAGACTTCATCAGTATTTATACCTGTTTTGGTGCGCCCTTGCATTCTTAAATGCTTTCTTATACTTAGATTAGTCAGAATTTTTCCTCTAATACATAGGTATAGGGCTTCACATTGTCTATATGGGCTTTGTTTGGAAGTTCTAGGTGAAACTCTCAAGCTAGAAAATGCAAGTTCTATTGATATTTAATAATCTGATTTTGAACTCGTCTCTACGTTAAAACAACATGGCAAATATTATTCCAGTTTCTCCTCAAGATATTCAACTTCCTGAACTTCCTCAAGCCGTTTTGCCAGCTATTGGTCAGCTAACAGAGGTTCTAGGTATTCCAAGAAATGTGTTGGCAAGTGATGAGGAGATTTCATATGCATGGAAAGATTTACCTCGCGAACTTCGCAACATTCCACCTTCAATACGAGGTGAGCTGCTTTTTAGAATGTGTATCGCTGTGAGCACTGGACTTTTTGATAGTGCTATCAACTATTCATGGAATGCTTCTGTATTACAGCTTAGGGAAAAGGTTAAAAACTTTGGCTTACCTGTAGTGGCTCAGATCCTTCAAAAAGATTTTGAAGAAAAACATTTGCTGGATTTGCAAGATAGCCAACTTTTAGAACTTTGTGTGAAGCTAAATCTTGTTTCAGAAGATGGTTTTTTCTTTCTTGATCAGTGTCGAAATATCCGTAACAACTTTTCCGCTGCTCATCCAACGATTGGGACACTTAATGACCGTGAATTTATAACTTTTCTTAATAGATGTGTTACAGCAAATACCGATCAAACCCGCCACAAAAGGAGCTAACTAAAAGGGTCGAAGCAGAGCCCACAATGATGAAACCAATTAAGAGCATCTTCATCAGTAATAGAATTAATAGCCATAGTAATTGCGTCGTCAAGAGCCGAAATTGTGCGAGCTTTAGCCGAGCGAATAATCTCTTTTAATTTTGACCAACATAACTCGATTGGCGATAAATCAGGAGAATAGGGAGGGATGAACTTAACCTGAGCACCAACGGATTCAATTAGGGTTTTAGCCATTGCAGCGTAATGTACAGGCAAATTATCCATAGCGACAATTGCCCCAACCCATAACCGAGGCAATAGTATTTTCTCAATGAAAACCAAAAAACTGGCGGTGTTGAGACTACCAGCAAAAGTCATCGCAGCAATCAACCCTTCATCACTCATGGCTCCAATTAAAGTGATGTTTCTACCTTTGTTACCTGGACGGTCATCATATACCCTACATCCTCCTTGACATCTACCATAAAGCCTCGTCATCGCTAGATTTAGCCCTGTCTCGTCAATGAATACAAGGTTTTTGACATCTATCGTATCTAGCCAACGACGAAACTCATAACGCAATTTTTTCACTCTTTCTGTCGCTTGTTCGCTGGCTACTAAAGTTTTTTTTTACGCCCTAATTCTAAGCGCTTAAGCGTACGACTCAATCCTGATACGCTCACTTCTATTGTCTTTGTTTCATGTAGTTTTTCTTTGATCTCTCTGAGATATATGTCATTTTGCGCTTTAACAATTGTCTTTACTAATTCTTCATCTTTGCCTTTGATTTTCGACCGCCGATCTCCTCCTTGGGGTTTTGCTGCTATTTCATTTGTTTCTCGATACCGACGCAAAAAATCTCGAACAAATGACAAGCTTACTTTAAATCGTTTAGCTATGCCTCTCTGCGTATTTTCTTTGTTTTCCCAAGCACTTAATATCTTTTTTCGTAAATCTAGCGAATATGCTGCCATATGTAATCTTTCCTTGATAATACTTTTAGCTTATTAGACTTGTGGCGGGTTTGATCGGTATTTGCTGTAAGTATGCGCTTGCTGATTCCGCATCGCCACGTGGTATAGATATAGGAGCATTCATTTCCGCAGTGAAAGGAGCGCGTTTTACTGATGGTCAGTGTTCAGTATGGGTAGATCGTTTGGATGCTACTCATGATGCTCAAAGAGAGCTACTGTTCACCATGGTACATGGAATCTACTGTGATCCTGCAAGTCCAGAGCCAGCACGTCTTAATACTTTAGATTTGTGTGGTGCTTATAGTGAAAAATTCACATCGGCTATTCGTTCAGATCTCATTAATAAGCATTCGGAGTATTTAGCTAAAGGAGATTCCACTAGACATACAGCTTCTCAACAGTTTTTTGAAAAACTCAGTTTACTGAATTTGCTCAATGAGTCAGAAAGGCACACAATCATATCCAAATCTGTTGGAAAACTTTGGACAGTTCATCAAGAATTCAATAACTTCTATAACGAACCGCCATTCGCAGAACGACTAGAGCAGCTATCTCAGCAGGGAGCATTACCCGAAACAGTACAGGAAGCGTTTGTTCAAACAGTTGTTGGCTGTTACATAGGAAATGGTTATGGTGTATCTCGATTAGCCGAACCATCTTATACGTCAATGATCAAAGCATTCTCACCACGGGAAATTACTATGATGATACGTCTTGCTCGTTCCAATTCCGTAGTTTCACAAAGGATCAAAGATGGTGGCTCATGTCGTCAGAGATTTATTCAAGCTTTGAATTTAATTGAGGAGTCCAGCGTTCCAAATAGTTTCCAAGTAGAGTACGAAAAATTGATTGGGCAACAAAGAAGAGGGTAGCTTGATCGCTGATCTTGTAGGTGCGTTAATGAAATGTAACGTACCTTTTTTAGTGCCAAATAGGGATTCATTGTTATCCACAGCTATAATGGCATTGTAAATTAACAACACAAAAGTTATGGCAGTTCGTCAACGGCGTTACAGCAAAGAAGAATTAGCTCGGCGTGGACAAGAACTTTATGAAACCTGCATTCAGCAGCAAGTAGAATCTGGCAATATCGGTAAGATTGTAGCGATTGATATTGAAACAGGAGCCTTTGAAGTTGCTGATCATGTTTTACCAGCAACCAATAAATTATTTACGCGATATCCTGATGCCCAACCTTGGGTTATCCGCATTGGGCATAGTGCTGTTTATCACTTTGGCGCACGGAGTTTGGTAAAGCCCAAATGATGCAGGGAGTTGTAAATCGTCGCTGTGAGGCAACACTTCCATTGGTTGTGGGCAATGAGAACGGACAAAGGCAAGTTATTGATGCTGTCATTGATACAGGCTTTAATGGTTTTCTGACATTGCCATCCTCCATCATTACCGCTCTTGATTTGCCGTGGAACGCTTCCGACATTGTTACATTAGGTGATGGCAGTGAAACTTTATTTGATCTATATTCTGTAACAATTATTTGGGATGGACAGTTTCGTGAAATTGATGTTGCTGAATCAGAGACTGACCCTTTGATTGGAATGTCACTTCTCTACAAGTATGGATTACGGATAGATGCCGTTGAAGGAGGTATCGTGAGAGTTGAAGCATTATGACGCAGTAGAAAGTTCAAGGCGATACGCCCGTTAAAGTTGGAAATTTCTATCCGAGATTGTGCCATGAAAAATGCTTAACTTCGTTATTAAGCTCCGAGAAGTTATTGGCGATTTCTTTCAGAATGCGTCCCGATGTAAAGACAAATAATTGTTAATGCGATCGCTTAAAAATCACAATACACAGTGCGATCGCTAATCTTGTAGAGTTAATTAAATCAAACCATTATCCATTACAAAAAAATGGTTTCTATTAAAGAAAATGTTCCTCAAACAACCCCAGAAGAATACTTTGCTTGGGAAGAAAAGCAGCTAGAAAAACACGAACTTATCAACGGTCAAGTTTACGCCATGAGCAGCGGTAGCGTTAATCATAGCCGCATCGCAATACGATTTACGACTATAGTGGATACCCACTTAGACGCTAGTAGTTGCATAACAGGTAACTCAGACCTAAGAATTAATATTGTTGGCACAAATAACTACATCTACCCCGATGTCAGCGTTACTTGTGACGATCGCGATAAAACCACAACCCAATACATTACCTACCCATCCCTCATCGTTGAGGTTCTTTCCCCTAGTACCGAATCCTATGACAGAAGTGGCAAATTTAGACTGTACCGCAAAAATCCAAACTTACAAGATTACTTATTAGTCAGTTCCACCAGCATTGAAATGGATTTATACCATAAAAATGAGGCTGGCGAATGGCTTATCATTAACTACCAAGAAGGCGACACCGTAGAACTAAAAAGCATTAACTTAAGCTTTCCCATCGAGCAAGTCTATCGCGGTTTAGAATTGAAACCAGAATAATAACTCAAATCAGAAAATAAATAGAGAGTACTAGCGATCGCCTTTAGGAGATAGATTGTCGATGCGATCGCACAGAACTAAGAGACTCACAGAGCTGTTTCTAGAAATTGAATGGTGTAGTTGAGATATGGAGAAGAATTCGAGCAATCGGGATTGGATTGTTAGTAATTTCTTCTTTTTGGGTTTTGGGTAGACTGATGCATTTGTTACAAAAAAATGTTAATCTTAATAAAAAGTTAAGTTTTGTTGCTACCCTAAATCTATGCTTCGTCTCGAACACATCCAAAAAATTTATCCTACTGGTGAAGTCCTCAAAGACGTTAACTGGGAAGTCAAAACAGGCGATCGCATTGGTTTAGTCGGCGTAAATGGCGCAGGGAAATCAACACAGCTAAAGATTATCGCAGGGGAAATCGAACCCACCTCAGGACAGGTCGTCCGTCCTACTAGCCTCAAAATTGCCTACCTCAGTCAAGAATTTGATATCGAAGAGAGCCGCACAGTTAAACAAGAGATGTGGCAAGCATTTCAAGAAGTACGCGAAATTCAAAAACAATTAGCAGTAGTCCATCATCATTTAGAAAATTTAAAAGATGGTGAGGACTACGAACCAATTCTCAAAAAAATGGATCGCTTCCAACGCCAGTTTGAAGACCACAATGGCTATGAACTGGAAAGTCGCATCGATAAATTATTGCCAGAGCTAGGATTTAAGGCTGACGACGGCGATCGCTTTGTCAGCGAATATAGCGGCGGTTGGCAGATGCGTATGGGCTTAGGCAAAATTTTGCTGCAATCTCCAGACTTGTTATTGCTAGATGAACCGACAAACCATTTAGATTTAGAAACAATTGAATGGCTAGAGAAGTATTTGCGATCGCTTAGCACGCCAATGGTGATCGTCTCCCATGACCGTGAATTCTTGGATCGCCTTTGTACATCGATTGTAGAAACCGAGCGCGGCGTATCCACAACTTATTTAGGAAATTACTCATCTTATCTAACCCAAAAAGCTGAAGCTAAAGCTGCCCAAGGCGCAGCCTTTGAACGCCAGCAAAAATATATTGAGAAACAACAGGTTTTCGTCGATCGCTTCCGTGCGAGTGCTACCCGCAGTACCCAAGCTAAAAGCCGCGAAAAACAACTGGATAAAATCGATCGCATCGAAGCACCTGATAGTGATGTCAGATCTTTGAAATTTCATTTCCCGCCTGCGTCTCGAAGCGGACGGGTTAGCGTTCAGATTAAAGACCTCACCCATGCTTACGGTGACCAAATCCTATTTTTAGGTGCAAATCTGGAAATCGAAAGAGGCGATCGCGTTGCCTTCCTAGGACCCAACGGTGCAGGAAAATCCACTTTGTTAAAAATGGTGGTTGGAAAAGAAGACTATAACGAAGGTGAAATTACCCTTGGTCATAATGTGCTAATTGGTTATTTTGAACAAAACCAAGCCGAAGCTCTGGACTTACATAAGGACGTATTTCATACAATTCACGATGATTTCCCCAAGATGACCCATGAAGAAGTACGCGGTGTCCTTGGTAAGTTCTTGTTTAGTGGAGACACTGTATTTAAGCAAGTACGCGATCTCAGTGGTGGTGAAAAAGCAAGACTAGCCCTCGCAAAAATGTTGCTCACACCAGTGAATTTCCTCATCCTTGATGAGCCAACAAACCATCTTGATATTCCCGCCAAGGAGATGCTAGAAGCAGCTTTACGAGAATACGAAGGTACGGTAGCAGTTATCTCCCACGATCGCTATTTCATCTCGCAAGTCGCCAATAAAATCGTGGAAATTCGTGATGGCGATCTTTGTGTATATGCTGGCGAATATGCCTACTATCAAGAAAAAAGAGAAGAGGAAACCAGAGAGGCTAAATATAAAGCAGAAATGGCTGCAAAAGCTGCAAAAGATACGCTAAGAAAGGAAAAAGAAAAAGCAAAACAAACGGAAAAACGTCAAGAAAAACAACAACAAAAGGTTAAAGCAAAGTAATATGCAATCAGCAATTTTGATTGCAAAAGTTGGTTTTGATGAAAGTCTGCCTAAGACTGTCTTTCATCAAAACCAACTTTGGGATTTTTTGATATAAGCATATTATTTTTATGTTGAATCACATTGCAAAGAAACGCAATTTGATAGAACGTTATTCCCAAGGAGAGCGAAACTTTGAGGGATGGGATTTGAAGGGTGTAGATTTGAGTAAAGTAGATCTCAGTAATGCGATCTTACGCAACGCAAATTTAGCTTTTGCAAATTTATGGGAGGCAACCCTCTGTAACGCCGATCTATCAGGCGCTAATTTATCCGATACCGACCTGTGCGGAGCCTCGTTGTTAGACTCAAATCTTAGTAATGCCATTATCAACCGTACTAACTTCAGTTATGCGGGGCTGAGTGGCGTACAGTTTCAAAATGTACAGCTTAGTAGTGCTAACTTTCGGCTAGCAATTCTAAATTGTACAAATTTACGTGGGATGGATTTTAAAGGCTCAAATTTACAAAAGGCTTATTTATTAGAAGCTAATCTTGCTAATACAGATTTAAGTCATGCTAACTTGCACCATGCATTTTTGTTTCGGGCAAATTTGAGTCGCTCTAACTTACAAAATGCCGATCTCAGTGAAGCCGATCTCAGTGAAGCAAGTTTACATGGCGCAAATTTAAAGGGAGCAAATTTGTGTGAAGTAGATTTACGGGAAGCTGATCTTGATCGCATAGATTTCAGTGAGATCAATCTCCGTCTAGCCAATTTAAGCGGACTAAATTTGAGCAATGTCAATTTTATTGGTAGCAATTTAAGCAAAGCTATCTTGCGCAATGCTATTTTGCATGGTGCTTGTTTTAACGGCGCAAATTTGTGGAATGCCGATCTAACTAATGCTGATTTAACACGAGCCGATTTGACGGGGGCAGATTTGCGCGGGGTAAACTTTGATGGGGCTAATCTAAAATATGCGCTGGTAGATGTGGGATGGATGGATGAAGCTAGGATCTGCCAAACGATATTACCAGACGGCAGTATCTCCTATCGAAGTTGTCTTGAGTGAGATATAGCAACGTTTCGCGCCGCGCAACAAGCGTTATATTAGTCAAAATGAAAGACTTGTTTATTTTTAAGGATGAAAAATTATGGCGAATGGCGCTTACCCATCGCTCGTACGTCCATGAAAACCCTTGTGTAGGGGAAGATAATGAGCGCTTAGAATTTTTAGGCGATGCTATTTTAAACTTTTTGAGTGGTTCCTATCTCTACCGCCAACATGCAGATCTTGGGGAAGATGAACTTACTCGTCGTCGAGCAGCTTTAGTTGATGAAAAACAGTTAGCTAATTTTGCGATCGCCTTAGAGTTAGATACTCAAATCCTATTAGGCAAAGGCGCATTACGTGATGGCGGCAATAAAAGTGACAACCTTTTAAGCTGTGTATTTGAGGCGATGATTGGCGCTTTTTATCTAGATTGTAATTGTGATGTCGAGGCGGTGCGTCCTGCGGTGGAGGCGTTATTTGACTCAGTACCACCAGAATTAGTAAATACACGCGCTGATCTTGATGCTAAAAATCGTTTGCAGGAATGGGTTCAGTCTTATATTGGTCACATTTTGCCAAGATATACCACCGAAAAAGTAGGCGGAACCGATCATACGCCCGAATTTGCGTCTAAAGTATATGTTGGCGATCGCCTATATGGTCAGAGTATGCGAAATTTTTCTAGCAAAAAAGAAGCAGAACGAGCAGCCGCGCTAGATGCCTTAGAACAAATAGAAAGAATGTTATAAGTTTTCAAATTCTCGCTTTGCGAGAATTTGGTATATGGGTAAGGATAGGCGGCGCGAAGCGCCGCCTATCCTTACCCATATACCGAGAATGTGACAAACAAGGGTGAAATATATGGCTGAAGATTGGTTAATGATTGGCAAAATTGTCTCACCGCAAGGACTGAAAGGCGAGGTGAGAATATTGTCTTATTCGGATTTTCCTGAGCGCTTTGAGACTGCTGGTAAACGTTGGATCGCGGCTTCGGAAAAAGAGGAGCCACAAGAAATCATGATGCTATCGGGACGAGAAATTGCTGGAAAAAAGAATCTCTTTGTAGTGCGACTTGAAGGGATTAATGATTGCGATCGCGCTGAATCGTTGCGTAATTATGTGATGTTTATCCCCACTAGCGATCGCCCTTATCTAGGGCATAACGAGTATATGATCGCGGATTTGGTGGGTTGCAATGTTTATCATCAACCAACGGGTAAGTTATTGGGAGAAGTGATCAGTATTGTCGCCGCAGGAAATGATCTATTAGAAGTTCGTAATCTTGAAAACAATGAAATAGAACTTATTCCTTTTGTCGAAGCGATCGCGCCATTTGTGGATATTGATCAAAAGAGAATTGAAGTAGTCCCTCCACGCGGACTCATCGATAAATGGCTAGAAGCCTAAAGAGTTGGGGGGGGGGGGGGGGGGGCGGCGGGGGGGGGGGGGGTTTTTTTTTTTTTTTTTTTTTTCAAAGCGCCCAACTCTTTAGGCTTAGATTCTAATTTAAGCTTCGGCTTTAGCAAGATGCATTTTATCTAGCCACTCAATCAGGCTGTCAAGCTGTTTATCATGAGATAAAGAGCCTAGACCTCGCACTGTGACATTACCTTGACTATAGACAAATCTTGACTGCAAATGGCTCGGCAAATGCTGATGTAGTAATTTCCATGCTGGTTCTTCCATCTTCGACTCTAGGACTACATGCTGTTTTCCTTCAGGCTTGATGCGAGAGAAGCCTATTCTCTTGGCAATTAACTTTAGTTCCATTACTTTCAGAAGTTGCATCGCAGGAGCAGGGACATTCCCATAGCAATCTTGCCAATCTTCGATAATTTGCGCAAGTTCGCGTCGTGAAGTCACCGAAGAAACGGCTCGATATGCACTCATCTTGCGATCGCCATCGGGAATATATTCCGCAGGGATAAAGGCGGTAATCGGCAAATCGATCTGAGTATCATCGACTTCAGGAATCTCGGAGCCACGTATTTCCGCGATCGCTTCTTGCAGCATCTCCATATAAAGATCAAAGCCGATCGTGTTGATTTGTCCAGACTGTTCCGCACCTAAGAGATTGCCCACACCGCGAATCTCCATATCGCGCATTGCTAATTGATAGCCTGAGCCTAGATGCGTAAATTCCTGAATCGCTTTGAGACGTTTGCGAGCAACATCGGTTAGTTCACCCTTCTCTTGATAAAACAACCATGCATGGGCTTGAATGCCAGCCCGACCGACGCGACCGCGCAATTGATACAGTTGCGCAAGTCCAAATCTTTGAGCATCTTCGATAATGATCGTGTTCACGCGAGGAATATCAAGTCCCGATTCAATAATTGTGGTGCAAATCATCATGTCTGCCTCACCACTATTAAAACTAAGCATAGTTGCTTCTAATTCAGATTCTGGCATCTGCCCATGGGCGATCGCCATCCGTACCGAAGGCAACATTTCATGAACTCGCGCCGAGACTTCCTCAATATCATCAATGCGCGACACCACATAAAAAATCTGTCCACCGCGATCGAGTTCTTGACGAATGGCAGCCCTCACTAATTCAAGGTTATAGCGAGAGAGGTGGGTCATAATTGATCGCCTTGATGGCGGCGGGGTGGTAATCAGACTCATTTCGCGCACCCCAGACATCGCCATATATAAAGTTCTCGGAATTGGCGTGGCTGAGAGGGTGAGTACATCAACTTCCGTTTTCATGGTTTTGATTTTCTCTTTTTGGGCAACTCCGAAACGTTGCTCTTCATCAATTACTAATAATCCTAAATCTTTAAATTCCACATCTTTAGATAAAAGCTGATGTGTGCCCACAACAATATCTAGTTCACCAGTTTTGAGCTTGCGACAGATTTCTTTTTTCTCAGATGTAGTGCGGAAACGATTGAGAAGAGCGATATTGACTGGATAAGCAGCATAGCGTTCTTGCAAGCTGTGATAATGCTGTTGTGCGAGAATTGTTGTTGGTACGAGTAAAGCGGCTTGTTTCCCAGTCGTCACAGCTTTAAAAATAGTGCGAATGGCGACTTCAGTTTTTCCAAATCCTACATCACCACACACAAGCCGATCCATCGGACGAGCACTTTCCATGTCTTGTTTGACATCTTGAGTTGCCTTAAGTTGATCGGGTGTCGCCTGATAAGGGAAAGAATCTTCCATTTCCTGCTGCCAAGGATTATCGGGCGGGAAAGCATATCCAAGCTGTTGCGATCGCTTAGCATAAAGTTCTAATAAATCAAAAGCAATCTTTTTAATCGCTTTCTTTGCCTTAGCAGTTGTGTTTGCCCAAGCCTTGCCCGTCATCTTATGTAGCTCTGGTCTGCCCTCATTCATGCCGCGATAACGAGATAGGATCGACATCTGATCGACAACTACACGCAACAATCCATCGGCATATTTAATAACTAGATATTCACGAGTTTCATTATTTAGGGTCAACTTCTCTAATTTGACAAATTGTCCTACACCGTGATTTTTATGGACAACGTAATCACCTGCGGAAAGTTTATTTAAATCAACTTGTTTAGAGACTGCGCGTCTACGCTTGCGCACATAGTTGGGAGTGCCAAGGGCATGCTGTCCAAAAAATTCGCGATCGCTGATCACCACAATTCTATAAGTCGGCAACACAAAGCCTTGAATTTCGGCAGTACCTGAATATTTCAAAGCGACGGCGATGCGCAGGTTATGGGTTTTCTCGATCGCAGGATAATCGCGGACATTAGGAATAAACTGGGCTTGGCAATCATGCTCTTGCAAGAGCGCAACCGTGCGGGAAGGCTGAGCCGAAACGAGAATGATTTTATATTTTTGTTCGCGGTAGTCACGGATTGTTTGGGCAAGTTTGCCAAACTGGTGAGGAATTGCAGGGATTGAACGGCTGGACATATTCACGCCGCGAGTCTCTTCGGCTAGTTCAAATAATTCGAGGCGATCAAATTTTTGGATTTGTTCTAGACATTCAGCAAAAGAGCGATGGAGTTTTCTCTCAACTCTTTCTCCCCTCTCCCTCTGGGAGAGGGGCTGGGAGGGAGGGCAGATCTCCTCGGCAGATTCGTACCAGCGATCGCAATGCGCCTGACATTGATCGATTTCATCAATTACCACTAAGCATTGCTCTGATTTAGGCAAATAATCCAACAGAGAAGCCGTAGAGCTAGGGTGAACTGCAAACCCTTGAGTAGTGAATTCATCATCAAGATCGCGATCGCTTTGTGGCAATTTACCGAGAATATGCCCATAGCTAATTGGAGCTAATAAAACGGAAGCAATACTATCAAGGGGTCTTTGGGTGGAAGGCTCAAATTCGCGTATACGTTCTATTTCATCGCCAAACCAGTCAATCCGCACGGGCATTTCACTGGAAACAGGGAAAATATCAATAATATCGCCACGCCTTCCCCAATGTCCTTCTGTTTCGACCGTTGATGTATATTCGTAACCCATCAAAGTCAATTTCTCTGCAATATCCTTTAGCTTTATCTCTGACCCAACTTCCAAAGATAGACAATATTCTTTGAATTCTTCAGGGCTTGGTAAATGAGGTTGGAGGGCGCGATCGGTTGCCACGATCGCTACTTTTTTCTTGTCGCCTTCTTGCTCGTCCCACTTTATCAAGTCTGCCAAAACCTGCATCTGTCCCCAAATAATCTCTGATTCTGTTGCATAGGGCTCGTAGGGCAATACATCAGAGGTGGGATAAAAATGCACGGTCTGCCAACCCATTGTTTCTAGTTGTACCGACCAGCGTCCCGCCTCTTCAATCGTAGCGGCGATGACTAGCATCAATCTTTCTTGCTTTTGGCTTAGGGTCGAGCTAACGATCCCTTTACCCACTCGCGATAAGCCCGAAAGAATGAGTTGATGCGATCGCGCCAATTTACTCTCTAGTTCATCAGTGAGAGGCGATCGAATTAATGAACGAATTACAGAGGAAAATGGCATGGTCTAGATAGTGAAATTAGCAAATTTGTAAATGCGATCGGTGGTACTTATCACTAAGTCTAGCAATAAGCAGGGTGGGGTAAGCTCAATCAATAAGTACCTATGCAGAATAAACCCAAACCTGTAAGGTTGCGCCCCGCAGGGGCACAACCTTACAGGTTTGGGTTTGAAATTAATTTTGCCCATCTACTTAGAGTATATTAAGTAAATCCTTTAGATTTAACTAAGTTTATTCATATATAAAGTAATGAGGCAGCCTACTTTTCAAGACAATTGGCTTCCAAGCTGGAAGTCCAGCTACCACTATGATCTACTAGAAATTTATGGGGTTTCGGATACTCTTGGCTATGCTTACGCTTATAACAATCGAAAAAAACATACATTAGAATTGATCCAAAAAGCTGCCAAGCCTGGAGCTAAGATTCTAGATGTAGCGGCAGCACAGGGAAACTTTACGTTGTTATTAGCAGAACTAGGCTATGAAGTTACTTGGAATGACTTACGCGAAGATTTAATTGATTACGTTAAGCTAAAATGGGAATCAGGGCTTGTTCATTATGCATCAGGAAATATCTTTGATTTAAATTATGATGGTCAATTCGATGTGGTCTTAATTACGGAAGTAATTGAACATGTGGCTCATCCTGATGATTTCTTGAAAAGTATCGCTAAAATGCTTAAACCAGGTGGGCATATTGTACTAAGCACTCCCAATGGCGGGTATTTCAAAAATAATTTGCCGAGATTTTCTGATTGCTCTGATCCGAGTCAGTATGAAGCAATCCAATTTCAGCCCAACTCAGATGGACATATTTTCTTGCTCCACTTAGATGAGATCGAAAGACTAGTCAATCAAGCAGGATTAGTTATTGAAGAGATTCGGCTAGTCACGAATCCATTAACTAATGGTCATATCAAACTGCATCATATACTAAAGATATTACCCAAATCTTGGGTTAAAAATTTTGAGGAATTTACTTATTCTATGCCTCTAGCATGGAAGAAAAAATTACATACAGCTACCGTCGCTCTACTAACTCATCCAACTCAGCAGTAAAATAAGGAGCCAAATTTTTGTGACCCAGCGAATGGTTCCTTATCAAATCCTAAAAACCTTATGAGTGATTTGTCAACTGTAATATCTATAGTTACTAGGCTTCCACCTGCAATTGATGGAGTTGGTGATTATGCTTTAAATTTAGCTCGCCAACTTCGTAAGGATTACAATATTCAAACCCAATTTGTTGTTGGTAATCCTGACTGGAAAGGAGAATTAGAAATAGAAGGCTTTTCGGTTAATCAATTAATAGATAGTAACTCTGACCAACTTACGGCTCTGTTAGAAGGCGATCTCAACTCGCCAGTTTTATTGCATTATGTGGGTTATGGCTATGCCAAGCGCGGCTGCCCGATCTGGTTGGTTGATGGGATACAGCGTTGGAAAAATTTATATCCACAGCGATCTCTAGTGACCATGTTCCATGAGATTTATGCCTCTGGATTGCCTTGGCAAAGTTCTTTTTGGCTATCACCTTTACAAAAAAATATAGCAACAAGACTAGTAAGACTCAGCGATCGCTGCATTACTAATACACAAGGTCATGCAGAAATCTTAAGTAAGCTAGTACCAAATCCAGAATTTAAATACATATCTCTACCTGTCTTCTCCAACATGGGTGAATTAAACTATGATTTACCTCTATCGAAGCGATCTAAAAGATTAGTGACATTTGGACATAAAAATAGTAGAGTGCGAATTTACCAAGAGCATGTAACAGATTTAACAAAAATTTGTCAAGATTTTCATATTAAAGAAATATGTGATATCGGTAATCCGACTGGTGTGGAGTTACCCAACATTAGTAATGTATCTATTATAGAAAAGGGAATTATGGAGTCTTCGCAGATTAGTAAGATACTAAGTGATTCTATTATTGGTTTTTTAATTTTTCCTCCACCTGTACAGCTAGCAAAATCGGGTCTTCTGGGTTTAAGGGGATAAGTAAATCTAATGAGAAAGACAAGCTAATAATCTAGAACGAAAATTTAAAAAATTTAAAAAACCATAAGCCTGTCGTTTAATTAATTTAATACGATTATTAAGTCCCTCCATCACACCACTAGATGTACGATTTAAAAAGTAGTTACAAATATTATCAAGATGATTACGAATGGTTTCCAAAACTGCGCCATAAACAGCTTTAGCTTTTTGAAGCCATTCTTTTAATTGTTTCTGACCCTCTTCAGGAGTTTTACAAGTCTCAAAAATACTTCTAAAGTCTTCTTTGAGATTATAAGCTAGTCGCAAGCGTTTAGAACATTTCAAGACATTTTCTAACTTCACTTTTTCTTCTTCTGTTAAGTCTACCTTGTTCTTTAGTAGAATAAATCGACTACCTTTAATCTTGATTTTAGCTTTTTGACGCAGTTGATTTAACTCTTTGATTAGTGGCTGCATAACATGAAATCTGTCGATGACAATTTTCGCATTTGGAAATACTTCTTTGACAACTTTGGGAAAGCCTCCCCACATATCAATGCTAACCTCCTCTACTTTTTCCCTTATCTCAATCGGTTGCTGCTTCAGGACTTCAATGATGTCATCTTGTTTATGACTATCAATTACTTCTAGTAATGCTCCTGCGTCAATACTTGATACGACTGTCACAAAGTCTTTATGTCCTTTGCGTTTACTCACTTCATCAATACTCACTCGTTTTACTTCTTTCCAATCATCTTTTTTTTTAGAGAAAATTGGTGATTGAAAATCCCTTGTATTTGATCCCAACTCAAATATTCATCTCGACTTACTTGCTCCACACTCGCACTTTGTACTCGTTGATAAACATACTCCTCATACCTTTGTGTGTATCGTCTTTCCCAGTCTACAAAGGGTAACTTTTCCGTAAAATGTCTTTGACAATGTTGACAATAAAATTGGCGGCGCGGCGTATTTAAATAAACTATTTTCCCAAATACTGACAAATCTCGAATCAATATCGGTCGATTTTGTTTTAATTTTCCACCATGCGTATTACAATGCGGACAAGTAATTTCATCCTGTAAAAATCTCAACTTTAGGGTGATTTTATTTTCTTCTTCCGTAAAACTTTCAACGGTTGTGTTGGGTAAATTTAGCAACCTATCTAGATACAAGTCCATACCTGTCACCACTTATCTTTGTGCTTCATTATACATTAATCCCCTCAAACCCAGAAGAGCCGCAAAATCAACTATTTTTGCCGCTTATTGCGCCCATGGTTTAATTCCTTATATGGTTTCTGGCAGCAAAATTACAATAAACAATCTGGAAATGGGTAAGCATTATCTCTCAACTAGCAACCCAAGCTATAATTTCTCTTTAAAAATTGGTCAGGAAATAGCCAATAATGCATACAACTGGTATCAAACTCATAATTTGTCGAAACAAGCAAAGATTTTCTCTAAATACTTATTTGCGCAATACCAATAAAAACAGTATTTTAAAAAAGGGTCTTCTGGGTTTAAGGGGATAAGTAAATCTAATGAGAAAGACAAGCTAATAATCTAGAACGAAAATTTAAAAAATTTAAAAAACCATAAGCCTGTCGTTTAATTAATTTAATACGATTATTAAGTCCCTCCATCACACCACTAGATGTACGATTTAAAAAGTAGTTACAAATATTATCAAGATGATTACGAATGGTTTCCAAAACTGCGCCATAAACAGCTTTAGCTTTTTGAAGCCATTCTTTTAATTGTTTCTGACCCTCTTCAGGAGTTTTACAAGTCTCAAAAATACTTCTAAAGTCTTCTTTGAGATTATAAGCTAGTCGCAAGCGTTTAGAACATTTCAAGACATTTTCTAACTTCACTTTTTCTTCTTCTGTTAAGTCTACCTTGTTCTTTAGTAGAATAAATCGACTACCTTTAATCTTGATTTTAGCTTTTTGACGCAGTTGATTTAACTCTTTGATTAGTGGCTGCATAACATGAAATCTGTCGATGACAATTTTCGCATTTGGAAATACTTCTTTGACAACTTTGGGAAAGCCTCCCCACATATCAATGCTAACCTCCTCTACTTTTTCCCTTATCTCAATCGGTTGCTGCTTCAGGACTTCAATGATGTCATCTTGTTTATGACTATCAATTACTTCTAGTAATGCTCCTGCGTCAATACTTGATACGACTGTCACAAAGTCTTTATGTCCTTTGCGTTTACTCACTTCATCAATACTCACTCGTTTTACTTCTTTCCAATCATCTTTTTTTTTAGAGAAAATTGGTGATTGAAAATCCCTTGTATTTGATCCCAACTCAAATATTCATCTCGACTTACTTGCTCCACACTCGCACTTTGTACTCGTTGATAAACATACTCCTCATACCTTTGTGTGTATCGTCTTTCCCAGTCTACAAAGGGTAACTTTTCCGTAAAATGTCTTTGACAATGTTGACAATAAAATTGGCGGCGCGGCGTATTTAAATAAACTATTTTCCCAAATACTGACAAATCTCGAATCAATATCGGTCGATTTTGTTTTAATTTTCCACCATGCGTATTACAATGCGGACAAGTAATTTCATCCTGTAAAAATCTCAACTTTAGGGTGATTTTATTTTCTTCTTCCGTAAAACTTTCAACGGTTGTGTTGGGTAAATTTAGCAACCTATCTAGATACAAGTCCATACCTGTCACCACTTATCTTTGTGCTTCATTATACATTAATCCCCTCAAACCCAGAAGAGCCTTAAAAACTTTAATCCATTCTTTTTTACAGCTCGACTATGCCTATTAATTTCTCAGGTATTACTAATCAGAACATTTTAGGTAAAATCTTGCGATCGCCCTTGCGGTTAATTCCTCCGCAAACAGTATTGCCAATTTTGCAAGGAAAGCTTAGAGGCAAGAAGTGGATTGTTGGTTCAGGGCAGCATGGCGCTTGGTTAGGAAGCTATGAATATGAAAAGCAACTTCTTTTTCAACAAATCGTCCAAGAGGGAAATGTAGTATATGATTTAGGCGCTAATAATGGTTTTTATACAATCCTAGCATCGGCTTTAGTAGGCAATCTTGGTAAAGTAGTTTCCTTTGAACCTCATCCACGCAATCTCGTCTTCCTGAGGGAGCATTTGCTGCTTAATCTTGTTCAAAATGTAACAGTGATTGATGCTGCTGTTTCAGATCGTAGTGGTTTTATTCAATTTAGTGGAGATGGGTTTATTGGTCATATTTCTGAGCAAGGAGAACTACGAGTTAAGACTGTTTCTTTGGATGAATTGATTGATACAAACCAAATTCCTCCACCAGATTTTATTAAAATTGATATAGAAGGTGCAGAAATGTTGGCTTTGCAAGGAGCAAAGTCCATGTTAAACAAATTACACCCCACAATTTTACTCGCAACCCACGGAAGTGAAGTTCATAAAGATTGTTGTCAATTCCTTAATGCCCTAGGATATAGTCTTCAGCAAGTCTATGGAGATAGTATCCAAAATAACGATGAGATAGTTGCTTACTTTAACAATAATAACTTTTGCCAGTCTTAAACTTCAAGAGAGTGCGGTAGTGCTTCGCACTACCGCACTCTCTTGAAGTTTTGATTTAAGAATTTTTGAATATTCCCAAATGGTAATTACTATGACTGCTAACAAACATAGAGTTCTAATAGTTGCTTCACATCCAGTTCAGTATGCAGCATCTATATTTAGGCTTATGGCAAAGCATCCTAAATTAGACATAAAAGTTGCCTATTGTAGTATGCATGGAGTCAAATCCAGTTTTGATTCTGGATTTGGGGTTGAATTTTCTTGGGATATTCCTTTACTTGATGGATATCCTTGGATAGAGATGAAAAACAACTCGCCAAAACCTCAACTAGGTAAGTTCTTAGGGTTGTTTAATATTGATATATGGAGCCTGATGACCAAAGAAAATTTTGATGCTGTAATTGTTTATACAGGTTATACCTATGCGAGCTTTTGGATTACTCTATTTGCTGCAAAACTAAAAAGAAAAGTATTCATTTTTAGTACAGACATTAGTGCCTTAGAACCGCGAAATAAGCTGAAGTTAAAAACTTGGCTAAAGAAGCTACTGTTACCATTTATATTTAACCTTGCTGATATTGTGATTGTTTCATCAACTCTTGGAAAGCAGATTGTCGCTAGTTTGGGAATTCCAGAAAAGCGAATCACACTAACGCCATTCTCTGTAGATAATGCTTGGTGGACATCTCAAGCTAATCAGGTTGATGTTAAAGAAATACGTAAAAAATGGAATATCCCAGAAACTGCGACTGTACTGTTGTTTTGTGCAAAGCTACAACTTTGGAAGCGTCCTCAAGATGTATTTAAAGCCTTTGTTCAAGCTAATGTGCAGAATAGTTATTTAGTGTTTGTCGGTGATGGAAGTCTCAAGGTAGAATTAGAAACTGAGGCAAATTTCTTAAAAGTACAGGACAAAGTTAAGTTTTTAGGATTTGTAAATCAATCTCAATTGCCATCAATATATTGCTCTGCCGACTTATTTATCTTGCCTTCCGAGTATGAGCCTTTTGGAGTAGTTGTTAATGAAGCTATGCTATGTGGTCTTCCTGTAATTGTTAGTGACAAAGTTGGCGCAGGCTATGACCTAATCAAGCATGATGAAACTGGATTCGTTTATCCTTGTGGAAATATAGATGAATTAAAAATTATACTTAACAACACTCTGTCTAACCGTGAAAAGCTTGATAGTATGAGTATAGCTGCGCGTGACCATATACAATTGTGGTCTCCAGAAGAGAATATAGAAGCTATTGTTAAGGCTTTGAATACAATCAATAGTTTGAGAGAGAGTTCCCCTTTTCGGTAACTCTCTCTCAAACTATTTAATCTCACAAATACCCCCTTCAAAAAGAAATAGCGATCGCTGAAGTTTAATCATGAGAATACTTATATATTCGCCATCTTTTTATCCAAATATAGGCGGATTAGAATCGATTATTTCCACATTGGCTCATGAATTTGTAGCTCAGGGGCATGAAGTTAAGTTAGTATCCCAAACTCTCGCTACAGACTCCCATCAATTTCCCTTTGAAGTTATCCGATGCCCCAACAATCAACAATTATTGCAACTTGCTAATTGGTGTGAAGTCTATTTTCAGGGATGCGTGAGTTTAAAAGGGCTTTGGCCGATTTTTTTAGTGCATCGACCTTTAGTCATCACCCATCAAACTTGGTATCGACGCAATGATGGCAAAGAGAGTTGGCAGGATCATCTCAAAAAGTTGGTTACTCGCTTTGCCACTAACATCTCCATCAGTCAGGCGATCGCAAAAGAACTGCCGACAGCATCGACAATCATCCCTAACGCATATCGAGAAGATGTTTTTTGCGAGATGCCAGAAGTTGATCGCAATCGAGAGCTTGTGTTTTTAGGTCGTCTAGTCTCTGACAAAGGCGCTAATTTATTACTGGACGCATTGGTTCAACTCAAACTCGCAGGGCTCTTCCCTAAGTTGACTATCATTGGTAGCGGCGAAGAGGAGTATCGGTTGCGTCAGCAGGTAATAAATAATGAGCTTGATCAGCAGGTGATTTTTGTTGGTATTAAAGTTGGACAAGACTTAAGTAAATTACTAAATTCTCATCAGATTTTGGTAGTACCATCCTTGTGGAAAGAACCTTTTGGGATTGTAGCTTTAGAAGGGATCGCTTGTGGCTGTGTAGTTGTTGGCTCAGATGGTGGTGGACTAAAAGATGCGATCGGCTCTTGTGGTGTCACATTTCCGAATGGTAATACTCAAGCTCTTACACAAATTTTGCGAAATCTTCTGCAAAATCCAGATCAATTAATCACCTATAAAACTAAGGCTCTAGAACATTTGTTGCGTCATCAGAAAACAGCGATCGCTAAAGCCTATCTAGAAGTGATAAAAACGGCTGTAGAATCTAGCAAGTAATTTTTTCAAGTTTCGTCATGCCATGGAAATATTAGGTGCGATATTACTAGTCCTAGTAATTATTCTCGGAGCATCGCAAAACTGGAAACTCTCGATCAAAACGATTCTAGTGCTTGTCGTTGTCGAGGGTGCATTGCGGCGCTGGGTGTTTCCACAGGCGAGGGACTTAATTTATTTTTTCAAAGATTTCATTTTGATTGGGAGCTATGTTGGCTTTGCCAGCCGACCAAGGCTCTTAATTGATCGATTCTCATGGATCAAAGAGCTAACATTTGTGATCGCAATTCTTTGTATTTTACAAGCTTTCAATCCTAGTTTAGGTTCTCCCATCGTTGGGCTAATCGGCATCCGAGCGTATCTGCTATATATTCCTCTCTTATGGGTTATTCCACATTTATTTGAATCGGGAGAAGAATTACGCAACTTCTTGCGCTGGTATTTCATCATACTTATTCCTGTCTGCATCCTAGGGATCTTCCAGTATTATGCTCCACCAGATAGCATCATCAATGTTTACGGTATCGACGGAGCCGCAGCAAATGCCAGTGTAGGTGAGTTTGTGCGGATTACTGGTACATTTTCTTATCTTGCGGGACACACTTCATATTTGGCTTTTTGTTTTTCTTTGTTAGTTGTGTTAATTGCCAGAGAGCAGACACTTAAATGGCAATTGATTTATGGACTAGAGTTAATACTTGTTGCCGCCAATTCTTTTATGAGTGGTGCAAGATTCATCATTATCTATGAAGGTTTATTTATCACCCTTTACTTGCTGCTTCTAATTTTCACGAGTTCTAGAAATGCTTTTAGCTCGATTAAGCGGTTATCTGTGATTATGGCAATCACTGCGATCGCGACAATAGTTTATTTTCAGCCAGCAATTCAAGCATTTTCAGACCGCGCTGTAGGCTCTGACTCAACCGAAGAAAGAATAATTGATTCAATTACTCAGGTTTTTGACTATGGCTCAATCAGATTAGATGGCTACGGTACGGGTGCAACCCAGTCTTCTGTCTTGTCTTTAAGGAGTGTGCTTTCACTTCCCGCAGGAGAGGTATTGCCAACAAGTGAAGGGGAAACAGGGCGTGTCCTAATTGAGATAGGGCTTTTGGGTTTTATCCTATGGTATGGCTTGAGGATAATTATTTTGGTGTCACTGTATATAACATTTTCTAGGCTCCGTAATCCTTTTTACAAAGAACTATGTCTGGCAGTATTTCTATTCCATTTAATTAATATCACTGGTCAGTTGATAACCAATCCGACAATGCTAGTATATTTCTGGTTTTTGGGTGGATTTATTTATTTACTGCCCATATTGGAAGAAAAAGAGATGTTTATGGTTGTCAGTAACGAAGCTGATACTACAGAATAATATCAATTCTTTAATGACGAATAAATGTCCAAGGTCACTTTAATCCATCCCACAGGTAATCCTAATGCACGCAATGCCGCTTTTGCGATCTCTGAAGTTGGGTTGCTTGACGCTGTTGTTACTACATTTTTCTATCAGCCCGATAGCATAGTCAAATCCTGGTGGGGAAAAGTAATTCAAACCATCACACCAAAGTTGATAGCCAAACTGGAAAAAGAATTGGGTCGCAGATCATGGGTTGTTCCTAAAGATTGCAAAATTTATGGTGATCCTTGGCGGGAAATCATGCGTACTTTTTGGGTTAAAACAAGACTGGGTAAAAGATTAGGTATTGACGATCAATTTTTGATTGACTGGGTAGTAGCATCCTGCGATCGCGATTTTGCAAATCATTACTTCCAGAATCATCATTTACATAATATAAATGCTATTTATGCCTATGAAGACGTTGCAGCTGACTCATTTCTTGTTGCAAAAAAGCGCAATATTTATTGTTTTTATGACCTTCCGATCGCTTTTCATCTCACAAGTCGCCGTATCCAGAACGAAGAAGCCAAGTTGTTTCCTGAGTTAGCAGACACGATGATGGCTGTGCAAGAACCTGAGTGGAAAATCGAGCGCAAGAACCGTGAAGTGGAACTTGCTGATCATATTTTTGTGGCTTCTTCATTTACTGAGTGCTCATTATTGGATATTGGTGTTCCCAGATCCAAAATAACAGTTATTCCCTATGGCGCACCAATTGAATATTTTCAGCCACACCCCAAGCAAGACAAGCTATTTCGAGTCATGTTTGCTGGACAAGTTGGAACTCGAAAGGGAGTGCATTATTTACTTCAAGCATGGCAAGAGCTTAGTTTACCTGAGTCTGAATTGCTGCTAGTAGGGGTTAATCAAATGCCTAATGATTGGTTATCTAAATATCGCGATCGCGTACGGTTAACTGGTTCAGTCCCGCATAGCAGCTTAAACGCATATTACAGTAGTGCTAATGTGTTTGTATTCCCATCATTAGTTGAGGGTTTTGGACTAGTTCTGCTTGAGGCAATGGCCTGTGGCATTCCGATTATCACAACTCCAAATACAGGAGGTCCCGATATTATCATTGATGGAATTGAGGGCTTTATCATCCCGATTCGAGATGTTGAAGCTCTCAAAGTAAAAATTGCATGGTGCTATAGTCATCCTCAGGAACTAGCTAAAATGGGGATCGCAGCTCGTAAAAAAGCTGAACAGTTGACATGGGAACGCTATCGCCAAAAACTAGCAATGATAATCAAGGAAAAACTTGAGTAAACAAATGCCAAAAAAAGCATTAATTTGCGGTATTTCTGGACAAGATGGAGCCTATCTGGCTCAGCTTCTATTGAATCATGGCTATGAAGTATATGGAACTTCCCGTGATGCTCAGATATCAACTTTAGCTAATTTGCAATACTTAGGAATACGCGATCGCATTAAATCGCTATCCATGTCTCTTACTGATTTTCGGAGCGTACTGCAGGTTTTAACTCAAGTCCAACCTGACGAAGTATATAATTTGGCAGGTCAAAGTTCGGTAAGTTTATCCTTTGAACAGCCTGTTGAGACATTAGAAAGTATCGCCACGGGTACGCTTAATTTACTCGAATCAATTCGTTTTATTGGTAAGCCCATCAAGTTTTATAATGCTGGCTCTAGCGAATGCTTTGGTGATACTCGTGGACTACCCGCCGATGAGGAGACCCCATTTCGCCCTCGCAGTCCCTATGCTGTTGCTAAATCTACGGCTTTTTGGCAGGTTGCCAACTATCGTGAAGCATATAAGCTATTTGCTTGCTCTGGCATCCTTTTTAACCATGAATCCCCTCTACGCCCCGATCGCTTTGTAACCCAAAAAATTATTGCCACAGCCTGCCGTATTGCCAACGGTCAAACCCAAAAACTCGTATTAGGTAACATTGATATTCAGCGAGATTGGGGATATGCTCCAGACTATGTGGAGGCTATGTACTTAATGCTTCAACAAGAGCAACCAGATGACTTTGTGATCGCCACAGGAAAGACAATCAGTTTGTCAGATTTTATTGCTGAGGCTTTTGGGATTTTGGAGCTAAATTGGCAAGAGCATGTGATTTTTGAGCAATCTTTGTATCGCCCAACTGACATAACGATCAGCCGCGCTAACCCTAGCAAAGCTAATCAAAAGCTAGGGTGGTATGCCACTACAAGCGTGCAGCAAATTGTACAGATTATGGTTGAATCAATGCAAAGAAAACTCTCTTCCCAATAGTTCTGCGGCGGAGCCGCACACCTGTAAACAACTTGATGGTGAGAGGCTCTGCCGCGTCACAAAAAATTTGTTCTTTATTAAATGTAAGATGCCTAGAACTCCTAAAATTCATGTTTGGCTACCTGATATCTTTCAATTCAAAGGAGGTATTCAGGTTTATTCTGCTTTTTTAATTCAGGCTCTAGAGCAAGTTTTACCAAATAGCGATCGCCATGTGTTTCTCAAGAATGATACTCATGCAACCGCAGATATTAAGTTTGACGCACAGACTAAAGTCAGCTTTGCGGGGAGATGGGAATCGACTTTTTGGCATACGCCGATCTTTGCTGCTCAGGTTTTATTGGCTGCGATCATAGATCGCCCTGATTTAATTATTTGTGGTCATATAAATTTTTCACCACTTGCGGCAAAGATATTTAATCTATTAAAAATCCCATATTGGGTAATTGTCTATGGCATCGATGCATGGAATATTGAAGATACAGCAAATACCGATCAAACCCGCCACAAGTCTAATAAGCTAAAAGTATTATCAAGGAAAGATTACATATGGCAGCATATTCGCTAGATTTACGAAAAAAGATATTAAGTGCTTGGGAAAACAAAGAAAATACGCAGAGAGGCATAGCTAAACGATTTAAAGTAAGCTTGTCATTTGTTCGAGATTTTTTGCGTCGGTATCGAGAAACAAATGAAATAGCAGCAAAACCCCAAGGAGGAGATCGGCGGTCGAAAATCAAAGGCAAAGATGAAGAATTAGTAAAGACAATTGTTGAAGCGCAAAATGACATATATCTCAGAGAGATCAAAGAAAAACTACATGAAACAAAGACAATAGAAGTGAGCGTATCAGGATTGAGTCGTACGCTTAAGCGCTTAGAATTAGGGCGTAAAAAAAAACTTTAGTAGCCAGCGAACAAGCGACAGAAAGAGTGAAAAAATTGCGTTATGAGTTTCGTCGTTGGCTAGATACGATAGATGTCAAAAACCTTGTATTCATTGACGAGACAGGGCTAAATCTAGCGATGACGAGGCTTTATGGTAGATGTCAAGGAGGATGTAGGGTATATGATGACCGTCCAGGTAACAAAGGTAGAAACATCACTTTAATTGGAGCCATGAGTGATGAAGGGTTGATTGCTGCGATGACTTTTGCTGGTAGTCTCAACACCGCCAGTTTTTTGGTTTTCATTGAGAAAATACTATTGCCTCGGTTATGGGTTGGGGCAATTGTCGCTATGGATAATTTGCCTGTACATTACGCTGCAATGGCTAAAACCCTAATTGAATCCGTTGGTGCTCAGGTTAAGTTCATCCCTCCCTATTCTCCTGATTTATCGCCAATCGAGTTATGTTGGTCAAAATTAAAAGAGATTATTCGCTCGGCTAAAGCTCGCACAATTTCGGCTCTTGACGACGCAATTACTATGGCTATTAATTCTATTACTGATGAAGATGCTCTTAATTGGTTTCATCATTGTGGGCTCTGCTTCGACCCTTTTAGTTAGCTCCTTTTGTGGCGGGTTTGATCGGTATTTGCTGTAAATCTAAAATACATGGACTGAAATCCGCACAAAAGATTGTTTCAATCGGTGAATATACTCGCGATCGCATTGCCCGCGAACAAAATATATCGCCTGATCGAATTCCGCTTCTACCCGTAACTTTTGATGCTCGCCAATTTACTGTCAGCTCTAAACCTCAATATCTATTAGACCGTCATCAATTAAATCCTGATCAGCCAATCATTTTAACAGTGACACGTTTGGCTAGTGGCGATCGCTACAAAGGCTATGACCAAATCATTCAAGCTCTACCAGCTATTCGCCGTCAGATTCCCAATATTTGCTATCTGCTGGTTGGCAAGGGTGATGATCGCGATCGCATCGAAGCGATGGTTGATGATCTGGATGTCAGAGATTGCGTAACTTTTGCGGGCTTTGTCCCAGATGATGAGCTAGCAGATTATTACAATCTCTGCGATCTATTTGCGATGCCTAGTAAGGGAGAGGGCTTTGGGATTGTTTATTTAGAAGCATTAGCCTGTGGCAAACCGACAATTGGTGGCAATCAAGATGGCGCGATCGATGCCTTGTGCAATGGAGAGTTAGGCGTTTTAGTCAACCCTGACAGCATCGAAGAAATCGGAGAGACTATTGTCCAAATCCTGATGAACAAGCATTCTTTATCAATCTTGTATAAACCAGAGATGCTTAGACAAAAAGCGATCAAGAAATACGGTTTTGAGCAGTTTAAGCAGAATCTTTCTTGCCTCTTCCAGAAACTCTAAAACAAAAAAAGACAAATCACTCGCTAAGCGAGTGATTTGTCTTTTTTTGTTTTAAGGATCAACCCAGCGATCATCAGATTTGATCAATGCAATTAACTGCTCTACGCCTTCAGCTTCAGGTACGCGCTTGATTTCTTCCTTACCACGATAGAGCGAGATTGTGCCAGGTGTTTTACCGACATAGCCATAGTCAGCATCTGCCATTTCCCCAGGTCCATTGACGATGCAACCCATGACCGCAATGTCCAGCCCAACTAAGTGGCTAGTGGCTTCGCGGACTTTATGCAAGACTTCTTCAAGATTAAATAGCGTCCGCCCACAGGATGGACAGGCGACATATTCCACCATCGTTTTGCGGAGTCCGAGAGACTGCAAAATACTATAGCAAACAGGAATTTCTTTCTCAGGAGCTTCGGTGAGGGAAACGCGAATGGTATCCCCGATACCTTGGGCTAGTAAAGTGGCAATGCCTGCGGTGGACTTGATCCGACCATATTCGCCGTCGCCTGCCTCGGTTACACCTAAATGCAATGGATAGTCCATACCGAGTTGATCCATACGCTTAGCCATCAGTTGATAGGCGGCGATCATCACAGGCACACGGGAAGCCTTCATGGAAATAACGATATTTCTAAAGTCAAGATCCTCACAAATCCGAATGAACTCGATCGCAGATTCGACCATACCCTGAGGCGTGTCCCCATAGGTAAACAGCATCCGCTCAGCGAGAGAACCATGATTTACGCCGATTCGCATCGCTTTGCCCTGTTCCTTGAGAGACAAAACTAGAGGCTTGAGGGTGTCACGGACTTTTTCAGCGATTTCGTCAAATTCTGTTTGGGTGTATTCGGTGCGATTTGCTTTGGGTTTCTCGAATACATATAGCCCTGGGTTAATGCGGACTTTGTGGATATGCTTGGCGACTTCGAGGGCAATTTTCATGCCGTTGTGGTGGACATCGGCAACCAGTGGCACGTCCATATAGGTACGTTTGAGCTTTTGACGGATTTCCGAGAGGGCAGCGGCATGAGCCATGCTGGGCACAGTGACGCGCATGATTTCGCAACCAATTTCATGCAAGCGGCGAATTCCTGCTACGGAGCCATCAATATCGAGGGTGTCTTCATTAATCATCGACTGCACCACAACAGGTGCGCCACCGCCGATGGTGATATTGCCCACTTGCACAGGTCGAGTTTTGCGTCTGACAATTACACCAAGATTTTCGCTACCATCGATAATGGGTTCAGCTTTGGCGGCTTGTGTGCCATTTTGGATAATTTTCAGATTCTCAGAAACAGTCGTCATAAAACTTTTAGTGACATTCAGTTATTAGTTTATCTGAAGTGGGGAACAGTTTCACAACTCAGACCTTGCTAATTTGCATTAGTCCAGCGATCGGGAATCGCGTCTATATCCTCAACAAGAAAATTGTCATATACCCATATTCGAGATTGATCGTATAAATCTCTAAGTATGGATTTGCGATCGCCTGATCTGTCCCACGGTAGTAGATCGGAATCCAATTCACAGAAGCCAACCCAAGAGTGATTCTGTTGCTGTAATTCTTCCGCCTTAACGAGAACTGCTGCCAACACAGCTAAATCGTAGGGTTTCAGTGATAAATCTAATGCACCGATCGCCACTTGACGCTCTAGCATTGGCTCTGAAAGTGGAAATACGTTGAGATAAGGGAGCTTTGCCAATTCGGTCAGCCGTTCTGAGACTTTGGTGAGTTCATTGGCAACCAATCCGTCAAATTGATCAAATACACGAAAGGCAGCTTTTGCATCTTCAGGATTCACTTTGCCTTCAATTTTTGCCCATTTGAGAAAATTGCGTAAATCCGCAGATTGAGACCGTGGATTAAATCGACGAGGTACAGTTTCCCTTGCTTCTGTAAGACATATAGCAGGAACGTACAACCCGAACTCACCAGCCTGAGCGCGTGTGAGTAAATCGATAGCCTGTTGCTTTTGCAAATGGGCTGGAGCTATAACATCCACAACCCAATTTGTTTCCACTAATACTGCTTCTGGTTTCACTTGACAGCCTTACCGTGCTTCGACCGAAATCCAGCAGCCCTCACCTCACCCCATTGCAGAAGGTTGATGACTGCACCACTTAATAATGTTTTTAAATCACTTGGAAGCTTATCTACATTAGATCTTAGTTTCAAGCTTTCAAGCCAATTTTGAACCTGCGATTCAAATTCTACAGCGCCTCCGTCTTGCCATTGACCGTCCGCAGGAGGGAGTAAAGATGCTGGAAGTTTTGCTTCACCTACAGTATAAATTGAAGCACCGTCATACTCTTCTAAAGTGTCTCGCAGAAGAATAACGCGATCGCCAGCTACAATCAGCCCAAGGGAGCAGCCAAAAGATGCCATTGATCGCTTGAGCTGATCGACAGAGCCACTCATATCTTTAAGCTTCACTTCTACGAGCATCAAGTATTCGCCGTCAGGACTTTTGACAAATATATCTGGCTGGAGTGTTTGCATAATTGAGTTATATTGCATACTAAAGCAATTATTACATAGACCACACCTATTTAAAATTTCATGTAAATAAGTATTTTGCGACTAAATTTATCTTTAATCCAGCGACATTATTTGGGAAAGTATTTTAGGATAAATAATAAAGAACCAGTTTTTTGTAGCGCGGCTTCGCCGCGCTACAAAAAACTAAATCGTACAACCCTAAAGTCTTCATGAGTTATTTCCCCAATCATCGATATTTCGCTTACCTTACTTCTCAAGCGATCGCAGCAATGCCAAACAAGCAAAATGTGGTGATTATTCAACCAATGGGGGCGATCGAACAGCATGGCGCACATTTACCATTGATCGTTGATGCGGCAATTAGTATTGGCGTGTTAGCAAGGGCTTTAGAGAAATTAGATCCTGCGATTCCTGCTTATGCTTTGCCACCTTTGTACTATGGTAAATCCAATGAGCATAGTACTTTTGCAGGTACGATTACGATGCGATCGCAGACGATGCTAGCGGTGTTGACAGACATTGCTGAGAGTGTTTATCGTGCAGGATTTCGGAAGTTAGCTTTGATGAATTCCCATGGTGGACAACCGCAAATTTTAGAAATAGTTGCCCGTGATCTCCATGAGAAATATCCTGATTTTGCCATATTCCCTCTCTTTACTTGGCGCGTTCCCAACGTTGCCAAAGAACTTTTGACGGAAAAAGAATTAGAGTTTGGAATTCATGGTGGCGATGCCGAAACCAGCCTGATGTTGGCTCTCTTGCCTGAACAGGTACAGATGGATAAGGCAGTTACCGAATATCCCTATGGCTTGCCTGAGAATAGTTTGCTCAGCATGGAATCGGCAAATCCCTTTGCATGGGTGATGCGCGATTTGACACGCAGTGGTGTATTGGGTGATGCTAAGGCTGCGACTAGAGAAAAGGGTGACAAGATACTTGATTCTCTAGTTGATGGTTGGGTGCAATTGATCGAAGATATTTACAAATTTGAGCAACCTAAAGCATATGGCAATCATCTCCTCTAAACCAAATCAAAATCCGAATCTAGAAGGCGATCGCCTGAATGATCAAACTGCTCAAAACTCTATACCAGTTACTGAACAAGCTGCCAGCAAAAAATCCACCTCCCGATCACCTAAAAAAGCACCCAAAAAAGAGGTGACATCGCCAGAAATGCAACAGGCGTTAGATTTATTGCAAGCGGAAGCCACGCCAGAGGAGAAACTAGAAGATCAACTTGCCAAAGATGCTCCTGCTCAAGTTTCAGTTGATATTAATATTCGCCCCAAAAATCTCGCAGACTATATTGGACAAAAAGACTTAAAAGAACTCCTAAATATTGCGATCGCGGCAGCAAAATCGCGATCTTCAGCCCTCGATCATTTGTTGTTATATGGCCCCCCAGGGTTAGGTAAAACTTCTCTGGCTCTAATCATTGCCCAAGAAATGGGTGTGCAATGCAAAATCACTTCGGCTCCCGCCCTTGAGCGTCCCCGTGATGTCGCTGGTTTACTAGTTTCTCTGCAACAGGGAGATATTCTCTTTATCGATGAAATCCATCGCTTACCGAGTGTAACGGAAGAGATTCTCTATCCTGCAATGGAAGACTATCGACTTGATATTACAATTGGCAAAGGGCAAGGGGCAAGGATTCGCAGTGTTCAGTTAAATAAATTTACGCTGATCGGGGCGACTACGAGAATTGGATCGTTATCTTCACCATTGCGCGATCGCTTTGGTTTTGTGCAGCACTTCCGTTTCTATGAGCAGGACGAACTAACGCAGATTGTGTCCCGCAGCGCCAAGATTTTAGAAACTCCAATCCATGATGATGGCGCGATCGCGATCGCCGCAAGATCACGCGGTACGCCTCGGATTGCCAATCGTCTCTTAAAGCGAGTGCGGGACTATGCCGAAGTTAAGGCAAAGGGCGAACAGATTACAGGTGCGATCGCAGAATCAGCACTGGAATTATTTAATGTCGATCCGAAAGGTTTGGACTGGATCGATCGCAAATTATTAACGGTGTTAATTGAGAACTTTAATGGTGGCCCCGCAGGTTTGGATACATTAGCAGCAGCGACGGGTGAGGATGCTCACACGATTGAGGAAGTCTATGAGCCATATTTATTACAGATTGGCTATATCAATCGCACACCTCGCGGTCGGGTGGCTACGGCGGCGGCATGGAAGCATTTGGGTTATTCTGTGCAAACTGCGATCGCGGGTTTGTTGTAGTCTGCGATCGGCTTTCTCAAAAATCAACCAAACAGAGATCAACCTTCAGCCTCTAATAGCGATCGCCCCTAATCCCAATCACAAAGCTCTAACCACATGACCAGTCATCTATAGACAACTCTACAATTTGTCCAAAATCTGATTTGTTACGAGTGACTAAAGTTGCATTGTTTGTTAAGGCGATCGCGGCAATTTTGAGATCCATATTTCCTAGACGGGGATAGACTTTGCGTAAGCGTTGATGTTCTAGGGCAGATGCACGGCTAAAAGGGATAATGACGATCGCTTGGTAATTGATTGCTAGTTGCTGTAATCCTTGATAGGCAAAGATTTGTTCGTCTAATGTTTTTGCCTTAGCTAAAAAAGCGAATCTTCCTCTAATTTGCTCTTCGTAGGTAATGACGGTGACTGCAACTTCAGGATCTTCTATCTCTGCAAGTTTGGCTAAGATTCGCTTGCCTTCTTGTCCGTTGCGCTGAATGAGGCTGAGATGATCGGTGTCAAAAATATACATGATGCTCTATTCAGCAGATTTGCGCCATTCTTGTCCGAGGCGATTGGCTTCGTCAAAGGTAGGATCGTTTTCAAAGCTACCTGCGACTTTTAACCACCAAGGTGTTTTTTTCTGAACAAATACAGATAGCATCTGTCGCATTTGTGCGAGTTCTGTTTCTAATGCAGCGACTCTAGTTTCTAGATGTTGAGATTTGTCTTCAAGCTGTTGAGAGAGCATAGAAGTTTTTGGTGAGCTAAGGTTATGCGGCTATTATAGCAAGATGCTTGCAATTGTAAATTTACGCGATCGCCTCTAATTCCCACGACAAAATCGCTGCGAATATTAACTAAAATGTTGTAGTGCTACAATTGATTGGTGATCGCTCAAATTACCCAGCGTAAACGATTATGTTACAGACAATCCAAGGAATATATCGGAACGGTAAGATCGAGTTAGCGGAAATCCCTCAAGATATTACGGAGAGCCAAGTTTTTGTGACTTTCTTTAAGCCTCAGTCAGCCAGTCTCGCTAATCAGTTTATGTCGTTTGGGATGTTTTCAGGTTCTCAACAATCGACTGAAGCTGATTTTAGAGATGCTGAGTTTAATGGTGATATTGACGATGCTCTTGGTTGGGTTTAATTCTAGCAATATGAAATATATTCTTGACACCCATGCTTTAATCTGGTTTTTGGAAGGTAATTCTCGTTTAGGGGTGACTGCTAAAGAAATTCTTTCGGATTCAAGTAGTGAATTGATTTTACCTGCGATCGCTTTGGCGGAATCGGTATGGATTGTTAGTCGGGGCAAGACTGCGATTCCTTCTGTTGATGCTTTGCTAAATGTAGTGAGGCAAGATAAACGAGTCTCTATCTATCCACTTGATACTGATGTGATTGTGAAAAGTGTGGAACTCATCTCTATTAATGAGATGCATGATCGCCAGATTGTATCTACGGCTTTAGTGATAGAGCAGCAAGGAAATCAGGTAGCTATTTTGAGTTGCGATCAAAATATTTGTGCTGTGAATTTGGTTAGGATTGTTTGGTAGTTTGCCTAGGGATATCACCTAAAATATTTATTTTCAATGTTATAGTTACAAAATAGCTGTAGCTAAAATCCAGCTTAAAAAAAATTGTTAATTCTATTAAAATGTCATCAGTAAAGTGTAAAGGTACGACAAAATCTGGCGCAAAATGTAATCGTGAAGCAGGTTATTCTGGATATTGCCATACTCACGATCCTAAAGCAATAGCTGAACGTGAAACTCAAAATCAAGCGTTAAAGTTAAAATCTAAATTGGCTCTTCTGGGTTCATGGGGATAAGCACAGCTAATAGTAATCAGAATCCTCTCGGAGCAACAGTTACAGCCCTACCATGTCGCCAATAATTGTATCGATACTGTACCATTTACCCCTCAAACCCAGATGAGCCTCTAAATTTGCGATACCATCTAAAAGATTTAGTGAAAGACAAGGGTTTAAACCTGTATCTGAAGTAATTCAAGTTGATGATATAAGTAAAGACTTAAGACATTCACTTTGGAATATCTTAAGTAACAATTTCTTACTTGAGTATTCAGGTAATACAAGAAGTATTTTTTATGGGAAGCAAATTGATGAGTTTATTAAATATTTGTGGATGGATTTTTTTAAAAAGCCAATAGATGATTTGCAATCTATTCTATTTGAAAGTGGGCAAGTAAATAAATTGCGAGAACTCTTTGATGGATTTAAATGGTTTGAAGTTTATGATTTTCTTGAATTTACCCTTAACTATTTTGAAAGTGTGACATTAGTGGAAGAAGTGAATAACATCTTAAACAGAGAGTTTTCAGGCTTTAGGTTTGTTGGAGGTGTATTTACAGATATAACAACTGAACAAGAAGTTAAGATGCTAGAGGAAGTATTGACTGGCAAGCGATTTCCTGCTGTATCGAGCCATCTCCAACGCGCACTGACTCTTATGAGCGATCGAAAAAATCCAGATTATCGAAACTCTATAAAGGAATCTATCTCTGCTATAGAAAGTATTGTAAAAGAGATTACTGGTAAGCCCAAAGCAACTTTAGGAGAAGCGCTCAAAGTTTTGGAAGTTCCCAACAAAATCCATCCATCTTTAAAAGAATCTTTCTCAAAATTGTACGGTTATACTAGCGATGAAGGAGGCATTAGGCACGCTATGCTAAGTGAACCTAATCTTACTGCTGCTGACGCAAAATTTTTTCTGCTTTCATGTACATCTTTTATCAATTATCTAAAGTCAAAAATTTAATCATTCAATTGTCTTGACCTATTTTAAAATGGTTAAATTGAATCGCTGTACCAACAGCTTAGGAATAATGTGAAGAAACTTTACAAAAAATGGCAAGAGTATAGAGAAAAGTCAATTGAAAATCAAGATTTAGGATTAATTGCTCACTAGGAAAAAACCGTAGCGAATTGTCATAACCAAATCGCAAAACTAGAAAGGAGACTCAAAAGATGAATACAACTTACAAACAAACAATCGAGCGCCTCAAACGTCACATGGCAGAATACCAACCCCAACTAAAACGCGCCATTACAGCCATTAACATTCTTGAAACAACTAATCCAGACTCCGATGAGTTCTGTAACGCCTTAGCTGAACTTCACGTTTGCACCACGATCTTAGAGCCATAATCAGAGGGAATGTTAGAAGCGATCGAGCGGTTTACAGAAGATGACTCTATTTTGGCTGATTCATAAAACTTGTCTCAAGGAGCGATCGCTCATCATAATCAGCATCTTCAAACAAGGGCGATAAAATTGACGTGATTAGCGATCGGCATACTCTAAAATATTGATTGTAGAGATATTGATAAATATGAAGCGTACACAAGTAAAAGTAAATCTATCTCTTCCTTTCAAAGCTCTCATAGAAATGATGAGTTCCCTAGAACTACGCGAGAAAATCAGACTGAGAGAACTATTAGATCGAGATATTGCCGTAACTCAACGCAAAACTCAAAACCTACCCTCACAAGAAACATCTCAGGAACTCGAACCTGTGATAGAAAGTTTTCGGCGTGGTTGGGATGACGTAATGAATGGCAGAACTAAGCCAATTTCAGAACTATGGGATGGAATTGATGCCGATTGATCCATTAGTTGAGCTTAAATTCTCAGAAGAGTTCAAAAATAAACTTCGCGATTTATCAAAAAAGTATCGTAATATTCGCGCAGACTTACAGCCAGTTCTTGACGACCTCCAAGCAGGAAACTTTCAAGGCGATCAAATAGCTAACGTTGGCTATACGGTTTTCAAATTGCGGATTAAGAATCGAGACAACAAAAAAGGTAAAAGCGCAGGTTACAGAGTCATTTATTACGTCAAAACAGCTACATCGGTTTTTCTAGTTACAATTTACTCAAAATCTGAGCAGTCAAATATCCCAGCCTCAGAAATTCGCCGTATTCTGACTAACTATGAATAAAATAAAATTACGATAAGAGGATGATCATCATGGCGATCGCAACACCAAACGCACTAACAGATAACCGTATCCGCTACGTCACTAATACCGAAGGCAAAACAATCGATGTAATTATCCCTGTTGAACTCTGGAAACAAATCATCAACTCCATCAACATTGATAGTAACCTATCTCAAAAAGAAGATAATTTAGAATCCTTCGTCTTGCAAAATTTAGAACAATGTTCGCTCATGTAGGTAAATAGGTGGAAGGAGGAAAAAGAAGACGACGCAGGAAGTCAAAATCAATCCAACGTAGATTGTAAGCCCACTCGAACATGGCTACATACAGATACAAATACTTCTTGTGAATACCTCGAAAGGGACGCAGAAAATTGCGTAAACCAACCCAAATGCCCTCCATAGTATTGCAATGAACCTCACAAAAACCATCTTGATCTTCATCGCGGGCATACTCGCGCTGAGAGTGACAAACGGTTTGACGCTCACGACCAGAAGCAGGTATGCGATTATAAGCATCGGATTCATCGGTATAGACTGTCGTGGTCGGTAAGGTCGTTACCTCTACCTGCGGTTGAATCGTGATTTGTTGAGTATTGTCACAGACCTTCATGCGGATCTGACCACTGTTGCGCCCAACAGTACCGACAATGGGTGGACGGTCATTTGCCATGGTTCCCTTGCCTTTGCGTTGATTCCCGCGTTGTCTTGGTGGGTCTGCTATTGGATCTTTTTTTTTGCTCCCTTTTCTCCTGCATTCTGAAACATCTCGTCCATCTCGGCTTCAGCATCGGGCAGATTACCATTAATCAAATGGGCAAATCCTCGACGTTGGATGCGATGCCGCCAAGACAATAATGTCCCTTAGTCGAGTCCTAGTTCCTCGGCTATGTGTTGGGTCGTTTGTCCTTGTAAGAATCCACGCAATATCAGCACGATCTGACCACAGGTGTAATGGCTTCCTGATAAGTCTGTTCCTGTAAAAATGTGAAACACTTTCCCACATTCCCGACACTTATATTTGACGATTGGTGTACGTTGGCGATCGTGTGGCGCTTGTCCTGCTGGTATTGCGTGTCCACTTGGACAATGCAAACCCTTTGGATGCAGGATCTTTAATAACCATTCATAGCACGCTTGTTCATCTAACAATTCGGTCAGGGGAAATTTGATCATGGCATCTCTATCGATTTATGAAAATGACTTCCTCCTATTTTGCCATTTCACCTACTTCCCCATATGAGCGCAATGTTATGGAGAAGATGAACCTGAGTACTCATTAGAGCTAATCAAGGAACATAACGGCAATTATGCAAGAAAGTAAAATCGCAAACTTAGCCCACTATTTGACCCAAAATGAATACAGCCTATGAACAACCAATCGATATTTACCAACAAACTAAAGAGTAAAAATAATTGCGATCGCTTTGGGGTGTAGTGAACAATAGAAAGTACAGCGCTTTGTGCTGCCATAAAACCCAGTGAAATTTTTTAAATTTCACTGGGTTTTACGATAGAAAAAGAATTGGCTAAATAAATTTGCGATCTCTATTGCATTCTTGTAGTACGTGTAGTATAAATGTAGTGCAGCGTAGTTCAAGCGCGTAGAACGCCTAACCTGATTGATACTACAAGTACTACTAAAGTAATTGTGTAGCAATTAGGAGAGGAGATGCAGCCTCGCGAACTGCTGTATTCCTTTATGCAATGACTTGCCTTTATGGGCTGAAGCATTCAGGGTTATTGCTACCAAACAGATGCTGCTTGTTCGCAGGTGGCATCTGTCCACAAATCCAAACTCTTGTTTTGAATTTGAATTTTGTCTACAGCAAAATTTAAATTCGCTAAATATTGACGGGTAGCTCAGTGGTAGAGCATTGAAAACATCCTTTTTCGTCACTTACCTGCAAAGGTCGCAGATTTAGGGTTATCGCCTGAAACGCCAAGTGTCGGGGGTTCGAGTCCCTCTCCGTCAATTGGGAGTTTGATTTTGAGTAATGTTTTGGAGAGATAGTTATGCGATCGCAATCGAAACTTCTCTTTGCCCTTTAATTACTGTGTGGCGCGAAGCGCCACACAGTAATTAAAGGGCCGAATTGGCTAGGGTTATCGCTTTGGTTGCATCACCTCCATGAGGTGATTGGGTTCAATTCCCAAAATCCCTTCCTAAACTAGAGGTTTTGCCTGCTGGTTGCCATCTTTCCTTAACAAAGCAAAAGATCAAAGTTCCAAATCGGTAGTCCTAAAGAATTAATGAAGTGTTGCGCGTAGTGTGGCACTTCATTACTCAAAATCGCTACTTCTTTAGCTCTACCCCAATCTTGGGGTGGATAGTTCAACTGGTAGAACGCACTTTTGCCCGTAAGGGACGCAGACTTTAAGGTTATCGCTTTTAACGATCCCCCCCTTTATGTCGCGAGATGTGGGTTCGAGTCCCATTCCACCCCCTTCTAAAAGCTTTTAGCTTTTAGGCTTTTAAATTTTGAATGCACTTACAGTGCATTCAAAATTTAAAAAAATATCCTTCTCTTTGGTCGAGGCGAAGGAAGTTCTCTTTAACTTTCCCTTACGGGACGGAGAATGTCATGTCTTATAAATTCTTATTTCAGAAACCCAAAGGCACACCTCAAACTCAAGCGATCGCAGGTCGTGAAGCTGAAATGATCCAAGGGCGATCGGGCAGCTTTGCCTTTGATGCGGGTATCTGGCGCATGTTGCGTCGTTGCTTGTTGATTGGTACGGCTCAAAGCACCTACTACGCTGGCAAGCACGAACTGTCCGCCGATTTCATCGATACGGTGCAGAAATGTGTCGCCGCAGATGCCGATCGCGTAAAGAGCGAAATTCTCTATGCTAGCGATGGTCGGGCGGTGAATAACAGCGCTCCGATTCTGGCTCTAGTCTTGCTATCGATGGGCGACAGCCAAGCAGCGAAACGGAACTTTATGGAAATCTTTCCTCAAGTTGTCCGCACGGGTAGCCACTTCTATGAATGGATGAACTACACCAAGTCAATGCGTGGCTTCGGTAAAGTCATTCGTGAAAGCGGTAAGGCATGGCTCTCCAATCCTGATACCAAGGCGCTCGCCTATCAATTGCTGAAGTACCAACAACGGCAAGGCTTCTCGCACCGTGATGCGTTGCGTTTGTTTCACGTCAAGCCTGAATCTGACGAGCAACAAGCGCTCTATCAATGGGTGGTCAAGGGTTGGGATGAACTTCCTTCAAAAATTCCATCGGATGCGCTGGCGCAAATCTGGTGGTATGAATGGCTAAAGCGCAATCCTGACAAGACCCATGAAGCGATCGCCAAGGGTAAACTTACTCATGAAATGGCGGCTCCCATCGGACAGATGGATGTACGCGCATGGCAGTTGCTCTTTAACGAAATGCCCATCGGCGCATTGTTGCGGAACCTAGGTTCCTTGACGGAACTTGGTGTCTTGACTGCCAAAAACAAGGACAACTTGAAGCGTGTTGCCAATGTATTGAACAATCGCGATCGCCTCAAGAATGGACGCATTCACCCCATTGATGTTTTGAAAGCTCTCAAAACCTATCAGTCGGGTGGTGCGCTCGGACGTAGCCAAAAGACTTGGCAACCTATTCCTCGCATTGTCGATATTCTGGAAACTGCTCTGGAAATGTCCTTCGATGCGATCGCACCTACAGGTGCGACTTTCCTCCATGCGATCGATGTGTCAGGTTCAATGTCTTCCTACACTGTAAGTTCCATCGGCTTGACCTGCTGCGAAATTGCGGCAACGATGGCTTTGGCAACGGTGAAGGCGGAAACCAACTATGCGATCCGTGGATTTGCGACCGACTTCCGCGATTTGGGAATCACGAAAAAGGATTCCTTCACATCGGCAATGCAAAAGGCTTCGAGCCAAAACTTCGGTGGTACTGATGCGTCAGTGGCTTACGATTGGGCGATTAAGAATAAGTTCTATGCGGATGTGTTCTGCTTCTGGACTGATTCGGAATCTTGGGCAGGTCGTCGTCATCCTAGCGAAGCCTTAGCTGAATATCGCCGCAAGGTGAATGCTAATGCGAAGGCAATCTATGTGACCTTGGCTCCCTACAAGCTCTCGCTAGTCGATCCCAAAGATCCGAATTCTTGGGATATGGGAGGTTTCGATCCCGCAATGCCCCGTGCGATCCAAATGGTAGCAATGGGCGAAGTCTAAAAAAAGGAGTCGCAAAGCGACTCCTTTTTTATGGATAGCTGGAGTTTGGTAAAGCCCTCACCCCTAGCCCCTCTCCCGCAGGAGAGGGGAACAAGAGAAATTTTCTCCCCTTCTCCTGCGGGAGAAGGGGTTGGGGGATGAGGGCATATTTATTAGGCAACCTCGGCTGGTTCCCTTGTTTCTAGAGAAAGCCCACCTGCACGGATTCCTTCCATCTCTTCTAATACCTGCAAATATCGACCAGTGATAATTCTCGCGCCACGGCGATGGGTGAAGTAGTTCCATCCCCATTGAACCATTACAAGAAGCTTATTATCAAATTCAATTAGATAATAAACATGTACAAATGTCCAAATAAACCACGCTAACCAACCCTTCAGACGGATAAACTTAAAGTCCACAACCGCCTCATGACGACCAATTACAGCAAGACTGCCAAAATCCCAATACTTGAATTTTGCAGGTTCCTTTTCTTGTACCTTCGCTTCGATATGATGCGCGACATATTCACCCTGCTGCATCGCCACAGGTGCAACCCCCGGAAGTGGACGATCGCCTTGGTGGGGATAGTTCGCCAAATCACCAATGACATAGACATTAGGATAATTGGCGATCGACATATCAGGCTGGACAACCACACGACCAACGCGATCTAGTTCCGCATTCAGGCGATCGCCTAATACTTTACCCATCGGTGAAGCCTTGACACCCGCCGCCCAGAGAATCGTTTGTGCTTGGATTTGCTCAACTTGCTCACCCAATTTAAAGGTAACGACATTATTTTCAATATTCGTCACCATCGCATTAGTTTTGACTTCCACGCCTAACTTCAGGAGAGATTGCTTCGCCGCCTCAGAGAGTTCCGCATGGTATGGAGGCAATACGCGATCGGTTCCTTCAATCAAGATTATTCGCGCTTTCTTGGTGTCAATGTTAGTAAATTCATCACTGAGGGTGCGATGGGCAAGCTCGGCTAAGGTTCCTGCTAGTTCTACGCCTGTTGGGCCTCCACCGATGACTACAAAGTTCATCAATGCTTCTTTAAATTTGGGATCATGGGTCTTTTCGGCGGCTTCAAAGGCGCTCAGGATGCGGCGACGCATGTTAATCGCATCTTCAATGGTTTTTAATCCAGGGGCTTGCTCTGACCATTGATCGTTACCGAAATAATGGTGACTAACTCCTGTTGCCACAATTAGCGAGTCATAGCTTATGTCTAAGTGATTTTTTAATTTAACTACCTGCGCTTGGGGATCAATATCTAGCACTTCGCCCATGACGACGCTGGTATTTTTGTTTTCGGCGAGGACTGCCCGCAATGGTGAGGCGATATCGGCGGGGGAGAGGCTGCCTGTGGCGACTTGGTAAAGTAGGGGCTGGAAGAGGTGAAAGTTACGTTTATCGATGAGAGTGACTTTAAGGGGAACCTTTGATTTGCCTAGCTTTTGGGCGGCATATAGTCCCCCAAAGCCACCGCCAATAATAACAACATGATGGGGTGCGCTTTCATTTTGAGTACTTAGAGACATGGTAAGTATTTAAGTTGGGTGTGATGGTTTTGCGGGTGGCATCTTTTAAAAGTTATTATATATGTAAATAAAAATATCTTTTTGTATCTTTTTGTTCTAGATGAATATTACCTAAAATATACTTCTTCACACCCTAATTTAGGTGATTAGCTAAAAAGTGTCTATCTAATTACTATATTCTGTCTAATTACCATATTCCATCTAATTATCAAATAGAGTCAGGCAGCTTAAGTTACTGGGCAGAAGATACTCCAGTCTTACTTTTTTGGATCGGTATTTAATTAATTAGTAAGGGGATACTAGATGATTGAATGCTACGATGAAGCAATCGATACGGCTAAGTCTCTCTAGGAATTTGAAATGAATTTGCCAGAACCACAAACAAGGACTTTCTTAGGTTTGGTAGTTGATATTGAGAAGGGGCAAATTAAAATCCCACAATTTCAAAGAGACTTCGTTTGGACAATGCAAAAATCGGCTGGTCTAATTGATAGCATAATTAAAGGCTATCCAATTGGCACTTTTATCTTTTGGAAAACTAAAGAAAGACTTAGAGCAGTAAAAAATCTTGGTAAACAAGTACTGCCTGAGCCAGAGCTAGGTCAACTTGTCGATTACGTTTTAGATGGACAACAGAGGCTAACTAGTTTATTCGCCTGTCTACGAGGAATTATACTAACAAGAGAAGACGGTAGAGAAGACGATTTTTCAAAAATATTTATTGATCTGAATGCAGAAGAATCTGATCAAATTGTGATCACTGATCTTGATGGGAAGGATGAAAAACATCTGATTAGTATTCTAGAATTACTAACTGGAGATTTTACGCTTCTAGCATCATATCCTCACAAATATCATGAGAAACTTAGAAAATATAAAAATAGAATTGAAAGTTACCAATACTCGATAATCCTTGTCAAGGATGCGCCCATAGACATTGCCACAGAAATTTTTACAAGGATTAATGTTGGTGGAAAGCCATTGTCTTTATTTGAGATCATGGCGGCTAAAACATTTGACTATGAGAAAAATTTTGATTTGTCAGAAAAGTTTCAAGAACTGATAGATAATTTGAAGCCTCTTAACTACGAAACCATTTCAGATGCCACAGTACTTCAAATCATTTCCATAATTCTATCCAAAGAGTGTAAGCGGCAAGTAATTTTACAGCTTAACAAGAATGAATTTATTAGAATTTGGGAGCAGGCAATAGACTCTATAGAACGAACGGTAGAGTATTTCAGAAATTCATATCGAATACCAGTCTCACAGTTACTTCCATACAATGCGCTAATAATTCCCTTTTCATACTTCTTTTTTCACCACAAAGATAAGCCAACTGGCGACAAGCAAAGGTATTTAGAGGACTTTTTCTGGAGATGTTCGTTGTCTGGACGTTATTCTTCTGCGGTGGAAAGTAAATTAGCGCAAGATGTGAAAAGAATTGATCAAATTCTTGCAGGGGAACTTCCGAGTTACGATTGGTCAATTGATACTTCAGAAGAGTTCATTAAAAACAACGGTTGGTTTAGTGCTGCAAGAAGCTATATCAAAGCAATATTGTGCATATATTCCTATCATCTGCCAAAGTCTTTCAATGATAATGCGATTGTCAACATTAGCAATTACTGGCTTAAACAAGCAAACAGCAAAAACTACCATCACTTTTTTCCGAAAGCATATTTAAAAAAGAAGGACTATGGAGTTTTTTATATAAATCACATCTTAAATATCACGATAGTCGATGATTTTCTCAATAAAAGAGAGATTGGAGCAAAACCACCCTCAGAATATATGACTAAATTTCGTTCAAATTCTGACCTAGCTGGTACTATGATGACTCACCTAATCGGTGATTTGAATACTTTTGGCATATGGGATGACAACTATGACAAGTTCTTTGATGAACGAGCAAAACTTCTTAGTCGTGAGCTTTCCAAAAGAGTTATCAAACAAGAAGTAGATAGGAAAGGACAAGCAAATCTAGTTGATGACTTTGACGAAGAGTTAACGACAGTCGAGTAGTGCGATCACCGATCTTGTAGGGTGCGTTCATGAAATGTAACGCACCCTTTTAATATCAATTAGATCAATCCTATACGCCCCAAATCACTACACAACCAAGTAATTCTCTGATAGGTAACTTAGGTAATAAAATAAGTTCCTCCAGTAATTGTTGGTCTTCGGTAATTTTACATCACCTTATAGGGCGAATCGCGTAGGATGAATTAATGCAATGTAACGCACTTTTTAATGCTAACTGTTTGTGCGTTACGCTCTGCTAACATACGCTACGAGGTTGGGTATTTATTTCCAATTTCTTGAGTACGATCGCCAATTTTGTAGTGCGATCGCTGATTTCTCAATAGGCTGAATCATGATCGGAATGCAAGGATAAAAATCTTAGATAATCATCTTCCCGCACAGCAACGGCTCGACATTTTTGAGTAATTCTCAAACTATAGAGTTTTTCACCATTTTTTCCTTGCTTAGAACGAATCAATTCCCATTTTAAGCCCTGATCTTTGTACAATTGCTCCCAAGTCAATTGAGAAACTTTTCTGAGGATTTTTAAGACTGCAAGAGCCTCAGATTTCGGCAAAACAAACAAGTCTTGTTGAAAAATAGGATTATTTAGATCAAGTAAAATTCTACTCATTATTCAATAATTGAGCTTCTAATGAGTCTAGATTCGATAACTGAGAGGGATGATTATGATTCCACTGTAGAGCGTTGTCCAGTTTTTTCGAGAAAGAATCCTCATGTACCCAACTTTCAGAAAGAAATGATTGCTTCAATAGAAGATTGTAAAACGCTTCCCATTCCTTACCCCATTGCTCCAAATTAATGACAACGGCAGTCTTCTCTCCTTGGTCATCTATGATATATTCAATGCCTTTCATAGGAAAAAATAGCAGTAATTTCAGTAAATTATATCATTTTTTAATTTGGAAAGTGCAATTTCTAATTTTGCAGAGCCTAAAAAATGTAACGCACTTTTTAATGCTAGCTGTTGGTGCAAATAGTCAAAAAAGCGATCGCTACGGTAAAGCCCCAATATCAGAGGGCGGAAGAATGGTATGGATTCCTGAGATTGGATTGGGAATTGGTTGTGAGCAGGGTATTTATGATGGTTGGCAACGCGAATGGGTCTATTGGTACGGCGCTGGTAAGAGATATCTCACTTCTCAAGAACGTGCGAATCTAGAGCGTCAGGCTAGGCTTGAGGCTGAGGCATTATTGCAAAAGTATCGTGATCGCTTCGGCGATATCTCTGAATAATCAGAAAAATAATCAAAAAGGCGATCGCTGAGCAAGCAAAGTCAAGTTCGCAGTAGGAGCGTCAGGAAGAAGAAAAACTTGCCGCATATCCTGCGATCGCTTGGCAATAATTCTGGCAAAAATGGAAGTAGTAATCGATTGTGGGGAATAATAGCCGCACGTATCGATGAGCAATTGATTGGGGATTTGGTGTATTATATTTCATGGATATACATCATATACATTTATCACGCCTCGAACAGGCAATCATAATGCTCGTTCGCCGAATCGGTGCGACAGGTGTCATTGCCCTGATTACAATTGCCTCTATTATCCTATCTGTTCTAGCGACCCTTGCCTTAGTTATTCCGCAGTTTTCTCTGGAATATTCAAACGATCTTATCCTAACAGTCTCACTGATCATCGCCGTGACTATACCTTTACTGGTCGCCCCTATCACAGTGGGACTGTGTATCAACTTACTGGTTCGTCTAGACGAGGCCTATGTGAATTTACTTAAGCTTTCCATCACCGACTCACTGACTGGAGCTGCTAACCGACGGGGATTCTTTGCCGAGGCTACTACCCGTGTCCAAGGTCTAAGTAATAACGATTCTGCTTTTGTGGGCATGGTTGATTTGGACTCCTTCAAGATTCTCAATGACAGTTTCGGTCATCAGTTTGGTGATAAAGTCCTCTGTGCGGTCGTGCAGCGCTTACAATTAGTGCTTGGAGATGACATCGTGGGGCGATTGGGAGGTGACGAATTCGCGTTCTTGATTACAGGTTCCCTCAGCAGAAACAGACAAGTTATACAAGAGATTCGTACTCAATGCAACATTTTCCCATTAGACATTGAGGGCAACGGCAAACCGATTTTAGTTTCAAGCAGCATCGGCATAGTTCCGTGGGATCGACAAGAATCTCTTGATCAAGCCTTGGCTCGTGCTGACGATGCTTTGTATACAGAGAAAGATTTTAGCAGAGCGTCAGACAGTCGCAATTCAAGCAAACTTCGAGACCGCGATCACTAATGTCCACGCAAATATTTATGCAAATATCGCCAACAATAGAAGTATTGCGAGATACGACTGACACGAGTGCGATCGCTGATCTTGCATTCTATAGCTAGACTTCTCCTTTCATGACCATTTCACCCGTCGGTTCAGGCATATCTTTGTTTGGCTCAATCGTGATGATTAAGGTTGTAGTTTGTTTGAGAGCACTACCTAGTGGTACTTTCACAAAAACCTTGCCTTGCTCATCAGGACGAAACTGAGCGCAATCGACCTTTTTGCCATCAACGATCGCCCAAAGCCGATAGCTATTATCTTGAGGAATTTGCCTCAGATTCTGAATGCTAATCATCGCAGTTTTTTCCGTGGGCGCAATCATCACACTTCCAGAAGCGGCAGGAATTGCTCCCATCCCCTTGAGCGAGATCATGCGATTGTCGGAACCTTGCAACATCGCAATGGTTGCGCTATGTTTTTGTAACTCGATTTGATTAGAGGCGATTTGTTGGCGCATTTGGTAATTGTCAAAGCCAAGAGCAATTAGCGCGATCGCACCAATACTACTTAAACCAATTGTTGCTAGTTTCCAGAGATTCCTACGACGAGGCGATCGATTAATAATTGGTGTTAAGGGATTGTTTAAGGAGTCTATCGATGGATCTAAGGGATCTGTTAACAGATTCTCAACGGTTATCGGAATAGCTTGCGACGCAATGCGATCGCGTAGATTTTTGGCTGGTTGAGTTTCGCTCAAGCCCAGAGGCAGCATGGCTAAAGTCTCTTGAAAGTGATCGATTTTTGAGACTATTTCTGGATGCTCTAGGATAATTTTATGCATCTCGATAACTTCTTCAGGATCGAGATCTCCTAATACATATCCTGCTAATAGTTCTTCCCATTCATGGGGATATTTATTTTGTGGTGTCGTCATAATCACTCCAACGTATCCTGCAAGCTTTCTCTCAATCGAATTAATCCATTACGCGCCCAAGACTTAACCGTCCCCAATGGTGTTCCTAGCATTTTAGCAATTTCAGATTGGCTGAGTCCATCAAAATATGCCATTTCTAATACTTGGCGATGATTTTCAGGCAACTTTGCTAAAGCTAATTTTACTTTTTCCGAACGTTCGGCAAGTGACGCATTTTCCATGAGTGATGAGGTTCTGATGTCAAGTTCTGAAGCAATACCCTGTTCCCATTTTTGGAGATGCTGCTGTTGCGATCGCGTTTTGCGAATGCGGTCAATCGCTCGCGATCGGGTCAAGACTGTCAAAAAAGTGGCGATCGAACCGCGCTTACTATCGTAAGTACTATTGCGACTAAGCAAAATGAAGATCTCTTGAGTGAGGTCTTCCGCCTCTTGGGGGCTACCTAAGATCCTCAATGATAAGCGGTAAACCAACTCACCGTAGCGATCGTAAAAGATGCCAAAAGCTTGACTGCTTCCCGATCGCCAAGCTTGCAGTATTTCTACATCGGTTTGCTCGATGAGTTTCATAGGGAAATTGAATAAGCTTCGTTACTATACATACGCATCCTAAGCCAGAATGGATGAGTTATCAACCTCAAAGATGAAAGGCGGCGCGAAGCGCCGCCTTTCATCTTTTGGTTAAGAGGGTGTTTGAGAAGTTTTTTACCCCCTCTAACTCCCCCTTGCAAAGGGGGAGGATTTAAGTTTCCCCCCTTTGCAAGGGGGGATTAAGGGGGGTAAAAGCAGAAATTTTTGCTAGACAGGAGACTTCTAAAACACGCTCTAAGGGTTGACTTCTTGTTCGCTCCAATTTCCTTGCTCATCGCGTAGATATATCCAGCGATTTTGAGGTGTTCCGCGTAATTCGAGGCGATCGCATTCGGTGGGATTTAGCAAGAGCAAACAAAAAGTATCAAGTGGTTGATCGGGATCGGGTGGCGTTATTTCTGAGAAGTCAACTCTCGGTTCTCTTGGATGCGCCCATGCAAACTGCATTCTTGCAGGTTCCGAGAGAGTCTTCCATGCAGCCGATCGCGCAGTTTGTAATTCTAAATCCGAAAATTCACTGTCAATTAAGATTAGTTTGCCCAAAATCCGAAATTGCGATCGCGTTTTCGTAAAATACCAACTTACCTCCGCCCAAGGATTATCCCTAATTTGCTCAACCTTTTGACTGCGCGAGTCGGTAACAATTTTTAGGCAATCTGGAAAGCGATCGCTATTTTCGAGAAATCCCCGAAATACGACTGTGCGATTGCGTGGGCGCTGATCCAAATCAATCGTGGCAAGTTGCAAAAACCTTGCTTCAGGTTGATTGCGATGCTGATGTAAACTTCGAGCTAGATGCGATCGCCACATAAAACCATTTAGAATAAAGTTGCGCTTTGCGCAACTTTATTCTAAATGGTTTTATGTCGAATTTGTGGATTGAGGGCGGTAGTAAGAGCGGCAAGACTGAGCGAATAGTTCAGCGATTTTGTGATTGGTCAGAAACGGATTTTGCATACCAGTCTAATCCTCAAGCGGCTTCCCAAAAGGTTTTAGTTCTTACCGTAGATTCTCAACAACGTCGGGAGCTAGGCGATCGCCTGATGATCGCCACCCATGGCAGTTATCCAGTTACCGCTGTCACACCACTAAGTTTTTTTCGTGATGAAGTGCGTTTGTTTTGGACATTGTTAGTTAAAACACTCGATCTAAAAGCTCAGTTTCCCTTACTCCTAAGAGTTGAGAATGAGCAGGAACTTGCTAATAAGATCTGGAAAGATCGTATCGAAACTGGAACTCTACAAATGGAGGGTATTGGACGCGATCGCCTTGTCCGCAGATTGCTGGATTTGTTTCTATTAGCTGCCTATGGTGGTCGCGAGATTAGTGAAATTCCTGCAATTTTAAATGCAGGTATCGAGACTAATATTCCAGAAAATCCTGAAGGTGGTGAGAACAATATATTAGAACAATGGCAAGAAATTGGCGAAGCTTTACAAGAATGGCGCAAGTATTGCTGGGAGAGAGGTTTACTAACCTATGGCATTATTACGGATTTGTTCGCCCATTATTTACTTCCTAATCCACAATATCAACGCAAACTCAAGGAAAGATTTCGATATATTATCGTCGATCGCGCTGATGAAATGCCTGCGATCGCCTGCGACTTATGCAAATTCCTGCTTAAAAATAATGCGATCGGCATGTTTACTTTTAATCCTGACGGATCAGCAAGATTGGGATTGGGTGGCGATCCTGAATATTGGCGATCGCTCAAATCTGAATGCGAAATCATAAGTTTACCCCATGCTAGTCATACTTTGGGAACTGAAATCGCTGAATCAGTTCTGCAAGTTGTCAGCGAACCAATTTTACAATTTATCGAACCCTACGCCTCGATTAAATCGATTGAATCTGTTTCTCGTGCCAAATTATTCCGCAATGTTGCTGAAACCATTGCCGAAGCGATCGCTTCGGAGGAAATCAAAGCTAACGAGATCGCCATTATTGCCCCCGGATTAGATAATATAGCCAACTATGCGATCGCGGAAATTCTGCGCAAAAAGAATATTAATATTACTCCACTCAACGATCAGCGCCCATTGTCCTATTCTGCTCAAGTGCGATCGCTACTTACCCTCATTACATTAGTCTATCCGAACCTTGGGCAACTCGTAAGCCGCGATCATATTGCCGAAATGTTGGTGGTGCTTACGGATGCGATCGATCCAGTCAGAGCGGGAATGCTAGCCGACTATTGCTTTGCGAGGCATCCAGAAAGCCCGAAACTTCTAGAAGCACAAACCTATAACCAATGGAATCGCCTTGGCTATGAAGCGACTCAAGCCTATGAAAAAGTGCGGCAATGGATAGAACAGCAATCACCAAAAGATACTCCCTTGCTATTTATCGATCGCGCTATTCAAGCATTCTTCAAACCACGCAAGTTGAATTATGAACATACTTCTACCTTGCAATCATTGATTGAAACTGCCCAATATTATTGGCAATTGGGATATCGCCTCGATCAAGAAGACCCTGTAATTCTCCAAAATTTTATTCAACTAATTCGGCTAGGCACTGTTACAGCAGATCCCTATGCCCCCAATTTGCCTGAAGATAGCGTTGTTCTCGCAACAATTATCCAATATCGCATGGCAATGCGATCGCACCGTTGGCAATTTTGGCTGGATGCAAGTTCTGATCTATGGTTGCAGGGTGGAGCCGCTTCTCTATTCGGTGCGCCGCTTTTTCTTAAAGGTTGGAACGGCACATTATGGACAATCGAAAATCAGCGTGATGCTGATATGCAAAGGTTACAAAGGTTGCTTAGGGATTTACTCGATCGCACAGGCGATCGCTTATATCTCTGTCATAGTGAACTCAGCACCAATGGACAGATCCAAAATGGCGTGTTAATTCCATTAATTGAGATCAGTACTACACAATAGGCAGTTGAGATCCCCTCCAGTCCCCCTTGTAAAGGCTACAGTGTACACACAAGTCGGGATTATCTACATACATCCCAAAAGCCCTGCACTCAAGTGCGGGCTAAGAGCTAAAGTCGGTTGAAACCGACTGAAGAAATTTGATCCGTTTCAACGGGTTGTTTAGAAATACTCTTTAGTCCACTTCAGTGGACTTTAGCTCTTAGCCCGCACTTGAGTGCAGGGCGACTTGTGTGTACACAGCAGCTTGTAAAGGGGGGAGGATTTAATTTAGCTCTTCCCCCTTTACAAGGGGGATTGAGGGGGATCTCTTCAAGTTTGCGACCGCAGAAAGTAATTCTTAAATGGTTTCTTAGGTTTGCTATACAATTGTGATGCAAACTTGATGGTGATGTCATGTCTTCTCGGTTCTATTCGTTAATGTTTGTGTTTACAACTGGGCTTTTTGGGATGGTGATATCTCCTGATTTGCCTTTTGTGACGGCTCAAGTGCAAACAAATCAAGACCGCAAAGCAGAGGCGGATCGGCTGAATAAACAAGGGCTACAGCAATGCCAAGCTGGTCAGTGCGAATCCGCAATACAGTCATATCAACAAGCACTAAATATCTATCGCGAAATCAAAGATCGTCAGAGTGAAATGAATACGCTCGGAAATTTAGGGAAAACATACGAATCACTGGGGAAATATGAAGAGGCGATCGCATCCCATAACAAGAGTCTAGAGATCGCCAAAGAGATTGGCGATCGCCGTGGAGAAGCGGAATCTCAAATCAATTTAGGTGTTATCTACCGTTCGCGCGGTAACTATGTCAAGGCGATGGCTTATCACGAACAAAGTTTAGCCATTACCCGTGAGATTGGCGATCGCCGTGGGGAAGGTTCATCTCTGGGCAATTTGGGAATGAACTACTATGCATTAGGAGACTATGCTAAAGCCATCGACTATCACCAACAACGACTAGTCATTGCTCGCGAGATCAACGACCGTCAAGGCGAAGGCAATGCAATGGGCAATCTCGGCAATGCCTATCGCTCTCAGGGCAACTATGCTAAAGCGATTGAATTTCAAGAGAAGCGTTTAGCAATCACTCGCGAGATCAAAGAAATTCGTGGCGAAGGACAGGCTCTTGGGTTTTTAGGACTTGTTTATCGTGCGCTTGGTGACTATCCCAAATCGATTGCATATTATCAGCAGAGCTTAGCGATCGCCACCAAAATTAACGATCGCCTCAGTCGAGCTAAGTCCCTCGGTTACTTAGGTAATGTGTACTACGATCTGGGCAATTATAACGAGGCAATTAAGTATCACCAGTCAAGCTTAAAGGCAGCTCAGGAAATTAGCGATCGCCGTGGTGAAGGAAAATCACTGGGATATCTGGGTAATGCCTATGAGGCTCAAGGAAATTATGCCAAAGCGATCGCTAACTATGAAGCCAGTTTAAAGATTGCTCAAGAAGTCAAAGATCGCCGTGGCGAAGGCAAAACTCTGGGCTCGCTTGGCAGTACTTACTATGCGTTGGGTGACTATGCTAAAGCGATTAGCTATCATAAGACTGGATTAGAAATCGCTCGTAAAATCAAAAACCGCGATGGCGAAAGAGTTGCCCTCAGCAATATTGGTTTAACTCTCCAAACCCAAAACCAAACTGATTTGTCCATTGTTTTCTATAAGCAATCTGTCAATGTCAGCGAATCCATTCGCAAAGATATTCGTAGCCTCGATCAAGATATCCAAAAATCTTATATAGGTACAGTTGAGAGTTCCTATCGCCGCCTCGCTGATCTGCTGCTCAAACAAGGTCGAGTTATGGAAGCTTTGCAAATCCTTGATCTGCTTAAAGTTCAAGAACTTGAAGAGTATCTCAAAAATATCAAGGGTAGCGATCGCACTGCTCAGGGAGTAAGGGTTTTAGAACCAGAGCAGGCTATTAGCGATAAGCTATTAGCGATAAGCTTTGACAATAGTAAGGAAATCAATGACCAACTTACCAATCAAATCCAACAACTTCCTAAATCAGAAATCAACAAAGTCCCTGAATATCTTCAACAAATTCCGCAGGGCACTGTTCTACTTTATCCATTAATTTTAGATGATCGCTTAGAAATCATTCTCTTCTCACCCAACTCACTTCCCATCAGCCGCACTGTAAAAATTTCTAGGGAGAAGCTAGAAAAACTGATTTCTGAATTTAGAGCTGGACTTCGCGACACCAGCTCTGAAGATGTCAAGGAGCCAGCTGAAAAGCTATATAATTTGTTGATTAAACCCATTGAGGCTGAACTTACCAAAGCCAAAACCAAAACAATTCTCTATGCACCTGATGGACAACTCCGCTATGTTCCCATCGCTGCCATCTATGATGGCAAAAAGTGGCTAGTTGAGAAATATCGGATTAGTAATCTCATTGCCTATAGCCTATCCGACTTTTCTCCAAAGCAAAAAAGTTCCCCTAGTATCTTAGCTGGGGCTTTTGGTGGTAAAGAAGGAGAGAAAAAATTTGGTCAAATCGCTCTGCCAGCTACGATTAAAGAAGTTAAAGCGATCGCAAAAAAATTCCAAGACTCGATCACCTTAACTGAAGTAAACTTTAGCCGTCAAGCGATCGAGTCAAGGTTCAAAGATCACAATATCCTTCACCTTGCTACCCATGCTGAATTCAATACTGGTGTGCCAGATAACTCCTTTATTATTTTTGGCAATGGCGACAAAATCCGTCTCCATGAAATCACCGAATGGCAAATCCCAAATATAGACTTGATTATCTTAAGTGCCTGTCAGACAGGATTAGGTTCACTAGGTAGTGGTGTCGAAATTTTAGGATTTGGTTATCAAGTTCAGAAAGCAGGTGCAAAAAATGCGATCGCTTCGCTATGGTCAGTTAATGACGCTGGCACAGGTTCTCTGATGACCGCTTTTTATGCTGAATTGCAAAAAGAAAATGCGGCGATCTCCGAGTCATTAAGGCGATCGCAGATCGCCTTAATCAAATCCAAGGACTATAACCATCCCTACTACTGGTCAGCATTTTTTGCGATCGGTAATGGGCTGTAAATTTAAGGAAAAAGGAAAAAGGAAAAAGGAAAAAGGGAAAAGGGAAAAGTTTTTCTTTTTTATTGAATTTGTTTTATGGATTTAACTATTTGCAACCTAAGTACAGGACAAAAATTTAATGGAGTTAAAAAAGGCTTGAGAATTGAGATGAAGGTCAAAGATGAAGTGACGCAGGAAATCAAACCCAAGACGAAAAATACTTTTAGGTAAGCGACCGTGCTTTTTAGGTTTGAGGGGATTGAGTTGGGCAAGCCAAAGCCCCGAAGAAAAAGCCCAACATAAAGCGAGGGTGAGTAAAGCAATAAGTTTAGAAAGTCTTTCAGTGTCTTGAAGGTGAGTAGCCTCCAAACAAAAGCCACGGGATTTAAAACAACCAAACAAAGTCTCAATCGCCCAACGTTTGGCATAGTCAGCAATCGCTTTATTCTGGTCATGAGCGGTTGCGACAATTAATAAATCACCATCATCCAGACGCATAGCCGCAATATAGAGCCAATGTTGCCAAACTAGCCTCGGCTTAGACAATACTTTCGATTGACCAACTTGGAGATCTTGGAAACAAACGTCAGCCCGTATTTGTTTCTGCCCATCGTCAAGCAAGGTGTTTTTGCGAATACGGATACGAAAACGGGTACATGGGTCACAAAGCAAGTAATCAAACCACTCTTCCCCCACAAATTCTCGGTCTGCGGTCAAAAAGTCGATTTTGCGGTCTCCAAATATTTCCAGAAATCGATTACACAATTCACAACGTTCACGGGTGTTCGAGTTACCTTTTTTGTCCAGCATCATCCATACCAACGGGAAGGCGATACCGTGATGCACTACTCCCAATGTCAGCACATTAAACACCGTCTTACCGAATCTCCAATCGGTGCGGTCAATACTGATTACCCATGGTTCGGGTATTTTCATCACTTTGACGACCATTAAAGCGATACTTTCATAGTCCACTTCAAACTCTCGAAAAAATCTCTGTAACCGCTTATAGTGTGATTCGACTTTGGCTTCACCACTAAATCCTGTCGCGATTTCGACTAGGTTTACTGTCTTTACTCGCATTAGCGCGATCAAGAACATGGACACAAATGCTATCCTTGCTCCATTCCATTGCAGATGTTTATGTAAATTTTCTCGGAATAGGTTAATCTCTTTCATAGGGGTTTTATTTGTGATGTGGTTATCTTTTATAAAACCCCTTCCTGCCTACTTTTGCAACTTTTTGTCCTGTACTAAGATTTGCAACAATCAATTAAAGTTCGCTAATATAATTCAATGCGAACTGACACAATATTTTTTCAGTTATTTCAAACCTTTGATAGCTTGCTGTTTGAATTGGTGGGATTACCACCCGAAACAGCAGCAGGCTATCGCTTTACCTCAGTGGAGATCAAGGAAAAAGCTTTTCGTTTTGATGGCATTTTTATGCCAGATTCGGTTGATAAAAATATCTGGTTTGTAGAGGTACAGTTTCAAAAGCGAGCCGAATTTTATTGGGAATTTGTTGGCGAGATATTTCTATATTTGAGTCAATACAAACCAGAACATGATTGGCAAGCCGTCGCCATTTTTGCAAAGCGCAATATTGAGCCTGAGATACCAAAACAATTTAGAGAGATATTTGCGAGTGAGCGTATTGTACGGATATATCTCGATGAGTTGCCAGAAAATCAGTCGCTGCATATAGAACTGGTGAGGCTGATTGTTGCCCCGAAGAGGGAAACGGTAGCTTTAGCACAGCAGTTGGCTGGTCAGGTGGGGCAGATAGATAGAGAAAGGATGATAGAATTTATCGAGACAGTTTTGCTATACAAGTTTCCCCACATGAGTCGAGAGGAGGTTGAGGCGATGTTTACGTTAGGTGATCTCAAAAAAACAAGAGTATATCGAGATGCAAAGCTTGAGGGTATTCGCGAAGGCAAACTTGAGGGCAAGCTTGAGGGCAAACTTGAGGGCAAGCTTGAGGGTGAAAAAATCGGGACGCAGCGCGGGCAACTTTTGGGGCGGCAGCAGGCGCTGAAGCAGGTTGCGGTACGGCTATTAAAGCGGAAGTTTGGTAAGGTGTCGCTGAAGATGGTGAAGCGGTTAGATAAGCTATCGGCTGAGCGGTTGGAGGAATTGGCGGAGGCGGTGTTGGATTTTGAGAAGGTTGCGGATTTGGAGGCATGGTTGTCAAGTAAAAAGTAAAAGGGAAAAAGTAAAAATTTTGTAGAGGTTGGGCGTTTGCGCCACAATTTTAAACCTCTTCACCTAAGTACAGGACAAAAATTTAATGGAGTTAAAAAAGGCTTGAGAATTGAGATGAAGGTCAAAGATGAAGTGACGCAGGAAATCAAACCCAAGACGAAAAATACTTTTAGGTAAGCGACCGTGCTTTTTAGGTTTGAGGGGATTGAGTTGGGCAAGCCAAAGCCCCGAAGAAAAAGCCCAACATAAAGCGAGGGTGAGTAAAGCAATAAGTTTAAAAAGTCTTTCAGTGTCTTGAAGGTGAGTAGCCTCCAAACAAAAGCCACGGGATTTAAAACAACCAAACAAAGTCTCAATCGCCCAACGTTTGGCATAGTCAGCAATCGCTTTATTCTGGTCATGAGCGGTTGCGACAATTAATAAATCACCATCATCCAGACGCATAGCCGCAATATATAGCAAATGTTGCCAAACTAGCCTCGGCTTAGACAATACTTTCGATTGACCAACTTGGAGATCTTGGAAACAAACGTCAGCCCGTATTTGTTTCTGCCCATCGTCAAGCAAGGTGTTTTTGCGAATACGGATACGAAAACGGGTACATGGGTCACAAAGCAAGTAATCAAACCACTCTTCCCCCACAAATTCTCGGTCTGCGGTCAAAAAGTCGATTTTGCGGTCTCCAAATATTTCCAGAAATCGATTACACAATTCACAACGTTCACGGGTGTTCGAGTTACCTTTTTTGTCCAGCATCATCCATACCAACGGGAAGGCGATACCGTGATGCACTACTCCCAATGTCAGCACATTAAACACCGTCTTACCGAATCTCCAATCGGTGCGGTCAATACTGATTACCCATGGTTCGGGTATTTTCATCACTTTGACGACCATTAAAGCGATACTTTCATAGTCCACTTCAAACTCTTGAAAAAATCTCTGTAACCGCTTATAGTGTGATTCGACTTTGGCTTCACCACTAAATCCTGTCGCGATTTCGACTAGGTTTACTGTCTTTACTCGCATTAGCGCGATCAAGAACATGGACACAAATGCTATCCTTGCTCCATTCCATTGCAGATGTTTATGTAAATTTTCTCGGAATAGGTTAATCTCTTTCATAGGGGTTTTATTTGTGATGTGGTTATCTTTTATAAAACCCCTTCCTGCCTACTTTTGCAACTTTTTGTCCTGTACTAAGCCTCTTCACAAAAAATCTTGATCGCCAAAAATGCTAAACTCTCTTTGCTCTCGCCGATCGCTTGTCCCTGCGTTATGAGGCTTGGGCGATCGCAATACCGTTTGATAATCGCGTTGATATGCATAAACGATGGTGGTAATGCTCCGCCCCTCCGAGATTTTTCTGTTTCTTCGTTGCAGTTAGTATAGATCTCCGACTTTTTCTGCACATTCACCAAAGAGTTGTGCTAGTCACAAAAAAAGTCGGAGATCTGAATTACGGGGAATAGGTGATTTTGGATTTTGGTTATGTTTTTTGTAACGAATACCTGTTTTGGAGAATATCGCTTTATGCTGGCTGGTATGCAAATGAGGGTTTTGATGTAAATGTGAGGATGTGGACGATGAATAATGCGATCGGTATTGCGATGTTGACTTTTTTGGCTTGTGGGCAGGTGCAGATAGTGATGAGTGAAAGCGTCCAAGCGCAAACAACTCAAGATCGTAAAGCAGATGCAGATAAACTGTTGCAACGAGGAATTCAGCAATATCAAATTAGCCAATTTGAAGAGGCATTTCAGTATTGGCAGCAAGCATTGGCAATCTATCGGGAAATCAAAGACCGTCTCGGTGAGGGAGCATCGCTGGGAAATCTGGGAATCGCTTACGGTTCCCTCAACAAATATGAAAAAGCGATCGAGTTCCATCTGCAAAGCTTAGCGATTGATCGGGAAATCAAAGACCGTCTCGGTGAGGGACAGTCACTGAGAAATCTGGGAATCGCTTATTATTTCCTCGGCAAATATGACAAAGCGATCGAGTTCCAACTGCAAAGCTTAGCCATCGCTCGGGAAATCAAAGATCGTCTCGGTGAGGGAAATGCGCTGGGAAATCTGGGACTCTCTTACGATTCCCTCGGCAAATATGACAAAGCAATCGAGTTCCATCTGCAATACTTAGCGATCGCGCGGGAGATCAAAAACCGTCTCGGTGAGGGACAGTCGCTGGGAAATCTGGGAAACGCTTACCGAAACCTCGGCAAATATGACAAAGCGATCGAGTACCAACTGCAAAGCTTAGAAATCAAGCGGGAAATCAAAGACCGTCTCGGTGAGGGAAATGCGCTAGGAAATCTGGGAAACGCTTACTTTGCCCTCGGCAAATATGACAAAGCGATCGAGTTCCATCTGCAAAGCTTAGCGATCGCGCGGGAAATCAAAGACCGTCGCGGTGAGGGACAGTCGCTGGGAAGTCTGGGAAACGCTTACGATTCCCTCGGCAAATATGAAAAAGCGATCGAGTTCCAACTGCAAAGCTTAGCCATCGCTCGGGAAATCAAAAACCGTCTCGGTGAGGGAAATGCGCTGGGAAATCTGGGGAGCGATTACTATGCCCTCGGCAAATATGAAAAAGCGATCGAGTTCTATCTGCAAAGCTTAGCGATCGCGCAGGAAATCGAAAACCTTAGTGGTGAAGGAGTTTGGCTGGGAAATCTGGGTACTAGCTTTGAAAATCTCAAACAACCCGAACTCGCAATTCTCTTTTACAAACAATCCGTCAATGTAACTGAAACCATCCGTAAAGACATTCGTAAACTCGATAAAGACACTCAAAAATCCTATCTCGCTACAGTCGAGAAAACTTACCGCAATCTTGCCGACTTACTTCTCAAGCAAGATCGCATCCTCGAAGCCCAACAAGTCCTCGACCTCCTCAAAGTCCAAGAACTCAGCGACTACCTCAAAACCGTGCGCGGAAACACCCAAACCGCCCAAGGCATCGACCTCCAACGCCCCGAACAAAACATCATCGCCCTCGCCAGTGAACTCACCAACCTCCAACAAAAAGACCGCGACAACAAACTCAGCGATACCGAACAACAACGCCTCGCCCAACTAGTCCAAACTGAACGCGATCAAAACAAACAATTTAACTCCTTCCTCAATAGCCCCGAAATCAAAAAACTGATTACCGAACTACGCCGCGTTGAAGACCAGCAAAACCTCAACCTCTCTAGCTATCGCAAACTCCAAAAAGATGTGCTTACTCAAATTCCCAAAGCCCTCCTGCTCTATCCTCTGATCCTAGACGATCGTATCGAGCTAATCATCATCAATGCCAAAACTCCACCCCTGCGCCGCACCGTCAAAATAAAACGTGAACAACTCAACCAAGAAATAGTTGACTTTCTTAGTGGGCTTCGCGACTCTGGCTCCGAAGATGTTAAAGAACCCGCCCAAAAGCTCTATAAAATCCTGATTCAACCATTTGAAGCAGAGCTAAGAGAGCTAAAAATTGACACGATTATCTATGCTCCCGACGGACAACTACGCTATATTCCCCTATCGGCGCTCCATGATGGCAAACAATGGCTAGTCGAACGTTATCGCGTTAACAACATCACCGCCGAGTCCCTCACCTCCTTTACACCCAAACCACTTGCAAAACCACGCATTCTTGCAGGCGCATTTGGCGGCAAAGCAGGAGATAAAACTCGTGCAGGATTTGATGGTTTACCCGCCACTCTCATCGAAGTCCAAAAAATTGCCAGTCTGTTCCCCAATACCACCACCTTCACCGAAGCCGAATTTAGCAAACAAATCACCGAAACCAAAGCCAATTCCCACACGATTCTGCATCTCGCTACCCACGGACAGTTATCAGTGGGAACACCCGAAGACTCTTTTATCCTGTTTGGCAATGGCGAAAAGGCGACGATTAGGGAGATTCAAGATTGGTCACTAAGTAATGTGGATTTAGTGATCCTCAGCGCTTGTCAGTCAGGTATCGGCAGCAAATTAGGCACTGGCGTTGAGATCTTAGGATTAGGCTATCAAATGCAAGCGGCAGGAGCCAGAGTTGCGATCGCATCTCTCTGGTTAGTCAATGATGTTGGGACTCAAGCACTCATGACTGCTTTTTATAGTGAACTTCAAAAAGGTGATGTCACGGTTACGGAAGCTTTACGCAGAGCGCAAGTTTCTCTAATCAAATCGCCACAATATAATCATCCTAATTATTGGTCAGCATTCTTTGCGATCGGCAATGGACTGTAAAACTCAGCATTTATACCCTGAGCAGCAATCCAAGCCGTAGTCCATGCGCTCTGGAAATTAAAACCACCCGTCACACCATCTATATCCAACACTTCACCCGCGAAAAACAAACCTTGGCAAATCTTACTTTCCATCGTCTGAAAATTAACATCTTGCAAACGAATCCCACCACAAGTTACAAACTCATCTTTAAACACACCCTTGCCCGCGATCGCATATTCACTGGCGCTTAGTACATTCACAATTTGCTGAATGGCTCTATTAGAAATATCTGCCCAGCGTTTCTCTAGTTCCACTTCAGCTTTATCGAGCAGATATTCCCATAGACGAAGTGAGATATCCACAGGACAATAATTAGATACAAATTTCTTGGGCTGCTCAGTCTTCGCACTCAGCAAAATCTGCTTGATTGCTTCTACCTTAAGCGAAGGAATCCAATTAACCGCTAATTTTGCCTGATAGTTGCAATCATGCAATTCTCGCGCCGCCCATGCTGACAACTTTAAAACGGCGGGGCCACTCAATCCCCAATGGGTAATTAACAGAGCACCCGATTGTTCCAATTGATTTCGAGCAGATTTTTTCTTTTCAGGATTAGAATTTGATATTAATAGCTTTACTGTGGCGGGGTTAACGCTGACTCCAGCCAGTTCATGAAGTTTAGAATCTTTAATATTAAATGTAAAAAGTGAAGGGACAGGAGGTTCCAGCTCATGTCCTAGCGATCGCGCGATCGCATAGCCAGATGGACTGCTACCAGTAGCAAGTAATAGGCGATCGCAAAGTATATTCTCGCCATTTTTGAGAATCACATCAAATTTGTTATCTCCCAAACGCTCAATTTTTTGAACTAGAACATTATTGCGGAGAACCACACCAGCTTTTTTAGCCGCAAACATCAACGCTTCCACAATAGTTTCTGAATCATCAGTAACAGGAAACATTCTGCCATCTGCTTCCGTTTTTAGCTTCACTCCTTCTGCATTAAACCAGCGCACTACATCTAAAGCCTGAAACTGTGAAAATGCTCCCCGTAAAGCTTTGCTGCCTCTTGGATAGTTCAGAACTAATTGCGAAGGTTCAAAACAATGATGGGTAACATTGCAGCGTCCTCCGCCTGAAATTCGCACCTTGGCAAGCGGCTGTCGTCCTGCCTCTAATAAAGTTACTCGCGTATGTGGTGCTTGCGCCGCATGGATTGCCCCGAAAAAACCTGCGGCTCCGCCACCAATAACTACAACTTCTGTACTTGCCATGCTTAATCCCTAATAAGATAGGCGGCGCTTCGCGCCGCCTATCTTAGATTTTACCATTTCGACAAGATTGAAAAATATTGATTACATCTTGAGGTACTTGCTTAGTCTCTCTTGCGGCGGTGTCAATCTTTAAGAACTCCGCAAAGGTATATTGCGATCGCAATTTGTCTAAACTACAAATACAAAATTCTTTGCTATTAGTAAATCCACAACCTTTCATGAAAGTCCTAGTTACTTCTTGAGGATATTCGTACTTCTCTTGAGTAGCAGGCTTATTCTCTTCTGCCCCAGCCATAGAGATTCCAGAGACAGCTAAAACAAATGTGGTGAGAGCAAGTAGATAGTAGCGCATATTTACTTTTGTTGATAATCGTTGCTGAGCGCGTAGATGATTATATTAGCAAGTAGAAGCAGCGCTTTGTAATTCCCTGAAGCCAAAATATATCTTGTCGCAAAGAAAGAACCAGTTTTTTGTGGCGCGGCTTCGCCACAAAAAACTGGTTCCTTATTAAATCTCGTCGATGTAATGCCTTTTGACTTATGCAATTTCTATCATCGGGATGACTGCATAGATTACGGTTTCATGACAACATCTATATAGTCATCCCGTATTGATTGAGCGTTTGAATGAAATCTCCTGACCGTTTACTAATTGTTGATGATGTGCCAGACAATCTATTTCTTGTTCGCACGATCCTTGAAGAAGAGGGATATGAAATTATCACATTATCAAATGGTCAAGATGCACTAAAGATTATTGAGACTGAGCCTCCAGACTTGATTTTGCTGGATGTAATGATGCCCGTGATGGATGGTTACGAGGTGACACGGCGCGTCAGAGCCATGAAAGATTTGCCATTTATTCCGATTTTGTTGATTACGGCTTACGATCGCGCTAATGCCGTCAAAGGCTTAGACCTCGGCGCAGATGAATTTATTCGCAAGCCAATTGAAGCTGATGAGCTATTGGCAAGAGTAAGATCATTGCTGCGTTTAAAACATAGTATTGCGGAGCGCGATCGCATTGATCGACAAAGACAGGATTTTGTATCACGCTTAACCCATGACTTACGGACACCATTAGTAGCCGCAGATCGTATGTTATGGCTATTACAAGATGGTGTATTGGGGGAGATTTCGCCCGAAATTTGCGAAGCTCTAAAAATTATGGGGCGCAGCAACAGCAATTTGCTGGAAATGGTAAATAAGCTTTTAGATGTGTATCGCTATGAATCTGGTAGTAAAACTATTAATTTGCAGTCGTTAGACTTGAAAGAATTACTCGATCAAGTTGTGCAGGAACTTAAACCGATCGCTATTTCAAAAAATCTGGAACTGATCGCCGATCTTGAAGATATTTGCCTCGTTAAGGGCGATCGTTTAGAACTATTGCGTGTATTTAATAATCTGATCGGGAATGCTCTCAAATTCACCGAATCTGGCAGCGTTCATGTTAGCCTGAAATTAGATCGATCCGAGGCAATAATTGCGATCGCAGATACAGGTACAGGGGTTCCTTTAGAAGAGCAGCCGTTCTTATTCCAAAGATTTAGCCAAGGCAATCACCAAAAACAAGGTAGTGGCTTAGGATTATATCTATCTCACTATATTGTCAATGCCCATAATGGCAAAATCTTAGTTAAGTCACCTAACTTGGACTCCCGAAAAGGTTCTACATTCTTCGTGCATTTGCCCATTATTAAGCCATGAGTACTCTTCAACTTCAGTACGACACGCTCCTCAGCCATTACAGCAATCCTCTCGAAGCGATCTCACTCTTGAGAGAATATCGTCCATATTTTGAGCTGATTCCCAGTCTGCGTCGTCCCGTTGACAGCTTGATTTCGATTCCCTTTCCAGTCGTGCAACTTACTAGTCCCAACTTGACTCAAAGTCACGTTCAGTTGCAATGCGATCTAGCCTTGATCATGTGTGATCCTGACTGGAAAGTCAAAACTGGTCAAGAAATTTTTGTATTTATCCATCGACCTAACGAAGACTACTCCGCATTATTGCAACGCTGGCGACAAGTAGAAGTGGCTCTCGGCGAAGAATATTATTGGCTGTTACCTTGGAAGCATCGCAGTATCATTAGCGATCGCGGTGAATACCATTATCCGCTTTTTGTCACGCTCGATTATTCACCAGCTCGTATTCATAAAGGTTTAGAAGGTGCATCGCTTCCTCATGTTAAGGCAGCCAGTCTAGCGATCGATCATCCCCCAGACATTGAAGAAAATCAAGAAGCTCCTATCTGTGATCCGACTCAATAGATTTATAACAATTCTCAAAATGGCGTTGCCATTTTGAGAATTGTTATAAATCATAGTGTTCCCGATCGCAGTTTAGTCCAGATATCCTTATACTGCGTAAGCGTTGATGGCGGCAAAGGTGACATTAATTCACTCTTTGCCAAAATATCTTGAGAGAAAAACTTGATCGGATCAGACTTAACACTAGCGGGAACCATCTCTAATTCACTCGATGGGCTAATCGCATCGGTCAAGGATGTTATTTGAGCAGCGACCTCAGGTGTCAAACAGAAATTCATCCATTCCATTGCCGCGATCTCAACTTCACCTTTAGGTATCACCCAAATATCACTCCAAAGCACTGTGCCATCTTGGGGGATTACCACTTTGAGATTAGGGTTTGTCCTTTGAGATTTGTACATATCACTCGTCCACCCCACGGCGGCAAGCGTATCGTCGGCTAATAGAGATTGTAGATAATTATCAGAAGAGTAGGTTAAAACCTGAGAGTTAAGGCTCTTTAGCTCTTGGGTAAGTTTTGTGAGAAGGTCAGGACGTTCAACTAAGTTTTCTGGCTGATCGCGTAGCCCCATCTTTTTTAAAACTAGCCCGATCACTTCACGGGCATCGTCTGGCAATGTTAGTTTTAGTTTTAATTCTGGTCGCCATAGGTCAGCCCATTGAGTAATCTCAAATTTCAGCTTGTCACTGCGATAGGCGATCGCTGTTGCGCCCCAACGATAAGGAATGCCCCAGACTTGATTATTGCGTGTAACGCTTTGTTGCCACAAAGGCGAAAGTTTTTGCCATTTTGGGATTTTTGCTAATAGGCTGGGAGTAATTGGTTGGATTAAAGATTGGGCGATCGCCTGATCTAACCAACTATCTCCGATACTCATTAAATGAGGCGCTTTATCTTTAGGAATGTTTGGATAGTTTTGCAGTTCTTGCCAAAGTTTTGAGGGCAGATTCTCTGCTTTAAATTCGAGTTTCTTTTGAGAAGCTGACTCAAACTGATTAATTACTTTACTGGGTATTGCCCCTAGCAAACCCACAATGCGCAAGCGCTCACGTTGGTCAAAAGGATTTGACCATTGACATCCCCCAATCGATGCGATCGTCGCACCGCCCAAAACTAAAAACTTACGTCTATCCATGACTTAATTATAAAACCGATTTTGGAGTTTGGGGGGGGGGGGGGGGGGGGGGCGCGAAAAAAAGAGTTTTTTTTAACTGAATATTTGAAAGCACTGCTTTTACACAATATTGAAGACGGCGCAAAGCGCTATCTTCAATATTATTTTACAAATGGACGCATCAGTAAATAGCCTGCACCAAAGGAAGTCAGAACGATCGCCACAATTGTGACAGTCAGTACCCAGCCACTTAAACCAGATGTTTCGCTAGAGTCTTCTATAGACTCAGTACGTAGGGGACGAGAAGATATTTCTTCACGAATTTCTAACTTAGGTAATACTTTTGCAGGTCAGTGCAGGTTCAGGAGCCTCAAAGGCAGCAAAAGAACTATCGTAATATAAGGCTTCGCTCACCGTTGGTTCATTATCATTTTGAGTTGCTGAATTATTAGCGGCTGCCTTGCTCTAGAAATTGCTTCTTGGACCAGCACTATTTTTTCTGCTGTGCCTTTACTTTACGGGAACTAACCTGTGTTGCAGGTTTATCTACAGAGCGAGGTTTAGCCGCAGGAGGGCGACCTTGGGGCTGTGGATTGCCTTCTTGATAGCGCGGATCAACTTGCGAGAAGAAGCACGAATACCTGCTAAGACGTCTGTTAGCTTTGAATCAGAGTAAATTAGACTGGGTAGATAGTTTGCACTCGATCTGTGGATTGGGCGATCGCTTCAAGCTCTTGCAGCCATTTGATTTTGCTTCGTTAGTTGCTCATTCTGCAACTGAAAAAAGATAACTGGCAGGTAGATTGCAACTCCTGTGGCTCTCGATATACAGTCACAGGTACTGAGCCTGATAACCAGATTGAAGTCTGATAACCAGAATGGGAAGTTGTAGGTTTAAAGACTGGATTGGCTTGCATGGGCAGCAGCACCGTAGACCGTAAATTTAGTCGAGACTATACCATATGGTTGCTCTTTTTCGCTAATTTACAATAGGTTATGCTTTTATTACAGTTCAGTACTTCTCACTATTGTCGTAAACTGGGCTGGCTCTTGGCTAAACAGATTCCCTATCAAGTCGAAAATCTGACTCCTGGATTACATATTTTACAGAGTTAAACCTCTTTCTGGCTCATATACTGTGCAGTGCTGGCCACCACAACAAAAAACTGTCCCGCTGTAGTTGGTGATTCTACCAGAAATTATTAGGTTTCTTGAATCTATCAGCCTGATCCCCCCCCCCCCCCCCGCCCCCCCCCCCCCCCCCCCCCCCCCCTCACACTATTTGGGTTTTGATTGAAGTTATGGCAAAGCAATGGCTTCAATCAATTGGTAAGGAATCCACTTTTTTAAATTCTCCATTCCAAGGTGCAAAAAATGGCAAAAACAGCATCCCTGGAAGAGCTAATACCAAGGTAAACAAGAAAAATAACGCCCAACCCTTGCCGTCACTGCCAGCTAGCCAAAGGTTTTGATTAATTGCTGTCCATGAGGGCATGTTGCGTTGAATAAATTGGGCTGACTCCCCTGAAAATGGTGAGGCTAATAGATCGCGTCCAACCGCAAATAGACTTGATAGCAATGCAAATTGAGTTGCCGAAAAACTAGGATTGCATAACACCATCAGAAATCCTAAGAAACCTGCGGTTCCTAAACCACTACAAAAGTTCTCGACATTAATCGCCGCAAGTAAAACAAGGTCATTTTTACCAGCAATGGAAATCGCGTAATAGCCGATATTACTGATTGCTTGCAAAAATCCGAAAACCCATAGCGATCGATTGACCCCAATTTTGCTCAGAATAGCTCCCCCAGTCAAGGTTCCAACAATTGTCGCAACCAGTCCAATACCCTGCCGAACTGTGCCAATCGTGCCATCATCAAACAAAGTTTTTAAAAAAGGAACTGCCATTTTCCCCACCATCGCATCACTAAACCGATAGAAGATCGTGAATACGAGAATCAATAAAACTTTCCAACCCCCCAAGCGTTGAAAAAACTCTTGAAAAGGCTTAACTACGGCTTCGTCTAAGGTTGCGGGACGAGCATGAGCCTCTGGAGGTTCAGGAGCGAAGATCGTAGCAATCAGTCCAAGGCTCATCACGATCGCTAGCAACACATAGACCCAAGCCCAGCCAAATTTGCTGAGGCTTAAACCAGTAAATCCGTTACTAAATAGAAACTGTGAAAGCGGTGACTTCCAACTTAATCGAGTTGCTAAGTTAAAACCGACAAAGCCTGCAAATAGCAGCGCAATTCGATATCCCATTACCCAAATGCCAATCCCCGCACCCACTTCCTGAACTGCTAATACATCAGTCCGATAAGCATCGATCGCAATATCTTGAGTGGCACTGAGAAAAGCAAGCATCAACGCCGCGATCGCCAACATTGGTAAAGCCGCATTACGACTAGCCAAATCAAGCTGGTCAATTGTAAACATTTGTAAGGCGATCGCCAAAATAGCAATAATTAAACCGCCCTGTGTTAGTAAAATCCAACCCCTACGCCGCCCTAAAAAAGGTGGTACAAACCGATCAATTAATGGCGACCATAGAAATTTGAGCGAATAGGGTAGTGAAACTAAGCCCAGCCAACCAATCGTACTAAGGTCAAACTTAGCGGTGGTAAGCCATGCCCGAAATGCATCATCGGTGAGAGCATAGGGTAGCCCTGACACAAATCCTAGTGATAAAAGCGCCGCCATTTTGCGACTCTGAAAAACTCGAAAAAATTGGGCGATCGTATTCATACTTGCGGATTAGACTACAATATATATGTAAGCGGAGACGAAAGTTTCCGTTCACTCCTCACACCACATTCCGCCTGAGCTTATGAGCAGCAAAGGCGGTTTCTTATTTTTTGCCTATAAGAGGCAAATTTTGGTGTCGCCTGAGCTTATACGCATTAGCAGCAAAAATATTTTCTTATTTTTTGCCTATAAGAGGCAAATTTTGGTGTCACCTGAGCTTATACGCATCAGCAGCAAAAACATTTTCTTACTTTTTGACTATATAACCAATTTTGGGGTTTGCTGCGCCAAAGCCGCAGCAAACCCCAAAATTGGTCTCATAATATTGCTTCGTAACACTTGCAAAGCTATTGCGCGTAATCAAAAATTGGCAATCGTTGCGAAGAGTTAACTCAATGGTTGAGTGTGTTGCTTAACAATTATGGTTTTTAGCAAATGTGCAATGCTAGCTGTTATACTATCTACACGCAATTTTTTGAAAATAAAAGTTTTTAATATTTAGGGAGTTAGCAAAGCATGTCATCAGCGATCGCCGTCACAGATGCTAGCTTTGAGCAGGACGTACTTAAAAGTGACATCCCTGTTCTAGTAGATTTTTGGGCCCCTTGGTGTGGTCCTTGCCGTATGGTTGCCCCAGTAGTTGAAGAAGTCGCTACACAATATGAGGGCAAGATCAAAGTTTTTAAGCTTAATACCGATGAGAATCCTAGCGTAGCTGGACAATATGGCATTCGCAGTATTCCCACGCTCATGTTGTTTAAGGGTGGTCAACGGGTGGATGTGGTTGTTGGTGCTGTCCCTAAGACAACATTGTCTACCACTATTGAAAAGCACTTAGATAGTTAAGAATTTTTCCAAGCATATAAAGTAAAAGGGGCGCAATGCGCCCCTTTTACTTTATATGCTTAGGCGCAAAGCGCTATATTTGAGTAAATAACCAGCTAATTTAACGAAACTAAGTGGTGTCACAATCTAAGATTGTCGAAATTTTATCAGCTGACGAGTTGCGTCGGACGATCAATCGTTTGGCTTCGCAAATCGTCGAAGCTAGTGATGATCTTTCTAATGTTGTTTTGCTCGGAGTTTATACCCGTGGTGTACCTCTAGGTGTAGCGATCGCAAGGCAGATTGAGGCACTGGAAGGAATTTTAGTTCCTTCAGGCGCTTTAGACATCACATTCTATCGAGATGATCTCGACAAAATTGGATTGCGAACACCTAGCAAAACTGAGATTCCCTTTGACCTCAATGGTAAAACTATCGTCTTAGTCGATGATGTTATTTATAGCGGTCGAACAATTGGAGCCGCTTTGAGCGCAATTCATGACTATGGTCGCCCCAAGGTAGTGAGATTATTGGCACTGATCGATCGCGGTCATCGTGAGCTTCCAATCCATCCTGATTATGTGGGGCGAACCCTGCCAACTTCTAAGGATGAGCAGGTGAAAGTATTTTTGAGTGCCGCAGGGGACGGTCGAGATGGCATTGAGTTAATTAAACCACTTAGTTAGAAACTTGACCGCTTTAATAAGGTATTACGGTAATATGGTATTACCGTAATACTATATGATGCCATGCAAGCAACCAAAAAGCTTCTAGTCTCAAAAGTAACTTCTAAATTTCAAACAACAATCCCTCAATCTATTCGTGATGTTATGGGTATATCTCAGGGAGATGCGGTTGTATTTGAAATTGAGGAAGGTCGAGTCTTCATCAAAAGATTACAGCCATTAGATTTAGATTATCTCAATGCGGTGTCAGGGACACTTAGTGAGTGGTTATCGCCAGAAGATGAGGAAGCCTATCGTGACCTTTAAGCAGTTTGATGTGGTCATAGTTCCTTTTCCTTTTACAGATACTGCTAATCAAAAACGAAGACCTGCACTCGTAATTTCTGACCACTTAGTTTTTAATGCGACCATGAGTCGTAGCATTATGGCGATGATTACAACTGCAAGTCATTCACCTTGGGCGCTTGATATAAATATTTTTGATTTGCCAAGCGCTGGACTTACTCATCCTTCCGTAATTAGAATGAAATTATTTACTTTAGATGATGTATTGGTAACAAAACGAATTGGGGCTTTAAGCCAAGCTGACCGTGAAGCAACTCAGAGATCGATCTCACCGCTTTTTAAGATTAGTCTTTAACGAAAAAGTCGCTGGTAGTGAGAGCTATATAGCTGCGATCGCTCTTTTGTATTACTTTTTAAATTATTTAAAGCAGGACTAATCACAAAAAGAGTAGTTCTAGTTAAGTTCTCTTTGATTGTGACCGATGCCATTTCTGAAAGAGGAACCATCAAAATCTTTTCATCTTCCCAACCTAATCTGTAGCAAATAGCCACATTGGTATCGGCGGGATAATGTTCCATTAATTTAGATTGAGCATTTCCCACATGATGAGCGCTGAGATATAGACATAATGAAGCTTGATGGGCTGCCAGACTCGACAATTCTTCTCTTTCAGGAACTTGAGTCCGTCCACTAATGCGCGTGAGAATAATCGTTTGGACTAGTTCGGGAACAGTTAGTTCTACTTGTAATTTTGCGGCGGCTAGTTGAAATGCACTAACCCCAGGGATAATTTCAAAAGGGATTTCAGCTTCCGACAAAGCTACTATTTGTTCTTGAATTGCACCATATAAGCTAGGGTCGCCATCGTGTAGACGGACGACTAATTTTTGCGATCGCACTCTATCGACAATAATCTCTAAAATCTCCTCTAGGGATTTGCTCGCAGTAGGAATTATTTCTGCATCAGAACGACAAAATTGCAACATTGAGTCAGGGATAAGAGAATTCGCATAAACAATCACATCGGCCTTGATTAAGAGGTTACGCCCCTTAACTGTAATTAAGTCAGGGTCACCAGGTCCCGCACCGACGATATAAACTGGTTGCATTAAAAAACCTAAGATAAGTGTTTGTTTCCCGCCGAAGGCGGGAAACAAACACTTATCTTAAACAACTAACTGCCCTAAGCGATCGCACAAAATTGTTTTGATCTCAATTTTTAGATCGGTGTATTTCTGTACATAAGCTGTAGCTCGCTGCGTAATTTGATCAGTGAGGTACTGAAAAATTACGCGATCGCAGTCATGTTCAACTAATAATTTATGCACTGCTTCGGCAGTAGGAGATCGCTCTATTTCTTGGATTAGTGCGATCGGTAAATTCTCATGCACAGCCGCTCTAACTAAAATATCTATTCTGGCATCAGCTAAGTGACTAGAGGTATTGAAAATTCCACCTGCTAGTTTTAATAATTTTCCATGATAGCCAACGAGAGTAATCGAAGTCACCCCTAGGAGCGCAGCCTCTACTAACATTGCGCCGACCCAATTGGCTGTCTGGACTAATTGTGAAGTTTGAAACCCAAGATTTTGAGCGACTTGGTAGCCATTTGCCCCGATGTAAAATGCTATTTCATGGGAATTAGCTGCTTTAGTGCGTAAATCTATACGAAACTCTTCGAGTTTATCTTCTACGGAGAGCGGTTTTGATATCGCAGAAGTTCCTAACAAAGATAGTCCTTCAAGAATACCAAAAGCAGCATTAGAAGTGCGTTTAGCTAAGGCTCTTCCTTCAGGTAAAATAAATCTAATTCTTGCAGAGAGATGATCTGGCAGGAGTTGCAAGAGATTAACTTCTGCTAAATTTCGCGCTAATTGATAGATAGCTGGCTCTCCACTAGAGGTTCTTCCCAAACCTTCTCCAGCCTCCAAAATTATCCGTTCTTCGCCTGTTGAAGACTCTAATTTCACCCAAGCCCAGATAGGAGTTCCTGCGGTCAGATCGAGATTATCACCTGGGTCACTAATAGCGATCGCGATCGCTGTATTGTCGTCAATAATTGCGCTTTGGGCAATTTCCACTTTGCCTGAGCCAGATTCTAACAAATCGAGTTCTACTGAGGTTGTGTTTTGTTTTTGAATAGCACAAACAGCGGCTTTGGCAGCAGCGATCGCAAACACAGGAAGGGTATACCCAGATTTCATAAGCTTAATTATCTCGTTCAAACAGAGAGAGACAGTGCAAAGCACTGTCTCTCTCTGTTTGAGTATTAATGAAAAGACTAGGATTTATTTAATCTTGTCTTTGTGTTGAGGGCAAGAGATAGCCACACTAGCACCAAGGACAAAACCCGTATACTCTTTCAATTTAGTGAGTTTGTCCGCAGGGATAGAACTACCTTGCTTGTCAAATTCTTTTTCGAGTGCATCGGTTAGAGTTTTCATGGGAACACCTGAGTCAAGGGCTTTACAGGTTTCTGCTTCGACTAACCCAATGTACTTGATCCCACCAGTTGCTTCATACATTTCTTTGTATTCAGCTTGATCTTTGATAAGGGCATCAATATCTTTAGTTTTACCTTCAGAAGGAGCATCGGCTTTAGGTGAAGCATCGGCTTTAGGCGAAGCATCGGCTTTAGGCGAAGCATCGGCTTTAGGTGAAGCATCGGCTTTAGGTGAAGCATCAGCTTTAGGTGAAGCGTCGGCTTTAGGAGACTCTGAAGCAGCCACTGACGGCGAAGGAGCTGTTGGTGTAGCACTAGGCTGCTGACATGAAGCTAATGCCAATGCAATGGATACAGGCAATAACAAACTACCAGCGAAGCGTTTAAGCATATTTGATATTTTTGGAATAAGATTTATCAGCTTAATAATACTACCCTAACTATATTGCTCATATAGTACTTTTTGCTGCAACTTAAAGGTTACAGCGCTTTGCATTCAAGCCCAAACCAAGATAAATCATGAAAGCGTTGCTTAGTAACGCTTTCATGATTTATCTTGTGGCTCGTTTGATTGATAATTGCTGTAAGTAATTGTGCAAAATTACCAAAACCCGTAAAGTTGCGACCTTGTGGGCGTAACTTTACGGGTTTTACTTTGTAATTAATTATGCCTAGCTACTTCATTAAGAAACAGAGCTAAAACCTAAACCGACTGCACAGAGGGCGGTGCAGGTTTTAGAGTTTTATATTTAATTGGGTCTAGCTACTGCATCACTTATGAAGTTTGGTATTAGAAATTAAAAGCTTCATCTATACGATTAATATCAGATTTTTGACGGTAATTCTCATTATAAAACCAATTTTGGGTTTTATTGAAAGTCTGCCAAAGGCGGACTTTCAATAAAACCCATTTTTATAAGGAGAATTGCTGGATTTTTAGGAATTTTATTGACAATCGCACCAAAAATAAGAGTTGGGCTTATTATTTAGATTACATTTTGGCTTTACTTAGGTACACGAAGATTTATGTTTAATGCAACTGAACTGCTGATCGGTAACTTTGTTGAACAACTAAAGCTAGGATATCGCCGTACCTATGGCGGCTATCTACATGATTACGAAGATATCATCGGCTGGGCTGGCAACATGGCTCTGGAAAATATTGCCAATAGTGATGCGCTCTACCACAATGTTGAACATACAATCTTAGTGACTCTAGTTGGTCAAGAAATTTTGCGTGGTAAGCATATCCGTGAAGGACGAGTCTCGCCTGAAGATTAGACCTCTTGCAGAACTGAAAATTAATCCAGAGCAGAGAAAGTTTTAGAAGCAACAAGAGCGACTTCAAAGTTATAAATGGCGGCAATCAAATTACAACGCAAACCAAAACGACGACGACGATTACGATAAGGTAAAGAGAGAATCTTAAAAATCTTCAAGCGACGATTAACATGCTCAATCGCAATACGTTGACGTGCAAGTTGGCGATTAAAACGCTTATCCTCCTTGGATAATGAGCCATTTTGAGGCTTTTTGATAGGAATTTGCGAGTTAGGATGCAACTTTTGTAAGCCTTGATAACCCTTGTCTGCCAAACCTTGTGTCTGTGCGTGAAAATGAACTCCACTTGCCTTGAATAATGAGAAATCATGCTGCTTGCCCTTACCGTAAGCGGTACAAACTATCTTGAAATTAGTCAGATCGACCACCAATTGGGCTTTGAGGGCATGATGCTTTTTCTTACCGCTATAAAAATGTTTCTGGTGATATTTAGGGCGCTCAACCTTTGTCTCAGTTACATCAATGGCAATTATGGCTGGAGCCTTCTCCTGCCATAATGACTTTTTTCCTGCTAACCGAAACTTTTTCGATTTAATTAAGACATTTTCTACTTTTTTGACGATGCGGCAAATCGTCGATTCTGACACTTCCCAGTCGCTAGCAATATGAAAATAGGTGCGATATTCACGCCAATACTGCAAAGTAACCAATATTTGGTCTTCTAGACTTAGCTTTGGTTCTACACCACCTTGTCCTTTGCTTTGGGCTGCTTGTTGCATTAGTTCCGTCATTTGAGCAAATGTTTCTCTTCTTACTCCAAATAACCGTTTAAATTCTGTCGCTGATAGATTTTGACTGGCTTCGTATTTCATCGCTTAATTTGAGTTCTGATAAAAAGCTTATAAATCTAACATGTTTTTGGTTCTGCAAGAGGTCTATTGGTTGCATTACATTATTTCACTTGTTTGCCATGACATTGGCTATGTTAAGGGGGTTTGCCTCCAAGATGGAGGCGGTAAGTATGCTACTGGTATCGGCGAAGCGATGGTAGAACTGCCCGCAGGAGCATCAGATGCAGGGCTAACGCCATACCATGTCGATCGCGCAAAACTGTTTGTAAATCAGCGCTTTGCTAATCACGCTTTAATTAAGGCTGAAAAAATTTGCCGTAATATCGAGTTGACCAGATTTCCTGTGCCAAAAACTGGCGACCATCAGGATACTACGCATTTTGCAGGTTTGGTGCGATCGGCAGATTTGATCGGACAGCTTAGCGATCCCCGTTATCTCAAAAAAATTGGGGCTTTATTTTATGAGTTTGAAGAAACTGGTGTAAATATAGCGCTTGGCTATGCTCACCCAGGAGACTTACGCCGCAACTATCCTAAATTTTATTGGACAAGTGTATATCCATTTGTTAAAGATGCTCTTTACTACTTGTCTCTAACTCAGCAAGGTCAAGAGATTGTAGCGCACCTTTATTCCAACGTTTTTGTAGTTGAACATGAGAAGCCAGAATATCAAGCATAATCCACAAAAAAAGAGAGTTCCCTTTGGGAACTCTCTTTTTTTGTGGACAAATTTAAGAGTTAACTTTGCCGTAAAATATGCCGCGAATGATTACTTCCTTAGGCTCAACACCACCAAGGTCGTTGTCAGAGGTTTGCTCAGTCTCAAAAGTACCAGCGATTTCGCCAGTATCAGCATTTAGCTTAGCAATTTGCAAAGACATAGTACCTTTAGAGGTGGAGTCATCCTTTACGCTTCTGTTATCAAAAGAATTACGCTTTGCAGGTAATGCTTCAGCAGAGTCATAACCGATCGCTAGACCGCGACCCTTAGGATCGATAAAACCTGAACCACGATAGGTAGGAACATCGGTAGAACCAACAAAGTCAACCGATGTGGTTATGCCATTTACCCCAGAAGCAGTTTTGGCATTGAAACCTTTAATGGTGAACAAAATTGCTACCAGTTCACCACCAGGCATTTTGACGGTGATGGGTTGATAGTCTAGACCATCAGTTTCAATTAGGCTGAGGCTACCATCACTGTTACCAGTTACAGTTGCTTTTACAAAGTCAAGGCTAGATGTTGAGCGAGTCATCAACTTGCTAGCAACAAACTCAGATTTTTTGCGCTTGTTGCTGGACTCTTCTTTGACAAAGAATGAAGTTGGCTCTAGACAAAGATCTGTAATTTCCACAGATTGTCCTGCACCAACAGAAATAAAGTTACGACCACCGCGAGATGAACCCAAGATATCAGAGCATTTGTTCGCCAAACCAGTATTTACAATTTGGTCATAGGTCAAACCTGGTTCAACAGCTGCGATCGCATTAGTAGCAAACAGACCGCTTACTACTAACATACATAGACTGATACACAATGTAAAAATTGCTTTCGTAAAACTACGAAATTTCATAAATAACCTCTTTTTAATTTAACGGGATTTAACGGTTAGTATTTTAGAGTTAAGACGGATTGCGCAAAGCACAGCCTATGATAACTCTGTTAAAAATACGATCTAGTTTGGGATTTTAAATTGAGATCGTTAAGGAGTTGGTGTTGCTTTAGACTAGCCATAGGGGTTAGCTAACTAAAGACTTAATTTATAAAATTCCAATCACCATATTATCGCGCACGAGGGTACTTAGCTTGGCACAAACTGAAATCCAATCACAGAACCAATCACAACCGAGGCAAACTGCAAATTTATCTGAGCTTGATTCGATCAGCGATCGTCTATGGCAAATTGCTCAAGATCAGCAAAGCGATGCAGCTAGTCTTTTGCAAATTTTACGAGTCCTAGAAGTAATCCATAAGCGCATTCGCGATGATTTGTTTCAACCTGCCTTACCAACTAGTCGCCACGAACTGTTTAATCTTTTACGCGATATTGAGACAAATGGTGGTTGGCCACATATTTATCGCATGAAAATTAATGAAATTTGTCGCTATTTAGAACAACCCGAAGAATTAGAACAATAAATGGGGGGATCTAATACCAAAACACAAAATGGCATAGCCATTTTGTGTTTTTAAGACCCTTACTGGACTGGGGTTTTAATTCACAGAAGTGTCGGCACACTTTGGTAGTCCTAAAAAAGAATTTATTATGATAAGGATAGGCGGCGCTTCGCGCCGCCTATCCTTATCTATTTAGCAATACCCACACTTTTGTGAACTGGTATAACAAGGAGCATTATTTAAGTTTGTACCAAAAAGCAGAAGAGGCATTTTAAGCTTCTTCTGCTTTTTGATTTTTATATTGCTACTAGACTCGACGATATTGCTGATAAGCAGCAAAAAACAGTCCGCCAAGGGTAATGAAGATTAGACCGAGGCAAATGCCTGACAAAATTGGTTCTACCATAAATATTTATTAAATTCACTGACTTATATAGTTTACTTTAGCAATTCTCATTATGAAAATCAGTTTTTGTATTTTTAGTAAAAATGGCGGCGCGAAGCGCCGCCATTTTTATAAGGTATTGTGAAAACACGAAATGGTGTAGTTCTACGGAATAACCAGTGAACGTAGAAGACCAGACTGATTAGGTTCTGGCGTAATAACGGGCTGGGGCGATGGGGCGATTGTTCTTGCATCCACATCCCCACTTAGAGCATTTGGAGCAGGCTGTACCAAAAAGAGCTGTTCGCTACTTTCATATAATTTCTGAGCCAATACATCATTGGCAGCTTCAGTCAGATGGATGGGATCGATGAAGGCTTGCTGTTTAGTATTTTGAAACAGCTGATAAAAACTAACAAATTTGGTCTTGATCGGGCTATTGCTAAGAGCTTGTTCGGTGAGCATGTAAGCATTAGTGGCACGATCGCTATATTCCTTACCCAAAGATTTTAGAATACCCTCTTCTTCCTTGGTTAAAGATTTTTGCTTACCTGTGATTTCTGGCTGAAGAATGATCAAAGCAGGAATATTGTTAGCTAGCCTCGTCATTTGCTGAGTATTGTAGAGATATCGGTCAACTCTTTTTTGAATTTCTTTAGGATCTTTGCTGAGTTGTTCAGCATTAAAAACTTGATATTCAGAGCTAAATGTACGGATATCTGCTGGTATTACCCATTTTTGCCAAGCTTTGACTAGATAAAGCGAATTTAGCCAATTACTAAATTGCTGGGTTTGATGTTGTCGATATTGGGCTAGTGGATCACGTAGCATTTGCTCAATATTTCCGATTTCGCGAGCAGTCTGATTGCTAGGCGATCGCAAATCTTCATAGCCATCAAGGATCAGCAGTGCATTGGGACTATATGTCATCACCTTATGCGCTAACAGAGCAAGTTCATTGCCAGAGCTATAGCCAGGAGCCGCCGCCGCAATTACCCGATAGCTGCCATCACGAATGCGCGGAGGTAAAGCTCGCATGGCTTCAATTTGATCGGCAAAGTAGGGGATTTCTTTGGGCTTAAACTTTTCGGGACTGCTGTTCTGAGCACGGACGCGCTCGTTGAGCAATTTCTCAACCTTAAAAGCCAAGGCTTTTTGGTTCTTTTCCGCCATATTTGTAAAAGCAGTGGAGCCGCCAACCAAAAAAACACGGATTTCGTTAGGAGGCTTGACAACAGGTACGGATGAATCTTGGCGAAAGCCCTGATCGTTGATTTGCCAATAATCACTACTCTGACTGGGCAGCAATTCATAACCCAATAGAGGACTGCGCTTTACTTGGAGCTGACCTGCATCTGGTAATCCAGGGTAGTTATTACCACTTGAGTCCTGCAACTTAAAGGCGTAGGACTGGGCGATCGCCACAGTTTTATTGGGGGCGAGCTGGTTGTTACTACCTGTTGCTAAAACTGCTCCCCGCGCAATTAGTTCCGCCAAAACTAATAGTAATGGCAGACCAATTAGGAGCAGAAGCAGAGTATTTCGCAACCAAGATTTGCGCTTGGATTGCCAAGAAGTTGTATATTGGGGTCTACGCATGACTAGGCTACTGGTGTGCAGCTTTACAGCTTATAACAATTAACTGGACTTTAGACTAAAAAGAAGAAAAGAAAGGCAGGAAGTGAATGTCACAAACTGCCAAAAGAGCAATGATCAATAAACCAAATTGACATTGACTACTATGATTTTCCAAAAATTACAAGAATTTCGCAAGTCGATATATGAATACCTAGGAACAGGAAAAGATGCAGTATTTGAATTAATGGATGCCGTCCTGACAAGTCCGAGCATTAGCTCGTATGTGAGTCTGTCAATGAATCCATTATTTCGGCGAAAATGGTCAAGTATTTATGAGGGACTGCGCGATAGCCGACCAGCAAGAGGAAAGTTGATGAAACTAATGGTGCAAGAGATCCCAACCGAAGAGCAACCTTGTCTGGCTGGAGATAATAGCGTGTGGTTGCGACCAGATGCGGAAACGCTGAAGGAAAGAGGATTCCATCATGGCAAAGACGAAAGTATCGGCGTAGGACAAAGCTACAGCACGTTGGCGTGGATTCCCGAAGCAAGTGGGAGTTGGGCGCTACCGATAAAACATGAGCGGATCACCAGTTTCGAGACTCCTGTGAGTAAAGCTGCCTTCCAACTCAAACAAGTCACAAAGCAGTTAAGCGTACGCCCCCTAGCTGTCTATGACCGAGGATATGGGAATGCAAGTTTTGTGAAAGCAACAGCGAATATTGAGGCGGATTTATTACTACGTTTGGCATCTAATCGCTGTGTTTGGGGAGTTCCGTCTGCCTATAGCGGTCGTGGTGCACCTTGTAAACATGGGCATAAATTCAAACTGAATGCCCCAGAAACTTGGGCTGGGGCAGCCACCACTATAGAAATTACAGACCCAAAAATAGGTCGGGTACGGGTAACTTATTGGCGTGACTTTCATTTCCGTACTTCTCCAGAAAGACCGATGCAGATTTTTAGAATTGAGGTGATTGAACCCTTGGGGCGCAACCGTAAGTTTCAGCCCATGTGGTTGGCTTGGTTGGGTAAAACTATGCCTGCTTTGGAAACTCTTTGGTTAAAATACTTGCGTCGCTTTGCCATAGAGCATTGGTATCGTTTTGCCAAGCAACGGTTACATTGGACTCTGCCCCAGATTACCTCTACTCAGGCGGCTGAGCGTTGGAGTGCTTTGATGCCTTTAATGACTTGGCAACTTTGGTTCGCTCGTCTCGATTGTGTTGATGCTCCTTTACCTTGGCAGTCTCCTCAGGATAATCTTGCTCCTGGTCGTGTCGCTCAATCATTTGCGGTAATTATTGCCGCGATTGGTACTCCTGCAATCCCTCCTAAACTACGCGGTAAATCGCCCGGACGCTCCTTAGGCGATCGCCTTCCTCCTCGTATTCGCTATCCGACTGTTAAAAAACACGCCTCAAAAAGAAAGAAAACTGAAAAGACTCCTGCGCCAACCCATCCAATTGCCATTTAGGTTCTGCTTCTCTTCTCAATTTTGAGCTGGATTTTGCTATTGCAAGCTCCTGCTCAATTTTCTCGTGTCTTTTGGTTCCTCTCTCATACCTGCCCATTAGTCCAAACTAAAGCAATTTATCTCTTAATCTCAAATAAGTTCAATTGGGGCAAAGCATCATTTGAGTTGAATTAATTCAATTTTGTAACCATCGGGATCTTCGACAAAGGCTATTTCCGTTGTGCCATGCTTCATGGGTCCTGGTTCACGGGAGATTTTACCGCCTTTCTCACGAATGGCTTCACAAGCGGTATAAATGTTTTCCATGCCCAAAGCAATATGCCCATAGCCAGTGCCAATGTCATAGGCGTTGGTATCCCAGTTATGGGTTAGCTCAATGACAGCATTGCTTGATTCATCGCCATAACCTACAAAAGCGAGGGTAAAGCGACCATCAGGATAGTCTTTGCGGCGCAAGATCTTCATGCCAAGGACATTGCTATAAAAATCCAGCGATCGCTCTAGATCACCAACTCGAATCATTGTGTGTAAAACGCGCATTTTAGTTTTCCTTTAAAGTTTTTTGTTAGAGATATGCTTTACATGTCTCTAACATTTTAACGATCATAATCTTCATCATCTAGACTCTTAGGCTCAACTAACCAGTCAGAGTTTTGTCCACCAATAATTACTTCTTCGATCGCGACATATTCTTTATCAAACTGGCGCAAGGCGTTTACTAAAGTATCGATCGCGATCGCATCAGTTGTGCCTAGATCAACCCAACATCTTGCCCATTCGTTTTCGTATTCTAGATCAGTCATATTATGCATAACTGACATCATCTCGTCGTCGGCAGCTTGGTTGTCATAGTCAAAATAGCTAACATCCACCCCAGATTCCAGCACCTGCATATTACAAGCATTGAAACCGCCTAGTTTACCCAGCAAAAACCAAGAGTTAAATACTTCGTCTAACAGTTGTTTTTCTTGCTGAGATGGAATTTCACTAAACTTGATCCAGATCCATAAGTCGAACCAATCACATTCTCGAAATCTAACTTCCATAACCAACTTGTAGATCTTTCAAAAATCTCGATAACAACATGTCGATACTAGTTTAGGCGATCGCGCCCAACTATCTTTTGAAAACTGCGGATACTACTGTTGGGGCTTGTGATAATGGACGATGATCGCCTGTTTTAAATTCTTTCGCGTTTGATGATTCTCCAAATCTCAGAATATGTAGTATCATCCATCCAACTAATTTGCATAACTAGACTTTCTACTACTCTTGTAAGATGTTTAGCAGTTTGTAACGATAAGTTACGATACAGTGCTAGAGTTAAATGCAAATTAGTCTAAAAGACTTAAGAACCCTATACGAAGTTCTTGAGTAAATTTTAAGCAATGTGTTGAGTCCCATCTTTGCTCATGGGTGGGCGATCGCTGAAGCAAACGTTCAGTCGTGAGGAGTATTCCCTACCTGTGGCAACAAATCCAATCAATTTAGGTAACTCAAGTTTGACTAACAAGTCGTCAAAGCCTAAAACGGCTTCAAAGCATAAATGGACTCTTTTTATAGTTCTATTTGTGGCATTGTTGTCGGGAGGACTAGGCGCAGGATTGGCTTTCGTATTGAGTAGTAGACCTTTTCAGCAGCGCCAGCTATCGGCTGATGAGGCAGCAGTATTTAATCGTAATTCCGATGGCATGACTTCAGCGATCGCGGGTGTACCGACGCTGACTCGTCCTGTCAATATTTTGGTACTTGGAACGATCATTCTTACCTCTGACTTACCTGATGCCCAATCCAAGCCCAAAGGTAGATACTTGGCTGAGGTTGACGACAACCTCAATGGGATGAGTGACGCAATGTTACTGATCCGTTTTGATCCTGCGACTCAAAAAGTTGCCGTCTTATCAATTCCTCGTGATACACGCGTTCATATTCAAGGTGTAGGCAAGACAAAAATTAATTTTGCCAACTATGTCGGTGGTGCGCCACTATCAGCTCAAACCGTGAGTCAAGTATTGGGAGATATCCCGATTGACCGTTATATCCGATTCAATGTCAATGGTTTTGGTAAACTAGTCGATGCCTTTGGTGGTGTTGATATGTATGTGCCAAAAAAGATGAAATATCAAGATGATAGCCAACATCTATATATAAATCTCAATGCAGGGCAGCAAAAATTAAACGGTAGTAAAGCAATTCAATACATGCGCTATCGTCACGATGATCTGGGGGATATTGGGCGTGTACAACGTCAGCAAGCATTTTTCCGTGCTTTTATCGATCAGAAACTAAAACCCGAAGCCATCACTAAGTTTCCTGAAATCCTTGCCATTGTTAAGGACAATATTGATACAAACCTATCAGTCGAAGAAGTTCTTGCCCTTGCTGGGTATACGTCAAAGATTGATCGTAAAAGTATCCAGATGCATATGGCTCCTGGGCGGTTTAGTAACCCAGGTGAGTTTGATAGCTTGAGCTACTGGATTTTGGATAATCGACGACTTGCCAAAATTATGGGACAAAGCTTTGGGAGCATGAAGAAAGCAGATATAAGTCTTGAGGAAAGCACACCTCAAAATCTGAGGATTGCGATCCAAGATAGTATGTCCCAACCCGAAGGCTCAAAAAAAGCCACAACTGTTCTGTCTAAGGCTGGATATGCTCAAGTATTTCCTGCTAGCGATCGCTGGACAAAGCCTCTTGCTAAAACGGTGATTGTTGCTCAAAGTGGCGATCGCGAAAGTGCTGAGAAGTTGCGAGAAGCTCTGGGTATTGGTGAAGTTTTAATTGAGTCAACGGGTGATATTGAGTCAGATATTACTGTTCGGGTTGGAAAGGACTGGCTTCAAGCGAATAATATTCCTCTGAAACCTGTCAAACCTACACCAACAAAACAATAAGTAAAAAAAAGAGGTGATGCAAAGCACCACCTCTTTTTTTGATTTTGATACGTTTAGCAACAAGTTAGAAGGCTTAGCCTTCTAACTTGTTGCTAAACGTTTGTGCTTTGGCGGACAATTTTGGTGAAGAGGAAGTCAGGCAAAAGCTTGCGCATAAATACTGGACTTTAGACTAAAAAGAAGAAAAGAAAGGCAGGAAGTGAATGTCACAAACTGCCAAAAGAGCAATGATCAATAAACCAAATTGACATTGACTACTATGATTTTCCAAAAATTACAAGAATTTCGCAAGTCGATATATGAATACCTAGGAACAGGAAAAGATGCAGTATTTGAATTAATGGATGCCGTCCTGACAAGTCCGAGCATTAGCTCGTATGTGAGTCTGTCAATGAATCCATTATTTCGGCGAAAATGGTCAAGTATTTATGAGGGACTGCGCGATAGCCGACCAGCAAGAGGAAAGTTGATGAAACTAATGGTGCAAGAGATCCCAACCGAAGAGCAACCTTGTCTGGCTGGAGATAATAGCGTGTGGTTGCGACCAGATGCGGAAACGCTGAAGGAAAGAGGATTCCATCATGGCAAAGACGAAAGTATCGGCGTAGGACAAAGCTACAGCACGTTGGCGTGGATTCCCGAAGCAAGTGGGAGTTGGGCGCTACCGATAAAACATGAGCGGATCACCAGTTTCGAGACTCCTGTGAGTAAAGCTGCCTTCCAACTCAAACAAGTCACAAAGCAGTTAAGCGTACGCCCCCTAGCTGTCTATGACCGAGGATATGGGAATGCAAGTTTTGTGAAAGCAACAGCGAATATTGAGGCGGATTTATTACTACGTTTGGCATCTAATCGCTGTGTTTGGGGAGTTCCGTCTGCCTATAGCGGTCGTGGTGCACCTTGTAAACATGGGCATAAATTCAAACTGAATGCCCCAGAAACTTGGGCTGGGGCAGCCACCACTATAGAAATTACAGACCCAAAAATAGGTCGGGTACGGGTAACTTATTGGCGTGACTTTCATTTCCGTACTTCTCCAGAAAGACCGATGCAGATTTTTAGAATTGAGGTGATTGAACCCTTGGGGCGCAACCGTAAGTTTCAGCCCATGTGGTTGGCTTGGTTGGGTAAAACTATGCCTGCTTTGGAAACTCTTTGGTTAAAATACTTGCGTCGCTTTGCCATAGAGCATTGGTATCGTTTTGCCAAGCAACGGTTACATTGGACTCTGCCCCAGATTACCTCTACTCAGGCGGCTGAGCGTTGGAGTGCTTTGATGCCTTTAATGACTTGGCAACTTTGGTTCGCTCGTCTCGATTGTGTTGATGCTCCTTTACCTTGGCAGTCTCCTCAGGATAATCTTGCTCCTGGTCGTGTCGCTCAATCATTTGCGGTAATTATTGCCGCGATTGGTACTCCTGCAATCCCTCCTAAACTACGCGGTAAATCGCCCGGACGCTCCTTAGGCGATCGCCTTCCTCCTCGTATTCGCTATCCGACTGTTAAAAAACACGCCTCAAAAAGAAAGAAAACTGAAAAGACTCCTGCGCCAACCCATCCAATTGCCATTTAGGTTCTGCTTCTCTTCTCAATTTTGAGCTGGATTTTGCTATTGCAAGCTCCTGCTCAATTTTCTCGTGTCTTTTGGTTCCTCTCTCATACCTGCCCATTAGTCCAAACTAAAGTAAATAATAATTGCTTAGCAAGTGGATCTGCGGGATAACGCAATTTCCATGATTTATCGGTACTAGCAGTATAGATAGTTTTGGCTACAACTTCAGGCAATGCTCTCGTTGTGCCAATCTTATTGAGTTTCGTCAAAATGCGATCGCTAAATTCGTCATATTCTGGAAAATCAGGATTACTGGTACGGTCTGCCGATCGCTCATAAAAGTCAGTTTTAATTGGACCTGGCTCTACAATTTTGATGCGAATATTAAAAGCTAGAAGTTCATGCTGCAAGGATTCCGAAAATCCTTCCACCGCCCATTTTGTGGCGTGATAAAGGCTATAGAGAGGGAAGGCGACGCGCCCACCAATAGAGGCAACGTTCACAATTACACCCTGCTTGAGATCGCGAAAATGAGGCAGCACTGCGCGAGTAGTTTCCATCAGTCCAAATACATTAGTATCAAATTGACGCTGAATTTGCTCAGGAGTGGAAGTTTCAAAAGCTCCTAACATCCCATAACCTGCATTATTCACAAGCACATCGATCGCACCAAGTCTGGAGATAGTTTCCGCAACTGCATTGGCAATCGAGAGGCGATCAGTAACATCAAGTTTTAGACAAATTACGCGATCAAGATTTGCCAAGCTATTTGTTCGGTTTATTTCTTGATCAGGCGATCGCATTGTGGCGGCTACATTCCAACCTTGTTTTTGGAAGTAAAGAGCCGTTGATCTGCCGATTCCAGATGAGGCTCCAGTAATGAATACAGTTTTAGTCATATTTTCTATTTGCAGTAATTGACAATCAAAAGGGCCTCCAAATTTTTTAAAAGTGATGCTTAGCCGCACTTTTAAAAAATTTGTTTTTGGTTAAGCAACCTTAGCAAACAAATCAGCGATCAGATGATCGGTGCTATCAGCTCCAACCACAATCTCTACCAACTTGTTTTTTGCGGCATCTTCAAACAAAGCCTCGACTGTTACTTTGGCAACTTTAGTACGAGGGATACTTCCTTCAAACAAAGTGTCAGCGCTAGACATTACCAATCCGCCTATTTTCTCGTAATTTAGCAATCCACCAGGGCGAATGATTGTGAAGGTCAAACCACTATTTTGCAAATATTTTTCTGCTTGTTTTTTCCAGAAAAGTACTAGCCAGAATAGATTTAAAGGATGGAAAAGTTTTGATACACAAAGAGAAGAGACGATCGCAAAATGTTTGATGTTTTTTGCTTTCGCTGCATTCACTAAGTTTTTTGTGCCAATGTAATCCACCAAATATGGCTCCATGGCGTTTAGGCTAGGCTTTGCACCTGTTGCACATACCAGTACATCGCAATCTGCGATCGCCTCTGCTAATGTGTTAGCAAAAAGGACATTTCCTCTGACTAATTCAACTTCTGGCGGTAGGATTTTTTTAGCGCTTTCTAGGTCACGGACTAAGGCTCTTACTGGAATATTGCGTTTAACTAATTCGGTGACAATATGCCGTCCTGTTTGACCAGTTGCCCCTGCTACAAATACTTTCATAGGTTAGTTCTCAAAAATTTTGCCGAGTAATACCTCATTGTAATCTGAAACCAATTTTAGGATTCTCAGCGACTGCGGCGCTGAAAATCCTAAAGAGCAAAAGAGTAGTGGGGGGGGGGGGGGGGGGGGGGGGGGGGGGGGGGGGGGGGGAGTGGGGGGGGCCCCCCACTACTCTTTTGCTCTAAGCAAAGGTTATGCCGATGTACCGATTCACAAAAATGTGACTGATTTTTGTGAATTGAGGCTCAAACCTATCAAGGGTTTGAGAAACATCAAATGGCTTAGCCATTTGATGTTTTGGGATTACTTCTATTTGCGATTGAAAACTTCTAAGGTTTGGCGGCTAAACTCGCGGAGGTTGATTACTCCATCTTCCATCGGTATCTTATCGCCAAAGAACTGCCAATTGTCCACAGTCGAAAATCGCCAACATTCGCCTTTATGATCATGTCCACTTGCCTCAACGCCGATCGCTTTCAAGTCGCCATCAATGGGATCTTCATATAGTCGAATTTGGAAGAGAATACTGCGAACCTTAAGCCTCCAGCTTACCCCTGGAAAGTGAAAGCCCACGTCAATCGAGTCTGGATCAAGTAATCTGCGAGTATCAGAATTATTTAGCCAAGGTTTTAAGTCAGATCTTGCAGCAGGGTAAATAGCTTTAAACAAATTGACAATAGTAGCGATTTTTGTCGCTACTTCGACATTTCTAGCTTGTTCAGCAGCATTCACAGGCAATACCCTCACATAAAACCTATAAAATAAATATTTATCAGCTTTTGATCGCTGACTTTAGTATCCATCAACAATAAACTGAATTAACTAGCGATCTCTGTAGCAAGTGTTATCAAAAATGGAGATTATCAAGCAATTTATATTTTTACTGGAATTAAATCAGGAATAGACTCAAAATTTGATAGTACAGATTTATCTAGGCTCAAGCGATCTAATAACATTGCAAACTCTTTGCAGCAAGCAGACTTGCTTTGCAAGATTTGCTTCTGAGAGAACTTGATTATAATCCAACCAGAATCTACTAAAAAGCGATCGGCAAGATCCTTTTGCATAAGATTGGCTGCACTTTCGGAATCTGCAATAACCTCGATCGCAATATGGACATTGAGAACTGGATCGATATAGGTCAATTTAGGCTGCCAATCCTGATTAACACTTGGAAGGTAAAGCTTCACGCCTTGATAGATTGTTCCTAACAAATGCTGCTGAAGGGTGATTCCGAAACCATAAATTGCTGATTGCTCGCGATCTGGAGACTGGATTTTAGCTAAGCTGATCGCATTTTCGATGGGAGGTATCTTTGCAAAAAACTTCTGAAATTGTTGATACCGAAATGCAAGAATACGGTCTGGAGAATGGGCGATCGCTAGTTTTTGCTCATACTCAACCTCCTGACGGGAATAAGCTTCTAGCTGTTTGAAATAGCTTTGTAGACTATTTTGGTGACTTTGATCGCGTTTTTTGTAGGTGAGAAACTGATATCTGATGCGTAAAACAATTGCCACTGTTCCTACAAGCAGTAGCAAGATTCCTAATTCTTTAGTAAAGGTAGTTACCAATGCTACGACGAGTATTAATCCAAAGCTTAATGCGATCGCTTGCTGAATATCAATAGGCTGGGGCTGCTCGGAGGTAGTTAGTCTAGGCGGTGAACTAAGTTTAGGTGCAACGGGCTTGGACTGAGCGATGCGTTGCACTTCTGGGGGAATAAGGATAACAGGAAACTGACGCATCGATTTGTAGCTCGTTTGATCGAAAGCTGCTGTAAATGTAATTCTCACAGGGCTTTGGGAGATTTGCAAGCAAATTATACCAATTCACAAAAGTGTGACGACACTTCTGTGAATTAGAACCTAAACCCCATGAGGGTTTTCGGGAAATGAAACAGCTACGCTATTTTGTATTTTGGCATTTAAAGAAAAGCGATAAAATCTGCGCCACTTTTCTTTATAGGGGTTTAGGCATTGTCTAAGCCAGGAATCGAGCGGTATAGCTGCACATACTTCTCGGCGGATGTTTGCCAACTGAAGTCATTGTTCATACCGCGTTGTTGTAACAATCGCCATGCATCGTTATAGCGATAACTTTCCCAAGCACGTACCATGCAGGTGTACATATCCAAAGGCTCATAACGATCAAAACTAAAGCCTGTACCTGTCTGACCGATTGGATCATGAAATGACACCGTATCCACTAGCCCACCTGTACGGCGGACAATTGGCACACAACCATAGCGCATTGCGATCAATTGACTCAGTCCACATGGTTCAAAACGACTTGGCATCAAAAAGGCATCCGAGCCAGCATAAACACGATGGGAAAGCGCGATGTTAAACAAAATTTGCGCTGACATACGACCAGGGTAGCGCGATGCAATCTGCCATAGCTGCGACTCGTAATAGCGATCGCCTGTCCCTAAAACTACAAATTGAGCATCTGTATATGCTAGGAAACGTTCAAGGGTTTGCAGTAGCAAATCAATGCCTTTCTGCTCCACCAAACGACCAACCATGCCGATCAAGAAAGTTGCTGGATTTACGGTTAAGCCTAACTCTTTTTGCAAAGCAATCTTATTTGCCATGCGATCGTCAAGGGTTTCAACAGAGTAGTTTTGTACCAAGGCGGTATCGGTGTCAGGGTTTTCTAATTCTGTATCGATACCATTTAAGATCCCCCAAGGCTTTAAGAAGGAAAGTATGCCTTCTAAACCTTCCCCATAGATGGGTGTACAAATTTGCTGCGCATAGGTTGGAGATACAGTATTCACGCGATCGGCATATTTGATCCCTGCTGCCATAGTGTTATGAGCATCCATGTACCAAGGGGTCCAAGTGATTTTGTCCAAAAACCATTTCCAAGGACCTTGATAGGCAAGGTTATGAATCGTAAATACAGTGCCAATATCTGAGACTTGATGCATCCACACAGGAATCATGCCTGTATGCCAGTCATGACAGTGAATAATATTTGGCTTCCAATAGTTCCATGCAAATTCGGCGACGGCATTGGCAAACATGGTGAACCGCCAATCTTCATCTTCTCCGCCATAAACTCGGGCAGGAATAAATGATCCATGCCCCATTAAGTACAAGGGGACATCTGTACCTGGTAATACTGTCTCAAAAATATCAAATTCCTGAAACATGGCATAGCCTTTCCATTTCCATTCAGGATTTTCCTTGAGTTTGTCTGGGATTACGCCGTAGTAAGGCATGATGATCCGCACGTCATGTCCCATCTTCTTGAGAATCGGCGGGAGTGCACCCACTACATCTCCCATGCCGCCAACTTTGGCTAAAGGGGCAACTTCAGCCGCCGCAAATAAAATTTTCATTCGTTGATTCAGTACTCGTTTTTCAGGCTCTAACTATTTTCACGCATAGCGCGATCGCTAAAGCAGCAATTTTTGCAGGAGGTTCTTGACATATAAAAATAGACCACACATAGTGTGGTCTATTTTTATAATGAGCAAGATCGCTACAGCAGCGATTTTTACAAATCATACCTATATTTAAAAGAAAGTCTGCTTTGCAGATTTTCTTTTGCATTATTCAGCGATCTCGCCTTCAACCTGATTAGAATCGTTATCATGGGGAAGCTCTAAGCAGTAACCCGCACCATATACCGTCTTAATATATTTGGGATGGCGTGGGTCTGGCTCTAGCTTGGTTCGCAAGTGGCGAATGTGCACACGAATGGTTTCGATGTCATCATCTGGTTCGTAGCCCCAAACTTCTTTGAGAATTTCGCTTGGTGATACAGTCTGACCATGACGCTGCAACAGGCAATGCAACAGCTCAAATTCTAGATGAGTTAACTTGACAGTTTTATTAAACCAAATCGCCTCAAAGCGCTCAGGTACGAGCGTTAATGAACCAAAAATCAAAATCTCGCCATGCTTAGCCGTGTCAATAATTCGATTAGTGCGTCGCAATAAAGCACGCACTCGCGCCAGCATTTCTTCCAGTTCAAAAGGCTTAGTCAAATAATCATCTGCACCTGCGTTAAACCCTTCGACTTTGTCTTGAGTTTGCCCCATTGCCGTGAGCATCATTACAGGAATCTCTTTAGTGCGCTCATCACGACGCAGTCTTTGACAAACCGTAAACCCATCTACCCTTGGCAACATCAAGTCAAGGATGATCATGTCTGGCATCAACTGAATGGCAAGTGCTTGTCCTTTAATGCCGTCACTCGCTTGACTGACTTGATAGCCAGCATGTTCGAGGTTCAGCGTAACCATTTCAGAGATTATCGGATCATCATCGATCAGGAGAAGCCTAGGCATCATTAGTCAAAATTCCATCTATGTGATTGGATTACGATTTGTTAAATAATATATATCATCATGATACATATTCAGTGCGGAAGATAGGGTGTATTAACTCTTATTGTTGATATATATTGATCTCAAAAAATTTCTGGCTAAAGGAGTAGTAGGTATAGAGTAGCAGCTATTTGCAGCCTTCAAGACCATGTTAACTACAAAAACAAGCTAAGTCAGTCTTCAACTCTTGCAACATTCTCATACAATATATGAAGATATGTAAAAATTGATTTAAAATTGGTTTATTCGCATGAGCCTTCCAACTACTTCTGTCACCGAACTTTTTGCACCAGTCAAAGATGACTTGCGTATGCTAACGGATAATTTGAAGCAGTTGGTAGGAGCAAGACATCCAATTTTGTATGCTGCTGCCGAGCATTTATTTGAAGCGAAGGGCAAGAGTATGCGCCCCGCATTGGTCTTGTTGGTATCAAGAGCGACGATGAGCGATCGCGACATCACTTCACGACATCGCCGTCTTGCTGAAATTACGGAGATGATTCATACAGCGAGCTTGGTTCATGACGATGTGATCGACTCCGCAGATCTAAGGCGCGGAATGCCCACAGTAAACAATAGCTTTGGCAATCGAATTGCTGTACTTGCAGGTGATTTCCTGTTTGCTCAAGCATCTTGGTATCTTGCCAATTTAGACGATCTTGAAGTTGTCAAGCTCTTATCAAAGGTAATCACTGATTTTGCGGAAGGTGAAATTCGTCAAAGTCTGACTGCATTTGATGGTGATTTGACGTTTGAAGATTATCTCGAAAAGAGTTTTTATAAAACAGCCTCATTAATGGCTGGTAGTGCTAAGGCTGCGGGCGTACTGAGTGGTGTGAGCCAAGTGCAAGCTGAGCAGTTATTTAATTTCGGCAAGCATTTTGGTATTGCGTTTCAAGTTGTCGATGACATTCTCGACTTCACTAGTTCGACGGAAACTCTTGGCAAACCTGCTGGCTCTGATCTGAAGCAGGGTAATTTGACTGCTCCTGTCTTGTTTGCGTTAGAGGAACATCCGCAGTTACGCGGATTGATAGATCGCGAGTTTAGTGAAGTTGGTGATTTGGAAAAAGCTCTAGAACTAGTTCATAACAGTGAAGGTGTTTCGCGATCGCGTGAATTAGCTAAGAGTCATGTTAAGTCCGCACTAGTGGCGATCGAGTGGCTACCGTCTTCTGCACCCAAACAGTCTTTGATTGGTCTAACTAACTACGTTTTAGAGCGATTGTATTAATCCAAAAGAGAAATGGGGGGGGGGTGGGGCGGCCGTTGTGTTTTTTGGGGGCCAAAAAAAAAAAAGGGGGGGGGGGGGGTTTTTTTTTTTTTTGGGTT
>JALQCR010000086.1 GCA_023336205.1 Pseudanabaena sp. Salubria-1
TTTTTTTAAAAAAAAAAAACAAAAATGGGGGGGGGGCGCCCCCCCCCCCCGCCTCTCACTATTTGGGCTTTGATTTGTCTTGATAAAAGTGGCTAAGGCTATAGCACTACAGAAAAAGAGGAGTAAGCTTCAGAAGTTATATTGATATTTCCAGATAAGCTCTTTCATGGCTTCACAAACTCCTGATGGGTGTATTTATGTGGTTATCAGAATGGTTATAATACTTTCAGTAATAATCTGGATAACAACAAAAATGGGCAAAAACAAGGAAAAATCTAGCGACAAAGAGCTGTCTAGCTCGATTAATATTGGCATTTCTGAAGAGGATCGGATTGCGATCGCTGATGGATTATCACGTTTACTTGCCGACACCTATACTCTCTACCTCAAGACCCATAACTTCCATTGGAATGTAACTGGACCAATGTTCAATACATTACATCTCATGTTTGAAGCACAGTATACAGAGCTGGCTTTAGCTGTTGATCTTGTTGCAGAAAGAATTCGCTCACTTGGTATTCCTGCCCCCGGCACATATTCAGCCTATGCCAAACTCACTTCAATTCCCGAAACCGAAGGAGTACCTAAAGCGACAGAAATGATCAAGTTGCTCGTCGAAGGGCAAGAGGCTGTAACAAGAACAGCCCGTTCAATTTTTCCGATCGCAGAAAAAGCCAACGATGAACCAACTGCCGATCTTTTGACTCAACGACTCCAAGTTCACGAAAAGACAGCGTGGATGTTGAGAAGCTTGTTAGAAGAATAATCGTAAATCAAGCCGCGCAATGCGCGGCTTGATTTACGATAGGATTAAATTTTAAGAACGTAAGTATCTCCATCGAAGTTGAATAATCCGCTTTTTTTAATAGGTTTCCCGATATTTTTTTTGCTGCTACAAGTCCCCGCGACACTTGTGCTGCTCAAACGTCTTAGCACTGCCCGCGATCGCACAGCACCATTGTTACCACTTGAGCTCTCAGCCGAAGCCTTAGCTAAGCAAAATCCTAAAGTTTCGATTGTTATCCCCACACTTAATGAAATTGATCGCTTGCCGACTTGTTTAGAAGGTTTGCGCGATCAAGCTGCCAAAGAAATTATTGTGGTGGATAGCCGATCTCAAGATGGCACTCCCGAATATGTGCAGAAATTACAGAAGGATTTCCCGATACCATTAAAGCTGATTACCGATGATCCTTTGCCTGAAGGTTGGGTAGGTCGTCCTTGGGCTTTGCATACAGGTTTTTTAAATAGTGACCCTAGGAGTGAGTGGGTACTTGGAATCGATGCCGATACATTACCGCAAAAGGGTTTAGTCGCCAGTTTTGTGGATCAAGCCACGGTTGATAATTTTGATATTGTATCGCTTTCACCAAAATTTATTCTCAAGACCGCAGGCGAGCAGTGGCTTCAACCCGCGCTATTAATTACGCTCATTTTTCGTTTTGGGGCAACAGGCGATCGCACTCAATTTACCGAAGATAGGGTGATGGCAAATGGTCAATGTTTCCTGTCTAAACGCGCAAAATTGGTTGAGTTAAATGGCTATGAATTAGCTAAGTCATCATTTTGCGATGATGTCACACTTGCTAGAGCTGCCGCTCAACGTGGTGCAAAGGTGGGCTTTCTCGATGGGGCAGCATTGATGCAGGTGCGGATGTATACATCTATGGCGGAAACATGGCGCGAATGGGGGCGATCGCTTGATCTTAAGGATGCCTCGACCCCAAGCCAAACCTTTGCGGATTGTCTGTTACTCACAGCCGTTCAGGGATTGCCAATATTAATGCTAATTGCCCTATCAATTTGGCATCCAACACCATCAATATTGATGAATATTTTGTTTTGGCTCAATGCTTTTCTGGTGTTTATCCGATGCTTACTTGTGTTTGGTATTCGCACTAGCTATACCGAGGTTGGATTTTGGTTTTGGCTATCCCCCCTTGCCGATCCTGTTGCAGTAATTCGGATCTGGATTTCGGCGCTTACCAAGCCCAAAAGTTGGCGCGGTCGGACTTATACCTAATCCTTACTTTTTCCGTTGGCTCAATAGGTGTTTCGGGGAGGTGCTTTAGCTTAGAGGGCTGAAATGTTTTATGCACAATGGTTTTAGTATCGGAGGTATTCGACATCTGAAACACCCATCATGTAAAGCATTGAGCCGTTTATGATGTTTGACCTCCCCGAAACACCTAATATAGCCTCAATTTCATGAGCGTAGATACAGCATGGGTTTAGCCTTGGGGTAAACTGCTAGCATCAAGTCTCAATTAGAATCTGTAATGAAAAAAAATGATGGGTGGTTTCACATTGCACTGCGATGGAAAGGCTCAGTAGTTCCTGAGGTTTTGCCGCGATCGCTAATGTGTGGATTGTTTGGCATTTTCATTTATATTCTATATCTTTATCAAGTCAAAGTTTCCTTGCCAATATTGGGTAACATTATTCCCAATATTGTGTTGGGTTTGTTGCTCGTATTCCGAACCAACACCGCCTATGAACGGTTTTGGGAAGGTCGCAAAGCTTGGGGATTGCTTGTAAATACAGTTCGGAATTTATCTCGACAAATCTTAGTAGCAATTGCAGAAAAAGAACCAAGCGATCGCCAAGCTAAAATTGCCGCTGTCAAGCTATTACCAGCTTTTGCGATCGCGTTAAAATTACATTTGCGCTCAGAGCCAGTCAATGCCGAACTTGAAGCCAATCTTTCAGTAGAACAATTTGATCATCTCAAAACGATGCGTCATCCACCTCTTGAAATTGCATTTTGGATTAGCAGCTATCTTCAAGATCAGTCAATAAAGGAAAAGCTTGATCGTTATCAACTCAACGATATGCTCCAACTTTTACACCAAATGGTCGATGTTATAGGCATTTGTGAACGTATTCTCAGAACACCAATTCCGCTCGCTTATTCTATTCATTTAAAGCAATTATTAATGATTTATTCATTATCACTTCCATTCCAGATGGTAGATCAACTGCAATGGATGACAGGTCCAATCGTCGCTTTAATTAGCTTCACTCTATTAGGTATCGAAGAAATTGGCATTCAAATAGAAGATCCCTTTGGACATGATGCGAATGATTTGCCTTTAGATAATATTTGCAACGTGATGACACGAAATATTGAAGATTTAGTGATAACAAGCAGCAACAAATTTGGTACATGATTTTGGGACTAATAGCAATATTCTAAAGGTGTGAATTAAAAAAAACTTCTTTAGTTAAACCTCAGGTATATTGACTCATCTATGTTATGGCTATTTTAGCGATCGCAATAAAAGTAAAGAAATTTAGTGCAATTTGTGTGACTTAAATCATATATAGTTATTATTCTTAACATAAATAAATATTATCGTTTTTAATTTTCATAATGCAAGCAACAAATACTGAGTGGACAGCAACAGAAGAAGAAGTAGCTAAAAAAGCTTTTGATATTGCCTATAAGCGAGAGATAGGGGCTCTGATTGACTCAGTTCGCTATCGAGCAAGCTCTTTAGCTGAGATCGAGGACATGTGGCGTTTGCATGATTTTTTGAGCGTTAAACGTCATGAAGTCGATGGTCGCTATGACTATCGATTGCCCACGCTGGTTTTTGTATTTGCGGGGTTGGTTAAAGATGGCTGGCTTAGCCTAAATGAACTAGAAGGCTTGAATGCTGATAAAATCGCTAAGATCGCAGCACTTACTTGTATGTAAGCTGAAAACTGCCAAAAAGAGATATCACTTTGTGTCGCTTCTCTAATTTATGTTTTTTTATCCAAAAAAATCTTGCTAATTATTTAGCTATGGAAACTAAAGGTTAGATAAGGGAAATTCAATATCTACCCTTAGAGGTTTTGTAAGTGTAAACACAATATGAGTACATATATTACAGAGGTTAAACAATTAAAGAATATTGTAAATCTTATTGTTTATACAACTCCTAATGAACCATTATTGATAGAAACATACTATTGCTAAAAATCTTAGTATCTTTCTTGAATTTTTATTAGATTCAAACTCACCATATTAGAGTTCGATTCTCTCGAAGGTCGGATATTACCATCCTTGGAGAGATTTGTCGTTAACCTATCCTGTAGCACGCTAAACCCAACCCTATGACCTACACAATCAACTCAGCCAGAAGCATTTTCCCCAATACCCTTGCTGCTGACGTAGTGCCTGCAACTACTGCAAGATTTAATCAACTTAGCCCAGAAGACCAACTTGCTTGGATTTGGTTTACTTATCTTGAGATGGGTAAAACTGTTACGATCGCAGCTCCTGGAGCCGCAAGTATGCAGTTGGCTGAGTTGACTTTGAATGAAATCAAGAAAATGAATTTTCAACAGCAAGAGCAGGTCATGTGTGACCTAGCCAATCGCGCTGACACACCAATTTGTCGCACCTATGCTGTTTGGTCACAAAATATCAAGCTAGGTTTTTGGTATCAACTTGGTCAATGGATGGAACAGGGCATTGTTTCGCCAATTCCTACAGGTTATAAACTTTCAGCTAATGCTTCTGCGGTACTAGAAACTCTAAAAGGCTTAGAACCAGGTCAACAAATCACAATTCTCCGCAACTCAGTTGTGGATATGGGGTATGACGCTGGCAAATTGGGTGAATATACTCGCGTTGCTGAGCCAGTTTCACCTGCACGAGCAATGTCTAATCGTACCGAAGTCAGCATCGAAGGTGTAGACAATCCTACTGTCTTGTCTTACATGAACAACATGAATGCTAACGATTTTGATGCTCTTATTGCTCTATTTCTCCCAGACGGTGCGCTACAACCTCCTTTCCAAAGACCAATTGTGGGGAAAGATGCCGTGCTGAGATTTTTTAAAGAAGAATGCCAAAACTTGGTGCTTGTTCCAGAAAAAGGTGTGTCTGAACCAGCAGATGGTGGATATACCCAAATCAAGATTACTGGTAAAGTGCAAACTCCTTGGTTCGGTTCTGGTGTAGGTATGAATATCTCTTGGCGCTTTTTGCTCGATCCTAGCAATAAGATTTTCTTTGTTGCGATCGACTTGCTAGCATCGGCTAAAGAGTTGCAGAACTTCGCTCGTTAGTTTAGTAATAGCAATTTACACTTTTGAAATCGGCGGCGCGATCGCACCGCCGATTTTATTTTTATCGTTTTAACTATTGCCTTTTGAAAATATGCAAATGTTTACCTCTCCACAAAAGGTATATCAAGGGGAAGATTGGATTGGATTACTAATAGCCGTAATTATTATTAGTCTATGGTTTGTCAGCCTATTTGAGCTTCTCGCTATTCAAATTTCAGATACTTCTTGGTTCTGGTTAATTTTCTCTGTTTTGGGGCGTACTTATCTCCATACAGGCTTATTTATCCTTGCCCATGATTCAATGCATAGCAATTTAATTCCAAATAACAGAACTCTCAATCACTTAATAGGACGAGTTGCAGTTACAGTTTATGGATTCCTACCCTACGACCATTGCTGTACCAATCATTTTAATCACCATCGCTATCCATCTCAAAGTGGCGATCCTGATTTTTACGGTAGTGTTCCTAATCCAATATTTTGGTATTTCAAGTTCATTCGTGAATATTTTCCAATGCGATCGCTAATCATTTTCTTAGTGAATATGATTCTAATTGCTTGGGGATTAACAAACATTTTCCATGTTGCATTTACAAATTTGATATTTTTTGTCCTTGTTCCACTTGTCTTGAGTTCTTTACAGTTATTCTTTTTTGGTACTTATCTACCACATCACCAACTGTACAAAAATCCTTATTTCTCTCCGCGCTTGCAAAGCAATTACTATTCTAATCTTTGGTCATTTGTGAGCTGTTATAACTTTGGCTATTACCATTGGGAGCATCACGAATATCCAAAAACTCCTTGGTATAAGCTTCATAAAATTCATTCCAGATAGAGATCTCACACTTAGCGACCTCTCTATTTATAAAAATTTCTGATCAAATGAACCACAAAAATTTTTTGGTTCGGGTTTGGGCGCAAAGCGATGTAAACAAAAAAGCATCGCTGCGCGATGCTTTTTTGTTTGATTATGATGTTTGAGCTTTGAGCCATGCCCAAGGCAAGGCAAGAAGCTTGTTTGAACGAGGCACGAAGGCACGACGCATAAATACTTCGTAATTATTATGCTCGATCGCCTTTAAGATATTCCGATACAAAATTAGCGAAGACCAAACTGGCCATCTGGCATCTTTACATAAAGCTGAAATACCATCTTCAGCATGTTGGTAAAACTCACGCGCTCTTTGAATTTGGAAACGCATTAGTTCAGTCCATCGCTCATCAACCGTACCGCTTAATAAATCTTTCTCGGTATAGTCAAAATAATGGAGATCCTCAAGAGGCAGATAAATCCGTCCTCGCTGAGCATCTTCACCAATATCTCGCAAAATATTAGTTAACTGCATTGCTATACCCAAAGCGATCGCTGCTTCAGTTGCCGTAGCAATTACCGATGGATCTTTAGTCTCAAAGCCCATGATTGCTGCTGACATTAAACCGACAGTGCCTGCGACGCGATAGCAATATAAATGCAGATCGTCAAAGGTTTGGTAGCGATCGTATTTGAGATCCATTCGCATTCCAGAGATCATGTCTTTGAAAGGCTGAATTGGCATTGGATAATGCTTGACAGTATCCGCCAAAGCAATATCTGAAGCATGGATAGGATCGCCGCGAAATGTCGCCTCCAACTGTTTCTCCCAGTTAAAGAGCGTTTCTGCATCTGTGGTGTCTGCTTGCATACCATCAACAAGCTCGTCGGTACGACGACACCAAGCATAGATAGCCCAAGTTGCTCGTCGTTTTGCTTCTGACATCAGCATTGTGCCAAGATAAAAAGTCTTGGCATACTTAGCCGTAATGCAACGACAAATCTCGTAGGCTTCCTCCAGATTGACTGGCTGACGTATTCCCATTGGTTTAGGCAGTGACGACAGATGGATTTGACTGGTTTTCGTTAGAGGTTCGACCAAGGACTTTATTTCCAGAAGATTGACTTGCTTTGTGGATTTCCTGTGCTGTTAGCTTACCAGAAAGTACAGCCCCTTCCATACTGCCAAAAAATGGTTGTGCTGTATAGCTGCCTGACAGAAAGAAATTAACAATGGGAGTTGCTTGGGTAGGGCGAAATTTTTCGCGGTCAGGAATTGCAGTATAGATCGATCTTGGAGTCTTAACTACATGGGATTTGAGGACTTTAGCTGGACTTGGCAAGTGCTTCGGAAATAGTTTCGCTAGTTCATTCAAGGTTGCGTCAATAATTTCACTATTGGGGCGATCAATCCAATCAGCAGCAGGAGCAAAAACCAATTCCAGCATTGACTTGTCTGGATCTGCATACTCTTTGCAAGAGTTGCTCATATCAGAATAAACACTGAGGAGTGGCGATCGCGAAAACAAGGTGTGATCAATATCTGTAAGCTTGCGATCGAACCAAATTTGGACGCTGATTACTGGTACGCCTTCTAAATGATTTAGTTGTTGAAAAAACGGCATGGACTGCCAAGCGATCGGCATGAAGTCTTTCATCACATCTACAGGCATTGCTGACACATAAGCATCGGCAATGATTTCTTGATTTGGTGAACCGTTAATTCCTCGAATTATGAGCTTTTCGACATTTCCGTCGGTTCCCACCACGATCTCTTTTAGCCCTGCACTAGTATGCACTTCGCCCCCTCGATCAATTACGTAGTCAGCGATCGGTTGACAGAGTCGCTCAGGTGGTGCGCCATCTAAGTAAGCAATTCGTGAGCCTTCTTTTTGTTGCAAAAACTTATTTAGAGCGCGTAGGGGAATTGTGGCTGAGATGACATCTGGGTCGATAAATTTAAGAGATTTACAAACAGCTATGAAGATGTCAGTAGTGATGTCCTTACCAATACCATGCATTTCTAGCCATTCACTAAATGTATATTTATCCATGGATGCAACATATTTGTCACCTCGGACGATCGCAGGAATCAAACCGATCGCAAATCGTATTTTTTGATTCCAACTAAGCATGTCATTGTTGCGAAGAATCGAGATGATAATGTTGAAAGGTGCTGGAAGGTCAGGGACATCAAACCAAGAGAGTACGCCTGGCTTTTCAGGCTGGTTAAAAATTAAAGCGTGGCGTTTCCATTGCAGACGGTCTAAAATGCCTAGTTCCCCCATAAGCTGCAACATATTGGGATAAGCCCCAAAAAAGTTGTGTAGCCCTGTTTCGATCCAGTCGCCATCCTTATCTTTCCAAGCTGCAACTAAGCCCCCTAGAACATCATTGCGCTCTAACAAAATCGGCTGATGTCCCAAATCGATTAAATATTTGGCACAGGATAATCCTGCTAACCCTCCTCCAGCGATCGCAACGCGCATATTGTTTTTATACCCTTACGTTTAATTTTTATGCTTAATTATCTCCATCTTACTTTGCAAAGCTTAATAATTCACTAGTTTTTGCTAGTAAAAGTTTGAGAGGATCTCGCTTTTGTTTTAAGTTAGGGTGGCGCTCACAAAATTATCTTGGCTAGTATGGTAAAAAGTCTCACTGATTATCCTGAGATATCTCCCACGCCATCTCGAAAATTATGGATGGCAGCAATTAAGTTCCCAATGTATAGTGTGGCGATCATACCGATCGCTACGGGTACTGCTATTGCTTATCGCAATACAGGAGAGATTAACTGGATTGTGTTTTGGGCATTTCTGATTTCCGCAGTTCTAATTTTAGTCTGGGAAAATCTATGCAATGATGTGTTTGATGCAGAGACAGGAATCGATATTAATAAAGCACATTCAGTTGTTAACTTGACAGGCAAGAAGAACTTAATATTTGCGATCGCAAATATTTGCTTACTCCTCGGCATCAGTGGCGTATTAACAATTTCTTGGCTACAGCAAGATGTAGTTGTTGTTAGTGCGATCGCCCTTTGTTGTTTCCTTGGCTATATTTACCAAGGGCCACCTTTTCGATTAGGATATCAGGGCTGGGGAGAAGTTTTATGCTTTTTTGCCTTTGGTCCTCTAGGTGTATCGGCTGCTTACTACAGTCAAACTAAATCTTGGTCAGTCGGCTCAATTGCAGCAGCGATCATTGTCGGCATTATTACTAGTCTGATCTTATTTTGTTCGCATTTTAATCAAGTTAACGATGATCTTGCCGCAGGTAAGCGATCGCCTGTTGT
>JALQCR010000087.1 GCA_023336205.1 Pseudanabaena sp. Salubria-1
CACCATAAGCGTAAAGTAGTCGAAACCACAGGTAGTTTGATATCCCAGCTTTTACCTAAATCTATTCATGCTGTTACTGCAAAAGGTTTTGAGCTTAAAGTCATGCTATTTGTCCTTGCTCTTAGCGTTAATCTATGGGTAGCAACTTAGGTTACATAATGAGAATTGCTGTTAAATGTATACATTTTTGTGAACTTCATATGTATAATCCTTTTCTATTTGCACAGCTTAATTTCTATGGTTGCCAACCTTGTAAAGCCAATAGCAGAGAATTTTTGGAGCGAATATAATATTCGCTTAGAGCCTTGGAGTATGGGCTATGATGCACCTGTCAGCATTAATCCTGAAGAAATTCCCGCTAGTGACAGGGTAAATACTGAAGTTGAGTTTGGTAATGGAGAATGGCAGCCAATCAGGGCTGCGATCGCACCCGAACTTCCTAATCAAATTTTGTTTATCGATGGCAGACTACGCCTCGATGCTAGTTTTTTGGGTCGGCGCGATGACGAGATTTTGTATGGCGCATTTGCCACAATTTCAGTTGGAGCCGTATTAGTCGATCGCACGATCAGCAGAGCAAAATGTGTAGCGACAGAAGTAACAAGGATTATTGCTCTGGGTGGAAACTTGACTCCTCCTGTAACATCAATCCCCTGTCCTGTAAGTGGTCGAGGTGATTTGAAATACGATCGCTGTTTGACTAGCAGCAACAATCAACCAGATACTCCTTCTCAATTGGTTCAAAGCGAAATGCTCGACGAAGAACTGCGGATTGCCAATGCGCTCTCTTTAAATAAAGAATTAATCAAAGAAAATACACTAATTGTTCGCGATGGGCCTTTGCTTTATCGGGTTTATCAAACGCCCTACGATACGATGGGCTATGTGAAAACAATGGGTAAGGCTTATCTCAAGGGTGATCATGCTCAAGTTATGCGATCGCTTAAGGTTGGAGAGAGAACACCAATTTTTAGGATTTCTAATAGCAATGGCTCGAATCTCAGTTGGTATTTGCGTTCAGGTAGCAAAGATTTGAATTATAAGAAGCTGGGTTATCACGATTTACATGGAATTATTCGCATTGACCTAGATGGTGCAATTCCCCTAGAGCGAGCTAAGGCGATCGCAGATCAAAGCACATACTTAATTCCCCAATATGCTTCTCATCCCACTCGCGATCCCCGTGCACCACAAAATCTTACGCCAGTGGGAGCTTTAGAAAAAGAGCTCGGGCGAAGAATGGGGAGTAGAGAATTAATCTCTCGACGCTTACGCGGATTTTTAGCTGATTCTGCTAATTTTCAGTCAATATAGCCGCCCAAAAATGGTTATGGGCGCACGAAGCGAGCCTTCTCATATTTTGGGTTTTGAGGTGAGTTTTGCAAATAAAAACATAGCGATCGCTCCGATCGCAAAGCCGCTAATGTGAGCCAAATAAGCCACCCCTGGTAAATTAGGATTCGCCATGGCTGCATAAACAGTTTGACCAGCAATCCATAGTCCCAAAAATACTGCCGCAGGAATCGGAATCACCGTTACAAAAAAGCCTAAAAACACTAAGCTCAAAATCCTTGCGCGGGGGAAGCGAATTAGATATGCACCCATTACACCTGAGATAGCGCCACTAGCTCCCACCATCGGAACCAAAGACATTGGTGCGGTGATCACTTGACCAACTCCTGCGACAACTCCACAAAATAAGTAAAAAAACAAAAACTTCCAATGTCCAAGTTGGTCTTCGAGATGATTGCCAAATAGATAGAGAAACCACATGTTCCCAACTAAATGGAAAATATTGCCATGGAGAAACTGTGATGATATTAGTGCAATTGCCCCTTTTGCAGGACTAGCAATTAATTCTTTGGGAAATAGCGCCCAATTTCCAAACCATTCTCCCAGTTGAAAATTTGGCAAACTAGCTTGATATCCATAAATCAGCACATTTATTAAGATCAGCACATAGACAACTATGGAAGTATCTTGAGTCGGATTATCATCATGTAAAGGAAACATATTTTCACTCCATATCATCGAGCTTGATACGAGGATCGACGGCTTTGAGTAATAAATCACCAATAAGATTGCCAACAACTAGCATCAAAGTTCCTAACATCAGCCCAGCCATTACCAGATTTGTATCTTTTTCTTTAGTTGCATCTAGTAAAAGCTTTCCTAAACCAGGCCAGCTAAAAAAGAATTCAGTAATAAATGCGCCGCCCAGTAGTCCCCCAAATTCAAATCCTAATAAAGTGAGCAAAGGATTAATTGCGTTACGGAGTGCATGGACATAGATTACTTTATTTTCTGGCAATCCTTTTGCACGGGCAGTTTTGATATAGTCCTGACGCAATACATCCAGTAAACTACCGCGCATAATTCTTTGTAATCCTGCAAAGCTAACTACAGTCAACGTCAAGATCGGCAAGATCATGTGGTGGGAAATATCGAGAAACTTCCCAAAAGGTGATAGCTCCGCAAAGTTAATACTCGTCATGCCTCCCACAGGAAACCAGCCTGTATTTTGAGCCAACATCAGCAAGAGGATTGCCAATACAAAACTGGGAAAACCTTGGGTAGCATAACTGACTATTTGGATTAGGCGATCGCTCCAAGTATTTTGTTTGACAGCGCTGTAAATGCCTAGGGGAATTGCTAACAGCCATGTCGTGAGCAGGGACACAATAGACATCAAAAGTGTATTGCCAGCCCGCTCAACAATTAGCGGTGTGACAGGCGCTAAACCCTGACAACGCACTCCTAAATCACCACCTAACGTGTTCTGCAACCACAAAAGATATTGGATTGCTTCAGGTTTATCGTAGTTCAGTTGCTTTTCCAACTGCTCGATTGTCTTTTTCGGAGTATTAGGATTGTTTCGTAGATCTGAGAAGCAATTACCAGGGGACTTAGTAATGGCAAAAAAACTTAAAATTGACACACCTAAAACGACAATAACTGCCTGTCCGAGTCGCTTCACCACAAAACCCGTGGTGTCATTTATGATCAAGCGCCAGAAAGATCGATTTCCTTGGTTTGCAGTTGTCATAGATCAAAGTTGCTAGTCAATTTGGGGCATTTACTCTTCAGCTATATTAATCTAAATTCGTGTGTAAGCGCTGCGCCACTTTAAGTAGGTCAGCGAAAGAAACCTATAAATGCCCAGATCCCCGACTTTTTTTGTGACTATAGCAATGAAAGTTTTGCTTAGGACATCAAACCCAAATAAATGAAGGCGGCGCGAAGCGCCGCCTTCATTTATTTGGGTTTGATCGGAAATTGCTGCCAAATGCTAGGGCAAACTCGAAAAACTAGTTTTAGTTTTACTAAGCATTTCTTTAATATCAACATTTTCCCAAAGGACTCGATATAGCTGCAATGGCTCTTCTTTTCCTTTCACCTTAATTAGGTCTAGCTTCTCTAGCGGTAGATTATGAATGGCAATATGAGTCCTTGTACTTTCAGAAATAAAGACTTCTCCAGCTTTTGCGGCTGTACAAATTCGGCTAGCCACATTCATGGTGTTGCCAATATTGGTGTACTGAATGAGATTCTCAGATCCAATATTCCCTGCCGCAACCATCCCTGTATTTAGCCCAATGTGAATCTGGATTTGCAGATCGCGTCCTTGTTCTGTCCACTGTTCATTTAACTCTTTCATCGCCCATTGCATTGCGATCGCAGCATTTACCGCCATGATTGCATCATCATCTTTTTGGTAAGGAGAACCCCACACTGCTAATAGGGCATCAGCGATATATTTCTCTAATGTGCCACCAAATGGGAAGACGATATCTTCGACCATTACTTTGAAATATTCATTCAAAAATTCGAGAACCTTACGAGGCTGCATTGGTGCAGTCATTTCTGTGAACCCACTAATATCAGAAAACAGAGCGGTCACTTCCGTTTCGATAATCCGATTTAGATCCCAACCTTCTTCGATCTTTTGACTGACTGCGGCGGGGAAAAATCGCTCTAGTTTAGTGCGACGAATTACTTCTGATTGCATGTTGCGATAGAGGTTAGCATTTTCGATCGCGATCGCAGCTTGGTTCGCGAGACTACTTAAAAATTCTAAATCTTCTTTGTTGTAGGCATGACCACGAGACAAATTATCTACATACAGAACCCCGATCGTCCTATCTCTTGGTCTTAATGGCGCACACATGGCAGCTTGAATCGATTGTTGAATGATTGATTGCGAACTATCAAAACGGCGATCGAGCGAAGCATCATCACTGATAATCGCATCTCCCTGATGAAATACAAAATTAGTAATTTTACGACTATAAAAATCAAGATCGGCTGTGGCGTTAGGATTGCTAAATCTATAGGCTTTTGGTTCTAATAGTCCTGTTTTTTCATCAACAAGTAATAAGACAGCGCGATCGACCGACATGATTTTCAACAGTAATTCCAAAATCTTTTCAGGTAAAGCGGAATAAGCTTCTGGAGAAGCTAATTCTTGGCTGACCTCCAGTAAAACTCGCAACTTAGCTGATGTCCTTTGTACTTCATCCGTACCCTGAATCATCAACACCGAGCCTGATGTTGTTAACTTCTGCTGTTTTAGCAAATCTTGCATATTTACACGAGATTTCTCTGGAGAAACTCTCATTAAAATCGATAAGCCTGAATTTGGAACTACTTTTTGACTAGCAGAATCATCCGCAGATTGTGACTCGTCAACTAATCTAAATACGACACTACCAAACTGAACTAAATCACCATGGTTTAACTTTTGTTGGATAATCTTGACCTGATTAACAAAAGTGCCATTACTACTATTCAAGTCAGTAACATATAAGCCTTTATCTGTTACCTGAATTTCCGCATGATGCCGCGAAAGACTACGCGCATCATCTTCGACGACGATACTGTTATCTAGTCCCCGCCCGATCGTATTTACACCATGTCGTAGATCGCAGATGCGCTCATGGGGAGTACCTTGACTTTGAATAATATATGGCATGTTTTTTCCTACCGCGACTACTGCAATATCATTACAGCGCAAAGCGCTGAAGTAAAACCCAAAATTTTTATTGAAAGTTTTACTTTGTAAAACTTTCAATAAAAATTTTGGGTTTATTCGCTAATTCCACTACAGAAGTACTTACGAAAACTCTCGTATCATTCATAATGAAATTAACAGCATTATCACATTTTTATCCATGTCTCCAACTACGTTAGAAGTACAATCTCAAGTTCAGGCAGATACTCAGGCTTCAACTGATCCTATTGCCGAGTTTAATCAATATGTGATGAGTACCTATGCTCGCTTCCCGATCGCCTTAGAGCGAGGCGCAGGTTGCCGAGTCTGGGACAGCACAGGTAAAGAATATTTGGATTTTGTAGCGGGCATTGCTACTTGTACGTTGGGACATGCGCATCCCGCAATGGTCAAAGCCGTAACTGAACAAATCCAAACTCTGCACCACGCATCTAATTTGTTTTATTTTGCGCCCCAAGGTCAATTGGCTAAATGGCTGGTACAAAACTCTTGTGCGGATAAGGCTTTTTTCTGTAACTCTGGTGCTGAGGCAAATGAAGGCGCAATCAAATTAGCTCGTAAGTATGCCCATACTAAGCTCGGCATTGAAGATCCCTTGATTTTGACTGCAAATGCTAGTTTTCACGGACGTACCCTCGCCACAGTTACAGCAACGGGGCAACCTAAATACCACAAGAATTTTGCGCCCCTAGTCCAAGGATTTGACTACATTAAATATAACGACATCGCCGCTCTCGAAGATGCTGTCAAAAAATATGAAGGTAGACTTTGCGCGATCATGCTCGAACCACTACAGGGTGAAGGTGGCGTAAATCCTGGCGATCGCGCTTATTTTGCTCGTGTTCGTGAGATTTGTGATGAGAAAAAAATTCTGCTAATTATTGATGAAGTTCAAGTTGGTATGGGTCGTAGCGGAATGCTCTGGGGTTATGAAAATCTTGGTATTCAGCCCGACATCTTCACTTCGGCTAAGGGCTTAGGCGGCGGCATTCCCATTGGCGCGATGATGTGCAAAGCACATTGTGATGTGTTTGAAGCTGGAGATCATGCGAGTACCTTTGGTGGCAATCCTTTTGTCTGTGCAGTTGCCCTAGCCGTTTGTAGCACGATGGTTCAGGATAATTTGATTGCCAATGCGAGAGAGCGTGGTCAACAATTGAGAACTGGACTACAAGCTACTTGCGATCGCTATCCTCAACATATTGCTTCAGTCCGTGGCTGGGGCTTAATCGATGGGTTAGTTTTGCAAGATTCCAGCCAGATCCAAGCCCGTGATGTGGTTGCCGCAGGGATTGAGAATGGTTTGTTGCTAGTGCCTGCTGGTGTGAAGGTGGTGCGCTTTGTGCCTCCGCTGATCGTCTCATCTGAGGAGATTGATCAAGCCCTAGCCATCGTCGCAAAGGCGATCGCTGCTTTCTAGCCAAAGAGAGCAAAAATGGCGGCGCTTTGCGCCGCCATTTTTGCTCTCTTTGTAGGGTGGCTCTATGCAGCCATTTTTAACAACAGTTCAGAATCTAATAGAAATACAGTTTGTGGATCAGATTTTTTAATGGAGACTTGCATCGTGTGACTCGCAATTCCTAATGTGTCGCGATCGCGATATGCAGGTGGTACTGGCTGCAAATTATTCACAGGAACATTTTCCACATTTGGTAATTTGGCGATCGTAATGCCATACAAACAGTTTAGCCCCGCAAAAATTACCAAAAAGCCTTTAGCCAGATTTATCTCCTTACCATAAATTCGCTTATGCAAATCGATGACTAAAACCTCTTGATCTTCATAGTTCGCTATTCCCAATAATTTATCACCACTACGATGAATTTTGGGTAAAGGGATAATCCGCACCACACTCTCAATGCCGATCGCTAAATTTAGGTCTGCCATGGTGAAGATCAGGAATTTAAGCGTTTCTTCTTTTTTTTTGGTGCTGAGCATACTACTTAATTATTAATTAGGATAAAGAAATTTGATATAGGAGAAGATTCGAGCCGCCTATACGATTAGCCCGTGAATAGTTTTGATTAATTCTTGCTCTAAATAGGGTTTGGTTAGATATCCTGAAGCGCCAAGCATTTGAGCAACGCCCCGATGCTTAGCCCCACTACGGGAAGTGAGCATGACAATAGGAATCTCTCGATAACGGACATCTTTGCCACAAGCGGCTAAAAATTCAAATCCATTCATGTTCGGCATTTCTACATCACACAATACTGCTTGAATTTCAGAAGATCTAGCAAGTTTTTCGATCGCTTCGCGTCCATCGCCAGCTTGGATGACTTGATAGCCAAATTTTTCTAAGGTCAAATACAGTGCTTGGCGAACAGTAAGTGAATCATCCACAATTAGGATTGTTTTTCGCTTAGGTGCATCAGGTTTTGCTGCCAATAAAGTTGGCGAAGTAGATACATTAGCTGATGGCGAAGCTGATAGTAAGGATTTGGTGGACTGTTTAATGGAGAGCAAAACTGAACTATCAATTACAGGTACAAGTGTTCCATTACCCAAAACAGTACAACCGTATAAATAAGGTGGCGGGGTGATTGCTTTCCCAAAAGGTTTAATCGCTAACTCCTGCTCATTAAGCACCCGATCAATGGGGAGAGCTACGACTTGCTCGCCATCAGAAAACAGCAGTAAGGTGGTCTGATTCTCTTCCGTAAAAGACTCCGTATTAAACATATCTAGGGATTGCTTAGGCAATGGATAACCATCAGCAAATAATGATATTGGATATAGAGGAACTAGCCGATCTTCAAAACGATAAAACTCATTACCTTGGATAATTTGAATTTCATTGCTATCAACTGTGATAATCCCTAGTAAGCTATCGATCGCGATCGCTAATAATCGTTCTTGAATGCTGAAAATCATCAGCTTCGCAATGCTCAAAGTAAGCGGTAGTTTAATCGTAAAAGTCGTACCTTGTCCTAGTTCCGACTTAACTTCAATTGCTCCTTTCAGACTACGGACTTGCTCTTGGACTGTCGATAGCCCCATCCCCCGCCCTGAAAGATCAGATACTACAGCCGCAGTCGAAAAATTAGGTTCAAATAAAAGCTGATAGACTTCTTCATCGGTAATCTGACTGGCTTGGTCAGGCGATAATAAACCAGATGCGATCGCCTTTGCTTTGACTTTATCGAGGTTAATTCCTTGACCATCATCTTTGATTTCGATATAGGTTTGATTACCGCGATAATAAGCACGAATCTCAATACTTGCAATCAAAGGCTTACCGCGATCTAGACGATTTTGAGCCGACTCAGTACCATGATCGAAAGCATTACGTACTAAATGTACAAAGGGATCATAAAGTTTTTCCAATATGGATTTATCAACTAATGTCCCAGTGCCAAATAATTTTAGATTGACCTGCTTGTT
>JALQCR010000088.1 GCA_023336205.1 Pseudanabaena sp. Salubria-1
TTCCGATAGAATTTTACCATCGGCTTCTTCTTCGCGTTCTTCTTCAGGTTCGTCTACCTTCACCCATTGTTCGGTTTGCACTAGTTGGCAAAGTTGTTTGACATCGGATTGGGCTGCGACTAATGTTTCGGCTTTAAGTTGGGTAATTGGTAAGACATCATGGGCGATCGCTTGTTGGCTGAACCATTGCCAAACGGTATAGGAGGTCTTGACGCTGCGCTTTTGGGCGAAGTTGACGATTCCTAGTTTCAGTCTGGCTACTTGTTGGATTCCTAATGCTGGTTTATGTCCTTTAAAACATGATAGTGGCAAAGGATTGGCGCTCGGTTTCTTTGACTGTTAAGACGCGAACCGCGAACTTGGCGATGTCTTGGGTGTTCATGTAGGCGATCGGTGACAACTTTTGGTATAGGATATTTGCGATCGCTATATATCGCAGTGGTTAACTTTTTTCCTTTGATCGTATTGATCATTTTGATTATTAACATCTAGCGATCGCCTTGAATATGGCTATCTGCCTAAGATATTGCTCGGATAATAAAAGACAGGAACAAAATATTGACTAATTAGGTCTAAATAAACTAAAGCATGGCAAAAGTGATGACACTAAGCCATTATCATGCAAAATGTATCTCACCGTCTCACGTTATCAGGTAATCTCTAACAATGATCAAACCCAAACCTACCATGCTCCGATATAGAACTTTGGCACTTTTTTCGATGTTTAGCCTTTTGGGTATAACGAGTCACAACAGCGTTTTAGCATTAACCTCTGACGAAGAAGCAAATCAGGTTTGTACTCAAGGAAGTGCTGCCGTTATTACTGTTAAATACGGTAGTGGACATGGTAGCGGGTTTCTTGTCAGTCAAGACGGTTTAATTGTCACCAATGCTCATGTGGTTGAGGGTAGTCCTAGCGTGGTTACAGTCGTATTTCCAGATGGCAAACAAGTACCCGCAGATGTCATCGGTTTTGCTAGAGGGGGTGTAGATTTAGCAGCCTTAAAGATCCAAAACCGTACAAACTTACCGTATCTGAATTTATCTGCTTCTGGAACAGCAAAAGTGGGTTATCGAGTATTTGCTATTGGTACACCTCTGGATGATGACTATCGTGATACCTGCACGCAAGGCAATATTAGCCGCATTCATCCAGATGGGAAGATTCAACATACCGCAACTTTGAATGGTGGAAATTCAGGGGGACCATTATTAAACACCAAAGGAGAAGTAATTGGTGTCAATACTGCGGGGGGAATATCTCGAGTTTTTGATAAAAATGGGAATATTGTAGGTTTTACACCTAGTGGAACTGGAATTAACCTTTCTCAACCTGTGGGGAAAGTCGAATCTTTTTTGGCGGATATCCAACAACAAAGAGTTTCTCCTGTCTCCACTTTAACCGAACCAGAAAAAACATCTATTAAGACTATTTCTCTTGATGGTAGGGTTGTCAATGGGACTTTGAAGGGTGAACCTGATGTTTATACATTCTCAGGTAAAGCAGGTCAAAAAGTTCTCATTCAGATGAACAGCCAAAACATTAACCCGCTTTTAGTCTTGTATCGATTTATAAAATCTGACGATGGGGGAAAGCCAGAAAAAATTGCTGATAATGATGACAAAGGACCAAATGATTTTAACTCTGAAATTGCCACAACTTTGCCAGCAGATGGTGTTTATGCAATAGTTGCCACTTCTGCTGATAGAGGAGAGAGTGGGAACTATACTTTGCGGGCAGTCGTCAGACCATAAAAAAATGTGGAGATCAAAGTATCTCTAAACCCAAATTCAATTTTGCCCAGATAACTTTTTAATCAAGGATGTAAAAATCATGAAACTCCAATCATTCTCCACCGCTTTAGGCTTGACCGCTGTTACATTAATCCTTGGCACATCTCCTAGCTTTAGCCAAGGTAATGCTTCTGCAAAGCAACCTGATAAAGTGACTTTTCTTTGTACGTCAATTTATGACAATGCCAGTGGTGAACGGATTCCTGCTACAGTTGCTTGGGTTCCTGAACGTAAAGTTCATGTACGGTTCATCGCTTGGAAATCTGAATATTTTCCACAATGGCTGCCTCAAAAACGCTGTCAAGTGGTATCTGAGAAATTCCAGAAGTTTTACGAAGCAGGTCGTTTAGATTATTTAACAACGGGCATAATTGGTGGCTATCCTGTGGTTTGTGCCGCAAAAAGCAATGGAGACTGCAATGCTAATAATCAATTGTTTACCCTTAAACTTGGTAGTGATCCTCAGACAATTTTGAAGCGACTTGTCAATATAGCAGACGGAACCTCTGGAGAACCAATTTTTCAAAGTTCTGGTGGCAAGACGTATGTGAATGTGGGTAATTTTTTAAAAAATGCGCCTGTTGTCAATGTTGGAGAGTAAGAAACCATTTAAGAATTACTTTCTACGGTCAAAGACTCTAAGAGATCCCCCTCAATCCCCCTTAAAAAGGGGGAAGAAGATAATTTAATTGATTCTCCCCCCTTTCGTAAGGGGGGCTGGCGGGATCTAGATAATTCTTAAATGCTCTTTAAAATGTCTTGGTAATTATAAATCACGGAACTAACATGAAACGTAATCTGTCTATAATTTCTTCTTTATTAATCCTATCTTTCTTGGCATTGGATTTATCAATTCCCGCTAAATCACAAGCGCAAACTACACCAACTACCTGCAATATAGAGCCAGGAGAAGACGGCTTAAATGGAATATATTCGGAAAAACAACTGCAAACCCTTGCGAGTCAAATTACAGTGAGAGTGATTGGTGATAATAATGGTGGTTCAGGAACTATTTTTGCTAAAAAAGGCAACTCCTATTTAGTTGTAACTAACTCTCATATTCTGCTAGGAGTTAATGTTGATCAGATTCGCATTAAAACATCAGATGGTAAAATCTATTCAGGAAAAATTCTTCCTGAGACCAACTTTGGTAAATTAGATTTAACTGTATTGGAATTTTCATCTAATCAAATTTATTGCTTACCTAAAGAAATAGCTAATACTACTATTAACAGAGATATGTCAGTATTAGCGGCTGGGTATTCTAGCGCTACAGGTGAAATGTTATTTAAAACTGGAACCGTAAACCTAATTTCTGAGCCTAGTCTCAAAGCTGGGTATGCTATTGGTTACACCAGCGATGTTGAACAGGGCATGAGTGGCGGTCCAATCATTAATAGTCAAGGATCTTTAATTGGTATTAATGGCAGAAGTGCTTATCCAATATTAAATTCTGGTTATGCTGATGAAGATGGGAAAATGCCCGCAGATGCAGAAATTCAAGAACTGCGAAAACTGAGTTGGGGAATACCTGTTACAACTGTTTTAGCTCAGGTGAAACCACAAATTCTCACTGCTTATGGTTTCCCTTCAGATCCTTGGACAGTAGCAAAAAAACCAGAAGAATTGGTACCACTAACAAAACTTACAGGGTGGTTAGGGGAAATAGAACAAAAAGCTAAGCAAATTACTGTGAGAATTGATAGCAGTAGTAATGCTAATGGCTCTGGAGTAATTATTGCTAAAGCAGGAGATCTTTATACCGTTTTAACTGCGGCTCATGTCCTGTGTGAAAGGGAAAATGCCAAAGAACCCTGTGGAGAGTTTGATTATCAAATTCTTGCCCCGAATGGCAAACAATATACTGTGGAAAAAAGCAGTATTAAAATAGAAGAAGGTGTGGATTTAGCGGTAGTAAAATTCCGAAGTCAGGAGAATTTTCAAGTTGCAACTTTAGCAAGTTATCCCACAAAAGATGATGAATATGTGTTTACTGCGGGGTATCCCAGATTAGGAGGAAAATCACCTTGGCGGTTGACGTTAGGAAAGGTTTATAGTAGAGAAATAGGACTATTGGCAACTATCCAATCAGATTTTCAAAACAATGCTGATAACGATAGTTCTGGTAGATTAAGAGGTGCAAGTAAACTTGCGATTTCTCTCACAGGCGGATATGAATTAGTTTATAGCAGCATCACCTTTGGCGGAATGAGTGGGGGTCCTGTATTAGACTCCCAAGGGCGGGTAATTGGGATTCATGGACGGTCTGAGGGACAAACTGCTATTGATCAAAAAACAGGTGATTTTGGCAGTAGTAATGGTCAGGTACAAATAGGTTATAGTTTAGGTATTCCTGTGAGTACGTTTTTAGGAATAGCAACCCGACTAAATACCCAAGCACAAAAGGTAGAAACTACTCCATCACCAGAACTAAATACGCAAAAAGTTGACTCCATTCAAAGCGCAATATTATCAGTAGATATTTCTAAAGGAAACACTACCGCCAGTCAATGGCTAGAAAGAGGAAATCAACTGTGGCGGTTAGGTCGCTATCAGGAATCTGTAGAGGCTTTTGATCAGGCGATTAAGCTCAAACCTGCTTTTATTCACTTAGCTTATTATGGCAAGGGTTTGGCGCTAAGTCAGGATAAAAAATATCAAGAGACTGTAGATGCTTTCGATCAAGCAGTGAAATTTAAACCTGATTTTGTTGCTGCGTGGAATCGGCAAAGTATGGCTTATGTGAATGTAAACAAAATGGATAAAGCCTTATTTGCGATCGATCAAGCGATTCAACTTCAGCCAAATAATCCTAATTTGTATCAAAAAAGATGGCTAGTGTTACTTATTCTAAAAAAGTATGCAGAAGCAGAGATAGCTATTAGTAAGGCAGTTGACCTCAGTCCCCGTGCATCTTTTTACAGTAGTCGCGGGATTGTTTACTATAAACAAGGAAAATTGGAATTAGCACTAGCTGATTTTAACAAAGCCATCCTGATTGATTCTAAAGATGCTCAAGCTTACAATAATCGCGGGGTTGTTTACAAGCAACAAGGAAAATTGGAATTAGCACTAGCTGATTACAGCCAAGCTATCCTGATTGATTCTGAATATGCTCAAGCTTACTCTAATCGCGGGGCTGTTTACTATAAACAAGGAAAATTGGAATTAGCACTAGCTGATTTTAACAAAGCCATCCTGATTGATTCTGAATATGCTCAAGCTTACTCTAATCGCGGGATTGTTTACGGGAAACAAGGAAAATTGGAATTAGCACTAGCTGATTTTAACAAAGCCATCCTGATTGATTCTGAATATGCTCAAGCTTACTTTAAACGCGGGGCTGTTTACTATAAACAAGGAAAATTAGAATTAGCACTAGCTGATCTTAACAAAGCCATCCTGATTGATTCTGAATATGCTGATGCTTACTCTAATCGCGGGGCTGTTTACGTGAAACAAGGAAAATTGGAATTAGCACTAGCTGATTTTAACAAAGCCATCCTGATTAATCCTCAAAATGCTACTGATTACATTAATCGCGGGTTTGTTTACGCTCAACAAGGAAAATTGGAATTAGCACTAGCTGATTTTAACAAAGCCATCCTGATTGATTCTGAATATGCTACAGCTTACCTTAATCGCGGGCTTGTTTATGTTCTGTTCAGTGACAAACAAAAAGCTAGGGAAGACTTCCAAAAAGCAGCACAATTATTTTTGGCTCAAGGTAATACTGCTGATTATGAAAAGGTTATGGGGTTATTAAAACGGTTATAGGAAAGCTGTTCGGGCTGGTACTATGAAGCTCCCTAAAACACTTGACTCTCACCGCAGCCAGACTTTCCAAATGCCAAATCAGTCTCTCTGTCTGCGTTAAACCTGTTGCTACAGCTTTTTCTCTTTCAGGCTCAGGTAGTTTCGATATGGCAGTAGAAGTTTCGCTGATTTCGACTATTTTATCGCGCCATTGATCATTGAGAATGCGAAAGGGCTTCTTGATGTCATTATCTTCAGCAAGTAGTTTTTTGAAATGTGTACCAATGTTCTGCAAATATGCCGACTTTTCAACATTAGGAAGATACTGGGTTTCCCACCGTAAGGCTTCCAACCTCATTCCTAAATTGGCAACTCGACCTGTGGGATTGTCAGCAGCATTGACAGCAGCACTGGCAAGATTGACAAATCCATGTTCTAGATCGCGGGGAATCTTCTTTTCTTTTTCGACTTGAATTGGTTTGTTCTCTGGCAGATTTTTGTCGATAATTTCTTGGATTAGAGTTGGATACTGCTCAATAATTTTCTGGGAACTGGCTTCCTGTACAGGAGTTAGTTGACTGGGAATTATGCCGACGCGATCGCCGTCAAAGTCAATTACTAACCGTTTCGCATCATTGGGATTGAGGTAGCAGACTCCTCTCTGCATATAGGCTTCAGGATCTAATTCACGCAGAACCGTGAGGTTATTCGTAAATACGTCAAAGTTGGCGGCATTAGCGACGGGACTACGATAGATGGCAACTTCAGATCCATCTGGTAGTCCAGTGAAACTGACTTCACCTTCTTGCAGTTGGTTGTGGGGTTGGGCGATCGCGCTAGGGACGTACAACCCTCCTGTGGCGACTTCCTGCCATTCGCTTTGGAGAAATTCTCGCAAGCGTTTAGCGATATCTTCCATTTCTAATACTTGACAATGACCACCATCAACTAGGTCGGCTTTGAGGATGTCATACAGCCAATCTTTATATTGTTCATTAACTGATGGTTTGTCTGGCTGTTCAAAGTTATTAGCTTTCGTGTTTTCTTGAATGCTCAAACCTAGTTCTAACGCGAGTTCTGGCTCAATGATTTGATAAATGTTATCGCGCTCTACTGTTTCTTCTTGCCTTTGCTGTTGGCGCTTTTCATGGCGTTCAATATACAGTTGCGCTACTTTGCGTGGGTCGGATTGGGCTTCAGCAAGGCGTTCAGCTTTGATTTTGAGCTTGGGTAATACGTCTGCTTGAACTCCTTCGGGGAAGAAGACTAGCGCTTGGGTTCCCAGTTTTTGTTCGGTGAATTTAGCATCTTCTTTTCTTGCCCAGAATAGGCTAACTTCGTGAATACCTGTAGTGGTGGTTTTGTTGTCGCCTTTGATGCTTGATCTGGCAATTATGCCATCAACTTCAAGGGCTTGACATAGCAAGCTAGCCCGACATGTACCTTTGAAAACACCTTGCCATTCAGGGACTCCCGCCCGAAATTGAAATGGACGGTCTGGTTCGGCTTGCAGTTGGTTAGCGAGATCTGGGGAGATCAGACTATAACAATCTCCAAGTTTGCTGGCGATCGCTCCCATTGCTTTGTCGCTGAGGGTGATTCCATTGCTCAGGGTGATAGGCTGCTGTCCCCAGTCGGCGGTATATGTTCCTGTGGCTGGGTCTTGGCTTAGGGTTTCATCATCAATAATCAGGATTCTGGCGCTTTCTTTGTAGATTGATGTTTTGGCTTCGGATACGGGGATACTGCCGTAGGCGACAGCATCACTATGATTGGTGAAGATTTCTTGGCTGACTTTTTCGGCTATATTGCGATCGCCAAAGTAGGCGCTTCGACCATTGGCAAGGATCATGTGCAGTCCTTGCTCTTGTAGTCGTTCTATGTCTCGGTCAGTAATGCCATCGTACATTTTACCGACAGCAAGTTTACTGGGATCTACGGTGCTACCAATCTTTAGTTCGAGGTAAGTATGCTCGACTATTTTTGGTGGTATTGGTAGCTCTTGCCCTGTTTTCAGGTCAATTTGTCTAAATTTCATAGCATCAGTTTCATAGTTAGCCTGCTCTCTCTAAAAGTCAAAGTCAATTTCTGATTCTTGTTGATTTGGTGTAGTTTCGACTAATTTCGGCTCTGCTACTTTTGCCTTTGTCGGTTTTGGTGCTGCATCTTCGTCGTACAGGGAATATCTGGATTCATAGCGTCCGATGTCGTCAAAACTGGCTAGTCCTTCGCTTAGTAGTTCTTCATAGGTATAGCCTGAATTAATCATTGCGCTAATATTTGTTCTCATTGATGTCTCTCCAAATTTATTTGTACGGAATTGAGTTTTTAGTCAAACGGCTCTAAAATATCGGGTTTAGAGATTTTTCTCTTCTCAATATTATAGTGACTGGAAATAGGAATTTCTTTACTCGCGAACAATCGCTAGATTTTTTGTCAGATTCTTTACGATATATTAGATCCGCTTTGGATTTTTTCTGAATTTAATTTCATCTTCTATGCCTCTATCGCCTATAAATTCTTCTGATTTGTCCGACATTCGCTTGGTTGCTTCCGATGTTGATGGCACTCTTACCCAAAACGGGAAATTCTCTTCTGATTTCATCTCCACTCTTCTGTATTTACAATCAGCAGGAATTAAAGTCCTATTGGTGACTGGTCGCTCGGCGGGTTGGGTCAGTGCTTTGGTGAATTATTTACCTGTTGAAGGGGCGATCGCGGAAAATGGAGGTTTATTTTTGCAGCCAAATGGAACTCAAGATTTACTCTCTTCGGTTCCCAATTTATCTAGACATCGCATTCTG
>JALQCR010000089.1 GCA_023336205.1 Pseudanabaena sp. Salubria-1
CCCCCCCCCCCCCCCCCCCCAAAAAAAAAAAAAAAAACACCCCCCCCCCCCCCCCCCCCCCCCCCCCCCCAACTCTCTTTTGTTTTTTGATTACTGTTTGGGTGTTTTTTGCTGGATTTTTTTGTCGATTACTTGTAAAGCCTTTTCGTGTTCTTCCAAAGAACGGCTAAATACATGACTGCCATTAAACTTAGCCACAAAGAACAAATAGTCAGTGGTTGCAGGATCAAGAGTTGCCTTGAGACTAGCTAATCCGACTGAAGAAATCGCCCCTGGAGGTAGCCCTTCATTTAAGTAAGTATTGTAGGGCGAATCAGTCCGCACCTGTTCTAAGGTAAGTGGATTTTCAGGGGTTTGTTTGATATTTAAGCCATATTCAACCGTGGGGTCTGACTCTAAACGCATATTTTTTCTGATGCGATTCCAAAAAACGCCTGAAATTATCCGCCGCTCAGATTCAATTACTGCTTCTTTTTCAACAATACTTGCCAGAGTGACCCAGTCTTTGAGGCTAACTTTAACCTTTGGCTTACCAGACTGATTTTCTTGATAAACAGGTAAAGCTACTTGTTCAAAGCGATCAAGCATCAAATCGATTATGCGATCAGGTGTCGCTTCTGATGGCAAGATTTGATAAGTATCAGGAAATAGAAACCCCTCCAAACTGGGCACATCTTCAGGAATCCAGTTTCGTCGCCGAGGACTGACCCGCTGAGCTGCCGCCACAAAATCCTTAGCCGTAAAAAAACCCTGTTTCTCGAATAAATCTGCCATCTGTGCGATCGACCAACCTTCAGGAATCGTAAATCGAACTTCCGAGGATTTCGCAGTCTGAATTTGAGCAACAACTTCTGGCAATGACTGATTAGTAGCAAAGTCATAGGTTCCTGCTCTTAAGGCTACTGGCTCATTGCTTCGCAGTGATTGCCACGTAACCAACAAACGCAGAGACAAGCTAGAGCGAATTACGCCTGCTGACTCTAGCTCTTGAGCGATCGCTTGGGTTGGCATCCCATCAGTTATAGTTAAACGAATCTTTGCCCCAAAATTGCTAGGTGCTGCACTTGCCCATATCCACCAAGAACTGCTAGCTATACCAGTAACTAGGATAGTTACTGGTATAGCAACACCATAAAACAGCCAATTAGATCTCTTCTTCGGCATCTTCTGTGCTGAGGACATGGTCTAGATATTGCTCCACATAAGGCTCAAGGGCTACCATTTCATCAGGAGTGAGAATTTCAGGTTGACCATCATCTCCAACTTTGGCAATAAACATCAAAGGATCTAGGGATGTAAATACAGAAAAAGCTTGCTCTTCATAATAGAAATGGGCTAGCTCTTGAAATTCACCACAGTTCCCATCTTCTTCGGTATCAATCTCAATGATATCGTCTTCAGTTGGTTCAGGTAATTCACCTTGAACGGTCAATGTATGTGCCGAACGCTTGAGGGAAAGATTTTGTTCTGCTAAAACCGCCTGAGCTACTGGGAAAATTAGATCAATTTCCTCTTCAGTGACATCGACTAATTCAGTCTCTTCTTCGTCATCGGTTTCTTGCCATGCAAAGATTTGCACAGAAAAGTCTACTGGTTGCAGCAACAAGTATTCGGTGCTGTCCACTTTAAACGCGGTTTCGACAGTGCAAGGCAAGCTCTTACCTGCGTCATCCGTAAGTATGATCGTCGATCCTTCCATAGATTGCTGTTTTGTATCCTATAGCACTACTAGCTCAGAGAAACCCTCTTGTTTAAGGCTTTTGGCGCTTTTAAGCATTATGACAGCAAATGTGACAGTTTATCGTAAAGTCTCGCTTTGTGAGATTTTGCTGTCAGCAATTCTCATTATGAAACCAATTTTAGGTTTGCCAGCGCCGCAGGCGCTGACAAACCTAAAATTGGTTTATTGAAAGTCAGCCTGCGGCTGACTTTCAATAAACCAATTTTTAAAATGAGAATTGATACGCTTTGAGAGATTTCGTTGAGAGATTTCGCTATGTGACGATTTGACGATTTAGCGCTAACCATTGTTGCAAAATCAAAGCAGCGGCTTTGCGATCAATCATTTCTTTGTTATGTCTTGTAGAAATGCCTTGAGACTTCATCATCTCTTCGGCTTCATAGGAGGTTAAACGCTCATCGACAAATTCTAAAGCCATGCCGAGTTGTTTGGCAGCGCCATTAGCAAATTTCTGGACATGCTTAGCTTGATGACCAAGCGAGCCATCCATGTTGTAGGGCAATCCAACTACAAGCGTATCGATATTGCGCTCAATAATTAGCGATCGCAAGATTGCCATATCTTCATCCCATGACTTGCGTGTAATCGTAGTGATGCCATGTACAGATATGCCAAGGCGATCGCATCCCGCTACACCAATGCGTTTTCTGCCGACATCTAAACCTAATGCTGCATATTGCATAAATCTTTTTTAAATCTGTAGCTAGGCATGTTGCTACCAAATCCCATCAATAGAGTTACGGCGCTTCGCGCCGCAATTCTATTGATGGGTCGAGACATGTTACTGGTTTTGAAATGGTTGAACTTTTTGAATTAAAGCTCGCGATCGAGCAATGATTGTTGTCCAATCATCCTCGGCGATTGCTTCTGGCGAAAATAAATGACTGGAAATACCCACAGCGATCGCGCCAGCTGCCAAAAATTCATCGGCATTTTGAACAGTAATCCCGCCCGTGGGAATTAAGGGAATATCTCGCAAGATTGGCTGTAAACACTTCAAGTAATCAATTCCACCCACTACCTTAACAGGAAAAACTTTAACGGCTGCTGCTCCTGCTTGCCATGCGGCAATTATTTCAGTCGGTGTCAGCGCCCCTGCAATTACAGGGATATTATGCTCGACACCTTTAGCAATCAGCTCAGGATTTGTATGGGGTGTAAATAAGAAACTGCAACCGCAGGCGATCGCCTTTTCGGCGCTATCTACATCTAAAACTGTGCCTGTGCCGATTTTACAATCAGGTAATTCCTGCTGTAATTTGGGTATTAGTGACTCGGCGCGATCGGTATTCCAAGCAATTTCAATTAGCTTAATCCCACCTGCGGCGGCGGCAAGTGCCATTTCCCGTGCAGTCACAATATTATCAGCACGAATAACGGCGATAATGCGATGCTGTTGCAACAAACTGAGCCAAGGATTCACAGGATTTTTGCAAAAATTTGCATTTGCGATCGACTGCCACAGATCATTACACAAAGCTTTGTTTTTGCAAACCAATAGGCGACGATTCCAGCAATTCTCACAATAACAATCAGTTTTTTGAAAGTACGCCGTAGGCGTGCTTTCAAAAAACTGATTTTGGTGTTTACAGCGCCGTTAGCGCTGGAAACACCAAAATACAAGCTACTTACTAGGTTTGCAAAAGTCTTCAAAAGTTGACATGTACTGTCAGGCAGTAGTGATTCATAATATGTTTTGGATAACAACTTATAGAGAATATCTATGGCTTTGAATGTTGGCGATATCGCCCCAGATTTTAGCGTTGCTGACACGAGCGGCAACATTGTGACGCTCTCTAGTCTTAAAGGTAAGCGTGTAGTTCTATATTTCTATCCTCGCGATAACACCCCTGGATGCACTAAAGAAGCTTGCGGCTTTCGCGATAACTATGCTCAGTTTCAAGCCAAGAATACGCTAATTTTTGGTGTTAGTACTGATGATGCTAAATCCCATCAGAAGTTTACCGAAAAGTTTGATTTACCTTTCCCATTACTCTGTGATGTCGATGCTCAAGTTGCTACAGCCTACGAGAGCTATGGCAAAAAACAAATGATGGGTAAAGAATACATGGGTATCTTTCGCAATACCTTTGTGATTGACGCAGAGGGTAAAATCGAGAAAATTTATCTCGCGGTCAAAGCTGAACTACATCCCGCCGAAGTTCTCGCAAACATCTAAGTAAAGAGGAGGCGCAAAGCGCCTCCTCTTTACTTACAGCAGTTACCGATCAAAAGAACCACAAGAAATTTTTTAAAAGTGTTGCTTTGCAACACTTTTAAAAAATTTCTTGGTTTGGGCTTGAGCGCAAAGCGCTGTAATAGCACTAAGTGCTGTAAAAAATCCTGAGGTGTAAACATTGAATCCAAGCACAAGCAAGACTGCAAACTCAAATAAATTAGCCAATTGGAAAATTCGCGATCGCGAATTTATTTGGGGTGATCGCACATACCTCATGGGTGTTTTGAATCTTACGCCCGATAGTTTTAGCGATGGCGGTCAATATAACTCGCGAGATGCGGCGCTGCAACAAGTCGCGCAAATGTTGCCCTATATTGACATACTCGATATTGGTGGTGAATCGACTAGACCCGATGCTCAGCCAGTTAGCGCCGCCGAAGAATGCGATCGCGTTTTGCCGATTATTCAGGCTGTGCGCGAAACCTATCCCAACTTGCCCATCTCCGTTGATACAGCCAAGGCCTCTGTCGCAAAAGCTGCGATCGTCGCAGGTGCAGATATGCTCAATGATGTGTCCGCTGGGAGATTTGATCCTGAAATGCTGCCTCTAGCGGGAAAGTTACAAGTACCAATTTTTTTAATGCATATGCAAGGCGAGCCACGCACTATGCAAGAAAATCCTCACTATCGTGATGTGGTGCAAGATGTTAAGAAATTCCTTAACGATGCAATTTTGGTAGCCAAAGCTTGTGGCATTCCAAAGCATTTAATTGCGATCGATCCAGGAATCGGCTTTGGTAAGACTCTTGACCATAATCTTAAAATTTTAAAAAATCTACGCAGCTTTATGGAGATCAGCGCACCTCTATTACTAGGTGTATCTCGTAAAAGTTTTATCGGTAAAATATGCGATCGCCCTGATCCTCGCGATCGTCTTTATGGAACGATTGCAGCCTGTAGTGCATGTATTGCTGGTGGCGCAGATATTTTGCGAGTACATGATCCCAAAGAAATATTTGATGCTTGCCGCATTAGTGACTCAATATTTCGATAGCTAGGACGTATGGCCATATCGAGATATTGCATAATCAATATGCACAATTACTCAAGATCAACAAGCATCCGTAACAGTCCATCAGTTACAATAGCCAAACAGGATGTAGGCTTTAATACACCCTGTAAAGTTTGTAATCATTTTTTGAGGGCAAGACGTGCCACAGGCTAAGCATTTGCTGATTGGTTCCACCCGATCAGGCAGTGGAAAATCAGCAACAATTTTGGGATTAACATATAACTTGCAAGCTAAAGGTTACAAAATTGGCTATGGTAAGCCGATAGGTACTTTTACGACCAAAGAATTACCCGAATCAGCCGAACGCACTGAAGCTGATGTGGAATTCATTAAGCAAGCGCTAAATTTGCCGCAATCCCTTTTGCGTCCCACTCTACTTAATCTCGACAGATCTGCCCTCCAACACCGACTATCTGGTGAAGATAAAGCTGATTACAGTACTAAGTTGGATGAGTATAAAAAATTAATTGAAGGCGATCTCGTACTTTTAGAAGCACCTGCTAATACTGCCGAAGGTGCAATTTTTGGGCTTTCTCTGGAAGAGATGGCAGATCAACTAGAAGCTCCCATTTTGTTGGTAATGCGATTTGGTTCGCTGTTAGTAGTTGACCATATCTTGATGGCAAAACAACGCTTTGGCGATCGCCTGTTAGGTGTGGTCATCAATGACATTCCTGATGAACAATATGAAACTGCGATCGAAGTTCTCCATCCTTATCTCGAAAATCAAGGCATTCCTGTATTTGCGCTCATGCCAGAAAATCGCACATTGCGAAGTGTCAGTGTTTCTGAAATCATCGAGCAACTTGGCGCAAATATCCTCTGCCGTCCTGAAAATATTGATTTAGGAAAAGTCATGGTTGAGGAACTCAAAATTGGCGCAATGGATGTCAACTCAGCTCAAAGCTATTTCCGCAAGTCCTATAACAAAGCCGTAATTACAGGCAGCAGCCGCATCGATCTTCAGTTCGCGGCATTAGAAACATCAACAAATTGCTTGATTTTGACGGGTCGTCCATTTATTAGCGATGATGTCGCCCACAAAGCTATGGAATTGGGTGTCCCGATACTCTCAGTCAATAAAGACACGCTTAGTACGGTCAGTATCATCGAATCTTGTCTAGGGCAAGTTCGTCTGCATGAAGGAGTGAAAGTTACCAGCATCTGTGACATGATGGGAAAATACTTTAATTTTGATCGCTTCTTAAAGCTTATGGATATCAAAGTTTTAGCCACTGCTTAACCCAAAAAAAGAGGTATCGCTGAGCGATACCTCTTTTTTTGGGTTAAGCATTCTCTTGAGCAGGCTTTTTATACCAATTCACAAAAGTGTAGCAACACTTCTGTGAATTAAACCCCAAACCCAGTAAGAGTTTTAAAGACACAAAATAGCTATGCCATTTTGTGTCTTAGTATTACATTTCACTTAAGGTTTTCCAGCCAGGTAACCATAGCGATCGCCTCTTCAAAGCCTTAGCATTTAGCCAAAATCTTACAGAATCGTCACAGGCTGCTTTGATCTCGGCAAAAACTAGCTCTCCTTCATTTTTGCGATTCACTACAACAAAATGTCGCCAACCGAAAGTTTCTTGCATAGCAGTCCACTTAGAACCGATTAGATGGGGAAATTTTTGTTTTTTGGGCATACTACCTCATAAAAAATGCGGCTAGCCGCATTTTTTATGTCTAATCAATATCGTCGTTATCATCATCGTCATCATCGTCATCGATGTAGCTAGGGTCATCACCTAGCATCAATTCGCTTAATTCTTCGGCTTCGTCATCAAACTTTAAGCTCGACTCCGTACCTTCTCTAGCGATAAGGCGACCTGTGGACTCTAGCCAATCAAGAATCGATGCTTGCTGCTCTGTAGGAATAAGTGTGGCTGGTTGGTTGCGGCGCTGCACGCGCAAAGCGGGGTTATTAATCATAAAAATATCAAATAAAAATTCTAGTCTCGTTTAAGAATTGCGCCTTGCACAATTCTTAAACACACTTCTTGAAAAGTTAGAAACCTGCGGGTAAACCCAAGCCACCAGTGAGGTCTTCCATTTTTTGCTTCATTGTGCCAGTAGAAAGCTGATAAGCATCCTTTAGGGCTGCTAGTACCAAGTCGGACAAAACTTCTGCACCTTCATTTAAAGCTTCGGGAGAAATTTCCACGCTTTGAGGTTCTTGGTTACCGCTTAGGGTGATTTTTACCAAACCACCGCCTGATTCTCCAGTTAAGCGCAATTCATCTAGTTCTTCTTGTAGCTTTTTTGCGCCTTCTTGAATTTGCTGCGCTTTTTGGAAGGCTTCTTTCATTTTGCCTAAACCAAAGCCAAATCCTTTTCCGTCTGACATAGCAGTATCAGTTTTATCCTAAGTTTTCCTGTACATTATGTCACTAATCTGCGCGATCGGGTAAGTACGGTCATTGCTAACTCTCACGATTCGCTACCTAGCTAGTTGTTTAGGATCTCGTTGCCAAAACTTGGGTTTTGCTAAATTTATAAAAATCTACAGTTGCGCCCCAGATGGCTGTGCCTGTTTCAGGATCGACTCCGCGATCGCCACTCCAAAATTCATCAGAGCTAACCTCAAAACCTAAGACAACTTGGCGAGATTCGTTTAAATATTGGAAACAACATTTCGCATTCTTGGGCATTTCGGCTTTGTAGCGATCGTTGGCAAAGGAGATATCTAATAAACAACCAGCGAGAGGTTCGATGTCATTAATGGTGATTTGATTAAGCCGATCGCGATCGCGTCCAGCCCCAGTCCATGCCGCAGGATCTTTAAAACCCCAATATTTCACTTGAATTTTGCCGTCATTTTCTACAAATTGCAAAATGCGCTGACGATAAGGGCGATCGAGGATCAGGGCATTGGCTTGTTCGGCAAAGATGGCAATGCTGCCTAAAACGTTAAATGGGATGGGGCGTTGCCACCAGACTAAGTTCACAAACCAGATGGGTTGATCTAACGATTGTTCGCGGTTGCTAAATTCACCTGCCATCCATGTGGCAAGTTGTAAAAGTTGACTAGAAATATTCATGCTTAAAATCTAATTTCTTAAAGTTCAGTGTATCGGCAATATCATTCCCATAACATTTGAACTGAATAATCATTAAAAGCGCGATCGCAGCCGATAATCGTTAAGTTGTTATTTATTGCTTGAGAAATTATCATTCGATCAAAGGGATCGCCATGATGCAAAGGCAGATTTTTATAGATTTGGGTATCTGCAAAGGTGATTGGTAAAATCTCAATATTCAATGAATTAAGAACTTCTAACAAATCATCATATTCATTTTGCATAGCAAGCTTATTTTTGCCAGTTTTA
>JALQCR010000090.1 GCA_023336205.1 Pseudanabaena sp. Salubria-1
AAAAAAAACAAAAAAACCGGGGGCGCCCCCCCCCCCCCACAAAAAAAAAAAAACCCCCCCGGCCCCCCCCCCCCCCGCCTTTCTGTTATTTGGGTTTTATGCACTAAGCAAAACTTGGATTGCTATATAATTACAAAACTGACAAATTTTTTGAATAGTCTAGGTAGTCATTGAGCGTGCCAAAAGTCGGGATTATATATAACGACGCAAAACCTGTCGCTGAACGTGTAGCGTTGGATATGAAGTTATGGCTAGAAAAGCGTGGCATCCAGACTGTTATGGCGACGGGAACTGGCGGTATTTTGGGCTATGGCAAGCCAGATGCTCCTGTATGTCACACCTTGATCGAAAGCTTAGTACCCTTAGGATTTGATCAAGATGTCATGTTTGCGGTGGCTTTGGGCGGCGATGGCACTGTACTATCGGCTTGTCGCCAAATTGCTCCTCTCGGTTTGCCAGTCCTAAACGTGAATACAGGACATATGGGCTTTCTAACTGAAACTTACCTGACTGACTGGGAAGAAGCGATCGCCCAAGTTGTCGAAGGTAATTATGTCGTCGAGCAGCGATCGATGATGGCAGTGCGTGTTTATGACAACCAAGGCTTACTCTGGGAAGCACTATCTTTGAACGAAATGGTTCTTCATCGTGAACCATTGACCAGTATGTGTCATTTTGAGGTGCAGGTTGGTCGTCATATGCCCGTGGATATTGCGGCAGATGGGGTGATTATTTCCACACCCACAGGCTCGACAGCCTATGCCCTCTCCGCAGGTGGCCCCGTGATCGAGCCAGGAATTCCTGTATTTCAGCTGATTCCGATTTGTGCTCACTCAATGGCTTCACGAGCATTAGTATTTGCCAATACTGAGAAAACAGTCGTTACACCTGCCAATAGTCATCGTTTGGTGTTAGTCGTCGATGGCAATGCTGGCTGCTATGTCTATCCCGACTATCGCGTTGAAGTCGAGCGATCGCAATACCCCGCAAGGTTTATTCGGCTCCAAAAAGGAGAGTTCTTTAAGGTCTTGCGTGAAAAATTAGGCTGGGGACTGCCACATATTTCTAAGCCAACCATGGGCGAATTGACTTAAAATTCATAAAGGTTATATAGATGCTTAGCATCTATATAACCTTTATGAATTTATTACAGGCGCTATGAGTCAAAGCCTCAACTTTGCAAATCAAGATTTGCGCGATCGCTCATTTAAAGGTAAAAATTTAGTCGGTGCTGATTTTAGCGGCGCAGATATTCGTGGATGTGACTTTTGTCGTTCCCAACTTAAAGCTGCTAATTTTGCGAATGTACGAACGGGGGCAAGCCAACGTCAAAATGTAATCGCCAGTATGGCATCGTTTGTAATGGCGCTAATGTTTGCTGGGACAGCAATGATTGCCATAATATTACTGATCTCTTTTACGATCGCCTTCATTTTTGGGGCAGCAAGAATTGATCGGACAACAGTCTACTGGGTAGCGATCATCGCGATTGTGGTATTTTCTGTTTGTTTTGCGATCGCTTTCACAGCTAGCAGCTTTACCTTCACTGGTAGAAAAGGAACTTTCATAGCGACTACCATCTCCTTGATCGTTGCCTTTTTATTTGGTTTCTTTGGTTCAACATTCACAAAAATCTTAGTCGCTGGTGCATTTAATGCGATTATTGGCTTATTAAGGTTTAATAGTTTTACGGCGCTCTTGACATTTTTAGCGATCGAGCCATTACAAATTTTTGGCAGTCTTTATTTATTTCGCCTCACAATTAATTCATCGCGAACAATGATCGGTACTAGATTTCAGTATGCAAACCTAACTAAAGCCTCTTTTCACAAAGCAAACTTAGTTAATTGTGATTTTTCCCATGCAATTACGAGTGATGTAGATTGGGAACAAGCTCAAATATCTCGATGCAAGCTATAGCAGTTTTGTAAAAACTACAGCGCTTTGCGCTCAAAACCAAACCAATACACTTTTTGAAAGCGTTGCGAAGCAACGCTTTCAAAAAGTGTATTGTGGTTCGTTTGATTGGCAATTGCTGTAAAAAGAGAATGGCGGTGCAAAGCACCGCCATTCTCTTTTATCTAAAAAAAGGAGTCGCTTTGCGACTCCTTTTGTTATTCATCTTCGGCAAACTGATAGCGGAATAGATCCTTAGGATCGGGTTCAGGAGAGGTCTCTGCAAAGCGGACACATTCTTCGACCACATCACGGATCTTCTTGTCGATCGCCTTCAGTTGAGCTTCTTCGACCAACCCATGCTCCAGAAGACGGCTCGCAAAGATTTTGATCGGATCGCGACCAAACCATTTATCTTTGTCTTCCTTGCTGCGTAACTCATCGGGGTCAGCCAAAGAATGCCCTCTAAAGCGATAGGTCATGCATTCTAAAACTGTAGGACCTTCCCCCGCACGACCACGACGAATAGCCTCTTTAGCATGTTCACGGACAGCCATGACATCCATCCCATCCACTTCAAATCCAGGGATTCCGAATGCTTCAGCTTTCTTGTGAATCCTGACATCAGAAGTAGCGCGATGATGTTTCATACCGATCGCCCAATCATTATTTTCAATTACAAAAATAATTGGCAACTTCCACAAAGCTGCCATATTCAAAGTTTCAAAAAATTGACCATTGTTACTTGCACCATCACCAAAGAAGCAAGCCGTTACTTGGTCAGCGTTAGGATCGCCCATCACTTCGCGACGATATTTTGACTGAAATGCTGCACCAGATGCCACGGGAATTCCTTCAGCAACAAAGGCATATCCACCCAAAAAGTTATTCTTGGCTGAGAAAATATGCATCGAGCCGCCACGACCCTTACTACATCCTGTTTCTTTGCCAAAGAGTTCCGCCATGACTTCGTTTGCGGTGACACCTGCACTCAAAGCATGAACATGGTCGCGGTAGGTACTGCAAACATAATCATCGGGGCGCATTGCCTTAATTATGCCGCTAGCAACGGCTTCTTGACCGTTATACAAATGCACAAACCCAAACATTTTTCCGCGATAATACATTTCAGCGCACTTGTCTTCAAAAGTGCGCCCCAGTACCATGTCTTCGTAGACAATTAGGGCTTCGTCTGTGGTGATATTGGGTGCAGAAGTCGAAACAGTCGCAACAGTGTCTTGAGGCATCGATTCAATAGGTGTGCTAATCGTTAAATTTTTCTTTTTTTAGTCTAGCAGTGAATGTCGATAGCGGTACAGAGACAAACCCTATTCATAGAGTTGTGGCTTTACTTTTTTGAGGTTCAATGCGCTGTAAAATTCTATCCATCAAATTCAATTAGAAAATCAACCAAAATGACTACTCATTTTATTACTGCGGAAATTGAGATTAACGAAAACCAAGAAGAGATCGCCAAAAATGTCGAGCAAGAGCTAGCCAAACATGGCGAACCATTACGTTGGGCGATCTCTTCTGTCGATAGCAAAGTTGATCCAGTAACAAACCTCAAAACTCAAACTGCCCATATTGAGGCAGTCGTAACTCGCAATTAACCAAAAGAGACGGCGCTTTGCGCCGTCTCTTTTGGTATTTATGAAAGAGATCGATACATTTTGACAACTGTATCTCTGATACTTTTGGTTAAATTTTCTGATTGCAAATCTAGCAATATTTGCCGAAATTCTTGTTGAGATGCCGTTAATTCTTGAACTTGTTGCTGAAGTAAAGTAATTTCATCTAGCTTTTGTTGCATACTTTCTACTAGTTCGCCAACCCTTTGTTGCAAATAATCAACTTTTGTTTGTGTTTGATCTGGGGTTATCCCTTGAGCACAACTTTCTAGCACATCTTCGATGGTTATGGATTCCAAATCAACACCGTAGATATCTTGTAGAGAATTTATTTGTGAAAAGTCACGAGGATAAGGACTAGATCGATATTGGATTTTTTGTTCTAGTTTTTGCATAGCAATATTAATAGCTTGATTAATAGAAGTTTCACTATATTTGATAAGACTTCTATCCAAAATCTCATTTGTATCCCCATCAAACAAAGTGAAGTCGTTGGATACTGCAATCCCATCTAGCATTGGATGAGGTTGAGCTGAATTAGATTCTAGTTCTTTAGATAGTTCTACTCTTTTGACGAAAAATTCTTCTTGATCATGGAATTCATCCAAAGACTGATTATCCCCAGATGGAATTTCCTTAGTTGACGATTGACTTGCAATTAACGATTTTGAGGGTGTGAGCGATCGCAAACTTAATTCCCAAGACTGTAAACATTGACCTAAAACTTGAGATAACTCATACAAGAAATATGCTTCTTGAGGTTGCCATTGTCTTGTGCGATCGCATTGTTGGACAAATGCTAATCCCCAGACTTTGTCAAATTCCGCCAAGGAATTGAATAAAATCGGAGCTGACATCATTGCTTTAACCTGAGTCTGTTGCCAACATTGATGTAAGTTTTTTAGCTCGGATATTTGAGTAATATCTGATAGTTCGACAGTGCGATTACGGCGATATATTTGGAAAGAATCCACTCCAAAAAAAGAAATCGGATATATTTGGCTTTTAATATTCTGAATATTAGGAGAAACTGCGTCTACTAAGATAATTCCCTCATTCTGATTAGTCAATTGATAAATAGCGACTCGACTAACTGCTAAAAGATCGCCAAGGCTAGTTAAAAAAATTTTTAATAACTCTTCAGGGCTATTGCTGGAAAACATTGCTGTAGCAATTGATCCACTCTCTATCTTGTCACTAGGGTCAAAAAATGTGGAAGCCCCGTTCATAGGTTGTAAAGTATCAGCGATCTACATATTGCCTCTATTTTAAGATTTTCTGTACCTGTAAAATTTAAAATTCGATTTCATAAGTACATCGTTTTCATAAAAACCAAAACCCAAAGAAGCTGATTCGCCCGCGAAGCGGGCGAATCAGCTTCTTTGGGTTTTATATTTAATTGCGCCTACTTAATATGAATTACTGACATAATTTAAGTCTATTAGTCACTGATTGTTTTGCGAAATTGGTCTACCAAATCTTATGAGTACAGGTCGGTTAGTCGTCCAGTTAGGCATCGCCGCCTATATTTTATTTACCCTGCTACCCGATAGTAGTACGCAGATGGTGGCTTTCCCTTGGGTGTTGCTATGGCAAGTGGGATTACTATGCTTTGCGATCGCGGGGTTGCTAAATCTTTGGCGACGCGAGAAACCGTTCTATTTACTAGGTAGTGGCTTTGACTGGGCGATCGGTGCTGGTTTGGTAACCCTGTGTCTATCAACAATGTTCTCACGGTTTCCCAATCAAGGTATGTGGTATAGCCTGACTGCTTTTGGCTATTTTGTTGCGTTGTATGTAACCAATAATTTTTTGCATAGAGAATCACCCCAATCAATTTCTCTCCCGCCTTCGGCGGGAGAGAAATTATCAGCAGTTTTGCCAATTTTGCGCTTTCAAGGCTTATTAGGATTTGTGGTGATTATGTCAAGTTTATTCTTGTGGATCACTCAGACATGGTTACCACAATTAAATAATTTTGCCAAGCTAAATCAATGGGGGTTAAATCTTAGTTACGATTTTTCGGATTTGCAATCTCGTAATTGGGCTCCAATGGGACATCAGAATTATGTGGCGGGATTTCTGATGTTGGTTTTACCTATTTTTGCAAGTTTGGCGATCGCCCAAAAGGGAATGTGGCGATCGCTATGGCTAATGGCGATTGGTTTAGGCTTAATCGATTTGTACACTACTAGTTCGCGGGGAGGTTTTTTAGGGCTAGGGGCAATAGTTTTCTATGGAATTATTGTGGCTTTATTACGGAGCAGGGGTAATCGTTGGTTAGTTACTTTCGGTAGCGGTGGCGCGATCGCCTTACTAGCATTTTTAATTTCTACCAATAATCGCTTGCGATCGCTCATATCAGGATTAATTACTAGTTCTGCAAATCCCACTCAAGGATCAGGTGAATTGCTATTTAGAGCGATCGCGGCGGATGTGGGCTGGAGAATTGGCTTAGATCATTGGTTGTTTGGGGCAGGCGCTGGCTCAGCGATCATGCTCTATCAGCAATATCGTCCGCAATGGGCTGGACGCGAAGCTGAGCTTCTGTTTCAGTTACACAGTACGCCTGTGCATCTTTGGGCAGAACTGGGAATTGGTGCGGTAATTACCTTTGTGTTTTTATTAGTAGCGATCATTGCCCTATTTATCAAATTACATAAATCTCTTACTTGGCAAGCTAATTCACAGGAGCAGGTGATCGCCTATGGATTATTTGGCAGTTTGATAGGTTATGGCATGTTAGCGATTACTGATTATCAGCTTGATGTTCCATCGATTAGTGGCAGCTTAGTGATTGTATTTGCTTGTCTGGCTTATTTAGGGCAAAGGCATACGGGCGAATTGATTAGCCTCGGTTATCAAAGACAACCACGCCTCTGGTTAGCAACTATTGCCACTGTCTATTTGGTAGCTGCGATCGCATGGCTCGTTCCTGTAAATATGGCTTGGCAAGCCTCAAATGTGGGCTTTATCTATTTATCAAGAGCAAGAGAAGATTTGGCGACAGGAACACAGGAAGCTCTACCTGAAGCGATCGCGGCGATTGATAAATTCCAAGATCGGCTCAAATTTGCCCATCAATTTGCACCTTGGGAGCCTTACTATCCCTATCAATTGGGTTGGAATTTAGCAGATCTTGCAGTTAATTATCCGAATTTGCCACAGTCGAAGGCATGGCAACAAGAGGGTTTGACATGGATTAAAACTGCGATCGCGACTAATCCTAATAATGAAGCGGGATATAATGCCGCCGCTTGGCTGAGTCTGCGGCAAGATTCTACTGAAAAATCTGCTCAAGCCGCAGAAGCTTATTTTCGACGTGGGTTAGAGCTAGTACCGAATAAGCGATCGCTTTCCTTCGGTTTAGGGCTCAGTTTATTAAGGCAAGGAAAAAATGCCGAAGGAATTGCTGCTATGAGCACCGAAGTTATTAACGATCCTATTTTTATTACTAGCCCAATTTGGAATGATCCCTCTTTCCAGAACCTTTACCCACAAGTATTAGCTAATCTGGAAAACAACTATCGCAATAACCCCAGTAAAGCCCTAAATCTTGCGGCTCTAAGATGGTGGAATGGCAATCCAAATGCAGTTGCAGAACTTAAACAAACAGGATATTCCACAGCAGTTTTACTGGCTAATGCGATCGCCAATGATACTGAGGCTTTGCAATCGGTGAAGCAAAATCCTCAAACCCCTCTAGAAATGGTGATTTCGGCTTGGTTAAATCCTAACTTGCGAGACAAGCTACTGGAACGCGCCTATGTATTTGCTACGAGCAGTTTGCCTGACACTCGTTCAGTTGCTACCGTCAAAGCGATGAGCGATCGCATGGCGCAATCTCCTAATTTTGATGCTTGGTTTCGTTTACCTTTGCCAGCCAATAGTCCTTTAGTGATTAACTATCGCAGGGCAAGATTAGGTTTTAGTGTAGTTAGTCGGCACTTAGATGGAGTAGTTCCACTTGATTTCTTCAATGTCAGCGATCGGGCGGAGATATCTCTCTTTCTCAAAGATTTATTCTCTTGACTTATTTTGCTTAATCGAAAAGATAAGTGGCGGGGGGGGGGGGCCCCCCCCAAATTTTTGTTTTTTTTTTTTTTTTTTTTTTTTGGGCACAAAA
>JALQCR010000091.1 GCA_023336205.1 Pseudanabaena sp. Salubria-1
AAAAAAAAAAACCCGTGTTGCCCCCCCCCCGCCGGGGGGGCGCCCCCCCCCCAAAAACCGATTTTGGGTTTTCATAATTAGAATTGCTGGAATGAAATATAAAGGGGCGCGTTGCGCCCCTTTATATTTCATTATGTTATTTTTTTGTCCTTGCGACGTGCGGAGGCTATTTGTTGAGGATCAACGCCTTCAAAGGTGGGGGGCAGCCAAACCCGAACTACTAATAGTAGGGCTAGAGCTATTAAAAAAGCACAGGTAGCCATGACTTGCTTCCATTCGACCTCTAGCAACCCTTTAACAATCACTTCTCGCAATACCGAAACGATAGTAACTTCTACGGAAACCCCTATGGAAACTCGCTGTTCTTGAAGATAAATAATTAATAGCCGAAATAATTCCACTAAAATGAGGATAAATAAAATATCTGCTGTTATGTCATGAAAGTGCAGAGTGGTTAATAAGGATTGAAAAATCTCTTTAAGTTGCAACACCATGACGCAAAACAGTCCAATACAAAGAGAGATCGCGATCGCGTCTTGCACCAGCTCCAAAGTTTTGACAATTCGACTACGCAGAGTTTTGCCATCCCATGAAGTGATTGTCTGATCTTTATCTGAATCAACTAAATGCTGCATATTTGATTCCACGCCATTCAAGGGAATGGTTGTCTGCTCTTTATCTAAGTCAACTGAATGCGGCATATTTGATTCCCTTGATTAAGAAACTTTGACACAAATTAGCATAGTTTATTCTTATAGGACAATCAGTTCATTATTAGATATTCATATGCTATAGAGCTGATTCACTTATGAGATCAGTTTTTTTTGAGATTGTGCTCATTGGGGGCTCAATCTCTGAAGCCGTTTAGAATTACAGAAAGCTTTCGCTTCTCTCGGTTATAGAAATATGGACTTGAAGTTTTATTTAGGTTGTGCGGTTTGGGCTTATAAAGGTTGGGTTGGTGATTTTTATCCTAAGGGAAGCCGCTCAACGGAATTTTTGCAGCTCTATAGCGATCGCCTAGCAACCGTCGAGGTAAATTCAACTTTTTATGTGATCCCCGATCGCCAAACTGTTGAGCGCTGGGCAAAGGATACGCCCGCAAATTTTAAGTTTTGCCCAAAGTTTCCAAAACAGTTAACCCATAATGGTTTGCTATTGCCATATCTGGATCAGGCACTACATTTTTTAGGTTTAATGTCTGGATTTGGCGATCGCTTAGGTGTGCTATTTGTCCAACTACCGCCGAGCTATAGCCCAGCTAATTTTGCTGATCTAGAAAATTTTCTCAGAGCTTTACCGACAAAAAACTATCAAATTGCTCTAGAAGTCCGTCATGGTGATTGGTTTAAAGCGCCACATTGCGATCGCCTCAATGTTTTATTGCAAAATCTAGGTATTGGTAGAGTCTTACTCGATTCTCGACCAATATACGATCTACCCTTAGGTGCGGAAATTGATCCCGCGTTGTCGCTCCCTGTGCAGCAGGAACGGCGCAAGCCAAATTTACCTTTGCAACCTGTGGTGACAGCACCCTTTAGCATTGTCCGTTTTATTAGCCATCCTGATCGCGATCTAAATATTCGTTTTTGGCAAGAATGGGTGACTTATTTGCAAGACTGGTTAGCTAATGAAACTCAAGTTTATTTTTTTGTACATTGCCCTATCGAAGAGCGATCGCCACATAATGCTAAATATTTTCAGGAAATGTTAGAAAAAGCAAATGTTCCTGCGCCAGCATTGCCTTGGAATGATCTAACTCCGCCACCGCAACAATTAACACTATTTTGATATGCTCACAATTAAATCAGTTTTACGGGTCTTGCTTGCGATATTCATGATCACCGCAGGGACACTTCACTGGGTAACGCCCGATCCCTTTGTGAAGATCGTTCCTTCTTTTTTACCTTATCCTTTAGCTTTGGTTTACATTAGTGGCGTATTTGAAATTTTAGGTGGAGTTGGCTTGTTAGTTCCTCCAGTCAGTCAAGCCGCAGCATGGGGATTGATCGCCCTATTCATTGCTGTATTTCCTGCCAATATCAACATGGCAGTTAATCGTATTCAAATGGATGGAATTCTCGACTCAGACTTATTACGATGGGGAAGGCTGCCATTGCAAGCAGTCCTCATCGCATGGGCATGGTGGTACACCAAGAAGATTTGAGAAGCGATACTTTGTATCGCTTCTCAAATCTTTTTGTCTCGTACTTAGTGCTTAGCAATAAAAGTGATCAATTATTGGCGATTGCTTAATAATTAGCCCTGTTGGGCAATCAAAAAGTCTTGTAACCTAGTCTGGGCAAAAGTTTCAAGGATATTTACTCAAAAGACTTGAAAGCTATTCTCTGTGCGGGTTTCAGAGATTCTAGTCGTTATTATCCAACAGTGCTATTATTTGACTTTGCGATCGCCAATAACCTTTCGGAACTAAACAACGAAGTCAACCATTTTTGCTTGCCTATTTTCGGCTAACAAAAGACAGCTTTAACGGGCGTGTCGATTCGGTATAACGGCTGAGTTGAGCGGACAGTGCTGTAGTTTAGTTTCAATCATAACCGATCCAGTCAACGAAAGTTCCGCTCCAATGAATTGTTAGACCTAATTTATACAATCATTTTTTTACTTTTCACTTCTTCAATTACCTATAGAATACACATGAAAATTTATAATCCCTGAATATATTTTGAAACAAACAGAGCTTTTGATTGACTAATTGTCTTTAGATTAATTTTAAAGTAAAAGTTGGGCGGAGCGTTCAAATTCCGCCCTCTAGTGCTCGTGGCAAGCCACGGGGAATGTACCCGAAGAGATTCAAAATCAGCATTAATCTCCTTGATAAAATTGATCTAGCCATCTCCATAAAATAAATCTTACAAAGCGAATAAAGGCAACGAACACAAAACAAATATACAGAGTCAAAATTAATGAACTAATAATCGTAGTATCTTTTATGTTTTGGGGAATGAGAATATTTTGAACGCCCCACAGCCCAAAAAGAATGCCAATTGAGACTTCAAGAAAAGTCCCATTGTCTTTGAGAAAAGCAAGTGAAATGATAAATAGAAATAATGATCCCAATAATATCAATGTCAAGGCTCTATAGGCAAAGGGTCGATATAAATAGACTCTTATATTTGGCTGTCTATCACGATCAGAATTTTCAAAAATAATCTTCTCATCTGAGTTTGGTGCTGTAACCCAACCAGCGATCTCATAGTCAACTATTTTCTGTTTTTCATTGTCATTGGTATACAGGCTTATATGCGGTCCAATATATAAAGAACGCTCATCAAATGGGAAATAGTAAATCGGCATCTCAGCCATTCCCACTATATTTTCTTTCTTTTCAGTTCTATTATTATCTGAAAGCAGCTCATATCTATCTATCAAAACACGCTCGTTCTTGGAGCACTTATGAGATTTGTAGTGATAGTCTGTATCTTCTGTGCCAGCCCAAGAAGAAAAATCTGGCTCATCTTTGTAAGGTGGTTTATAACGAGAATCATAACCGAATACAGCAAGAGTAATTCCATCAACGCAGACATTCGGCGGAAGAACAAAGTGGTCTAGCTCAACAGCTACAGAGGTCGATGGATTTTTAACCTCATAAATATGAAAAACAAATAATGGCTTGTTAAGCTTTTCCGAGTAAAGATTTCCAAACTCTGTTATTCCTAGATTTCCACTGATAATCAAAGGGATGATTAAAGTCAAGAGACAGTAAAAAATCAAGAAGCAAATACCAACAATGAAGGTCTTTAAAGCTATTACTATTGCTCGTCGAGGCAGATATTTTTTGTTTTCTCGATGCATTACTTTTAACTACCACACGTAAAGGGATCGAGGGCTAACTAATGATTCATACGCAAATGCGGCACAAAACATCGATTTAACCTCAAACTACCGCAAAACCCTATATCTATTGAACAAATTTTAAAATCTCGTATTTTAAAATTTGTTCAATAGATTTTACCTATATTAATCGCTTGCTTTTACCAGCAGAGTCACAAATTTTCACAATTTGCTTTACTTACGTCAATTTATTCTCAAGATACTACTAAAATCTAGAGTAGTTCTGGACTGACTTTACAACGCGCTTTGTTCTTAAATGAAAAATCTAAGTACAGGATAAAAAACTTGAAATACCCTCCCAGTAACGATTTTAGCTTTCAAACCCAAAATAGCTGCTGGATAAGACTTTTAGGCTGATTTAGCGTTCTATTTTTGATTTTTTATCCTGTGCTTATACTTGAACTACAGCGTTTTGCGCTCAAACCTGAATCAATAAACTTGTGAAAAGCGTCGCAAAGTAACACTTCTCACAAGTTTATTGATTCATTTTACTTAATTTAATCAACAGTATCAAATCATGACTCAATCCCAATCATATTCAAGCGATCGCTATGAAGAGTTCATTCAGCCCGTGGATGCCTATAATCGTGATTTGATTGCAAATGTACATCCCCTTGATTGGGTAAATCCTCAACCAGCCGCTATTTACGATCTGGTCGTGATTGGTGCAGGAACGGCGGGCTTAGTAGTAGCAGCAGGAGCAGCGGGTTTAGGCTTGGGATTAAAAATCGCTTTGATTGAGAAAAACTTGATGGGGGGTGATTGCCTGAATGTCGGCTGCGTTCCTTCTAAATGTGTGATTCGTTCGTCGCGAGTTGTTGCGGATATGCTGGACTCGGCTCACTTTGGCATTAACCCACCGAGCCACATTGATATTAACTTTGCAGCAGTCATGGAAAGAATGCGCAAAATCCGTGCGGGTATTAGTCACCACGACTCCGCCGAGCGATTTCGCAATCTTGGCGTGGATGTATTTCTTGGTTCCGCACAATTTATTAATGAGAACGCGATCGCAGTTAATAATCTGCAACTACGTTTTAAAAAAGCCGTAATTGCCACAGGTGCAAGGGCTGCCGACCCGCAAATTGCAGGACTGGTCGAAACTGGATATTTAACCAATGAGACTGTTTTCTCCTTGACCGATCGCCCTAAAAGATTGGCGGTGATCGGCGGCGGCCCAATTGGTTGTGAATTAGCCCAAGCTTTTCACCGACTAGGCTGTGAAGTCACATTACTACATAAAAATCCACATTTACTTGATCGCGAAGATACTGACGCAGCGGAAATTGTGCAGCAAAAATTTATCCGCGAGGGATTGAACTTAGTGCTTGATTGTGCGATCGCTAAAGTCGAAAAAACTAACACTGGTAAAGTCATCCATTATCAACAAAATGGAATTATTAACCAAATTGAAGTTGATGAAATTCTGGTCGGCGCGGGGCGATCGCCAAATGTGGGATTGAATCTAGAAGCTGTGGATGTTGACTACGACAAGCGTCGCGGCGTAATCGTGAATGATTATCTCCAGACTACGAACCCACGGATTTTTGCCGCAGGAGATATTTGCATGAACTGGAAATTCACCCATGCCGCCGATGCCGCAGCCAGAATCGTGATTAAAAACACTCTATTTGCTCCCTTTGGTTTAGGCAAGAGCAAACTTAGTGATTTGGTAATGCCTTGGGTGACTTATACTGACCCTGAAATTGCCCATGTGGGTTTATATGCTGAAGAAGCGAAAGCTAAAGGCTTAGAGACAGATGAGATTAAGATTCCTTTCTCTTCCGTCGATCGCGCTATTTATGATGGAGAAACGGAAGGGTTTGTCAAAATCTTGCATCAGCGTGGCTCAGATCGGATTCTGGGAGCAACAATTGTTGCGCGTCATGCTGGCGAAATGATTAGCGAAATTACTTTAGCGATCGCCACAAAACAGGGATTAAATGCGCTTTCTAGTGTGATTCATTCCTATCCTACTCAAGCCGACGCAATCAAAAAAGCTGCCGATGCCTATCGTAAAACTTTGCTGACTCCACGCACACAGTCATTTTTAAAGTTCTTAACTAAATTCAGTTAACAACCTTAAAACGATGAATGTCGGCGCTTTGCGCCAACATTCATCAGCTATAGCTGTAGACAGAGAAGCTAGGACAAAAATTCAAAACCCAAAGAATAGTTGCGGCGCTTCGCACCGCAACTATTCTTTTTACGTTTTATATCGTATTCAACCAATTCATTCGTAAAGTAAGACACCAATTAGTCAATATGTTTTCATAAACTAGAGGAACTCAATCGATATTTGGTTCTGCATTTCTCTAATACAACACAATCAATAGAGAGATAACCATAAGCACTATAATTGAAAAATTCGCTAA
>JALQCR010000092.1 GCA_023336205.1 Pseudanabaena sp. Salubria-1
GGGCGCCCCCCCCCCCCCCCTCACACTATTTGGGTTTTGATTTGTCCTGATATAGGTGGCTATAGCTATAGTACAGATAAATTTTTGAAAGCGCCGATTAGCAGCACTTTCAAAAATTTATCTGGTTTTTAATTCAGCGCAACGCGCTGGATGGCAATAGTTAATTTTTATAGTCCAGCTTATCTCTACCTATAAGCACTAGCTTTACAGTGCTATGATCTCAAGATGCTAGGAGTGTCTGTGAAAACCAGACTGAGAGCAAATCCTTAGAACCTGAACCGATTGACATCGGCGTAGGAAAGCACATTATTTGAGGAAATTTACATGACAGTTGGTTTAAAACTCCCCTCTGCGCCTACAAGGCGCGGAGAATATCGCGGTACGCAAATGCACTGTGCCCGTCAAGGCATCATCACCGAAGAGATGCAGTATGTGGCATGGCGTGAAAACCTACCCGTAGAGCTGGTACGCGCTGAAGTCGCTAGAGGTCGAGCCATCATTCCCGCCAACAAGAATCATACAAATCTTGAACCAATGGGAATTGGCATTGCCTTCCGATGTAAAGTCAACGCCAACATCGGTGCATCACCCAACTCTTCAAATATTGACGAAGAAGTTGAGAAGTTACATTTATCAGTCAAATATGGCGCTGATACTGTCATGGACTTGTCCACTGGTGGTGGCGATCTCGATGTGATTCGGACTGCGATTATCAAAGCTTCACCTGTTCCCATCGGCACAGTTCCCATTTACCAAGCACTCGAAAGCGTGCATGGCAGAATGGAAAACCTCACACCTGATGATTTCTTACACATCATTGAGAAGCACGCTGAGCAAGGCGTAGACTATCAAACCATCCATGCAGGAATCTTGATTGAGCATCTACCGCTTGTCAAAAACCGTCTCACAGGGATTGTTTCCCGTGGTGGTGGTATTTTGGCGCGTTGGATGTTACACCATCACAAGCAAAATCCTCTCTACACCCATTTCAACGACATCATCGAAATCTTTAAGAAGCATGATGTGTCCTTCAGCCTTGGGGATTCGCTGCGTCCAGGATGCTTGCATGATGCCTCCGATGATGCTCAGCTTGCTGAGTTAAAGACTCTTGGCAAACTAACTCGCCGTGCTTGGGAACATGATATTCAAGTCATGGTCGAAGGTCCTGGACATGTGCCAATGGATCAGATCGAGTTCAACGTGCGGAAGCAAATGGAAGAATGCTCTGAAGCTCCTTTCTATGTGCTGGGGCCCTTGGTTACTGACATTGCCCCTGGATATGACCACATCACTTCGGCGATCGGTGCAGCAATGGCTGGCTGGTATGGTACGGCTATGCTTTGCTATGTCACACCAAAGGAACATCTTGGCTTGCCAAATGCTGAAGATGTGCGTAATGGCTTGATTGCTTACAAGATCGCCGCCCATGCTGCGGATATTGCCCGTCATCGTCCTAATGCTCGCGATCGCGATGATGAGCTATCGACTGCGCGTTACAACTTTGATTGGAACAAGCAATTTGAGCTATCTCTCGATCCTGAGCGTGCTAAGGAATATCACGATGAGACCTTGCCTGCGGATATTTATAAAACCGCAGAGTTCTGCTCAATGTGTGGACCTAAGTTCTGTCCAATGCAAGAGAAGGTTGACGCTGAGGCAATTAGTGAACTTGAGAAGTTTCTTGCTAAAGAGCCTGTAACTTCGGCTTAATCAAAAAATCTAAAAAAAGGAGGTGCGCTGCACCTCCTTTTTTTTGTATGAAACAAAAGCAACTTGCTGCTAGTCTAGTTAGACATGTTTGCTAGATATCTTGTTGGTGTCTGAATATGAATAAGTTTCCCTGTCCTCGTCTTATTAATGTAGTTTTTCTCTTGTCCCTCGCTGTGCCCTCTACTGCTTGGGCGCAGGCTGCTCAACAAAAGATTGTTTATGTATCTCCACAAGGTAATGATGCACAGACCTATCGTACAATCACTGCTGCGATCGCAGCCAATCCTCAAGAAGGAACAATTTTCCAATTAAGTAATGGCACATATAGCCAAACTACGGGCGAAAGTTTTCCGATTCGACTTCCTAAAGGTGCAATCTTACGAGGTAATCCTAGCGCTAATGGAAATGGTGTAGTAATTAGCGGTGGTGGGCGCTTTGTCAGTCCCACTTTTGCAAGTCAAAATATTGCGATCGCCGCCGCAACCAACTCTCGTATCGAAGGTATTACCGTCACTAATAGCAACCCACGCGGTTATGGACTATGGTTAGAATCCAGCCGTAATGTCATTATTGCTAACAATAGTTTTGTGAGCAGTACCCACGATGGGATCTTTCTCACAGGCAGTGCTAATGCTTTCATTGGCAACAATCTATTTACAAATAATAAAGGTAGTGGCATTTCGGCACTTGGCACAAGTACAGGGGAAATACGCGATAACAAATTTGAGAATACAGGTTTTGGTCTGTCGATTGGACAGCAATCTCAAGTTCTTTTAGCGAATAATAATATCTCTCGCAATGTGGATGGAATTATTATTTCAAATACGGCTCAACCAACTCTAAGAGGCAATGCGATCGCTGATAATCAGCGCAATGGGCTAGTAGTTCTCAGTAGTTCCAATGGTTCTCCCCGACCTGATCTTGGCACGACGGTTTCGCTAGGAAATAATACTTTCAGAAATAATCGTGAATTCGATATTAATAATGCTACGACTATTCCTTTAGTGGCAGTGGGCAATCAAATTAATCAATCGAGGGTGAAAGGATTACTGGATCTGAGAGCATCAAGTTCTCCGATCACCAATGCGATCGCTGCTTCTATCACTCCTGCACCATTACCATCGATTCCATCACCAGCCAATACGGTCACTCCTATTCCGATTCAATCTAATCCTCGTCCCACACCGACTACAGTATTTGTACCTGCCAAGCCTCCTAACTCTGGTCAAGTATTACCAAGTCCTGTAATTTCCACTAATCCTAATACTGCACCAACAACAATCATCATTGAGCGTGACTATAGGGCTCCTGCGACTCCTCCTAGAGTTGCGGCTTTACCACCCGCCCTCGATCCTACTACAGGTAAGCCTTTCCAATATCGGGTAGTTGTGCCAGTTACTTCCATCGCTGTAACTCAACGGGTGAAAACGGTTGTTCCCGATGCATTTCGGTTATCGCGTAGTGGTAGAACTATGATGCAAGTGGGAGCCTATAGCGAGAGCACCACGGCAAATCAACTAGTACAGAAACTCGCTCAATCAGGTTTAAAAGCGGAAATCATTCCCTTTCGATAGAAAAACAAGGGGCTTAATTAAGTCTCTCTTAGTTCATTCAGTACGATCGCTTACAGCGCTTTGCACTCAAATCGAATCAAACTCACCAAAAGAAAATTATTGAAAGCAATGCTTTCAATAATTTTCTTTTGGTGAGTTTGATTCGATAACATCTGTAATACCAAAACACAAAATGGCGTAGCCATTTTGTGTTTTTAAAACCCTTACAGGGTTTGCTATAGCAATGAAAGAGATGGCTAGGACAAATCAAAACCCAAATAAATGAAGGCGGCGCGAAGCGCCGCCTTCATTTATTTGGGTTTTATGTCCTAAATAAAACTTTCATTACTAGAAAAAGTGGATGCCGCTTACCTTTGCTCTTCCGATGGGCTGGGATCTGCTTTAATTGTTCTATAAAGTTCATGGTCTGGTCTTGCTTAGATTTTAACAGACCATTTTTTTTACTGTTGTGGCTACTTGTTTTTCTGTATCCCCTTCCCCCTATCCCTTCCCGAAAATGAAACCACCCTGCTCTCCCAAAAGGAGAGAGGGAGAAAGATTTGTCCTCTCACAGAAATTGATACATGTCCACAGAAATTAAGTTAGATCCTCAAGCTCCCATTAAACCTTGGTGGCAACAACATGGTGAAACCATTCGGATTTTTGTCATAGCCCTTGCGATCGCAGTATTTTTGCGTACTTTTATTGTGGAGCCACGATTCATTCCCTCAGGCTCGATGGAGCCCACTCTACAAGTAGGCGATCGCATCTTAGTCGATAAGATCTCACAGCAATGGCAAGAACCCCAACGTGGCGATATTTTAATTTTCTATCCGCCTAAGTCCCCTGCTATTGAAGACAATACTAAAGCTTATATCAAACGCTTGATTGGTATCGAAGGCGATCGCATTGGAGTACGAGGCGGTAAAGTCTATCGCAATGATGAACCTCTTGATGAACCATATATTGCGGAATCTCCTAAATACATGATGCGTACTGTGACTGTACCAAAAGGTTGTTATTGGATGATGGGAGACAATCGCAATCACAGCAATGATTCGCATATTTGGGGATTTTTGCCCAAGGAAAATGTGATTGGTAAAGCAACTATTAGATTTTTCCCTTTTGGCGATCGCTTAGGCGCAATTACAACAGGAAATCTCTAAAAAAGGCTAAGAAAGTCAACCACGAAAACTATAGCAATGTTTTGCTTAGGACATAAAACCCAAATAAATGAAGGCGGCGCTTCTCGCCGCCTTCATTTATTTGGGTTTTGATTTGTCCTAGCTATCTTTTTCATTACTATAAGTGTAATACCAATTCACAAAAGAGTGATAACGCTTCTGTGAATTAAAAACCAAACCCCGTAAGGGTTGGTATTACACATTTTCCTTGACAGTCTCATCTCAAAATGGCGCTGCCATTTTGAGAATTAGGATTACAGCAATTAGCGATCGCCTCGGATTAACAACAACTGCACAAGTTGCAACGCTGCGTAAATTGCAGTCGCTACATATGTCCATGCAGCAGCGTTAAGCACCTTCCGAGCACCGATATTTTCGTCACCTTGGAGAATGCCTAGCTCATCAATTAGCTTCAAAGCACGGCTAGAAGCATCAAATTCCACAGGTAAAGTCACAATATGAAATAGGATCGCGCTAGCAAACAAAGCAATACCAATATTAATGAAAACAACACTCAGACTGCCTAGCGAAGTCAGGAACAGCCCTGCCATCACCATCAAGGGGCCAAAGTTTGCGCCGATATTCGCTACTGGCACTAGGGATGCGCGGATATTCATAAATTGATACCCGCGTACATCTTGCAAAACGTGACCACATTCATGGGCTGCGATCGCTGCCGCCGCTAGTGATGATGATGCATACACTGATTCCGATAAGCGCACTGCCTTTGCAGAAGGATCGTAATGATCGGTCAGTTCTCCTGCGACTTGCTCTACCGTCACATCATAAATACCCATACGTTGCAGGATGGTCTTTGCAACCTGTGCGCCTGTCATTCCAAGGCTAGATCTCATATCTGCATATTTTTCGTAAGTTGCTTTGACACGCTGCTGCGCCCAAAACATCAAGATCATCCCTGGGATGAGGATCAAATAGGATGGGTGAAAAAACATTTACTTTTCTCCTTCAGACATTTCTATGTATGATTATGCCCTTGTCGCTATCGGCTCTGGCGGTAGTGAAAACACTACTGATATGGTTAGGGAAACCAGTTTTTATAGCAGTAAAAGAGAGCGAGAGGACATAAAACCCCAAATAAAAGTGGTGGGGGGGGGGGGGCCCCCCGGATTTTTTGTTTTTTTTTTTTATAAAATATTTTTTTTTTTTTTTTTTTTTTTTTTTTTTTTTTTTTGGGGGGGGGGGGGGGGGGGGGGGGGGGGGGGGGGGGGTTTGTTTTTTTTTTTTTT
>JALQCR010000093.1 GCA_023336205.1 Pseudanabaena sp. Salubria-1
GCTAAGCCAATCATCAACATCCCCGCACAGAAACCAATGAAGGGCAAGCTAATCGCCCGCCAATAACCTTGGGATTCCTGATGCTGTTTGTTTTTGATGATATTCGCGATCGCCTGACTAATCGCCACCTCCTGTTCCTTAACCGCAGTCTCGCGCAAAGTCGCCAGAAAGTCGCGGAACTTTTGGATGATAAAATAGAAGTTCTATTTTGAAAAGAACATACTTCATTCTGAACAAATATCATTCTTAATCTCACAACGTCATAAACAATTACAAATATTAGCTAATTCGCTTTAGATGTGAAATTAGCGTGTCAGTCGTCCAGCATGGACAACCACAACCAAGAAAATCATTGTCTTGTGTCCAGATTGCTGCATCTAAATGTATTGCTAAAGCTACGGTATGCCAATCATCGGGATCTCTAGGTATGCGCTCTTTAGCTTCTATTTCTAAATAACCATATTCGATTTGAGGAACGGTGATCATACAGGTTCCTAATGATTGAGAAGCTGCTTGCATTAAATCTGTTCCTGCTTCTTGAGTCAATTTACCTGTAGTTATCATGCGACTTATCCGCTTCTGAATTTCGTAATTAGTCTCATCTACAACCCTTTCGGATGCGTATATGATTAGTTGTGGGTTACGCAATAGTTCGCGTCCACGCTGACGAAGTAATTCGGCAATTAGGATGTTTGCGTCAATAATCAATATCATCATGATTCCTGATTGACAAAAGCTTCTACTAATTCATCTTCGGTCATACCAGTTTCTAATAGAACTTTTTCAACTACGCGATCGAGAGAATCTATGGCATTGGTATCAATGTTATTTCGGGTAACTCTTTGTGCTTCGGTGATTTCTTGACCTAGCAATTTCCATAGTTTGATTTTATGCTCAATATTTAGGGTGGTGACGGCTTCAGCTAGTAGATCAAAGGGGATGTTAATTTGGGCAGTGGCAGTTGTCATGTTAATTACTCCTGAATTTATTAAAAAAATATCTCTTAGATTAACTGCTTGCAATGCTAGGAATTAACTTTTGTAGTTTCCATAATTTTCTCTATTAGAAAACTAAGTTGTTTAGGTTTATTCTTGAAATATTCAGTTGACCAAATTCGATGAATTTTCCAACCTAATCTTTCAAGAACTTGCTGCCGTAAGCGATCACGATCTCTTGCTGTCGGAGAACTATGGTATGACGCACCATCACATTCAATACCAAGTAAAAACTCATTTGGACAACTCTTATGAGCAATTGCAAGATCAATGCGATAGCCAGAACAGCCAACTTGAGTTCGTATTATGTAATTCTCTCTAATATCATTATTTTGAATTAGAGCATTATAGACATCTTCTTCAAATGGCGAGCCAAATTCCAGTTTGTCAGTATAAATTCTTTCTGTTATTAGTTGCCCTCCATTTGCTGCATATTCTAAATAGTTCCGCAAAACTCTTGCCCCTTCACTCTTTGCACTTGCCAAATTAATGTCATTTGCCCGAATAGAAGACACTACAGTAATCTTATCTTTTGCCCTTGTGATTGCCACGTTTAAGCGCCGTTCTCCACCTTGTTTGCTAATTGGACCAAAGTTGAGAGATAATTTCCCTTTATTATCGAAACCATAACCAACACTTAACAAGATTGCGTCACGCTCATCACCTTGTACATTCTCTAAAGCTTTTAGAAAAAAGTCTGGACAATCCTCACTACAAAAAGCATTGAAGAGTGAGTTAGTACTGCCTAAAATCTCTATTTGTTCTTGAATCGCTTCAGCTTGCGCTTCACTAAATGCAATGATGCCAAGAGACTGAGATGGCGATTTTGTAAAATGTTCAAGAGCTAACCTTGCAACAGTTTCTGCTTCACGCTGATTTTTTCTGGTTATACCAATATCATACACTCCCTCAGGAACGTGCTGAAAATATACACCACTACTCTCATCTTGAATAGGATTAGGGAAAGTTACTAGCTGAGAATCGTAAAATTCATGATTTGAGAACGTTATTAATCTCTCATCCCTACTGCGATAATGCCATTTTAGCTGACGACCAAACATAAAATTAGAGCATTCATCCAGAAAGCTTTCGTAGACCTCATCATCACTATTATCATCGCCATCCAAGTTATTGTTTCCAGTCACAAAAAATGATGTTGGAGGTAGTTGCTTGCGATCGCCAATTACAATTACTTGATCCGCACGAATAATTGATGAAATTACATCTTCAGTACGAATCTGCGAAGCTTCATCAAAAATAAGGACATCAAAATGAACTACTTTCGGATTGATATATTGACTAACTGATAGTGGACTCATCATCCAGCAAGGCTTGAGCGCTTTAACTAGATTCGGGATACCTTTTTGCCTACTACTTAACAATGTCCGAATAGGCAAATGCGCTCTTCTCTTATTTGCCTCTCTCCTGAGATTTTGGGATTGGGTGGAGTAAGTTGGCGAAACTTTATATGTTTGCCAGTAGTTAGCATGAATTCTTTTCAGCCTTTTTCTGGCAACATTTAGTTGATTAGAATCAAGTTCTATAAAATCTTCAATTTGACGCTGGTAAACCTGAGCATCGAAGTTTTTTAATTCAGAATTACTTTTTCTTATGGAATCACAACAAGTCGAATAAATTGCTTTTTCTAAGGAAGGGAACCATTGCTGAGTATTGAGATTTTGATTAAGAAAACAATCTAAAAATCTTTTTGCTCCCAGTTGATCAATTGCTTCGGTAATTTCTTTATAGGTTAACCAGTCTTGGAACTGTTCTAAATCCGAGTTTGCAACTTCTATAAAATCATTGAGTTCATTAAATGAAATTTGATTTCGTTCCACATAGCGATTTGTGATGTCTGACTCGCTAAAGTGGCTTAGAAAAAAGTCTAGTCCTTTTTCGATATTTTTATGGCATATTTCAAGCTTGTCAACCACTTTTTGTAACTTGCGGCGCTGATCATACGAGTCTACAATTTTCTGGACAAACTCTGTAGGAATACTATGTTTTTGTAAGCCTATTAACCACTGAATAGCTTCTTCTATTGGTTGTAATTCTGTCTGCTTAGAAATGTTAGGATTAAATAAAGTCCCAAACATCTGTTTACCAGAATAATCATGACTAGAGAGGCTGGCTTTTATAGATTGTAGCTGTACAGCATTAGTCAAATCTTTCTTGATTTCATCATCAGAAGGATTGTTATCTAGAAGATACACGTTTTTTATTAATTTTCGGTCATTTTGATAGTTATTAAACATATCAAACAAGAAAAAACCGTATCCCTGATATCGCTTAGATAACTCTCTTAAATCCAATTTAAAAAATCCAGAAGAGTACTTTCGTTTCAAATTAGGCTCAATACTCTCAATAACTTGAACTTTATCTTTTAATTGATTCAAACAATTTTGGGCAGAGCGAATGTCAATTTTATCCCACTTATTTGGCAAAACATTCGGCGCTTTCAAAAGATAAGACAAGGAAGAATAGTTTTTATGTAAGATTTCTAGATTAGATATAGAATCCACATTTACAATAGATGTCAACGATTTATTGATATTTTCAATCTCTATAATTGTACCTTGTAACACTTCGATTGTCTCTTTAATTTCTAGCTCAATATCAAAAGAATATTCACTAAATGAACTTTTTGACCAAATAGTTGTCACTTTACCATTGAAGAAGGAAGTAGAAAATCTAGAGAGTCTATCTAGTAAATTTTTTACTTTATTTAGTCGTTCTTGATCCCACTTTTTAAATTCGGGAAGCAGAATCCTTAAATTAGGGATTGACTTGCTTTCCATTTTTAAAAGATCGCCAAAAAGCTCAAATGCTGATTTATTTAAGGGTTCATTTTTTTGATGTAAAGTAGTTAGATAGGAACTCAAATATTTACGAGCATATTTTAATTTTTGAAAGAATTGATCATAATTTTCCTCTTGATCGCTTTCCATAAACTGTGTAAGACGTTCAACGGTTAAAGATAAATTCTGAACAAATTCGCGCTTATTTGTTGTTGCGTTATGATGAAGATTTAAGCACAAATCTCCTAATCCACATTCTTCAAATCTTTTCGAGACAACACTTAAAGCCGTTTCTTTTTCTGCAACTAATAAAACTGATTTTCCACTGCCAATCAACTCAGCAATTATATTGACAATTGTTTGACTTTTTCCTGTTCCAGGCGGACCTTGGACTACAAAGCTAGAACCAGATTTTGCGGCTTCAATGACAACCTGTTGACTAGAATCAGCATCAAGAATTTGGAATATCTTTTCTGGTTCAATTCGTACATCCATTTCATGCACTGGCATAGGCTCTTTATAGTCTGATTGATAAGCAGTCAGATCTCCAGCAAGTGCTTGTAAAATTGAATTATCTAAAATTGAAGACTCATTATCAATAAGGTCACGAACCATTGCAGCTTTAGCATAAGAAAATAAAGAAAGAAAAATATCTTCTTCAATTTTCCATTTGTCCTGCTCTAATGGGTTTCGATTCTTATGGGACTCTATTTGTTCATGAATAGCTTGAATAGTTTTTTGATAGTCTGGCTTCTCATCTAGCTCAGGCAAATCAATTCCAAATGTTTGTAGTTTTTGTACTAATGTTGGGTTTAATACTACATCTTCATCCAACAAGCTGAGCGAATATTTATCTTGACCTCGTTCCTTAACCAATTCTACAGGTAAGAGAATTAATGGGGAAGTAAAGGTGTAGTCTGGTTTGTTTTTGTCATGCCAAGTCAATGTTCCGAGAGCGATAAATAGGCTATTAACCCCACGTTCTGCAAATGATTTTTTTGCTTCAAGCCGTAATTTTTTGAGTCTCTTTAGTTGTTCATCTTCTGGCTGAAGTGTGCCTAACTTGCTGGTGTTTTGCAAATTCGGTTGAAAATAAATTGCAACGTCATCTCTTAATTTTTCAAATAAAATATCTGCTGTTAGCGTATTTTCGCCTAATTTTATAATTTGCAAAACTCTAGGGCTATTTAAACGAAAGTTTATGAGAGGGTTGCGCCGCCCCAAGTCCGCAAGGTTGGCTTTCCAAGTTTCAATTTTTTGATAAAGATTGCTATTAGACATTATCTGAAATATATTGTCTTGATTTTAGTTTTTTCATTTTATCATTTATTCTTACCTATTTAGAGTCCTGTTTAGTCTCGAAGCAAAGGGGGGAAGACTTGTGCGATAGCGATCGCGTTTAATTTTTAGAAAATCCAAATAGCGAGTATTAGCTAAACTTTGCTAAACGTTCAGCCAGATAAGTATATCTCTGCCGATCGCTAACCTGTCTGACCGCCAGCCCAATCGCCTTCGACTCCCCGACAATAATGGCAAGCTTTCGCGCACGAGTTAAACCAGTGTAGAAAAGATTGCGAGAAAGCATCAGAAAATGTTGCATGAACAGAGGCATGATTACCACAGGATATTCGCAGCCCTGTGCCTTATGGATCGTCGTCGCTCTAGCAAGAGCAATCTCATTGAGATCGGCATAATCATAGACCACTTGCCGATCGCCAAATACAACCGTGACTTCTCGCTCCTCCAAATCGACACCCGTAATCGTGCCGATGTCCCCATTGAACACCTCA
>JALQCR010000094.1 GCA_023336205.1 Pseudanabaena sp. Salubria-1
AGCGATCGCTTTAAGCGGTATTACAATGGGGCGGGTCACAGATGAGCATGGGGTGTTGTCACTTCAGCCTTATCTAGCTAAATTTGCAGTACCAGAGCGACAGGTACTGTTTTGCTTTGATGCTGAAACTAAGGAGAAAACAAAACATAATATTTTTCTTGCCACGGTCAGAACTGGCAAACTTTTTGTGGAAGCGCAATGTCAGGTCAAAGTAATCCAGCTTCCTTTGCTTGAAAGTACTGATAAAACTGGGGTTGACGATTTTATTGTTGATCGTGGTGTGGATGCTTTCGAGCGGGTTTACTTGGCATCCGTCTCTCTGAATACCTATGCTTGGCATCATCAGCAATCTCAACAACTTACTTTTAAGCCTTCCAAGAGTTTGCACATGAATGTTGTGTTTCAGCTAGATCAATATCAAATTCCTGATTACATTCCCCAAACTGGCATCGTGGCGATTCAGTCGGCTAAAGGCACGGGTAAAACTAAAGCAATCGCGGCGATCGTGGCGGGGACAGATAAGCTGGCTTTGCTAGGGCATCGTGTCAGTTTGGTTCGCAACTTATGTAAGGTCATGAATGCTGATTTCAAGGGCGATCTCGATCTTGCTAATGGACAATTTATTACTGATTCAGATTATGCCTTGCGGGTCGGAGCCTGTGTTGATAGCTTACTAGCCTTTGATCCCCGTCAGTTTGTTGGTTGCGATCTCGTCATCGATGAGGTGGAACAGGTACTGCGACATTTGATTTCAGGCTCGACTTGTAACAAGGATGGTAAGCGTCCTGCGCTGCTAGCGCGTTTGCATATTCTGATGAAATTAGCTAAACGGGTAATCGTAGCGGATGCTGATCTCTCTGATGTCAGTTTGAATTATCTAAAAGCCTTGCGTGGTGATGGTGCTGATGTGTTTTTGATTAAAAACGATTTCAAGCCTGAAGGCTATCCTGCTAAGTTTATGGTCGCCAGTAACGATGCGCCCATTATTCAAGAACTATTGGCAGATGTAGCCAAGGGTAATCGCATCTTTGTCACTACTGATAGCAAATCTAGTAGTAAGACGATCGCGAAGTTAGTCGAAAGCATCAAGTCAATTCGACCCAAAGCCAAAATCTTGCTGTTCAATTCCGATACCAGTGGTGGGCGGCATGAGACTGACTTTGTGACTAATATCAATAAGCGCGTTTTCAATTACGATGTGGTGATTGCCACTCCTTCCATGAATACGGGTATATCGATTGAGGTCAAGCGGTTTAACAAGGTCTATGGTTTGTTCTATGGCACGGTTACGGATGCGGATGCTAGTCAGGCTTTATCAAGGGTGAGGGATAATGTCCCTCGCATAGTTTGGTGTGCTGAGCGCGGTTTCAATTTCTGTAAAATCGATCGCTCGGAGTCTCCCAAGCATCTCAAAGCAACTCTCAGGAATCGCTGGGATCGGGAAGTTAGTCTGATTCGGGCTGGGCTGGGTGATTCTCTGTTACCGATGGTTGATAATATTGCGGCGGAAAATACTCACATAGACCTCTGGGCAAATGTTGAAGCAAGATCTAATTCAGCGATGTGGGCTTTGCGGGATCATCTGCTCGAACGCCTCAAGTTTGAAGGCAATCAAGTCACAGTCGTCACCGTCAATAATGATGATTTTGGTAAGTCAATTAAGGCGGCTTTAGCTCAAGTTAAACAGGAGCATTACCTAGCCGTTGCTGGGGCAAAGGTACTGAGTAGTTCAGAACAAACAGCGATCGCTAAACATGAGTGTCAGTCTCACGACGAGCGATTGAGCGTAGAAAAAACAGCACTATCGGATTTTTATGGGCTGGATGAGGTTACACCACAACTTGTGGAATACGACCACAATGGTCAGCGCCGCTCTGAGATTCTCAAGTTGGAAGCTTTACTCCAATCAGAATCAGATCTTGCTGTTGAATCTGATATTGATATTTTTGCGCGTCAGGCAAAATTTGGCATGGGTATCTTCTTGCCAGATCAGCCTTGCCACGAGTTAGGCAGGTTTATTAGGGATCGACTGGGGTTGAAAGACTTACTCAATCCTGATGTTCAGTATACTGATGCGGACTTGGCAAGCTTGGGTGACATTTGCCGTCAATTTAGATTCGATATTAAAAGGTATTTGGGCTTTAACATTTCTGCCAATGCGACAAACATTTGGATATTTCGGCTGCTGTGTAACCAGCTTGGTGTGAAGACTTGCTCAAAGCGTCTTCATGGTGCCAGTGGCATGATTAATGTCTGTTGGCTCGATCCTGATGCGTGGCAACAGTTACAGGAAATTATGCAAAGACGCTCAGCATCTCTTGAACTTGCTATTGCGCCTCAGCCTGTTTTTTGCGATCGCCCCCTCCCTATAACAATTACTCAAGTGGGGGCGATCGCTAATGGTAAGTTTGCAGCGTGGACTCAAGTTATCTCTGTAATGGCTTATTTGAGCGCTCTTCTGCCAACTGAACTTTCCCCTTGGAAACCTGTACGTGAGCAACTGTCACTTTTATTTTTAGCGATCCGCTCAGTAGTCACGCACCATATCCCTGTTCCCTGTTCATAAACCCTGAACTAATTTCATGATTATTTTGTCATCTAGATAACTTCAGAAAGAGCTATCCTGAGAAAATCGTCAGTTTTAGTCACTAGACTAAGCTAAGCTTAAAGAAATGGGGTATGGGAATTTCATTTAGCAATTTTATAATGGAGTCCAAAATGGGCACTTTAACCGATATTTTCGTCGCTCCTAAAGAGAAACGACTTGATTTCCTACGCAATAACTTCATCCGTATTTTTTATCAATATCACCACGATCGATTTTCTGATAGGCAGGCAAAACTACGTTCTGTAACGACTTTCCTTGATTCTCAGATTTCTAAACCCATCGATATCAATATCACGGCTCAGTTTATTAAACAGCATCGTTCTGACATCCAAAAATTTGTTAGTAAATCCATTGACGAAGTAATTCAGTATGGCAATGTCCAGTTTGCTGGTGGATCGTCTCCTCGCTCAACAAGACTTGCTCGCGCCATCTTCACTGGTGAGGATTCTCTGATCGTTAATATCAACGAAGATATTCTGGGCGAGATTATTGATTTCCTCTGCAACGATCTCTACTACCCACTTCTTTGCGATATTTGCTTCCCCTGCACCTGTCAAATAATTGCGGCGGCGCATAAGAATCAGCTTCCTATCTCGATCGAAGTTATCAAACCTCCGATTGGGTTACTTTCTAATCGCAATCGGGTGATTTCTTGTTCCAACTGGGGTGCTCTCGTTCAATATGCTAGTGCTGATGTCGCACTCAAACTATGTGGCATCCCTTGGCTAGATGAAATTCCTTCCTTTTCTCAAGGTTCTAGTCCAATCCAAACTGCAACGTCTTACAGATTAAAGCGTTATAGCTAAAAAAAATCAATCTGAGATACTCTTTTTAGGGCATCTCAGATTGACTATTTCATTCCTTGGGTATGACTTTTAGATATTGCTCAGTTTCACCAATCACTGCGGCAACTTCTTCAGGTGTATTAAATCTCGACCATGCTGTACCATGTTTGCAATTCACATAGGTCGCAAAACGGGTAAGGGTTCCGCTTAGTAAGCGCAGTAACATATCCAAAGCTTCGTCAGCAATGCGATGGTTGATGGACATCGATTGAGCATTGACGATCGCTGCTTCTTCACATGACAGCACTTTTTCCGTCGTTTCCTGTTCAACCAATAGGTCTGGATGTTGCAGTGCGGGCGAGGGTAGCGCCGTACAGAAGGTAGAAATATGAAAAGCTCCTTTCATATTTGCCGCTTTGCCCTGTGAGCCAAGCAGAACTTGTCCCGAATCGTAATGATTACCACAGTCAAGCCAGAAAACTGATTTCCCGTTTTCTAAAACTTTGGCAATTTCAACTCTGGCTTCAGGATTGTCTACTGCGCCAATACAAATCACCAAATGCTTCCAGCGTAGTGTTGCCATGCTTTCCTTAAATGGCGCGGCGATCGCGTTAATTTCAATTCCCCATTGCCACCCATACCTTGCCGCCAGAACTGATGCTTTAGGCAATCCCAGATCGCTGGGAATAAAGTTTTGGCGGGGAATGTTTTTTGCTTCTACCCGATCTGGGTCAATGAAGGTGAGCGATACCTTTTTCCCTGCTTGTTTTTGCAGATAGGCGATACGCGGCAAATTCACGGCTAGCCATCCACCTGTACCACCACAACCAATTAAAAATAAGTCCAGTTGATCGTAGGACGGGAGCAAAATTGGGACGGCTTCGGCAAATGGTAATGATAAGGTTAGCATTACCAATCCTCCGATAGACAATCAGTTAGTTGAGGTGGAAGCTCGAAAATACCAGTTGTGGCAGTTTCATAGAAATGACCGTAGATTCCTACTCGCATCCTGATTTGTGGGTTTGAGAATATTTCACCCAATACTCCATAGATCCGAAAGCCTGTCTCATCACGATTGTCCGTATCTGAGAAATATGCGTTCATCCCATGATGCGAATGCACTTCGATTAGGGCTTTGGCATAGGAGCTATTTAGAGAATTGTCTAATGGTCTACAGGATGTGGCGGTTTGCTCTTGTTCTGGTATTGTCAGTTGCCAATTACCATTCTCAAAATGCAGATGAAACAATATTTCTACTGGTTTACCTTCTCCATTGCTCGGTAGGCGAGATGTTTCTAGCATTTGCTGTACTAGTGCAACGGGTACTGGTGGGTAGGTCATCTGGACTGATGCTGATATGGCTCTCAGTCCTTTGGCTTTGTAATAGACGACAGGGGCGATCGCTATCAACCCTTCCCGTCTCGCTCTGACAAATGTGCCATTTCCTGCATAAACGTACTCATACATTGAGGTCGCCGCTATTTCAGGCAGATGCTGATTCGTGGCAATGATGTGCTGAATCAGTCCCGCACTATAGGTAATCGGCAATACTGGGCTTGTGGTAACTGTGTGTTTTTGAACGTGATCTAGTAATTTCATCGGTTTATAATCATATTGATCGCTACCTTCACCGAGGAGCCACATCGGACAAGATCGGCGATTGGATAGCGTTTGGATTTTTGGAGTTGTAATAGCTTCAAACAAATATCTTCTGGATGGGAAGTTGATTTACCATTCACAAGATGATTGCTGAACGGTGCATTCATAAACATCGGCACTGCTTCAGCTAGTTTCTCTATTCCTTCTAATTGGCTAGAAAAGCCGTTTTCATTACCCATACAGATTCTGCCATCACCGTAGATATTCGGTAATGGCACATGGTAAATAGGAGCCTCTGCATTGAAGATTTTGAAGTTA
>JALQCR010000009.1 GCA_023336205.1 Pseudanabaena sp. Salubria-1
ACAGTTTTTAAACCAAAACCCACCCCACTTATCCCCCCCCCCCCCCCCCCCCCCCCCCCCACCCCCCAAAAAAAAACCCCCCCCCCCCCCCCAACAATATTTTTTCCCCCCCCCCCCCCCCCCCCACTACTAATTATTGCTTAGCGGTTATCGCCATCATAAAAGCATCGGTAGTCGCAAGAGAGGCGATCGCAATGCCAATCCCTTGAGCAGTAAACCAAAAAGTTTTTCCCAAAAAGCGATTCCTATAAAACACTGATGCTATCATCAAACAATCAGTAATATAAAATACTTTTTAATTCCCAGTGTTCTAACCAGTAGATATCATATAGATAACAATTACTTATGATTGTCTGGGTAATAATTTCTTGACGCTAACCGGATGGAATATAAATGCTTTCAACGACTTGATATTTCCTCTGTAGGGCTTGAGATAAAAAAGCTAACATCTGTTTGAGTGTGAAAAGTGTGCGATAAATTAATCGACTACCCTTCCTTTTACGGCTGATTTTGAGCCATAGTAGATTCACCCAGATATTAACTAGAAGAAAGGATATTCCAATGAATAGTAATCTCAAAACTGGATTTTTGTTATTCGTCTTAATTCGACAAATATTTTTCAGACGATAACTAGTTTCAATGCCAAATCTTTTTCGATAATCTTGATAGATATAATTTAAATTTGTTTTGACCTTATAAGCAACATAAACAAAGTATTGAACTCCATGCTTTTTATGCTTTCCCTTTCTATATTTACAGACAATCCATAAATCAAATGTGACGAAATCATCTTTGTCTCTTGTAATGGTATAGGTAGTTTTATAACTTTTTTTACCCTTGAGAAATTGTTTGATTCCTCCTTTTTTTCCAGTCTTGATAGCAGGCATAAGAAAGGGGATATCTAATGCCTGTAACCATCTAATTACAGGAGTATTAAAAAATCCTCTATCCAAGTAGAGTTTTTTTACATTTATTTTGAGGGGTTCAAGTTCTGCTAATAAATAAGTAATTAAAGCCACACTAGTATCTAATTGGCGAACACCTCTTATTGCCAGAGTTACACGCTTATTATTACTAATAACGTATAAAGTGGCATAGGCGTAAAATGAATTAGTACCAGATTTAGCTTCACTTCAATATATGTAGGGTAATTCTGACGGTGTTGGTTTACCATAATAACAAATTAAATTTAAATCAATCGCTATTTTTAAACACCCCTTTTTTAATCCTAAAGGAATTCGACTTTTTAATGCTTGATTTATTTGCGCTTCTAATTCCTCAAAATTATTAATTTTATTGAGATGATATCTAATATCATTAGCTGTCGGAATATTTTTTAACAATTTAGCTGTGTTTTCAATACTGTCTCCAGTGCTGGCTGCTTTAACCAGAATCTCGAATAAAGTTTGTTGGTCACAGGCTCCTTGCGTTTCAATCGAAAAATTTTCTACTAAACACTGAATAACCTCATCAAGTGTTTCTGAGTCGGTTAAAACGAGTTCTTCTGTAGATTCGCCCTGCGTGGCTTTTGTTAGAGATGAAACAGTCAATTTTTTCAACCAATATGCTACACACTACATTCATCATTTCATATTTTGACCCAGTGCAAATTACTATAACTATTTCTTATGTATTTAGTATTTTATATCACATAAATGTCTATCGTATTTTGTTGTTGATGCCTGCTTCGTCTGTAGCAATAGCGTTAGCATTCCGTAAAAATCGCTCTTTGGGAAAAACTTTTTGGTTTACTGGTTTATATCCCCGATGATAGTTTTTCTATTGAAATTAAAACATCTTCTAGTCCTCGTAATATTTTTGGTAATAGGAGTTATGCTCAAAAAAGCACTACTGGTAAAACCAAGAAAAGTAAATCAGGGTACTATCTTGTGATGGCTCATCTGGGTTTGAGGGGTAAATGGTACAGTGTCGATACAATTATTGGCGACATGGTAGGGCTGTAACTGTTGCTCCGAGAGGATTCTGATTACTATTAGCTGTGCTTATCCCCATGAACCCAGAAGAGCCCTTGTGATTAACTTTGAGAAGATTGAGAAGAAAATACAACCAATTGATAATCTATCATTAGTCAATCCCAAAATCAGACTTGTACGCTTTGGCTGCATAGATCAAAAAGATTGGCAAGGACAGGAATCTGAAACTGGATAACAAGTAAGTATAAGTCCTGATGTCAAGAAATTTAAATTAATTCAGTTACCTTTATAAAAGTAGTGATAATTGCTCTACTCTACTATTTTTCTCACTCAAAAAAGTTTCAATTCTATTAGCCGCAATATCACAATAATCTTGACGAATTTCAAAACCAATGACCAGACGATTTAAATTTAAAGCTACCATAGCGGTAGTACCTGAACCTAAAAATGGATCTAGGACAATTTGATTTTGATTAGAAGATGCTGTAATTATTCTTTGAATAACAGCAGATGGAAACTGTGCTGGGTGTGGTGTTCGTTCTTTTGAAGAGCGGTTTTGTCCAGAAGTTACTTTTGGAAATTCCCAAACATCAGTGGGATTTTTACCTAAAGGATTAACTCTGATTTTTCCATTCTTTTTTTGATTGGGATATTTAACATTAGGATCACGAATATCATCAAGATTAAAAGTATAAGCTTCTGAATTTTTCACATACCACAAAAATTTTTCATTTCTAGGTGAAAAGAACTTACTTCCTGCCACACCAGCGCCATAATTCCAAACAATTTCCTGAATTAAATAAAAAGGAATTTTATCCCAAAGCAAATAGGAAATAGGAATTGCTTTAGCACGATTTTTAATGAATAAATAACCTAAATTTAGCCAAAAAGCTCCATCACATAAAGTAATGGTGCGATCGCTTTGGTATAACGGTGAAATCAAGTCCCCGTTCCTGTTGAAGTTGGTTAGCAAGTTGGAAGTTGTTGAGGAATTGGGGTTGAATCCAGTCCAGTTGGAGAATAGCTGAAATAGTAGGATTGCTGGCGGCTACCAATTCGCCGGCAACCACGTCAGGAATGATAACTTTATGGTAGATAGCTTCTAGCAACCCAAGATGATCAACAAGGGCAAGATTCGAGAGAGCAGAAGTATCACTGACGACAATCATAGCCAGCCTCGACTCCGCAGGTGTTGAACATCTTGCTCAAAGTCTTCCACATCGTAATGAACACAAATATTCCGATCTGCCAGCAGCTTTTGAAAGTTCATGATGTCTACGCGGCTGAGGGAAATCCGCTGCTGCTGGAATAGGGCAATGGCTATTTCCTGAAGCCATTCACTCTGGTTAAAAGTTTCAGTTTTACTGAGGCTATCAGGTAGGTTCAGGGTAATTTGCATCAAGTTGTCCTCACGCAGTCACTTCTAATTTTAACTTTATCAATCCAACCTACAAGCGATTCGGAGCGGAGTGCAACGCTATGCCGAAAAAACACCCAGAACACCGTTGCCCACGGTATGACTGTCTGAAAGAATCTGATACCGCGATCGCCGAACAGTTTCCGAGGGTAATTCTCCAAAACGTTTTTGGTAACTGTGTTTAAAAAAAGGTTAAATTTTTGTTAACTGTGTTTAAAAATAGTTTAAAAAAAAGATATTGTGATACAAGAAATTAATACCAGTGCAAATTATCTTGAAAAAAAAGTTTGATGTTTTAATAATAACGGGTGGCTTAGGATTTATTGGGAGTGCCATAACACGCTACCTTTTAAGTGTAGATAAAACCGTTGTTTGTCTGGATACAGCAGATCCTGGACGGCTTGATGATCTTGATAGTTCTGTTCATAAGGTTATAGGTGACATTATGGATGTTGATCTGATGGATAGTTGGATCTCTCGTTGCGATCGTGTTATTCACCTTGCTGCCGTAGTTGGAGTAGATGAATATATGACTCGTCCCCACGAAGTGTTAGATATTAATATTTTAGGGACTCGAAATGTTTTAATGGCGTGTTTAAAACATAATCGCCCCGTTTTGATTGCTAGTAGCAGTGAAATCTATGGACTTAATACGGGAATTTTAGAAGAAGAAAGCGATCGTTGGTACAGTTCTTCACAAAATTATCGTTGGTGTTATGGCATTTCCAAAACAGCAGGAGAACATTATGCCTATGCCCTCGGACGGTTAGGACTAACGGCTGCGGCTGTTCGCTATTTTAATATCTATGGTGCTAAACTTGATGCTCCAGGCAAAGGAAGGGTAATCAGCAAATTTCTTGGTTGTATTCGTGATGGCAAACCCTTAACCTTAGTTGATGGTGGTCATGCAGTCCGAACATTATGCTATATCGATGATGCGGCAGAAGCAACCGCTAGACTTGCCCTAGAATTGAGTCCAGAGTGTTCCTTCAATCATTCTGCCGTCAATATTGGTCGTTCCGAACCCATGACGGTAAGGGAATTAGCCGAAATGATGATTCGCTTGTCAGGACATAAAGCGGGAACTGTAGAAGTTAAAGGTACAGAATTTTATGGTAAAGGATTTGAAGAAATCCCTCTGCGTGTACCCAATGTATCAAAATTAGCCAGAGTGCTAAACTTCAAGGCAAAAATTGAACCTGAAGAAGGGTTACGTCGAACCCTAGACTATTGGGGACTGTTAGCTAGGGATGTACCTACTACAATTACCCCCTCATCAGTAGCAACACAGCAGATCATTCCGATGGTGAAACCTCACTTTGCTCCCGATGATGCGCTGATGCAATCATTTCACAAATCCCTGGTAACAGGACAAACTACCAATGGAGGACCTCACCTAAGCTCGTTTGAAAAGGAACTATCTGATTACTTAGGTGTGCCAGATGTAGTTGTCCTCAGTAATGGCGCTGATGCCCTCACGTTAGGATTAAAAGCTCTAAATCGTCAAGGCAAGGCAGTTTTACCATCTTATACTTTCATTGCCACTCTCAACTCCATTGTCGCAGCAGGATTAGAACCTGTATTCTGTGATATTGATCCAGAAACATTTACAATGTCACCCACAGCTTTGGGAGAAATCCTTGATCGTGAAGATAATATTGCTTGTGTAGTCCCTGTAAATGTATTTGGTGTCCCCGCCGATTTAGCGGCAATATCCGAACTCTGCCAAACCGTAGGAGCTGAGATCGTCTATGATAACTGTCATGGTTTTGGCACAGAAGTCAATGGTAAACGAATTTTACCTCAACCCCGACTACAGATGTTTAGCTTCCATGCAACTAAAGTGTTGCCTGCGATAGAAGGCGGTGCGTTAGTCAGTGCTGATCTAGATTTACTACAAGCAGTGCGTCAACAGCGTAACCACGGCATTGCTCAGGGGAATTTACGAAGCTCCACTATCGGGATGAATGCCAAAATGGACGAACTGCGTGCAGCTACTGGACGGCACGTTTTACGTCAGTTTCCCCAAGGGTTAGAACAGCGACGCAAATATGCTCAACAGTTGAGATCCTCCTTTACTAATTCTTGTAACGGTGCTTTAATTCCTCAGCGAATACCTGAAGGTGTTAACTCTAACTTCCAAAATCTAGGTGTATTATTACCCGATGCAGGACAATACGGTCTGGAAAAAGCCATTGAAACCCTACGTTCTCATGGAGTAGAATGCCGTTCTTATTTTAATGTTGCTTTACATACCCTAGATTTATTTAAGGATCGCTACCATTTACCTGTTACTGAAAGGATCTTAAAATCTCTTTTGTGTTTCCCCATCCATAGCCAAATGAGCGATCAGGATCTAGCACAGATTCAAAAAGCTGCACAAGCCACGGTTGAGTCTCTCACATTGCAACCAGCTTAGTCATAAACCTAAGTTCGATCTAGAAACTCTTAGGTGATTTTCACAAATAAACGTCCCAGTAAATTAACGAAGCAATAAGTTGTCTGAGGCTAATGAATGGTACAAATTTTTCTGAAAATCACCTTAGTTAGGGACTTGTAAATAAAAAAGAGACTATTTTCGATCCCTTCTAGCCTTAAAAAGCTATTTATAAAGTTCTCAATTGTTATCATCTAAAAAATCATAAAGATTATGAATATTGCCATCGTTACTGGGGCTTCTGGTTTAATTGGTTCGGAAGCCGTTCGATTTTTTGCCGATCAAAACTTTCAAGTTGTTGGTATTGACAATGACTTGCGGAGCTATTTTTTTGGCGATGAAGCTTCAACCCGTTGGAACCGAGATCGTCTGCAAAATGAAATTGAAAACTATATCCATGAAAATGAAGATATTCGGGATTTAAAGGCCCTTGAGCGTATTTTCAAAACCTATAACACCGATATTAAAGTTATTATCCACGCGGCGGCACAACCCTCCCATGACTGGGCAGCTACAGAACCTTTAACCGACTTTGCCGTTAATGCGAATGGTACATTAAACTTGTTAGAAATGATGCGACAGCATTGCCCAAAAGCGGTGTTTATCTTCACGTCCACTAATAATGTTTATGGAGATACTATAAATCACTTCCCTCTAGTTGAATTGGAAAAACGTTGGGAATTAGAAGAATCTCATCCCTATTTCGAGCATGGGATAGATGAAACTATGAGTATTGATCGTAGTGTTCACACTATTTTTGGTGCATCTAAAGTGGCGGCAGATATAATGGTTCAGGAATATGGTATTTACTACGGTCTTAATACAGGAGTATTTAGAGGGGGCTGTTTAACCGGGCCAGATCATTCTGGAACTCAACTTCATGGTTTTTTAGCCTATCTGATGAAATGTGCCATTATAGGACGACGTTACACAGTGTTTGGTTATCAGGCAAAACAAGTTCGTGATAATATCCATAGCTATGATTTGGTCAATATGTTCTGGCATTTTTATCAAAATCCACGGCAAGGAGAAGTCTATAATGCTGGTGGCAGTCGCTACTCCCACTGTTCGATGATAGAAGCGATCGATCTTTGTAGTAAAATTGTCGGAAACCCGATGGACTGGGGCTATAGTGAGCAAAATCGCCTTGGTGATCATATCTGGTGGGTTAGTGATGTACGGAAGTTCCAATCCCATTATCCTGACTGGTCATTTAAGTACAATTTAGATGATATTTTAGTGCAAATATATGAGGGATTATCAAAACGAAGTGATTTAGCGGCTTAACTATTAACCATCTACAGTTTTCTTTTTGATAATTAATTTTCGCTCGCAAAGGAGTTATTTGAGATGCAGTTAAGCAAGTGGCATAATCCACCGACAGATTGGAGAGATGATCAGGGACAGATTTGGGTAAAAACTGGTCTGAAAACTGATTTTTGGCGTACAACTCACTATGGCTTTATCCGTGACTCAGGACATTTTTACTTTGGTAATATGTCGGGGGATTTTGTGGCAACTGTTCGGATTTGCGGACGCTACGAAGAACTTTACGATCAAGCTGGTTTGATGGTGCGAATTAACGATCAATATTGGATGAAATGTGGGATTGAATTTGTCGAAGGTGTGCAATATGCCAGTGCCGTTGTCACCCGTGAACGTTCAGATTGGTCAGTAGCTCCTTTAATTGGTCAGCCAGAAGCCTTATGGATGAGGGTTTGTCGTACTGGAGGTACAATTGAGGTGAAATATTCCCTGGATGGAGAACACTATAGGATGTTGCGGTTGGCAGATTTTCCTGAAGAGAAAACGATCGCAGTGGGCTTAATGTGTGCATCTCCTGAAAGAGAAGGCTTTGAAGTAACTTTTGACAATTTCTCAATTCAGCCTACTTAGATTAATTTATAATGACTGACCCAAATTCCACGACAGATAAAAAGTTTGTTGCTAAGAGTGACACTGCTGGTATTGTCTCAAGTCAAGATAGTGATAGTGGAAGTTGGCTAAGTAAAGCTTTGAGCTTTAATATAAAAGGTTCAAAGTTGATTCCATCTCTAATTCTTATCGGTGGTATTCTGGCGTTATCTTCGACGGCTATTTTTATTAAGGTATCAATCCGTGAGATTAGCTCAGAGGCTACTGTATTTAACCGAATGCTTTTCTCTACCCTTATTTTTACAAGTTGGTATGGAATAAAATTATTTCAGCCCTCCTCTGATAATCAGGATGAGCAAAGTGCTTCACAAGATTTAGAAAGTGGTTCAACTGATGTGGGGGAAACTCCTTTAGCACTTGGTTTATCTCGTGATACTTGGGTTATTGTTGGTTTAGTCCTTGCTATGTCCATCACCCAATTAGCGGCACGGTTAGTCTGGACTTGGTCGCTAGATTATACGACGGCGGCTAATGGCACAATGTTGGCTAATATGCCTCCTCTTTTTACCGCATTAGGCGGTTGGTTGTTCCTGGGACAGCGTTTTGATCGTCGTTTTCTGACAGGATTAGGCATCGCAATGCTAGGAGCTGTCGTACTGGGATTGGGTGATTGGTTATATCCAGATGAAACCCTTTTCGGAACTATGACAGTAGTTGGTGATGCGGCTGCACTGTTATCTTCTGCATTTTACGCAGTTGGTTATCTTATAATTGAAAAGTTGCGTCAGCATTTATCAACTTCTGATATTTTGATTTGGCGTTGTGTCTGTGGCTTAGTGATGGTAACTCCGTTAGTTTTATTGGTAGATGATGTAATTTTTCCTATCAGTACCACTGGTTGGTTAGCCATATTAGGATTATCTTTTATTAGCGAGGTCATTGGTCATGGTTCAGTGGTCTATGTTCTCAAACATTTTTCTTCGGCTTTTGTCACGATGTCTTTTTTAATGGAGCCTTTGCCCGTTGCCATCTATGGTTGGTTCGTACTGGGTGAATTTATCACTCTATCAAGTGGGATTGGGTTTATCCTAATTACCATTGGGATTTACCTAGCAAAAACAGGTACAGGTTCTGATAGTCAAGACAAACAGTCTCATCCTGATCAAAAAAACTTAGTAAAAATTGAAAATGCTTAAACAGCATAAAGTAACTAAACTACCTACCGACAATCCAAGCATCTTTTATGATCGGATACGAAACAGTAACCGCTATGAGGGAATCTAAATATGACGCAGCAGAACAACTTTACCATAGAACATTAACTGAGATCTTGCACCATTCCTGAAAGAGTTAAGTAGGAATGGGTTTGAGAATAATTTCAAACCCATGACGAGCAGCAATATCGGCACTAATTTGGAGATACCTAAGAAGTTTCAACCAAAGGACAGAAGGAAATAAAACGGAAAGTGTCAAATCACAGGTAGCTTTCCAGTCCAAGACAGGAGGACTCGACCATTGATCAATCCAATGGGCCAAAAGATAAGCAAGCAGAGAGAGGATAAGCCAACGATAAACACCAAGTTTTGTAGATTGCCCAAAACAATGCAAACCAAAGCGATGTTTGATGGTTTTGAAGAATCCCTCAATCGCCCAACGCTTACGACCTAACATCACCAGATAAGCACCAGAATAAGGATGAGAAGAGACAACAAAGCGTAACTCCCGTTTACTATCAGCTCTTTTGAGCCAAAACCAAGAGATCGTCAAAGGCTGAGTTAGCCCTTCTAGCAAAATTTGTTGTCCACGTTTGCCATGACGATAAAGTTGTTTGACTGTACGGCCATCTTGAAGTTTACGATTGTTGCGTACACCGACAACGATGCGCCAAGTCTTGGCGCGGACAGTATTGAAAAACTTCACCGTACTAAACTCAGTATCAGCAAGGACAATCACAGTCTTGCCTTGGGTTAGTTGCTTGGGTACTGTCCCCAATAACTTACAAGCTAAGTCAGAGGGACTGGGGTATCCTTTGCCGCGCCATACTCTAAAACTCCATGGTACGCGCCACTCTCCATAGACCAGATACAGTACAACCAGATGTAGTCCTCGCTTTCCGTTTAGTATTCTCACCCATGGGTCTGGTTCGTTTTGGGTGGGATTGCTCAAATGTAAAAACTTGCCGCTTTTTTCTAGGGTAGTCAAGTCTATCAGTATCTTTAATGGCACTTGTTTCGATGGGCGATGCTTGGCGATTTGTCCCAAAATAGCCTGCCGTGTTGACCGAATTACTGCTCTCGTTGACCAGTTATAGTGATTGAGAAATCGGCTGAGTGCACTCGCTGATTTTATCTGTGTATGTTCTGGATAAGGATGCCTTTGTGCTTCGAGAAATAGTCCTAGTATTGCATTGAGACTTGCTGTTTGATACACACTTGGCATCAAACACAGAAGACTATACACTAGCCCTTGGGCGTGCTTAACGATGCTTTCCATGCTCGTTATTTAATTTACTACTACGCCCTTTTTTTCACATTTCTGCTCTTTCTGCAACCCCTTTTCTTGAATGGTGCAAGATCTCAGTTAACGTTTTCGTGGGAAAATACTACAAAAATCGTCCAAGAAGTTCTAATGTTGCGAATTTATTTTCCTAAAGAGATTGAGGCAATCTTGAACGAAAATGGATTCACAGTAGTTCATAAATTCGGTAACTATGAGGAAGCACCCTTTGATAGCAATACTTCTCATCACATTCTAGTTTGCCAAAAAACTTTATAGAGATGGGGTAACTTGTTTTAACAAATTTGTCTATTATTAATTGAGCAAGTCCTGAATTCATGTAATAACTATTAAGAGGCTAGGAATCTAAATGAATAATCTTGACAAAAACTTAAACGAACTTTTACAGACAAATATGATCGTCAATTTTTTAGGGTGGCTTTATGGTAGTGATAATTTATTTCAAGGAGCGACAGGATTAACCTATCCTTTAGTGGTTCGGACTTCAAAAAATCCCGATCCATTTGCTGTTTTAGGAGATTGGGCAGTTGAAACTCGTTCTTTTCCTGAAAGTAGTTGGCTCTTGGAAGAAATGCAAAAAACAAATAGCCATTTGTGGAATGGTAAAACCTATGCTTTACGGTATTTGGAAAATAGTGATCAAGGCGATCTCCTCCATTGCACCACAGGTTCATATTTTGATACAGTCAATACCTGTACAATTTTAGAAGTGGAATTACGACGGGCAATGGAAACATTACCAGATGATGCCTCCCATGAGGTACGCTATGAAGCGATGCCTTTACGTCAGGAGTTGCACGGAACTAGAAAGGGATCTGAGGCTTTAGAAGATACTTGGTTAGGAAAAGGCAGAAGTGCAGCGATCGCAATTTCTTGTTTCTTTGCAGTTTATGATGGACAGGATTATCAATATTTTGTTCGACAAAGATCAGCAAATTTAGCTGATGGAGCAGGGTTATATCATATTGTACCGTCTATGGTTTTTCAGCCTACCACAAATGATCCTCTTGATCCCAAATCCTATAATATTCAAAATACAATTTTAAGAGAGGTTGCAGAAGAGTTATTCGATCATGAAGATGCTGATTGCAATCCAATTACCTATCCAGAAATTGCTGATTTACAATCTCTTTTAGTTAATGGTGGGGCTAGTCTGCGGATTTCAGGGATTGCGATGGATCTACTTTGTTTACGACCTGAAATCCTAGCGTTACTTGTCGTGGATGATCCTCAATGGTTGGCTCGTCATGGTTCATCGTTGCGTTTTTCTCGTCATGAATATACTACTGATAAAACTGATAGAGAAAGTTGGCGTTCACTAAATGATAGCAGTGTATTCTTACCTGGTGGGGAGTTTGATCCATGCAACTGTGTTGCAACAGGAGCAGCTAGTGTTATTTTGGGTTTACCGTTGATTCGGCGATCGCCAGTCCTGTAAACCCATTCCATAATTTCCAACTTCGGTTTTCAACGTTCTTGCCTGAATTTAGGATGTGATAGGCTTAGGGGGCGTTGCTGAGTTAATGTATGAATGGAGGTAAGAAATCATGCAATGTCCTGAATGTAAATCAACCCATATTCGTAAAAATGGCATCAAAAAAGGTAAGCAAAATCATATTTGTGTGGATTGCTGCCGTCAATTTATTGAACAATATGAAAGTAGTAAAGGCTACAGTGATGAAATGAAACGGGATTGTCTGAAAATGTATGTCAATGGCATGGGATTTAGAGGAATAGAACGAGTCAAAGGGGTTCATCATACAACCGTTATTGCTTGGGTTACAGCTGTCGGAAAAATCTTAGCTTACGCACTTTCTCAATTCAACCTACGAGCGATTACTAGGTCGCGCAACGCTTACGCACCAAAATATCACAATATTTTCCGACCCAATGCCTTATTATACATATATCGCCTATCAATTTCTTGATTTGGCGATCGCTATTCCTGTGAAGGAAGTGTTAGGTTATATTTGGATCTGGCACTTGTAAATCACGACATATCTTTCTAGCAAGTAAGTTATTAATCTCACGATGGCGTGGAATAGAAGTTGATCTCTGTGCAGCCCGATTGACATAAATAGTATGGCTACCACCTTCTCTTAAAAACTCACAACCATTGGCTTCAAGATGACGAATTAAGTCTAGACGCTTCATGCAACTGATAAAAAAATAGGTTCACGAATAACGTCCTGATCTTGAAGTAGTTCCTCTGTTAAAAAGCGGTTAGCTTCAAGTACCAACTCAATAGCTTCCTCCAGATTAACTCTTGCTTCATCAAGAGTATCAGCTTGAGTATTTGCTCCAGGCAGTTCTTCGACAAAACCTATGTAGCCTTCAGAGACCTTCTTGAACACTTTAGTTAATTTAAAATTCATAGTTCCACTTTATATATGTTTTCAATAAGTATATCACCAAAATTGGGGCAAAAATTGCAGCAAAACGGCTATTTACAGATCGCACTTTATCAATCTAACCTATGAGCGATTACTATCGCGGAACGCTTACGCACTGGCATGATTTTGACTTTCTCTTGAGAAGTTACTCCGAAAAAGTCGCTTTTGTACAATTAAAAATAAGGTGCGTTACATTTCATTAACGCTACAGGCTACAAATTTAACTGGATTTGAGTGGCTTTTGTTTCTATAATTTTTTCCGCACTTTTTAATACTTCTAATCCTAATCTAATATTTAATCTTTCCTGATTCTCAATTATATCTTTAACCGTAACAATTTGGATTTTATCGTAAGTTTGAGTAAAGTATTTATGTTGATAAAATCCGGCTTTTTTAGCTGTAGCAATCATATCTTTAGTGGGATTTTCTAAAGTAATAAATATGGCTATACTGGCATTTTCTAAGGTCATTGTTCCTAATAGATCTCTAATATCTTTTGATTGAACTAGGACTTACGCAAGATTCATGGAATAACGAACCACTCCAGGCACAGAGGTCACGGAGAAATGAGGATTTGAGAGATATTTTGCGTAAGTCCTGTGAACTTTACCTGATTTGACTTGAAAAATAATTTTTTCCTGTTTACCTTGATCTCCATTAAAATATGCTATTCCATCAATTCCTTCATCTTTTCCTTTTTTGCTATTAATTACTGCCCGATTATTACTATAGGTTAAAACTGCCCATTTTTCAAATTCTTTACGAGTTCTATCGTCTTGTTTTTGTGCTAAGGCGATCGCACTTTCTAAATCTTTAGGAATACCATGTAAGGTAATGCAATGGCTATTTCCTGAAGCCATTCACTCTGGTTAAAAGTTTCAGTTTTACTGTTGAGAGATCATCGCCTTCCGCAAAAAGACTGTACGTGCAGTTTTATAAGTTTGTAAATCTTCAATTTGCTGCATCCATGTAGTCGTAATCGCAGTTTGTAAGCTTTTATTTTTTTTTCATCAATACTTCAGGAGAAAGCCCCGTTGTCGCGACTTTGCGTGGATATAGCCCAAGTACTGCAAATGCGATCGCGATCGCGAGAGCCACACATGCCGAAAGTTTGAGACTCAAATAGATAAAGTACAGATTTTCCTGTTCAGGCTTAACATAGATTTGAAAAGTGGAAGTAACACGCAGACCCAGCAATAACAAAGCACTAATTTCCATGACACCTGAAAGCTTGGTTCCCAGAGTATCGACTCCATGCTGAGCTTGCTCTAGGCAAAACTTAGTGTATTCGTAAAGAAAATTTTGCTGTTCTTCCATTTTATTTTCTGTAAAATGCAAATTAAATTAAGCCAAAATTCAATGAAGCTTTCTTCACACGCATTATTAAATCTAACTTTTTTCTAGTAGTACTTGCTTGAGACGCATCGGATCGCCTTTGTCGATGACTTGACCCCGCTCTAATAAAAATGCGCCATCAGCATAGTCAAGCTCATTCAAACGATGAGTTACCCATAGAGCTGTGAGATTTTTTTGTTTGACCAAATCGCGGACTGATGCGACAAGATCAAGCTGATTTTCGCCATCTAATAAAGCCGTGGGTTCATCTAGCAATAAAATCTCGGCATGACGTGCGATCGCACCAGCGATCGCTACCCGTTGCTTTTGACCACCACTAAGAGCATAGATAGGGCGGCGAATCATTTGCTCTAGGTTAACGGCGCTAAGTGATTCCTTAACTCGATGCAGAGTTTCTATGTAGGAAAGATTTTCTGACGCTAAGCCAAAGGCAATATCTGCGCCAACGGTAGGCATCACCAATTGATGATCAGGATTTTGGAATACAAATCCAATGCGAGCATCAATCTCAATATCGCCAGACTTAGGTTTGAGTAAGCCTGCTAGGAGCCTGAGTAAAGTTGATTTACCACTGCCGTTAGTACCCAACAGCATCCAAAATTCCCCTTTTGGGACAGATAAATTGCAGTGATCGAGGACGGTTTCGCCCGAAGCCCACGCAAAATTAAGATCGCGAACACTTATGGCAGTGGTTACAGATTGATCAGTGCGCATTATTAATTGCAGGTAATTACAGAAGATACGAACATTTTTGTCACACGCTGCGCGTGCGACAAAAATATTTAATGATTAGCCACGGATAAAGCCTGCGCCCATATTCGCAGAAGCCCCTGATTTCTCAGAAACCTGTACGGCGGAGATCTCGCCAACAAGTACTGAAACTTTTTTGCCTTCTTGTTTTTCGCAGGTTAATTCCAAGATTTTGGTATTACCATCAGCGATCGTGCTAGCAATTTCACGATATAGCGCCTCAGCATTTTCCTGCTCCTTGCGCTGTACAGACAAAGCGATCGGGTTGTTTTTGAGGGTGATTTCAACTGTATACATCAGCATTGATTAGGTTGTCCTGCCTAGAAATAAAGGTAGATAGGGTTATTACAAGGTTTAGCGCAGATGCATTAGTGATTTGCATACCTGTTTGTTACCTTCAGTATGCCATTGCATAGACGATCAAGGGGAGGTTTATTCAGTAGAGCATCCTGTAATACCAATTCACAAAATGGCTACGCCATTTTGTGATTTTAAAACCAAAACCCAAGAATTAGTGGTGGGGGGGGGGGGGGGGGGGCGGGCGGGCGCGGGGGTACAAAACCCCCCCCCCCCCCCGCCCCCCCCCCCCCCCCCCCCCCCCCCCCACCACTAATTCTTGGGTGGAAAGGGAGTAGCTACTTAAAGACCAAATATCAAGAGCTACAAATCTGGGAAATTAAGATACATAATAAGAACTGATGCAAAATTATCTGCGTTTATGATCGTAAAAGGTTTAGAACTACCCAGTTGGGAAAATATTAAACGTGAGTGGCGCGATGCCGATGCGTTATTGCTGATTTTCCCGATCCTATTGATGATTTTAGGTGGCATTGCCATCTACAGCTCTGACTTTCGCTCTCAGAATGCAGTGTGGTGGCAACATTGGGTGACCGGTAGCGTAGGCTTGGTGGCTATGTTTGCGATCGCCCGTTTTCATTACGATCAGTTATTGCGGTTGCACTGGATCACCTATGCAATCACTAATATCTCCTTGGTCTTGGTGATGATTATTGGTACAACCGCTCTAGGAGCAGAACGTTGGATTACGATTGGTGGGTTTAATATTCAGCCTTCAGAATTTGCCAAGGTCGGTATTATTATTTCCTTAGCTGCGGTGATGCACGATCGCCCGATCCAAAATCCAATAGATGCTTTTAGAGTGGCTTGGGTGACCGTACCGCCTTGGGTATTAATTTTTTTACAACCGAATCTTGGTACGTCCTTGGTCTTCGCCGCAATCACGATTGGAATGCTTTATTGGGCTGGAGCGAGTTTGGGCTGGCTATTACTAATATTTTCTCCCATTGTCTCGGCAGTCCTGTTTTCGATTTATTTACCCGCTTGGATTGTATGGGTAATCTTGATGGGTGTGGCGGCTTGGGTCTCATTACCTTGGTTTCGGATTGTCAGTACCGTAATTGCAGTGGTAGTCAATTTGGTGTCTGGACAAGCAGGAATTTTATTGTGGAATATTCTCCATGATTATCAAAAGAAGCGCTTATTGCTATTTATCGATCCTAATCAAGATCCTCTCGGCGCTGGCTATCACGTCATTCAGTCCAAAATTGCGATCGGAGCTGGGCAACTATTTGGGCAGGGTTGGCTCAAAGGTACACAAACACAGTTAAATTTTATCCCTGAGCAGCATACTGATTTCATATTTTCCGCGATCGGTGAAGAGTTTGGCTTTTTGGGTTGTATATGCGTTTTGTTATTGTTTGTAGGAATTTGCTGGCGCTTACTGGTGATTGCTGTCAATGCGCGGGATAATTTCGGCTCACTACTAGCGATCGGCGTGTTTTCCTTCGTCTTGTTTCAAACCTTTGTCAATATCGGTATGAATATCAATGTTGCACCTGTGACGGGGATTCCTTTGCCTTGGCTCAGCTATGGGCGATCAGCTTTACTGGCTAATTTAATGGCGATCGGCTTAGCGGAGTCTGTTGCCGCCCATCGACGCACGATCAAGTTTTAATTTAAGGGCAGCGCTTTGCGCAGCCTTATAAAGCCCAAAAATATATCGGCGGGCTACGCCCGCCGATATATTTTTGTGATCAGTTATTTTGTGTAATACCAACTCACAAAAGTGTGGCTACACTTCTGTGAATTAAAAACCAAACCCTGTAAGGGTTTTAAAAGCACAAAATTGCATAGCCATTTTGTGCTTTGGGATAAGTCCTTAAATTAGGAGAAAAAACATGAAAACAAAAAACTGCTTAGATTTAATTTTTGGGACTTTATTTGGGACTTTGCTAGTCGCGAGTTACCAACCATTCGCGATCGCAGATGCCGTTTTTACCCGTGACTATGAATTCTCAACTCCAATACCTATAACTGGCAAAGTCACAATCCGTAAGCCAATTCAAGGTTTGCCTGCTAAGAGTCTTTTCGCATCATGTCCTGCAAAATCTGAACTCCAAGAATTTGCGGAAAGTACCAGCTTTTTGGTCATGATTTGTCGAGATCAGAAAAATGTATTACAAAAATATTGGATTCAGAAAAACAAGAAAACAGGTTCAGTTGTACGTTTAACGGCGCGAGACTTGCTAAATAGTCAGCCTTCAGTTTGGAAGAGTGGGAATTATCAAGTGTATCTCTACCATGATGGACGAAACCCACAACTAATTAATGCTTATCTAGAGTCATATAACATTAAAACCCAAAAAGGAAGAGCAGAAGCACTGCTTTATTACTACAGTAAATTTCATGTTTCCCAATAGAAGGAATTATGCCAATGCAAATACAAGATTATCGATCGCCTAAAGTCACTGTCATCGGTGCTGGTAATGTCGGCGGCATGTTAGCGCAACGCATCGCCAAGCAAAATCTAGCTGACGTTGTTTTATGCGATATTGTCCAAGGGAAACCGCAGGGAATTGCCCTCGATCTTGCCCAAGCGCATACAATTTCCAATCTAGATCGCCAAATTATCGGCACTAATGACTACAGAGACACTCAAGATTCAGATGTGATTGTCATTACCGCAGGCTTACCACGCAAAGAGGGGATGAGCCGCAATGATCTGCTCAGAATTAATGCAGGCATTGTCAAAGATGTCGTACAGAAGGCGATCGCTCTATCTCCTTCTGCAATTTTGCTCATTGTCTCTAATCCTTTAGATGTAATGACTTACCTAGCATGGCAAGTCAGCGGCTTACCACCCCAAAGAGTAATCGGCATGGCTGGAGTTTTAGATGCCGCCAGATTTCAAACTTTTATAGCCATGGAATTGGGCATATCCACTGCGGATATTTATACTACTGTTTTGGGTGGACATGGTGATTTGATGCTTCCTTTGCCACGCCTATCGACAGTAAACGGTGTTCCGATTACTGAGTTATTGTCACAGGAGGCAATTGCCAGATTAGTGGAGCGAACTCGCAATGGTGGAGCCGAAATCGTCAAGTTGTTGCAAAATGGTAGTGCTTATTTTGCGCCATCGGCAGCCGCCTATGTCATGGTCGAAGCAATCATTAGCGATCGGCATCGAATTTTTCCTGCTGCGGCTCATCTCACAGGTGAATATGGTTTAAAAGATATATTCATGGGTGTACCTGTACAGTTAGGAAGGCAAGGAGTTGAAAAGGTTATTGAACTTCAACTTCTAGATGAGGAAATAGCCTCACTCCATGCTTCCGCTGCATCTATCCAAGAAAATATCAATCTCCTCTATATCAATGAAAGTTTTGCTTAGGACATAAAACCCAAATAAATGAAGGCGGCGCGAAGCGCCGCCTTCATTTATTTGGGTTTTGATTTGTCCTAGCTATCTCTTTCATTGCTATAGAATCTATCAGCAATTCTCATTGTGAAACAAATTTTGTTGTTTTTAGCACCAAAGGCGCTGGAAACAACAAAATTTGTTTTTTGAAAGCTCACCTTATACCAATTCACAAAAGTATCGTTACACTTTTGTGAATTAAAAAACAAACCCTGTAAGGGTTTTAAAAACGCAAAATGGCTTAACCATTTTGTGTTTTGGTATAACACTATCGCTCTAAAGTATAAATACACTTTAAAACGGTAAAGATTAAGCCCAGAAAGAATCTTAAGCCATAGCCATCAAAAAGACTACGCCATTTTGAGTGTATGTCTGAAGAAGTTCTAATTACATTAAGGTTCGTTGTATTATGAAAATAAATATGACTTAAAAATTTAGATTGATTTTAACCACCATGACCAATTCTGAAGCAATTCTTGCAGGCAGATATAAAATTCTAAAACCTCTTGGTGGTGGTGGTTTTGGGCAGACTTTTTTAGCACGGGATTTACAATTGCCAAATCAGCCTGCTTGTGTGGTTAAGCAACTCAAGCTCCAATTACTTAAACCCCAAGAACTAGCGATCGCAAAACGCCTATTTGACAGTGAGGCTGCCACTTTACATGATTTAGGTGTTCACGATCAGATTCCGAGACTATTTGCCCACTTTGAGCAAGGTGGTGAATTCTATCTAGTCCAAGAGTTTATTGAAGGTGAGACCTTAGAATCTGAGATTAGTACTGGCAAAAGATGGGATCAAATAAAGCTGATTTCTAGCTTAAGGGATATTTTGCAAGTATTAGCTTTTGTCCATGGCTGTCAAGTGATTCATCGAGATATCAAACCTGCTAACTTGATTCGCCGTCGGAGCGATCGCAAAATAGTATTAATTGACTTTGGAGCAGTCAAAGCTATAAACCCAGACTCATTAGAGCGCTTTATCGAAGAAGAAAACCAGACCCGTAGTGTTGTGGTTGGTTCCTTGATGTATATGCCCAATGAGCAATTAGCGGGTCACCCAAAATTTTGTAGCGATGTTTATGCGTTGGGGATAATGTGCTTACAGGCTTTCACAGGGCTTTCTTTTAAAGAATTACCAAAAGATCGGCTAACCAATGAATATACCTGCGCCTTAGCTGGTGCTAAAGTCAATATTAAGATTAATCCAGCACTGGCGGCAATCATTGACAAAATGGTGCGATATGACTATCGCCAAAGATATCAAGATGCGATAGAGGCTCTGCTAGCACTAGAGAATCTTCTTCGCAATGCTAAGGCGGCGACAACTATTTCTAGCCCTCCACCAAAACAACCGCAGCAACTTCAATTAGAAGAACCTGAGGGACAAATAGAATTAGGCTCTCGTTTCTATATTCAGCGACCTCCCATTGAGAAAGACTGTCTGGAAACTATGCTACGCGCAGGTTCCCTAATTCGGATTAAAGCACCTCGACAAATGGGCAAGTCATCTTTGCTCTCACGCACTCTAGCTTATGCCAAACATAAAGAATACCAAGTGGCGCATTTATACTTTCAGCAAGCGGATAGCGATATATTCGATGACTTAGATTTATTCCTAAAATGGTTTTGTGCGAGTATTGCTTCAGAATTAGATCTAGACGATAATTTGGAGGATTACTGGCAAGGAGTTCTAGGTAGCAAAAACAAGTGTACAAAATATTTTCAGCGGTACTTACTTACTGCAAAGGAAACCCCTTTAGTGTTAGGGCTGGATGAAGTAGATTTAATCTTTCAATATCCTAAAATCGCCTCTGATTTTTTTGGTTTACTAAGAGCTTGGCATGAAAAAGCGAAGAATGAAGATGTCTGGAAAAAGCTGAGATTAGTAATTGTTCATTCCAAAGAAGTCTATATTCCTTTAAATATCAATCAGTCGCCTTTTAATGTCGGTTTACCGATTGATTTACCTGAATTGACTCTGGCACAAATTGCGGATTTAGTACAGCGACATCAATTAGATTGGCAACCAGCTCAGACAAAACAATTGATGATGCTTACTGGTGGGCATCCTTATTTGGTTAGACAGGCTCTTTATCAAATTGCCCGAGGACGAATAGATTGGGACAACTTACTAAAATCATCTCCCACTGAAGAAGGGATTTATGGAAATCATCTCCGTCGTCAGCTAGGAAATTTAAGGGAAGATCCCGAACTGCTTGAAGCTTATAAAGAGCTGGTTACAAGCTCTCGTCCTTTGCAGTTAGATAGCCAATTAGCCTTTAAGTTGAGAAGTATTGGTTTAGTGAAGCTAGTTGGCAATCAGGTGGTTCCGATGTGTGCTTTATATTACCAATATTTTCAACAAATTTTTCAACAGTCGTCATTAAATATCAAAATAAACTCATAGATAGAATGTGGCTCGAAACGCCACTATTCTATCTATGAGTTATCTATCTTGCGTTAGGTAAACGATGCTTGCAGAAAGAACTACAAATTATCTATATCAAGTTGGTGGCAGCCTATCTGTTGATGCACCTACCTATGTAGCGAGGCAAGCTGACAACGATCTCTATGAAAGCTTGAAATCTGGAGAATTTTGCTATGTTCTCAATTCGCGGCAGATGGGTAAGTCTAGCCTGAGAGTCCGCACGATGAAACGACTTCAAGAGGAAAATTATGCCTGTGCAGCGATTGATATTACTGCGATCGGCACATCTGACATTACACCAGAGCAGTGGTATGCAGGGCTGATTGATAGTATTATCAGTAGCCTTGGTCTGTATGAATCCTTTGACTTGGAAGAGTGGTGGGAACGTAATCACTTGCTTTCTCCAGTGCAGCGCTTCGGTAAATTCCTTGATGAAGGATTACTCAAGAAAATCTCTTCGCCTGTAATTCTATTTGTGGATGAAATTGATAGTATCCTCAGTTTAAATTTTGCCGTTGATGATTTTTTTGCATTGATTCGAGAATTATTTAATCGTCGCGCCGATCGCATTGCCTATAATCGCCTAACCTTTGCATTATTCGGAGTAGCCACCCCTGCTGACCTAATCCGAGATAAGCAACGCACTCCTTTTAACATTGGTCGAGCGATCGAGCTAAAGGGTTTTCAGCTAAAAGAAGCAAAACCTCTAATGCGAGGCATATTAACCAAGTCTCAGAATCCTGTCGCTGTCCTCAAAGCGATCATTGCTTATACAGGTGGTCAACCATTCCTCACCCAAAAACTTTGCCAAATCATTCTAAATTCACCTGAATCGATCCCCCTAAATCATGAACTTGTCTGGGTAAATAATTTAGTGCGATCGCGTTTAGTCGATAACTGGGAAATACAGGATCAGCCTGAACATTTTAAAACAATTCGCGATCGCATTCTCTGGAGCAGCGAAAACCGTCAAGGAAGACTACTAGGCTTATACCAACAAATTTTAGCTTCAGAGCCATCTTTGAACAAGATCGAATGCGGAATAACTGCGGATGATACGCCTGAACAAACTGAGTTAAGGATTACTGGACTAGTCGTTAAACGAGAGGGAAGATTAAGAGTTTATAACCCAGTTTACGCAGCAATTTTCAATCAAAATTGGGTAAACCAAGCTTTAGCAAATTTGCGTCCCTATGGTGAATCATTCAAGGCTTGGGTGGATTCTGACTACCAAGATGAGTCTCGATTGTTGCGAGGACAAGCATTACAAGATGCTTTGTCTTGGGCTTCAGACAAGAATTTGAGTAATCATGACTACCAATTCTTTTCGGCTAGTCAAGACCTTGAAAAAAGAGAAGTGGAAGTAGCGCTCTTTGCCCAAGCCGAAGCAAATCAAATTCTCTCGGCAGCAAAACGACGACTAGAAAAAACTTTGGAGGCGGAGCAAGAAGCTAAGGTTAGATTGGTGGAGGTACAGCAAAGATTGCAAGCTAGTTTAATGCAAGCGGAAGTTGTGCTAAAAAGTGCTTCTGCTAAAGCGACATTTATCCTCAACCAGCAATTTGAATCGCTTTTGGAGTCCATGGAAGCAGGTCAGCAGTTACAAGATTTAGAAGAGTCTACTGGCGAAAGAGGGAGTCTCCGAATGCATGGAATTAGCGCACTGCACCAAGCTGTATACAATGTGCGCGAATATAATCACCTTGTGGGGCATCTAAATACCGTCACCTGCATTGCGATCGCGCCAAATGATTACCTCATTGCATCTGGAAGTAGCGATCGCACAATTCAAATTTGGGATATGAAGGGCAACCTAAAACAAACTCTAAGTGGACATACGAACTGGATTACTAGCCTCTGTTTTAGTCGGACTGGACAACATCTTGCCTCGGCTAGTCGTGATGGCACGATTAGACTTTGGAAAATGGATCGATACACGAAATTGTATATTGATCAGCCAATTCAAATCCTGAAGGATCATCAAGCACCAGTTTTGGCAGTGAAATTTAGTCCTACCGATGCGATATTTGCCTCCTGTGGCGAAGATGCCAAAATCAGATTATGGCGCGATGATGGTACTGCATTTAATACATTCGCTGGCGGACATAGTAAATGGATAACTTGTCTCTGTTTTAGCCCAGATGGAGAGCGCATAGTTACAGGTAGCGCAGATCAATTGCTGATTATTTGGAACGTTAATGGAACAATTATAAAAACTATTAAAGCCCATGATAGATTTATTGAAGATATCGATATTTCTCCGTCTGGTCGGATTATTGCATCTGTAAGTCGTGGTCATGACACTAAACTCTGGAACATGGAAGGGAATCTAATTGCTTCGATGGAAGGACACATTGATAAGGTCTTGGGAGTAAAATTTCATCCTAATGGCAAATCGCTAGCTTCTGTCAGCAACGATCGCACTATTAAAATTTGGGATGCCAAAGGTAATTTGCAGCAAACTATATATGGGCATAAAGGCGGTGTGCATAGCATTAACTTTAATATGAATGGCAGTACGATGATTACGGGGAGTCAAGATACAACAATCAAATTTTGGCGTACCAAGGGTAACTCCTTACCCTGTCTAATTGGGCATACAGATGAGGTGAACTGCATTGCTTTTAGTGATGACAGTCGATTTATCGCTTCTGCTAGCAGCGATTTTACAATTAAAATTTGGCTTGCTAACGCTAAATTGATTACCTCTCTCGAAGGGCATAAAGAGAGTGTGAATAGTGTTTGTTTCAGCCCAGACAATCGCTTCTTACTGTCTGTTGGGAGCGATCGCGCCATCAAGATTTGGAATGCTAAAGGTCTTCTGCTTAAAAGTATATATAACGAACATGAATCAGCGATTTATAGCGTAGCCTACCGCAGTGATGGGGAGCTATTTGCTTCTGCTAGTGCTGATTGCACAGTCAAGTTATGGAATAAGGAAGGAGAATGGGTACATACGCTAATCGGTCATGCTAATGCGGTTTATCAAGTCTGTTTTAGTCCCGACGGCAATATGTTAGCAACAGCAAGCCAAGATAAGACTGTGAAACTATGGCATTGGGACGGAACATTGTTAAATACTTTGAATGGTCATACAGGAGAAGTTTATAGTGTGTGCTTTAGTCCTGACAGTCAGACAGTTGCTAGTAGTGGTAAAGACGGCAGTATTAAATTATGGAACCTTGATGGCAAATTACTGAAAAACCTAAATGAACATAATGCTGAAGTTAAAAGTGTTTGTTTTAGTCCTGATGGTAATGCATTAGCTTCTGGCAGTAGCGATCGCACTGTCAAAATCTGGAGCCTTGACGGTAAGGAACTCTTAACTCTTCAAGGTCATCAATCAGCGGTGAAGAGTGTCTGTTTTAGCGCTGATGGTGAGACAATTGCCTCCGCTAGTGTTAATGGGAAAATCATTCTATGGGATTTCGAGCTAGCACATCTGATGGAATTGGGTAACAACTGGATTCAAGACTATTTAGAAACCCATGAGCTGTAAAAACAAAAAGAGAGTTGGGGGGGGGGGGGGGGGGGGGGGGGGGGGGGGGGGGGGGGGGGGGGGGGGGGGGGGGGGGGGGGGGGGGTGGGGGGGGGGGGGGGTGGGGGGGGGGGGGGGCTTCACCCACCCACCACCCCCCCCCCCCCCCCCCCCCCCCCCCCCCCCCCCCCCCCCCCCCCCCCCCCCCCCCAACTCTCTTTTATAAAAAAAGCCTGCACCCAGTGCAGGCTTTTTTTGAGGTTAATTAACCGAGAACCTTACGTGCAGTTGCAACGACGTTATCAACGGTGAAGCCGAACTTCGCATAACCGATAGGACCTGGAGCCGAAACACCAAAGCTATCCATACCAATAACTGCGCCTTCAGAACCGACATACTTGTGCCAGCCAAAGGTGCTACCAGCTTCAACACTGACACGCTTCTTGACTGCAACTGGAAGTACAGATTCTTTGTAATCATCGGATTGTTCGTTGTAGAGTTCCATCGATGGCATAGAGACAACACGAACAGCCTTGCCTTCATCAGCCAAGATAGCCGCAGCCTTAACAGCCAACTCAAGTTCTGAACCAGTAGCGATGAAGATCAATTCAGGGTTTGGTGCATCAACAACGATATAAGCACCTTTCTTGGTTCCTTCAATGGAAGTACCAGCCAAATTCTTTACATTTTGGCGAGTGAAAGCCATCAAAGATGGACGCTTACGGTTAGCGATCGCGACTTGATAAGTGCCTACAGTTTCTTTAGCATCCGCAGGACGCAATACTAACAAGTTAGGAATTACGCGCATCGAAGCGAGGGTTTCGACTGGTTGGTGCGTAGGACCATCTTCACCAAGCATTACGGAGTCGTGCGTCATGATGTACAGCACACCAACTTCCGACAATGCTGACAAGCGGATTGCGCCGCGCATGTAGTCAGCAAATACAAGGAAGGTTGCACCGTAAGGAATTGTGCCGCCATGCAAGATCATGCCGTTCATGATTGCGCCCATTGCATGTTCACGAACACCAAAGCGGAAGTTGCGGCCTTCGTAAGATCCATATTGGAAGTCTGGCAAACCTTTGACATAGGTCATGTTGGAGTGAGCCAAATCAGCAGAACCACCAAGGAATTCTGGCAATACAGGAGACAAAGCATTCAAGCAAGCTTCTGAAAGCAAACGAGTCGATGTTTCTTTTTCGGCAACTGGCTCAAGGGCTTTTTCCCAGCCTTCAGGTAATTCGCCAGCCATAATGCGCTTGTATTCAGCAGCTTCTGCCGGATAAGCCTTTTCATAAGCAGCAAAGCGATCATTCCATTCAGCTTCAGCTTTAGCTCCCTTGTCGATCGCTTGACGGAAACGAGCCAGAGCATCAGCAGGAACTTCAAAAGGTTCGTATTCCCAACCGAGGTTAGCGCGGGTTGCAGCAACTTCATCAGTACCGAGCGCAGCGCCGTGAACACCAGCCGTACCAGCTTTCTTTGGTGAACCAAAACCAATAGTAGTGGTGACAACGATCAAGCTAGGTTTATCTTTAACAGCTTTGGACTCTTCGAGCGCTTTAGCGATCGCACCTAAGTCTTCGTTACCATCGGCAACATAGGTGACATGCCAGCCATAAGCTTCGTAGCGCTTACCGACATCTTCAGTAAATGCGAGGTCGGTGCTGCCATCGATGGAGATACTGTTGCTGTCGTACATCATGATCAGCTTGCCGAGCTTGAGGTGACCACCCAAGGAAGCTGCTTCAGAAGCAATGCCTTCCATGTTGCAGCCATCGCCAAGAATGACATATGTATAGTGATCAACAATATTGTGACCAGGTTTGTTAAACCGAGCTGCCAAATGAGCTTCGGCGATCGCTAAACCAACAGCATTACCTACACCTTGACCGAGAGGACCAGTTGTAACTTCAACGCCTGCGGTTTCAAAGTTTTCAGGGTGACCAGGGGTAGCACTGCCTAACTGACGGAATTGCTTGATTTCGTCTAAAGGTACGCTGTCATAACCAGTGAGATGAAGCAAAGAGTATTGCAACATGCAGCCATGTCCTGCGGACAAGACAAAGCGATCGCGATCAACCCATTTAGGACTTTTTGGATTAAATTTTAAAAACTGATCAAACAGCACAAAAGCCATTGGTGCTGCGCCCATCGGCAGACCGGGGTGACCAGATTTTGCTTTTTCGACCGCATCGATCGATAAAAAGCGGATGGAGTTAATGCAGAGTGTCTCAAGAGTTTGAGGTTTCGAGGGTGCAGCGACCATAGTTACAATTGCTTAGAAAATTTTTGTACTCAATCAGGTACATTTTCCCTCAAAACTGTCCCATACAATAATAAATTTTAATATTTGGTAGCGTTTTACTCAATTTATCCCTTGAAAGTTAGTTAAGTAAAGATCGAAATTTCGCATATTAGCAGATATTCAAGTACAAACCCCAAAATATAATACCAATTCACAGAAGTGTTGTCACACTTTTGTGAATTAAAAACCAAACCCTGTAAGGGCTTAAAAGCACAAAATGGTGTAGCTATTTTGTGCTTTGGTATAAGTTGTGACCAGCAATTCTCATTATAAAAATCGTTTTTTTAAGCCCACCGAAGGTGGGCTTAAGGTTTTTCTAGCGCCAAAGGCGCTAGAAAAAACAAAACAGAATGGTAATTGCTGAGTTGTGACGCGAAGAACCGCAACTTATATTTTTGGTTAATTTATCATTGCTAAAGTTGGCGCAACATAAATGTATAAATGTAAGTCTCTACTACTCAACGCGATCGCTATTGCTTTAAGGCAAACTCTGTATGAATTTCCTACAAATAATCATGCTGACTCTGTTCTTTTTCCCAGCAGCACCTCTACTCTATGCCCCAATACTTGCTCCTCCAAATCAACAGAAGCAACCAAAAAGTTTGTCTGAAAATCAAAATGTGATTACGCCCGATCACATTCTGATTGCAAAGGGTCAAGTCTCAAAAGTAGGTTCTTATAAAAAAACAGCGATCACACGATGCTCGCCTGACGATTTCAAAAGCTTTTTTGAGCAGTTTGTGCGTGGCTCAAGCACTTCGGATGACGATATTGATGCAGAAGTCCAAATTCGAGATTATCAAGATCCTAGTAGGCTTTTGATGACAATCGGTGACAAAAATTATGTGGATTTTAGGATTGGGGCGATCGGTAATAGATATGTCTATTATGATCCTAATATTGAAAGATATCGTGACAATGATGAGCTATTAAAGAAGCGATTAAAATTAGACTTTCAAAGAATCGATTCCAAAACATTTCGCGTAAATTACATCAGAGCCGAGTTTATTAACGACAATAAAGATAGGGATGGAAATCTAGTCAGAACCTATGGAAACCCAGAAGCATACATTTTTGAGCATCGTGACGGATGTTGGCATCTAACCCAATCTTTACGGCAGTATAGGGCTTGGAAGGAATCAAATACAAGCAAATTATTTGCGAAGCTCACTAAGGGGTATGGCGATAGAGTTATATTTAGGGGACAAGATGATGCTACTCGTTCTCATGATTACATCGTAGCTGCTTACACAGATTTTTTTTACTATAAGAAACTTGATGCTCAATTTGGATATGCGGAGTCAGACCAACGGGATCGTTTGCGCGAATGGAGTGTAATTCACGAAGCAGTTGAGAAAGAGCTTAGAGGGTTTTATTCGAGACTGCAATGCTCAAATAAAGCGATAGTTGGTGTACCTACATTTGCTGACTATGACGATTCGTCAGCTACATACACGAGTCAATCGCTCGATCGCATTGCCACGGCTATTACTGAATATCATGCTTTGCACGCCAACCAGCACCTGAGTCCAGAATCGCTGAAAAATCGATGGTTAGAGATTCGCAAGAAGATATCAATCGACGTAAATGTCGCATGTGTGATAGCTGGAGGATAAAAGAACTAATAAATCTATGAAAAGTCTTGCTTTGCAAGACTTTTCATAGATTTATTGTTTCTGGGTTACTAAACCTGTGTCGAAACTCAAACAATTGTTAAGCCAGATTAAAATCAGCAATCCCTGACAATATTTGGTATTAAAATATACACAAGTCAGGAAAAGTTCCTAACTTCCTAAGTCAAGTTCTTTAGAGATTCCTTTGAGGGTGATCGGTATGAACGTTCTAGTAAAGAAACTAACGAATATGGTGGAGTATGTGAGCGATGCGATCGCCAAAATTTTCACTCCAAGTAAAGACGATTTTCCTGCTACAGGTGAGCAGCCCTACAAGGGCGATCCTGCTTCTGAGAATTCTAAATAAAGTTAAGAGAGGCAATTTGCGCCTCTCTTCTTTTTTGTGATAAGTAGGTAGGCATAATTAAATATAAAACCTAAACAAGCCTATTCGCCTGCTTCGCAGGCGAATAGGCTTGTTTAGGATCTGGGTTTTATTACGCTGAGCTACTTAAAAGTGCATAATCTAAAGACGATATGTAAATCATGTCGTCTTTAAGTTTTCTAAGCTGTTTTGTTGATGCCGCCCTATGACGCAAAATCCAGTTGCACTACCACCACTAAGCTCGCAAAGTCCTTGGCTATGGGCAAAAAAAAATCTATTTAGTAGTTGGTTTAATAGCTTACTGACAGTTGTTTGCCTATATTTGCTTTATCAGTTTGTCAGTAATGTCTGGCTTTGGGCAACGACTCAAGCTCAATGGTCGGTGGTGAGTAGTAATTTGCGACTGTTTTTAGTTGGACTTTATCCTGTCGAAGAGTTTTGGCGCTTGTGGGGAGTTTTAGCGATCGCAGGAAGTCTCGCAGGAATTTCATGGGGACTGTGGGGGAGATTTAGCCGCACAGTAGCGATCGGTATTAGTTCGTTATCAGTTGCCCTTGCGATCTTACTGCCTGTGGATGGCTTGTCGAAAATTCTAACTTTAGCGATTAGTGCGGCGATCGCCATTGGTTTCGTGATTGGTCAACAATCTAAACGCTTAGAAGCAAGTTCCATAATTTTGGCGATCGCTTGGTTTTTATCTTTACCAATTTCTATATGGTTAATTGGCGGCAACCTGGGACTAACTGCTGTTGATGTCAATGCTTGGAATGGACTAGTTTTGACTCTGATTGTGGCAATCTCAGGGATTATATTTTCTTTTCCATTAGGAGTTTTGCTTGCATTAGGAAGACAGAGTACATTGCCCCTCATCAAATGGTTTTGTGTCTTCTATATTGAAGTTGTAAGAGGATTGCCACTAATTGGCATTCTATTTATGGCTCAAGTCATGCTGCCTCTATTTTTACCCGCAGGTTTAGAAATAGATCGCGTTTTGAGAGCGATCGCGGCTTTTGTATTTTTCAGCGCTGCTTATCTTGCCGAAAATGTGCGCGGCGGATTGCAGTCAATTCCTAAAGGACAAGCAGAAGCTGCTAGAGCCTTGGGATTGAATAACCCCTTAACGATCACTTTAATTGTTTTACCTCAAGCGCTCAAAGCTTCGATTCCTGCGATCGTTGGTCAATTCATTGGATTATTTAAAGATACGTCCCTAGTAGCGATCGTTGGGCTAGTCGATTTGATGGGTGTGTCTCGTACTGTCTTATCACAACCAGAATTTATTGGTCGCTATGCCGAAGTTTATCTATTTGTCGCTTTAATTTATTGGATGTTCTGCTTTTCACTATCTCAAGCTAGTCAGAAATTAGAGAAAAAACTTCAGAACTGAGGAGACTTAATTCGCCAGAATCCTCAGATTTGGTTTTAGCTACAGCGCTTTGCGCTATAACTAAAATCAAATACTTCTTGATTACCTATGCCCGAATTGATCGAAAATGCCACATTTCAGCAACGCCCCACATGGGATGAATACTTTATGCTGCTGACCAAACTTGCTGCTATGCGATCAACCTGTCTAGCTTTCCCAGTGGGAGCCGTAATTGTCAAAGATAGGCAGGTACTTGCTACAGGTTATAATGGCTCACCCTCAGGTTCAGTCCATTGCACTACACAAGGTTATTGCTATCCAGATATGAAGGATTGCACTGTGAACAAAGATTTTCCCTCAAGGGCAGTTCATGCGGAAGCCAATGCGATCGCGCAAGCAGCTAAACATGGAATTTCCACCGATGGTGCGAGTATTTATGTGACTTTGGAACCCTGTATTTCTTGTTTAAAGCTGGTGGTGTCGGCGGGTATTCGCGAAGTTTTTTATGAGACAACTTTTAATAAAGGTAATAACGCAGCTCTATGTAAATCCTTTGTAGCAGAAAGATTGGTGACACTGAAGCAAATTAAGATATCACCATCAGTACTGCGAAGAGCAGATTTATTTCTCAATTCTCCCACCTCTGAATTACGTTTATTTCCTTAGCTACTTAGACAGAGCGATCCGAAATCCATAATAGTTGTACCAATTTACAAATGGATCTTTGCGGCGATTGGTAGCTCTACATTCCCATGCATCATGATTCCAAGAGCCTCCTCTTAAGACTCGATATTGTGGATCGCCTCCCAAATCCCACACTGAGGCATTTGTTGGTCTACCGCGATAGTCTTTATGCCAAGGATCTGCACACCATTCCCAAACATTCCCATGCATGTCATATAAACCAAAATTGTTAGGCGAAAAAGTGCCAACAGGGGTCGTCTTGTCGCGATATTTTACAGAAGCTTCAGATTCATACTGAAATCTACCGTCATAGTTGGCAAAATCTGAGCTAATCTTATCTCCAAAATAATAGCGAGTAGATTTCCCTCCCAGACAAGCATATTCCCATTCTGCTTCACTAGGTAAACGATAATCGCTCATATGGGGAAGTAGGTGAAATGGCAAAATAGGAGGAAGTCATTTTCATAAATCGATAGAGATGCCATGATCAAATTTCCCCTGACCGAATTGTTAGATGAACAAGCGTGCTATGAATGGTTATTAAAGATCCTGCATCCAAAGGGTTTGCATTGTCCAAGTGGACACGCAATACCAGCAGGACAAGCGCCACACGATCGCCAACGTACACCAATCGTCAAATATAAGTGTCGGGAATGTGGGAAAGTGTTTCACATTTTTACAGGAACAGACTTATCAGGAAGCCATTACACCTGTGGTCAGATCGTGCTGATATTGCGTGGATTCTTACAAGGACAAACGACCCAACACATAGCCGAGGAACTAGGACTCGACTATGGGACATTATTGTCTTGGCGGCATCGCATCCAACGTCGAGGATTTGCCCATTTGATTAATGGTAATCTGCCCGATGCTGAAGCCGAGATGGACGAGATGTTTCAGAATGCAGGAGAAAAGGGAGCAAAAAAAAAGATCCAATAGCAGACCCACCAAGACAACGCGGGAATCAACGCAAAGGCAAGGGAACCATGGCAAATGACCGTCCACCCATTGTCGGTACTGTTGGGCGCAACAGTGGTCAGATCCGCATGAAGGTCTGTGACAATACTCAACAAATCACGATTCAACCGCAGGTAGAGGTAACGACCTTACCGACCACGACAGTCTATACCGATGAATCCGATGCTTATAATCGCATACCTGCTTCTGGTCGTGAGCGTCAAACCGTTTGTCACTCTCAGCGCGAGTATGCCCGCGATGAAGATCAAGATGGTTTTTGTGAGGTTCATTGCAATACTATGGAGGGCATTTGGGTTGGTTTACGCAATTTTCTGCGTCCCTTTCGAGGTATTCACAAGAAGTATTTGTATCTGTATGTAGCCATGTTCGAGTGGGCTTACAATCTACGTTGGATTGATTTTGACTTCCTGCGTCGTCTTCTTTTTCCTCCTTCCACCTATTTACCTACATGAGCGACGATAATTTCTGCCCGTCAGTTTACTAAGGCGATCGCAAAACTCGATCGCATCAACCCATGAGATATTTTCAACAGGAGCAACTTCATTTTTAAAATGTGAACTGTCAGGATTAAGAGGAATACTGATTTCAGGTAATTTTGCGACTGCTTGCCACTGCCTTTGAGTAATTGGAAATTTTCCTAGATAAAATGAAGATACTTTAACTAGTTGTGATGGTCTCTCACTAGCGTAGCCTTCTTCATTATGAGCAGTTCCCATAACAAACTTACCTTCAGGAATATGTACCAACTCCAAAAAATTATCTACCCCCAAATATTCGGAAAACACTTGGCTAAGTTTCTTCTCCATAGTTAAATTTTTCTAAGTCTTAGAGTATCTTTTAAAATTAGTCTAAATTGTAATCTATCAATATGCAAATCCCTGTCTTCAGAAAGATTTTTACCAATAGATCAATCACATTAGGGTTATGCGATTTAATAAGGAACCCGATTTTTTGTGGCATGGCGAAACCGCACCACAAAAAATCAGTTCTTTATTTCACCGCAAGCCCCTTAATAATTACGATTTCATTGGTTATGACAGGATTGTTAAGCGGTTGTAACAACATAGGCGATCGCGCCAAAAACTCAATCAATTACAAACTAGCGGGGACTTGGGAATTCAAAAATCAAAATGGAGTCAAAACTGGTACAGCCATTTTTGAGACTCAAAATGATGTTGATGGGAATATTTACATTCTGTCTGATGATTTGCCATTAGGTAAGACGGCGATCGCAGGTACTTTTAAAGTCAACTCCAGTAAAACTCCCCAACAAATTGATCTTACTTTTGGCGATCTTACTACCCAAACTATCTACGAAATCAATAGTGATGGGCAGTTAAAAATAGCCAATTCTGTTCCCAATCAGCCGCGCCCTAGAGCATTAGATTCCCAACCTCAACAGCTAACCAAAATTTCAGATAGTACAGCTATGGCAAGTGACATCAAAATCTTGCGATCGCCTGATTTGATTGCAACCTCAGCCTTAATTCGTGAGGCTGAGAGTAAGTCATCCATTCGCGCCATCATGCGATCGCAGCAGCAAGTATTCCAATCGCAAGGACAATTCACGACCGATATCAATCAATTAAAAGCAATACGAATATCCCTTAATTCAGAGTTCTATAGTTACAAAGTTACTAACTTAGGAAATCTGGCGCAGCATAGCGCGGTTCCTTTAAAGGACGGATTGAAAGCTTATACGGGAATTGTCTATGCGATCGCTAGTGATGATGCTAATCAAAAAGTCACAAAGTTACTTCTATGTGAAAGCAATATTCCCACTAAACAAATCCCAACTAAACCTCAAAATCAGGATGAAGGTTATAAATGCCCAAGTGCTTATACTTCAATCAATCCATAAAAAAGGGGCGCAAAGCGCCCCTTTTTTATGGATTGGAATTATGTAAATTAACCAAGAACTCAAGTTCTTGGCTAAAAGCTCAAGTCCACTTCAGTGGACTAAAGACTACTTTCGATTAACCCGTTTCAACGGGTTTGAGCTTTTAGCCCGCACTTGAGTGCAGGGCTATAGTGGACTAAAGACTACTTTCGATTAACCCGTTTCAACGGGTTTGAGCTTTTAGCCCGCACTTGAGTGCAGGGCTATGAAGCAAGTAAGTTAGCCGTTCAGAACTTCGATCGCAGCTTTTACACCAGCACCATAAGTGAAATTGGTGTAGCCAAGAGCCGAGATGGATGCTTCGAGTGCGGCAATAGCTGTGAGAATATCGCGATCGCCTACAAAGCCGAGATGTCCAATACGGAAGATCTTGCCATTGAGATGATCTTGACCACCAGCCATGACAATATCGAACTTCTTCTTAATTGTGGCGCGAATCTTTTCTGCGTCCAGCCCTTCAGGGGGGACTACAGAGGTAATCGAAGCACTAGCTGCATCATCAGGAGCAAGCAATCCTAGATTTAGAGCCTTCATTGCCGCACGAGTCGCTTCACGATGGCGCAAGTGACGCGCAAAGATATTCTCTAGCCCTTCACGTTGCATGATCTCTAGTGAAGCTTGCAACGCCATTACCATATTCACTGAAGTAGTGAAAGGAGTGGAATTTTTGGCTGCATCTTTACGAGCCTTGCCCAAATCGAGATAGAACCTAGGTAGATTCGCTGTTTTATAAGCTTCCCATGCCTTAGGGCTAACTGCCACAAAGCCCAATCCAGGGGGGATCATGTAGCCTTTTTGAGAACCAGAACCGACGACATCTAAGCCTAATTCGTCGATAGGAACATTCATTGCTCCCAAGCTGGTGACTGCATCAACGATGATCAGAGCCTTTTCATGGGCTTTGACATGGCGATTAATTGCAACTAAATCGTTAAGAACACCTGTTGAGGTTTCGCTATGGGTGATGATTACAGCTTTGATTTCCTTATTGGTATCAGCCTCTAACTTGGTTCGGAAATCTTCAGGATCAAGAGCCTTGCCCCATTCTGCTTTGATTACTTCAGCATTGATACCATAGGCTTGACATACTTCGACCCAGCGTTCGCCAAACTTGCCATTATCACCCACAAGGACGCGATCGCCTTTGCTGAGGAAATTAATGATGCCTGCCTCCATCGCGCCCGTACCGCTTACGGTGAGAATTAACACATCATTAGTTGTTTGGTGTAGCCACTTGAGCTTGGCGGTCACATCTGCCATGACCTTGCTAAAATCACCGCTACGGTGTCCGATGGGCGCTTTTGCCAGTGCCAACAGCGCCTGTTCAGGCACAGGTGTTGGACCTGGGATCATCAACATCAACTTATCTTCCATGAATCGAAATTTTAAATACTTAATAAAATATTAGATTTATTATTCTATAACAATTACAGTGCTTTGCCATGTAATGTTATATTGACTTCAAATTTAAGGGTGTCGCCATGATCCAAGCACCAGTTCGCCAGATTATCTCTAGTGAAAACCTACCAGATCAAGATCAACATCTCGTTTGTTCTGGCATTAGTTGGGAACAATTTCAGCTAATCCGAACTGGTTTCGCTAATTCTAAGGGAGTGCGATTTTTTTATTACGAAGAAACCATTGAAATAATTATGCCAAGTCGCGCACACGAAACTGTCAGTCGATTTATCTGTGTTCTATTGAGTATCTTTTGTATAGAACAGAATATCGAATTTGAACCTATGGGTTCAATGACTCAACAGCGAGAGGGGGAAGTATCGATTGAACCAGATGAATCCTATTGTTTTGGAACATCAAAACCGATACCTGATTTAGCAATCGAAGTTATTTTTACCAGTGGAAGTCCCAAAAAATTACAACGCTATCAAGCTTCAGGAATTCCTGAAGTATGGTTTTGGCAAGATGGAATATTTAGTCTTTATCAATTACGCGAAGATAATTATGAAGCGATCGCGCAGAGTGAGATTCTCGAACTGAAAGATTTAGATATTGATTTACTGACTCGTTGTGTATTAATTGCCCAAACTTCACGACTAGAAGCTGCGAATACTTTTCGGAATGCCCTCAAAAAATAGCTCTAGAAACAAATCTTAAAAAAGTAGACAGACTATCATTTTGACTACTCTATTTTTTAGCTCTGGTTTAGGAAGGTTATCTTTCATCGCAATCAATAAAATTTTGTTCGGATGTATTATCATGCAACAATCCTGTTATTGCACCTATCTGTTTCGTTATCTGACAAGTTGCGTGATATTAACTTATACCAGTATTTATCGTGCGATACACAAGATAATATATAGTTATACGGCGAGTTGTATATTTCTTAAATGCATGGGTGGTATATGACTATCCAGAGAAAAGAATCTTGGTATCAATCTAGATTCCCTACGCTTGTTGCCGAATGTAATCCTCAGAGGGTAACACCCCTAATTCGTGGAAGCCGTTTTTATCGTGAGGTGAAGCTTCAATACGATATGGAAGAAGGAAGTGGCGGCTCAGACATGCCTAATGCCAATGTTGATTTTATTGAACTTGACGCTGCTGGAAAGCTACACCTTTGGGAAGCAAAACTACTTCACTCATACGAACTTATTAGTGGACGTGTGATTGGACAATTAATGTTTTATGACTGGCTTTTCCGAACATATGAGAGGGAGCTACTGCGTCCACATTTAGTTGCCTCTGGTCTAAAGCCTGATGAAATAGAAGGTTTCAATAATCCAGAAGAGGATATACGATTCTGCTCATGGAATATTCTAGTATGTGGTGGGGAAGGATACGAAATCGCTGCAGGTATTAACCCAGTAATGTGGAATCATCACCTTGTCCCAGAAGACTATTTCACCGAAACAGCCCCAAAAGTATCCACCTTTCATCTCTATCACGACCAATCAGGAGATGAAGATGAGCTTATTGTTCAAGATATTTGGCACATGTCCATTTTTAATCCCTTGCAAATGGAGCAAAATGCACTGTTGGCATATCTTCAATCTGATGAGAATTGGCTATATAGCTGGGAAATTAATGAAGGTGAATTAACGCTGGAACCAAGCCCAGATTTTCCTAAAGATGCTCTTGAGCGTATAGATGATATGCCAGAAGATTTGTACTGGAAATTTACTGGACGAGAACACTTATTTACATCCGATAAATCATGGTGAATCAAGTATGTTTTTATAATTTAAACTTTTAGCTCTATGGACTTATGATTTTTTATCTCTATGGTTAAGGATACTTGGCACAACATAAACTGAAAACATTAAGGCACATTGATTAAAGTTGTTCAATTTGATGCGAAATAACATTTCTAGGTGCTTCTGTATAACAATTCTGGTGCAGCGGACTGACAAAAAATGATATTCTTGATTACAATTTGCGACCGCTGACTAGGGGCGTTATACCAAAACCGATACGCCCGTTAAAGTAGTCAGTTTCGAGCAAAGATTAGGCACTCAAAAATGATTTACTTCGTTGTTGAATGCCGAGATATAGGCGATCGCAAAGAAAAGTAATTGATAGGCGATCTCCGAACTTGTGCGATGCGTTTATGAAATGTAACGCATCTTAATTTTGTTTTTACCTTTTACCGTTACATAAATTCTCATTATGAAACCGATTTTGGTATTTCCAGCGCCAAAGGCACTGAAAATACCAAAATCGGTTTTTTGAAAGCCCACATTCGTGGGCTTTCAAAAAATCGATTTTTATAATAAGAATTACTGATAAACGCTATACAACCTTATGGATTTGGACTTTAAGCATTATTTCGTAATACATAACCAACTCCACGTACAGTGTGCAGTATACGTTTAGAGTTATTGTCTTCTAATTTGATTCGCAGCGCCCGTATGTAGACTTCGATGATATTAGACTCACCCATAAAGTCATAACCCCATACAGCTTCGAGAATTTGGTCACGGGATAGTACTTGTTGGGGATGTCGCAACATAAATTCCAATAGATCAAACTCTTTTGCCGTAAGAACTATTTTCTGTCCAGCCCGATACACCTCATGGGATGGGTGATTTAAAGTGATATCTTCAAATTGTAAGTTGTCTGAAGTTTCGGGATACATCCGCCGCATTCTGGCTTTGACTCTGGCTAGTAACTCCTCAATACTAAAAGGCTTGGTGAGATAGTCATCAGCTCCTGAGTTTAACCCCGTCACCCGATCGCTTATTTCATCTTTTGCGGTCAGCATAATAATTGGTACTTGCACTCCCGTTTTGCGTAACCTTGTACAAACATCTAATCCTGATATTTCGGGCAGCATCCAATCCAAAATCACTAGATCAGGCTGATCGTCACGAGCTATAGTTAATCCATCTAAACCATTGAATGCCACAGTAACTTCATAGCCTTCTAAACTAAGTTCTGATTCGATAAACTTGGATAATTTGGGATCGTCTTCAACTAGAAGAATGCGATTATTCATCGTTGTGGATTCCATATCGGTAAAGTAACTGTAAAAATACTACCTTCATTGGGTTTGGAGAGCACAGTTATTCTTCCATCCATTCCTTCAACTAAGCTTTTTGCGATCGCTAGTCCCAGTCCCGTGCCATCTCTGGAGCGTGTGGAAGGATCATCACTGCGATAAAAACGCTCAAAGATACGATGTTGATGGGCTAGAGAAATACCAATGCCGCGATCGCAAACATGAATTATTGCTTGCTCATCTTTAGTTGCTAATTGAATTTCCACAGGATCAGTAGAATATTTAATCGCATTATCAACTAAGTTAATTAACACTTGTTGCAGCCGATCTTGGTCAGCCAGAGCAACTATATCTTGATCGGTTGATAATAATTTTACCGAGCGATCGCTGACTTTCTCACTCATGCCTGCAACTTCCGCAGCTAAAGTATTCAAAAAGACGGGATCTTGACGAAACTGTAAATTACCGCTGTCCGCCCTTGCAAGGTCTAACAAATCTTGGAGCATTTGGATTGTACGCTCAGTTTCAGCGCTGGCGGTTTCGAGGGCTTGTTTTTGATAAACGCTGAGATTGTCACCTCTCCGTAACAAGCTCTGCAAATAACCACAAATAACAGTTAAGGGAGTTCGTAATTCATGGGATACATTGCCGACAAATTGATGCTGCTGCTCCCAAGAACCTGACAGCCGATGCAGCATTTCATTAAAAGCCTGTGCTAATCCCAAAATCTCATCAGGAGCCTTAGCTAGTTGCAGTTTCGCCCCACCTAAATCGTCAATAGAAATTACACTTGCCATCTGACTCATTTGTTGCAAAGGAACAAGGGCTTTACGAATTCGCAGAGCGATCGCTAAGATCAAAACCCCAGTTGCTATGGTGCTGACGATCGCTAATCCATAAATGCCATTATTTAGTTGACGTTGTTCATTGGTGATATCTTGCGAGAGATAGACTTTACCAACTATATTTCCATCTACGATAAGAGCGCTACCACACATGACTGCATAGCGATCGCCTATTTGGACTACCTTTGGTGTAGTTGGTACTTCGTTATAACCAATATTTGTCAAGTCTGCCGATAGGTCATGATTATTCGCAGATTTAGCAAGAATTCGTCCATCAGAACTCTTAACCAAAACCGATAAGGCTGAAGTCGAAACCTTGTTAGATGTGCGTTCTATTCCTGCGTTAATTCCGCCCGTTTCCATATACATTTCCACTAGGTCGGGGAAACGCATCGCAATGTACTCCAGCATTTGCTTATGACTATTAACTACAGTCTTTTCCATGCTCCAACCTGCCCAAGCAGATACCCCCATTAAGCTAATGACGGACAGTGCGATTAGTTCTACGGTCAAACGAAATTGAAGTGAGGTGGTAGAAACTCGCTTACCCAGTAGATTAGAAATCGCTGTTCTGATTGATTTATGCATTGGCATTATTTTGGGCTAAGAAGGATGTAAGGTGCTTCGAGTCATCCTTGTATTTAAAAAACTTTAGCGGTGCGCCGCTCTACATCAAACTCAAAACGTTTACTATAGTCAGTTATACCGTAGATATTAAAACTAATTGTGGGTTCATCACCAATCACTTCAATCTGGTGAATTGCATTGGGCATTAAACAGAGAATATCACCTGCCATAAGTATATGTTCGCCTGTTTTGACAATGCGATCGGGAAATTCTGGAGTAGGAGATCGCTGCCAAAAGGTATTTTTCTCTGCACCATCAATCAACGCCACAATTCCCCACGATCCATGATTATGGATAGGAGAAATACTTTGTGGCGACCAAGCCACAGTCTGCACCGTTAGGGCAAAGTCTGGTTCATCATAGAGCATTTGGACTGACCAACCTGTTTCGCGATCGGGAAGCAAAAAACTAGTTAATATCCATTCTGAACTATTTAATAATCGACGAACTAATGGACAAATTTTTTGTAATCGCAAACGGTCATCTTTTTCTTGCCAGATGATATCTTCAATATCTGTGAGGAATCGATAGAGTCGATAGGGCGGCGTAAATGAATCTTCTTGCAAATCATTTAGCTCAGTTGTAAGGGGAAGACATTGGCTCTCATCATTAACTAACCAGTCTTGATTTGTCTCTTGAATTGACATTACTTTAGCGATTTTTGACGATTTTGATGTTATACCAAATCACAAAATGATAATACTTTTGGGAATTAAAAACTTTACTGGGTTCATTTTTTAATTTCCAAAAGTATTGCCACACATTCGGGAATTTGTATTACTTCCTGTCGTTACGTAGAACTTAGATGAAGAATCGCTTGCATGGATTACCGCAGTATAATCTGCGTGACCTGAATCAATAATTACCAATTGTTCTACCATCCATATCTATCCACAAAATCCTTAATTTACTACCAATAGAACTTAACCGCCAATAAACCACTTTATACCTATAAATAGATAGTAAATTCCTGCCAAAATCAGCGCGACACTGCCAAACTTGGTAATTCCTTCTGAGTATTTCAGCAGCAGTTTGGCTTGTTTAGCGAAGCCAGTCAGCAGACTAGATAAGAAGATCACAATCGTGTAGCCCAACGCATAACTTACCATCGTCAGCACTGATAGAACTTGCGAACCACTTGCCGCCGAAGCCGCAAGCACTGCAAACAGGACAGGACTAGCACAGGGAGAACTAACCAAAGCATAGGTTAACTGAGATCTTGCACCATTCCTGAAAGAGTTAAGTAGGAATGGGTTTGAGAATAATTTCAAACCCATGACGAGCAGCAATATCGGCACTAATTTGGAGATACCTAAGAAGTTTCAACCAAAGGACAGAAGGAAATAAAACGGAAAGTGTCAAATCACAGGTAGCTTTCCAGTCCAAGACAGGAGGACTCGACCATTGATCAATCCAATGGGCTAAAAGATAAGCAAGCAGAGAGAGGATAAGCCAACGATAAACACCAAGTTTTGTAGATTGCCCAAAACAATGCAAACCAAAGCGATGTTTGATGGTTTTGAAGAATCCCTCAATCGCCCAACGCTTACGACCTAACATCACCAGATAAGCACCAGAATAAGGATGAGAAGAGACAACAAAGCGTAACTCCCGTTTACTATCAGCTCTTTTGAGCCAAAACCAAGAGATCGTCAAAGGCTGAGTTAGCCCTTCTAGCAAAATTTGTTGTCCACGTTTGCCATGACGATAAAGTTGTTTGACTGTACGGCCATCTTGAAGTTTACGATTGTTGCGTACACCGACAACGATGCGCCAAGTCTTGGCGCGGACAGTATTGAAAAACTTCACCGTACTAAACTCAGTATCAGCAAGGACAATCACAGTCTTGCCTTGGGTTAGTTGCTTGGGTACTGTCCCCAATAACTTACAAGCTAAGTCAGAGGGACTGGGGTATCCTTTGCCGCGCCATACTCTAAAACTCCATGGTACGCGCCACTCTCCATAGACCAGATACAGTACAACCAGATGTAGTCCTCGCTTTCCGTTTAGTATTCTCACCCATGGGTCTGGTTCGTTTTGGGTGGGATTGCTCAAATGTAAAAACTTGCCGCTTTTTTCTAGGGTAGTCAAGTCTATCAGTATCTTTAATGGCACTTGTTTCGATGGGCGATGCTTGGCGATTTGTCCCAAAATAGCCTGCCGTGTTGACCGAATTACTGCTCTCGTTGACCAGTTATAGTGATTGAGAAATCGGCTGAGTGCACTCGCTGATTTTATCTGTGTATGTTCTGGATAAGGATGCCTTTGTGCTTCGAGAAATAGTCCTAGTATTGCATTGAGACTTGCTGTTTGATACACACTTGGCATCAAACACAGAAGACTATACACTAGCCCTTGGGCGTGCTTAACGATGCTTTCCATGCTCGTTATTTAATTTACTACTACGCCCTTTTTTTCACATTTCTGCTCTTTCTGCAACCCCTTTTCTTGAATGGTGCAAGATCTCAGTTAAACCAACCCCAAAAGGACCAAGATTAGAGCCGCCAACATTAATTTGAGGTAAAGGAATCCTAATCAAGCCCAATAAACCGAATCCCATGATTAAAATAATCGCTCCAACAACCACATTAATGTGACCGCGATATTCCACAATTACAAATCCTGCGAAGGAAGAAACTAATCCAAATAGGCTAAGAATAATCACATTGCCAAGCACAAACATTCCCGCTTTGATCAAGGCATCTTTGCGAGAGGTAATATTGCGAGTGCCGATATAGCTCAAATTTATAGGCAGCATAGCAAGAATGCAGGGGGAAATACTGGCAATCAAGCCACCAGTAAATGCGAGAGGCATTAGTACCATTGGATTAGCTGTGTCTTGTTGCGAGAACCATTCCTGATAGCGATTTTCCACAACAGAGATGGTATATTCCAGTCCTTTAGATACTGGGTCAATAATTAATAGAGCGAGTACAAAACCTAGAAGTACTAATCCTCCAAAAACAAACCATTTTTTAGGAATTTTAGGGCTGTTTTTTTTGCCTGTAGTAGTTCGCATAACCAGATCATCAGTATCGCGATCGGGTTTCTGAAGATGATTCATATAAGTTTCCTGAAATGAGGTATGAAAAGCATTCCATTTGTCTAATACAAATGGAATGCTTTTGAGATTATTTTGTCAGTGCAGCATCCAAAACTTTGGTGTAAGTCATTTTGTCGGCATTGTTGCGATGTTGAGCCAAGATCTTGCCCGTAGCAGGATCAACAATTGTGATCGAACCAGTTTGAGTTTTGTTCTCTGCCAAAAACTTGCTCAGTCCTAGCTCCTGAGCAGTAGCTTCTGCTGCCGCCGTGGTGGCTTTATCCGATACATCTAACACCACAAATTCAACTTTGCCATCGTATTCTTTCTTCAGTTCAGAGACGGTTGGGGCAATATTTTGGCATTTTGAACACCAACTCGCATAGACATCAACCACAACGGGCTTGCCCTGCAACTTTTGAGCAAGAGGACCGCCAATAGAAGCGCCAGAGGAAGATTTAGCAGCGCAAGGATCGGCTTTCTTCGCTGCGCAAGGATCAGCTTTCTTCGCAGCACAAGGATCAGCCTTCTTTGCAGCACAAGGATCAGCCTTCTTTGCAGCACAAGGATCAGCCTTCTTTGCAGCACAAGGATCGGGTTTAGTTGCAGTAGTGGTTGTGGCAGCATTGTCTTTGGATGCTTCAGGTGTAGCGCAAGCAATAAATACACCCGTACTCAAGAGCGCGATCGCTGCTAATGAAGCAAGATACTTAATTTTCATAGAATTTTTTGATGACGAATATTGATAATTGAAGGTCAAAGGCATTGGGATAGGCGATCGCCTTATTTTTTAGATAAAGCTGCATCTAAGACCTTGGTATAGGTAGCTTTATTGGCATTATTGCGGTGTTGCGACAAGACTTTGCCTGTGGATGGATCGACGATAGTTAACGAACCTGTTTGAGTCTTATTAGCAGCAAAGAAAGCGCTGAGTCCTAACTCTTTGGCGATCGCCTCAGATCTGGCTGTAGAAGATCGATCGGATACATCTAGCACCACAAAGTGAACTTTGCCAGCGTAGTCTCTTTTCAGTTGAGAAAGGGTGGGGGCAACATTTTTGCAAGCAGGACACCAACTCGCATAAATATCAACAACCACTGGCTTGCCATGCAATTTCTTGGCAAGAGGTCCACCGACTGAAGAAGATTGAGCATAAGCAGCTTCACCTGCGATCGCCTCGGATAGAGATTGTTGAATAGATTCTGGCTTTACTAATGCGATCGCCGTGCCAAAGCTTAGTAAGGAAATCGCAGCAAGTGAGGTTAAGAGCCTAGCTTTCATAGAAATTACTCGGTTAAATATTGGAAGAAATTCAATATAGAATCTATTAAAGGTTAGAAAAATGAGTGGCAGATGAGGACTAGATTGAGATTACATAAATAACATTGGGGTGGTTTGGTCAATAAACCGCTTTGAAGTAGCGAGGCATAATTAATTACAAAGTGAAACCCGTAAAGTTACATCCCTGAGGGGCGTAACTTTACGGGTTTTAGTAATTTGTTTCATACAAGTACTTATGGCAATGCAATAGATCTCTAGGACAGATCAAAATCCAAAAGATAAACAGCAGCGCTGTTTATCTTTTGGATTTTGATCTGTATTGAAAACCAAATTTTTGCTAAGATTAGTAATTGGCATCAAATACAGTACAAAATTTGGATCTGTTTTACTGCCACCGATCGCAAATTCTTCTAATCATCTAGTCACAATACAAACTCTGATATGCCTGATTCTCTAGCTGATTCTGCCAAACTCTATGAAAGTCTGACCGCAATTTACAACAAATTGTCAGCACTAGAGAAGCAGATGATCCAGATATTTGCGATCGCCTATGAGCCAATCAATCGCAGCGTATATTTTGATTGCTTGCTTCAGCTTGGACTTAAAGATAAAGAAAATAAGCACTTTACTGGCATCAGTTTAAAGGGATATGTCGATCGGTTTTTAAAATTACATTTACTCACGCAAGACCGCTCTCAAGGGACACAATGCAATACCAATTTAATCGATATTGCTGTGCGCGATGCTGTGCAATCAGGGAATTTCGAGAAGATTGTCAGCGCGATCGAATTACAAATTCCTGTACCATCCTACGGCAGAGTTGACTCGCGTAGTTTTCGCAGTGAATCACAGTTTATTCGCGAAGTTAGGATTGGCATTTATCGCCAAGACATGAAATTTGTCACGAAGCAATTTGAAGACTTTTATCGATATGGATATCCCCAACAGAGAATCACCCTAGACATGATTTTGTATCAGGTCTGTAATAATCCCTTTGATTCCAAGTGGTTTCAGTCGCTAAAGCCAGAATTTTATGAAATCGCTTTGGCAACAATTTTGACGAATGGAATGCTCAAGCTAAAGCAAACCGAAGAGGCTTGGACATTAATACTTAAGAATCTTCAAAAAGATGTTCCACCGCAGGTTGAGGATCAAGAACATAACTTTGCGGATGCTTTGCTATTGGTTTTAATGGAGCAGGGACTTTTACGAGGGGACTTAGAAACTACTCAAGCAGCCTACGATCACTTATCCCTTGATTATAAAGAAGCGGGGAATGCCTTATTAGCATGGCTAAACTTTCTGAAAGGCGATCGCGAGTTGGCGATCGTTCAGTTCCGCCAATCTCTGAAGACAATCAGAAAAGCCACAGGTAAACGTCAAATCTATTTCAGTGGGGAACCTGGGCTATTTTTCATCCTTGCGTTAATTCAGGAAGGTACTGCTGAGAGTATGCGAGAAGCCGAGGGCTATACAGCCATCATGGCAAAGCAGACAAACCATTGGTTACAAGTTTCCTATAGCAGGTTGCAAAAGGTTTTAAAGTTCCAATTAGGCGATATCCCACAAAAGGATTTGCTCAGCAGTGAATATATCCACAATCATACCGAAAGTCATTGTCTAGAAGCATTTTTTAGTGCGCTCTGTCTCTATTGGGTAAACCCTGAAAAAGCGAGAGTTGAACTGCCAAAAATCCTTGAGCCATTGCTAAAGCAATCAGTTAATGCTGGATATCATTGGCTATCAATGGAAACAGCAGAATTATTGGGAGATCTGTCAACCAATTCTATTCATCAGAAACATGCCCAAAAATTACGACAAGGGAACCAAATTCCCACGATTGTCAATCTGATTCGTCCTCAAGAGACTTGGGAACTAAGCCTAAATGCTCTACTAAATCTCAGTAAATCGCCACAGGAACAAGCAAAATCTGCCAATACTTCACCACAGCGTTTGGTATGGTTTATTACCTTTAACAAGGGTTTATGCACAATCCAACCAAGAGAACAGAAAATCAATGCTAAGGGCGTATGGAGTGCAGGAAGAAATATTGCAGTCAAGCGACTGAAAGAGTCGGTGCATGAGTTCCCCTACATGACTCCGCAAGATATTGTAGTCTGTTCCCATGTTCAGGTCTATTCCTATCACGGATATTATGGTCAGAGTCAATATGAATTTGATGAAGATACTATCTGCGCCTTGATTGGGCATCCGTTAGTATTTTGGGAAGATTCTCCGACTACTCGTGTCGATATTGTCAAAGGTGAGCCAGAGTTACTAGTTAAGGCAGGAAAAGGCGATCGCCTATTTTTAGAGTTTTCGCCGCAATTGAAGGATGGGCAGAATTTTGTCGTCATTAAGGAAAGCCCCACGCGCCTAAAAGTCACGCAGGTGAATGAATCACATCGCCGCATCACCGAAATTATTGGCAGAAAAAACCGCCTAGAGATTCCAGTAGCAGCCAAGGATAAAGTGCTTGCTGCTATTCATGGGATTTCTTCGATTGTGACGGTGCATTCGGATATTGGTGGCGGCGTAAGTGACGCTGAGGAAGTGCCATCGGATAGCAAACCCCATGTCCATATTTTGCCTGCGGGAAATGGATTGAAGGTGGCTATATTAGCACGTCCCTTTGCTAATGCAGGTGCATACTATCGCCCAGGAGCTGGTGGTGCAACGGTGCTCGCAGAAATTGATGGGAAACGCTTGCAAGCAACGCGCAATTTAAAAGAAGAAAAAAAACTTGCCAATGAAGCGATCGCTGCTTGCCTAACCCTAGAAAATTTTGAAGAGCATGAGAGTGAATGGACAATTGATGATCCTGAATTCTGTTTAGAACTATTACTAGAACTGCAAGCATTAGGCGATCGCATTGTCTTGGAATGGCCAGAAGGCGAGAAGATGAAAATTAGTCATCGTGCTGGCTTTGGTGATTTCAGGATGTCGATCAACCAAAGTCGTGATTGGTTTTCGGCTGAAGGCGAATTACGCTTGGGCGATGACAAAGTGATAGATATGCAACGCCTATTAGAACTACTAGATAAAACTCCTAGTCGTTTTATTCCCCTTGGTGATGGTCAGTTTATTGCTTTGACTCAACAATTTCGCAATCGTCTAGATGAGTTCCGCCGCCTATCTGAGAAACATGGCAAAGGCACAAGATTCCATCCTCTCGCAGCCTTGGCTCTCGAAGATTTTGTGGATGAAATTGATGATCTTAAAGCCGATAAGCATTGGAAAGCCCATGTCAAAAGAATCAAGGAAATGCGGAACTTCGAGCCGCAGTTACCATCGACATTGCTTGCCGATTTACGGGATTACCAGCTTGATGGATTCGCTTGGTTAGCAAGGCTGGCGCATTGGGGTGTTGGTGCTTGCTTAGCCGATGACATGGGCTTAGGCAAAACCTTACAATCTCTTGCCTTGATCCTCACTCGTGCTCCACAAGGCCCAACGATGATAGTCGCGCCAACTTCTGTTTGTATGAACTGGATCGGTGAAGCCGCTAAATTTGCGCCAACCCTGAATGTGATTGTGTTTGGTACAGGCGATCGCCAAAAGGTTCTCGACAATCTCCAGCCCTTTGATATGGTGATCTGTAGCTATGGATTGCTTCAACAGGAAGAAGTTGGTGAAATGCTAGCTAAGGTCGAATGGCAAACGGTTGTACTTGATGAAGCGCAAGCAATTAAGAACACAGCCACAAAGCGATCGCAAGCCGCAATGAATCTCCAAAGTGGTTTCAAACTAATCACTACTGGCACGCCAATCGAGAACCATCTCGGCGAACTTTGGAATCTATTTCGGTTTATTAACCCAGGGCTACTTGGTTCCCTTGATAATTTCAATACGAACTATGCCAATCCGATCGAGCGATCGCAGGACAGAGAAGCCCGCAATCAACTCAAAAAATTAATTCAGCCCTTCATTCTCCGTCGCACTAAAAATCAAGTACTACAAGAGCTACCATCGCGCACGGAAGTAACGCTGCAAGTGGAACTAACTAAAGAGGAACTCGCCTTTTATGAAGCCCTCCGTCGTGAGGCAGTCGCGAAGTTAACTAGTACTGAGGCAAATGCAGGACAGAAACATCTTCAAGTTCTCGCGGAAATCATGAAATTGCGTCGCGCCTGCTGCAATACCAAGCTGGTCAGACCTGATATTCCTCTACCAAGTTCTAAGCTTCAGCTTTTTGGCGAAGTGGTCAGCGAGCTTCTGGACAATAAGCACAAGGCTCTCGTATTTAGTCAATTTGTCGATCATCTACATATCATTCGCGATTATCTCGATTCCCAAAAAATCAGCTATCAATATCTCGATGGTAGTACTCCTGCAAAAGACCGCAAAAAGCGCGTAGAAGCTTTCCAAGCGGGTGAAGGTGATGTCTTCCTCATTAGCCTCAAAGCTGGCGGTACGGGGCTAAACCTCACGGCTGCTGATTATGTGATTCACATGGATCCTTGGTGGAATCCTGCGGTGGAAGATCAAGCTAGCGATCGCGCCCATCGCATCGGTCAAAAGCGCCCTGTCACGATTTATCGCCTTGTCGCTAAGGGGACGATCGAGGAGAAGATTGTTGATTTACATACTCATAAGCGGTATCTGGCGGATAGCTTGCTGGAAGGTACGGATATGAGCGGCAAGGTGACGACTGATGCGTTACTGCAATTGATTAATGAGATTTAGATAGGAGAAAAGAGGTGGCAATCTACGAAAAAAGATAAGTTAGGTGTTTGTCCCAAGAAATTGCTAGCTGAAAATACTTCATGCAGTCTTGGAGAATTGATCCATCAACGCTTTTTAGTTTTAGGTGAATTTGATTTGTCCCCAATTGCGCGGGAGCCTATTCACGATCGCATAATTCAAGTGTTTATGAATCTGATCAGTAATGCGCTGGATGCACTGGTGGATATGAAATCGCACCCTGATCTAATCATTCAACATGAACATCTGCTTCTTAAGGAAGATCGGGGTAATGAGCGCAGTAATGTCCAGACTGATACGGAAGTTTCGTGGCAGCCTTTGGTAATGATCACATCAGCGATCGCAGAAATTGATAATCGCAATTGGGTATCAGTAAAAATTGCAGATAACGGAATGGGAATTCCCAAAGAAATCCAAAATCGTATTTTCGATAATTTCTTTACTACTAAAGGGCAAGGACACGGAACTGGTTTGGGTTTAGCAATTTGCCATCAAATCATCACCCAGCAACATCAAGGCAAAATTGTGTTGCGATCGCCTTATCTAAATAACGATGGTGATGTCACGATTGGGACTGGATTTGAAGTGTTGTTACCAATAAATTACTTTTAAATGTATTTTGAATTTTAGTTAGGTGTATAACTAACCCAGTAAGATTTTCTGATTCTCAAAATGGCTTTACCATTTTGAGAATTGGTAAAGTCTGTTGAGCAAGCTGAGTGCTAAGCTATAGCTAAAGTCAAGCCTGCTGCCATAAACCTATGTTTACCGAAGTTCAAATCGAGAACTATAAGTCCATCCAAAGTCTCAAGATCGGTTTGGGTCGGGTTAATGTGTTTATTGGTGAAAATGGCTGTGGGAAAAGCAATATTTTAGAAGCGATCGCATTAGCTGGCGCGGCGGCAGGTAACAAGTTAGACAACGAGTTTTTGGCTCCTAGAGGAATTAGGGTTACTGAACCCGAATTTATGCGATCGGCTTTTGCCAAAGAGAATATTATAAAAGCAATCAAGGTAAATCTAAATATCAGCAATGATATTCCACTAAATGTTGAAATACAGAATGATAACCAAACTTATTCCAGTTGGCATGTTGTCAACCAAAAATCGGTAAATCTCTTTCTACAATCACCTAATCCTGAAAGTTTTTTAATTGATATTAGTCCAGAATTTGAAAATAGTATTAAACAAATGGCTGAAGATACAATCAAAGCTCAATTAAAAGAGATGAATATAGATATTTCTAATAGCCAAGAAATAATTGATTCATTCAAAAATAGCTTCAAAAATGTGACTTTAAACTTTTTAAACATTGTAAGTCAAGAGAATTTAAAGCTAAGAGATTTTTTAATATTTACACCTGAATACTCCTCGCTGCGAACTTTTGAACAAGAAGGACAAATTCAACCACTAGGAAATAGTGGAGAAGGATTACTCAAGCTTTTACAAGTTTTAAATGACAATCCAGATAAAATCAATGAGATTAAGCAGAGACTTGAGCTTATTGATTCGCCAATTCAAGGATGAAATGCAACACCTAGAGATCTTTGCGTAAAGGGACTCATAAGGATATTCTGATATTAATCACAATAATTAGGATACCCTCATGAGCTTTGTCCATCTTACCACCACAGAAAGAAGTGAACTGTATAAACTAAGAGTAATTGAGCAATTATCTGTATCAGAGATAGGTCGTCGCTTGAAGCGAAACAAAAGTACGATTTCAAGAGAGTTATCGCGCAATACAGACGAGCGACAGATTGGCTATTTGCCAGATACTGCGGTTGCCCTGATGAAAGCAAGACGGAAACAAGCAAAGGTAAGATTTCAGAGCATCAGTGCTGAGACGATCGCCGAAGTCAAACAACGGTTAGAGCAACACCACAGCCCAGAGCAACTAGCAGGGAGAATGGAAAGGGAGGGGCTAGGTAAAATCAGCTATGAGACGATTTATCTGATGATCTATGCAAACCATCAAGAGATGGGAATATATCAACAATATCTGAGGCAGAAGCAAAAGCAACGAAGGCGCAAAGGTCGCCATCAGAAGCGAGGTGGCATTCCCAATAGGGTAGGGATAGAGAATCGACCGAAGATTGCAGATTTAAAAACAGAGATTGGACATTGGGAAAGTGATACGGTAATCGGGTGCAACCACACAGGTATCGTAGTTACGCATGTTGATAAAGCATCGAAGTATTTACTTGCTGGACTAGCTAAGAACAAGACGATGGATGAGATAAACAGAGTGACATTCAATCTATTTGAGCCTATAGAATCAACATCTCGAAAGACAATGACCTTTGATAATGGAAGAGAATTCTGTGGGCATGAGAAGCTATCTGAAAGATTGAAACTAGAGACCTTCTTTGCGAATCCATATCATTCATGGGAACGTGGATTGAATGAACACACCAATGGATTAATTAGAGAGTTCTATCCCAAAAGTACAAACTTTAAAATCGTGAAAGAAGAGGACTTTCAGAAGGCAGTGAATTTGATCAATCACAGACCCAGAAAATCACTTGACTATCGTACTCCTTACGAAGTATTCTTTGCTTCATCAGAACCCGTTGCATTTCATCCTTGAATTGGCGCATGATATTGATATTGCTTGGGTACAACCTCAAAATTTTAGATCTCAGGCTAATTACGATAAAGTATTCAAAAGTTGTAAGCCAGCAAAATTAAGACAGTATCTTCAAATCAATAAATATCTGATTATCCATGTAGATACTGATGCTTCAGCAGATTTCGGAGTACCCCATCAAGAAAATGGCGAATTACTTATACCTGAAAAATTGGTTGAGAAAGTAGTAGCTAAATTTAGATTGGAGATGGGCGAAGATTTCTATAGTCAGTATTCAGATAGAATTATTTTCGCGATCGCAGTGCATTCGATAGAGTGTTGGTTATTTCCATTATTGGATTCTGATGATAAAAATTCGCAAACTGAAAATTGCTTTCAAATCTTGAAGCAAACCGTTGCAAACTTCAGGAAAAACTATGAATATTATCAAGAAATCACAAAGAAGTATCACAATTCCGATGATTTTTTAAAGCTCTATCCTAAAAATCCAAGCTTGAAAATCTTTATTGAAGAACTTGCAAAGCGAAATATTGAAATCCCTGAAGAATCATGATTAAAAGATTGTTATTCAGTCAGTTCATTAACCACAGATCCTGCTTGTGAAAACAGCGAAGAAACTGCATCTGCTAACTGTCCAATTGTGGCAATAACAATTTGTCCAAAATCTACAAGGCTTTGCCAAATATCCACCCCAACATAAACCTTTAAGTAAATTGCTACTAATACAAGTGATATAGTTGCGATCGCAAATTTACCAACTAACTTAGCCAAAAGCTCTAAAATTGCCGAAGTTGCCCAGATCGCTGCACCAAGCGCGATCGCCCCAAGAATCAAGCTAAGAGTTTGGTTTGTTTCCATTTAAAAATGCTCTCCTATCTAGACAAGTATAGCGCTCTTGGATTTATCTTAAACATAGGCAAAAAAGCCGTACCTAAAGAAACAAAACAACAAATTAGCAATTCTATTTCCATGTAAAAATTTGTATAGATATTGAATCTTTAGTAAGCATAAATAGAATTACATCCCTGCTATGTCGATATAATTATGTCGCTGAAATTGGCAAAACATAACAAGTTTAAGGTGAAAATCATGCAATTCTTCTGGACAATCGATCAAATCCCTGAGCTACAAGGTCTATCAAAAGAACAGACAAAAGAGGCTTGGCAATTTTGCTACAAGAAATATGCTTTCAAGCATTGGCAAAGCTGGGTAAGTCTTTTTGCGTTAGGAATTCTTGCTGCTGTCGGTTCAAGATTTGGAATAATTGGTGCAGCAATTGGTGGTGGTCTGGGAGGTGGAATTTTTGGTTTAACCGCTACAAATGTACTTCGTCCATATTTACAAGACTATGTGAGTACTCACTTCAAAAATACTAGCTCTTCAACAGATTTATCTCCTGATAATTCATCAAATCTCGATCAATCAAATAGTGATTTCTAGTTCGCTTTTAAAGTAAAGGTTTGTTCTTCCGCCAAGGGCGGAAGAACAAACCTTTACTTTAAAACTGGTGTTACGTGGAAGGAGTTCCTACTATGGCGGAAGTCTGGGGCTGGCACGGGGAGCCGCCCCTACAGAACATGAATTATTCAGGTAGATACTGTCTTAAAAGTCATAGATAGGACATAAAATCCAAATAAATGAAGGCGGAGCGAAGCTCCGCCTTCATTTATTTGGATTTTATGTCCTATCTATCTCTTACGTTGCTATATCACCAAAAAAGAGAGTGGCGGTGCGAAGCGCCGCCACTCTCTTTTGCTTAAAAATCTACGCCACGTTTAAGATCTACACCTTTTTCGGCATAGTGTTTGTGGCATACCATTTCAGAATGTACAGATGCAAGGTCAAAATAAGCAGGCTGATTGAAACATCTACCCGTGATGATTATTTCGGTGTCGCGAGATTTTTTGAGCAATGCTTGGCAGATTGGCTCAACGGGTAATAAATCTAGATCAACTGTGGGATTTAATTCGTCAAGGATGATCGTTTTGTAAAGTCCCGACGCGATCGCTGCTTGAGCAATTTCCCAGCCACGTTGAGCCTCAATGCAGTCCATTTCCTGCTGTTGACCACGCCAGACAATCGCATCACGTCCACAGCGCTGATGATCGATCACATGGGGATAGCCACGTTTGAGAGCAGCGATCGCCGCATCTTCGGTATAGCCAGCGCCACCCTTGAGCCATTGCATGATCAACACACGATGGGATAAATCGCGGCTAATACCTGTACCGATCGCCTTGAGCGATCGCCCCAAAGCTGAAGTGCTTTTGCCTTTACCAGCGCCTGTATAAATCTCAATCCCTGTCACATCATATTTCTCAGCATGGGCATCATCATGCGATCGCATTTCCGAGTGTAGATCGGCAATATCAATTAATGCTTGAGGTGCGCCGCGTCCTGTGCAGATTACTTCGAGATGGGGTGGTTTATGCTTTAAATCTTTGACAACGCGATCGACGGGGATTAGTCCTAAATCAAGAACAGGATTAATTTCATCTAAGACCACTACGGAGTAAAGCCCTGAAGCCATTGCACCTTTAGCGATCGCCCAACCACGTTCTGCTTCTTGGCGATCAAAAGGTGTGACATGTTCGGCATCAAAAAATTCAGAGCGACCAGTCCGCACATGATCGATTAAGTGTGGAAATCCCTGTTGCAATGCGGAAATTGCGGCATCTTCCGAATATTCACGCTCGGAGCCTTTAAGAAATCGCAGTAATAAAATCCTTGTGCCAAAAGGTGATGTGTCGGACATGCCTAAGCCAAGCGATCGCAGGACTACGCCCAATGCAGCTTGTGATTTGCCTTTGCCTGTTCCGTCATAAACATGGATTTGTCCGATCTCACGTTCGGGACGCACCTGTGCGGTCATGATGCCTATCGCTGCCATGTCTTTATCTAAGCTCTTTCATTTCTCATTCACTGTGATTATATCGAAAACCAAAGGATCTAAAGATGTCACAAAGCGCCACCCTTGATCCTTTGGTACAGAATGCTAAAATCTACATCTTAGAACCAATATATTTGTGTCATGAGAAATTTTGCAGCGCGATCGCTAATTACCCTTGCAGCTATGACCACCCCCATGTTAGCTGTGGCTACAGCAGTGCGATCGCAGCCCAAGCCAAACGCAACACCAAACACAACAACGTCAGTCGAGATCTCGCGACCAGAAAAACCAGCAATTCCTTCAGGCAAAAAAGCTAGTTTTGTGAAAATGTTTGAAGATATTGCGATCGCGCCAAGATTTACGCCAAAAGCGATCGAACTACGGGGCATTAGTGGTGGCGGAGTCGAAACTCAGACAAAATCAGGACGCAAAGTTACTGAGACAGGAGACTGTATTGGGTTTGTTGACGCAGAACCCGATCACAAAATCACCCTGACAAAACCATTTCGCTCTCTAAAAATGCAAGTCAAAAGCTCTGGCGATACTATTTTGCTAGTACGCGGACCAGGGGGCAGTTGGTGTAGTGACGATGTCAGCGATCGCAACCCAGAGATTGGCGGCGACTGGCTAGAGGGAACCTATGAAGTGTGGGTTGGCTCCTATGAAGAAAACACCTCTTTTCCTTATTTACTCCAACTTACAGAGCAACCATAAAACAATTATGGGCAGCGCTTCGCGCTGCCCATAATTAAATTAAATTGGACAACCTAAAGTTTGGCGGCTGTCATTTTTGGTGAATGGATGCGTACCACTCGCGATCGTACAAAGATATAGGCGAGTGCGATCGTCTAAGTTCCGAACACCCGTAAACTCTGTATCCGCACAGGTTCGCAAATTCTTGAAAATTGTCCCCCGCAAATTTGTACCCCGTAGATTAGAACCCTTCATAATTGCGCCTGTAAAATCAGCCTCTATCAAATTTGCACCACTAAAATTAGTGACACTGAGATTAGCCCGAATAAATTTACTATTAGAAGAGTTTGACCAAGTTAAATTTGACCAGCTTAGATCTGCATCCGAAAAATTGGCTCCTCTGAGTAAAGCTCCCCTGAGATTGGTTTCAATCAAGTTAGCCCCTGTCAAATTTGCCTCAATTAAATTAGCACTACTCAGATCAGCCTTGTTCAAGGTCGAGCCACGCAAATCAATACCAATCAAAACAACACTGCGTAGTTGAGCGTTACTGAGATCTATGTTAGAAAAGTTACGTTGTCCCTGTCTATATAGTTCCAACAGTTGCGCGACTTCCAAAGCGGTTACTCCTAACAAAATGGTATTGCTTAGTTAATGATCTTGAGTTGCTGCCAATAAAAATATAGCGATCACCAGCAACTAGCAAATTTATTTGAAAATTTCGGTCTGGGCTAAAATTTTAGCTTACTTTAAGCTTTCATCTCAAGCCAAAATCATAAAAGCCGCTTATAACAACGTGATAACAACTAGTGTCTACTCAATGCGATCGCTATTCCCAAAAATCAATCCCAAAAATCAATCCCAAAAATCAACATTGAGCATTGTGTCGATATCGCGACCAAATTGCCATGTATCTGGGAATTGGTAGTCAGGATATTCAATCCTGATCCGCTTTAAGGAAGTTTCAAAGCAATCATCAAACATTTTTAAGAAGTGACGCTTGAGGCTAGGTGACTGCCTTAGCAGCGTTTTTAGTTCATCGCGTTGCTCGAATATTGTTAACAACCAGCCTCGATAACAGTCAGGCACATCAACATAGCATCGTTTCAGAATATGTTCGAGCAACCTTTTGAGCCTAGTTTCTACCTCACGCTTATTACTACCTGACAAACCCTCTAACTCCTCTATTAAATTTTCGACATCAAGATTGTGAAAGTCACCCGCCTTCAATTGGGCGATCGCAGTCTCTAGCCATAGATCGAGATCGCGATCGTACAAAGATAATGATGGTGCAATTGCTTGAGTCATATTGCCTCATTTGATTTTTGGTTATAAATTCTACAAGAATAGCCTTAAGACAGATTGAGCTACTCCCTTCCCAGTCTACGAGTGATGTGGCGCTTCGCGCCGCATCACTAAGGTCTAGTTGTAGGCAATACCATCAGGGGCTTTCCTATGGTCTGGAAAACACTATAAGATATAAGCTAAATATAAACTTTAATTACAGCGATTTCCGAGCAACCGAACCAAGAGATTTTTAGAAAGTGTTGCAGAACAACACTTTCTAAAAATCTCTTGGTTCAAGTCTGAACGCAAAGAATTGTTAAGTTGCCCATTACTTTTGTCTAAATTTTCAGTAACCCGCTATGAGTACGACCGAGCTTCCCAAACAATATAATCCTCTCGAATCTGAAGCCAAATGGCAAAAATATTGGGAGGAAAGTGGCGTATTTGTAGCTGCCAGCCAAAGCGAAAAAGACCCCTACTGCATCATGATTCCGCCGCCCAATGTCACGGGCAGCTTACATATGGGTCATGCTTTTCAAGAAGTATTAATCGATATCTTGATTCGCTATCATCGGATGCGTGGGTTTAATGCCCTATGGTTACCAGGCACAGATCACGCCAGTATTGCTGTACAGACGATTCTCGATAAACAGATCAAGGCTGAAGGCAAAACCAATCAAGAGATTGGGCGCGAGCAGTTTTTAGAGAGAGCATGGAAATGGAAAGCGGAATCGGGCGGTACGATTGTTTCGCAGTTGCGGCGCTTAGGTGTATCCGCTGACTGGACTCGCGAACGCTTTACGATGGATGAAGGCTTATCAAATTCGGTAACCGAAGCTTTTGTCAAACTTTACGAGGCTGGTTTGATTTATCGAGGCGAATATCTAGTTAACTGGTGTCCCGAATCGCAATCCGCCGTATCCGATCTAGAAGTTGATAGTAAAGAAGTAAACGGTAATCTTTGGCATTTTCGCTACCCATTAGCCGATCGCTCTGGACATCTAGTGGTTGCGACTACCAGACCAGAGACGATGTTGGGTGATACGGCTGTGGCTGTCAATCCTGAAGACGATCGCTACAAGCATCTAATTGGCAAGACGATCATGTTACCAATCATGAATCGCGAGATTACGATCATTGGCGATCAATATGTCGATAAAGCCTTTGGTAGTGGTTGCGTCAAAATTACGCCTGCCCATGACCCTAATGACTTTGAGATGGGCAAACGACATCAGCTTCCACTGATCAATATTCTCAATAAAGATGGCTCGATCAATGAGAATGGAGGCGAGTTTCAAGGACAAGATCGCTTTGTAGCGCGTAAAAACGTGGTAGCAAAGCTCGAACAATTGGGCTTAGTAGAAAAAATTGAAGACTATACCCACACTGTTCCCTATTCTGAACGGGGCAAAGTACCTGTCGAACCATTGCTCTCAATTCAGTGGTTTGTGAATATCAAGCCGCTTTCAGACTTTGCGCTAGAACAGTTCGATAAGCAAAACTCACCCACCTTCGTACCCGATCGCTGGGGGAAAGTATACCGAGATTGGCTGATCCGCCTCAAGGATTGGTGTATTTCCCGTCAACTATGGTGGGGACATCAAATTCCTGCTTGGTATGCACCCGACGGCACAATTTTTGTAGCACGGACTGAGACTGAGGCATATGCCCAAGCTAAAGCAAAATTTGGTGAAGATATAACTTTAGAACGCGATCCAGATGTACTTGATACATGGTTCTCATCGGGTTTATGGCCATTCTCGACTTTGGGCTGGCCAGAGCAGACACAGGACTTGGAGACTTTTTATCCCACCAGTGTTCTAGTTACTGGGTTTGACATTATTTTCTTCTGGGTCGCACGGATGACGATGATGGCAGGCTATTTCACGGGCAAGATGCCTTTCCACACGGTCTATATTCATGGACTGGTGCGTGATGAAAACAATCAGAAGATGTCTAAATCTAAGAATAATGGCATTGATCCATTAGTTCTCATTAATAAATATGGAACTGATGCATTGCGCTATTCACTCGTTAAAGAAGTAACAGGCGCAGGGCAAGACATCCGCCTTGATTACAATCGTAAAACTGACGAATCGACAACGGTAGAGACAGCCCGAAACTTTGCCAATAAACTCTGGAATGCTTCACGATTTGTAATGATGAATCTCAACTTGGAGCGTAGCGGAGCCACGCTCCAAGTTGAGAATTTAGAACTAGCCGATCGCTGGATTTTGTCGCGTTACGACCAGACAGTTTTGCAAGTGCGTGAACAGCTTGATGCCTATAGTATGGGCGAAGCAATCAAGAGCCTGTATGAGTTCTTCTGGGGTGATTTCTGCGATTGGTACATTGAGCTAGTTAAGTCACGTTTACAGGAAACTACCGACCCTACTTCTCGCGCCACCGTGCAGCAAACCCTTGCCTTTGTCCTCGATGGGCTTTTGCGCTTACTGCATCCATTTATGCCCCACGTCACTGAGGAAATCTGGCAACTGCTCACCTATGGCACGAGTGAGCCATCGAGCGATCGCCCAGTCCTTGCGATTCAACCCTATCCCGAAGTTGACACCACCCACATTAATGAAGAATTAGAAGAACAATTCAAGTTAATCATTGGCACAATCCGCACCATTCGCAATCTTCGGGCTGAAGCTGAGATTAAGCCTAGTCTGAAGGTGAAAGTGATTTTACAATCCGACAGCGATCGCGAACGTACCTTACTCGAAGCAGGACAAAGCTATATTCTTGATTTGGCAAGAGTTGAAGATTTGGCAATTGTGGCTACCGTCGATGAATCGGTGACCGAAGAAGCGATCGCAGGTGTTGTTGGGACGGTACAGGCGATCGTGTCGCTAGTCGGTGTTGTCGATATTGCTCAACTGGTTGCCAAGCTAGAGCGTAGTCTCAAAAAACTAGAAGGGGCGATCGCTTCTAGCCAAGGTCGTTTAAACAATGAAGGCTATGTCAAAAAGGCTCCCCCTGACGTGGTGGCAACTGCCCGTGCAGAATTGGAAGAATCCTTGAAACAACAAGAGATTCTCAAAGCGCGTTTAGCTCAGTTGCAAAAATAAATTAGTGATTCCCTAGATCTGCCTGCCCAGATCTCCGACTTTTTCTTTGCAGCCAAAGATTACTTGTGTTAGTCAAAGAAAAAGTCGGAGATCTAAATCTCTCAGCAACTGCAAGTAATAATTAATTTATTGAGATGTTAAACGCTACCCTATCCGACAAGCTTGATCGCTTACGTCAAATATTTAATGAGTCATCGCGAGTACTGGTAGCTTACTCAGGCGGTATTGATAGTACTCTTGTTGCCAAGGTTGCCTTTGATGTTTTAGGAGATCGCGCTTTAGCCATTACTGCTAACTCCCCCTCATTACTACCTGCCGATCTTGCTGCGGCTCAAGTACAAGCGGAATTTATGGGACTCAAACATCAAATCGTCCAAACCGATGAGATGAATAACCCCAACTACACCTCTAATCCAATTAATCGTTGCTATTTCTGCAAAAGTGAACTACACGACACCCTCAAGCCATTGGCGAAGAGCATGGGCTACAGCTATGTCGTCGATGGTTTAAATGCTGATGATTTGCAAGATTATCGACCAGGAATTCAAGCGGCAAAAGAGCGCGGCGTGCGATCGCCTCTTGCCGAAGTGGGGATTAGCAAAATCGAAGTACGAATGTTATCGCAATATTTAGGAATGCCTTGGTGGGATAAGCCTTCCCAGCCCTGCTTAAGCTCAAGGTTTCCCTATGGCGAAGAAATAACCATTGAGAAATTAAGGCGCGTTGGTAATGCCGAACAGTATCTACGTGATCGCGGCTGGAAAGGCGATATCCGAGTGCGATCAATGGGTGATACGGCAAAAATCGAGGTGTCAAGCGATCGCCTGCTCGAATTTATGAACTTTATGGCGATCGCAGATTTGACTAAAACCTTTCGTGAATATGGATTCAGTCTAATTACTTTAGACTTAGAAGGATTTCGGAGCGGAAAGCTAAATGATGTGATCGCGCAATAAATCAATAAATAAAGAAAAGGAGGATACATATTGTGTAGCCTCCTTTTCTTTATTTATTATCTGATTTTTTCAAGACTTTTGAAAAAGTTTCTGTCGATTGATTAGAAATTCTTATATGTTGTTCTTAAATGTTTTGCTTAACTTCTTGATTATGTTGCTTTAGTGACGACTTTTTTAAACGCGAAAATCTAAAATTAGTCTATATCAAACATATTTATCAAAATGTTTCTAAATAGTTGATGTAAATCTCTTTTTTGTATCTACCCCAAGACTGATTTATTGCAATTTCTGACATTTTCATTCTGAGAGCATGTCTTCATAAGGTTTACATATGAAGACATGCTCAATATAGAACATCTTTAAAACTGAAATTTTCTTGTAGGTTTAACCCTTAAGCATACAAAACTTATTTGAGAGCAAAATTACCTACGCCTAAAGATATACTTTTGTGGAGTTTTTTTTGTGTTCTTTAGTACAAAGTTCCATTTTTATAAAGGATTCTAATGAGAGAGAAGCAAAATTTTGATTTTTGACAAAAAAGAAGAACTCAAATCTTTTCACAGTAAGGGTTTGACGGCTAAGTTATCATCATTTTAAATAACCATGTTAATCTAAATCACATGAACGAAACTATTTAAAGTTTTGTTCCCAGTTTGAGAAACTTGCAGTTGGCGATTTCATTTACAAGTCATTCCCAGACAAGTCTCTATCGATAATTTAGTCGTTTACTTCATTTTCTGTTTTACCTATGCTTAATTGGAACTGGAGCTGCACTCTATCTACCTCAGTAGTAGCTCTTGCTATCGTATCAAGTCTTGCTAGCCATAGCGCACAGGCTCAATCAGGATCTCAACTAGAAGCTAAATCTTCTAATGCATCTACTTCTCTAAAAGTTGGTGAAACCAGATCGCAATCCTTGATTAGAACTAAAGACGATGCGATCGCTCGTATCCATACTCATAAACTAAATGGCAAAAATGCCGCTACAGTCTATGTCCGTGGCATTCCTGTGGTTACTTATATTGAAGCTGAAGAATCTCCAAAATCAGTCCAAGAAAATACTGCTTTAGATTCATCAAAAACTAAAAGTGAACCTAAAGGCGAAACTAAAAAGAACTCTGAATCAGTAAAGCTACCATCAAACACTACTACCTTAGAACCTACCAATTCAGCTGATAGTCCAGCAAAATCAGCGGATGATAGTTCTGAAAACCTGCTAACGTCATCAAATCCCATCGAACGCGCCACCGCCGCCGCTGCATTGATTAACCAACTTAATCGTGATGGTCTCGATGCAAACAAGATTATCCCTGCTTGGAAAAATGGCAACTATGTGATCAAATTAGGCGATCGCGCCATGTTGAAGTTTGATCAGCAAGCTGTTTTCCCCGAGTCTTTACAAAATCAAACCCAAGATGTTTTGGAATCGGCAAATTTATTGCGTCGTCTGCTCGGTGGTGCTAGCCCTGTCTTAGAAGTCGCCAATTCTCCAAAGCCTAAATATACTGCTAGCTCTTCTAGCCCAGCTTTAAATAGTCGCATTGTAGGTGTGATGTCTGGTATGGCTTCATGGTATGGTCCTGGCTTTGATGGAAATTACAGTGCTAGTGGCGAAATCTTTAATGCTAGTGAGTTAACAGCGGCTCATCCTAGTTTGCCTTTTGGTACTATGGTACGAGTTGTAAATATGGATAATAATCAGTCTGTAGTAGTTCGCATCAATGATCGTGGTCCATATGCCCATGGTCGAGTGATTGATATTTCTACTGCGGCTGCTAATGTAATTGGTTTAATTTCTTCTGGAGTTGCTCCAGTTAGACTGGAGGTATTGTCTAAATAAACTAAACGAAAGATCAAAGAGAAATCAAAGGTTTTTCTCTTTGATCTTTCACCCAAATAATACCAAAGCACAAAATGGCTACGCCATTTTGTGCTTTTAAAACCCTTACAGGGTTTAGTTTTTAATTCACAGAAGTGTCGTCACACTTTTATGAATTGGGATAAAAAGTTTGGTTGGGGCATAAAACCCCAAAGAAAAGTAGCTGCGCTTCGCGCAGCCACTTTTCTTTGGGGTTTTGATTTGTCCTAGCTATCTCTTTGTGCTGCTATATTTTGTTTTTTTATTGCCCACATTGCACAAAAGCTCAAAATTGGTTTCATAATTAGAACTGCTGCTTCATATAGTGATTTCGTTGAGGTTGATGCTTGACACAGCTATTTACTACGATCGCTTCTCTGCGTAATTACTTAAACGCCCAAAAAGAAAAACAGCCATTAGGTCAAGTTTCTGTAGGGCTTGTGCCAACAATGGGGGCTTTGCATATTGGACATTTGAGCTTAATTGATCGAGCGAGGACTGAAAATGTTTGTGTGGTTGTAAGTATCTTTATCAATCCTTTGCAATTCAGTGCAGGTGAAGATTTTGATCATTACCCACGCACATTCGAGAATGATCTCCATATTTGTGAGAACGCAGGAGTTGATGTTGTTTTTGCGCCAGATGCTCTAGAGATGGGCGTAAGTAATATAGCTAAAATAACTCAAGTGATCCCACCACCAGAAATGATCAATATCTTGTGTGGGCGATCGCGAGGTGGGCATTTTCAAGGGGTAGCCACAATCGTAGCCAAGCTTCTGAATGCCGTACAGCCTGATCGCTCTTACTTTGGCAGTAAAGATGGTCAACAACTCGCTATTATTAGGCAACTGGTGCTTGATTTAAACTTGCCTGTAGAAATTATTGGTTGTCCAACTGTACGTGAACCAAGTGGCTTAGCCTACAGTTCTCGTAATCATTACTTGTCAAGCAAAGAAAGAATTTTGGCAGCACATATTTATCAAAGCTTGCTGCAATCCCAACAGCAATTTTTTCTGTGCCACGAACTTTGTAAATCAGCACAAATTATCGAAGCTGCGCGAAATTATTTAGCGAAGCTACCTGAAATTAATCTAGAGTATATTGAGTTAGTCGATGCCAAGACCTTGCAACCATGCAATCAAATTACGTCAGAAGCAGAGTTGATGCTGGCGATCGCAGCTCGAATTGGAAATACACGCTTGATCGATAATATTTTGCTAAGTCACACTATCACTCCCAGAAATCCGATCATTGCGATCGATGGGCCTGCGGGAGCAGGCAAATCCACGGTTACCAAACAGGTTGCTAACAAATTAGGCTTATTGTTCTTAGATACTGGCGCAATGTATCGTAGCGTTACTCTTGCAGTATTACGAGAAGGCATTGATTTAAGAGATCAAGAAAAAGTACAAGCGATCGCTGCCGAATCAAAAATCCAACTATTTGCTAACCCGATCACAGGTAAACCAATGCAAGTCTTGCTCAATGGCGAAGATATCACTACTGAGATTCGTACACCTGAAGTAACAGCCAATGTATCGTCGATAGCTGCCCAAGCTGCTGTGCGGGAAATTTTGGTCAAGCAACAGCAACTGATCGGGCAAACAGGCGGTGTTGTCATGGAAGGTCGGGACATCGGAACCCATGTCTTTCCTGATGCAGAGGTGAAAATTTTTTTGACCGCCTCAGTAGAAGAGCGAGCCAAACGCCGTCAAGCCGATCTGATCGCCCAAGGTCAAGTCGCCCCAGATCTCGCCACCCTTGAGCAAGAAATCCAAGAACGCGATCGCAAAGACTCCACCCGCGACTATGCACCTCTGATTCAGGCTGAAGATGCAACTTTAGTCAATACAGATGGTCTAACAATAGAGGAAGTGGTCGCAGCCATTGTAAATTTGTATGAACAAAAGGTACAAAACTGATGAAGCCATTAAGCAGATTTGAATTCAAAGGGAAAAAGGAAAAAGGAAAAATAAAGCATCAATCGGCGATCTCTAAGTTATTGCTGGCTGTTATTTCTCTTTTAGCGATCGCCTCTAGCTCACTGCCACCCACCCAAGCTCAATCAAACACAGCTCTAACAATCCGTGCCGATGTTCAAGAAGCAAATTCGATCACAGGAGTAGTTACAGCAACTGGCAACGTCAAAATGAGTTATCCCGCCCGACAGATCGATGCGGTAGCTGAGCAAGCACAGTATTTTTCTAAGGAGCAGCGTGTAGTTCTAACTGGCAATGTGGTCGTCATTCAAGAAGGTGTCAATAGTATCAAAGCTCAAACCATCACCTATCTCGTCACTGAAGGGAAATTTGTTGCCTCTCCTCCCAATAACCAACAGGTCGAAACAATTTATGTAGTCCCAGATCGTGATGCAGTGAGTAATCCTGCAACTTCGGCAACGCCCGTAACCCAAATTAAGCCTGCCTTTAAAAAGCAGCAAGTTAGCCCTCCCACATCGAGCAGTCCTCCTGAAAATTTACAACAAAAACCACAAGAAATTCTTCCTAATGGTAAGTAGGATCAATTTACGAATTACGGATTAATAACTCGTAATTCGTAATTCGTAATTATTCATTCGCAATTATTAACCAACTAATGCAAATCTCCCTCGACAACGTTAGTAAAAACTACAGTGGTCGGCAAGTCGTTCAGCAAGTAAGCCTCACCGTCAAGCAGGGGGAAATTGTTGGACTGCTGGGCCCTAATGGTGCTGGTAAAACCACTTCGTTTTATATGGCAACAGGGCTGATTCAACCTGATAGTGGTAGCGTCTGGCTCGATAAACAAGATATTACCAGCTTGCCTATTCATAAGCGAGCGCGGATGGGTATGGCATATCTCGCTCAAGAAGCCACCATTTTTCGACAGTTATCGGTGCGAGATAATCTCCTATTAGTGATGCAACAAACCAATGTCCCCAAGCAATTACAGATTCATCGCCTCCGCACTTTATTAGAAGAATTTCGATTGACTAAGATTGCTGATACGATGGGAATCCAAGTGTCTGGGGGAGAACGTCGCCGTACTGAAATCGCTAGAGCTTTGGCGGTCGGGCAAGAAGGACCAAAGTTTATCTTGCTAGACGAACCTTTTGCGGGGATCGATCCGATCGCTGTTAGCGAAATTCAGACCATCATCAAAAACTTACGCGATCGCAATATGGGCGTGCTAATCACTGACCATAATGTTCGTGAAACCTTAACAATCACCGATCGCGCTTATATCATGCGTGAAGGTGAAGTTTTTGCTGACGGTTCTAGCCGAGAATTAGCAGACGATCCTGATGTACGCAAATATTATCTCGGCGAAAAGTTTCATTTTTAATTATTTTTTGCAACACCTACGGTGTTGCAAAAAATAATTAACCCAAAAACATGTAATCTCGATAAAGGAAATGGCAACCTTACAAACGACTCAACCAAGGAAAAAAGTTACAAACGTGTCGCTAGGATGGCTACCGAGATTGTCGATCATGGATCGCTATTTATTCACGCAAATGTTGACCCCATTTTTGTTTGGGGTTGGTGCATTTTCCTCCGTGATTTTAGCGATTGGCTCACTCTTTGAATTGATTCGCCTGATTACTGATGCGGGATTAAGTGTTTTAACAGCGTTTCAGATTTTTGGCTATCAGATTCCAGGTTTTATGGTGTACTCATTTCCGATGTCGATGTTGCTAGCGACATTGCTCTCCTACAGCCGTATGTCTGGAGATGGTGAGACAACGGCTTTACGAAGTTGTGGCGTAAGCGCGTACCGTTTAGTTGCACCTGCACTGGTTTTGAGCCTGTTTGTTACGGGTATGACTTATGTATTTAATGAAGCGATCGTTCCTGCGGCAAATTGGCAATCGCGTAGTACATTGCGATCGGCTTTAAATCAAGAAAATGTACAGTTTAAAAGCCAAGATATTTTTTATCAACAATATGGTGAAGTGCCTCAAGAAGATGGCACTACCAAACAAGGCTTAGTTCGGAGCTTTTATGCTCGAAGCTTTGATGGCAAACAGATGCGTGGCTTAACAGTTTTGGACTTTTCTCAAGGACAGCTTCAGCAAATTCTTGCCGCCGAGTCTGCGGTTTGGATTCCTGAGCAAAATGTCTGGAGGTTTAGTCAAGGTACGACCTATCTTGTGGGGCCAGATGGCAATTACCGTAGCATTCTCCGCTTTGACGATCAAAATCTTCAATTGCCTCGTGCTCCCCTTGATTTAGCTCAAGAGCAACGCAGTGCCGAAGAAATGAATATTGCCGATATTCGTCGCAATATTGACTTACTTAAGCAGTCTAGCAATACTAAAGAAATCCGCAAGCTAGAAGTTAGGCTTGAGCAAAAATATGCACTGCCATTCATCTGCGTGGTTTTTGCGCTCGTAGGTGCATCTCTAGGAATGAGACCCCAACGAACTGGTGCAGCGATTGGTTTTGGACTGAGTGTGTTAATTATTTTTGGCTATTATTTGCTGCTATTTATTTGTGGTGCTCTAGGACAAGTTGAATTTCTTTCCCCATTCGCGGCTGCATGGATGCCTAATTTAATTGGGATAACGGCTGGAATGATTATTCTCACTCGTGTTACCTAAGAATAAAGGGGGCGCAAAAGCGCCCCCTTTATTCTGTTTTTTGCTCAAATTGAATTTGTTGATATAGATCGCTAACGGCTATTTCAACGTTTACGGATTTGAGAAATAGACGATCGCCTAAACCATATTCAAAAAATACCCATTGTCTCTGCTCATTACGCTGAAATACTTCTACAACTGGCTGCTCGACTTGCACTAATACATATTCTTGCAAAGTGTCAAACTGGCGGTATTGCGAAAACTTGAAGCCACGATCAAAGCCTTCTGTCGATGGTGAGAGAACTTCAATAATCAAACAAGGAAAAGCAACTACTAGAGCATCATTGCGATCGCGTTCATCACAGGTAACCACTACGTCTGGATAAAAATATTTGCGTTTGGGTTTTACCTGTACTTTGACATCAGCAATATAGACTTCGCAGGGGCGATCGGCGAGGGCATTATCTAATAGTTTAAAGAAATTGCCTGAAGCACGATTATGGTCACGAGTGCCGCCAGCCATGGCGATTACTTCACCATCACAAAACTCATGGCGCATTTCTTGGGTTGATTCCCAAGAAATATATTCTTCGTAGGTCATCAATAAGCGATCTGGTAAAGCAACCATAATTTTTAGAGGTAGTGGTTATAGGTTTAATTTTAACTTCACCGAAAACACAAAAAGAGCCAGAGAAGGTTGGGATTCTTTGCCAAGTGTCTAACGTCAGTGTGCTGTCGCTACACAAAAATCACAACTACAACTCATCCTTAATACCAATTCACAAAAGTGTGGCAACAATTCTATGAATTAAAAACCAAACCCTATAAGGTTTTTAAAAACACAAAATGGCTACGCTATTTTGTGTTTTTGTATTACAGCATCAACTACTAATCGATAGTTTCATTAGCTCTCCTTCAGGATGCTGCAATAGGTTAATCCCCATAAGAATGCGATCGCTTATATCCCACGAAGCAGGTTTAATATAAGTACCTATCAGAGATTGCTCGAACTGAGCGATCGCGCAAAGCATCGTCAAGCTTGGGATTTTGCAAAGCAACCTCTTGGATAGCGGCTAATCATTGTGAGATCGGTACATGACTGACGGCGGCGCGTAGTCACATATTAGTGAGAACGCTAGGTAAAAATCCTCTGAAATCATTTGGGTAGCCATAGTCATAAGCCACGCATTAGATCTAGTTTTTCGGATGCGTAGGCTTCGTACTGCTTGAAGTTTATTGGAGTGCGATCAAGTTGGGGTTTAGGATGGGGAGGTTAAGTCATGGTTACTTTCTATGAATCCCAGAAATAAGCGCACAGATAGCTGGTCAAAGTTGGGATGGGAAATCCAGTTCTCTGAGATTCAGCATTAGAAATTTGGGGCTGCAAAATAGCTTGGCATTGAGGTAAAAACTGTTGCTTCTCAGGAGCTTTAGCTTTCAACTGCTTAAGTTGATTTACGGTAGCAGCATTGACAGTACTTACTGCTGTCTCAGCCCTTTGTTGGATTTCCACCCATTTTGTGATTTGGTCTAACTCTGCTCGATAAGCCTTAATGCGTTGCTGAGCATCGGCATATAACACTGAGTCCGTAGTCACCTCTTCTAACTGCTTTATAGCCTTTTGTCGCTTTTCTTGAGCAGACTTCCAAACAGTGGACTTATGTGGTGGATTTTGAGTTGATTTCGCAGCCTCAATCGTGGCATTCTTCGATGACTCTAAATTCTTATTAGCCGCCTGCTCAACATTGATTTTGCGATCGAACTCAGCAAGTTTTGGACGCAGAGTTGCTAACTCAGCTTGAGCATCAGTATATAGAGATGCAGGTCGATCAGAAATTTCTTCTAGCTGAGAAATAATCGTTTGTAAGCGATTGCGCGTTCCTGTGAGCGTTTCTAGTTTCGTAATTTTCTTGGGATTAATATCTTGATTACTAAAGTTCCTTGCATTAGCAAGATATTGCTGCTGATTAGAACGATCCCACACTAGCCATCCGCAAATTCCGACGATCGCGATCGCACCCACAGCAAAAGCCACAGAGAGGATCTTAGACCTATCTTTAGGATAAGCAGTTTTTATGGGTTCATTTTCGGACTCGACATTAACGACAGGCTTTTTAGTACGTCTAACCGTAGGTGGTGGTGGTGGCAATGACATTGGCTTTGCTGCGACAGTCGGAGACTCAAAGTTAAAGTCTTCATCCTTAACTGAAGAATCAAAGTCAAAGTCTTCATTCTTTGCCGACCAAGAGTTCTTCTCCACTAAAGGCGATCGTGGTTTTGATTCTTGACTATTTACTTCAAAAGGATCAATATCAAAAGACTTTAACTCAAACGTATCTTGCTGAAGAGAATCCAAACTAAATGATTGCAATTCTAGATTGTCTAAATCAAAATCCTCAGACTTAATATTATTAATTTTATCCTTAGTAGTTTCAAGGATAGATTTATCTTTATTTGCGGCTGCTTTTAGATCATCATCGATACTACTCTTAAAGCTTTTTAAGTCGTCAGGAAGGTCAGATTCAAGATTAGCAGACTGAATCTCTGTCTCATCGCTATCAGGATGAAATGACAGATTTTTGACGCTGCTGACTTCGCCAAATTCCTCTAAATCTTCAAGATCAAGTTCAATCAGCGGCAAAGGTGGCTTAAGCTCCGCAGTTTTATGCCATTCTGGATGTTTTGCCCCAGACAATCTACCATAGACAACTAAGCTATCTGCCCCCTCGATCGGTAGCTTATCAATACGGCGTTTCACAATATCATAGAGGGAGGCATAGTCAACATCATCGCCATCTGCTCTGGTAATCAGAACATGCAACTGAGATTCTTTGCGGCGGATTTGAGTTTTTACCTTATAGTTTTGAAGGTCTGCCTCTATCGCAGTGACAATGCTAGCCTCATCCATCTTGAGATCCTCATCCTTGCGTTTCGATCGCACATATTAAACGAAAAGCCATACAAATATCCAACAAATATCCAACAATATCCAACCAAATGACTACAAAAAGATGAACTTTTTGCTTCAAATTTACAATACCCCCAAACGTTGGTGGACAGAATTTTCATTACAAACCAAGCTAATGGCTTTGATAACGCTATTAGTTTCTTTGCTGATGAGTGCTGTCACCTTTTGGGCAGTCAATGATATTCAGACCGATGCTCGCCTCAATGATACGCGCTTTGGCAAAGATTTGGGGTTATTACTTGCGGCTAATGTTGCCCCCTTAGTAGCCAAAAATGATCTCCAAGAGGTTACCCGCTTATCTAAAGAATTTTATGATAGTAGCTCTAGCATTCGCTACATTCTCTATGCCGATCCCGATGGTGAAATTTTTTACGGGATTCCATTTAACTCTAATGAGGTAAAAAATTCTTTAAGTATCAGGCGACGCATTCAGTTACCTGAAGATCCAATGATGCGTCCCGATCGTCCTTTGGTAAGGCAACATGTTACGCCACAGGGGGAAGTTACCGATATATTTGTCAATTTGCAGCATGACGGCAAAGCTTTAGGAATTATTGCGATCGGCATCAACCCTAATCCGACGGCAGTTGCTTCGTCGAGCCTAACTTTAGATGTGACAACAGCAGTATTTGTGTCGATCTGGGCCATGGTGATTTTGGGGGCAGCATCAAACTCGGTGACGATTACGCGACCACTCAGGGAATTGGTGGCAGGGGTGCAAAATATTGCTAGCGGCAATTTTAAGCAACGGATCGATTTGCCTTTTGGTGGGGAGCTTGGGGAATTAATCCGTAGCTTTAATGAGATGGCGCAACGTCTAAAAAAATACGAAGAGCAAAATATCGAAGAGTTGACTGCTGAAAAAGCAAAGCTGGAAACTCTAGTATCGACGATCGCAGATGGCGCATTGTTACTCGACTCGGATATGCGGATCGTGCTTGCCAATCCTGCGGCGATCAAAATTATGGGGTGGGATCAGGATTTAGAGAAAAATGCATGGCAAGGTAAAAGTATTTTGAACATTTTGCCAGATCGCCTCAGCGCTGATTTAGGGCGATCGCTCATGCAAATTGCCACAGGCGATCGCGAGGGCGGCGAATTTCGGATCATGGCATCGGGCGATAAGGGTGATTCAGTGCTAGCCCATGCCTTTCGGATTTGGATTACCAGTGTATTAAGTTCTAGTAATGCCATTAAGGGGATTGCGATTACGATTCAGGACATCACTCGTGAGGTGGAGCTAAATGCGGCGCAGAGTCGATTTATTAGCAATGTTAGCCATGAATTACGCACACCTTTGTTTAATATCAAGTCTTTTATTGAAACTTTGCACGAATATGGTGATGAGTTAAGTGATGATCAGAAGAAAGAATTTCTTGGTACAGCCAATAATGAAACCGATCGCTTGACACGCCTTGTTAATGATGTGTTGGATCTATCTCGCTTAGAGTCAGGTCGTCAATATCATTTCACTGCGATTGATTTATCCGAGACGATTGAGCAAACGGTGAGGACTTACAAGCTCAATGCTTCTTCTAAGGGTGTTGAGCTATTGCATGAAATTTCTCCCAAACTCGAAAGGATTTGGGGGAATTATGATTTGATATTGCAGGTTTTATACAACTTAGTTGGGAATGCTTTAAAGTTCACCGAAACTGGCGGCAAGGTCACGATTCGGATCTATCCTTGGCAAGATCAAACTACTACTCAGCCTCATCGTGTCGTCAATTATGTGCGGGTCGAGGTTGAGGATACAGGCTATGGTATTCCTGCCGAAGATTGCGATCGCATTTTTGATCGTTTTTATCGTGTAGAAGATAAAGTGCATACTCTCGAAGGGACGGGACTAGGTCTATCGATTGTGCGTAATATCATTGAAAAACATCACAGTGAGATTCATATCAAGAGTGAGGTTGGCGTTGGTAGTACATTCTGGTTTGATCTAAGTGTCTATCAAGATCGGTGTGAGTTACCTGTCGTTAATGCGATCGCAGCACCTGTGCAAGCAATGTCAGTTTAAAAATTTGACTAGGCATCGTATACGTCACTGCGATGAGCAATGTTTGTTACACGCACTTGTTTAGATTGTTCATTTACTTCATAAACAACCCGATAGTCACCAGCTCTAAACCGATAAAAGCCTGAAAGATTTCCTTTTAGGGCTTTTATATTGGGATGCTGATATGGAGTTTGCTCTAGAGTACTAAAGCACCTAGCTAATTTTTTTGCGATCGCAGGGCTAGCGAATTTGTAAAAATCTCTAGCTTTATCTGTTAAAGCAATTTCATACGTCATCGCGAATACTACGCCAGTTAGTCAAATTGCCTTTAGCAATATCTTGTTTGCCTTCTTCCCAAGAGTCCAAAAAATCGGAAATACTGAGTAGCTCATCTGTTGCTTCTTGGCTCTCCCTTTCTGCGAGATATGCCAAAAAATCTACGGCTACTTTTAGTCCTTCAGAAGATAAGCAATCAATATACTCTTCAATTTGATGACGAATTTCTAAAGTGGTCATACGCTTAGTGTGATTACTAATTATGCAAAAATTATAGCTTGGCTTATGGTCTGCCTTTGATGAGATGGGCGATCGCTGCTCCCGTCGAAGTGATGTCGGTTTAAGATAAAAGTATTAGTGGGGTGGCTTATTGTTAACCCCATTACTTCCTAAAAAATTAATGATGTAGGTATCCTATGCCATTAAACACTCGCGAACAACTCCATCAACAAATTGATAGTTTGCCCGATCACCTCATCGATCAAATTGCTAAATTCACGCAAATATTAACGGCTAAGCAAGAAATGTTGGAATATAGTGATTGGGAAAGTGGTCAATGGCAAGAGTTTTCATTAGCACAATTTTTTAGTGAAGATGATGAAATTGCGTATTGCATAGAAGACGCTCAGGAAATTGTAAAGCTATGTTAGTGTTGAGTTAATTGTATGCCCCACATAGGTAGCTTAGGAGGTTTTCCAGGTGACTGGTCATATCAAGGTAATGCAGAACTTTTACTTAAAGATACAGTTCAATTAGTGCCAGTTAGCTTACGTTTCACTTTTAGAGAACAATCTGAAATAGATGTAGAAATAATTTGGGATAGTTTCTCTAGAGATGAACAGGTGCAGATTGCTTTAAAAATGGATAATGAGAAAATGCAACAACTTGTTATTCAAAAAAGTATACTGTTATTAGGATTCTCTATTCCACCATTTGACGTTAATAGAACAACGGAATTTAATGTAGTAAAACTTATAACATATTCACAATTTCCAACAGCTTCATCTATTGAAGAAGACACCGAATCTATCATTCAATTAAAAGCTTACTTGAATGATAGTGTTTCATTAGATGATGGAATTTTTGCTAGGGAGTTTGAAAATATGTCTCAAATGTATAGTAAAAAATTTAACGATCAAAAAGACAGTCTTTACTGTGCATTAAATTCTGGTTACGAAGTTAGATGTGGCAAGAAATATATTACTCATAAAGATCAGCAAACTATTCACTTTACAAAAAACATAGAGACTCTATATAAATTTAGTTTTATAGACGTTATAGTGTCATCCATAAATGAAAATATAAGTAATTTAATTGTTGATGAACCTAAGAATATCGAAATTTTCTTAGCTAAACATTTAGAATGTATTTTTAATGATGTTTGTGCATTTCTTAGTATTGTCTGTGATCGCGAGATTTTGCCAATATACTATGATTACTCAATTTATAACCAGAATAAACATATAAGTGGGCGCGTGATTCCTATTTGGTCAAGGAGAAAAATTTTAAAAGTTAATAAGTATTGGATTACGCGAGAAATTAACTTTATGAGTAATGTCACAGCTTTTCTTGAATGTTGTCCTATTAGTAAGCAACTTAGCAGAGGAATACAGCATTTAAGACTAACAGTGTACGAATCTTCGGCTGAGCTGAAATTAATGGCATCATGTTCTGCAATAGAGTACTTTTACTCTTTTTGGCTTCTTAAAATGAATGGAATCTCAAAGTTAATAAATATAGATCCAATACAATTTAAAAGGCTTAAAGATTTTAAACCTAACGATAGAACTCCTCCTCTTTCAACAGTTATTCGGCATGTTGCAGATGAATTAAGTATTGATTGGAATAAATACATGAAAAAACTTGGTAAACCTGAGTTTTTAGAAGTTAGAAATGAGCTTTTGCATGGCAGTTTTACTTCAGATGATATAGCTATATTCCAAGCAGAAGAAAAAGCACAAAAATTAGGGACAGAAATTTTGTTTGCAATCATGAAAAGGATCTCTAAATCAAAAGATTCTCATCTCTATGAAACATTGCCTGCTCGTACACCAGAAGAAAATTTTTACTCATTATCAGATGGTTGGCATGAAGTTAAAAATATATTGGATAATTAAGAAGTAAATATACGGATCATAAAATGGATGCAATGACAACTCAGCAAGCAAGACATGATTTAGATGGCTTGATCGATCGCGTGATTGACAACGTGCAACCGACGATTCTTTGTAATGACAAAGGCAACAAGGCTGTTTTAATGTCGCTAGACGAATTTTCATCATGGCAAGAAACCCTGTATTTATTGTCAAATCCAGTCAAGGCAAAAAGTCTTCTGAACTCAATTCAAGAATCAAAAGTTAGGTAGAGTTACGCCACTAACCCGATAGATGTACGATAATACCTGCAAAATCTTAGTCGAAAATTTCCCCACAGACTTTGCTACTTGGCTGTTGGGTAAACCGATCGCCCTAACCAAACTCGAACCATCAGAACTCTCAGTCGATCCGATTCGTGCCGATTCAGTTATTCTTCTAGAATCCTCAGCAGTTATTATGCATCTGGAATTTCAGACTAAAACCGATGACACAATGCCTTATCGGATGGCAAACTATTACTTGCGACTTTACGGTAAATATGCCGCCAAGGAAATTCATCAAACCGTAATCTACCTAAGACCAACAAAATCAGCACTTGCCTATCAAACCAACTTTACAACCAACAAGCTAAATCATGAATTTAATGTGATTCGACTGTGGGAGCAACCTACAGAGACTTTTCAACAGTATCAAGGACTTTTGCCTCTGGCAGTTTTAACAAAAACAGGTAATCCCAGCGAAACCTTACGAGAAGTTGCCAAATTAATCGACAATATTGAAGATCGAAAAGTTAAAAGTAATGTCACTGCTGCCACAGCAATTATTTCTGGGCTAGCATTAGATCATGAAGTAATTCAACGATTACTTAAGAGTGAAATCATGGAAGAGTCAGTAGTTTATCAAGAAATTTTGCGAGAAGGCTTAACTAAAGGAAAAGCTGAAGGTTTAGCTAAGGGTTTAGCTAAAGGCAAGGTTGAAGCTGCCAATCAAATAGCCTTAAACATGCTGCGATCTAATATGTCTCCAGATTTGGTAGCTCAGTTAACTGGGCTAACCGTAAAACAAATCCTAAAACTGCAAAAACTATCCATAAAAAAGGGACAAAAGCCAAAAGCTAATCTCTAATTACAAAATTAAACCAAGCTCTAACTTTCTATGTCCCTCGCCCCAATCCTCAAAGCTGAAAACATCTCGAAATCCTTTGGCGGCATTCATGCTGTCAGTAATGCTCAAATCGAAGTTCCTGCGGGAAGTATCACAGGGCTAATTGGTCCCAATGGTGCAGGTAAAACTACATTTTTTGGACTGCTCTCCAACTTCCTTAAGCCCGATCGCGGTACTGTGCAGTTTAATGGAATGCCAATCCAAGGCAAACCACCCCATGCGATCGCTAAACTTGGTATGATCCGCACCTTTCAAGTGCCGCGTGTGTTGTCGCGGTTATCAGTGCTAGAAAATATGTTGCTAGCCGCTCAAGATCAAGCTGGCGAAAAGTTTTGGAACACTTGGTTTCAAGGACAAAAAATTGCTGTGCAGGAGCGAGAGAACCGCGAAAAAGCCAGACATATTCTTGAATCTGTGGGCTTAAGTAGAATGGAATCTGATTTTGCAGGTTGTCTATCGGGTGGACAGCGCAAATTATTAGAAATTGCTCGCGCTTTGATGACTGACCCTAAATTGATTTTGCTCGATGAACCTGCGGCGGGCGTAAATCCTGCTTTGATTGAGGAGATTTGCAGCTATATCCACAAGTGGAATCGTGAGGGAATGAGCTTTTTGATTATCGAACACAATATGGATGTAATTATGTCGTTGTGCGATCGCGTCTGGGTCTTAGCCGAAGGTCACAATCTCGCCAACGGTTCTCCCGCCGAAATTCAAACCGATCCCAAAGTTTTAGAGGCTTACTTAGGTTCATGAAGCTTCAAACTAGCAAAATAAGGTCGGGACGAATTACCTTTTTGCATTTTTGATTTTAAAAAATAAAAAGTTATAATCGAAAAAATTCAGATGTTGAGGTGATCCTATGAAGCGCATCTTGATTTTGTCGGCAAATCCTAAAAATACGAATTCGCTCCGTCTGGATGAAGAAATTCGCGCAATCGACGAAGGCTTGAAGCGATCGCGCGATCGCGACCAGTTTGAACTAATAGCGAAAGGAGCGCTACGAATCCAAGATCTTTATCGTCATCTGCTCGAATATCAACCAGAGATTATCCATTTCAGCGGACATGGTACGGGAGAGCAGGGGCTAGCCTTAGAAGATGAGAGCGGGCAGACTCAACTTTTGTCAACAGAACAATTAGCCGCGACATTTAAATTGTTTGCGGCGAAGGGATTGATCTGTGTGGTGCTAAATGCCTGCTATTCGGAAGTACAAGCGATCGCGATCAATCAGTTCATCCCCTATGCGATCGGGATTAATCAGGCGATCGGCGATCGCGCCGCAATTCAATTTGCCGTAGCCTTTTACGATACCTTGTGTGCGGGAGAATCGATCGACTTTGCTTTTGAACTCGCGAAATCACAACTGATCGGACTTCAAGAAGATCTCAAACCAGTTTTGCTCAAAAATCCCGAAGCGATCGCAACATTTGACAAAACACTTCGTCACAAGATTCCAAATCAAGGTATTCCAAATCAGCAAGAACCGCCAACATCTCACGGAAAGAAGGTCGAGACGCTCTCAATGGAGGCTGGCGACGGAGCGAAACAAATTGGCTATATTGAACATATTGAAAATATGACCTTTTAAACCTAAAACCAAATAATTTTGTAAAAGCTTTGCAAAGCAAAGCTTTTACAAAATTATTTGGAGCACAGGCATCAAAAAACTGCTATAGCAAAGGGATCTAGTCATGGCTCCTAATATCTCACTTGTTGCTGGAGATCGCGCCATTCAGTTTGGCTATATCGAACATATCGAGAACCTCGCCATCGGTCGCGATCGCATCGAAAACGGCACGCTGAATATCGAAATTGGCTCTCTGACAGGTGGGATCGTCAATCTCAGCGCCGCAAATCTGCAACTTCCACCTGCCCCCCGTCCAACTCCGATCTTTTTACATCCTCGTGTATTTCCTCACTTGATTGGGCGCAAACAGGAAATCAAAATTGCGCTTGAGGTGCAGCCAAACAGTCAGCCAGTAGAGTTTTATGGGGTTGCAGGTATTGGTAAATCAGTGCTTTTGCGATATTTGGCGCATGATCCTGCGATCGCAGATATTTTTGCCGACGGTATTGTCCATTATCATCTTGCCAATTATCAGTCAGCTTCTGATCTGTTGCAAACTCTGTTTGAAACTTTCGCTCATATGGGGAAGTAGGTGAAATGGCAAAATAGGAGGAAGTCATTTTCATGAATCGATAGAGATGCCATGATCAAATTTCCCCTGACCGAATTGTTAGATGAACAAGCGTGCTATGAATGGTTATTAAAGATCCTGCATCCAAAGGGTTTGCATTGTCCAAGTGGACACGCAATACCAGCAGGACAAGCGCCACACGATCGCCAACGTACACCAATCGTCAAATATAAGTGTCGGGAATGTGGGAAAGTGTTTCACATTTTTACAGGAACAGACTTATCAGGAAGCCATTACACCTGTGGTCAGATCGTGCTGATATTGCGTGGATTCTTACAAGGACAAACGACCCAACACATAGCCGAGGAACTAGGACTCGACTATGGGACATTATTGTCTTGGCGGCATCGCATCCAACGTCGAGGATTTGCCCATTTGATTAATGGTAATCTGCCCGATGCTGAAGCCGAGATGGACGAGATGTTTCAGAATGCAGGAGAAAAGGGAGCAAAAAAAAAGATCCAATAGCAGACCCACCAAGACAACGCGGGAATCAACGCAAAGGCAAGGGAACCATGGCAAATGACCGTCCACCCATTGTCGGTACTGTTGGGCGCAACAGTGGTCAGATCCGCATGAAGGTCTGTGACAATACTCAACAAATCACGATTCAACCGCAGGTAGAGGTAACGACCTTACCGACCACGACAGTCTATACCGATGAATCCGATGCTTATAATCGCATACCTGCTTCTGGTCGTGAGCGTCAAACCGTTTGTCACTCTCAGCGCGAGTATGCCCGCGATGAAGATCAAGATGGTTTTTGTGAGGTTCATTGCAATACTATGGAGGGCATTTGGGTTGGTTTACGCAATTTTCTGCGTCCCTTTCGAGGTATTCACAAGAAGTATTTGTATCTGTATGTAGCCATGTTCGAGTGGGCTTACAATCTACGTTGGATTGATTTTGACTTCCTGCGTCGTCTTCTTTTTCCTCCTTCCACCTATTTACCTACATGAGCGGAAACTTTTTATGATTGCAGAACTCCATTTAAAGCCACCAATACTCAGATTCGTCATGCTCTCAAAGGAAAGAAAGCCCTGATCATCCTTGATGTTGCCGAGGGAATCACACCAAAGGATATCGAGATCATCATCGATCATTTATCTGACTGTTCGTTTTTAATTGGATCGCCAGAACGTTATTTTTGGGGTGAAGGGCGATCGACTGCTTTACGTGGTTTAGAGCTAAATGAAGCGATCGCACTGGTTGCTCAAGCATTAGGGCGCGAACTAAGTGTCAAGGAAAAAGCTGAGGCTGAAAAACTTGTCACGGGCTTAGAAGGACATCCACTGCATATTCTCCAAGCCGTTGCTTTGGCGCAAGCAGAGCAACGTTCTTTGGCAACGATCGCCATGCAAGGCAAAACAGGAACGACCAAAATTGATTGGGTGAAGCAAGCGATCGCTTCCCTATCTCGCCCCGAACGCTGGATTTTTTCGTTACTGGCAGCTTTGGGAGCGAATGTCACGATTGGCGCGGAAGCGATCGCGAAGATTGTTGATTTGCCCGATGCAACTGCGCCACTAGCAACATTGCTACGGCGAAACTTGGTGGAAGGCGATGGCGATCGCTTCCAAATGGCAAGTTCTCTCGCAAAAGATGTCCAACCGCACTTAGATGTCAGCATTTGGATGGAAAAGGCGACCCAGTTTTTTACCAGTTGGACGCAGCAGCAGCAAAATTTGCCCGATCTCCCCAATCTAATTTTACAAGAATCAGATGCAATTATGCGATCGCTAGAATGGTTGGCAGAAACAGGACAAGGACTAAAAGTTGTGGAACTGGGACGGACAATCGAAGGTGCGTTTGCCCTGAAGGGGCTATGGGGAAGATGGGAGCAAGTCCTGCAATGGATGCTAGAAGCCGCACGATCCAGTGAAGATCAAGCGATCGAAGCTTTTGAACTACATCAAATGGGGACTCGTGCGCTATGTCTCCATCAATTAGCGATCGCTGAAGATTATTTGAGTAGGGCGCTGGAAATTCGGAAAGCGATCAGCGATCGCCTTGGTATAGAAGCAACCAAACACAATCTCAACTCACCCAACTTAATTTTAAATCCACCTGCTCCTCAGCCTGATCGAATCGCGCCCAAAATTCTATCTTGGCTGGAGGGGGGATTACTAATTTTGATGTTTGTAACGATCATCTTCTACATCTATCTACCAAAGCCTCCACTAGAAACTCCTATTGTTACAACACCTGCAACTAGCTCTCTCCCCATAATCCCAACACCGACTCCACCGCGCTCAAATTTAAAATATCTTTTCCTTGATCGCAATATTGCCAAAGTTGGCGATATCGTAAAGGGGCGAGTGGTTTTAGATGCACCAGCATCTGCTAACGGTGTAAGCATTCAAATTGAGAGTAGCGATCGTATTTTGGCGGGGGCTGTCAATCCTATACAGATAAAAGCAAATCAGCAAGAAGGTAGTTTTGAGTTTGTAATTCCCAGTAGTTTACAGAGCGAAAAGGAAAAAACAATCACAATTACAGCCATCTATGGAGAGACAAAACTGCAAAAAACATTAATAATTGCGCCTCTCGTCACATCTACTGTCACGCCAGCGAAAATTTCTCAACTAACTCTTTCTCAAAATCCCGTCACTGAGAGGCAAGCCACCGAGCTTAAAATTTTGCTAGATAGCCCATCTAATGGTGGAGCAGTGATTAATCTCTCAACTGATAATCCATCATTGATCAAGCTACCGCCAAGTGTCACAATTCAAGCTGGAAAAAATATGTCTGACGCGATCGCTATTGTAATTCCTCCTGTGCGATCGGTTAATGATGCTTCGGAATCCCAAAAAGTGACAATTACTGCCAAGTATCAAGGTGAATCATCGAATATCGTCCTAGAAATTGCTCCTAATGTCATTCAAAAAGCACCGCCAAACTTGAAATCTATTACTTTCGATCTGCAAACGGCAAAAGCGAGTCAGTCGGTAACGGGAAAGGTTTTACTAGATGCACCCGCCTCTAAGGATGGGATTGTCGTTACACTAACCAGTAATAACCCTTACCTTACTCATGGATTAGAAAATACGGTCACGATTAGAGGAAATGAGATGGAAGTACCCTTCAGTTTTTCAATTCCCAAAGATATTAATAATTACCCAGATGCCAAAATCGTGGTAATCGCCCAATATGGCAAAACCGAAGTCAAGACCGATCCTCCTTTACAATTATTAGGAAGGATTAATCCCAACACGCCCGCAACAATACGGCCCGATAGATTCAAGATCAATCCGAGAATAACTGACTTTATTCAGCCTAAAATAACTCCTTCACCGATCAAGTAGCAGCGCTAATTCGAGTATTCATGAATTTAAAATCTCTTTCTCAATCTTTTAATGTCTTACTGCTTGTTCCAACTGGAATTAATGCTGCTATTGGTGGCTATGCGGGGGATGCTTTGCCTGTGGCGAGGGCGATCGCATCTATAGCTGATAACGTGATTACGCATCCCAATGTCTTAAACGGCGCGAGTTTATATTGGTCAATGCCGAATGTTTTGTATGTGGAAGGTTATGCGATCGATCGCATGGCAAGAGGTGAGTGGGGTTTGCGTCCTGTGCGAGCTAATCGAATTGGCGTAATTCTCGATCGCGGTATGGAACTAGATTTAGAATTGCGTCATCGTCAAGCGATTGCTGCTGCCCAAGCCACATTGGGTTTAAATATTACAGATATTCTCGTTACCGATCAACCTCTCGGTGTAGAACTGCGATCGGGAGACTCTTGCGCGACATGGGGAACAATCGCCAATCTCGATAGTTTACTCAGAGCCGCCGAAAAATTAATTAAAGTCTCCAAAGTCGAAGCGATCGCAGTGGTGGCAAGATTTCCTGATGACTCAGATAGCGAAGCCTTACAAAACTATCGCCAAGGTAAAGGTGTGGATGCGCTTGCGGGAGCCGAAGCCGTAATTAGTCATGCGATCGTGCGAGAGTTTGCCATTCCCTGCGCCCATGCTCCTGCTTTGCAACCATTGCCACTAGATCCGAGCGTTTCGCCTCGCGCTGCTGCCGAAGAATTAGGTTATACGTTTTTGCCTTGTGTATTGGTTGGCTTGAGCCGCGCCCCAAAAATAATTACATCGCCAGATTTATTTAATGCTGGTGATTTTACAGCTGATCGGATTGATGCGATCGTCACTCCCTATAGTGCCTGTGGCGGCGCAGGTTTATTAGCGCTTAATCCTCTGCCCCATGTGCAAACTATTTTTGTTAGAGAAAATCAAACAGCGCTGAATGTTACGCCTGAAATGTTGGGTTTAAAAGGTATTCAGGTTGAAAATTATTGGGAAGCGATCGGGGTTTTAACTGCGATTAAATCTGGAATTAATCCTCAAAGCTTACGGGTATAAAGGATATTTTTGTGAATAGGCGTTGCAGGGAATATCGCTGTGGCAACAAATCTAGACTATTAAGCGATATTTTGCAGTTTTAAGTGCAGAATTTATGAGACGATTAGCTAGATAATATTCCCAAACTATAACAATCATGAAATTTTGGAAGACTAGCGTTTCAGCATTGTTTGCTACAGTTATATTTGCTTCTGAGGCTCTATTAGTAGTCCAGACAGCTGTTGCACAACCTAGTAGCACAATAGCTCCTTCAAGCCTGAAGACAACTATTGTAAACAGAGCAATTACTGAAAGCGAGGTTTTAGCAGCCCAAAAGGCTTGGGGGGACGCATTGATATCTATTTCCAAGACATACGAGACTGAGGGAAAAGATGCTGCTAAAGCATTAGCTGGAAAGGTAATTGACGAAGCCTACGGTTACCAATTTGGACTTGTTCTTTTCAAGCCAACACTCACTACAGCTCCCCAGACATTCCGAACTACCCGTGCAAGCGCTCTGGCTTATTTTGTCGGCGATGATCCTGCATTTCCGAGAGATAAAGGTTTTGCTTTGAATGGTTGGCGAAAAGTAGAGAGTAAGAATATTGGAATCTTTATTTCTGGCGATACGGCTACTTCTATGGGTAAAGTGACCCTTACCGATAAAGATGGCAATGTGATCACCGTAGACAAGACTTGGCAGTTCTTTAAGGACGATACTGGTAAGCTACGCATTATTGTTCACCACTCCTCACTACCTTATTCAGGTAAATAATTTATCCAGCGATGCGATCGCAAACCGCAAAATGGGAAGAATCGCTTTGCGATTCTTCCCATTTTGCAGCACGAATATTAATATCAAACTAGGAAGTGAAAGATTTGCCTAAGCCGATCGCTGCTAGCTTTTTCCGAAAAGTGATCGAGCTTTTATCACCTGCAATATGTACTTCATCAGCGAGACAAATAGGCAGATCTTCAGGCCATTGCTCCTCAACGATCGCCTTGTCCTCATAAAACACCTGATCATTAAAATCGAGGGTATCTTGTAGTGGAGCATCTTTATCGAAGTTCCGACAAATCGGCACGAATAATCGAGTTTTACGCGCCGAGATTGGCGAAGCCGCATTGAGAACATGCAGTTTGCCGTGGGGGAAGAAGACCGTTAATTTGGCGGTGAAAGGAACAAATAGTTCAAATAGTCTGCGCCACGAAAAATCTGGTGGAGCTAAATGCTTCATGCCATGAGCATAGTTACTAACAGAGCTGATATAGTCGGCTCTGAATCCAGAGCTAGTTTGCTCAATGGTATAGTCTGGAACTTCTGGATTATCAGCTTCACCAAAGGATTTAGCATGAATAAAAGCAAAGTGACTGACATCTAAGAATCCTTCCACCTGCCGCCCTGCGGCTGCATCCAAATCCACAGAATTGGGTAGCACCTGAATATAATCTGGATCTTCCCATTCAGCTAATTCAGGAAATGGAACTTCACCATTGTCAATCAATCTCGTCCAAACTAACCCATAGCGCTCCATCACTGGATAGGTCTTGAGCTTGAGTCTTAATGGAATTGTGGCATCGGGCTGAGCAGGAATAAAGACACATTTGGCATCGCAGTCATATTGCACACCATGATAGGGACAAACGAGGCGATCGTTTTCAATCCATCCCAAACTTAGAGGTGCGCCTCGATGTAAGCATAGATCTTTAGCAACGATAATCGTACCATCGGAAACTCGATAGATCACTAAGCGCTCATCTAATAGATGCGTGCCATAGGGTTTTTCGGTTGTGATTTCATGGGAGAAGGCAACAGGATACCAGAAGGGTGCAAGCGCTTGCCAATCAGTTGGGCTAAAGGTGCAATTGCGTGGCAAATATACTTCTTGGGTTGCTACCATAAACATCACTCTTATGCATTGATCTACAAGATTGAAGTTACAACGATATAAAAATCTATTCTGTATAACTTTGCACGGATCCCATTATACCAATTCACAAAAGTGTGGCAACACTTCTGTAAATTGAAAACCAAACCCTGTAAGGGTTTTAAAAACACAAAATGGCTACGCCATTTTGTGTCTTGGTATAATTGTGCGGGATGAGCGATTTTGTAATAGCTGATAAGCAACCTCAATAAAACCCAAAGCTAGGCTTTGCTCGACGATCCAGCTTTGGGTTTTATTGAGGTTGCTTTTGGCATTCACTACACAGTCCAAAAAATTCAAGAGTGTGATAGTAGATTTGGAAAGTATGTTTTTTTGCTAGTTGATTACCCAAATCATGGATGGGGCAAGAGTCGATAGGTAAAGACTTGCCGCAATTGAGGCAATTGAGATGATGTCTATCAGTTGGGGTGACGCTATAGACTGTTTCGCCATTGGGTAAGGTCAGAGCTTTGATTAAGCCTTGTAGCTTGAGGGTATCTAGCGATCGATATACCGTGGCTAGACCCACACTGTTTTCACTATTGCGTAACTCCGAATGAATATCTTGCGCTGATACAGCGCGATCGTGATGTTGGAGGAGATGTAGCACTCGTTCTTGGCTGCGAGTGAGTTTTTCTTTCATGCTTTTATGGTTTGTTAAAGCAAGCAAGCATTAGGCTAGCTTGCTTTAACTTAGTTCAGAACTTAAAAGGATTATAAATCAGACATGGTGTAAAGCATTTTTCTAATCGTTCACAAGTTTCTGAATTGATTTCCGTAATCCATTGTTTTTGTAACAATTCAGAAATCGTCTGAGTACCATAAATTAGAGCTGACATACCTGCGATCGTCGCACAAAAGTCGATCGCAAGATTTTCCATATCGCCACTACCATAGCGTTTAACTGTAAGCTGACCGCGATCGCCATGAAGATCACCCCTAATTCCAAATACGCCATCATTCCAATGACAATAGGGATCGCTAAGGACAAAGGTAAATGTCTCACATGTGATCGGCAAGCCATGCAAAGCGCCTACAATATCGATCGCTCTGACCATCCAAGGCTCAGTCATTGATGAATCTAAGCGTCCTGTATCACTGAGCCAAGTGTGGACGTTTACGCCTAATGGGACAGGCATTTTCAGACTGTGAATTTGATCTCGATGACTGGCAAAGAATTGCAATAGGCGATCGCGTGATTCGAGATCTATCCAAAAAATTGATGAAATTTCAATTTGTCGATCGCGCATTGCCAAATTACCACTGCTATCGATCGTATAGATTGCGATGGCAACAGGTTGGCGATCGCGTTTGATCACCACACAGAGTTTTTGGCGGTGCAGATGCCACCATTGATCATAGGTGAAATCAGTAATTGCCAGACCATGACTGTGGGGCTGAAGAGTTTGCGATCGCAAGTTCTCGTATAGAAAATTAGCCAAAATATCCTTTGCTTCGGTTGCAGCGAGGCGATCGCAGGTCAAATTAGCTACATTTGGTAATTTCAAATAACTTGCTAAAGAAGAAATTGGAATATTAATCTCATTAGTGGCATTGGCGATCGCATAGCCCAAGGCTTCATAAAAACTCTCCTTAAATGGCGTAAGCATACTCACGCAAATCCCTTGCATCCGCATTTCTAAAAATGCACTTTTCATGAGAGTCTTCACGCAACCCCGATTACGATATTCAGGATATGTCCATACGCCGCCGATGCCCCCCATCGTTTTAAGACTGCCACGCACCGACTGCTGAAAACTAAAACACTGCAACGCCGCCACAATTTTGCCATCGATTTCTGCTGCCAAAACCTCCTCAGGATTGATCGCCGTCAAATGAGATCGGGGCAAATCTTGATTAGTCCAACGCGAATAGGCATACAAATCCCCCTTAAGAATTTCAAGACGTTCACTGTTATTGATTTTGCGAATTTTCATTGCCGTTGTATTGCAGCCAAATTTTACATTTTGTGATTCCCAAGATTTAGGCGATCGCAAACTCTGTATATTGTCGAAATCGCAGCATTATTTGTGTGAATAATGCTGCGATTTATTTTGTAGAAGATATAGGGCTAATAGTCATAGGATTACCCTTGCTACTAAAAAATGGAGAATAGGAGGCTCGAACCCCTGACCTCTGCGGTGCGATCGCAGCACTCTACCAACTGAGCTAATTCCCCGACAGGCTATAGATACTAACATAAAATAAAAAGCAGCGCTTCGCGCTGCTTTTTATTACAGCAATTCTCATTATGAAACCGCTTTTGGTGTTTACAGCGCCAAAGGCGCTGGAAACACCAAAAGCGGGTTTTTTTATATTAAAAAAAGGGGGACTTTCTAAAACCGCTTTTTATAATAAAAATGGCTGTTTTTATTATTTGGTGGATATGGGAGCTCTCGCTTCACCATTCATTAAAAAGCGCGTGATCTTCTGCTCGTATCCTGAGCCATCGGGAAACTCCACGGCTAATACAGGATTTTTAATGTTTTCAGATGGGACTTTAGTTTGGACTAATGGGCAGGTATGAGAGAGGAACCAAAAGACACGAGAAAATTGAGCAGGAGCTTGCAATAGCAAAATCCAGCTCAAAATTGAGAAGAGAAGCAGAACCTAAATGGCAATTGGATGGGTTGGCGCAGGAGTCTTTTCAGTTTTCTTTCTTTTTGAGGCGTGTTTTTTAACAGTCGGATAGCGAATACGAGGAGGAAGGCGATCGCCTAAGGAGCGTCCGGGCGATTTACCGCGTAGTTTAGGAGGGATTGCAGGAGTACCAATCGCGGCAATAATTACCGCAAATGATTGAGCGACACGACCAGGAGCAAGATTATCCTGAGGAGACTGCCAAGGTAAAGGAGCATCAACACAATCGAGACGAGCGAACCAAAGTTGCCAAGTCATTAAAGGCATCAAAGCACTCCAACGCTCAGCCGCCTGAGTAGAGGTAATCTGGGGCAGAGTCCAATGTAACCGTTGCTTGGCAAAACGATACCAATGCTCTATGGCAAAGCGACGCAAGTATTTTAACCAAAGAGTTTCCAAAGCAGGCATAGTTTTACCCAACCAAGCCAACCACATGGGCTGAAACTTACGGTTGCGCCCCAAGGGTTCAATCACCTCAATTCTAAAATCTGCATCGGTCTTTCTGGAGAAGTACGGAAATGAAAGTCACGCCAATAAGTTACCCGTACCCGACCTATTTTTGGGTCTGTAATTTCTATAGTGGTGTCGGCAACAGCCCAAGTTTCTGGGGCATTCAGTTTGAATTTATGCCCATGTTTACAAGGTGCACCACGACCGCTATAGGCAGACGGAACTCCCAAACACAGCGATTAGATGCCAAACGTAGTAATAAATCCGCCTCAATATTCGCTGTTGCTTTCACAAAACTTGCATTCCCATATCCTCGGTCATAGACAGCTAGGGGCGTACGCTTAACTGCTTTGTGACTTGTTTGAGTTGGAAGGCAGCTTTACTCACAGGAGTCTCGAAACTGGTGATCCGCTCATGTTTTATCGGTAGCGCCCAACTCCCACTTGCTCTGGGAATCCACGCCAACGTGCTGTAGCTTTGTCCTACGCCGATACTTTCGTCTTTGCCATGATGGAATCCTCTTTCCTTCAGCGTTTCCGCATCTGGTCGCAACCACACGCTATTATCTCCAGCCAGACAAGGTTGCTCTTCGGTTGGGATCTCTTGCACCATTAGTTTCATCAACTTTCCTCTTGCTGGTCGGCTATCGCGCAGTCCCTCATAAATACTTGACCATTTTCGCCGAAATAATGGATTCATTGACAGACTCACATACGAGCTAATGCTCGGACTTGTCAGGACGGCATCCATTAATTCAAATACTGCATCTTTTCCTGTTCCTAGGTATTCATATATCGACTTGCGAAATTCTTGTAATTTTTGGAAAATCATAGTAGTCAATGTCAATTTGGTTTATTGATCATTGCTCTTTTGGCAGTTTGTGACATTCACTTCCTGCCTTTCTTTTCTTCTTTTTAGTCTAAAGTCCAGATGGGATTTGCAGCATATATACATAATCACCATTATGAAACTCGAAATAATTTCCTTGGTTAGGGTTGTAGGTTCTTGCGGTGAGCTTTACACCCTTAGTGCCATTTTTGTTAACACTCCGATAGTAACGAGGTTGAGAAATATCTTTGGTATCAGCACAAATGTAAAGAGCATAGTCTTTAGTTTCTGCATAGGCAAGAATCCCCCCAGTGCCATCACAGGTATTGTCATTGGCTAGCTCATTGGTTAAGCCAGTCCTTAAAGTCTCTGCGATCGCCTTGTTCTCTTTTATTTCAGCACTTACTAGTAGGGAAAGCCCTAATAGCAAAGTCGCCACAGATTTTTGGAAAATAGATTTAATTAAACGCATCTCAAAACCTCATTCTTTTGCAATTTGCAAGTGGAGAGATAATCGTTGCCCAAACTTACTGTAACAACCCTGAAAACCTTTGTAATCAGCAACTTTGCCTATTCTTCGACTGTATTTGTTATAGTTACTCCAAAAGACTTGATAAGCATTCACTATGACCACGAGCATCACCAATAAAGAATCAACATTAAAAAAAGTTGTGCATCTTCTGCGTTGGCACAAACCCGCAGGAAGACTAATTTTGATGTTGCCTGCTCTGTGGGCAACAGTTGCAGCTGCCAAAACCCAGCATCAATTACCGCCTCTTGATTTATTGGGTGTGGTGATCCTTGGGAGCTTGGCAACTAGTGCCGCAGGTTGTGTAATTAACGATCTTTGGGATCGCGATATTGACCCGCAAGTCGATCGCACCAAAAATCGCCCCTTAGCCGATCGCTCTTTATCGATTCAAGTGGGAATTGCAGTTTTATTAGTTGCGGGGCTATGCGCATTTTTACTATCGACATACCTCAGTCCTCTAAGCTTTGGGCTGTGCTTTGCAGCCGTACCTGTAATCGCTATTTATCCTGCTTGCAAGCGCTTTTTTCCAGTGCCACAATTAGTACTGTCGATCGCATGGGGGTTTGCCGTATTGATCCCTTGGAGTGCAGTTACTGGCGGACTGGATCGCCATGCTTGGGAGCTATGGGTAGCTGTGATCGCATGGACAATGGGCTTTGACACAATTTATGCCATGAGCGATCGCACTGATGATCTCAAGGTTGATATTAACTCTAGTGCCCTCTTTTTTGGAAGATATGTAACATTTGCGATCGCCGTATTTTTAGCGATCGCCCTTGGATGCTTGCTTTGGATGGGTTGGGAGATTCAACTTGGTTACGCACACTACTTTGCTTGCTTGACGGCAGGAGTAATATGGATATGGCAATATAACAGACTGAATCAAGCTGAAATTCCCAGCGATTTATATCAAAAAGCCTTTGGTCAAAATGTCTGGATCGGCTTTATTATTCTTGCAGGAATGCTGCCATCGGCTCTAGGGCTTAGCTAAACCCTTACTGCCAGTTTCCTACTCCTGACGCATGATGGCTAGCTAACCTCAGTCTGTTAATATCTAAGTTATAGATAGTTTAAAGAAATACATGAGCAATATTACAGAGAAGATCCAAGAAGAACTAAAACAAGCCAGAGAAACCTGCGAAGTCAGCGGTACTGGCTCCAAGGAATGTGCTGCTGCATGGGATGCAGTCGAAGAGTTACAAGCTGAGTCGTCACACCAAAAGCAGTCAAAGGGTAAAAACTCCCTCGAAGTATATTGTGACGATAATCCTGAGGCAGCTGAGTGTCGTCTTTACGAAGATTAATTGCTTGAAATTTTGATGTCAGATTAGTTGCTAAATAGCATTCTGCAAATTTCCATAAAAAAGGGGGGGGCTCTAAGCGCCCCCTTTTTTATGTAGCATCTTAAATAATTATCAATTCTCGAAAGTGTTGCTAATACCAAAACACAAAATGACGTAGCCATTTTATGTTTTTAAACCCCTTACAGGGTTTGGTTTTTAATTCACAAAAGTGTGACAAAACTTCAGTGAATTGGTATAAATCTTGAATGTTAAAAAAGAAACCTCGTCTGTGTTTTAAGAGTACAAAATATCCACACTATTTTGTGCATATTGTATTACGCTAAAATTTATCTCTAAATCAGTAAATTTGCCAGATTGTCAGTTACATTTAAATTGAATCCCCATAGTAGGGGGATTCAGCAATTTTCAAGGACTTGAAAATCGCTATAGTGAAGTACATCTATAGTTGCTAGAGAAATTTGTAGATAATTGGGAATAGGGTATGACACAACTAAGCGTTATGGATTTAGCAAAGAAAGGTGATCCTCATGCGATCGCATCTTTGATCAATCGCTCGCTAGCATCTAAAGGTATCCATGCCGAAGCTAAACTTGAAGCAGAATGTCTAATAATATCCTTACAAGCTTCCCAGATACCCAACCAAAAAGCGGTTGTGACAATTATTCAACGAGGCATGGTCGTTTTACAGGTCAAGCAAATCAAGCGCGTCAAAATTTTGACCTATCGCTCCGATAATCAGTATCTAGCTTGGCAGGATGAAATCGATTTTGGTAACAATGATGCTCCTACCAAGCCTTTAGCAACTCCACAGATTGTCAAGAATAATAATAGCGATCAAGGTCAAAATGTGAATCTTGTCAGCAATCCAAAAGGAGTCATCCTCGTGCAGAAGTTGTCTCAAATCCAGCAAAACTTGCAAGAATACCAAGACATCATTGTCCGCTTTACCGATGAACAAGTTGGTACTGTTCGATGTTTAACTACACTCACAGAATTAATTCAGGTAATTAGCCAGCCAAGCTTCTTATTTGCATCTGTCGCTTCTAACCCAAACTTACGAAGTTTGCTTGATACGATCGCCGAATCCAGTAAAACTGATCAGCATGGCGATCAAGTAATTACTAACCTATCGATACTACAGCCAGGACAACAGTGGCAAAAAGCCAAAATCCGCCTAGTTACTAAGATATTTTTAGAACCTGCGGAACTTACCCAAGATCAGAATGAGTCAGAAGTCACGCATCAAGGACTTACTTTGGACTTGGCAGAAAGCAATCCTGAATCTATGACTGATGCCTCTCCAGATATACAGCTAAACAATGCTAGTGGAGAAGATGAGCAAGATAATTCTGAAGATGCGATAACTAAGCTAGGCTCAGAATCTAATTCGCAAACATTAACTATCAATTCATTATTTGATGATTTCCCAGAACCGCCATTACCAAGTTCTCAATCAACTCAAATAGTTAATGATATAACTGAAAATTCTGATTTTTCAGATTCTCTATTTGATGACTTTATGAATGTAGATTCTGGGAATAGTTATCGTGAAACTGAGAATTTGTCTATTCAGCAAGTAAGTGAGCAAACAAAGCCAACAGATGAAGATAATGATTTGTTTGGCAATTTCTCATCAAATGATGACTCTGTTAAAGCTGGCTTAAATAAATTAGAAGGTGATATAGAGTCTATTAAATCTAGGATTCCCAAGCAGAATCTAGATAAATTTTTGCAGCTGATGGATGAAGAAGAGCAGATTAAAGCGAAATCAGAAACTATTAACAACAAAAAAGATATTGACAAAGATGCTCTTCATATAAAAACAGATTTTGGGGCAACAAACATAGAGCGAATATTGAGCAATATGGAGACCATTACTCTCAGTGGCTCAAGTTCAAAATCTTCATCTGATTTTGTCACATTGGAAGACTTTGCAGAAGACTTAAATTCTGTTAGCTTCTAACAAATAAAATTTTGGATGTGGGCTTTGTCCACATCCAAAATTTTATTTGTTACCAATCCTCTAAATAGCCTTGCCATGTGGAGGATTTGTCCCAATTCACGAAAATGCAGCAACACTTTTGCGAATTATAGCAATGCAAGAAACCCCAAAAGATGAGTGGGGGGGGGGGGGGGGGGGGGGGGGGGGGGGGGGGGGGGGGGGGGGGGGGGGGGGGTTGGGGGGGGGGTGCGAAACAAACAAAAAAAAAAACAAAAAAAAACAAACCCACCCCCCCCCCCCCCCGGGGGGCCCCCCCCCCCCCCCGCCACTCATCTTTTGGGGTTTATGTCCTAAGCAAAACTTACATTGCTATAAAAAATAAGCCCAGAAAGGGTTTTAAAAGAACAAATGGCATAGCCATTTTGTTCTTTGATATAAATCCAATAAGGTTTTTTAAATCAAGAAATGGCTACGCCATTTCTTGATTTGGTGTTATTGCTTGGATGTCTCTAACTGTTCACAAATTTCAACTAAACGGAAGTTTGCAGGAAATTTCCCGTCAACTTTAATCTGCTTGACATATTCAGAAGGAATCCGCCAAAGAAGTTTGCTGTCTAAAGCCTTGATGATATCTCCATGATCGATAACTCCAGCTACCGAGCCAACAGGCGATCGCACAATGACATAACGCAATTGTTTCTGTTCGAGTAGATTCACTATTGTGGAAATTTGCGTTTTGAGATCGACAGTATCAATTTCGTCCAAGGGTTTAATCAGTGCTTGCAAAGATTTTGATTGCCATTCACTACTGTCAATATTGCGGATAGCTCCAGCCGAAATTATTCCGCGATCGCGACCATTTGAGGAAGCAATGTAAATAGGATTTGCGTCTTTCTCTTCCATTAATAAAAATTTATCAGCAAATTCACGCAGTGAGATCTCGGCATCAACTAGGCGGAAATCTCTGGTCATCGCCGCTTCGGCATTAATATCAAGTAGAGCTTGTTGCAAATTGTTGAGATAAAGATAGCCACCTGCATTACCAAATAGAAACCATCCAATAAAGATCAGAAAAATACCGCCGATAGGACTACCATTGAAGCTAACTAAGCCCCCCAAAATCATAGTTAAAATCCCACAAAACTGCCCCGATCGCGCTGCCCATCGGATACCTGCAAAGCGATCGCCTGTCAGTTTCCAAACCGCTGCTTTGAGAATATGACCTCCTTCAAAGGGTAGCGCGGGTATGAGGCTAAACACACCAAATATGAGATTGATTCGAGCAATATTCAGCGCAATCATTGTCCAAATGGTGCGCATACTGCCAATACTATCGGGTAACGTCTCAAGAGTTTTAGGATTGCTAGAGAAAATGACATCTCCTGCAATTAGCCAAGCAGCCGTAAATCCGATCACACTCAAAACTAAGCTCACTAGGGGACCTGAGATGGCGATACTAAATACAGAGAAAGGATCTTTAGCTTCCTGCTCAATCGAGCTTGCCCCACCCATAAATTGAATGTTAATCGCGTTAATATCTACGCCACGAGCCTTCGACATGATTGCATGGGCAATTTTATTGAACATGATCGATAAAAAGAAAAGTATGGCGGTGATTGCTCCATAGCCCAGAGAAAAAGATGGCGATAGCTTCGTATAGGCAGCACTCAGCCAAACAGCTAGAAAGCCGAGGACGAGAAACCATGATGAATCAATATATAGAGGAATGCCAGAAATGCTGCCGATGCGGATACCGCCTCTCATGATGTGCCTGTCCTAAATTTTTGTACTGATTGGCGCTAAAAGCTTTTGATTACCTTTTGATTACATTTTATAGCAATCCTCAGAGTGTTTAAGAGTAAAGGTTGCTTCGCGCCTTTAGTTTTGGGCTTGAAGATAAGCGATCGCATCTTCTTTGGTATAAATTTCACGATCAATCATGGCAAATCTTAGGCTTTGTATTATTGCGCCCATTTGCTTACCTTTTGTATATCCAAGCTGCGTAAGATCTGCACCTGTTAATGGAGATTTGACCAATTGCCATTGGCTGAGATATTGCCAAACAATTCGTCGATAAGCAGGTTTACATTTTATTCCCGCCAAGATCAATGTTGGAGTGTCAAATTGTTGCAGAAATTGAGTAATATCTGATTTTTTTGAGCCAAAATTTGTTGGATTTGCCAAATCTAATAGTAAACTCGCTAATCTTTGTTGTCTTGTTTTTTGTTCAGGTGTTAACCCCAAATCAAGTTGAGTAGCGATCTGATCTGGTAAATAGGATAGCAATAATTCCAAGCCTAGTTGCAGCGGTGCATAAGTTTTGATTTCTAATCGCTTAAGTAAATTTAGCCAATATTGCGATCGCCGCCATTGATGCTTAAACGAATTAGCTAAATCTGCGGGTAGTATTAACTCTGGATGAATACATCTCAATGCACCTAATTTTTGCAAAAGTGCAAACATAGCACCAGCCCTAGGCTCAGCAAGAGTATAAAGTAATTCCGATCGCAATCGCGCCCCGCCAATCGCATCATGGATTCCGCTTGCAGTAGTTGCCATGATTTCTGCATGGGTTTCTGTGGAAATCTCAAAATCCAGTCGCACGGCAAAACGCACAGCTCGAAACAACCGACGCGGATCTTCCTCAAAGCTACCTGTACGAATGGCGCGTACTTGTTTATTGGCTAAATCTGCCAGACCATTGAAGCGATCGATCACTTCGCCTTTAATTCCCAATTGTGGATCGAGTTCTATAGCCAAAGCATTAACCGTGAAATCGCGCCGCCACAAATCATCTTCGAGAATTGTCGCGATCACTTGTGGATTTGCCCCAGCATAGGCATAAATCTCGCGCCGCGCCGTCGCCATGTCCATTTCAAAGTCTTGATCTGCATCTTGCCAGCTCAGTGCTGCTGTCTGAAATTTTTCATGGAGTTGTAATTTTGATGCGGGAAAAAGTTGATGCAAAGCGATCGCTACTTTCATTCCAGCCTGTTCTCCCCCATCGAAAACTAAGTCTAGATCTTTATGTAAAGGCGGCGATGGATGATTTTCTCTCACTATGGCATCGCGAACAATACCACCCACAGCGAAAGCCCGTAAATTCAAATCATGGGCAATCTGCGCTGTCGTTAAAATAATTTGCCATTGCAAAGGACTAAAGAAGCGATCGAAATTTTTCAAATACATTTTTTTCGTTAAAAAAGCTAGCAAAGCTAGCTTTTCTACTAGTTAGCGTTGTTCAGGATGACAAACTAGGGGATTACCACTATCACAAGTGTCGTTAATCGCTGAAATTAACTCATACAAGCGTCCAAAACCATGTTGATTAAAATGCATGGCTAGCCGAGGCAAATCCAGAATATGTGGCTCATTGGCTTCTTTGGGCAGAGCAACGCTGCGCTCGATTTTGCCACTGATTAAAACATCGCTGAAATTATCATTTAGGCGATCTAGATGTTCGTCAGTAATTTCTATGTGCAATCGAATTAAAAATAAATCCTCAACCCATCGACAAGAGTGATAAACACTATAAAAAGAAGCAATAAATTGACAAGCTTCATCGATATCATCGGTAATTTTGTAAAGACTACGGTCTTCTTTCGTAATCAATCCTCTTTCGAGTAAATTATTCTGTACAAATACATCCCAGTCATTCCAATAATCTCCACCCTGTTTGTCGATTAGGACGATCGGGCGCGGCGTTGTTCTTCCTGTCTGACAGAGCGTTAAACATTCAAAAAACTCATCTTGAGTACCGAAACCTCCAGGAAAAAGCGCGATCGCGTCACTCTCTTTTATAAAATAAAGTTTGCGCGTAAAGAAATAACGAAACCTAACTAAACGCGAAGCCTCAGATACAAATCCATTACTCGATTGCTCAAAAGGCAGACTGATATTTAAGCCAAAAGAATTATTACCTGCGCCTTCATTTCCTGCCGCCATGATGCCGCCCCCAGCCCCAGTAATCACCAAGAACCCTTGTTTTGTGATTTTTTCAGAAAACTCAAAGGCTTGGCGATATTCAGGTGCATTTGCTGAAGTACGCGCTGAGCCAAAGATACTCACTTTACGATTAAAGCGATGAGGATAAAACATAGCGATCGCTTTTTGCATATCCTGCAAAGAACCTGTCAAGATTTTCCAGTCTAAGCGTTCTGTATCAGCCTGACTAATTTGGGCGATCGCTTTTAAAGCATTGTAAATTAGCTCTCCATGCTCGGTTGCGTCAAGATTATCAACCAACTTATGCAAATCATGAGAAAGCGCTTCGATATCTGAACGTGAAGGATTTATAGCCATAAAAGTTATTTTACAGTGATTTACTCTTTGATAAAGTCCATAATTTTTTTAAAAGCCTTGCATAGCAAAGCTTTTAAAAAAATTATGGACTTTATGCATTTAAGTAAGATAATAAGTGTGTAATAAAAATTAACAAACAATTAACACTCAGCTATGGCGAACATTACGTTTGTGAATGAAGGAAAAGAAGCGATCGCAATGGATGGCGTTAACCTTCGCATAAAAGCTCTCGAAAACAACATCGACATCTATAAGTTTGTTGCGAAGCTCACCAACTGTAATGGTTATGGACAATGCGCCACCTGCGTAGTTGAGATTGTCGATGGTCTTGAGAACCTCTCCCCAAAGACAGAATTTGAAGAAAAAAAGCTTAAAAACAAACCAAATAATTATCGTCTCGCCTGTCAAACCTTGGTAAATCAAGGAAATGTAAGTGTAAAGACTAGACCATAGTTTTTGGCTTTTAGCTTTTGGCTTTTAGCTTCTAGCTGTTGGCTTTTAGGCTGTACAACTAAAATCTTAGGAAGGAATTCAATAGCCAATAGCTAATGGCTAATAACTATTAGCTAAAGATGTGCGGTAAAACGTACTACTTGTGAGTATCCATAAACAAACAATCAGTGCTACGTTAAATTAGAATAATTGTCTATGAATCCTTTAGGCGACAGAGAAACCCCCTATGGCGCGTGATTATTACGAAATCCTTGGAGTCGATCGCAGTACTGACAAAGAGGAAATCAAACGAGCATATCGACGTTTAGCTCGAAAATATCACCCCGATGTCAATAAAGAAGCGGGGGCAGATGAACGATTTAAAGAAATTAACCGTGCTTATGAGGTTCTCTCTGAGCCAGAAACCCGTGCGCGGTATGATCGGTTTGGAGAAGCTGGAGTCTCAAGCGGTGGCGGTGGATCACCTGACATGGGCGATATGGGCGGATTCGCCGATATCTTTGAGAGCTTCTTTAGCGGATTCTCTAACACAGGACAGCAGCAGCAAGCTCGCCGTCGCAGTGGTCCTACTCGTGGCGAAGATTTGCGCTTTGATCTGAAACTAGAATTCCGTGAAGCCGTGTTTGGTGGTGAGAAGCAAATCAAAATTTCTCATCTTGAAACTTGTGGAACTTGTGCAGGTAGTGGCGCAAAACCAGGTACACGCCCTCGCACTTGTGGCACTTGCAGCGGTACTGGTCAAGTTCGCCGTGCTACCCGTACTCCCTTTGGTAGCTTTACGCAAGTTTCTACCTGTCCAACTTGTAACGGCACTGGTCAAACCATTGAGGATAAGTGCGAAAGTTGTAATGGCTTAGGGCTAAATCAGGTTACCAAAAAGTTAAAAATCACGATTCCCGCAGGTGTCGATAGTGGGACAAGACTGCGGGTATCTAGTGAAGGTGATGCTGGACAGCGCGGTGGCCCCTCAGGCGATCTCTATGTTTACTTGTTTGTTCAAGCTGACAATGAGTTTGAACGTGAAGGTATTAACGTTTTATCAGAAATCAAGATCAGCTATTTGCAGGCAATTCTGGGTGATAAAATCGCGATTAATACTGTTGATGGCAAGAAACCTCTCACGATTCCCGCAGGTACTCAGTCTGATACGGTCTTGACATTAGAAGGATTAGGTGTTCCCAAGCTAGGCAATCCTGTCGCTCGTGGTGATCATTTAATCAGAATCAAGATCGATATTCCGACTAAAATCGGTAATGAAGAGCGCGAAGTGCTTGAGAAGCTCAAAGAGAAGCAACTTGGCAGTGCAGCTAAGGGTGGAATTGGTGACATCTTAGGCGGTATATTTGGAAACCAAAAATAAAGAATAAACTTAAAAAAGCCTTGCAAAGCAAGGCTTTTTTAAGTTTATTTATATAATATTCTTTTAAAGCTTACGACAAAGATATATGTGCATTCAGGCTATCAAATCCATCGATTTACGCGGCGTTCCCTGTCCGCTCAGTTTTGTGCGAGCAAAATTGCATCTTGAAAAGCTGGAGACTGGACAATTGTTAGAAGTATTGCTAGATGGGGGGGAACCAATTGAGCAAGTTCCTAATAGCCTTATTTCTGATGGTCATCAGGTAAAAGGCATCGAAGAGCGCGATCGCTTTTTTGCTTTGACAGTCCAAAAAGCATGATGCAAGCAACCCCATGCTGGCTATAACAGGTACAGTCTTGGCTGTACAAGCCAACTATTATCGCGTGATTTTAGATCAAGCTTTCAGTCTAGAGTTGCTTGATGAATCTGGTCAAAAATTTAGTCAACTTGTCCATGAGCTACTCTGCACCCGCCGCGCTCGACTCAAAAAAATTGGTCAGCAGATCTGTGTAGGCGATCGCATCACTATCGAAGAACCAGACTGGCAAGGGGGACGCGGAGCCATATCGGAAGTGGAGCCACGTCGTAATTTGCTTGATCGCCCTACTGTAGCTAATGTTGATCGTATTTTATTAGTTTTTGCCCTAGCTGAACCAAGCCTCGATCCACATCAACTCAGTCGCTTTTTAGTAAAAGCCGAAAGTACTGGGGTTGATGTTTTGTTGTGCTTAAATAAGCGCGACTTAGTCAACGAGCAAATATGGCAATCGTGGTGCGATCGCCTGAGATCTTGGGGATATCCACCGATCTCTATTAGTACTTACACCCGTGAAGGTATTGACGAGCTTGCTCAACATTTACAAACTGGCGTAACCGTCGTAGCAGGACAGTCAGGTGTTGGTAAATCTAGCCTAATAAATTTACTAATTCCCAATTTACAAGTTCGCGTTGGTGAAGTTTCTCAACGTTTAGGACATGGGAAACACACTACTCGACATGTGGAGCTCTTTGCATTGCCTGCGGGGGGATATCTTGCTGATACCCCAGGTTTTATGCAACCCAACCTGACCGTCACACCTCAGGAATTAACAGATTGTTTTCCTGAAGCAAGGCAAAGATTAGCCTCAGGAGAAAGTTGTCAGTTTAATGATTGTTTACATCGTCGCGATGAGCCAAATTGTGTGGTTCGCGGTGATTGGGAACGCTATGAGCATTATTTAGCCTATTTAGAAGAGGCGATCACTTATCAACAAAGGATAAAAAATACAGCCAATGCTGATGCTTCGGTCAAAGTGAAAGATACCAGTGATGGTAAACAACAGCAAGAGCCTAGATTACTGAAGAAACGCTATCGAAGAGAGTCACGTCGTAGCGAACATCAAAATCTAGAAACAGATGATGATTAGAATTATGTATTCCCTGCTTTTGCAGGGAATACATAATTCTAAGTTTTATTAATGCGCTTGTAAGGCACGATATAGTATCTAACGAGCTTCAAGCTTGTTCCCTAATCGAAGGTCGTATCTTAATCGCACATGAAAAAGTATATTTCCCTTGCTGCTGGCTTAGTCTTATTCGCAGTCAGTGCTTGCACAACAGCTACTCCTGTAGCCGATAATGCAACTCCCACTAAATCTGCTTTACCTACAGCTACTGCCACAGAAAAGCCCACAGAAAAGCCAAAAGATGGGACAACCCCAGAAGTTAAAACTGGCGAAAAGCCCGAACCAACAACAAGTGCTAATGGTTGGCAAGATTACAAATCTTCGGCTGGGAAATTTACGGTGGAAGTGCCTAGCAAGCCACAGGAGCAATCTCAAGAGCAGAAGACTAACGTTGGTACAATTAAACTAAATATGGTGATTGCTGAAGCCAGTGACTCAGGGTACTTCATTGGCTATGCTGACTTCCCAAACAAAATCGCCAATCCTGCTGATGTCCAAAAAGGACTAGGAGATTCGGTTAAAGGATCTGTGGCAAATCTTAAGGGAGTCATTAAGTCGGAGAAAGAATACATGCTTGGAGATGTTCCTTGCCGTGATTTTGAAGCTAGTGGCAAAGTTCAGACCACGGATGTATCGATGAAGGGTAGATTTTGTCTTGCAGGAAATCGTTTGTATCAAGTATTTGCGTTAGGTGCTGCCGATAAAATTGCGGCAGCCGATGTCGATCGCTTTATTAAATCTTTCAAGATTGAAAAATAAAAACAAAAAAATGGATTGCGATGCAACCCATTTTCTATAAAAAGAGAGGCGACGCATTGCGTCGCCTCTCTTTTTATGCCTAAAGAATATAGAGCAATAAAAACAAGACAATCCAGACGATATCTACAAAGTGCCAATATACAGAGGCTGCCTCGATACCGAAATGACTGGTGTTGCTGTAATGTCCAGCTTTAAGCGATCGCACTAATACAGTTGCAATCAACGATAAGCCGATAATTACGTGCAAGCCATGAAAGCCTGTTAACACATAAAAAGTACTAGCAAACAGGTTAGTGGTCAGACCAAACTCTAGATGTTGGTATTCATAGATTTGACCAGCGATGAATATTGCACCCATGATAAAGGTGGCAAGAAACCATAGCTGAGCAGCCTTGATCTTATTCTCTTTGACCGCATGATCGGCTTGGTGAATCACAAAGCTGCTAGATACTAGAATAATTGTGTTGATGCCTGGTAGTAGTAATTCGAGTTCAGGCGTACCTTCTGGTGGCCAAGATGTTGCCACAGAACGAAAGGTTAAGTAGGCGGCAAATAAGCCAAAAAATAGCATTCCTTCAGAAATAAGGAAGACAATTAAGCCAAAAACCCGTAAATCGGGATGTTCGTAATGCCCCGCTTCGGCGGCATGAGCATGGATTGCATCATCTTGCGTCGGGTCAGTAACTGGAGCGATCGATCCTTGCATAGATAGGTAAATGGTTGGATAAATGGATAATGTAGGAAAGTAGCTTAACGTCATTTCTTGTGAAGAATCTCCCAGCGCCTAGACATAAGTCGGGCTTTACCCCCTTTAATTCCCGGGGAAAACTAGAAATCTTGCTCCCTCCCCTTTGCAAGGGGAGGGTTAGGGTGGGGTAAATTTTAAATGAGAAATCACCTAAGCCCATTGTTCACGGAGTTTGATTTAACTTGCAGGTTGTGAAGCGGCGATCGCCGCTTCTTTGCGAGCTTCTTTATATTCTTCGCCGTAGTCATAGGGACCAGTCAATAAGACAGGTTCACCAACCCAGTTATGGGGGATTGGCGGAGAAGAAGTTGTCCATTCCATAGTCAGAGCGTTCCAAGGATTGTCAGGAGCTTGTTCGCCCTTAAACCAGCTGTAAACGGCATTGATCACAAAAGGAACTGTAGAAATCGCTAGAATAAATGCGCCAATTGTGCAGATCACATTAATCGGTGCAAATTGCGGATCGTACTGAGCGACGCGACGCGGCATTCCTTGCAATCCTAGAATATGCATAGGACCAAAGGTTAAATGCATTCCGATGAAGGTCAAGACAAAATGAACCTTGCCCCAAAACTCATTCAACATGCGACCAGTCATCTTCGGGAACCAATGATATAGTCCCGCATAAATACCAAATACACTGCCGCCAAAAAGAACGTAGTGGAAGTGGGCTACCACGAAATACGTATCGTGAACATGAATATCAATGGGAGCTGAACCAAGCATAACTCCGCTCAAGCCACCGATTAAGAATGTGGAAATAAAGCCCATTGCAAATAGCAAAGGACTCTCTAAGCGCAACTTGCCACCCCAAAGTGTAGCAACCCAACTAAATACCTTAATTCCAGTTGGTACAGCAACCAACAACGTCGCCACCATGAAGAATACACGCAACCAATCAGGTGTGCCGCTGGTAAACATATGGTGCGCCCATACAAATAAACCCAAAAAGCAAATCATCATGCTGGAATAGGCGATCGCCTTATAACCAAAAATTGGCTTGCGGCTATGGGGAGGCAAAACTTCGGAAATGATGCCAAATACTGGCAAAACCATTACATAAACGGCAGGGTGTGAATAGAACCAGAATAAATGTTGGTAAACGACGGGATCCCCGCCGCCAGTGGGGTTAAAAAAGTTTGTGCCAATTAATAGGTCAAAACCTAGTAAAACCATAGCTCCTGCTAATACAGGAGTAGCTAATAGAGCTAGAACTGATGTTGCCATCATCGCCCAGCAGAATAGGGGCATACTAAACAGATCCATTCCAGGCATCCGCATCGACCAGATCGTGACGATAAAATTCACCGCCGCCAAAATCGAGGAAGTCCCCACTAAAAGAATGCTACCAATCCAAATAACTTGACCAACATGTTCATTTGTCAAAATGCTTAAAGGCGGATAGGCAGTCCAACCTGTCGAGGCAGGGCCAAAAAAGAAGCTGCTCATCAACAACATCCCCGCAGGAATCGTCAACCAAAAGGCGATCGCATTTAAACGCGGAAAGGCCATGTCCCGCGCTCCGATCATCAATGGGATCAGATAGTTGCCAAAGCCTCCAGTTACAGCAGGTACGATCCATAAAAAGATCATGACCGTGCCATGCATGGTGAAAAGACTGTTGTAAAAAGCGGGATCGACTAAATCAGAGTCTGGGGTTGCTAGCTCAGCACGAACGATCGAGGCAAGCAGTCCGCCTACTAAATAAAATACAAACGAAGTGACGAGATACTGAATCCCGATGATTTTATGATCGACGCTAAAGGTGAAAAATTCCCACCAAAGAGTTTTTTGGGGTTCGGCTCCCATCGCGCCCGAACTTTGGGTTGGTATGAGTGTCTGGGTCATAGAGTAATTGGTAATTCGTAATTGATAATTCGTAATTCGTAATTCGTAATTCGTGTTCAGCCTTTAATGACTCATATGCATCATGTGCATATCTCCACCAGCTTGAGCGACTTTACCAGCGAGGTATTCTTGATCAGACATCTGGGTTACAGAGGCTGGACGAGTTGCCACGATCGCATCGGGATCGTTACTAGCAATTTCTTGCTGCTCTTTTAACCATTTTGAATAGTCTTCAGGAGTGTCTATTACCATCGTGGTGCGCATACCGCCATGGTAAGAACCACATAGCTCAGCACAGACTACTGGATATTCGCCGACAACGCGAGGAGTGAATTCGAGATAGGTTTCGCGGCCGGGAATCACGTCTTGTTTGATGCGTAATTGGGGAACCCAAAAAGCATGAAGGACATCAACGGCATTCATGTTTAGGCGAATTTTTTTGCCAACAGGAACATGCAATTCAGCGGTAGCAATTTCGTCTGTGTAGTTAAAAATCCAAGCAAATTGCATGGCGCTAACGTTGATAGCCAAAACATCATCGCTACCAGCAGGAAGAGTACCTGCCATTAATACTCCGTCACTATTTGAAGAAGCGAGGGTTGCTTTTGACATAGGCATACCACCTCTTTCGGATTTGGCTACTGTCTGGTGCATCCCTCCATGAGCCATGCCGCTAAGGTCTTGAGTTCCTTGCATGGCGGTATAGACATCAAAGCTATAAATCGCTACCCACATTACGATAACTGTGGGGATCGCTGTCCAGATGATCTCAATACTTAGGTTTTCGTGAATGGCGGGACCGTCAGTGTCATCACCTTCACGGCGACGAAACTTGATAATCGAATAGATCAATACGCCCTCTACTACGAGGAAAAATCCGAAGGCGATCGCTAAGATCGTGTTAAAAAGCCCGTCATATAAGACTGCTTCGTCACCTGCGGCAACTGGGAGTAAGCCATTATTGCGCCCGTACCAAATGCTAGCTGCAAAAATCAGCCCAATGATGACGACTACTGAAATTAAGTTGTTTTTTCTCATGATTAGGTTGCCCTATCTTGCTGCTCCTATAAAGTGCATTTGGATCAAGTGGAGCTTACTGGTAGCTCATTTTCTAAATAAGGACAGATTGACATATTGTCTATACTTGCATCGATTTACAGAATGCGGGGCATTTGTTTGTAATCTTTTAGCAATTTCTTTGGGATCACTCTTAAATAAAATCCCTAACTGTGTCTGTAAATACATTCTCATTAGTTAAAAGCATCAGAAGCCAGAATTTAGACAAGGCAAAAATCTCAGCTAAACTTTAGCTAATTTGATACAATAACCACATAAAGCAGGATCTAAAAATTTGCTTTAGCTGGCAAGATCCCTGAGTCATATCCTTGGAGTTTGAGGCGATGATTGATTGGTTAGTTATTTGGGGTGTGACACAGGCGGCAGGTGTAGTCGTTTATCCCATTTTGGAAAGTCTGGCTCAGGATGCGGCAAAGGATTATGGTAAGGACTTTTTTAAGGATTGCCTGAAAAAGGTGATTCACTTGCCTGAGAAGGATGTGCAGAAAGAAGCCTATGGCAAAGCGCTCAAAGAATTTTTGGAATTGATTGAGGAAGAACTCAAGGATGCGGGTTATCAAGAGGCAATCATTAAACAGTACATTCCCTATTTGCAAAGGTTTATCAAGCGCGAAGAGGTAAGTGCGGCGCTAGGGATGGCGTTTAATGTGGAATGTAAGACGATCAATACCTCGCTGTTGGTAAAAGTTTGGAAAGAGTTAGATTTGCCACATTTACCAGAAAGTATGAATTGGGACTTTTTGAGCAAGTCCTACATTAGAGCCGTGAAGAAGATTGTCCAGAATTCGGATAAGTTGCGTCTGATTTATGAGGTGCAGACCTTAGATAAAATTGCAGATTCTGTACAGGAAGTAGCGGGAATTGCGCCAGCGTTTGATTTGGAGAAGTATGCGGAAGGGTTGCGGGAGCAGTATGGCAACTTAAAACTGGAATCTTTAGATACGACGGGAGTTTATTACAACGAGTTGAAGCTATGGAAGATCTTTATTCCTCAGAATTTGCGGGAATGTCAGGAGTTTATTCCGCAGGTGTATGAGTTGCCGAAGGATCGATCGCGGCTGTTGCAGGAGAGTGGACAGTTGGATGTGTTGGAACTTGCCGAAGCGGAGTTAGAAAATCATCGTAAGCGCTATGTGGAGCAGCCGATTCGGGGTGTGTTTGAGGTGTTGGGCGATCCTCAGGAGTTGGCGAAGGAGGTCGTTGCGAAATATGCAGTGATCTTGGGCGACCCTGGATCGGGAAAATCGACGCTGTTGCAATATCTGGCGCTGATTTGGGCGGAGCGACCTGTGCGAGATTTGCCTTTGCATCCGTTGCCGCTTTTGTTGGAGTTGCGTACCTATGCCCGTGATAAGCAAGCGGGGAAATGTAAGGATATTGTTTCGTTTATTCATGGTGGGAATATTACCTGTCGGCTGAATCAGCAGGATTTGCATGAAAAGCTGAAGAATGGGGATGTCATTGCTCTATTTGATGGGATTGATGAGGTGTTCGATCCTGCGTTGCGTGATGAGGTGGTGACGGATATCCATCGCTTTACGAATGAGTATGGTGAAGTGAGGGCAATTGCGACTTCGCGGTGGTTGGGTTATAAGTCACATCGGTTAAGGGATGCGGGGTTTCAGCACTTTATGCTGCAAGAGTTGAATGATGAGCAAATGCAGGAGTTTGTGGTGCGTTGGCATGATCTGAATTTTGCGGAGGGTGCGGATAAGGATCGCAAGCGGGAGCGTTTGCAGAAGGCGATCAGGGAGTCGCGATCGATTAAGGAGTTGGCGGGAAATCCTTTGTTATTGACGATGATGGCGATTCTCAATCGTAATCAGGAGTTACCGAGGGATCGTCCTGAATTGTATAACCAAGCCTCTAGAGTGTTGTTGCATCAATGGGATGTGGAACGGGCGCTAGTGGAGGATCGGCGAATTGATCCGAAAACGATTGATTATCGCGATAAGCAGGCGATGTTGCGGAAGGTTGCCTATTATATGCAGTCGAGCGCGAAGGGTTTGGCGGGGAATTTGATTAGTGCGGCGCAGTTGGAGAGTATTTTGACGGATTACCTGAAGACGATTGAGGTGGAGAAGCCAAGGGAAATAGCCCGTATCATGATCGGTCAGCTTCGCACGCGCAATTTCATTCTCTGCGATCTGGGTGGGGATTCTTATGGTTTTGTACATCGGACTTTTTTGGAGTATTTTTGTGCGTGGGAGTTTGTTTGGCAGTTCAAGGAATCGCAAACGCTGACGATTGAGCAGTTAATCCATGATGTGTTTGGGAACCATTGGCAAGATGAGTCATGGCATGAGGTTTTGAGGTTAATTTCGGGGATGATCGAACCTAGGTTTGTCGAAGAAATTATTGATTTTCTTTTGGAGCAGAAGGTTGATAAGAGCACATTTTTAGACCAAGATGGCAGTCTAAAAGAAGAAGGACTAGCTAACTTGTTACTGGCAGTAGATTGTTTTGTTGAGGTGAGAAACAGAAGTTTGATTGCTCCCACATCAAATAAATTACTAAAAATCTTACAATTTGAGGTCGAACATCAATCTCCCTATATATTTAACCCAGAAACACTAGCTAAACTCATAAGAATTATTGCGATAACTTGGCAAGATAATCCAGACATCCTGATACTTCTTAGGGGCTATGCTATTAATAATAAGAACTGGTTTGTACGTGGGGCATCGTTATATGTACTTGCTAAAGTCTGGGAAAACGATCCTGATAATTTTATTATCTTTAAAGATTCCGCTAATAAAGATGAGAGTTATCACGGCTCATCTGGGTTTGAGGGGTAAATGGTACAGTGTCGATACAATTATTGGCGACATGGTAGGGCTGTAACTGTTGCTCCGAGAGGATTCTGATTACTATTAGCTGTGCTTATCCCCATGAACCCAGAAGAGCCGTTATCACATACGAAGAGCTATGGTATACGAAATTGCTAAAAGTTGGAAAGAAGATATTGACACCCTTCCTTTCCTTAAAGATCGCGCTCTTAATGATAAAAATAATGACGTAAGAATAGCAGCATTACAAGAGATCATTAAGGGCTGGAAAGAGCAACCAGAAATATTTTCTTTCCTCAAGGATCGCGCTCTTAATGATGAGAACTATAATGTGCAAAGTTTTGTCTTACAAGAAATTGCGCAAGGCTGGAAAGACTCCCTAGAGACATTTCTTCTCCTCAAAGATTTTGCCACTAATGATGAGAGTTGGGCGATGCGTAGTTTTGCGCTACAAGAGATTGCCAAAGGCTGGAAACATTCTCCAGAGACTCTTTCTTGGCTCCAAGACCGTGCTCTTAATGATTATAATGTGCGTAGTTTCGCAGTACACGCGATTATACAAGGCTGGGAAGATTTCCCAGAGACTCTTCTTTGGTTTAAAGACCGCACTCTTAATGATCAAGATAATGATATGCGAAGGGCAGCAATGCAAGCAATTATCCAAAGCTGGAAAGAAGACCCAGACACCCTGACTTTGGTCAAAGATCGTGCTCTTAATGATGAGGATAAGGATGTGCGAAGGTTCGCAATACAATCGATCACCGAAGGCTGGAAAGAAGACTCAGACATCCTGACTTTGCTCAAAGATCGTGTTCTTAATGATGAGGATAAGAATGTGCGAAGGTTCGCAATACAATCGATCTGGAAAGAAGACCCAGACACCCTGACTTTTCTCAGAGATCGCGCTCTTAATGATGAGGATGAGGATGTGCGAAGACTGGCAATACAATCGATCACTAAAAGCTGTAAAGAAGACCCAGACACCCTGACTTTGCTTAAAGATCGCGCTCTTAATGATGAAGATGATTATGTGCGAAGTGTGGCAGTACAAGCGATTGCCAAAGTTTGGAAAGATGCCACACACACATTTGTTTTTTTATGCGATTGCGCTATCAATGATCCCTTTATTCGTGGTCAAGAGGAGTTTTCTTTTTTACTAACTAATCCCCGCCAAACTGCACTAGAAGCTATCCTCCAACATTACAGCGATAAACCTCAAACATTGGAATTATTGGAGGCGATCTCTAGCAACGATCCTGATGAACAGTTAAAGGAATTTGCGAAGGAGGAATTAGCAAAATTGAGTGAGAATCCCGTAGGGGCATAGCATTTGCGTCAGAATTTTTAAACCCCGCAACCATATCGATCTGCAAATGCTTTGCCCTCTATGCCTTCACAGATAAATTGTCCCTGCGTTGCGAGGTATTGGGCAAAGAAAAAGAAACCTACAAATTCCCAGATCTCCGACTTTTTCTATGCAAGCAAAGACAATTTGTAAATTCACAAAAAAAAGTCGGAGATCTAAATCTGTGCCTTCAGCGATCGCTTGTCCCTGAGTTGTGAGGTATTGGGCAAAGCATTCCTAAAGTAAAAAGAAACCTGTAAATGCCCAGATCTCCGACTTTTTCTATGCAAGCAAAGACAATTTATAAATTCACAAAAAAAGTCGGAGATCTAAATCTATGCCTTCAGCGATCGCTTGTCCCTGCGTTGTGAGGTATTGGGCTGGGAATGCTATGCTCTCTATTGACTTAGACTTACATGACAACACAGAAATGGAATAGATCACCCTCAGCAGCTATCTGCTCAACCTTTGTGATGCAATCCTCCAAATCTTCGAGCAATTCCTCAGAGAGATGTTCTTTCCCATGCTCCAAAAGACTTTTACCATCAGAATCACTGGTTTTCACATATTCCCGCAAAGCTCTCAGCATTGGTAAAGCCTCTGAAGGACTAAACCATGATACTTTATCTCGCAATGTATCCTCATCAGGGAAATCTTCATCTTCAGAATCTTCAGACATATTTAACCTTAGTGGTGCAGAAAAATCTGAAAAGCGTTGCTAGGCATAGAATCTCATCATGAGACAAGAGGCAAAAAGGGGCAAGAGATGAGATACTCAAGTTCCTCAACAAAAGATCTTATACAAATGCCCCACCTATATCTTCAGCTACAAGAACAACTGCGTCAATGGCTCAAGCCAAAAGATAAGCGACATCTCCAAGGATTTGCGGAGGCAGTAGCCGCGATATTGCAATCAGGAAGGGCAAGTCTGAGTCATTGGTTGCCCTATTTGAGCCATAGAGAGTGCCAAGCCAGAAGTCAGATGGAAAGACTAAGCTACTTTGTGCATAATCCACATATCATCGCCGAGAGATTCTATAACCCATTGGTGAAGCACTTTCTCCAAGCATTTGCAGGAGAATCGTTGGAACTAGCCTTAGACACAAGTATGCTGTGGGATAAATTCTGTCTTATAGAAGTATGCTTGATTTGGGGAGGGAGGTCGATTACTCTAGCTCAAGTAGTACTAGAGCATGGCAGCGCTACAGTTGGCTTTGAACATTATCGTCCCGTCTTAGAACAAGTACGCTCTCTATTGCCGCCACAAAGTACGGTGACCTTGCTTGCCGACCGAGGTTTTGAACATGGGGAATTAATCCGATGGTTACAGCAAAATCACTGGTCTTGGGCAATTCGCGCAAAGAGCGATCTGCTAGTGACTCTGCCAACAGGTACAACCAAGCGTGTTGAACAACTGATACCTCCCGCAGAGCAAGCTTATCTAGTTCCCGATGTCACCGTACTCGGTGATGTTAATTGTCATTTAGCGACGGCTAACCTAGACATGGCTAACGGTTCATGGGCTGTCCTTAGCGATATTCCCTTCATTACAGACTTTTGCTCTCTATGGCAAACGCTTTGGCGGTATTGAACCTCATTTTAAGGATTACAAGTCGGCGGCTTTTAATGTGGTTAGCTCGCATCTCCGTGATGCTCAATCTCTTACCTGTTTGTTTATGCTCCTTGCCACGGCTAACCTGATTGCTGTAATTCTTGGCATAATGTTGGTGCGTTTGGGGCAAAGGGCGGCTATTGATTGGCACGATCATCGCGGCTTGAGTTTTCTGCAACTCGGTCTCCGTCAGCTTCACACCCTTCTTTACCAACAAAAACCTCTTCCTCTTTTGCAGATTTTCCCTAGAACTAATCCTCCCCCTGCCTGTGCTTCTATTGCCAAACGCGAAAAGTTAGATTTTCGTATCGAATTTGCTCGTATTACCATTGTCTCATCTTGAGACTCTCCTGAGTTTTCTGCACCACTAAGCATATTTAACTCAAAGTCCGTCCAATCTAGAAACGAAGAGAGCTTCACCAAGCCCAATTTCTCACAAATATGATCGAGCGCATCTACAGCATAAAACAACGCTGAATGATCCCATTCATCGCCTTCTGTCATCTTGCTCTTACTTAATACCCAAATAGTAGTTCCCATGAAGCGTCTCCCAATCAGCTAAACAATGAAATCTTATAAATTGACGCGATTCTTTAACTCAGTGACAGACGCTAACCAAGCTTCATAGTCTTCAGTTTCTTGCCATAATTCATTCAATTCAGAATTCTCAGCAATAATGAGATCGAGCGCTAAATGAGCCTTCTGGACTAAAGCGGTTGAAGGTCGAATTTTATTGGCTTCAACCCAATTGTCTAGCCTCTCGGAATAAGCACTGCGTTTACCCCAATTGCCTTGCAAACGAGCAATGACTTCGATCGCTGCGATCGCCTCCGTTGCTTCAGAGGCTTCAACACCTTCTTCATCACAATTAAGTACTGCATCTAGAGCTTCTTCAACTGGAGAGAGGTCACTAACTTTCTCCAATTCATAAGTCCAGTCACAAGCATCATCATTTCCAAAGGAATCAACAGCCCAAGTTCCCATAAATATCTCTTATCAAGTAAATATACATTTTTCTGAGCAAGTGCAAATTACCTCTTTTTTTTTTTTTTCCCCCCCCCCCCCCCCCCCCCCAAAAAACAAAAAACCCCCCCCCCCCCCCCCCCCCCCCCCCCCCCCCCACCACTTATTTACTTAGTAGCAACTTGCTTTTATGGAGTTACAGAAAATGTAACAGCGCTAGGCGATCGCTGATTATGACCTAAACTAAAAATATAAAAGCATAGATATTTTTAAATCAGCATTATGAAAAATTATTGTCGAGCTACACTCATTAGTCTGATAGCTTTAGCCTTAATTGGATGTGCAGTCCCAGATACGCGCACACAAGCTTCGCTGATTAGTACAGTAAGTCCAACGACAACCAATACCGCAGAATCTCCAAAACCCATTATCCACAATCGCCCAAATAACCGCAAAGTGAAACTTGATGATCGATTAGTTGCATCAAGTACCAGTTTTGGATTTAATCTATTTGATCGCCTTGCTAAGCAAGATCCCAATAAAAATATATTTATCTCTCCTTCGAGTGTAGCGATCGCCTTGTCGATGACCTATAACGGCGCGAGTGGAGAAACCCAAGAGGCGATCGCAAAGGCTTTAGAATTGCAAAACATCAAAATCGATGAGATTAATGACTACAATCGCAATATCCAAGAATTATTAGCCAATGGCGATACCAATGTAGAGTTGAATATTGCTAACTCCCTTTGGGCACGAAAAGATATTGCATTAGAGCAGACTTTTCTAAATAAAGTGAAGGAATTCTATCAAGCCGAAATTAGTAATCTTGACTTTAAAGATTCTAAGGCAGCAAATACGATTAATGCTTGGGTAAAGAAAAACACTAAGGACAAAATCGATAAAATTGTTGATCGCATTGAGCCAGATAGTATGCTCTTCTTAATTAATGCCGTTTACTTTAAAGGTAAATGGGAAGCCCCCTTTGAAAAATCTCTGACTAAGCCACAGCCCTTTACCCTTGCTGATGGTACAAAGATCCAACATCCTACCATGTCGCGATCGGGTGAGTACCGCTACTACGATGCACCGACATTTCAAGCGATCAGTCTTCCTTACGGCACTGGACGCTTCAGTATGGAAATTTTCTTGCCAAAGGCTAAATCAAATCTTTTAGAATTTCAGAAACAGCTGACTGCAAAGAATTGGCAAGAATGGTCAACGAAATTTACTCGCAAAGAAGGCTTAATTCAATTGCCGCGCTTTAAAGTGGAATATGAGACTAGCCTCAAATCAGCTTTGCAAAATATGGGCATGGCGATCGCATTCGATTCAGATAAAGCCGATTTTCGTAATCTCTCAACAGTTAAGGCTTTTATCGGTGAAGTGAAACATAAAACCTTTGTCGAAGTCAACGAAGAAGGAACCGAAGCCGCCGCCGCAACGTCTATCGAAATGAAAGTAACTTCGGCGAGCCCTTCTGAAGAACCTCCATTTCAGATGATTGTCGATCGCCCATTTTTCTTTACTATTAGCGATCGTCAAACTGGCACAATCATCTTCATGGGTGCAATTCAAAACCCCAAATAAGTAAAAAGCCCTGCTTTGCAAGGCTTTTTACTTATTTGAGTAACAGATATACGCCAAAGTGACGTACTTGTAGCTAGTAGGCGATCGCTTATTATGATATCTACGTAAATACTTAGACGGCTTCTATATGAAAAACTGCGATCGTATTGCTGCTACTAGTTTATCTGAGATCTTGCACCATTCAAGAAAAGGGGTTGCAGAAAGAGCAGAAATGTGAAAAAAAGGGCGTAGTAGTAAATTAAATAACGAGCATGGAAAGCATCGTTAAGCACGCCCAAGGGCTAGTGTATAGTCTTCTGTGTTTGATGCCAAGTGTGTATCAAACAGCAAGTCTCAATGCAATACTAGGACTATTTCTCGAAGCACAAAGGCATCCTTATCCAGAACATACACAGATAAAATCAGCGAGTGCACTCAGCCGATTTCTCAATCACTATAACTGGTCAACGAGAGCAGTAATTCGGTCAACACGGCAGGCTATTTTGGGACAAATCGCCAAGCATCGCCCATCGAAACAAGTGCCATTAAAGATACTGATAGACTTGACTACCCTAGAAAAAAGCGGCAAGTTTTTACATTTGAGCAATCCCACCCAAAACGAACCAGACCCATGGGTGAGAATACTAAACGGAAAGCGAGGACTACATCTGGTTGTACTGTATCTGGTCTATGGAGAGTGGCGCGTACCATGGAGTTTTAGAGTATGGCGCGGCAAAGGATACCCCAGTCCCTCTGACTTAGCTTGTAAGTTATTGGGGACAGTACCCAAGCAACTAACCCAAGGCAAGACTGTGATTGTCCTTGCTGATACTGAGTTTAGTACGGTGAAGTTTTTCAATACTGTCCGCGCCAAGACTTGGCGCATCGTTGTCGGTGTACGCAACAATCGTAAACTTCAAGATGGCCGTACAGTCAAACAACTTTATCGTCATGGCAAACGTGGACAACAAATTTTGCTAGAAGGGCTAACTCAGCCTTTGACGATCTCTTGGTTTTGGCTCAAAAGAGCTGATAGTAAACGGGAGTTACGCTTTGTTGTCTCTTCTCATCCTTATTCTGGTGCTTATCTGGTGATGTTAGGTCGTAAGCGTTGGGCGATTGAGGGATTCTTCAAAACCATCAAACATCGCTTTGGTTTGCATTGTTTTGGGCAATCTACAAAACTTGGTGTTTATCGTTGGCTTATCCTCTCTCTGCTTGCTTATCTTTTGGCCCATTGGATTGATCAATGGTCGAGTCCTCCTGTCTTGGACTGGAAAGCTACCTGTGATTTGACACTTTCCGTTTTATTTCCTTCTGTCCTTTGGTTGAAACTTCTTAGGTATCTCCAAATTAGTGCCGATATTGCTGCTCGTCATGGGTTTGAAATTATTCTCAAACCCATTCCTACTTAACTCTTTCAGGAATGGTGCAAGATCTCAGTTATTATTCTCATTGCTTATGGGAACGATTGCTTCATACAGTTATAGCTCGGCTGCTTCACCTATTAGTCAATCTTCATCTATTGCGGCTACCCCAAACCAAAACCAGAGAAAACCCGAACGCGATCGCAAATTAAATCTTGATACTCGATTAATTGAGGCAAGTAATCGTTTTAGTTTCAATCTATTTGATCGCATTGCTAAAAAAGAAACAAATAAAAATATATTTATTTCACCACTGAGTATATCGCTCGCCCTATCAATGACCTATAACGGAGCGCGTGGAGAAACTCAAAACGCTATGGCGAAAACTTTAGAGGCGCAGGGTATTGCGATTAATGAAGTGAATCACTTCAATCGAATGTTACAACGCCAATTCAAGGATGAAATGCAACACCTAGAGATCTTTGCGTAAAGGGACTCATAAGGATATTCTGATATTAATCACAATAATTAGGATACCCTCATGAGCTTTGTCCATCTTACCACCACAGAAAGAAGTGAACTGTATAAACTAAGAGTAATTGAGCAATTATCTGTATCAGAGATAGGTCGTCGCTTGAAGCGAAACAAAAGTACGATTTCAAGAGAGTTATCGCGCAATACAGACGAGCGACAGATTGGCTATTTGCCAGATACTGCGGTTGCCCTGATGAAAGCAAGACGGAAACAAGCAAAGGTAAGATTTCAGAGCATCAGTGCTGAGACGATCGCCGAAGTCAAACAACGGTTAGAGCAACACCACAGCCCAGAGCAACTAGCAGGGAGAATGGAAAGGGAGGGGCTAGGTAAAATCAGCTATGAGACGATTTATCTGATGATCTATGCAAACCATCAAGAGATGGGAATATATCAACAATATCTGAGGCAGAAGCAAAAGCAACGAAGGCGCAAAGGTCGCCATCAGAAGCGAGGTGGCATTCCCAATAGGGTAGGGATAGAGAATCGACCGAAGATTGCAGATTTAAAAACAGAGATTGGACATTGGGAAAGTGATACGGTAATCGGGTGCAACCACACAGGTATCGTAGTTACGCATGTTGATAAAGCATCGAAGTATTTACTTGCTGGACTAGCTAAGAACAAGACGATGGATGAGATAAACAGAGTGACATTCAATCTATTTGAGCCTATAGAATCAACATCTCGAAAGACAATGACCTTTGATAATGGAAGAGAATTCTGTGGGCATGAGAAGCTATCTGAAAGATTGAAACTAGAGACCTTCTTTGCGAATCCATATCATTCATGGGAACGTGGATTGAATGAACACACCAATGGATTAATTAGAGAGTTCTATCCCAAAAGTACAAACTTTAAAATCGTGAAAGAAGAGGACTTTCAGAAGGCAGTGAATTTGATCAATCACAGACCCAGAAAATCACTTGACTATCGTACTCCTTACGAAGTATTCTTTGCTTCATCAGAACCCGTTGCATTTCATCCTTGAATTGGCGCAAGAATCGCTATTGAGTAGTGATAAAGGTACTGAGATTAGCATTGCCAACTCACTGTGGGCAAATAAGGATATTTCTTTAAAACAATCGTTTATAGACGACATAAAAATTTTTTATCAAGCAAAACTAAGCAATCTTAACTTTAGCGATCGCAACGCTGTAACCCTCATCAATGATTGGGTAAAACAACAAACTAAAGGCAAAATCAGTAAGATTATTGAGGAAACTGATAGAAATACTGTGATCATTTTGGTTAACGCTATTTATTTTAAAAGTGCATGGAAAAACCCTTTTGAGGAGTCAAAGACAAAGCCAAAACCATTTACTCTAGATGATGGCACTAAGATTCAACATCCAGCGATGACACAGTCAGGGTTCTATCGATATCTGGATACCCCACAATTTCAAGCTATTAGGCTTCCCTATCGATCTACACGTTTTAGTATGGATATCTTTTTGCCGAAGTCTACAGCTAACCTAACTGAGTTTCAAAAACAATTAACGGCAAAAAATTGGCAGGTTTGGTCAGATAAATTTGTTAAAAAAGAGGGATTGATCCAAATACCAAAATTTAAGATTGAATATAGAATTGATCTGGTTGGAACCCTCAAAAATATGGGTATGCAAATTGCTTTTAGCTCAGCCGCAGACTTTCGCAATCTTTCCGCAGAGAGAATTTTTATTACTGAAGTGATTCAAAAAACTTTTGTCGATGTGAATGAGAAAGGAACGGAAGCTGCGGCAGTTACTTTAGTTAATATAGCTAGAGGTTTTGGCTCCCCAGAAGATTTCCAGATGATTGTCGATCGCCCATTTTTCTTTACAATTAGCGATCGCCATACTGGCACAATTCTCTTCATGGGCGCAATTAAAAATCCATCTAAATAAGACAGATCGCTGACTGCTATATAATTAAGCATATCAAGTTTTGTAATACATCAATATTGTGACTGAAATCTTCCCCAATCTTGAAATTCAAGCAAGATTACTAGAACTACGCAAAGTACTGCAACGCACTAGTTATGAATACTATGTCCTTGACGCTCCCACAATGGAGGATTCAGTCTATGATGCGCTCTATCGGGAATTGCAAACACTTGAGGCGCAATATCCACAGCTAATTACTCTTGATAGCCCCACGCAACGCGTAGGCGAGAAACCAACCACTCAGTTTGTATCAGTTCAGCATCACATTCCGCTGTTTAGTTTAGAAAATGCCTTTGTCTCTGGTGATGTAAAAGCTTGGCAAGAAAGATGTCAAAAGGGATTAGTTAGTATTTCTAATGTTTTTTTAGATAGTGTTTGTGAATTGAAGATTGATGGATCGGCGATCGCATTAACCTATGAGCATGGGGTCTTAGTGCGTGGAGCAACTAGAGGCGATGGTACATCAGGTGAAGATATCACTCCTAACATTAAAACCATTCGTTCCATTCCCTTAAGATTAAATTTAGAGAATCCACCCGATCGCCTCGAAATTCGCGGTGAAGCATTCTTACCGATCGCTGTTTTTGATGAAATTAACCAAGAGCGATCGCAGCAGGGAGAGGCTCTATTCGCCAACCCTCGCAACGCCGCAGCAGGAACACTCCGTCAACTCGATTCTCGTATCGTCGCCAAACGTCGCCTTGATTTCTTTGCTTATACCATCCATATTAATCAGGCAGATTTTGTGAAGCAAAATCTGCCTGATATTTCTTCTCAATGGCAAGCTCTAGAATTCCTGCAAACAATTGGCTTTCGCGTAAATCCCAATAAACGACTCTGCAAGTCCATACAGGAACTGCAAGACTACTATGACTTTTGGTCAACGGAACGGCTCAAACTTCCCTATATGACTGATGGGATGGTGATGAAGCTGAATGCTTTCTCACAACAAGAGCAACTCGGCTTTACCCAAAGAACTCCGCGTTGGGCGATCGCATGGAAATATCCCGCCGAAGAAATGCCCACGATCATCGAATCTGTTACCGTGCAAGTAGGTCGCACAGGAACACTTACACCAGTTGCCGAATTACGTCCAGTCTTGCTAGCTGGAACTACAGTTTCAAGGGCAACTCTCCATAATAGCGATCGCCTAGCCGAACTAGATTTACATCTTGGGGATACAGCGATCGTGCGCAAGGCTGGAGAGATTATTCCAGAAGTGGTGCGCGTGCTGCCTGAGTTGCGACTTAATGGCGCAATTCGTTTTATCATGCCCACTCATTGCCCAGAATGCAGTCAACCAGTTTTTAAACCAGAAGATGAAGCAGCTACCCGTTGCATTAATTTGGAATGTCCTGCGATCGTGCGCGGTGCGATCGAGCATTGGGTCAGCCGTGATGCGCTAGATATTAATGGAATTGGTGAGAAATTAGTCAGGCAATTAGTCACTGAAAATCATGTAACTTCCGTAGCCGATCTTTATGATCTAACTAGTGACCAGTTACAAACTCTTGATCGTATGGGGCAAAAATCTGCCGACAAGATCATTTCTGCGATCGCGCAATCAAGAACTAAGCCTTGGGCGCGAGTTCTCTATGGTTTAGGCATCAGGCATGTGGGCAGTGTGAACGCTCAAAATATTGCAGATAATTTTCCAAATGTGGATTTATTAGCAAGGTCTACCCCCGAAGCGATCGCTTCTATTTTTGGCATCGGTGAAGAAATTGCTCAAGCTATTTATGAGTGGTTTCGCAAAGAAGCTAATCAGAATTTAATCCAGCGTTTGCAAGTTTCAGGATTACAATTTGTGAGCGAGAAGAAAGATAATCAGGCGATCGCTATAAATCCCAATATCACTGGTAAAACTTTTGTAGTCACTGGGACATTGCCAACTCTAAAGCGAGATGAAGCTAAAGCTCTCATTCAATCCGCTGGCGGAAAAGTCACAGACTCTGTGAGCAAAAAAACAAATTATCTAGTTGTTGGAGCCGATGCTGGCTCTAAGTTAGAAAAAGCTCAATCTTTGGGAGTGCAATGTCTTTCAGAAGAAGAGTTATTAAAATTAATTGACTTGTAAGAAATTATAAGTACCTGTGCGGAGTAAATCACCTAAACCCTTAAGGTTGCGCCCCACAGGGACGCAGCCTTAAGGATTTGGGTTTGAACGCAAAGCGCTGTAGCGACTATAGTCGTAACTCCTTTCGCCCATTTTGGACAATTTTTATCATGTCAATCAGCTGAGTCTCAAGATTACCTAATACGCGATCGCTATATTCATCTGCACCGCGCTGCATATCTTGGACTTCGCCAGTCACTCTCTGATGCAACAAGTCAAGATCCTTTTGAGCTTGACGGCGCATTTGATTGACTTCATTGAGAGTTTGCGATCGCATTTGTTCACATTCTTCTTGCAATTCGCGGCGGATTTGATTAGCCTCTTGTTCTGCTTGACGAATAATCACCGATTCTTCTAATAGCTGACTTGCCCTTAACTCAGCAGATTTAATTAAATCTTCAGCATATTGTTGAGCCTCAGAAACTAGGTCTTGCTTGTAAATGAGAATCTCTTCAGCTTTTGCGATCGACTCAGGTACAGAGAGCCTTACGCGATCGATCTGCTGACATAGCTTTTCCTCGTCAATGACGGTATGTCCCATCACGCGAGGGCCACTTTCCAGCACCATTTCTTCAAGATGGTCTAGCTCTTTGTGTAAGCTCATGTAGTAATCGGCTCTTGGTAAAGGCGCAGGGGAGCCCTTGTAATTACCATTAATAGATTTAGTACTAGCAGTTGAGTTTTCTGTCAGCATCGGGTTTGTGTAGGAGAAAGTTCAATGCTTTGATGATCTAAGCCAATTAGCTTGCGAAATGTGCTTAAGCCAATCAGCATAGAAATAATTAACCAACATTGTAAATGACTTTTTGCGAAAGCTGTTACAACATGAACTTTTTTTGATGAGGTGAGCAAAACTCACCTCATCAAAATTGTTTAAAATTGTTTTAAGCGGCAATTTGTGACAATACTGCACGAGTTGCGACTAATGTCGCTTCCACATCAGCATCAGTATGAGCAAGTGATGTAAAACCAGCCTCAAACTGAGAAGGTGCAAGATAGACACCATGTTCTAGCATTCCACGATGGAATTTGGCAAATTTAGCAGTGTCACTAGTTTTGGCATCTTCATAGTCATAAACTTGCTGACTGGTGAAAAACATTCCAAACATCGCCCCAACAATGTTACCCGTAGCCGCATGTCCAGTTTCATGGGCGATCGCTAACATTCCTTCCGCAAGCTTCTTGGTAATCTGTTCAAGGTACTCGTAAGAGCCAGCCCGTTTGAGGATTTCCATGGTTTTAATGCCTGCGGTCATCGCCAAAGGATTACCTGACAAAGTCCCAGCCTGATACATAGGACCAGCAGGTGCAACCATCGCCATAATATCTTTACGACCACCATAAGCTCCCACGGGCAACCCACCACCGATGACTTTGCCCATCGTAGTTAGATCTGGTGTAACGCCAAAACGAGCCTGTGCGCCGCCATAGAAAACACGGAATCCTGTCATGACTTCATCAAATACTAGTAACGCGCCATTCGCATGACAAAGATCTTTCAATCCTTGCAAAAATCCTTCCTTAGGCGCAATACAACCAGCATTACCAACTACTGGCTCAATAATTACCCCAGAGATTTCATTAGGATTTGCCTCAAATAGCGCCTTGACAGCTTCAAGATCGTTGTAGGGTGCATTCAGCGTATTCGCAGTTGTAGACTTTGGTACACCAGGAGAGTCGGGCAAGCCGAGGGTAGCTACGCCAGATCCTGCTTTGACAAGAAACATATCGGCGTGACCGTGATAGCATCCCTCAAATTTAATAATTTTGTCACGTCCTGTAAATGCTCTCATCAAGCGCAATACAGACATGCAAGCTTCAGTTCCAGAATTAACGAAGCGTACCATTTCCACACTTGGCACGGCTTCGATCACCATTTCGGCAAGTATATTTTCGAGGACACAAGGCGCACCAAAGCTAGTCCCTTTTTCAAGGGCTTTATGTAAAGCTTCTATGACTTCAGGATGGGAATGTCCAACGATCGCAGGTCCCCAAGAACCAACATAGTCAATGTACTTGTTGCCATCGATGTCCCAAGCATATGCACCACTTACGCGATCGAATACGATAGGCTCACCACCAACTGATTTGAAGGCACGGACAGGAGAACTCACACCACCAGGCATTAATTGTTTTGCTTTAGCAAAAATGTCTTGGGATGCAGTTGTTTTGAAGGTAGATAAATTCGCAGTCATTTTTTAACGAAGATTTATTTTAGGATTTTTGACTCTTTCTAGACTCAATTTAACTTAGCAATGATGCAAGCGGCACAAAATTCCATTAGAAAGTAAAGAAGCAATTTTGGGATGGTACGGCTTCGCCGTACCATCCCAAAATTGCTTCTTTGCCGAATTCTTGGCAAAGAAGATTTTTATATCTATATTTTCTGAAATAAAAAAGAATAAGATTGTTGTAGTCGCAATAATACTTAAAATTTTTGCATTTCTGAAAAAGCATTCGATCTTTCGTATATGATGCAAATAGATAGGGGTGAATCGTGTTAATGATATTTATAAAGTTCATATTCTTCATAAACCTGCAAAGGTATCCGTTAACATAAAAATAAGCACCTATCAAGCTTAAATAACTGAGATTTGATCGAGCCAATGAGAATTCTCCTTGTAGAAGATGATGCTAACTTAGCTGACACTTTAGCCGAAGTGCTAACCAGTCAGCATTGTGTTGTAGATATCGCGAGAGATGGTGAAGAAGGCTGGGAGAAATCTCAAGCTGACGATTACAACCTGATCTTGTTAGATGTCATGCTGCCTAAACTCGATGGCATTAACCTATGCCGCCGTTTGCGGGCGCATGGTAACAATATCCCGATTCTGATGGTGACTGCACTCGATATGAGTTCCGACAAAGTTCAGGGGTTAGATGCTGGGGCTGATGATTACCTCGTCAAGCCAATCGATCCACCTGAATTAATGGCTCGTATTCGTGCTTTATCCCGCCGCGCTCAAATTGCTGAACCCACGGTTTTACGTTGGGGGGAACTGCAACTTGATCCAGGAATGCATGAGGTTTCCTATGCAGGACAATCTGTGCACTTGACTCCTAAGGAATACAACATCCTAGAGTTGCTACTCCATCATGGTCGCCAAGTTCTAAAGCGAATCACAATTGTGGAACATGTTTGGTCTTTGACCGATCCACCTAGAGAGGACACGATCAATGCCACGATCAAGAGTCTGCGGAACAAGTTGAAGGGTGCGGCGGCTCCTCACAATTTGATCGAGACGATTCATGGTGTTGGCTATCGTTTAAGTCAACTTTCATAAAGAAAAAGGAGTGCAAAGCACTCCTTTTTTATGTCATTAGCCCAAATTCTTGTAGAGCTGGCAAAAAATTATTGTTTTCGTGATTGGATGTACTGAGCTTAATTAGGGCAAAACGTTGCAGTGGGGTGAGAGTTTGCCATTGAGTTAGGGCGATCGCAAAATTTAATTCCTGTGCGTGCTGTACCACACTGAGAGGGATCACTTCAATTTGCATCCATGCAGGTTTTTCATCAATTGGTAAATCACTCGGATAGGTATTGAAATGTTGAAAAACCTGCGATCGCAAGTGGGCTCGATAAGCTTGAATCTCTATATCAGTCTCACAAGGCAGATCGATTAGTTTTTGGCGCTGAATAGTGGAAAAACTATGCCAATGTTGCAGTTTGAGTTTTATACCGCATGTGTCTAGTTTGTAACGTACTTGCATGGGGATACAACGCAAGGCAGCGACAAAATCGGCTTCAAACTCAAAAAATTGCAGCATATTTTTAAAATCCAAATATTAAAGGCGGCGCTTCGCGCCGCCTTTAATTTAAATCGTTTCGATTTTAATTTAAACCTTTTCAGTGTCCGTAATATTAACAGTTAGTTTCATCGTTCCCAGACGCACTGAAAATTCGCCAGAACTATTTGGAACTGTCAATACTTGCGCGATCTTGCCAAATTTGGGAATCCGCACCCGATCGCCTACTTTTAACTGTATCTCGATTTTTTCTTCAGGGACAACAGGTAGATGACGCTTGGTCAGTTCTCCGATTCTCTGCTCAGTACGTTGCACATCAGCAGCTACTTGTTCGCCTAGTTGTTCACCTTTTTGCAGTTTGCGGATTACACGACCGACTTCTTTTTGGGCTTGAGCGATCGCCGCATTTACCTCTTTTTCCTGACGCTCACGCAATTCTTTAGCCTGCGATCGCATTTTTTCGGCACGATCCAAAATCTCATTATGCAAACGTTCGGTCTCGACGAGTAAATTTGCAGCAGCTTCAGTTTTTTGAGTTTGTTCACGCCGTTGGGCTTCCAATTCGGCGATTACATCATTCATTTCCGTAGAACCAATGCCCACTCGCACTTGCGCTGCTTCGATGATTTCCTGTGACAAGCCCAAACGTCCTGCGATCGCTAGAGCATTAGAACGCCCAGGAATACCCCACAGCAGCCTATAGGTGGGAGCAAGGGAAGCATCATCAAATTCTACGGAAGCATTCTCGAATTTGGGATTTTGGTATTTCAGAGCTTTGAGTTCGCCAAAGTGAGTTGTAGCGATCGCAAGTCGCGTATGTTCACCTAGGTATTCCAGTAAAGCCGTCGCGATCGCGCTGCCTTCAGATGGATCAGTGCCAGCACCAACTTCATCGAGCAAAACTAGAGACTGGGGCGAAAGCGAGTCTAAAATCCTGCCAATACGACGAATATGTCCCGAAAAAGTAGATAGATTTTGCTGCAATGACTGCTCATCGCCAATATCGGCAAGCACGAGATCAAACCAAGGCATTTCCACAGGTTCTTTTGCAGGGATAAACATTCCCGCCTTTGCCATTAAAGCCGCTAAGCCAAAAGTTTTCAGCGTCGCAGTTTTACCGCCCGTATTTGGGCCCGTAATTACAACTACGGAAATCTGCGGCGAGATTAATACATCCACAGGAACGACTTCGCGCCCATCTTCATTTCTCTGTTGCCATACAAGCAAAGGGTGACGCAATTGGCGCAAAACGATCGCTTCATTCTCCAGAAAATGAGGGGGATTCGCTCCCAGCCAATAGCCATAACGCGCCCTTGCCACAGCTAGATCAATCTTAGTCACGATGATCAGCAATCTTTGTAAATCTTCAGCGATCGCAGTGATCTTGGCACTAAGCTCCGTCAAAATAATCTCGATCTGAGCTTGCTCCATTTTTAACAGTTGGCGCAAGCGGTTATTAGATTGCACTACCGAGTTTGGTTCTACAAATAAAGTCATTCCCGTACTGGAAGTATCGTGAATCACCCCAGGGACGCGATCTCGCTGTGGTGACTTAACCGATAGCACGTAGCGATCGCTACGTTGCGTAATGATCTGCTCCTGTAGCGAGCTAGCATTGCGCTGCATGATGTTTTGCAGCTTGGTAATGATTTGGTCGCGTACAGAGGTTAGCTCATGGCGAATTTCCCCTAATCGTACTGAGGCTCGATCTAAAACATTTCCACCTTCATCAACACAGCGATAGATCTCCTGCTCAACATCAGGATAAGTCCTCAACTCACTGGCTAGTATCTGCAAATTTGGGCAGTAATCAGCGTTATCTAGCTGACGACGCAGGTTTCGCGCCCCTGCCAAAGTTGTCGCGATCGCCCATAGCTCTAAAGCTGACAAAATCCCCTGTTTCTCAGCCCGAAATACCGCCTCTGTAATATTTTGAATCCCATCTAGAGATACACCCGCATTTCGCTCTTCCAATGCATAGGCTTCTTTAGTTTGGGTGAGTAACTCTAATGTATCTTCATAGCGATCAGGTATTGGCAAATGTGCCGAGGTGATCGCACCCAGCTTTGTCGTTGTAAATGTTGATAAATGCTGACATAAACGATTCCATTCCAACAGATCTAACGTCTCAGCTTGCATGACACCTCAAAATAGCTTTTTATTCATCAACATCCAGTGCTCAAACCAGAACCAACAAATTTTTGAAAGCGTTGCTGAGCAACACTTTCAAAAATTTGTTGGTTCGAGTTTGAATAGCCCAGAGGAGTTTTAATTAAGCGCAAAGCGCTGTACTTGTGTTGATAATACTTTTCTATTGTGCCAAAAAATCAAAAAACAAGGGGCTGAAGCCCCTTGTTTCGATAAAAAAAAGAGGTGCGACTCACCTCATTTTTTTAATTGCAATTTTTAAATTACAAGCGAGATGCTAATCTCTCGAAATCAGCTTGAGTACTTGATAGCATTCTGCTTCGGCTATCAGGATTGCGATCGCCACTTAAATTCGGGACGAGGTTACGGGCTTGCAACGCCATATGTAACTGTAAATGTGCGACGTAATCGCTCAGATCGCCTTGAACATCAATGTGTTTGAGCGCTACAGATTTATTGCTAGTCACCGCGTTACCTCTCATTTAATTATGTGAATGTAAACCAAACATGATTTTTTAAAGACTAATCTTTCATTTGATTGAGATTAGATAAGTTATTTCTATAACTTTTGATATAGAACTTATCATACAGCCGTTCTAGGCAGATATGTCTAGATACGAAGCGTAATCTTTTGATGCAATACTTAACAATCATTTGGTTCTGATCTGAAATCCCCAGAGGTTGCGACTGTACTGTATTGTAGTATTGGCAAGTCTTGTACAGTAGTTAGTAATAGTTCACTCCGACTACTTTTTGATAAGATATTCCAATATTTTTGTTAAGATTTTCGCTATTTTCTTTATTTAATTTCATTTAATTCCTTTAATCATGCTTAAACGCGCCGTTTCTACCCTGCTTGTGGTATTTGCCTTATTTCTTACCAGTTGTGCTAGTACTCCTACAAGTGGTCTCGTGCCATTTTCAGATAGTAAAGATGGCTATCGATTTTTATATCCCAACGGCTGGACAGAGACAAAAGGTAATTCTGCAATTGATATTTTGTTTCACGACATTATTGAACCTTCAGAAAATGTATCTGTTGCCATTAGCAAGCTAGAAACAGTAAAAACTCTTGAAGAAATTGGCGAACCAGAAGCGATCGGATTGCGCGTACAGCAACGTGTTGTTGCGCCAGAAGGTTCTGGTCGTCAAGCAAAGTTGCTTAGTGCGACTCAGAGAGAATCAAGCGATCGCAACTATTACATTTTTGAATACGCAGTTCAGCGTCTGCAAGGCGAACCTCGCCATGACCTAGTAACGGTATCTACCAATCGTGGAAACCTTTACACCCTAAGCATTTCTAGCTCTGAGAAACGTTGGAATAAAGTCAAAGATTTGTTTGCTCGAGTTGCAAAGTCTTTCAGTATTGGCGAATAACAAGTAAACATCTTTGTAAGCCTGCAATATCAATATGCTTCAAATCCTCGTCATTGATGATGATCCTACGATCAGAATAACTCTTCAGAGATTTCTGAAGAGTCAAGGCTATGATGCGATTGTAGCTAACGATGGAGAAGAAGGATTGGCTAAGGCTAGAGAAATCCATCCATCTTTAATTATTTGCGACTGGATGATGCCCATTCTTGATGGATTGGAGGTATGCCGCCAGATTAAGAGCAACCCAGAACTAGCCAATATCTACCTCATTTTACTAACTGCGCGTGACCAAGAGGGTGACTTAGTGCGCGGTCTGGAAATGGGAGCAGATGACTTTTTGGGTAAGCCACCACGGATTAATGAGTTACGAGCAAGGGTAAGAGCGGGGTTAAGACTATATAAGGCAACTGAGGAAATTCAAAGACAAAAACGATTAATTGAGCAAGAGTTAGCTCAGGCTTCGCAATATGTGCGATCGCTTTTACCCGAACCTCTTGAAGGTGAAGTTTCTATCCAATCTAGCTTTTTGCCATCAACGCAGCTTGGGGGAGATAGTTTTGACTATTTTTGGCTTGATGATGACAACTTAGCACTTTACTTACTAGATGTTTCTGGGCATGGGGTTGGCTCAGCACTCTTGTCTGTATCTGTTTTAAATTTGATGCGTACTCGCAGTTTAAAACATAGTAGAACATCTCAAGATACGACCAATTTTTATAAACCCAGCGAAGTATTAAGCGATCTCAACAATACTTTTCAGATGTCGGTGCATAATGAAATGTACTTCACGATCTGGTACGGCGTTTATAACAAGCAAACCCATAAGCTAGTTTATTCAAGTGGCGGACATCCTCCTGCTGTTCTCATTTCTAATGAAGATATCCCTAAGATTAAGTTACTCAAAACTGCTGGTCTGCCGATTGGGATGATGCCTGATATTAATTATCAAGAGCAAGTTTGCGAGATTGATACTAGTAGTAGGCTATATCTATTTAGTGATGGGGTTTATGAAATTCCTCAAGAGAATGACAATATTTGGGGTTTTAACGCTCTTATTGATACATTTATTAGAACTTCTAGCGATCGCAGTTCACGGATTGAGCATATATTAACTTGCGTCAAAGCCGCTGCTAATAACCGTCCTTTTGAAGATGATTTATCTCTATTAGAAATCGAATTTCATATATAAAAAAATAGAGAGGGACGCTTTGCGTCCCCTCTCTATTTTTTAAATTAATTCAAGGTTGCATTAAATTCGTCAACTGTCGGGTAGATTTTAAAAATCTTGGTCATGCTAGTAAGTTCAAATAGCATTTGCACTTGATCGTTAGCCCCACAAATCACCATGTCACCACTACTATTACGGATTGCCTTGAGAGCTGAGACTAGCGCTCCCAAACCAGAACTATCCATAAAAGTAATCTCTTGAAGATCAACTAATAAATATTTGGGAGGGTTTGAAACTGAGGCAATGTCATTAACTTGGCGACGAAAATCAGCCGCAGTTGTAACATCTAGCCTTCCTGAAGGCTGGATAATTTTTACTTGATTACTCATGAATTTTTTCTTTGCTTACACATTTGGTTTAATAATTGCAGAAATAAGTAGCTAAGCAAAATTAAATACAAAACCCCAAAAACTGTACCACCTGTTGCGCGGGCGGTACAGTTTTTGGCTTTGGTTTCTGTATTTTGCCGAGGCACTTACTGATTAGTTATCAAGTTTTAAGTGGACTCATTACCATAAGCATAAATCTTTATCGATTATTTTTGCTCTTATTTGGGCTTTAATAAAATCTTGTCACTATTAAGTAAGCAAGTGCAATTAAATATAAAATTCCAAAACTTGATTCTGTCCGCACAACGAGCGGAACAAGTTTTGGATCTAAATTTTAATTGTGCTGAGGTACTTAAACACTTGTTTTAGTATATAAATTCTCTAAATCTATGGCTGGTTTACCTGATTTACAAGCGATTGAGGATGCACTAGCACCGATTATCGATCCCGATCGCCAAGAAAGTATTATCGAGCTGGATATGGTGCGTGATATCGCCATCAAGTCCAATGGGGTGATCAGTTTCACGTTATTACTAAATGATCCAAATAGTCCTAACCGCGATCCTTTAATCCAAGAATGTAAAACCGCTATTAAGGCGATCGCTTCCGTCAGTGATGTTTGGGTAAAGGTAATCGCCAATAGTCCTGCGATCGCTACACCTACCACACCAACAAGTTTATTAAAAGGTATTGAAGGCGTTAAATATGTCCTTGCGATTTCCAGCGGTAAAGGCGGCGTTGGCAAAACTTCGGTTGCCGTAAATGTCGCTGTTGCACTTGCGGACCTGGGTGCAAAGGTTGGCATTCTTGATGCAGATATCTATGGACCAAATGTACCTGTGATGTTGGGGATGGAGTCGGCACAAGTAAAGGTGGTTAAGGCTGAAAATGGTGCTGATGTGGTCGAGCCAGCCTTTAACTATGGTGTAAAAATGATCTCCATGGCATTTTTAATTGCCAAAGATCAGCCTGTGGTTTGGCGTGGTCCAATGCTGAATGGTGTAATTCGTCAGTTTTTATACCAAGCAAACTGGGGCGAACTTGATTATTTGATTGTGGATATGCCTCCTGGGACTGGTGATGCTCAGTTGACGCTCACGCAGTCTGTGCCATTGGCAGGGGCTGTGATTGTAACGACACCACAAACGGTTTCGCTTTTAGATTCACGCAAGGGTTTGAAGATGTTCCAAAATATGGGTATTCCTGTTTTGGGCATTGTCGAAAATATGAGCTATTTCATTCCGCCCGATATGCCCGATAAGCAATACGACATTTTTGGCTCTGGCGGTGGCAAGAAAACGTCTGACGAGCTTGGTGTGGATTTGCTTGGTTGTGTGCCTTTGGAAATCAGTCTGCGCGAAGGTGGCGATCGCGGCGTGCCAATCGTATTAGGTCATCCTGAGTCAGCATCGGCTAAGGCTTTACGAGAAATTGCTAAGGCGATCGCGGCTAAAGTCCAAGAGTAAAACAACTTTTTTAGTGTAGTCTCGTAATCGATTTAAAAGTTTGCGAGGCTACGGTTCAAGTTAAATATTTATGAAGAATGATGACTGAAGATAATCACAGTATTAATCAAAACGATGATGAGATAGGTAGAGTATTATTGATTGACTTAGAAAACTGTCCTGATCAGATTTCTCAACTACAAGAAAAACTAGAGCAATTCTCACAAGTTGTAATTTGCTATGCACAAACTGGGGCGAAAATACCTCTTGACTGGCTCATTCCACTAAGTGCAACGGTTATTTCAAACAAGCTTAAAATTTTCAAAATGACAAATGGGGGAAAAAATGCAGCAGATTTTGGTATTTGTTTTTTTGCTGGTGTTTTAATGCAACAGTTGCATAAAGAAACACATTTTGAAATCATTTCAAATGATACTGATTTGGATCATGTTGTCAATTTACTCAGGAGTCAGGGGCGTTCAGCGGAACGTATAAGCACCAAAAAAGAAGAAAATAAAACTAGTACAGTCACTAAAACTATAGTTGAGTCTACGGATTTTGTTTCACCAATCAAAACATATTGTACTTACCTTGTTACCTATAGCCAAAATAGACCAGCGAAGAAAGATACTCTAATAAATAGCATTAGAAGCAAGTTCAAAGAATCTCCTCAGACAGCAGTGGAAGTCCTTAAATTATTAACTACACGGGGTGCTATATCAATTTCAGATAATAAAGTCTCCTACAATGATCATAAAATAAATGAACTTCTAAAATAAATGCTATACGTTCAAGTTGCTTGAGAATGTCTGTATATAGGGAAGGGGAAAACTAGTCAAGCAATTAGAGGGTTGAGTTATGGCTATCATGGCACTGGTCATTAAATTAGTGGCATGAGAAAATAGAGGCAGAGGAAAGGAGAAAGCTATGAAATGCCCCCACTGCCAGAGCCAAAAGACAATCAAAAACGGCAAACATCACCACCAAGATGGCAAAGCTATGCAGAACTATTTGTGTAAAGGATGTGGCAAAAGATATAGTGAAAGGATAGGAACGCCAATGTCAAGGCTGAGAACACCAGCGAGTGTCGTATCCTTAGCGCTGAAGATGAGGAGTGAAGGGATGGGAATCAGAGCCAGTGGGAGAGTACTAGAAAAATCCCATGTCAGCATCATGAGATGGGAGCAAAAATTGGCAACCCAGTCACAGCAATGGAGTCCAGATGCCCCAGCAGGAGGGGATATAACAGTCGAGGGAGATGAGGTTTACACTCGCGTAGGCGAGAACCTCCCCCCCCTCAGAGTCAAAAGGATGGACAGTGACATTCATTGAACGTAGTAGTCGCTATTGGATTGTTGCCAAGGCAGGACTCAAAACCACTGAGTTATTTGCTAAAGCAACCAAAACAGCATGGCAATGGGCAAAGGCAAGTCAATACATCCGATGGTTTACCGATGGCGAAAGACGCTATGCCCAACAACTATGGCAAATGGCAAGTGTGCGCCTCAAATCCACCGAAGTAAGTCGTGAGTATGGACATCGGAAAGTATGGCGACATGGATTAGAAGTTGCTATCAAAATCAAAGGTTCTCAGTGAAATCGTCGTGTCGAATGGGTGAAACCAGAACATCCCCTTTACCTCTAGCGACGAGTGATATTCATGCCAATCACAATGAGGCTAACAACAGTGCGTTACAAAGACGGTGCAGTGCCTACCGCCGCAGACAGAACCTATATGAATAGGATTGCAACGAACGGTCACGGTACAGCGATTAGTTCACAACTGGGTGCGACCTCATGCGGGCTTAGGGAAGAATAAGACTCCTGCTATGGTGATCGGGCTATATCATTGTCCAATTTCCATGCTTGAGTTGCTTTCACTACGGGGCTTTCTCTCCCCCACGATTTAACTGACCAGTGCCGTGACGACATTAAATAATCCTCAAGAGAGTGTTCCAATCAATGCATTTTCTGACCTACTGCTATTTTCTTTTTCTAGGTTTAGGAAGAACTGTTTCAATTGGAATATCTTCACTGAGTAGATAAGTAGCTGCTTTTTCGCTGAGGAGAATTGCCTTGGAAAGTAGCGATCGTGCTGTGCTAGTGGTTGGCAAATAAAGCTGGATAATTTTGCGCTTGATCAGTGGCGATGTTGCTGAGAAAGTACTACGAGCATTACGCCATTCAGCATCAGAGCGACAAAAGAGCCTCAAAGCTAAATCAACTGTCGGCTGTCGGCAATTAGTTTCGTCATTGTTGAGAAAAGTATAAATCCTCTCATAACGGCGACTAATCTCAGGTGCGAGACAGAGAATTAACAGATCGCGCTCAAAAGCCCCTAGCTCTAAACGATCGCATAGAGTAGGAATTGCAAGGCTAATATTTTGAGCGAGACTAGCTTCGATGCGATCGCCATAGCGCCCAAGGGGATGGATAATCTGAGGTGGATTTTTTGGGGCGAGACTGCCACCCTTAGATGGGTCAATCGCAATAAAGCCTTTCCACCAATGATTAGACCTCTTGCAGAACTGAAAATTAATCCAGAGCAGAGAAAGTTTTAGAAGCAACAAGAGCGACTTCAAAGTTATAAATGGCGGCAATCAAATTACAACGCAAACCAAAACGACGACGACGATTACGATAAGGTAAAGAGAGAATCTTAAAAATCTTCAAGCGACGATTAACATGCTCAATCGCAATACGTTGACGTGCAAGTTGGCGATTAAAACGCTTATCCTCCTTGGATAATGAGCCATTTTGAGGCTTTTTGATAGGAATTTGCGAGTTAGGATGCAACTTTTGTAAGCCTTGATAACCCTTGTCTGCCAAACCTTGTGTCTGTGCGTGAAAATGAACTCCACTTGCCTTGAATAATGAGAAATCATGCTGCTTGCCCTTACCGTAAGCGGTACAAACTATCTTGAAATTAGTCAGATCGACCACCAATTGGGCTTTGAGGGCATGATGCTTTTTCTTACCGCTATAAAAATGTTTCTGGTGATATTTAGGGCGCTCAACCTTTGTCTCAGTTACATCAATGGCAATTATGGCTGGAGCCTTCTCCTGCCATAATGACTTTTTTCCTGCTAACCGAAACTTTTTCGATTTAATTAAGACATTTTCTACTTTTTTGACGATGCGGCAAATCGTCGATTCTGACACTTCCCAGTCGCTAGCAATATGAAAATAGGTGCGATATTCACGCCAATACTGCAAAGTAACCAATATTTGGTCTTCTAGACTTAGCTTTGGTTCTACACCACCTTGTCCTTTGCTTTGGGCTGCTTGTTGCATTAGTTCCGTCATTTGAGCAAATGTTTCTCTTCTTACTCCAAATAACCGTTTAAATTCTGTCGCTGATAGATTTTGACTGGCTTCGTATTTCATCGCTTAATTTGAGTTCTGATAAAAAGCTTATAAATCTAACATGTTTTTGGTTCTGCAAGAGGTCTATTAGTAGCTCGATCAGCGGCAGATTTTGCTACGCGATCGACTTCTTGATTGTTTTGGCGCTGCTTAGCTAGCGATCGCATCAATACGCGATCAAGCCAAGCTAATTCCGCTTTCAGATATGACCAGTTATCAGCAAAAGGTTGAACTTCAGGAAAAGCAGGGACTTCACCTGTTTCTGCAATCATGCGATGCCTCGGCGCAAAGTACCACGAATGAATATGCTAACGAATATGCCGAAACCTAATAAAGCGATCGCGGCGGAAAGGATTGTCATATTTCCCCAAGGCGCTGTAAACACAACGCTATCCCATGACCATGTGCTATGGCTGTACACATAACGAATCGGTTCAATCGCCCAAGATAGAGGATTAAGACTAGCAATCCATTGCAACCAAGTGGGCATAAAGGCAAGTGGTGCAAGAGCCGTACTAGAGAACATCAATGGCAAATTCACCAAGAAAATAAACGCAAGCATCTCTTGATGCCCAGGCATGGCGAAAGCAAGCCCTAAACTCAACATCGTAAAGTCTACGATTAGCAACATCAGGATTAGAGACATTACCGCTAAACCACTTAAGCTCGGTAACCCCGCACCCATAAGTCCACTGACCGAGACGATCGCTAAAGTCTGCACCATACTTAGGGCAATGATAAAAATCGCAGAGGCAGCAATGATCGAAAACCGCGATACTAGAGGCGCGACTAAGATGCGATTGAGGAAACCAAATTCGCGATCAAATAGCATCGGCAATCCTGAATTAAGTGCGCTGCTAAAAGCCGTAAATACAATGATCCCCGCCGCTAAAAACTGCACATAGGTCTGACCATCGCCGACTAAACCTTTGGGCAACCCACTAAATAATGCGCCAAACAGCAATAACCACATCAATGGCTGTAACACACCTGCGATCAGGGTTGTAGGGCGGCGACGCAATTGGATAAATAGGCGCGTAGTTAAAGCTATCACTTCTTGACGAAAATCAGCCCACCATAAGCTTGGCTGCGGACTTTCTGGTTGCGAGAATTGATGGCTTTGTGGTTCTTGGATTAAAGGTGGAAGGGGAGTTTGAGTCATATCGTTATCTGTACAGATGAGCCACAATATCTATCATAATCCACACATAGCCGAGCGCTTTGCAAACTCACGATAGGTATAGGGCTGGAAATTGTCAAAATCCGTTTTCCAATAAATACCCCAAGAAGGATAATAGCCCTCTGGTAATTGAAGCCCTTGTTTTAATTGAAGCCCTTGTTTCAAAAACTTGGTATCCCTTCGTCCCATTTTGTCTGGGATTCCAGTTGTATAGTTCCTGATATATTTAGCGAGGCAAGTCTGCGCACTCTGCGCACATTCTCCTGGCATTTTGGATAAATTTTCCTCTCTTTCCACAATTAGTCTTTGTGCATTAAAGCCAAAGCGTCCTAAGCTAGCTTTTTGCCATAGGCGATCAATTGTTGTGAGATCGGTGCAAGGAAAATTAAGGATATCTTCCCTACTCATTGGTATAAATATCTCCAAATCACTAGCTTTCGCTAATAATCGTCCTGTTTCTCGATCTGCTTTTTCCCATTGTTTTGCTTCTAGTAGCGATCGCAGTGGGCGATAGTCAATATTTCGCACCGATGGCAAGGATTGAATAATTGTTTCTTCCGATGGTTTGTTAAACTGCCAGATCGGATTTTCTAATAAGTAAGGATAGTTGTTTTTTACCAAAAACCATCCCGCCCCAGTAGCGATCGCTGTAAATACACCAATGAATATCCATTGCGTTTTCCCCAGTTTAGGAATTGCCATTATGAATTTACTTTTTAGAAACTGAAACGATTAAATACTAGATTTTTAAAGAGATATAGGGGTTTTACATAATTCTTATCGCTATTGCCCTTTTAGCTTAGACATAAAGCTTAAAAGAGAGTGGTACTGCTTTGCAGCACCACTCTCTTTCCAAATTGGAGATAGCTAATTCTCCTCTGTCTTGGGTGGTCTGCGTAGTCGGATACCGATCGCGACAAGTCCTACACCAGATATGACATAAATGGGCGCAATGGAAGCAAAGCCAATTGTGGAGCCGAAGATAGTCAAAATCCCAATAGGAAAAAGAACAGCCCCCGCACCAGATGTAATACACATTCCACTGATAATCTTTTTCGCTATAACAATGGGGTACTTTGGCTGGAGCAATGTCCAGCCCAAAGTACCAGCCGTTAATCCTGGCAACCCAACCAACATAATCATATTGAGGCGATCTCCCCCTACCACTATTACAAACAGAGTAAAGGCAATCGCAGGTATACCTCCCAAGATCAGCATCCAAGAGGCAATAGCACGAATTACTTCTAGGAAGCTAGTAGATCGATAAACCAAAACAGCGATCGCTATCATTACCACTCCACCAACTCCAAACATCAGAGCAGCAAAGGAATTATTAAGACTGTTGGTATACAGCCACACCCCAAAAATTAATGAGGCTGTGCCAAAGACAAAAAGAAGTAATGCAAAAATTCTTCGTAAGCTCATAGCTAATAAATTTGCTTCTATTCAAATGTAATACCAAAGCACAAAATGGCTACGCCATTTTGTGCTTTTAAAACCCTTACAGGGTTTGGTTTTTAATTCACAGAAGTGTTGCCACACTTTTGTGAATTGGTATAACTCTTTCTAACTTCCAAAAAGTGAATCGCCCGTTTAACGGGCGATTCACTTTTTATTTTCTTATTACACGGAGGTAATTAGCTTAAATTTGCTTTAACTCATTGGCAAGTTTTCCCACCATGTCCTTAGCACCACCAAATAACATCATCGTTTTTTGGTGGTAGAACAAGTCATTTTCGACACCCGCAAAACCAGCACTCATGCCTCGTTTAATCACGATCGCATTTTTAGCTTTATCCACATCTAAAATCGGCATTCCATAGATCGGGCTAGCTTGATTAGTTCGCGCCGCAGGATTGACAACATCATTTGCGCCAATAATCAATACCACATCGGTATTCTCAAATTGAGTATTGATATCGTCCATGTCATAGAGTTGCGAGTAAGGTACATTAGCCTCCGCTAGCAATACGTTCATATGACCTGGCATCCGCCCCGCAACTGGATGGATGGCAAACTTTACTTCTACACCTTTGCGTTCGAGCATGTCCGATAACTCACGCACAGCGTGCTGAGCTTGAGCGACTGCCATGCCATAGCCAGGCACAATTACCACCGATCGCGCATAACCCAACATCATCGCGCATTCTTCGGGATCAATAGTTTTCACGGTTTTGTTGCTACTATCGCCTGCGTCACCATCTGTGACTAAGGTTGTGCCAAAGCCGCTAAATAGCACATTGGGAAGAGTACGATTCATTGCCTTACACATAATCTGGGTAAGGATCAAACCTGAAGCACCAACTAATGCACCTGAAATAATCAACACATTATTCATCACCACAAAGCCTGCGGCACTGGCTGCAACCCCTGACAGAGAGTTCAGCAGTGAGATTACCACGGGCATATCACCGCCACCAATGGGGATCACAAACAATACGCCGACTAGGAGGGAAATGATATTTATGCCAATGAATGCGACCAGATCAGCAGGATTGACAATCAGCATGGCTGCACCAACGACAAAAGTGGCTAGCAGCAGAATATTGATGGTTTGCTGATAGGCGAAACGAATCGGTGCGCCTTTCATGATTCCTTGCAATTTAGCAAAGGCAATCATGCTGCCTGTAAAGGTAATATTGCCGATGAGAACACTAGCAGTAATCGAAAGATTATCGACCAATGGCAAGGTCAACCCATGACTAACTACTCGCCAATATTCGCCCACAGCCACTAAAGATGAAGCCAAACCGCCCAAACCATTGAGCAAGCCAACCATCTGGGGCATATCGGTCATCGCAACTTTGTAAGCGATCGCCGAACCGATCGCCGAACCGATCGCGATCGCTACCAAAATCAAGCTATAGCTCAATACTTGCTTGTCAAGCAACGTAGCTACAACCGCTAACAACATAGCGATCGCGCCAAGCAAATTTCCCTGACGTGCTGTAGCAGGTGATCCCATCTGTTTGAGACCAATCATAAATAAGGAAGCTGCCACCAAATAGGTAAGCTGAATCCCCGTCGGGACATAATCCAAAATATTTTCTAGCATGGTGCTTTACGCCTCTTTCTTTTTGAACATTTGCAACATGCGATCGGTAACCAGAAATCCGCCGACAACATTGATCGTGGCGCAGACGACTGAGATAAGTCCTAAAATCACAGAAATATTGGGATTCACATCGCTACCCGCCACAATCAAAGCTCCAATGACAGATATTCCTGAAATAGCGTTAGACCCTGACATCAGGGGAGTATGTAATGTTGGGGGAACCTTGTTAATTACTTCAAATCCTGCAAAGGAAGCAAGCACAAAGACAAATAGAGCACTAATTAATGATTCGTTCATAGTTGTTTAACGAACTTGTTGACTTCAGTGCCAACAAGTTCAAATCAATTGAATGTGAATTAAAACTTAAACCCAGTCAGGGTTTTCCAAGAACAAAATGGCTACGCCATTTTGTTCTTGGATATTAGACAGCGACTGCTAGTTGAGAGAGAGCATCTTTAACGCGCTGATTGCGAATTTCGCCAGCGTGAGTGATACAGGTACTGCTGATAATGTCATCATCAAAATCAAGATCCAGTTCGCCTTTCTTGATCAAGTGATTGAGAAGGTTGAGCAGATTTTTAGCGTATTTTTGCGAAGCATGAATTGGCATTGATGATGGCAAATTGATTGGTGAAATAATCATTGCGCCATGACACATTACATCCTTTCCAGCGATCGTACCTTCGCAGTTACCCCCCTGTTCGCCTGCCATATCCACAATGATCGAGCCACGCTTCATATGGGCAATCATGGCATCAGTCACCATTACTGGGGCTTTACGTCCAGGCACTTGGGCAGTGGTAATCACAATATCCGCTTCTTTAATATGCTTAGCAAGAATGACTTGAGCATGTTGTTTTGCTGCTTCAGAAATTTCTTTCGCATATCCACCATCGGCGGTCGTATCCTCATCCAAGGTTACATCGATGAACTTTGCCCCAAGGCTCTGCACTTCCTCCCGCACCGCAGGACGAATATCATAGGCTTCCACCTGTGCGCCAAGACGACGCGCCGTAGCGATCGCCTGAAGCCCAGCAACACCTGCACCCAGTACCACCACTTTCGCTGGCGGGATCGTGCCTGCGGCGGTGGTCAACATAGGGAGATATTTTGGCAAAGCTGCTGCTGCGATCAGTACAGCTTTATAACCAGCGATCGAGGCTTGCGAGGAGAGCGCATCCATACTTTGAGCCCGACTGCTGCGGGGGATCATCTCCATACTCATTGCTGTTACCCCCTGATGCGCGAGGCGGCGGATTAGTTCAGGTCTACCTAAAGGATTTAGAAAACCAATTGTGATTTGTCCAGATTTGAACATGCTCACTTCTTCTTCACGAGGCGCACCCACCTTTAGCAAAATATCTGATTCATTAATCAGAACATTCTTGTCAGAAATAATTTTGGCTCCAACCTCTTCATAAGCTGCATCCGCAAAAAAAGATGATTCACCAGCATGACTCTCGATCAAGACTTCCAAACCATTTTTGACCAAGCGACTCACCACTTCAGGAATTAGAGCGACTCTACGTTCTCCAAATTCTATTTCTTTGATTACGCCTATCTTCATTCATGCACCTTATTCAATTATCTTCACTCACCTGTATGATCGGGCAACCCAGATACAGTGCTTTGCACTTAAACCCGAACCAAGCAAATTTCTATAAGTGTCGCAAAGTAACACTTATAGAAATTCGCTTGTGGCTCTTTCGATCATAAATTGCTGTAAGTAGAGACAATTCATGAGGAGTTGCCCTGACTTACAGCAATGTATTTAGGATTGCTATATGTGTTAGCTTCATTGTAAGAACCTAAATGTGCTCTTTTGGATACTTCTTCAGATAATCTTTAACTGTCTTAACGAAAGTACCGTAGAAATATTTACTTTCAATAACTTTTGCAAACAAGTCTAAATGATCAAGACCTACACACAACGCAAAAAAGCTAAAGCTTGGCTAAAGAACTATCGTGGTAAACGTCCAGTATTTGCTTGTGTGTTGGGATTTACTGAAACAGGACTCATTCCAAATATCTCTGCCGCAGGGGCAACTCCTGAGGATCGTAAATATACAGCGATCGCCGATGCCGAATTTCTTGCTACGGGATCAAATATCAACTTCCCTTTACCCCCCCTTGTTGCAGGTGCTTCCCCCGTCTTAATTTCCCGTGCCGTTGTTGCCGCCCAAGAGTTACCGCTTTTTATTTTTGATGCAGGCTTAGCGATCGCACCGACTATTCAAACGATCCCCCTCTCTGGATTACCTGCAAAATGTCTAAGTACAGGCAAAGCTTTGCCGATTGAAACTGTGCTGCAATTATTTGTACAAGGTTTAGTATGGGGAGAAAAGTTAGCTCAATCAGGCGCTTATGTCATCCTGAGTGAATGCGTAGTTGGCGGGACAACTACAGCTTTAGCCGTGCTAACAGCATTAGGACTTGCTGCTAAAGATAGAGTAAATAGCTCTCATTCGACTTGTAACCATGCTCAAAAGTGGGAAATCGTGCAAGCTGGATTACAGCATCTAGAACAACCAGCCACGCCCTTCGAGATCGTTGCAGCAGTGGGCGATCCCATGCAAATCGCAGTGGCAGGAATGGCGATCGCAGCCAGTCGTCATGTAGGTGTATTACTGGCAGGCGGGACTCAAATGTTAGCTGTTTATGCCCTCGCGAGAGCGATCTCTGTCCACCAAAATCTCACATGGAATCCCCATGCGATTATTGTAGGTACAACTCGATGGGTTGCCGAAGATCCCACAGGTAAGACTGTCGATTTGGCTTTAGCTGTGCAAGATGTGCCTTTACTAGCCACACAGCTAAGTTTTGCAAAATCTAAGTTTCCACAGTTACGCGCCTATGAACAAGGGTTTGTTAAAGAAGGTGTCGGTGCTGGTGCAGCAGCGATCTCTGCTCATTTATATCAAAATTGGACACAAGAAAAATTGCTGAGTGCGATCGAATCGCAGCTATAGCTGCGGTTCAATTCCCGCCGCACGTAGTTGGGCGATCAAGATCTCATTTTTTTGACGCTCTTGCTCAGCAATTAACCTTTCCTGTTGGGCAATTAACTTTTCTTGCTCAGAGGTTTCCCAGCCTGTTAACAGCAAATTGCCGTCAGCATCCCACCATCGTAGCCAAGGCAGTTCCAAATTTTGATAAACACCCTGCCAAATGCCAAGATCCACGCCTAACTCTGCGATTGGGAAATGCCCTCTCTCATTTGCAGGAACCAATTCAAAGTGATTCGTGACATGGCGATATAACTCAATACTCGCCTTCTGCACCTCATAAATGCCATAAAAAGCAGGACGAATCACCTGCTCATAAATAAAAAATTTACCTGTCCAAGGCGTGCGATCGCGTTCTTCTTTGCCAGTACCAGACACAAATTCTAAAATGATTAGAGGAGCAATAAATTCTTGCCATAGCACATAGGAGCGGCGAGACTGACCATCTAATGTCGGCGGGACATTCGGTACATAAAACCAATCAGGAGCTTCTGCACCTTTCTCAGGTGGGTCTGTCATCCGCCAATATATTCCCGAATCTTGCCCGATCGCATATTGTCCATCGGGATGACATTTTTGTAAAATTGGCTCAATCGAATCGGTAAGTAGGATACTTTGGGGATGCTCTTGAAAATTTTTCACAAAAGTACCATCAGATTCGGGAAGTTGCGTATGATCGGGAAGTGTGACGCGATCGCTAGATGGATCTAAGGTAAAAGTCATAGCTTGTCTTTCCTTATTTTGTGCGTTGGTCTAAAATTACCTCAGGCTCTAGAATAGCTCTAGATATTGCCGAGCGATCGCAACAGGATCATAAGTTTGGCGAATTGTTTGAATCAGCAATTGATCAGGTAAATACTGATCTCGATGATTGAGCATATCGGTGAGGAGATCGCGCCATTCATCCACATCCAAGGGATTTTCCACATAAACTGCTCTCTGCATCGTTACTTCAGGAATAGCGGTACAGCGTGTTGTCAGCACAGGTAACCCCATCCCCATAGCTTCCACAGGAGGCATTCCAAACCCTTCAAATAATGATGGGAATGCAAATAGGTAAGCATGGTGATAGTACCAAGCCAATTCGCGATCGCTAATATAGCCAGTGATATAAACCCGACTTTCTAAACCTAGATCCTTCACTAATTGACGAATATCATCACAGCGATCGCGCCGCATCCCCACTAGAGATTCTGGCAACTGCCCTACTAAAACTAATTTAACTTGATTGAAGAAAGCAGGTATCTTTGCAAAAGCTTTTACTAAAGTTGCTAAATTTTTATGTTGATAATGATTGGCAACTGCAAGGATAAAACATTGATCAACTAATTCATTACCTTGAAAAGTGTGATCGACCACTATATCTTGCTGATCACATACTTCGCTATCTAATCTATCCCATAAAATCGGTGTATAAATAACTTTAATATTGCATTTAGATCGATAAGATTCGCCAATTCAAGGATGAAATGCAACACCTAGAGATCTTTGCGTAAAGGGACTCATAAGGATATTCTGATATTAATCACAATAATTAGGATACCCTCATGAGCTTTGTCCATCTTACCACCACAGAAAGAAGTGAACTGTATAAACTAAGAGTAATTGAGCAATTATCTGTATCAGAGATAGGTCGTCGCTTGAAGCGAAACAAAAGTACGATTTCAAGAGAGTTATCGCGCAATACAGACGAGCGACAGATTGGCTATTTGCCAGATACTGCGGTTGCCCTGATGAAAGCAAGACGGAAACAAGCAAAGGTAAGATTTCAGAGCATCAGTGCTGAGACGATCGCCGAAGTCAAACAACGGTTAGAGCAACACCACAGCCCAGAGCAACTAGCAGGGAGAATGGAAAGGGAGGGGCTAGGTAAAATCAGCTATGAGACGATTTATCTGATGATCTATGCAAACCATCAAGAGATGGGAATATATCAACAATATCTGAGGCAGAAGCAAAAGCAACGAAGGCGCAAAGGTCGCCATCAGAAGCGAGGTGGCATTCCCAATAGGGTAGGGATAGAGAATCGACCGAAGATTGCAGATTTAAAAACAGAGATTGGACATTGGGAAAGTGATACGGTAATCGGGTGCAACCACACAGGTATCGTAGTTACGCATGTTGATAAAGCATCGAAGTATTTACTTGCTGGACTAGCTAAGAACAAGACGATGGATGAGATAAACAGAGTGACATTCAATCTATTTGAGCCTATAGAATCAACATCTCGAAAGACAATGACCTTTGATAATGGAAGAGAATTCTGTGGGCATGAGAAGCTATCTGAAAGATTGAAACTAGAGACCTTCTTTGCGAATCCATATCATTCATGGGAACGTGGATTGAATGAACACACCAATGGATTAATTAGAGAGTTCTATCCCAAAAGTACAAACTTTAAAATCGTGAAAGAAGAGGACTTTCAGAAGGCAGTGAATTTGATCAATCACAGACCCAGAAAATCACTTGACTATCGTACTCCTTACGAAGTATTCTTTGCTTCATCAGAACCCGTTGCATTTCATCCTTGAATTGGCGATTTTTTAATGTCTTGTCTAACAAAATTAGAAATTGTCACAGTATGATTGGCGTTAGCTAGAGTTAATTTATGCATCCAATACAACCATGATTTTTTCTGCCAAGAGAATAAATCTGGAAAATGCAAATAGTTAAGATCATAAATGATCGTCACAGAATTTGTTTTAAGTAATAGTCGCCAAGGCGTAAAGTAATTAGTATTAATTAATCCATCAAGCTTAAATTGATTAACTACATGTGGTAACTGAAAGGCTTCACTAATAAAGCGATTACCCCATATTTTAATCGGTACTACCTTAACTGATTTACCTAGATTTAAGTCGTTGAGCCATTGTATTAAATCTTGATTAATAAATACATATAAATCTACATCAGGTGTTTGTGCTAGACCAATCAATAATCCTCGCAATACAAACTCTGCTCCCCCTACCTGTTGAGGTTTTAGAAATAGGCTATTAACACCAATTCGCATTATTTTGCTTTGCCTGAATCATCATTTTTATAATATCTTGCATTTCGTACTTCGCCTGCCATCCCAGTTTTTCTTTGGCTTTTTGTGGGTCACCACAACTTCTCATGATTTCCGAAGGACGAAATAAGCTTTGATCGATCACAAGGCGATCGCTTGACTCTATCCCCAAATAATCAAAACCAGTTTCAACAAATTTCTGAAGACTATTACTTTTACCTGTAGCAATTACATAGTCATCTGGCTCCGACTGCTGGAGCATAAGATACATTGCTTCAACATAGTCCGCCGCCCAGCCCCAATCCCTTTGAATATTAGTATTGCCTAGGATTAATCTCTCAGGACTTCCATTTGCAATTCTACAAATAGCCGAGATAATTTTTTGGGTAACAAATCGCTCTGGTCTCAAGGGGGAATCGTGGTTAACTGAGATCTTGCACCATTCCTGAAAGAGTTAAGTAGGAATGGGTTTGAGAATAATTTCAAACCCATGACGAGCAGCAATATCGGCACTAATTTGGAGATACCTAAGAAGTTTCAACCAAAGGACAGAAGGAAATAAAACGGAAAGTGTCAAATCACAGGTAGCTTTCCAGTCCAAGACAGGAGGACTCGACCATTGATCAATCCAATGGGCCAAAAGATAAGCAAGCAGAGAGAGGATAAGCCAACGATAAACACCAAGTTTTGTAGATTGCCCAAAACAATGCAAACCAAAGCGATGTTTGATGGTTTTGAAGAATCCCTCAATCGCCCAACGCTTACGACCTAACATCACCAGATAAGCACCAGAATAAGGATGAGAAGAGACAACAAAGCGTAACTCCCGTTTACTATCAGCTCTTTTGAGCCAAAACCAAGAGATCGTCAAAGGCTGAGTTAGCCCTTCTAGCAAAATTTGTTGTCCACGTTTGCCATGACGATAAAGTTGTTTGACTGTACGGCCATCTTGAAGTTTACGATTGTTGCGTACACCGACAACGATGCGCCAAGTCTTGGCGCGGACAGTATTGAAAAACTTCACCGTACTAAACTCAGTATCAGCAAGGACAATCACAGTCTTGCCTTGGGTTAGTTGCTTGGGTACTGTCCCCAATAACTTACAAGCTAAGTCAGAGGGACTGGGGTATCCTTTGCCGCGCCATACTCTAAAACTCCATGGTACGCGCCACTCTCCATAGACCAGATACAGTACAACCAGATGTAGTCCTCGCTTTCCGTTTAGTATTCTCACCCATGGGTCTGGTTCGTTTTGGGTGGGATTGCTCAAATGTAAAAACTTGCCGCTTTTTTCTAGGGTAGTCAAGTCTATCAGTATCTTTAATGGCACTTGTTTCGATGGGCGATGCTTGGCGATTTGTCCCAAAATAGCCTGCCGTGTTGACCGAATTACTGCTCTCGTTGACCAGTTATAGTGATTGAGAAATCGGCTGAGTGCACTCGCTGATTTTATCTGTGTATGTTCTGGATAAGGATGCCTTTGTGCTTCGAGAAATAGTCCTAGTATTGCATTGAGACTTGCTGTTTGATACACACTTGGCATCAAACACAGAAGACTATACACTAGCCCTTGGGCGTGCTTAACGATGCTTTCCATGCTCGTTATTTAATTTACTACTACGCCCTTTTTTTCACATTTCTGCTCTTTCTGCAACCCCTTTTCTTGAATGGTGCAAGATCTCAGTTAAACAAAATTCCTGAGCAAGCAAAGATGTTGTAGGCTTCTCGATAATTAGCTACCTCCCAAAATGCAGCAGCCTTAGCCACCGCATAGGGACTACGAGGACGAAAAGGAGTCAATTCATGGGCGGCTTTATCTCCTATCTCACCAAAGCATTCACTAGAGCCAGCATTATAAAAGCGAATAGGAGCCTTAGTAAAACGAATTGCTTCTAATAGGTTTAAAGTGCCTGTTGCAATGCTTTCTAAGGTTTCTACGGGTTGAGCAAAGGATAACCCCACGGAAGTTTGCCCCGCCAAGTTATAAATTTCATCGGGTTCCACTTTCATTAAGACTTGTAAAACGCTCCGAAAGTCGTTTAGAGACATGGACTCTAATTGCACTTTATGTCTAATTCCTAGCCTTTCTAAATTCTTAAAGGATGAAACTTCAGCGTCCCTAGAAGTGCCGTATACAATATGACCTTTTTGCAATAATAATGAAGCTAGATAAGCTCCATCCTGCCCAGATATACCGCAAATCAATGATTTTTTCATGGTGCTATCAATCTAAAAGTTTCGCAACTTAACCGAAAATCAGGTTTTTTTATGACTTCTAAAGTAACTGTTATCCGCTCACAAAATAAATCTTTAGGGGAAGGAATTCAGGAGTTTTGGGAATATCGTGAATTACTATACATGCTGATGCTGCGGCGGATCACGGTACGCTATAAACAAACGGTGATTGGGATTGCGTGGGTTCTCATTCAGCCCCTAGTGTCGATGACTATTTTTAGCATCATTTTTGGCAATTTGGTCAAAATACCATCCGATGGAGTCCCCTATCCTATTTTTGTTTACTCGGCATTAGTTTTATGGGGATTATTTTCCGAAGGCGTGACCCGTTCGGGTTCCAGTTTGCTCACAGAAGCTCAGCTAATTACAAAGGTTTATTTCCCTCGATTGATCATTCCTTTAGCGGCTGTTGGTTCCGCATGGATTGATTTTGTTGTTTCTTTATTTTTGTTGTTACCCCTTGCCTTTATTTATGGAATGCGTCCAAATTGGGGGTTATTGCTAATTCCACCAGTGATGATTGTGACAATGGTATTAGCAACGGGGATCGGTATGATCTTAGCTTCGCTCAATGTGCGTTATCGCGACTTTCAGTATATTATTCCGTTTTTAATTCAGGTCTGGCTCTATGCTTCGCCAGTGGTTTATTCTGTGCAGATCGTGCCTAAGCGTTTTTTGTTTTGGTATTACCTCAACCCCATGGCAGGTTTTTTAGATGTATTTCGATTTGCGGTGACAGGACAAACAACATTTAGCTGGCTGGGATTTGGCTGGTCGGTGGGCTGCGCGATCGCTGTTTTTAGTCTCGGAACTTGGATATTTCGCTCAGTGGAAGAAGGTTTTGCGGATTATATTTAGGACTAAGTAGATAGTCAAAATAAAAACAAAACAAGCTAATTCGCCCGCAAAGCGGGCGAATTAGCTTGTTTTGTTTTTGTCTTACTAAGCCGATGCTTAGGGGCAGTATGTTAAATTAGCTTTGTCGGGCTTGTAGGATTTCTAGCGATGACGACTTTACCCATACGCACAGACAAAAAAATTATCTACCCTGATAGTGATGGACAACCAATGGCGGATAATACGCAACAATTTCGCTGGATTGTACTGATCAAGGAGAATTTGGAATTAATTTTTGCTGACGCTGCTGATGTATTTGTGGCGGGTGATCTGTTGTGGTATCCCGTGGAGGGACATCCAGAGATTCGGGTGGCTCCTGATGTGCTGGTTGCGTTTGGTCGAGCTAAGGGCGATCGCGGTTCTTATCAGCAGTGGCGAGAGAACAATATTGCACCCCAAGTCGTATTTGAAATTCTTTCTCCTGGCAATCGATTAAAGGAAATGACTAAAAAGTTGCAGTTCTATGATCGCTATGGGGTCGAAGAATATTACATTTATGATCCTGAAACCAATGAATTGAATGGATTGTACAAAAAAGACAATCGACTGAATGTAATCGAAGATATCGAAGATTGGGTTAGTCCGCGCTTGCAGATTCGATTTAAAGTTTCTGAAGATAGTCTGGACATCTATCGTCCTGATGGTCAAAAATTTCTGACAACTCTTGAATTAAACAAATATGCTGAACAAGAGAGCCAACGTGCCGACCAAGAAAGCCAACGTGCTGACCAAGAATATGAGAGAGCCGAACGTTTGCTAGCACAACTAAGGGCTATGGGTGTTCAACCTGCTTAGTTTGTTTTTATTAACGTTAAGATCAATTTTTTGGTTGTAACTATGACAACTCTATACGAGCAAGATTATGGACTCTGGGCTGAACAGATGGCAGATCTGATCGCGGCGGGTCGGTTTAATGAGCTAGATATTGAAAATTTGGTGGAGGAAGTACGCGATTTGTCTAAACGGGAGCGCGATCGCCTGTTGAGTAGTCTGCGGTTGATTGTGCATCATTTGCTGAAGTGGGACTATCAGCCACAACGCAGGTCAAGGAGTTGGCAAGTAACAATTCAACGAGAAAGGCTGAATATTAAAGAATATTTGCGAGATAGTCCTAGCCTCAAGCGTTATCTAACTGATGAATATTTACATCAGGTTTACAAAACTGGTCGATTGGATGCGATCGCAGAAACAGACTTGGATATGCCTATTGATTGTGCCTATACTATTAGGGATGTATTGGAATGCGATGTTAATTTAACTTAGTTGTTATTGAGAAAATATGACGCAACCAGTAATTCAGGTTAAAGATTTAAGTAAGTGTTATCAGATTCGGTCAACTACGCAGAAGCCGTACCATAGCTTGCGGGAAGATTTGGTTGATGGGTTTAAGGGGTTGTTGCGTGGGCAATGGGGGCGATCGCAGTCTGAGGATTTTTGGGCTTTGAAGGAAGTCAGCTTTGATGTAAATCAGGGCGAGGTGGTGGGGATTATTGGGCGCAATGGTGCGGGGAAAAGTACTTTATTAAAAATTTTGTCGCGGATTGTGCGCCCTACTTCGGGTGAGGTGGTTATACGGGGGCGTGTGGGTTCGTTGTTGGAGGTGGGGACTGGTTTTCATCCTGAGTTGACTGGGCGAGAAAATATTTTTATGAATGGTGCGGTTTTGGGGATGAAGCGATCAGAAATTGTGCGTAAGTTTGATGAGATTGTGGCGTTTGCGGAAGTTGAGAAGTTTTTGGATACGCCTGTTAAGTTTTATTCTTCAGGAATGTATGTGAGGTTGGCGTTTGCGGTGGCGGCGCATTTGGAGCCTGAGATTTTGATTGTGGATGAGGTGTTGGCGGTGGGGGATGCACAGTTTCAGAAGAAGTGTTTGGGAAAGATGGGGGACATAGCAGAAAAAGAGGGGAGAACAGTTTTATTTGTTAGCCACAATATGTCAGCAGTTGCGAATCTGTGTGAGAACGTAATCTGGTTAAATGAAGGGAAAGTTGATTCAATCGGGTTTTCTAGCAAACAAATAGCTAAATATGCTGCGGCTGTATCATCTTTTTTATCTGTAGGACTCACACAAGTTAGTCAAAATGCTTTAGCTATAGTAAAAAATATCAGACTATTGAATTCTAATCACCAAGAGTGTGAATTTTTTGATTTGTTTGAGAAATTCATTATAGAGATGGATATCTTACAACAAGAATTACAAAGACCACTTCGTATTGTCATAAGAATCAGATCCCAATTAGACAACTCTGTCATACTTGCTACTACGGACTGGGATATGGGACATCCAATTGGTTGTTTAGAAAACTGTCAATATACTGTTCAATGTACTATACCCAAGAATTTACTTAATAGTGGAACATACCTATTATCTGTTGGTATTGATGAACCAAATGGTTGTGTTCACTTTAGATTAGATGATATCAAACAAATTGTAATAATCAATAAATCTTCTTTAGGTGAGGGAATATATGGAGATAGAGATGGAGTAATCTCTCCTTATAGAGAATGGCAGTTGATTAAGACTAGACCAATTGATACGACTGTTATGTATTAAAAATGAAATAAACTTAAAATTATGAAAGATCATTCTTCAGGTGTTTGTAAACTTTGTAATCAGAAAACTAATTATCTGTTTTCATTAGACATATGTAAGTCTATTAAAGCAAATTATTATGAGTGTGAGGCATGTAAAACACTTCAGTCAAATCATTTAGATTCAATGTCCGCAAAAGAATTAGAAGACTTTTATCAATCTGCAATCAGCCTAAATTTAGACACTGGAGAATCTTGGAGACAATACTGTCTAGTAAGTCGCATAAAAAGTTTAGTAAAATCAAAAGTGATTCGCAGCTCAGGAAAGAGGTTTAAGGTTTTAGACTTTGGCTCTGGTTCAGGGTTTGCTGCAAGTTGTCTAAAATTTAAATTAGACTGGGATACCTATACTTATGAGCCTTATGTAGAAACTAGTTTTTCTTCAACTAAAAACTTTAAAAGCATAGATGAAGTAATTAAAAATCAACCGTATGACTTAATTATAGCAAGTGAGGTATTTGAGCATTTAAGTAATCCCCTAATAACTCTTAATATTATTCGAGATATTTTAAATAAAGATTTATCATATGTTTTTGTTACTACAGGCTTATATAGACCTGATGAAACTGATAATAGTTGGAGTTATTTAGCTCCAATGAGTGGTCAACACGTCATCTTTTATTCAGCTCAATCCATGAAAAAAGTAGAACAAATTTTAGAGGCATCTAGTGTTTATCAAGTAGGGACAGACTATGAATGGCTTTTTATTAAGAAATCAGAAAAGCCTACCAATCTATTCAATATTTACATTAAAATATGTCTAATCATCCTAAGGATTTTGGTAGACATTGATGTTTTACCTAAAATAGAATAGATAGGCTTACAAAAGATCTAGTAATTTTAAAATTTTTCTTTTATAATTACATATGATAAAAAGATTGTAAAATCCAACAATTTGACAATTCATATATTCATTTTGGAGATATATTAATTTGTAAATCACTATAAATCTAAGCCAAGAAAATATATTCTTATGAAAATACTTTTTTATTGTCCTCAAATAAGTTTGGGTGGTGGTATTCGTCTTTTTTCTCAGTTAATACCAGCTATTGCTCAGAACTCGAATGTTCAAAATGTAGGTATTCTGACGCATGACACCTCAATTACTAAATCTTTATTTGATACATCAGTAATTAACTTGCCAATTGAAATAATTTATATTCCTACTCCTCTTTGGTTGAATTGGCTTCTTAAAGATCAAAAACTATGGGGGATTTTTGGGACACGCTTACTTACACAAAAGTTGAGTAAACTTTTACTAGGTGATCGATCTAATTGGATTCCCAATTGGCAAATTAAGCAACTTAAAAACATAGAGAAAAATTATGACTTAGTGTATTATTTTTGGCCACATTTACAGGGTTTCCCATATATAAACAAGCCTATAGTTAGTACTTTTCAAGATACTATAATGATTGATTTTCCAGAAATTATGGGAGGTATAGTAACTAGTCAAGAATGGATGCGATCAAAAGATTGGGTCGAAAAATCTTGGATTATTGTTTCATCTGAAAACACAAAAAACAGATTAATTAATCACTTTGGAAAGTCAGTTCGTTTGATTTCTAAGATCCCTCATGCTACTTTGCCGTGGAAAATGAATCCAACAAGTTCTTCCAAAAGCACCATATTACAAGAAATACCTAAGGATTACATACTATATCCTGCAAATATAAATACTCACAAAAATCACTACAACTTGCTGATTGCATTGTCACGTTTGCAAAACAAAGAAAAAATGTCATTAGTACTTACTGGCAGTGGAACTGAATTTTTAAAACAAACTAGCCCTAATTGGTCAGATGCATGGAATCATCAGTCAGCAAGACTTATGGGGCTGATAGATCGACTAGGACTAAAACACAGCATAGATTTTCATGCTTTAGGATATGTAACTGATCAAGATGCACTCACTTTATTGCAGAATGCAAAGGCTCTAATTATGCCTAGTCTGGCTGAAGGTGGGGGAAGCTATCCAGTAGAAGAAGCATTAACTTTTGGTATACCCGTAATTTGTTCTGATATTCCCGTTATGCGTGAACATTTATCGACATGGCCAACTAAGGTTGTTTTGATTGACCCATATTCACCAAATTCTATACTGACAGGCATTAATGAGATGTGTGATAATTACGAAATTTATAAGCAGTCTGCTCTAGATAATATGAATACTCCTAGACAGACTTGGAATGAAATTGCAGCTAAATATGTCGAAGTTTTTAAGATGGCTATAGACCAATATTAAGTTAGATTCATGAAGTTGAGAGCTAGTTATTTATGATTGACATTCCTGTTTATCAACCATCGCTGTCTGGCAATGAAAAAAAATACGTTATAGATTGCTTAGATTCAAATTGGATATCATCCAAGGGAAAATATGTTTCTCTCTTTGAGGAATCTTTTTCTGAATATATAGGTGCAAGATATTCACTTACCGTATGTAATGGAACAATGGCTTTGCACTTAGCTTTAGTTACATTGGGAATCGGTGTAGGGGATGAAGTTATAGTTCCTACTTTGACCTATATTGCTTCAGTAAACTCTATTGTTTACACAGGTGCTACACCTGTATTCGTAGATTCATTATCTGAGACATGGCAGATAGATCCTGACGATATTGAAAGACACATCACGAAAAATACTAAGGCTATACTTGCTGTACATCTCTATGGTCATCCATGTGATATGAATAGATTACAAGAGATTGTCAAAAAACATAGGATATTTTTGATAGAAGATAGCGCGGAAGCAATCGGCTCTCGTTATAAAAATCAACACGTTGGAACTTTTGGAGATATTGGAGTTTTCAGCTTTTATGGAAATAAAACAATTACAACAGGCGAAGGAGGAATGCTAGTAACCAACGATCAAACTCTTTACGAACGGGCTTTGCATTTTAGAGGGCAGGGTTTAGCTAAGTACCGTGAATACTGGCACGATGTAATTGGATATAATTATCGAATGACAAATATTTGTGCTGCGATCGGATTGGCTCAATTAGAACAGGTAGAAGAAGTTTTACAAAAGAAACGTCAAATTTCAATATGGTATCAAGAGCTTCTTAAAGACACTCCTTTTACAGTCCATTCTGAAGTTAATGAAGTATATCATTCTTACTGGATGATTTGTATTCTTGTGCCTGAAGCACAGAAACGCGATGGTATTAGAGAACTTTTGCTAAAAGCGGGAATTGAGACTAGACCAGTATTTTATCCTATACACATGATGCCTATGTACTCTCACAAATATCAAAAGCATAAAGTAGCTGAAGATATTGGATGGAGAGGTATTAATCTTCCTAGCTACCCTGCTTTATCGTATGAGCAAGTGAAGTATGTATGCAATTCTCTGAAACATGCATTTGAATTAATATGATGTATGTAAGTTTTAAAAAATTGGTGCTAAAAGATGCAGAATCTCTATATCAGCTTCTTATAAAAAGCACGGAAGATTATATAAGATATTTTTCGCCATTCACATTTGAAATAGATACAATCAGCAAACTACTTTTAAATGCTGAAAAAGATCAAATATATGGAGTCGAACTTAATGATGGAATATCTACAAGAATCATAGGATTTTATATGCTACGGGGATTAGATGAAGGTTATGTTGATCCTATGTATGGAGTTTTTATATCTCAAGAATTCTCTTCTATGGGAATTGCTAAATTAACGCTATCTCATGCTGAAGTATTTTGTAAAATGAACAATTTTTCTAGGCTATTACTTAAGGTATATGTCAAAAATGAAAAGGCTAAAAATCTTTATTCTTTTCTGGGTTTCAAGACTAGTATAAAATTATCTAATGATATATTGTTAATGGAGAAAGAATTCACCAATTAAAAGATTCCGCTCATGTAGGTAAATAGGTGGAAGGAGGAAAAAGAAGACGACGCAGGAAGTCAAAATCAATCCAACGTAGATTGTAAGCCCACTTGAACATGGCTACATACAGATACAAATACTTCTTGTGAATACCTCGAAAGGGACGCAGAAAATTGCGTAAACCAACCCAAATGCCCTCCATAGTATTGCAATGAACCTCACAAAAACCATCTTGATCTTCATCGCGGGCATACTCGCGCTGAGAGTGACAAACGGTTTGACGCTCACGACCAGAAGCAGGTATGCGATTATAAGCATCGGATTCATCGGTATAGACTGTCGTGGTCGGTAAGGTCGTTACCTCTACCTGCGGTTGAATCGTGATTTGTTGAGTATTGTCACAGACCTTCATGCGGATCTGACCACTGTTGCGCCCAACAGTACCGACAATGGGTGGACGGTCATTTGCCATGGTTCCCTTGCCTTTGCGTTGATTCCCGCGTTGTCTTGGTGGGTCTGCTATTGGATCTTTTTTTTTGCTCCCTTTTCTCCTGCATTCTGAAACATCTCGTCCATCTCGGCTTCAGCATCGGGCAGATTACCATTAATCAAATGGGCAAATCCTCGACGTTGGATGCGATGCCGCCAAGACAATAATGTCCCATAGTCGAGTCCTAGTTCCTCGGCTATGTGTTGGGTCGTTTGTCCTTGTAAGAATCCACGCAATATCAGCACGATCTGACCACAGGTGTAATGGCTTCCTGATAAGTCTGTTCCTGTAAAAATGTGAAACACTTTCCCACATTCCCGACACTTATATTTGACGATTGGTGTACGTTGGCGATCGTGTGGCGCTTGTCCTGCTGGTATTGCGTGTCCACTTGGACAATGCAAACCCTTTGGATGCAGGATCTTTAATAACCATTCATAGCACGCTTGTTCATCTAACAATTCGGTCAGGGGAAATTTGATCATGGCATCTCTATCGATTTATGAAAATGACTTCCTCCTATTTTGCCATTTCACCTACTTCCCCATATGAGCGTTATCTTTTTACCGCCATCAATACCACGACTACCTGCACTATCCATTGTTTTAACACTTTGACTGTCGAGACTTGCTAGACTCGGTGTTTCTTCTCGACCATCCGCCAAACGTACTTGTGCACTTATCTGGTGATTGATTTCAGCTATAACTCCTGTTTTTGTCCATCTTTGGAAGTAGAAGTAGACTGTTGAATATGGTGGGAAATCATGGGGCAGATTTTCCCATGTACAACCATTCTTGGTTATGTAGAAAATCCCATTCATCACTTCCTGAAAATCTGTTTTTGGTGGTCTCCCCAATTTTGACGGTTTTGGCAGCATTGGCGCAATTATTTCCCACTCTTTGCTTGATAAATCGGTATTATAGGGTTGGCGCATCTTGACTGGTTGATACTAGACTTCATCAGTATTTATACCTGTTTTGGTGCGCCCTTGCATTCTTAAATGCTTTCTTAGCTATCAAAAAAGAAATTGGAGATCGTACTGGAGAAACCACACTTCTCAGTAATATCGGCATAATATACAAAAACCTTGGACAATATGCGAAAGCTATAGATATTTACCAGCAAGCTCTTTCAATCAGTAAAGAAATTGGCGATCGCGCTGGTGAAAATGCAACCCTCAACAATATCGGCTTAGTATACAAAAGCCTTGGACAAGATACTAAAGCCATAGATATTTACCAGCAAGCTCTTTCAATCAGTAAAGAAATTGGTAATCGCTCTGCTGAAGGAATAACGCTTGGCAATATAGGTGGAGTTTACGATAAACCTAGTTCATACTCCAAAGCTATAGAGTATTACCAGCAAGCGCTTTCGATCTCAAAAGAAATTGGTGATCGTGCCACTGAAGGAAGAATTCTCAACAATATTGGTTTGAGTTACAACAACATCGGACAATATCCTAAATCTCTAGAATATTACCAGCAAGCGCTTTCGATCTCAAAAGAAATTGGAGATAGCGCTGTTGAAGGGACGACTCTAAACAATATAGGCTTAGCTTATGACAACCTTGGACAGTATTCAAAAGCCCTAGACTATTACCAACAAGCACTTGCGATTATAAAAGAAGTTGGCGATCTCGCTGGTGAAGGAGCAACCCTCAACAATATTGGCTATGCTTTGGATTCTCAATCACAAACAGAACTGGCTATTCTTTTCTTCAAAGAATCTGTTAAAGTGCGCGAATCAATTCGTAAAGACTTGAAAAAACTCAGTCGAGAAGAACAGCAATCTTTTACCCGCACTGTTGCTGATACTTATCGAACTCTCTCCGATCGCCTACTCAAACAAGGACGAGTCACCGAAGCCCTACAAGTCCTCGACCTCCTCAAAATCCAAGAACTCGAAGACTATCTCAAAAACATTAAAGGTAATGACATCACTGCCCAAGGTGTCCGACTGCTAGAACCAGAAAAAGCAATCAGCAGTCAGCTATCTAACCTCAATATAGAAAAGATTCCTGAACTAAATCGCCAACTTGCCAGCCAACTTAAACAACTTCCCAAATCCGAAATCAACAAAGTTCCCGAATATCTGCAAAACATCCCCAAAGGAGCCGTTTTAATCTATCCCCTGATTCTCGATGACCGACTTGAACTGATTGTCTTTTCTAGTGGTTCAATTCCCGCTAACTATACGATTCCCATCAAAAAAGAAGAACTTACCATCCTAATCAATGAGTTTCGCGCTAGCCTAATGGATTGGGGATCTGAAGATGCAATAGTTTCTAGTAAAAATCTCTATGATCTGCTGATTAAACCCATCGAAACTGAACTCAAACAAGCCAACGCCGACACGATCCTCTATGCACCCGATAGTTTCTTGCGCTATATTCCCATCGCCGCACTCTACGACGGCAAACAATATCTAATCGAGAAATACCGTATCAATAACTTAATTGCCTATAGCCTATTTGACAGTAACCACAACTCACTCACCAACCTCCGTATCTATGCAGGCGCATTTGGAGGCAAAGCAGGAGAAAGAAAATTTGGTCAAACTGCCCTCCCTTTCTCTATCCCTGAAGTTGAATATATTACCAGCACTTTCCCAAACACCAACAAATACATCGAGCAGAACTTCACCGCCAAAACAACCAAAGAGAAAGTAGCAGGGAACTCCATAGTCCATTTTGCTACCCATGCCGAATTTAGCTCGCAAAGCCCACTGGATTCCTATGTACTATTTGGCGATGGCAGCAAAATCACCCTAGCTGAGATTAATGATCTATCGCTAAAGGATACTGCGCTAAGCACGACTAGCGCTTGCCAAACGGGACTTAGTAGTACTCTAGGCAATGGAGCCGAGATATTAGGTTTTGGCTATCAAGTCCAACGTGCAGGAGCAAAAGCCTCGATCGCATCCCTCTGGTCAGTATCCGATGGCGGCACACAGTTGTTGATGCAAGAGTTTTATAAAAAGCTGCAAAAGGGCAATATCGCCCCATCAACAGCATTACGAGAAGCACAATTAAGCATGATTCGCAGACCCATCAAAGAGCGCGAAACAAATTACAATCATCCTTTCTTCTGGTCTGCATTTGTTGTAATTGGCAATGGACTATAAGTCGCTGTCAATATGCTTGACCATCAAGTGACGTTTTTCGCGGCGGAAACCTAGTTTGGTATAGAGGGCTTCGGCTGGCTCATTCCAGAAATCTACAACTAGAGACAGCGATCGCATCTTTTGAGTTTGGAGATATTCCTCGATTAGCTTAAATACTTTTTTGCCAATACCTCGACCCCGATAGTCTTCACGGATATATAACTCATCAACAAGCCCACAACGTCCGTGATATTCCATACTAAAAAAGAAGGTCAGTGCAACATATCCAATTGGGTGATCGCGATCGCAAATTAGCCATATCAGCCCAAATTGCTCATCACTGAGCAAAGCAATAAATGCTTTGACCACGCCTTCATCAAAAGCGATGCCATCAAATTGATAGAATTCCTGCACAAGTTCCATCAGTGGATCGATATCAATAAATTGTGCAAGGCGAAAATCAAGATCAAGTTCACTCATGGACTAGACATTTACCTTATAACTTAAGTTCAACTCATCCCCAGCCATCCCACGAATGCCCCAGTTATGGCTTGGGGTCTCGATTAAAATAATTTCAATATCTAATGGAGCAATATCCAATTTTTCTTTTAGACGCTCAAATAATAAACGATAGAGATTTTTCTTTGCTTCTACAGTACGTCCCGCAAACAACAAGATTTCGATGATGATATATTTTTCACTGCGATCGCTAGGATACTCAAAGTCTTCAGCTTGCAATGGGAAGAATCTCTGAAACTTTTTTTCTAGGGGATAGTTAAGCGCATCAACTACACAAGAATGAATGGTAGTCGATAGAGTTTCTCGATTTTGCTGAATAAAATCAGCGTTTCCATAGATTTTTGTTTGAGGCATAACTTATAAAATGATATTAATTACAAAAAAAGAGGGAGCGCAATGCGCTCCCTCTTTTTTCAAGAAAGCTTATGTTCCTTCTGTCCAAGAATTGAGATAATGAACTTGCTCAGGAGTTAGAGTGTCAATGGTGATGCCCATTGCTTGTAACTTCAAGCGAGCGATTTCTTGATCGATATCCTTAGGAATTGGCACAACACCCGCAGGTAAATTGCCCTTGTTCTTAACTAAGAATTCGCAAGCAAGAGCTTGGTTAGCGAAACTCATATCCATAACGCTAGCAGGATGACCTTCAGCAGCGGCAAGGTTCACTAGACGACCTTCACCGATGACGATGATCGATTTGCCTGTCTTGAGTTGGTACTCTTGAGTGAAGTTGCGAACAAAGCTTGCAGATTCGCTGAGATCGTTGAGGGAAACAAGGTCAATTTCCAAATCAAAGTGACCAGAGTTCGCAACGATCGCACCATCTTTCATGGTTTCAAAATGTTCGCGACGGATGACGTGCTTATTTCCAGTAACGGTGATAAAGATATCGCCGATTTTAGCTGCTTCGTCCATGGTCATGACTCTGAATCCATCCATTGCAGCTTCGATCGCCGCAACTGGATTGATTTCCGTAACAACTACATTTGCGCCCATGCCTCGTGCACGTAGAGCTACACCCTTACCACACCAGCCATAGCCAGCTACAACAATTACTTTGCCAGCCAACAAGATATTGGTAGCGCGGATGATACCATCGAGGGTAGATTGACCAGTACCATAGCGGTTATCAAAGAAATGCTTGGTTTCTGCATCATTAACTGCGATCGCAGGGAAGGTCAGCTTACCATCACGGAACATTGCATTGAGGCGAACTAATCCTGTGGTGGTTTCTTCAGTAGTACCAATGATTTCAGGGATTTGATCGGCGTGATGCAATACCAAAGTGGTGGTTACGTCGCTACCGTCATCAACAATGATGTGGGGGCGGTGAGCTAGAGCCATTTCAACGTGGCGATGGTATGTAGCGTTATCTTCGCCTTTGATTGCAAATACCGAAATCCCGTGATCATAAACCAAGGATGCGGCAACATCGTCTTGGGTTGAAAGTGGGTTACTGGCTATCAAAACTGCATCTGCTCCAGCAGCTTTGAGGGCGATCGCGAGGTTAGCAGTTTCAGTGGTGACGTGGCAGCATGCAGCGATGCGGATACCTGCAAGTGGCTTCTCAGCAGCAAAGCGATCGCGGATTTGACGCAATACGGGCATTTCGCGGCTAGCCCATTCAATGCGTTGTTTGCCTAGTGGTGCAAGGGTGATGTCCTTAATCTCGTGCTTAACAGTCACGGTTTCGGGCGCAATAGTAGTGGACATGTATGGTTGAAATTTTTACAAAATTTAACCTCATTATATGCCAAGTAAACTAAATTGTTCGTCCCATCTCGTAACTTCCAGCTATTCTCATTTTAAAAATCGGTTTTGAAGAAAGTCCGCCAAAGGCGGACTTTCTTCAAAACCGATTTTAGATTTTTTAGCGCCTACGGCGCTAAAAAATCTAAAATCGATTTCATAATAAGAATTGCTGGCAACTTCAATTTATTCTCATGCCACATTCGTAAATAGATAAATCTTGATAGACAAGGCACTTATGCACACACCTTATCTATCAAGATCTATCAAGATTTGGCATTAACTTTTTAAGGCAAAAATTCTGTTGATAACATCTTCGACAACGCGATCGGGGGTTGATGCACCTGACGTTATGCCGACTTTGATTTTGCCTGTGGGTAGCCAATTTGTAGCTTGCTCGATCGCCTTACCCAGAGGCTTATGTTCGATCGCCTCAGCCGAGAGAATTCGATGTACATCATCAATGTGATAAGAAGGTAGACTGCGCTCGATCGCAATTTCTTGTAAATGAGTTGTATTTGAGGAATTGTAACCACCGATAACAATCATCAAATCGAGATCCTCTTCCACAATCTCAAACATCGCATCTTGGCGTTCTTGAGTCGCATCACAAATTGTATTAAAAGCAAGAAAATGCTCATTGAGACTTTCTACACCATATTTTTGCATCATTGTCTTTTCAAACAATTTACCAATCGCTTCGGTTTCACCCTTGAGCATGGTGGTTTGATTGGCAACACCAATTCTTACCAAATCGAGGTCGGGATCGAATCCTTTTGACATCGCCTTACTGAACTTGGTTAGGAAATCTTGGCGATTGCCACCATTGAGCATGTAATTAGCAACATACTCAGCTTCTTTCATGTTCAATACGACTAGATATCGCTTGGCATAGGAACTGGTAGCGATCGTCTCTTCATGGTTGTATTTGCCATGAACGATGGAAGTGAAGTCTGCTTTTTTATGTTTCTCAACCCGATTCCATACTTTGGATACCCAAGGACAAGTTGTATCAACAATCTTGCTGCCAAGGCGATCAAACAACTGAGTTTCTTGAACACTGGCTCCAAAGGCTGGCAAAATTACGACATCACCCTGACCAATACCTGAAAAATCTTTAGTTCCATCTTCTAAAACTGGCACAAATTGAACTTCCATCTCCTTCAGCTTAGCGTTAACAGAAGGATTGTGAATAATTTCATTGGTAATCCAAATTTTCTCATTGGGGAATTGCGTGCGTGTTTCATATGCCATCGCTACCGCTCTTTCTACACCCCAACAAAAGCCAAAGGATTTTGCCAAATAGATCGTAACATCGCCTTGCGTGTAGACATAATCATGCTCGCGAATAGTTTGGATCAAATCACTATGATATTGCGATCGCATAGTTGATTCGGCTTCTTCACCATGTCCAAAGCTTTGCCGAAAATAATTGGGGGACTTGTGCAAAGCCCTCCGCATCGCTTGAGTATCGAGGGTGTTGTCCATGCGCGTAGAAAACCTAGGTAATTGTGCTGAAAGTATTATATAGCAAGCGCTACCCAGTTTTGATTAGCTCTTGCACCCAAAACACTGCCGTGGCGCTGAGAATTGCGATTGTCCATTCAACCGCATTTAAAGGAACTGTTGCCATCAGATCGCCAAACCAAGGGACTTGCACAAAGGCAATTTGACAGATTGTGACAAAAAATATACTGAGCATCAAAGGAAAGTTGTTCAATACGCTGTGGCGAGCGATCGCACAGGCATGAAAAATTTGACTGAACCCAAGGGTAACAAATGCCATTGATCGCGCTTGGGAAAACATCGAAGCTTGACCTTGGTACTTTAGCCAGAAAACCAAGGAAATAGCTGAGATCGTCGCAGTAACAGCTAGCAAAATGCGAAGGTAATTACTAGGACGTAACATGGTTTGAAAACGGTGTGCTGGTTGAGTTAAAAGACTCTCATGAGTAGGTTCTAGAACTAGAGGGAAAGCAACAATTGGTGTAGCGATCGCCCCAACCCAAATTATCTGTAATGGTGGCATTGAGAATCCTGCCGCCGTATCCATCAGGGTTAGGACTGCTAAGGTGAAAGCACTAGTGGCGGTGAGCAGTGCTGTGCGTTGTAACCGATCAAACGTGGCTCTTCCTTCAAGTATAGCGGTCGGCAAATAATGGAAGTCTTCTTTTGGTAAGATTATTCCTGAACTGTCTTGCAATTCTTTGCGACAGGTGCGATCGCAGATTCCCACATCGGCAGCTCTCAATAGGAATATATCTTCAATATCATTCCCTATTACAGCAACTGCATTTAAAGATTTTCGGTTAGATTTTTGACGACCATCTTGCCAGCGCCGAATCTTCTCTTGAGGAGCATCAAAGTAACTATGGGTTTCAATGCCAATTACTTCACTAAAAGCTACTGCATCATCTTCTGAGGCCCTGATGAGTCCCTGCCATTCAATACCAGCCTGACTCAAATTATCAAAGCTCAATACCACATCCGACTCGACAATTGGTACAATCGTTGTCACTCTAGCGATCGCATCTAAGACGGAAGGAAATCTTGCCCATATTCGCTGTTTAGCAAGATCGCGCATTCCAAACAACTGAACCTGAGTAGCAATCCGCAACAAATTTTGAGGATAGGTGCTAACAATCAGGGCTGCCGCAGTCATCGCATTGATCGTTATTCCGCGTTGCCATGCAAAGCCTACTGCTGTAGTCGTCACTAGCAGCAACAGTCCGATCCAGACCTGACGCAGTTGACGCAATTCAGAATGGATAACTGAAAATGGCTTTTCCTTAACTAGAGCCGCCTGTTCTTGGGTGAAACGACTGGTGGCAATCACAAGCCCCTTCGCTCTTCCTGCGGAAATTTCTGTTCCCGCATAGATCATGTTGCTGCATTCAAGTGGTGGCGTTTTCTCCTCAAAGGTAAGATCGGCTCGCTTAGCACAAATTGCTTCACCGCCCAAATTGGTTTGATTTACCAGTAAGTCGTCTGATGTCTCCAGTACGCGCAGATCGACATTAGGGCGATCACCTTCTCGCAGTAACAGCACATCTCCCAATACCAAATCTCGCGATGGAATTTCCATCTCTTCGCGATCGCGTAATACCATTACCGAATTAGAAGGTTCATTTTGGCGGCGCTGAGGACGATCTCGACTGACTTTCGCCTTGGTTTTAATTGACCATATTGAAATTCCAATCCCGATCGCACCATGTAGTAAGCCTACAGAAATTAGCGCCCATCCTTCTGCTCCATTCCATTGCAAGTAAATTGCTGACCCCAATAAAAGATAAGTTAAAGGATTAATTAAAGGTTGTAAAAGGACTTTGCTGATTGGACGCGATCGCGGTAATTTATTGGCTCCCAAATGTCGTAATCTTTGTCGCGCATTCACATAGGATAGACCTTCTATCGAAGACTCTAAAGCAGCCAATACTTGCTCTACATCCATGTAGTGCCAATTTTTGTTGGTTTCTGATAGAAAGTCAAATTTTGTCATCGTTTAATAATATGATGCATTTTTGATAGCCAGAATAGATGTTACTTCATTTTAAGAATGCCCATGACTGCTGCCTAATGAAGATGGGATTATTATAGGGAATAGTTAGACAAAGTTCGGTAAATTTGATAGCGATCATTGACAACTAAAGAACCAACTTTTAGTGATTTGGCAAAGCTGCACTACTAAAAATCGGTTCTCCAGTAAATTAGATTTGATACAATTCTGTCATGCATATGTAGAGGATCTGAAAATATGACTTTAGCAATAGATAGTCCCTCTAAACTGATGACCATAGAAGACTACCTCAGTTATGACGATGGTACAGATGATCGCTATGAGCTTGTAAACGGAGAATTATTCAAAGTGCCAACTGAATCATTTGGGAATATTAGTATTGCTAAGTTTTTACTGTTCGAGTTTGCCAAGTATATTCCCTTTGCTTTAATTCTTTACAACACTGAAATTGCAGTTTCAGGCAAAAGATCAACCTGTCGTATTCCTGATCTGATGATAATCACAGAAGATTCAGCCACGTATTTACAAGCATCGTCCCGAAATTTTGTCTCAATGATCATGCCAGCCCCTCTCTTGGTAGTTGAAGTTGTGTCTCCTGGGCAAGAAAATCGCGATCGCGACTATCGCTATAAACGCACAGAGTATGCAGCTAGAGGTATTAATGAATATTGGATTATTGATCCAGAAATGCGGCAAATAACCATATGTCTATGGGTGAACGGACAGTATGAAGACAAAATCTATACAGGGGATATGCCAATTGCATCGACAGTAGTTGAGCGCTTTGCCCTGACTGTTGAGCAAGTTTTAGCATATGGGCAATAAAAAGCGACGCGGTGCGTCGCTTTTTATTGGCTTGCTTAACAAGCTCAAATACTATTTGAGAATATTTTTTAAAGTATTGACGACTCGATCTTGTTGCTCTTCACTGAGTTCTGGAAACATTGGCAAAGACAAAACGCGATCGCAAATATTCTCAGTGACAGGAAAATCACCCTTTTTATAGCCAAGGTTGCTATATACCGATTGCAAATGCAAGGGCAAAGGATAGTAAATCATCGTAATGATATTTTGCTCGCGCAATTGAGCTTGGACATAATCGCGTTTACCATCACCGATGCAAACTGTGTACTGATTCCAAACACTGCCAGAGCAATGGTGAGGCGATACAAGATGGGGAATATTTGCCTCCTTCAAAAGATGCGTGTAGCGATCGCTAATTTCGCGGCGTTGAGCATTCCACTTATCGAGGTAAGGCAATTTGACTTGCAATAGAGCTGCTTGCAACGCATCAAGACGCGAATTCATACCGATGTATTCGTGATAATAGCGCTTGGGGCTGCCATGTTCCCGCAAGATCCGCAATTTATTGGCAACTTCAGCATTTTTAGTGGTCATCATCCCACCATCGCCACAGCCGCCCAGATTTTTGGTTGGATAAAAGCTAAAACAGCCCACGTCGCCAATATTTCCGACCTTCTGCCCATCAAAAGTTGCACCTGTCGCCTGAGCGCAGTCTTCGATCACATAGAGATTTTGCTTTTGCGCGATCGCCATCAAACCAGTCATATCAGCTGATCGTCCAAACAAATGCACGGGCATGATTGCCTTAGTCCGTTCAGTGATTGCAGCTTCGATTAATTTAATATTCATATTGAAGCTGTAGGCTTCAATATCGACAAATACTGGTTTTGCCCCTGTCATGCTAATCGTTTCTGCACTAGCAAAAAAAGTAAACGGTGAAGTAATGACTTCATCCCCCTCCCCTATATCTAAAGCTCGCATAGCTAGATACAGAGCGTCAGTACCTGAGTTGCAAGCAATACCAAAGTTAGTGTCAATAGCTGAGCTAATATAATTTGCAAACTCAGACTCAAACTGACTTACAGTCTGTCCACCAATATATTGCCCTGATGCTAGTACGTCTAATGCAGCTTTATTGAGGCGATCGCCAATTTGTTGATATTGCTGCGATGCATCAAAGGGAGGAATTTTATTCACGTTGAAACGATTCTAGATTGCCTCAACTATTTTAAACGCGATCGTCATTGCTTGTTAGCCAAAAAACAAGGTACACATCATGCACCTTGTTCTTTAGCAATTTCCGATCTAATGAACCAAACCAAAAGAACTTAAAAAATGCTGCTTTGCAGCATTTTTAAGTTCTTTTGGTTTGGTATTAAGCGCAAAGCGCTGTAATTATTTTTTTTCGTGACGCGCATAGTCGTCTTGGAAGCGAATAATGTCATCTTCGCCCAAATACTCACCGTTCTGGACTTCGATCAAAATCAATGGAATTACCCCAGGATTTTCTAGTCGGTGCGCTGTGCATTTAGGCACATAGGTGGATTGATTAGTACTAATCATTGTTTCTTTGTCGCCACAGGTCACCTTGGCAGTTCCCGAAACCACAATCCAATGTTCACTGCGATGGTGGTGCATTTGCAGGCTAAGGCGATGTCCTGAGTTGACTTCAATGCGCTTGATTTTATAACCGCGACCTTCTTCGAGAGTGGTGAATGAACCCCAAGGACGCTCTACAGTCGGCCCATGAGTATTTAATGATTCTCCACTTAGATTTGCAATGCTAGCGAGTGCCGAAGGAGCTTCTTTTACTGGTGACATAACTGCAATTTAGAAAGCTGATTGATTCTTAGAATAGCATCAAGCCCAATAATCGCCACTACTCAAATAAATTAAGATATAAACCCAAAAAGCGTGAGGCGGCACTTTGTGCCACCTCACGCTTTTTGGAATTCTTTTGTTAAAGTTATTGAGGGCGCAAAGCACCCTCAATAACTTTAATTTGGTTGAACTCGCTATGGCGGAATTCTTAAGGGTTGGCAATCCTGCTCCAGACTTTGAAGCTGATGCTGTAGTTGATCAGGAATTTACAAAAATTAAGCTTTCTAGTTATCAAAAAAACAAATATGTTGTTCTGTTTTTTTATCCACTAGACTTTACTTTTGTTTGTCCTACTGAAGTGATTGCTTTCAGCGATCGCTATGCTGAATTTTCTAAATTAAATACTGAAGTAATTGGTATTTCTGTAGATAGTAAATATGCTCATCTAGCTTGGATTCAAACCTCTCTTGCTGACGGAGGGCTAGGTGGCGATATCAAATGTCCACTTGTTTCTGATCTGACTAAAGCGATCGCCACAGCTTTTAATGTTCTTGATCCTTCTCTAGGCATCGCCTTGCGCGGTTTGTTTATTATTGACAAAGAAGGTATTGTCCAACATGCCACCATTAATAATCTTGCCTTTGGGCGGAGCATAGACGAGACAATACGGACTCTTAAAGCAGTCCAACATACGCAGAGCTATCAGAATGAAGTCTGCCCTGTCGATTGGCAAGAAGGTATGGCAACCATCAAAATATAATCGCTATCAAACCTGCAAATCTATTTTTGCAGATTTGATTACTTGGCAACATCTAAACAGTAACTCTCAATTATGAAACCAATTTTAGGTTTTCCAGCGCCTGCGGCGCTAGAAAACCTAAAATTGGTTTTTTGAAAGCTATCCTAAGGATGGCTTTCAAAAAACCAATTTTTAAAATGAGAATTGCTGAGATCTAAATCATGTCTTTGACGTTTAGTTAATTAGGGTACAAAACAAAAAAGTCAGATCGGTTAGCGTAATCAGTTAATAAAAACTTAAAGTTCACGATTCATCTTGATGGGGGAACCAGACAAAGCAATGGTTGAGACCAAAAAAGCTGTTCTAATGATGCACATTGATCAAGCACAAGGTGAATTGTGGAAGACAGCTTTGGCAACTCAGCAATTGGACGTGGTTTGGGAGAATATTACTTTAGATTTAGTGCAGTATCTAGAAAAATGCGATCGCCACGAGCTACCAGATTTGTTAATCATGGATATGGCTATCAAAAGCCCTAGCTCAGAGACGTTACAGTCATCATCAGTTTGTCAATGGCTAATCAAGCAAAAAGCTCCCACTAAAGTTGTCTTATTTAACCCTAGACAGGAAAAAATCAAAGATATTGAACATAGTTGGGCAATTAGGCGTGGAGCCTCTGATGTATTACCACGATTATCACCCGAAAATTTAATGGCTGAAGTTGCCAGAGTTACAGCGTTAATTGGCTGTTCATTAATCTCTCAACCTTTGGAAAAAATAGCTAGAAATTTTGGTGCAAATGCTGGGGGTAACCAAGTTAGAGAAAGCCAGTTAATAACTACCCTAGATATCAACGAACCTAAAGCTAATTCAAAATCTGAAACCAAAAACAACTCTAAACCCAATCAAAAATCTGACGGCGGTGAAGTAGTCATGTATAGAGGTGTAAGAATTAGGCGATAATTTCAGCACAAATAGCTGAAGTTATCGCCTAATATTTTTTGTAAGTAGAATTTCAACAAGAAAAAAGACGATGCAATGCATCGTCTTTTTTCTTGCTATAACTTGATTAGCGATCGCCATAGCTCTCAAAAAATGTCCAATCATTCTCAATTGCAAGAAGAACAAGCTTTTATATTGTTTGCACAGCATGGCTGGGCGGATACTTTCCACGATATTGCTCAATTAGCCAAATCGCTAGCAAATCCAAACACGATTGTCTATACACCAGATTTGGGATGGCTTAATACATGGTTGGAGATCACCCCATTAATATCTTTAGTTTGGACTAATGGGCAGGTATGAGAGAGGAACCAAAAGACACGAGAAAATTGAGCAGGAGCTTGCAATAGCAAAATCCAGCTCAAAATTGAGAAGAGAAGCAGAACCTAAATGGCAATTGGATGGGTTGGCGCAGGAGTCTTTTCAGTTTTCTTTCTTTTTGAGGCGTGTTTTTTAACAGTCGGATAGCGAATACGAGGAGGAAGGCGATCGCCTAAGGAGCGTCCGGGCGATTTACCGCGTAGTTTAGGAGGGATTGCAGGAGTACCAATCGCGGCAATAATTACCGCAAATGATTGAGCGACACGACCAGGAGCAAGATTATCCTGAGGAGACTGCCAAGGTAAAGGAGCATCAACACAATCGAGACGAGCGAACCAAAGTTGCCAAGTCATTAAAGGCATCAAAGCACTCCAACGCTCAGCCGCCTGAGTAGAGGTAATCTGGGGCAGAGTCCAATGTAACCGTTGCTTGGCAAAACGATACCAATGCTCTATGGCAAAGCGACGCAAGTATTTTAACCAAAGAGTTTCCAAAGCAGGCATAGTTTTACCCAACCAAGCCAACCACATGGGCTGAAACTTACGGTTGCGCCCCAAGGGTTCAATCACCTCAATTCTAAAAATCTGCATCGGTCTTTCTGGAGAAGTACGGAAATGAAAGTCACGCCAATAAGTTACCCGTACCCGACCTATTTTTGGGTCTGTAATTTCTATAGTGGTGTCGGCAACAGCCCAAGTTTCTGGGGCATTCAGTTTGAATTTATGCCCATGTTTACAAGGTGCACCACGACCGCTATAGGCAGACGGAACTCCCCAAACACAGCGATTAGATGCCAAACGTAGTAATAAATCCGCCTCAATATTCGCTGTTGCTTTCACAAAACTTGCATTCCCATATCCTCGGTCATAGACAGCTAGGGGGCGTACGCTTAACTGCTTTGTGACTTGTTTGAGTTGGAAGGCAGCTTTACTCACAGGAGTCTCGAAACTGGTGATCCGCTCATGTTTTATCGGTAGCGCCCAACTCCCACTTGCTTCGGGAATCCACGCCAACGTGCTGTAGCTTTGTCCTACGCCGATACTTTCGTCTTTGCCATGATGGAATCCTCTTTCCTTCAGCGTTTCCGCATCTGGTCGCAACCACACGCTATTATCTCCAGCCAGACAAGGTTGCTCTTCGGTTGGGATCTCTTGCACCATTAGTTTCATCAACTTTCCTCTTGCTGGTCGGCTATCGCGCAGTCCCTCATAAATACTTGACCATTTTCGCCGAAATAATGGATTCATTGACAGACTCACATACGAGCTAATGCTCGGACTTGTCAGGACGGCATCCATTAATTCAAATACTGCATCTTTTCCTGTTCCTAGGTATTCATATATCGACTTGCGAAATTCTTGTAATTTTTGGAAAATCATAGTAGTCAATGTCAATTTGGTTTATTGATCATTGCTCTTTTGGCAGTTTGTGACATTCACTTCCTGCCTTTCTTTTCTTCTTTTTAGTCTAAAGTCCAGTAATATATAAAGTTGAAAATATCGCAACCGAAGCGATCTCCAAATACCCAGAGTTACCATGGCGAATTGTCGCTCATTCAATGGGGGCTTTAATCTGGTTAGAAGTTTTAGATCGTCATCCTGAATGGCTATCAAAAATTCATAGTTTTGCTTTAGTTGCTTCACCCGTCGGTGGTTCTGACTTGGGCAGACTATTCGATCCGTTTCGATGGTTACCCTTAATGGCTCGTGATCTAGGGACAAATCGTCGTTCCATAGCTGAAGCGATCGCCTCAAAAATCCCAGTACTTTCAGTTGTTGGTGATATTGGCAACAATACCGATGGCACTGTGCCAGTGGGATGTTCTGAATTTGCTCAAGCTACTTTTGTGCGGCTAGACGGCATCCGTCATGCCCCTCTCAAAAATCATCCTAGAGTAGCTGCCGCCGTGCGTCAGTTTTGGGAAAAGTCTGTAATTGCGCCTATTCAAACTGATTCTGCCGCGCTGCTAATCGCTAAACTACGATCGCTTGACCTCACCGAAACCGATAATCAAAATTTTGATAAGGCTAAATTAATCCATACTGCTTCAGATGACACAAAGATCTGGGTTTGGACAAATGCCTTGCAAGTTATACATGTGTTTGTAAGTGTGGGCGATCGCTGCGTTTATAGTGCCTATGCAGGTTGGCGAGATCAACGTAAATTAGCGACGATACTCAAAAGAATCAGTCCGACTACTACATGATCAGAATGATCAGACTGATTTTTCGTTATTTCATTTCCTCGATTAATTGCAGGATGATACGACCGTCATCGGCATAGGGAGCCTGTTGTAAATAGTTTTCTAAATCTATTCTTGCTTCGGTATGGCGATCGAGTTGATAGCAAATTAAACCGCGATCGCGCCATTGGGTTGGCACATCAGGGTTTAGCATTAGTGATCGCTCGATTGCTGCTAAGGCTTTAGTAGGCTCTCGACGGCGTAGATAGATCAGTTTGAGATTATTGAGCAATCGATCTAAGATTCGACGAATGCTAACGGGTTCGAGATATTCTGGCTGAAGGGGAATTTCGTGTCCATATAGTTGAGTTAATTTTGCTGCACAATCTTCAGGAAATAAAATTTCGCCTTTATTGTAGGGATCAATGAAAATCTCTAGATCAGGATGGCGAGGACGAATAATAAAATGCGCTGGGAAACTAATCCCGTCCATCGGGAAACCAAGGCGATCGCAAATCACCATATAAACCAGTGATAGCGATAGAGGAATCCCCAAGCGCCTTTCTAGCACGTCATTGATGAAGCTATTCAGAGGATCGTAATAATCGTGATCATTGCCACAAAACCCTTGCTCTGCAAACAGATACTGATTTATCTCTTTTACTACCTTGAGTGGGTAATGAATCTGGTCTAGCCTTGGCTGTAGATCCTCAACCATGTGATCGAAGATCGCCCGATAATGCCCAAGATCCATACGCGGATATTCTTCCCATGCGATCGCCAAAGCACCTTCGAGCAGATGGTCAATAGACATGTCATGGTCTGACATATGGGCAATTTGCCAAAACTTTTGCCGCGCTGGGGAAAGCGTTAACACAATATTCGCCTTTTTACTTTTTCCTTTTTATTCAATTGGTAATGGTGCACCGCGCAAAGCGCGGTGCACCATTACATTTTTTAATTTAATGTATATACCTGTCCACTAAACAAAATACGAGTAATCCCTTTTTGGACAAGTTTGGGGCGAGTAATATGGATTAAATCGCTAGGGAACTTAATCACACGCTGATTATGGTGAGAAAAACGCCTTGCTACACGATGATTATCAAAAATCGGAATTGTTTTTGATAGTGACTCTTCGGCAGGAATTTCCCCAAGATCTTTAAAATCTTTGAGGGGACGAGTAATAATCTCCGCAATGCGATCGACGACAATATAGCAAATTAGTGGCAAATCAGCCCTGTCTAGAGGCAATATCTCAAGGCGCTCACTAGTGCTATGACTACCTCGTAGATCTTCAAACATAGACAGGCTAGATTCATCAGCATCTTCATCGTCTAGCTCATCTTCATCAAGATCAAGATTATCCTCATCAACCAAATCATCTTCGTCATCTTCGTCTAGTTCATCGTCATCAATTTCACTATCCGCCATATTTAGAGTTTCATCTATGTCATCCATCGCGATCGCCGTTTCATCACCTTGATCAGTTTCATCACCTTGATCGGTTTCATCATCTTGATCAGCATGATCATAAATATATGTACTGGGATCGTCTACCAGTGACAAATCGTCAGGAATTAACGCAAGCTGATTTATCTGAAAACCACCATTATCGTAGTTTATCCGCGATCCTCTTTTCCCGTCAGCCTTTTTTTGACCTACCAATTGTCGATACTCCTCAGCAGGAATTAGCTCTTGTAGCAGTCGCAGGACTGTACTCGTACTAATGCCAAACTGCTTCGCCAACTGAGTCGTGGTCGCATCAGATTCACGATAGAGTCGAAGTATTTCTTGTTTATCATCCAGCGCAAGTTTAACAGCCATTGATTTGGGATACCCCGAAACCGCATCTACGAACCAATCAATATCTTAACGCTTGAGCGTATGGGTTAGAGTTTTAATAAATAACTATTTGTAAAACTATTGGTGACTTACACAAAATAATCTATCCAGAAAAAATAGCAGCGGTCGCATCCCGCCGCTATTTTTTCTGGATTTATACGGATCATATTTTCCTTGAAGTTCCCTTGGGGAAATATAGCTTTCACAAATTACAAAAGCATTAGTGATACTTTACAGAAATTTTCTTTGTCCAATCAAGCGCAGGACTTCATAGAACCACTTACTCCTGATCTTGACAATACCTTTATGCATCGCCTATTCACCAAAAATTTAAAAATAAGGCGATGTCCCAACCATTCAAATCACCAACCAGCGATCGACTATCCACCAAAAATTAAAGCAAGACGATCGCCCCATCATTCAAATCACCAAACAGCGATCGCCTATTCACAAAAAATAAAAAATGCGATCACCTCACCAGTCAAATCACCAAACAGCGATCGCCTATTCATACAAAGATTTAATATTCTTCTTGGCACTCGACAACTAATTAGTGATAAAGCGATAAATTCGTTGGTTTACAATATTTTACAGATAAATCGCTGCTAAAGACTGAAATTTTTGTCAGATAAAGATTGAAACTTAATATCACTAATTAGTGAACCAGTGTCTCCATCTTGTTTACTACATAGAGTTTTGGAATATTGCATCGTCCAAATTTATGTTTACCTTGAGCAAGGGAAAGAATCAACCAAACCAATATAAAGCAATAGTTCTACAGGAGTTTCCATAATTGATTGCAATGGAAGGTTACTCTTTTTTAAGACAGCAATTTGTCTGTCAATAATGTCTATATAGTTTTCTGCGTTTAATACAATTTTTCGTGGTTCGCAGTACAGTTTCTTATCACCCCTATTTTCTAAAAAGGTATTGCTCCATGAATAGCCATAGCCCACACCATCTATAAAATTTTTTAAAATAGTTCTAGATAATGACGTTCTTTTATATTCTTCATATTGTTTAACCTCAATAGCACTGATAGGACTTGAGAATAATAGTGACAATAAAAATGAGAAAGAAATCGCTAACTGAAATTGTCTTCTTACACTTTTTTTCATAAAACTAATTTAGATAGCAGTTAAGCCACTAGTCCTCTATGACTGTATCCTCAGTTTAGTGCATATTTTTAATTTTTGGATAAAGATAGACTCATCGATACTTAACTGTTTAAACATTTAACCTGTGGAATATTGCCATGACTGAAGTAATACTCGACATTAAAACATGGGGCAATAACTTAGGTGTTCGTCTACCTGCCGCGATCGCCCGTGCTGCCCATCTCCATGTAAATCAAAGAGTAAAACTATCTGTTGTTGATGGTGTAGTTATTATTGCTCCTATGCTCAATGAGCCATTAACCCTTGAAGAACGCCTAGCCAAATTTGATCCAGCCCGACATAGTGGCGAAGTTATGACAACATCTCAAAGTCTCGGCGCAGAACAATGGTAAAAAGCCTATGGATACCCGACCGCCAAGACATTATCTGGATAGACTGCAATCCACAGGTTGGGCAGGAAATGAAAGACATTCATCCTTTCTTGGTATTATCACCACAAACTTTTAATGACAAAACTGCGATCGTGATTGGCTTACCGATGACAACAGCCGCATATAATGCAGACAATCCTTTTGCTATCTCCGTAGGAAAAGTTTCAGGACGTAAAGCCAATAAAACTAGTTATGTTCTCTGTCATCAGCCAAAATCCTTTGATTGGCGATTACGTGGCGCAAAACCACATCCTTTAGGAAAGTTGAATAATGATTTGTTTGCTCAAGTATGCGATCGCCTCAATCAAATCATACAGCTATAAATCGATCTTCAAAATTTCAATAAAAAAGAGGGCATACGCCCTCTTTTTTATTAGCTTGATTTGTGAACTATACAGAAGCCAAGAAGGTCTTCTTGTATTCAACAAGAGCTTCCTTCAAGATTTTTTCTGCTTCATCAGAGAGCTTCTTCTCGGACTTGATGATTTCGCCGTACTTAGGCTTGCTGGTTGCCAAGTAGTTACGCAGACCCTTATTGAATGCGCCAACTTGATCAACTTCGAGTTCATCAAGATAGCCATTAATTGCAGTGTAGATAATCGCCACTTGATCGCCTACGGGCAATGGCGAGTATTGAGGCTGCTTGAGAATTTCGCGGAGACGTTGACCACGAGCTAGTTGAGCTTGAGTGGTTTTGTCCAAATCAGATGCGAACTGAGCGAATGCTACGAGGTCATCGTACTGAGCTAGTTCTAGTTTGATCTTACCTGCAACCTGTTTCATCGCCTTGATTTGTGCAGCGGAACCAACACGGGATACCGAGATACCAGGGTTGATCGCAGGACGAATACCAGCGTTGAAGAGGTCAGAAGACAAGAAGATTTGACCGTCAGTAATCGAAATTACATTGGTAGGAATATATGCCGATACGTCACCCGCTTGGGTTTCGATGATGGGCAATGCGGTCATCGAGCCGCCGCCGAGTTCATCACTCAACTTCGCTGCACGTTCGAGCAAGCGAGAGTGTAAGTAGAATACATCTCCAGGATATGCTTCACGACCTGGTGGACGACGGAGCAAGAGAGCCATTTGGCGATAAGCTTGGGCTTGCTTGGACAAATCATCATATACGATCAAAGTACCTTGACCTTTGTACATGAAGTACTCAGCCAATGCTGCGCCAGTGTAAGGAGCGAGATATTGCAAGGTAGCAGGATCGTTGGCGCTAGCCATAACGACGATCGTGTATTCCATTGCGCCACTTTCACGGAGCTTGTTAACAACGTTCGCAACGGTAGAAGCTTTTTGCCCGATCGCAACATATACGCAAACGCAATCCAAACCTTTTTGGTTGATGATTGTGTCTACAGCAACGGAAGTCTTACCTGTTTGGCGATCGCCAATGATCAATTCGCGTTGCCCACGACCAACAGGAATCATCGCGTCAATCGCAGTGATACCAGTTTGCAGAGGTTCAAATACGGATTTACGAGCAATAATTCCAGGTGCGGGAGATTCAATTAAGCGAGATTCGGTTGCTTTGATTTCGCCCTTACCATCAATGGGTTGAGCCAAACCATCAACAACGCGACCAATGAATGCCTCGCCTACGGGAACTTGAGCAATACGTCCAGTTGCTTTAACCGAGCTACCTTCAGCGATTTTGCGACCTTCACCCATCAACACAACACCAACGTTGTCTTCTTCAAGGTTCAGCGCAATGCCGACAGTACCATCTTCAAATTCCAGCAACTCGCCAGCCATGCACTGTTCCAAGCCGTAGACACGAGCGATACCGTCACCGACTTGCAGGACAGTACCAACGTTGGAAACTTGCAGCTCTTGGTTATAATTAGCAATTTGCTGCTTGATAATATTGCTTATTTCGTCAGGTCTGATGCTAACCATAGTTGTGTTTTACCAGTTATCAGCGATCGATTTTATTTTTAATGTTTGGGGATTTAGCTATTAGGGCTTAGCTATTAGCTTTTAGCGCTTAGATTTTTGATAGTCGGTAATTCGTAATTGGTAATTCGTAATTCGTAATTACTTTTCCCTTTTGCTTTTACCTTTTTCCTTACTAAACGCCAGCAGTTAGACTGCTTTTTAGTCGGCGTAGTTGTCCACGAATACTGGCATCTACTACTTGAGAGCCAACTTTGATAATTACGCCACCGATCAAATCAGGATTGATGGTTATGTCAAGTTGGACACTCTTAGATTTAGTCATCGCTTTGACGCGATCGCGAAGGCTATCTTCTTGAGATCTGCTCAATTTCAAAGCAGATGTGATTTCTGCAAGAGCTACACCATCAATCACACGCAATAAAGCTTGAAACTGACTGATGATTTCGCCCAAGAAAGCAATGCGTTTGCGATCCACTAATAGAAGTAAAAAGCTTTTGGTCAAAACATTAACTGAAGGACCAAATGCACTTTCAATTACACCTTTTTTGACATCTGCACCAACGAGAGGGCTTGCGAAAAGTTGAGTTAACTCAACTGAATCAGCAAGAGTTTCGCTAATTAAACGTACATCTTTGGCGATCGCATCTAAATGATTTTGCTCTTGAGCCAAGGACATCAAAGCGTCAGCATAGGGAGCAACGACGGATTGACTAACAGAACTAGATTTCATGTTTTCTCCTAGTCAGAACTCAAAAGGGCAATGCTACGGTCAATTAACTCAATCTGAGTGGATTCACTCAAACCGCGATCAAAGTAAGCTTGCACATTAGCAAGAGCTTTATCGGCAACTTGCTGACGCAATTGCACGATTACCCGTTCCTGTTCAGTTGCAATCTCTTGATCGGCAGATTCTCTCAAACGAGCAATATCTGCATCTACCGTTGCCAAAATTAAATCAGCTGCGCTTTTAGCATCAGTTTCAGCTTGTTTACGCAAGTTATCCGCTTCAGTTTTTGCCTGAGCCAATTTACCTTGCTGTACTGCTAGCTTATCTGTTGCTTCTTTTTGACGTTTCTCTGCATCACCGATCGCTGACTGGATAGACTCCAATCGAGCTGAGAGGATTTTACCAAGAAACCCGCGCCCTGCATACACCAGAAAAGCTACGACAATTACTAAGTTAATTACATTAGTTTCAAGAATATCGGTGTTAAAACCAATTCCTGAAGACTCGCCTGCTTCGCTAGCAAGTAAAACGAAATTGCTAATCATAAAATATTTCTATTACTCAATATCAGCCACAAGCTAGACAGAAGCTATCTAGGATTATGAAGACTAGGATCTTACTAAGTTACCCAAAAGCTTTTCTAAAACTTGGCGGCTGAGTGATTCCACTTCCGTATCCAAAGATGCTGTTGCATCTTGCTTTTGTTTCTCGATTTCAGCCTTTGCAGTTGCAACTTTTGCTTTTGCTTCCGCCATTGCTGATTCAATACGTTCGTTGCGAATCTTATTTGCACCCGCCTGAGCAGTAGCTAAAACATTTTGAGTGGCTTTACGAGCACTAGCAAGCTCTTGCTCATATTGCTTTACAACTAACTCAGCTTTCTCTAAACGCTCCTTAGCTTCAATAATCTGCGCTCTAACATAATCATCACGATCATCGATCGCTTTGCTTAGAGGCTTGAAGAAAATAACGTTGAGAAGTGCCACAAAAACAATGAACTGCACCGCCATAATGGGGAGAGTGGCATTAACATCAAATAATCCACCCTTCTGCTCGACAGCTTCCGCAGCAAGCAGAACAGTTGAGACAAGGTTCAAAAGTATCATAGTTATTTTGCCAAAAGATTCATTTGCTAGAGTCTACGAAGAAGCTAAGAGCAAAAACTCATAGCTTCTTTTTGATTAACTCTTAAGCAAAAGGATTGGCAAATAATAGGATCAGAGCAATAACCAGACCATAAATCGTTAGAGCTTCCATGAATGCAAAGCTCAAAAGAAGTGTGCCACGGATTTTACCTTCTGCTTCAGGCTGACGTGCAATACCTTCAACGGCACGGCTAGCAGCTGTACCTTGTCCGATACCAGGTCCAACTGCACCAAGACCAACAGCGATGCTAGCGGCGATTACTGAAGCTGAGGCTACTAATGGATCAATCATTTTTTCTTACTTTTTTAGTTAATTTGCTGGAGAGAAGAATTTACAGAATACAAGAGCGAAATACAGGATAAAAAACGAATGTGAAATTATAGAAATGAAAAGTCAAATGCTATCTAATGCTCGTGACCTTCATCTCCATGACCTTCCATTGCTTCACCAATGTAAGACGCGGCAAGTGTTGAGAAAATCAGAGCTTGGATTGCGCTGGTAAATAGTCCCAAAACCATCAACGGCAAAGGAACAAACAAAGGCACTAGGAGAACCATAACACCAACTACTAGCTCATCCGCGAGAATGTTTCCGAAAAGACGGAAGCTTAGGGAGAGTGGTTTTGTAAAGTCTTCTAGAACCCATAAAGGAAGGAGAAACGGTGAAGCTTGAACGTATCTGGTAAAAAATTCCAGTCCACGCTTCTTCAATCCCCCATAGAAATAGGCTAGAGAGACTAACAAAGCCAAAGCGACAGTGGTGTTAATGTCACCAGTAGGTGCTCCGAGTTCGCCTTCAGGTAGTTTAATTAGTTTCCAAGGAACTAGTGCTCCAGCCCAATTTGATACGAAGATAAACAAGAACAGACTACCAACAAATGGTACCCATTCTCTATAGTGCTTCTCGCCAATTTGGTCTTTGGCAATGCTCTGAACGTATTCCAGAGCATATTCCATGAAATTTTGAAAACCTGCGGGAACACGTTGGTCAGCTTTGGCGGTGCTAGATCCGATGATTGCAGCAACAAGTACTACGCCCATTACAATCCAGCTAACGATTAATACTTGACCATGTACCGCTAGGTTACCGAACTGCCAATAAAAGTGTTTGCCCACTTCTAGTGCGGCAAAACTGTTTTGATGGCTAAAAATTACTGGATCGATCATGTTCGATATGTTACAACCTGTAAGAGGTCAAATCAGCGAGAATTAGACACACCTGTCAAATCTTGAGCAAGAATCGCTAAAACAGCAAGTTTGTAGGTCATAAAGCCAAAAAATGCTGGCAAAACCTGCAATTGTTCTGACTTGGCGGCGATCGCTATTAGAATGACAAATACGCCAAAGCGAGCATAACCGAGACGCTTGGACTGTTTACCCAAACGATCTACTCCTTTGGATAGCATCCTAAGATAGATAGCACCGACCACTGCACCGACAAAATAGCTGAGTGCAATGTTCCATCCGTACACGCACAACACAATTAGACCAATAACTAGTCCAGAAGTGAGGGTTAGCATTAGCAGCTTAAATTTGAGACGGTTGTATTCATCCATTCCACCAGAATCTGATGGAGATGAGATATCTACAATCGCCTGCGAAGCTGTACTGTTTTTTGCGGGAATAATCTTCACTGTTGGCTTTTAGCGAAAATTGCTGATTATTTGAGTGAAGAACTGTTATTTGAGATATTACTCAAACGAAATTAGGTGTCCAAAGACTTGGATGTAGCTGCCTACACCGTTACTAAGAATATCACGCAAGATGTCACATTTGCTTTACAACTCTTCAACAAATAACTATGTAAAGGGACTAAACCATTGCCTATACTTTTTGGCGGATACTTTTAATAGGTATTTAGTCTATGTTGGGGTGTTACCATAGCAAAAAGTTTTAGACGAATGCTTAAAAAATTAAGTAAAAAAAATAAGTTTAAATGCTAATTTATTTTTTTGCTTCACTAATTAAATTTTCGTTCAAAATTCATTACTTTCTGTGAGCATCCAGAATTTGCAACCTATGTCCACATCTTTCGCTAATCTTCGCCCGTTTCAGTTTGCTTTTCCAGCCGCAGTATTGTCTCTTGTCTCTGCTGCTTGGCTGTCCCTAGGGGCGATCGCGCCAAATGCTGCTTCGGCGCAGCAACTTCTAGCCCAGTCACAGCCCGTCGCTTCTCCCCAAGCTCAGCCTTTAGAGCCTACTAAGCCCAATTCTCTTGAGAGTAGTGTGTTTAGTATTTCGGGCGGACAACGATTGATGTCGGAGTCGATGACCGCAATTAGTCAGCAAAATTACGATCAAGCTGTTACTAAGTTGCAAGATGCGCGTCAAGTGTTTAACCAGCTATCAAATTTTTATCAGGAGCTAACAACGAGCTTTTCAGGAATTGATAATCGCATTTCTGATAGTCATCGTCGTAAGGCTTTGCAAACTGCTCAGTTGCGTGATGAGGCGACTTATCAGCTTGCCGTAGTCTATCGTGCCAAAAATCAGCCTGAATTAGCTGTACCTTTGTTAATTCAGTTGATTCGTAGTCAAGCACCAACTCGCGATTTGGGTTCACAAGCTTATCAGCAGTTGTTTGAGCTAGGTTTTGTGGATGCACAGTTTGTGCGCCCTAATGCGGCGGCTCCAAAATAATCAACAATAAAAAAGAGAGGAGATGCAAAGCATCTCCTCTCTTTTTTATTGTTTTATCCCAATTCACTAAAGTGTGACAACACTTCTTTGTGAACCAAAAACTAAACACAGTAAGGTTTTAAAAGAAGAAATGGCGTTGCCATTTCTTCTTTTGGTATTAGTTTTGTTTCCAATGACGTGCTAATTGCTTTGCTTTTAGTCCCGATTCAATTACTTCGAGTAGTCTAGTCATACCTGTTGTATTCACAATTTCATAGGTTTTATTAGCCCGACGGCAAGCCTCGATCGCTCTTTCAGTAAGTGAGTGGCTTGCATAACCCGTCACGATAATAATTAGATCGCCACCTGAAATTTGACTCTCACCTTGAGCCGCAAGTTGTAAGCCATCTTGTTCGGTATACCACATTAAATTAATTGCCGAATCGCGCAGCCTATTTTTTACAGCCGTTTGTAAGCGATCGTGTCCGCCAAATACCAAAACCTTGCCACTGAGATCGGTATATAGTGCAGGTCGTTTTTCCGACTTACGATGTCTCGCAATGGGTTGGACATCGGGAGCGCGATCAACGCGGGAGCGATTTTCAAGAGCTTTGTTGTAAATAAAAGTGAGGGTTTGTTCGTGGCTGCCACGCAAGCGAGCAACTGGCCCCTCTTCGCTGTGAGAATTTATTTGATTGATCAGCGCCTCGACAACTTCTTCGAGTACACCGATCGCTTTTAAGTCATTGGCATATCCCCGAACTGCGATCGAAGCGTCAGTAGCGCTAAAGAAATCGCGTTGTTCTTCGATCATCTCCAATAGATCAGCCTTTAATTCCAGTCGCCATTGAGCCGTTTGTTCGGTTATTCGTTCATCTAGTAGTCTTTCTTCACTCAAGATCAATTGGCGATCAGCAAGTTGGGCTGCTAGAGTTGGGGCTTCAGCGATTTCCTGTCGGATATCGGCAGCCTTTTTTTCTAGCTTTTGCTTAGTCTCGCTGTCTGGATGTCCACCTTCACGGATATATTCTTGGAGCATCTGTTCGACTTTTGCCAGCAACGGTTTCAATCTTGCTTCAATTTGAGCTACTGCTTCTTGGATTTGGCGATCGCGTTGTTGTTGCAGTCGATTTTGTTCTAACTCTACTTTTGCCATCGTCAGCAAGTCGCTAACCGAAGCTTCCAGTTCATCTAATTCAGAAATATGCATATTTATTTAATATCTGCCTATATTTGCTTAATTTTAATCAGTCGAGAATAAGTCGTGAGAAATGACGTGAATAAGTAATTATAAGAAGTTATCGTCACTAATCTCCAATGTAACCTCTCGCTTGCCTAAGTGTGTATAGTTTTATGCCTCAAACCGATATCAACCCTGCTACCTATATTGATTACGCCCTATTAGATCCCGCTGCTAGCGATGAACAAGTAGATCGCGTTTGTGAAGAGGCCGATCGCTTCGGATTTGCTAGCGTCTGCGTTTATCCTTGCAATGTCAAGCGCGTGACAGAACGACTACTCAAAACTAAGGTAGAAATTTGCACAGTAATCAGCTTTCCTAGCGGCGCAACCACCTCAAACGTTAAGCTTTATGAAGCTATGGAGGCAGTGGAAAATGGTGCAACGGAATTAGATGTTGTTATTAATTTTGGTTGGCTAAAAACTGGTCAGACAAATTTATTACACAAAGACATTGCTCAAATCTGTGAGGAATCAGGTAAACCAGTCAAAGCAATTTTAGAATTAAGTTTGCTCACGCCCGATGAGCAAGAACTCGCAGCCGAGGTATGTATGGATGCAGGAGTAGCTTTTTTGAAGACGGGCACAGGTTGGGCGGGAGCTGCCACGATTGAAATGGTGAAATTTCTCAAGGAAATTTCACGCGGTAAGGTCGGTATTAAGGCTTCAGGCGGAATTCGCACTAGAGATCAAGCGATCGCCTTAATCGATGCTGGAGCAACTCGCATTGGCACATCTTATGGCGTAGCGATCGCCCGCGAAAAAGATTAATTAAAAATGACAAGCTGTCAGCACACTAATGAGGCGTGCGCGGCTTCGCCGCACGCCTCATTAGTCACTGGGAAGTGAGTATTTTTTGGATGGGAAGGGAGTAACCAAAAAATAAGTAGCGGCACTTCTTGCCGCTACTTATTTTTTTGGTTGAAGACAGCTATAAATCCTAAAAGATTTGGGTATAATTCTGACCTCATCAAGCAAAGAGCATAAAATAATAATATAAACATCAAAAACTAAGCTGTGATACCAACTCTTGATGTCAAACATGCTTATTCAATGTGTCTGGGAATGCTAATTGCCCTGACAGGTGTTTCCCTATGGCAACGTTTTGCCCCACAGTCAGTCCGTGATATTCCCGAAAATACTGAATCGGCTAAAGTAATCGTTCCGCCTTTACCCGCGACTTTTACACGCCCTAGCCTCAATGATGGCGAAAATATCGGTAGTCTTCGTGTTGGCAATCGTACCGATCGCTCCGTACGGATAGTCTTATTTTCGCGAGTTACATCCCAAAATGTTTGGCAAGCGATCGAGCCATTAAATTGGGACTTCGCACCGAATGAAGGCGGCAAAGAAGGGTTTCTGTTATCTTTGCCAAACTACAAAATTGCGATCGGGAAAGGTGATGTAATTTTTGCCTTTGCTACTGATGGCTCCCGTACTTACTGGGGACCAAATATTGTTGGCGAAACTGACGCTCCGTTTTGGGACAGCAAAAACAAAGAATGGAGCATGGTATTACAACCATAATTGCAACGCAGTAGTGGCAATTCATGAATTGCCACTACTGCGTTGCTAAAAAAAGAACCTCTCGCTACGCGAGAGGTTCTTTTTTTAGCTATCAGTTGGATCTTTGCGCTTAATTAATGGCTTTGGAACGGGTGGACGATCTTCTGAAGAAAATCTTGGACGAGGTGGATACATAGAACTATCGCCACCATCACTAGCATAGGAAGGCTTAAATGGGCGATCGCTATAGGGGCGATCATTGTACTTCCTTGGGGCAAACTTACCACCACTAGGGCGACCCTTAAATTGAGATCCCCGCTTACCTTTATAGGGGATAATCCCGATAAATTCACCATCAATAATCGTCAAAACATCCCCTTGACGCTGGACATTTACACTCCAAAATTGTCCCACCGCATCGGTTGGCAATAGCCCTGTGAGGCGGACTTTAAACTTAGTGTACTCTTTGGTAACCTTATCCTTTTGCTTGTCAAACTTTTGCTCAGTACGACGCACCTTAACGATGACAGAGTTATCTTCGATCGACTGACTTGAGATCTCACCTCGCACCGAGAAATAACCATCTTCAACAAGAGGATCGATTGGAATATCAGGTTTTCCAAGTTCAACAGGAGCCCACACGCCAGATATCTGAACATGCAATTTACCTGCTTTGTCGTTTGTGCGCGGATATACTACCCATAAATATTCGCGATCGCTTTCTAAGCGCTTTTTGACAATGGAAATAATTTTCCCCAGTAATACGGCATCAACTTGAGAACCATCTGAAGTTAGGATATATCCCTTTGCAAAGTTATCTTCATTGGCAATATATTTGCCGTTGATCACGCCAATCGCTCTGTACTGAAATGGCTCTGTTGGTTCTGGAATTGGCTGTAAACAGATTTTATTTTCTTGAGATTCTTCAGTTCGATTAGCTATGACGGGTTGAATATCTCCAGCACGATTTAAGCTAGGTAGTTTTACTCTTGCTGCGGCAGGGATAATCTTGGGAACGGATGACACAGCTTTAACTGGGACTTCGCTCTGCTGTATTGATTCCAGCTCTTCAGGTAGAGTAGCCTCTGGAGACTTGGGAGCGATAACTTTGACAACTTCTAATTTAGGCAAGTCTTTAATCGGAGGTTTAGGTGTAACAGATTTTGGTAATTTACTATTTGAGTCATCGGATTGGCTGGACTTATTGATTTTACTCATCTGAACCTCCAGAAAAATAAGCTGTCTAATTGCGGACTAGATCTTACTAAGCAATTGCTAGAAAAATATGTGATCAAAACCAACATTAAATCTATCTTATTCAAACTGTATAAGAAAGAATTTTAGTTGATACTTATCTCAGTTAAGTCTGAGATGAATCCATATTTAAAACCTACCTAAACTAAGTTCCGCAAAAAAATAAAATATTTAGGTAGTCTAACCTATCCTTCTTGCTGATTGGCTTTGTGGCTTTAGTTTGGTTAGCAACATTACCAATTCTAGCTTCAGTTAAGATTTAGTTTTAGATATCTTAACTTGAATAAGCATACACCGTTCTCAGACAGTCCTGTTAATACTTGTCAGAGTACTTCATAGAATTTCATGGAGATCTCGCGTAACCCGTAGGAAAAGACTTTGGTGAACTCTATCCCTGTCTGGCGTTCTAAATCTATCCATCGTCATAAAAATCTTAAAGATGACTGGTGCTTCGCGACACTTCTTATCTTTAGTTTTTTAATTTGCCTTACTTACAGCGCTTTGCGCTCAAACCCAAGCCAAGAAAAAATTTAAAAGCGTTGCTTCGCAACGCTTTTAAATTTTTTCTTGTGGTTCGTTTGATCGGTAATTGCTGTAAGTAAGTACTTGAGCTAAATAAATTGCCAAAACCCGCAAAGTTGCACCTCGCAAGACCGCAACTTTGCGGGTTTTGCTTTGTAATTAACTATGCTTAGTAAGCTTTCAGCAGTTCTAATTAAACTAATTTTGGGTTTTTCGATGCTTGCGGTATAGAAAAACCCAAAGTCAGTTTTGATGCAAGTCTGCCATCAAAACTGACTTTTATAAAGAGAATTGCACGACAAGTGTTTTAGCCATCACACATGTCATGTGTCATGCAGCATTTGTAATACTAATTTCTAAAACCCAGTAAGGGTTTAGAAATTTTCAAAATTGCTTTGCCATTCTGAAAATTGGTATATAAAGTAACCCTTTTGAGACAGATGGCATTAAGGATTTACAAAGGATTTGCGATCCCCGCTAAATCAGCGCTTACGATACTTTTGTCACTACAGTAGTTTTAGACCATGTGAACCACAATAAACTTTTTGAAAGTGCCGCTTTGCGCCCCTTTCAAAAAGTTTATTGGTTAGGATTTCAGCGTAAAGTGCTGTAGGTTAGGCAATTTGCCTATGTTTTGGGTTTGTATTTTGAGAATGAAGCATATTCGTTCATGGATAGTGAGGATTTTATGACATCTGACAAGCAGAATTTTGGATTGATTGGTTTGGCTGTGATGGGTGAAAACCTTGCTCTGAACATTGAGCGCAATGGGTTTTCGATGAGTGTTTATAATCGGAGCCGTGATAAAACCGATAAGTTTTTAGCAACACGCGCTGCTGGTAAAAACTTCAAAGGTACATTCACGATCGCAGAATTTGTTGCTTCCCTAGAGCGACCTCGCAAAATGCTGATTATGGTAAAGGCGGGAGCCCCCGTTGATGCTGTAATCCAAGAACTAATCCCATTTTTGGAAGAAGGCGACATTATTATCGATGGTGGTAACTCGCTCTTTGGTGATACTGAACGTCGTACCGTTGAGCTAGAAGCGATCAACCTCAAATTTATTGGCATGGGTGTGAGTGGCGGTGAAGAAGGCGCTCTCAATGGCCCTAGCATGATGCCAGGCGGGCAAAAGTCTGCCTATGCAGAAATTGAGCCGATTGTGACCAAAATTGCTGCTCAAGTCGATGATGGCGCTTGTGTGACCTACATTGGCAAAGGTAGTGCGGGGCATTACGTAAAAATGGTGCATAACGGCATTGAATATGGCGATATGCAGTTGATTGCTGAGGCTTACGATCTACTCAGTACTGGTTTAGGCTTGACGGCAAGTGAGTTGCATGAAACCTTTACCGCATGGAAAAGTTCAGAGCTTGATTCTTATCTCATCGATATCACAGCTGATATTTTCACAAAAACTGATGAGCTCACTGGGGATGCATTAGTCAATAAGATTGTGGATGCGGCTGGTCAAAAGGGAACAGGCAAATGGACTGTGGAAAGTGCCTTTGATCTTGGTGTACCGATCCCCACGATGATCGCGGCGGTGACTGCCCGGGTGATGTCTTCTTATAAGGAACAACGGGTGGCTGCCTCGAAGGTGCTGATCAGTTCAACTTCTGGTAAATATGAAGGCGATCGCCAAGAATTTATCGATGCGGTACGTGATGCCCTTTACTGTTCCAAAATTTGTTCCTACGCTCAAGGTATGGCGCTTTTGGGTGCAGCCTCTCGCGAGTTTGGCTACGACTTAAATCTTGGCGAAATAGCTCGGATCTGGAAAGGTGGCTGCATTATCCGTGCTGCGTTCCTTGACAAGATCAAGCTAGCTTTTCAGCGCAATCCCCAATTGCCTAACTTGTTAGTTGATCCCGACTTTACGCAAACTATTCTGACCAAAGAAGCTGCTTGGCGTAAGGTCGTCATGGCGGCGGCACAGTTGGGTATTCCGATCCCCGCGTTTAGTGCGTCTCTCGATTATTTCGATAGCTACCGACGCGATCGCCTACCTCAAAACTTGACACAGGCTCAGCGCGATTACTTCGGTGCTCATACCTATGAGCGTACCGATAAGCCCAGAGGCGAATTTTTCCACACCGAGTGGATGAAGTAAGTAAATATAAAAAGCCAGAACCTCTGGCGCACGCTGCGCGTGCGCCAGAGGTTCTGGCTCTATGCCTATATATTAGGCTATTGTAAAATCTATAAGTTTGCTTGCAAGGTATGCTTATGAGCAGTGCAGGACGGTAGTGAAGACAAAAATATTTCGCGTAGCCGATCAGGTATTCGTTCCTGCGGAAATAAACAAGTTTAGTCAAAAGAATTTGGATGATTTCGAGACATTCTGGCGATCACGAATCCAGCCAGAGCTGCAAGATGAAATTTACTGGAATTGGCTAAACAAAAATCGACTGTATATTTCGAGGGATAACTATGAAGCCTATGCTATAGAAACTGATAGTGAGCGAATAACCCAAGGCATGATGTTGATTGAGACACAAAATCATCGGTCAAAGGTTGATCAGCGAAAAAGGATAGTCTATGTTGAAACCCTTGAGACAGCACCTTGGAATCGTCAAAAATCTGAGCCAGCCCCACAGTTTAAACGTGTGGGTACAGCCTTATTAAGATTTGCTCAACGGAGAAGTCAAGAACTAGGTTACGACGGGATAGTTGGTTTACACTCATTACCAGAGTCCGAAGTCTTTTATCGAAACCAAAACATGATGGACTGTGGTCAAGAACCAGAAAAGGACAACCTAACTTATTTTGAGTGGTACAAAAGTGGAGGTAAGCCATGATTACGGATGAATTTGACATGGATGAAGCAGAGATGCTCAGGGATGTGCAGATCGAGGACGAGTCTGGTTGTGATATCAGGGCAGGAATTAACCACGGTGCAAATCTTGGTAATTACTTATTCGAGAAAATCAATGCCATTAGCTATAACGAGTTGAAAGAAATTTTGACCGACAGCAAAGTTGGTAACATCCTGTCATCCGAAGAGATTGATGAAGTTGCAGCCAAACTTCAAGAAAAAATCTTAGCCCCACGACTAGAGCTAAAACCCTATCCCATCCCCAAATCAGCCTAGACAATGCCTGATCCTTACGATCCCAAAAAACACAAAGTCGTCCCCTTGAGCGAAGTCCATGCCAATCGTAGGGAGACCGAGCAGAGTGATATATCCCGCGCTGACTTAAGAAACTTGTTAGCCGAAGTAATTGATGAGCGAGTTGCTGATAAATTTTCTCGTCTACAGAAAAGTATCGACCTAATGATGGTACATATTGGAGCTGTACAAAGTGGAGAAGTCGAAGACTCAGCATTAAAGGTCACAACAGACCTAAATGCTTCTACAGATGTTGCAGTGGCAACCATTCAACTTCGCCCAGAAGACTATTACACCTATACTACTGGAGACATAGCCGAATTGCTTGGTATCAAAATAAACGAGGTTGTCAAGTTAGTTGGCAGTCTAGGGTTACGTAACAACAGTGAATATCATAAGCCGATTAAAACAGGCAAGAAAAATTTTGTACAAAAGTATTCTCAACCTGCATTCGAGAAAATTAAGCAGGAAATACATCGTGAAAATAACCTAATAATATCAAACCAAGAAATCGATCGCAGAGCCTAAAACAATGACTGAAAGATGGACAGATGAGCGATTAGACCGATTTGCTGACAAAGTTGATAGCTTAGGCAACGATATCCAGCAACTAATACAAACACTTTACCTCGAACTGCCAACAGTCAAAGCTGAGATAAATAGTGTCAGAGAGGAGGCAAGGGAGCAACGTGAAACTTTCCATACCGAACTTGCGGAAATAAAGGAGATTATTAAACAGCAAGCTATTAAATCACAATCTCAAAGCGAATCTCTTCACACCGAATTACTAGAAATCAAAGAAATCACCAGACAGCAAGCCATTGTTGCTCAGACTCAAGCTGAAAGTATAAGGCTGATGATTGAGATGCTCAATCGGAAACAGGCTTAGTAAATCAATAAAGGCGATCGCAATTATCTTTTTATTTAAAATTCATGATTAGTGCACCAACTGACAAAATATTAGCGATCGGGTTGATGAGTGGGACATCGGTCGATGGCATCGATGCGGCTCTTGTGGAAATTAGCGATCGCCATAACCATATCGAAACTAATTTAATCGCGGGACATACTTACGCATATCCCGACGATCTGAGAGCTGAAATATTAGCGGTTTGTGCAGGGGAAGCGCGATCGCTACAGCAAATATGTGAACTCGATGATCGCATTGCCGAGAGTTTTGCTAAAGCTGCGATCGCCATTATGGAAAAATGCGATCGGCAACCCGATCTGATTGGCTCTCACGGTCAAACAGTATTTCATCGTCCTCCTGTTGGGGAGCAAATGGGCTACACGGTTCAGATTGGGCGGGGTGCAGTAATTGCCGAATTGACGGGGATCAAGACTGTCAGCGATTTTCGGGTTGCCGACATTGAGGCTGGAGGTCAGGGCGCTCCACTCGTATCGATGTTAGATGTTTTGCTGCTTTCAGATCCTACTAAATATCGCGTTTGCCAAAATATTGGTGGGATCAGTAACCTAACTTATTTGCCTCCCAACTCAATTGAGAATCAAGATCAGGTTTTTGGTTTTGACAATGCTGCTGGCAATGTCCTAATGGATATGGCAACCCAAAAATTATTTGGTGAGCCTTTCGATCTTGATGGTGAGATCGCCCGTCAAGGTAACCCAGATTTAGATTTAATCAATAAATGGCTAGAGCAAGAATTTTTTGTAACCGCACCACCAAAATCTACAGGACGAGAGTTATTTAGTCCTGACTATTTAGAAGCGCGTTTGGCGGAATGCCAACATTTGAGCAATTACGATATTTTGGCTACACTTACTGAGTTTACGGCTAGGGCGATCGCTAAAAGTTATCGTGATTTTCTGCCAGTATTTCCCGATGAAGTCTTGATTGGCGGCGGCGGTGGGCGCAACGGTTATTTGATGGAGCGTTTGCAGGATTTATTAGCTCCTGCGATCGTAAAGCGTACAGATGAGTTTGGGATGAGTGGTGATAGTAAAGAGGCGATCGCCTTCGCTGTGTTGGGATATTTGCGTCTCAAAGAACGTGCTGGCAATTTACCCAGCGTCACAGGTGCAAAGCGATCGGTATTATTAGGTAAAATTTATCAATAGCAATATTTTCAACACTACTTTTACAGGTATCGAGCAATGTCAAGTAAAGATGCCATCATTAATGAGTTGCAATATATTCCCGAATCTAAACTATCTGCTCTATATGATCTGATTCACTATTTTCGCTTGGGAATTAATAGTGAGATAGAGCAAGAATCTGATGAAGATCTCGCAATAGATCAACATCAATGCTTAAAAACCATACAAAAAATTAAACAGGAAGGTTTATCAGGCTTTACCGAGATTAGTGATGTAAAAACTTATATTCAAGATTTAAAACATGAAATTAGTTAAAGATGATGACTATAAACGTAAAGAGCGCAAGTTCTTTAAAAAACGTCCTCACTTAATTGACAAGTATGGAGAAGCTTTAGAAAAGCTTAAAACTTCTCCATTTGATCCATCACTAAAAACACATAAATTAAAAGGTGATCTTAGCGAATTTTATGCCTGTAGTCTGACCTATGAATACCGTATTATTTGTGTTTTTCTAGTCCAAAATGAGACAATAGTTTTAGTCGATATTGGTAGTCACGATGAAGTTTATTAATGCCAGTAAAAAAAGGAGGCACTTTACGCCTCCTTTTTTATGTTTAAAGAAGCATTAAGCAGCTTCTTCTTCATCTCCAGTAATGATCGCTTCATCTTCGACATAAGCTTCAGCATCTTCAGCAGATACTTCATACTCGATGTCTTCGATGTCGCCATGACGACCCTCGTAGATTGCATCGGCAAGCTTACCGACAATCAACTTAATCGAGCGAATCGCGTCGTCATTTGCAGGAATACCGATGTCAACGCTATCAGGATCGCAGTTGGTATCAAGCAAAGACACAATGGGAATCTTCAACTTTTGGCATTCTTGAACAGCGTTGTACTCACGCTTGTGGTCAACCACGATCACAATGTCGGGTGGCTTGCGCATAAGCTTGATGCCGCCAAGGTACTTGCGTAGCTTTTCCATTTCACGGCGAAGTGTGGATGCTTCTTTCTTAGGAAGGCGATCAAGTGCGCCGCTTTCGTCGCGACGTTCGAGATCTTTGAGGCGATCGACACGGGTTTTGATGGTTGTCCAGTTGGTAAGCATTCCACCCAACCAGCGTTGGTTGATGTAGTAACTACCACAACGAGCTGCTTCTTGAGCAATTAGACCAGCAGCTTGACGCTTGGTTCCAACAAACAAAACCTTTTTGCCTTGTTCAGATGCTTGACGCAAATAAACGTAAGCTTCTTCGAGGTATTGAGCAGTTTGAACTAGGTCAATGATGTGAACGCCATTACGCTCGGTAAAGATGTAAGGCTCCATCTTGGGGTTCCAACGACGGGTTTGATGCCCGAAGTGGACTCCAGACTCTAGCAACTGGGCTAGGGTTACGACTCCCATTTAATTTTTCTCCTATTGTTCGGGTTTATCCTTGCGCCTGAGATGGAATTTAAAAGTTACAAGTAACTTTAAACACCCGAAGCCTCAAGCGTGTGTTTTTTACAGCCTATCTAGGATATCGCATTATGCGACTACAAAATCATAAAAATAGAGTTTTTGTAGCAATTCTCCTTGTGGAAGCAACGGTAGTTCTAAAAAGGTAAGGATGTGGGGGGGGGGGGGGGGGGGCCGGGGGGGGGCGCGCGGGGGGGGGGGGGGGGTTTTTTTGGGGGGGGGGGGTGTTTTATT
>JALQCR010000010.1 GCA_023336205.1 Pseudanabaena sp. Salubria-1
ATATTTTTTTAATAAAAAAAAAAAAACCCCTCCCCACCCCCCCCCATTGCGGCGCCCCCCCCCCCCCGCGCCCCCCCAACCCACCAAAATTGGCTTTCATAATTGAGAATTATTGAAGATTTATTTAAAAATAAGGGAGTGCAAAGCACTCCCTTATTTTTTATTTGAGCCAGCCTAAGCTCACACCTGTAAGTAATAAAGCTCCAAAAATTAAGCGGTAGCCGACAAATACCCACGTTGTATGGGTTTGAAAGAATTTCAAGAGCCATGCGATCGCTAAATACGAAAAAATCACTGATGAGAATAGCCCGATCACAAGCTGCCCTACACCAACGTCACCAAAACCTTTTTTTATCAAGCTAATTAACTCAACCAGCCCACCAATAGTGATCGCAGGAATACCTAGCAAAAAGGAAAATCTAGTTGCGGCAACGCGATCTAACCCTAAAAACAAACCTGCGGTTAAAGTCGAGCCTGAACGCGACACCCCTGGCACAAGTGCCATTGTTTGCGCTACACCCATTAAAATGCCGTCAATTACTCGGACTCTATGAAATTGGCGCTTTTCAGTTTTACCTCGCTGACCCAATATCTCCGCTAGGGCAAGCAAACTTGACATTACTATTGAGGCGATCGCGATCGCGGTCAGACTCCTCAAAGGTGATTTGTCATAGTCTGGAACAAAAATTTTAATTAGTAAGCCGCCAAATAAAATTGGGATTGTTCCGAGGGCGATCGCCACTGCCAACTTAAATTCTTGGGACTTGTAGTTTTGCGATCGGACGGCTTTGATACTGCCTAGCGAAATATTGCTAAGATCTTTCCAGAAATAGCCGACAACTGCGGCAATACTCCCAAGCTGAATTACAGCATCAAATGATAGCCCAGCATCTTTCCACCTAAAAATCGCAGGAACTACCTTTAGATGAGCTGTACTACTAATAGGCAAAAATTCAGTTAATCCTTGCACTATCCCTAAAACAAAAGCTTGCCAGTATTCCATAAAAATCAAAATTTAGACAAACGACATATATCACGAATTGGCAAAATCCTAAAAAGTAGATGCGCGAGTAAAGCTCGCACATCTAAGTACTTGTGCAAAATAAATTACCCAACCCCGCAAAGTTTCGCCCCTGTGGGGCGAAACTTTGCGGGGTTGGGAATGAGAATTGCTGACACATCTACTTTTTAGAGTTCAACTTTCAGATTTGCTGTCATAATGAGTACTAAAATCAATTTCTAGTTAATCGGTATAAACATATGGATTTAAGAGTATTAATAGTATTAGGCCCGATTGTTTTGGTAGCTGCATGGGCAGCTTTTAACCTTGGAAAAGCTGTAATCAAGGGTGAAGCTTCCCTATTTGGTAAGCAAGGTAACAATCCTTTCCAATAATTTCAGCGTAAAACCCAAATATCAAGAGAGGACGCTAAGCGTCCTCTCTTGATATTTGGGTTTATTGTTAGGTATGTACAGTCATAAGCTTACCGTTCGCTGATTTTCTTAATGCAAATAAGATTCATTAATTTTCACTTTTTGGTATTACTATTGAGAGTGAATATTAATAAAGGTCATTATTCCTTTAATTTATTTGTAATGCATATAAGAAGGTGAAAATCAATAGCTTCGTAAAAAAAAGTTCATAAAGCCTGAGATCCTTATTGTCTCGTCAAATGTTTTGACCTATTTCAAAAATCAGCGAACCGTAAGCATAAGCATACATAACGATAAAATAAGCTAAGAAATAAATAAAACTAATTGTGTAAGGTAGCTTAAGATATGGCGATCGGAGAATATAAGCCTGGTTTAGAGGGGGTTCCTGCAACCCAGTCAAATATAAGTTATGTTGATGGTCAAGCAGGTTTGCTGGAATATCGAGGTATCCGCATTGAGGATCTTTGCAAGCATAGCCATTTCCTTGAAACCAGCTACTTACTAATCTTCGGTGAATTGCCCAAAGCTACGGAACTTCAAGAATTTGAACATGATCTCACCCATAGAAGAAGAATTAAGTATCGCATTCGCGACATGATTAAGTCCTTTCCTGATAATGCCCATCCCATGGATGCACTCCAAACAAGTGTCGCAGCATTAGGAATGTTCTATCCTCTGGGGAATTTCCATGATGCAGACTACATTTATCAGGCGACAGTAAGACTGCTAGCAAAAGTACCGACGATGGTGGCAGCTTTTCATATGATGCGTCAAGGCAATGATCCCGTGATGCCTCGGGATGATTTGGACTATGCCTCTAATTTCCTATACATGTTAAACGAGAAGGTTCCTGATCCCCTCGCAGCCTATATTTTTGATGTATGTTTAACTCTTCATGCAGAACATACTGTTAATGCTTCGACCTTTGCGGCTTTGGTAACTGCTTCAACTTTGACTGATCCCTATGCGGTAATGACTTCAGCAATCGGTACTCTTGCTGGTCCTTTACATGGCGGCGCTAATGAGCAAGTAATGATGATGCTCGAAGAGATTGGCTCGGTTGATAATGTGACTGCTTACCTTGAGCGAAAGATTGAGCGCAAAGAAAAGCTTATGGGCTTTGGGCATCGCATTTATAAAGTCAAAGATCCCCGTGCGATCGTATTACAGGACTTAGTGCATAAAATGTTTGATGAGTTTGGTCATGATCCTTACTATGACATTGCTCTAGAACTAGAAAAGCAAGCGTTTGAGAAGCTAGCTAGCAAGGGGATTCATCCTAATGTGGATTTCTATTCGGGATTGGTTTATAAAAAACTAGGGATCCCTAGTAATTTGTTTACAACTATTTTTGCGATCGCCCGTGTTCCTGGTTGGCTAGCTCACTGGAAAGAACAGCTTTCCGATAATCGCCTTTTCCGTCCAACTCAAGTTTATACAGGATTACATGATGTAACCTATAAGCCTATTGGCGATCGCTAGTAGCTACTCTCTTCCCACCAAATAGATAAAACCAAGAAATAGCAGTGCGTGGCGAAGCCACGCACTGCTATTTCTTGAATGGGAAAGGAGTTGCTACTAAATATTAAATTTCTTATTATTTAAAAGTTATAAATTACGGCAAAATAGCGGGATTAAATCTATACAACCTATAGCTTTCAATCAATCATGAGAAATTACCAACCGAGCAATATTGCTCCATCACAGGGTGTTGCCATATTAGCTGTATCTTCTTTAGTTTCAGGTGTAGCGATCGGCGGAGCAACCGCATTTATTGGTAAATTTATTTACTTCATTGTGCTATTTCCATTAGGAATGGGATTTGCTACAGGGAGTGTATTGGGATTTGCCGTTAAAAAAGGGAAAATTCGGAATCCGCTGATTGCGATTGGATTGGGGCTTTTGGGCGGGCTTGTCACCTATGGCGCTCTGAAATATGGGCAGTACATAAATTTTCAGCAGGAACTGGTAACAGTCATGGAGCGTGAATATGCTGTTACAGATAAGAATCTCGCAAGAGAGCAAATTGACACTATTTTGCAGGAAAAAACTGGTTCTTCAGGGTTTGTTGGGTTTGTGAAGATAGCAGCACAAGAAGGAATCACTATTAGTAGGAGTGGTAGGGGTGGATTCACAATCAAAGATAATTTTGCTTATTTACTTTGGTTGATCGAGTTGGGAATTGTCGGCTTCTTAGCTGCTTCTATCCCTTTTGCCGCTGCAAAGGAACCATTCAACGAAGAAGCTAATGATTGGTATGGAGAAAAAAAATGGGTTGGCAGCACATCTGAAGAATCGAGAGATGAACTTATTCGTCTTTTAAATATGGATGATATGGCAGGAGCTTCTGCTTTATTGTCTAGTCAGACTGATTTGCCGACTCCTCGTATTGATGTTTATTCGCAATCCTGTGCTGGCGTTCCTTTTAGCGATTCTGTAATTACAGTTAGCCAAGTCTCTACCAATGCAAAGAAGCAACAAGAATCAAAAGAGATCTTGACAGGATTAGTTTCGGAATCTCAGCGATCGCAACTTGCTCCTCAGATATCTGCGGCAATTCCTGAAACTCCAGAAGTCTAATTGCTTCTAAAACCCCCTTGATATAGTGGCGGCGCTTCGCGCCGCAACTATATCAAGGAGATAGCCTTTGAATCTGCCATGATTTATCTTCTTGCTGAGCATATAGAAAGCGATCATGCAAGCGGTTAGTACAGCCTTGCCAAAACTCAAAACTATCGGGAACGACCCGATAGCCACCCCAAAAATCTGGTAGAGGGATCTCTCCATCCAAAAACTTGTTCTTCATCTGTTCAAATTGCATCAGCAGAAGTTGTTTTGAGGAAATTACTGAACTTTGTTGAGAAGTCCAAGCTCCTAGCTGGCTACCTCTGGGACGAGAGGTGAAATATTCTAATGATTCGGCAGTAGTTACTTTCTCAGCAGTTCCAGTTATGTGAACTTGCCTTTGAAGTGGCAACCAAGTAAACAAAATTGAAACTTTTGGATTTGCATTCATCTGAGTCGCTTTACGACTCTCATAATTTGTAAAGAAAACCAATCCATTGGCATCAAAGTATTTCAGCAATACCGTGCGCATAAATGGCTGACCTTGTGCGGAGACTGTCGATAAGGTCATAGCATTCGGTTCTAGTAACTCGGCGTTACAGGCTTGCTGAAACCATTTCTCAAATTGCTTGAAGGGATCATCGTGAAGATCTTTGCGTCTAAGCTCTCCTTGCTTGTAATCTTCTCTTAGGGCATGAATATCCATTTTTTTGACTACTCAATATCGGGATTATAAAGAACTACATTTTCTTGTTCATTGGGATCGTTACGTGAAACGATCGCATGAGCTGCCTCAGTATCGCTGAGATTATGAGGTTGATGAGGCACACCTGCGGGAATAAACAGGAAATCACCTGCTTCATTAATTACTGACTGTTGTAAACCCTTGCCATAGCGAGTTTCTACCTTTCCTTTGACCAAATAAATCGCGGTTTCATAGTCGCGGTGAAAATGTGGCTCTGCTGAGCCTCCTGCGGGAATGATCACCAAATTCATCGAAATACCCTTTGATCCCGCAGTAGCTCCAGAAATACCAACAAAATAGGGAAGCTTTTGTAAGGTGGAGGTTTCACAATCAGGACGTACTGTGATGATTTGGCTTGAGGTATCAAGAAATTGTTCGGAATCAGCATTCGTCATAGCAACTAAAATAAAGAATAAAGTTTGTTGATAACAGCATCGACAGAGTCGCGATCGCTATACCCGTCGATGCTAATTACAGCAATTTCCGATCATCTGAATCGAAATAAATTTTTTGAAAGTGTTGCGATACAACACTTTCAAAAAATTTATTTCGATTCTGGTTTGAGCGCAAAGCGCTATATGAAACTGCCTTTGTTTTTTTAGAGCCTATGGGGCTAAAAATCTCAAAATCAGGGTTGAGCATGAGAATAGCTTTTGCTTCACATCATTAATCATATACTCAGCGAAAAAAGTTAAGATGGTAGACTCTAAGTATAGTTTTCGATAATTCTTGTAATAAATAAGGTCACGACATCAAGTTATGGATGCAGTTGCAGTAAAGCCCAGCGAAAGCAAACCTAGTGATATTAAACCTAGTGATATCCTGCGGCAAGCCGATACCGAAAAACTAGCGCGGATTCGCCACACCTGCTCTCATGTGATGGCAATGGCAGTCCAGAAGTTATACCCCGATGCTAAGGTGACTATCGGTCCTGCAACTGAAAATGGCTTTTATTACGACTTCGATCGCGCTGAGCATTTTACGCCCAGCGATCTCAAGGCGATCGCAAAGGAAATGAAGCGGATCATCAAGTGGAATCAGCCGCTTGTCCGTCAAGAGCTGCCTCGCCCTGAGATGCTACAGGAAATTGAAAAACTAAATGAGCCTTACAAAATTGAGCTACTAGCCGCCATTCCTGAAGGGCAAAATATTAGCCGTTATTTTATCGGCGATCCAGCCAAATTTGAAAAACAACCTTGGTGGGATTTGTGCGCTGGTCCCCATCTAGAAGCTACTGGCGATATTAATCCCGATGCCTTCGCTTTAGAGAGCATTGCAGGAGCTTATTGGCGTGGTGACGAAAAAAATCCTATGCTTCAGCGTATTTATGGCACAGCTTGGGAAAATCCAGAACAACTTCTTGCCTATCACCAAATGCTCGAAGAAGCCAAACGTCGCGATCACCGCACCATCGGTAAAGATCTGCAACTATTCAGCATTCAAGAAGAAGCTGGTGGCGGTTTGGTTTTCTGGCATCCTCGCGGCGCGATTATCCGCAACACCATCGAAGCATTCTGGAAAGATACTCATGCCCAGAATGGCTATGAGGCAGTGACCACTCCTCACATGGCAAACCTCGACCTGTGGAAAATTTCAGGACATAATGACTTCTATCGCGAAAGTATGTTTCAGCCGATGGAAGTGGAGCATCAAGTTTATCAGCTTAAGCCGATGAACTGTCCGTTCCATGTGTTGATTTACAAAGACACTTTGCATTCCTATAAGGAGTTCCCGATTCGCTATGCTGAGCTTGGTACGGTGTATCGCTACGAGCGCTCTGGAACCATGCATGGGCTGATGCGTGTGCGCGGCTTTACGCAAGATGATGCGCATATCTTCTGTACTGAGGCACAAATCGAACAGGAAATTATTGGCGTTCTCAATCTTGCGGAATTGATTCTCTCGACCTTTGGTTTTGAGAATTATGAGATCAATCTCTCGACCCGACCCGAAAAATATGTTGGCTCTGACGAGATTTGGGAAAAGTCTACTGAGGCGCTGAAGCAAGCTCTCAATCATAAGGGCTGGAACTATGTGGTCGATGAAGGTGGTGGCGCTTTCTATGGGCCCAAAATTGATATCAAGATCGAAGATGCGATCGGTCGCCGTTGGCAGTGTTCGACGATTCAGCTAGATTTCAATTTGCCCGATCGCTTCAAGATGGAATATGTCGGTGAAGATGGTGTACGTCATCAACCAATTATGATTCACCGTGCGCTGTTTGGTTCCGTCGAGCGTTTCATCGGCGTACTGATTGAAAACTATGCTGGTGATTTCCCGCTTTGGTTAGCTCCTGTGCAAGCTAAGTTAATTGCGGTTTCTGACAGTCAAATGGAATATGCTGAGCAAGTTGCCGCCAAGATGAAAGCCGCAGGTTTGCGAGTACAGCTAGACCATAGCGGCGATCGCATGGCGAAGCAAATCCGCAAAGCTGAGATGGAGAAAGTGCCTGTAATGGCAGTAATTGGTGCGAAAGAGGTTGATGCTGGCACTCTCAGCATTCGCAGCCGCAAGCATGGTGAGCTCGGTGCAATCTCTGTGGATGAGGCGATTAGCAAAATGCAAGCAGCCATAAGCGATCGCACTTGGTTCTAACAACATAAAAAGTTAAGCAGCGCTCTGCGCTGCTTAACTTTTTATGTTGCTTCTTTACAAAATATGTCCCATACGTTTGGGAATTGCCTCATTAAAGTTTTTGGTGATTTGCGATAAAGATACAGAAATCGTCTTCTCTCCACCAACAATAATCTCTAAGTCGCTTGCAGCATCGCTGACAGTACCAATATGTTGCCAACTATTATCCAATTGACTGGTGAGATAGGTTTCCCATTTAGTGCGATCGCATTCTTTCACGGATACCACTATTCTACTCGCGCCTTCACCAAAGAGAAGTTGAGTGAGATGATTGCCTTCAGGATTGGCTAGTTTGATTTGAGCGGTGAGTTTGCCAGAGATGCATGATTCTGCGATCGCGACAGCAAGTCCACCATCAGAACAATCATGGGCTGACTGGACTAAACCTTGAGTAATACCTTGACGACAAGCAAATTGAACTTTTCGTTCTAGCTCAAAATCCACGGGTTGCGGATGACCTGTCACCGCACCAATAACTGAGGCGAGGTATTCAGAACCAGCCAAACTGGCGCGATCGCTACCGAGTAGATAAATCGCATCACCGACCGCTTTCCAACCCTGCCCAACAACCTTAGTTACGTCTTCGACTAATCCCACCATACCGATTACAGGTGTAGGATAAATTGGCTGAGAATTACCCTCTGCATCGATAGTTTCGTTGTAGAGCGAAACATTCCCGCCAGTAACAGGAGTTGATAACTCGCGACAAGCATCGGCAATTCCACGACATGCTTCGTGAAGTTGCCAATAACCGATCGCATTTTCAGGACTACCAAAGTTTAAATTATCGGTTACGGATAGAGGCTCAGATCCAACACAGGACAAGTTTCGTGCCGCTTCAGCAACAGCAAGTTTTGCACCTTCGTAAGGATCGAGGTAGACATAACGGGCATTACAATCGACTGTGGCAGCAACCCCGACAAGAGAATCAATTTGAGCTTCTGTCGTTCCTAGTTCGCCAACACCAAAGCCTTGACTGCGTAAGCGAATTACCGCCGCATCGGCTCCCCCTGGGAAGATGACTGTATTATTTTGAACTTGATGATCGTATTGGCGATAGACCCATGCTTTGGATGCGATCGCAGGCGTATCTAGCAATTGTAAAAGTGCATCATTGGGAGTAATGGATGGGAAATCTGCGATCGCGGCTTTCTCATCCCAAGCCCAAGCTTTCTTGGCATAATCAGGGGTGTCAGCCAACTGACGATGATAAATTGGTGTGTTATCTGCTAAAGCTGTCGCAGGAATCTCCGCCGCAACTTCACCATGCCAGAGAATTCGCACAATTGGCTCGGCAAGAACTTCTCCCGCCACAACGGCATGAAGTCCCCACCGCTCGAAAATTTCAATGAGTTCTGCTTCTCTTCCTTTATGAGCAACAAAGAGCATTCTTTCCTGCGATTCAGACAGCAAATATTCATAGGGAGTCATTCCCGTTTCTCTAGCAGGAATCTTGTCCAAATCGAGAACAACCCCAACGCCACCTTTCGCCGCCATTTCAGAAGTTGAACAAGTTAAACCTGCCGCACCCATGTCTTGCGCCGCCACAACTGCGCCTGTTTTGAAAGCTTCCAAACAAGCTTCTACTAAAGATTTCTCTAAGAATGGATCGCCCACTTGTACTGCCGAACGACTCTGTTCTGACTTGTCTGAGATCTCAGTACTAGCGAAACTTGCGCCCTTCATGCCATCACGTCCCGTGGTGGAGCCAACATAGATTACAGGGTTCCCAGTCCCAGAAGCGCCCGATTTGACAATTTCTTTGGTTTCCATAATCCCGATCGCCATTGCATTGACGAGCGGATTACGATTATAGGCTTTATCAAAATAAACTTCCCCACCAACGGTAGGGACACCAATACAGTTGCCGTAACCCGCGATACCATTGACAATGCCATTGACTCGACTCCTCACCCAAGGATCGGAAAGTTCACCAAAACGTAATGAGTTGAGAATTGCGACAGGACGGGCTCCCATCGTAAAAATATCTCGTAAAATACCGCCTACGCCTGTTGCTGCACCTTGGTAGGGCTCGACTGCTGACGGGCGATTATGACTTTCGATCTTGAAACTGATGGCAATATCATCGGTAATCTTGACTACACCTGCATTTTCTCCAGGACCTACCAGAATGCGATCGCCTGTGGTCGGAAATTGCTTAAGTAAAGGGCGCGAGTTTTTGTAGCAGCAATGCTCTGACCACATTACGCCAAACATCCCCAATTCGGCTTTGTTGGGTTCGCGATTTAGGCGATCGCAAATCATCTGATACTCATCAAGGGTCAAACCCTCAGATTTAATTTCGGCTGGGGAAAATTTGAGTGTTGTGGTATCGGCGGTCATAATTAATTAATGTGCGACAGGATGTTGACTGGCATTGACAATCTTATCGCAATAATATCTACATCGGTATCCTCACAGTACCCCAATACCCAGTGCCTTTCTTTTCAAAACTAATACACGAGGTCTTGCGCCTGTCGCCAAGGTAAACTTTAAACCAGCACGAAAAATTTCTGGCATATAGTAGCGTGCATTATCATCTATAGCCCGATCTTCGTAAATAACACCCATCGCTACAAGCATCCTAATAGTTGCAGGTTCTAATCCTAAATCTTGGGACTGGAAAGGGATACGTTTCTGGTCTTGTGGATAGCTATCAACTTTCTCAACCCAATTTTTAAATTCAGGGTACTCTTCCTTCGCTTCACTTACCTTTTTTTCACTACATGGATCTAGTGCGCGACGAATTGCTTGAGGAGGAAGAAGCCGACTTGAAGACCATTTATCGAATTGTATTTCTTTAGATCGATCTACAGTTATGTCAGCAGCATGAAACAATAACCTAACAATATCCCTAGCTTGAAGTCTTCCGTTAAAATCAGTTAATGCAGCAAATACCCAACTGGCTGTCCGAGCTTCGTTGACTCCACCTAATTTCTCACCCCACAATTTTTCAAGTTGTTTAACTAATTCTTCTCTGCCTAGACTGTCAACTTTATCTTCTTTATCTTTTCTATCATCTATCGTACCAATTACGTCACCCTGAATACATACCCAATAAACCAATTTCAGGAATGAGTCCACATCCCAAGATAAATCATAAGAACTATAAAGACTTTCAAATTGACCTACGTTTTGAGTAATTGCATATCTTAGGAAATCGCGACGCAACAAAACTATTAAACCTAGATGAGCTTGTCGAATTTCTGAAAGCCTATCATTTGGTAAATTAATTAAAGCTCTCAATGCAATTTTTTGATTTTCATCAGAAGCAGCTTCTTGAAAAATATCTTCTAATCCATCAAACAACAGAATAATACGAATTCGCTTGTTTTTTAGATAATTATTGATTTCTTGTATACTAATTTCAGATTCTTTTTCAACTAAAATACCCAAAGATCTAGCAATTTCATTAATCCAGAATTTTGTCCATTCCAGTTCATTTAAATTGTTATTTAAAGATTCTTGAATTCTGTCTACATATTCAGAATGAAAAAATTCGGGCATATCTTTATCAAAGATCAATCTGACTTCCCCTCTTGCAGTTTCAATAATACTCTGAGCATTGTCTTGCAGGTTTTTTGATTGAAGAAATGGGAAAATATATGTTCTAGATTCAAATTTTTCTTTTAAAGCAATCCGAAGAAAATCTTCCCAATACTTTAACCTTGATAACTGCACATATATAAAAGTTTTACCAGCGCCTTTTGCTCCTATCGAGACTATTCGAGGCAAAGTAACCCGAAAGTTAGTCGCTAAGTTTTTAAGAGTTTCCGTAATTAGCAAGCCTTCTCCTTTTCCTTTTTCCGCAAATTCGTACTGCTGGCATACTTCTCTAAATCTCCGAACTTGATTAAGTAAAACCGATGAGTTATCAGCTTCAGAAGTAAGATTTATTGCTATTTCTCCTTTACCAGATTCATTTAACTGAGATACTGCCCATTCTTTAGCAAATCGTGCAATTTCAGATGTAGTAGATAGCTTTAGTCTTGCATCTTCCCAATTATTAATGTAGAGTATCTCCTGCAAGAAATCAGTTTCTTTAATTTCTAAGCGCGTTGAAGAATCATCTGCAAAAGTATCTTGAGCATACGCAGTTCTAAATTTGACCAAAATGTCGTCAAATTCCGACAATTTTTTCATCTCTGGAGTCAAGAAACTGATTACGACAGTGGGATCAAAATATTTACCATTTTCAACATCTTCCTGAGATGGAGCAATTCGACTTACTTGTTTTAGAACAAGCTCTAAGCCAGATGCTGATTGTGTTGACGCTGTAGTGACAAAGAAACGCTGAACTCTGGGATCAAAAATGAGTGGGCTTGAAATTTCACTAAGCCCAGCCCGAAGATCAACAATTACATAATCTGCTTTTAAAACTTTTCCTAATTGATGAATGGCATCACTAAAAGTCCACACATTTCCAAGACTTCGTGTTAAATTCTCAGGTAAAATTGGCGTATCAAGTAACTGTTCATCACTTAAACAAGCAGGTAAAAAATAGGAAATAGATTCTCCTTCGTGTTTAGGGGATTTGGATTTCTTGACTTCTCTTGCAAATATCTCTAGTGTTTCTTGCTTTGGTAAAGGTGAATAGTGATAAGCCTCAAGAAAATCAAGAAATGAAACTGCTGGTTGCTGTTTTTCTAACCTATTCCAATAAGTTAGTCCTGGAGCTTCTAAATCAGCATCAATAACCAAAACCGTTATCGGTTGATTAATTTCTTTTGCACGTTCTAATAATGCAAATAGATATGCCGCCAAGTGTGTTGTTCTTCCGACACCTCCCTTAAAGGAATGAAAAGCAACCAATGAGGGAGAGTCTTTTTTATATGGTTCTGGTAGTAAGTCTTTATGTAAATCTTTAGGTTCATCAGAATCACCACCAATATAAGCAATTTCTTCCCAAAAAGGTCGAATGGGTATTTGCCTATCTGTATTTAATTTTTCTATCAAAAACTCTACAGGTAAAACTGAATTACCAAGATCTAATTGAATGAATTGATTTTCATTTTGATACCATTCTCCGAACCAATTCTGTAATTCAGCCTCCACTGCTAATTGATTTTCTTCACTAAATAGGCTTATTTCTATAGCATCTGAAAAACAATTAATTGAATTAACACCTGCTGGAAGTTGTCTCCCATAAGCAGTTTTTGTCCTAATGAGCCTTCTGATATCTAGCCAAGTTAAAAATCTTAAAGATCTCATAGCTATAACTCCTGTTTAATCCATTCTGATATTTTAAGCAAGCACTTTTCTAAATCTTCATCTGTTGCATCAACTAAACCACGATTTTGATTTTTGATGTTAGCAACCTTCCCTCCATAACGCCACATTTGGTTGATTTCCCCACAGTTGATCGTTCGTTTGAATGTCATGCTAATTTCAGGAGGGAGCTTAAGGTCATGACCAGCACACAATGCGTCCAAAAGTTTATTTATGTTGTGTCCATCCTTGCCAGAACCTTTAATAAGTGCAATAAGTGATGCACAATCTTCTGTGTTGTTTGCGGATTCCCTTTTCATCAAAGTTGCTTTCAGACCACATTCAGTTGAGTAGAACAAAAGCAATCTATGTGCATTGGTATATGACGGTTGTAGCTTTTTATAAGCTTCAAAGTTATGCTTCCAAGCATTTTTCATTTCGCGATCGCTAAAGTGTACTGGCATAAATAAGTGCTTTTGTGTTGCCTTACTATATATTAAACGAAATAAAACGAAATAAATTTTTCTTCTCGGCTTTGTTGGGTTCGCGATTTAGCCGATCGCAAATTATCTGAAGCAATACTCCTTTTTTTGTGGGTTGTAGCGCGATCGCACCACCAATTATTACAAGTTATAAGGGGACGCAAAGCGCCTCATCCTATAACTTGTTGGTCTATTTATTCTTTTTTAAGGCAGTTGAAATAAGGCGATCGCTATTGATCTCAAATAAAGAAGGGAGATCCTTAGAAGGAAGAGTCATAGAGCTAATAAAGTCAACTTTCCATCGCTCACTATAGGTTGGAGGAAGCGGGACAATTTGATCTTGAGCGACTCTTTGCAGGGCAGGTTGAGAATTACTAAGTATGCCAATTAAATCCTCGTTTTGGTTGCAAACAATTATCAAGGAAGGTCTTGAAGATACAGATGCCCCATTAACAACTAGCTGCGGAATATCACTTACTTGTACTTTAGTTTGACCAAATAGTATTTTTCCAAGATCGATCAGCGGCACACTTTTTCCTGCAAGGGTAATCCTAGGAATATGTTTCTCAAGAGGGATTACTCGATATATGGATTCAATTGGCAGAATAAACCAAGCAAGACGTAAGCGAAAAGCAACATATTGCTTTCCGATATCAGGACGAAGTTCTGAAAGTCGTTGCGATCGCAGAGAAGAAATGGCTGGCATAATTTGATAATTCGTAATTAAAGAACCAGATATAAAATCTGCACCGCCCGCTACGCGGGCGGTGCAGATTTTATTTTAGCTATTTACAAGTTGAGAGAGCGTTTGTAGAAGTTCATTATCTTTAAATGGCTTGGCAAAATATGCAGAAGCTCCTAGACGCATTGCTAAATCTCGATGTTTTGCACCGCTTCGAGATGTAAGCATCATCACAGGGATATTTTTGCAATTATTATCGCCACGAGATTGTACTAAGAAGCCAAATCCGTCTAACCGAGGCATTTCAATGTCACAGATTACGGCTTTGACTCTAGAGTTTTTCGGTAATGTTTGCAATTTTTGTAGTTTCTCCATTGCTTCTAGTCCATCTTTAGCTTGTTCCACTCGATAGCCAGACTTCTCTAAGGTCATCGCTAAAAACCTCCGTACATTAATTGAATCATCAACGATCAGTACGGTAACTCGTTGATCGCCTCGCTCAGACGGCAAGGTGAGTGTTTTACTAGGAGGTGCATCAATATCGGCAATTGACCAAGTTAATAGGCTATCAATATCTACCAATGGCACAAGCTTACCACCACCTAAAATTGCGCAACCCATAAACCCAGTCGGCATAGGGATCGGACTTTGCAAGCCACGAATGGTTACTTCCTGCTCACCCCAATAGCGCTCCACTTGCAATCCGAAAGGGACGTTATTGCGCGTAACAACTAACATTAAAGGCTCGTCTACAATCGGGCGGTTTTCAGTTTCAATTTGAAATTGCGGACGCGAAAAGTGGAGGCGATCGCCTAATTTTAATAAAGGTACTGAATATCCTTGCCAATCCAACGCTTCTTGATTGGCGACGGTATAGATCGAAGTGTCTTTAATTAAGAGAATTTCTTCAACAGCACTAGTGAGAATTGCCATCTGCAAACCATTGCTTTCAAATAAAAGCACTCGCGCAATTGAGAGAGATACTGGCACTGTCAAGACAAAAGTTGTTCCTTGTCCAGATTCTGTTTCGACACGAACGCTGCCACCAATCACATTCAAATTAGATCGCACCACATCCATACCAACGCCACGACCTGAAAGCTCAGTCACGCGATCGGCGGTACTAAATCCTGCTTCAAAAATTAACTCTAGTAGTTCAGTCTCACTAGAGCCATCAAGATCGCTCTCACTTAATCCCATCTGCAAAGCGCGATCGCGTAGCTTGGTGAAATTAATACCATTGCCATCATCACTGACAGTGATTACTGTTTGGTTACCACGATAACCTGCGGCAATTTCGATCTTGCCTTTTGGCGATTTACCCTGAGCTATTCGGGATTCAGGTGTTTCAATACCATGATCAAACGCATTGCGAATCAGATGTAAAAGCGGATCTTCTAAAACTTCTAAAACCGATCGCTCAACTAAAGTCGAACTCCCACGCACGATAAGTTCAACCTGTTTGCCATGGGTCAAAGATAAATCTCGTAGCAAACGGGGGAATCGCCCTAAAACTTCACTGAGCATTCGCATTCTGGCTTGCTCGATCGCAGTTTGCATTTGCCGAGAAGCCCGTCCCAGCTCACGCTCAGTCCCCTCAGTATCAGTTAAAGCGGTTTCCAAATCGCTAGAAACTTCTTGTAACTGCACCACACTATCCATGATTTCCCGTGATAGTACATGTAACTCGCTATAGGAGTCCATTTCTAATAAATCAAAGCGACTAGCATAGGGGAGAAATGTTGTGCTGCTTGGATCTTGATTGGTAAAGCGATCGCCTTTAATATTGCCTTTAATACTGGTCGAGGTTTCGGTCGCCATTACTGCATTAATAGGAATAAATGGCTCAGAGGAAGTTGCCACGCGATCATATGCATCTCTTAATTGAGCATTAGATTGCTCTAAGCCATGCATTCTTGTATTTAAGAGTTGCACTAGATCGCGCATTCGTTTTAGTTGCATCCGTAGTCCGCTACGTTCGGCATTTAACTCACCAAAGCGATCGCTAAGGGTCTCAAGCTGGCGAAGAGGAACACGAATCGTAGCATCTAGATTTTGGTCAGGTTTAGCAGTATCGTCAATAGGAATATCATTAGATATATCGTTGTCAAGGCTTAAATCTTGAATTTCTTCTAGAGATGTTGCAGATTTTTCTAGTTTAGTTGTTTGATCTTCTTGCCAAAAACTACTATCTAATAATTGAACATTAGAGTCTATTTGGCTAGGGGAATTAATAGCCCCTGCAACTGAATCCAAAAAGAAGGCTACCTCAAAATGTTCTGGTAAAGCCTGAAATTGACTAACCAAAACAAGGGCTTGCGATCGTCGCCAAGCTTCCAGCGCAGCCGTTGTCACTTCGCGAAGACTATGTTCTTTTGATTCTAAAGCGGCACTAATCTCTGCACAAAGACTGCTAAATGCAGGAAGCTCTAACATTTCTCCTAAGCAGCCAAATTCTTGACTGGTGAGCTCAAACTCTTCCCTCAGCACCTGAGAGTTTTGATCAGCTAGGACAGTAGTCAATCTCTCCAAACAAGCATCTACTTCAGTTGAAAACATGAGGACACGCATATCCTCACCTGCTTCTTCAGATAGTAGATTCGCTTCATCTTGTGCTGTTAGCTCACCTAAAATTGTGCGCAAATGAGTAAAGGGAGGATTAGCAAATTCTCGTAACCAATTATCATCGGGAGTTCTTCGCTGCTTATGAATATTAGCAGTTTCTCTCATGTTGTCGATCGCACTAAGGAATAGGCTTTCGATCTCAGGAGTCGTGTTTTTGTTACCAGCTTGTAAAATCTTAAAAAAGTCTTCTAGTTGGTGAGCGAGTTCGCTGAGAGCCGTAAAGCCCATCATCCCCGCGCCACCTTTCATCGAGTGGGCTGCCCGTAAAACCTTATCGAGGGCAGATCGCTGCAACCCGCGATCGCTTAAGCCAATGATTTCTGTTTCTATATCCGCCAAAAAATCTTTAACTTCGTCGAGAAATAGCAATCGAACTTCCCATTCGCGATCGCTTAATGTATTAGTTGCCATATCGACCTCTACTAATTTTAAAAATTATTTTTGAACCCTGAGCTTTGCACAACAGGGTTCAAAAATTTTATGCAGCATCAACCTTAAAGGTTTCCACAGAAGCTTGTAGCTTACTCGCAACATCCGCCGTTTCTTGGAGAGCGATTGAAACTTCACGGGAAGTAGCTGAAGATTTTTGAGACTGAGTAGATAGATTTTCCATGACTAGCCTCACTGATTGTGAGGTTTGCACCTGCGAAGTTGTTGCTGTCGAAATACCTTGGAAGAGTTCATTTACTTTCCTCGCCACATCTACAATCTGACTCAAACTCTTTCGCGCATCTTCGACCTTATTCGTACCTTCAACCACCTGTAATGTACTAGCTTCCATCGATTCTACTACTTCACTAGTTTCTTGTTGGATACTTTCGACAATCCGTGCGATTTCTTTGGTTGCTGTCGCGGACTGAGCAGCCAATGCGCCGACTTCTTCCGCAACTACCGCAAAGCCTCGACCTTCTTCACCTGCGCGTGCAGCCTCAATACTAGCGTTTACCGCCAACATGTTTGTTTTGAGCGCAATTTGATCAATCAGTACGACCACCTTAGAAATCTGTTGCGATGCTTCACCGAGACGTTTTACTTTTTTAGTAGTCTCAGCTACGGTTTGGCGCAATTGCAGAATACTGGTTGCCGATTGCTCGATCGCGATGCTACCAGTTTCGGCAGTTGTCGCTGCTAAGTTAGAAGCATCCGCTGCTTGTCTAGCGTTACTAGCCACTTCTTGAATCGAGTCCGTCATCTGTTCAACAGATTGCAGAGCATCATCAAGTTGCCCTGCTTGTAAAGTCGCATCTTGAGCTAGGGTGCGAATCGATGCATTGTTAGTATTTACTGAGTTATTTACCTGCAAGGTGGCAAGTTTTACCTGTGTTACAACATCCCGCAAACTTTCCACGATCGCATTAAAAAAGTCGGCAACGATACCAATTTCACCAGCCGAGATTTGAGCGCGAACGGTCAAGTCTCCACTTACCGCACCTTCAACATCAGATAGCAATGTAATTAACTCACGTTGAATTGATTCACTCCGCAGACGTTCTTTTTCTGCTAATTCAGCAGATTGGCGAGTTTGCACTTCTTGGAGAGCAATAAACTCTTGCAACTGTCCTGCCATCAAGTTGATGTTGCCTCCCAGTTGAGCCATCTCATCTTGACCTTCTACGGTAAGGCGAGTATCCAGATTACCTTTACCTAGTTCGACCACTGCCGCAGTTGCGTCGATAATTGGACGGGTGGCGCGTTGGGCGATCAAGAACGCCAAAACCGCTGCTAATATGCCTACTGCACCAGTTGCCGCCACTAGGATTAAAAGTAATTGTTGTAATGGCTTAAGTGCGATCGCTGTATCGACAGCCATTACAGCCTCCCATTTTAGATCTGGTAATCCCTCTAGTTTCGGAAGCGGTGCATAACCCACAAATTGTTCCTTATTAGAAATTAGATCAATTGATGTAGCTGAGCCTATTTCCCGCTTCTCGACAACAGGAGCTAATCCTGGAAAGTCAGCCTTTAGATTGCGTCCAACTTGCTCCTTCTCCAAGGCTACGAAGAACTTACCATCCGACTCAGCCAAGTGATATTGCTCACCATTAACGCTGAAATCTTTGATGAGCTCTTCGAGAGCAGAAGCTTGCATTCTTGTACGCACGATTGCAATAGTTTTTCCAGTTGTAACATCTTTAACTGGTGCGGCAATAAAAACACTTATTTTCTTGGTAACAACAGAAGCTTCGGGCTGACTGATAAATGGCTTGTCTGTACTTACAGTTGTCTGAAAGTATTCACGTTTGGCGATGTTTGCAGGTGGTGGTTCAGAGCTTGCATCTATCAGTAAACTACCATCCAAGCGATAGACTGCAATGCTGTCATAGACAAGATAACTCTTGAGATAGTTTTCTAAAATCGCTTTCTGTTCAGAAATGGGTAGCAAAGCCTGTACTTTTGGGTTAGCTGAGATCTTGCACCATTCAAGAAAAGGGGTTGCAGAAAGAGCAGAAATGTGAAAAAAAGGGCGTAGTAGTAAATTAAATAACGAGCATGGAAAGCATCGTTAAGCACGCCCAAGGGCTAGTGTATAGTCTTCTGTGTTTGATGCCAAGTGTGTATCAAACAGCAAGTCTCAATGCAATACTAGGACTATTTCTCGAAGCACAAAGGCATCCTTATCCAGAACATACACAGATAAAATCAGCGAGTGCACTCAGCCGATTTCTCAATCACTATAACTGGTCAACGAGAGCAGTAATTCGGTCAACACGGCAGGCTATTTTGGGACAAATCGCCAAGCATCGCCCATCGAAACAAGTGCCATTAAAGATACTGATAGACTTGACTACCCTAGAAAAAAGCGGCAAGTTTTTACATTTGAGCAATCCCACCCAAAACGAACCAGACCCATGGGTGAGAATACTAAACGGAAAGCGAGGACTACATCTGGTTGTACTGTATCTGGTCTATGGAGAGTGGCGCGTACCATGGAGTTTTAGAGTATGGCGCGGCAAAGGATACCCCAGTCCCTCTGACTTAGCTTGTAAGTTATTGGGGACAGTACCCAAGCAACTAACCCAAGGCAAGACTGTGATTGTCCTTGCTGATACTGAGTTTAGTACGGTGAAGTTTTTCAATACTGTCCGCGCCAAGACTTGGCGCATCGTTGTCGGTGTACGCAACAATCGTAAACTTCAAGATGGCCGTACAGTCAAACAACTTTATCGTCATGGCAAACGTGGACAACAAATTTTGCTAGAAGGGCTAACTCAGCCTTTGACGATCTCTTGGTTTTGGCTCAAAAGAGCTGATAGTAAACGGGAGTTACGCTTTGTTGTCTCTTCTCATCCTTATTCTGGTGCTTATCTGGTGATGTTAGGTCGTAAGCGTTGGGCGATTGAGGGATTCTTCAAAACCATCAAACATCGCTTTGGTTTGCATTGTTTTGGGCAATCTACAAAACTTGGTGTTTATCGTTGGCTTATCCTCTCTCTGCTTGCTTATCTTTTGGTCCATTGGATTGATCAATGGTCGAGTCCTCCTGTCTTGGACTGGAAAGCTACCTGTGATTTGACACTTTCCGTTTTATTTCCTTCTGTCCTTTGGTTGAAACTTCTTAGGTATCTCCAAATTAGTGCCGATATTGCTGCTCGTCATGGGTTTGAAATTATTCTCAAACCCATTCCTACTTAACTCTTTCAGGAATGGTGCAAGATCTCAGTTAGTCAAAAATGATAGTTGTGCAAGCACTTGAATATCCCCATACCGTTCTCGCATGAAATATGCAACCCGATATCCCATACCGTTTGCACTTGCGGCTTCAATCTGTTTGGTTGAAGTTGCAATATCTTGTCCGACATAGATGACCGTAAATCCTCCTAAGACTAACAACGGAATAGTGATCCCTACAACCGATACAATTGTCGTCTTTGTCCGTAGACCTAAAGCTTGCCACCAGCTCCCGATAGGGTTCTTTTTTAATTCTGGCGCAGTAGGTACAGATATAGAAGGACTAACTGTGGCTACAGTTGCAGCACTAGAGCCATTATTAGAAGATGTCGCACCATCGCTATTGATTGCCTCAGAGCTATCAACGCGAGAACGTGAATCAAGTACCATGGTTAAAAACTCCGTTTTTTAAGGAAAAAGTTAAAAGGAAAAAGGATAAAGTGAAATCTATACGCTGAAGTTATAATTGGCGATCGCTTCGGCATCTAACACGTACAGATTGTCGTTAACCGCTTCTGACTGAATGACCCAACCGCGCAGAAAAGGTAGAAGCTCAATTGGAGTCCTAACATTAGGTGATTCTCGTGGTGATACGATCTCAGGCTCAGTAAATCGCACCACCCTCCCCACTCGATAAACACCCAAACCAATAAATTTGCCCCCAATTTGCAAAACTGCGATATGTATCTCGATCGCAGTCGAATCAATTGGGGTAAAACCTAATAGTTGAGGTAAGTCCAGCACCCAAAAAACGTTACTGCGATGTTCAACCAACCCCATTAGACAAGGATGAACATTGGGCATTTGCGTAAAGCGATTAGTAGTTAGAACTAGAGTCTCACGTACAAATTTTAATTGCACAGCGACTTTTACTTCGGGACTTAGCTGCAAGCTTAAATAGGGCAAACCTGCGATCGCCTGAGACTGTTCCTCCTGTAACTCGATCATCAAATCCACCATTTCATCCTCCTACCGCCAGCGATCGCACTGCATGCAAAATCTCCTCCTTTGTAAATGGCTTAGTAAGATAGACATCAACCCCCTGTTTCATCCCCCATAGGCGATCGAGTTCTTGGTTTTTAGAAGTACAAGCAATTACAGGTACTTTACCAGCGGCATTTTTTTTGACCGCCCGACACAACTCCAATCCACTCATTCCAGGCATTACCAGATCGGTAATGACAATATTTGGTTTAAGCGACTCAAGCTTTTCCAACCCTTCCTTGCCATCACAAGCACTTACGACTGAATATCCTCCCTGACGTAAATACTCACAAATCAGTTCACGTTCTGAAGACGTATCTTCCACGACCAGTACTGTAATCAATCTATTACCTCCTTAAATTATATGGAAACTGATTGAGCATGACAATCAGCGCTTAGCGATCTAGGCTACAGAACGGACTGCCCGTAAGATGTCGCCAATTCAAGGATGAAATGCAACACCTAGAGATCTTTGCGTAAAGGGACTCATAAGGATATTCTGATATTAATCACAATAATTAGGATACCCTCATGAGCTTTGTCCATCTTACCACCACAGAAAGAAGTGAACTGTATAAACTAAGAGTAATTGAGCAATTATCTGTATCAGAGATAGGTCGTCGCTTGAAGCGAAACAAAAGTACGATTTCAAGAGAGTTATCGCGCAATACAGACGAGCGACAGATTGGCTATTTGCCAGATACTGCGGTTGCCCTGATGAAAGCAAGACGGAAACAAGCAAAGGTAAGATTTCAGAGCATCAGTGCTGAGACGATCGCCGAAGTCAAACAACGGTTAGAGCAACACCACAGCCCAGAGCAACTAGCAGGGAGAATGGAAAGGGAGGGGCTAGGTAAAATCAGCTATGAGACGATTTATCTGATGATCTATGCAAACCATCAAGAGATGGGAATATATCAACAATATCTGAGGCAGAAGCAAAAGCAACGAAGGCGCAAAGGTCGCCATCAGAAGCGAGGTGGCATTCCCAATAGGGTAGGGATAGAGAATCGACCGAAGATTGCAGATTTAAAAACAGAGATTGGACATTGGGAAAGTGATACGGTAATCGGGTGCAACCACACAGGTATCGTAGTTACGCATGTTGATAAAGCATCGAAGTATTTACTTGCTGGACTAGCTAAGAACAAGACGATGGATGAGATAAACAGAGTGACATTCAATCTATTTGAGCCTATAGAATCAACATCTCGAAAGACAATGACCTTTGATAATGGAAGAGAATTCTGTGGGCATGAGAAGCTATCTGAAAGATTGAAACTAGAGACCTTCTTTGCGAATCCATATCATTCATGGGAACGTGGATTGAATGAACACACCAATGGATTAATTAGAGAGTTCTATCCCAAAAGTACAAACTTTAAAATCGTGAAAGAAGAGGACTTTCAGAAGGCAGTGAATTTGATCAATCACAGACCCAGAAAATCACTTGACTATCGTACTCCTTACGAAGTATTCTTTGCTTCATCAGAACCCGTTGCATTTCATCCTTGAATTGGCGTGTCTTCACGGGAGAAGGGCTTAGTAACATAGACATCAATTCCTTGTTTCATACCCCATAACTTATCAAGCTCTTGATTTTTAGAAGTACAAGCCACAATTGGCACATCCTTTGTCTCACTATTTTTTTTTAAACTGCGGCATAGCTCCAATCCGCTCATTCCTGGCATTACCAAATCTGTAATTACAACATCAGGCTTTCTTCCTTCAATTTTTTTGAGAGCTTCTTGTCCATTAGTTGCACTGATTACGTTGTAACCACTTTCCTCTAAATAGCTAACAATCAAATCCTGCTCAGAAGCAGTATCTTCAACTACAAGTACTGTCGTCATAATGCATTCTCACTAAATTCTGTTTCTTGATTCGTTATTGATAAAAGGCTTTTGCAGATAAGATTTTACTTCTTGCATCAATCCTATTTTGATCACACTAGTGATTCTTAATAAAACATAAAGATACCATATAAAAGTCATGTGCCTCAAGATTTACTCAGGTTAGTTCTGGTGAAGCTAAAAAATCAATGACCTCCTGACAGTTTGTAAAGCAAACACTCACATGAGATGTCGCATAATCATTCTCAGTAAATCAGCTTGGACAAAGGGTTTAGCCAAATAATCTGTAGCCCCAGCAAGTCTTGCGCGGGCTCGATCAATTAATCCTTTATTGCCTGTTACCATCACTATCGGAATATCTTTTAAAATTGAAGATTTACGAATTAGAGAACAAAGTTGATAACCATCAACATTTGGCATTCCAATATCTAGCAAGATTAAATCGGGACGGATAGAAGTGATTTTCATCAAGGCTTTCATCGAGTCTTGAATGAGCGTAACTTGAAAATCCTGACTTCCTAAATAGCTATTGATGATACTTAGCATCGACTCACTATCATCAATACAAACAATTTTCCAAGTTTTGACTGGTTGCTGAAAAGCAATTTGCGAAATATCGTCATCATTTTCTTCTTCAGTAATCACCTCCGAAAGTTGTTCGTTTTTTTCGCTAGCCTCTTCAACAGCAGGGTAATAAGTCCGTGGCAACTGATTAAAAGGATCCAAAGGTTCTTTTAAAGAGATAGATCCTTCAATAATTAGAGGACTAAGCTGCTTGGCGATCGCCAAAGCATCTTTGCCTAGTAATGCACCTAGTTGACAAAAGTTAAAACCTCTTAGAATCCGACCGAGTCTCTGGACAGTCTCAGCAGATACGCGCTTTGTCGCAACCGTCGGATTGACTAAATATGGGCATTGATAGGGAGAATAAATTGTGGGGCCAAGGCTGTGCCAAGCTTTTAATCTTTGTTCAACAACTTCTAAAGTTCTATCAATTGGCAAACTACAGTAAGTGTCCTTTAATAAGTGTTCATAAAAAGCGTGACTCAGTTCGCCATTTGGCAGACATAAAAAAGTCTCAATCACCTCTTGAATGATTCGAGCGATTAGTTTGCCTGCAATTATTTTAGTCAGATAATTTTCGTCAACTAGCCATCGGATGGCTTGGTATTCAGTGCATAGGGTTTCACTCGTAACTTTGTACTTGGCAGTTTCTGACGATAGATCATCGAACATCAAGCGGAGTTGCGATCGCAGTTTGTCATTCAATGCAGGTACTTCTCGACTAAGCCCCCGAAGATGCCTTTCTACCCTTTCAAAACTCTCTAATGAATGTGATGCATATACCAATTTGCCCTTTTCGATATAGAAAGCCCATCGAATACGATCACGATCATGAAAAACATACGTACATCCATCTTTACTGGACTCTAGACTTTTTAAAATTTCTCTAGCAGATTTTTTTTTTGTCATCAATCACATTAATAGTGGTACATACCATGATTTACCCCAGTAGCAAAACTACAAATATGTAGGGGCTCTTCTGGGTTCATGGGGATAAGCACAGCTAATAGTAATCAGAATCCTCTCGGAGCAACAGTTACAGCCCTACCATGTCGCCAATAATTGTATCGATACTGTACCATTTACCCCTCAAACCCAGATGAGCCTATGTAGGATTAATTTCTAAGCCCCCAAAGCAAACTCAATGCTCTTGCAACAGATGCATTTTAACAATAATTTATTATATTAAATCATAAACTTAGGACTTACGCAAAAATGCCCTGAAAGCCTAATTTTGCTGTAGGGGCAATTCATGAATTGCCCCTACGTCTCGTTCTTTTGCGTAAGTCATAAAACTATTATTTAACTTTTTCTAAATATTTAGCTCAACTACCAGTGGCTCATATTTAGAAACAATTCCCGAAAGTACAACGACACTTTCGGGAATTAAAAAAACTAACCCAGTAAGGGATTCCAAAACACAAAATGACAACGTCATTTTGTGTTTTGGAATCCCTTACTGGGTTTCATAATTGAGGATAGCTGATCATTCACTATGTTGAAAGTTTCTACACGATATCTACATGAGATGACGCATAACCATCTTCAACAAATCAGCTTGATTAAATGGCTTGGTTAGATAATCTGTTGCCCCTGCTATGTTTGCCCGTGCACGGTTAATCAAGCCCTTATTTGCTGTCACCATGACAATTGGTATATGTTTGAAATTAGAAGATTTACGAATTAAAGAACAGAGTTGATAGCCATCAACATTTGGCATCCCAATATCTAGCAGGATTAAATCAGGACTGATAGAATTAATCTTCATTAAGGCTTTCATTGAGTCTTGAATGAGTGTAATTTGAAAATCTTCATTTCCTAAATAGCTACTAATAATTCCAAGCATCGACTCACTATCATCGATACAAATAATCTTTGATATTTTGACTGGTTGTCTTAAAACTATTTTACTAATACTGGCGATATTATCAGTATTGGCTTTTTCTTCTATGGCAAAGGTTTCTGCAAGTTTCTCAATATTATCATGCTCTTCTTCGGGTGCTAGATAATAGGTGCGCGGCAACATATTAAAAGGTGCTAAAGGTTCTCTTAACAGAATTGAGCCGTCACTAATTAGAGTACTGAGATGCTTGGCGATCGCAAGTGGATCTTTACCTAGTAATGCACCTAACTGACAGAAGTTAAACCCACGTAAAATTCGCCCAAGTCGCTGCACAGTTTCAGTGGACATGCGTTTTTCAGCAGTTTTCTGGCTGACTAAGTATGGGCATTGGTAAGGAGAACAAATCGCGGGACCAAGCTTGTACCATTCTTGAAGTCGTTGTGTAACTATTTCTAAAATCAGATCAATCGATAGACTGCAATATGTCTCCTTCAAGAAATGTTCATAATAAATGCCACCGAACTTTCCATCTTGCAGCCCTAGGAATGCTTCAATAACTTCTTGGATAATCCGTGCAACTAATTTGCTTGCCATAGGCTTCGGGAGATAGTTTTCATTAACTAGCCACAAAATTGCAAGGTATTCAACACAGAGAATTTCGCTAGTAACTTTGTACTTAGCATTATCTGGAGATGGATCGTCAAACATGAGCCGAAGCTCAGATCGCACTTTGTCATTGAGTGCTGGGACTTCTCGACTTAACATCCGCAGATGTCGTTCTAATCTCTCAAAACTATCTAATGAGTGGGAGGCATAGACCAATTTGCCGCGCTCAATATAAAAAGACCAACGAATGCGATCGCGGATGACATACACACATCCATCTCTACTTAACTCTAAACTCTTTAGGAGTTCTCTAGCTGTCTCTTTTTGCTCTTTACTTACACTTGTACTAATGTCAGAGTACATCTGATTATTCCCAATTGCTAGGTCTGAATTTGATTCTCCCCCTATGCAGAAAGTTCTTCGGTTGTGTTTAGAAATTTTCTATTGCTTAACTAAAGTTCTCCCAATTCCCTTAAATACTCATTAAACCATAATCTCATCACAAACAAAACAAAATACTTATAGTTTAAAGACATTTTAACGAGTTTGCAATGTTGTCAATGATTCCCCAATAATGCAAACCAAGTCATTGAGCTGACTCAAAAACAGCTTATGCTGAAGCAATCCTAAATAGTTTAGGGAAGAGCGCATCCAAAGAATGCACTCTTCCCTAAACGTAATATACATAGATAATGATTTAGGATTGCTATAGTACAGAATTCCTGAAAATAGTCTTAAAACTGTGTCGCTTTTTTTATCGAAACTTTTGCCGCTGTTTTTTTATCCGCTTGGGTTATCGAGTGTATTAATTACGATCGCCTTAGTGATTTTGTTATGGAGATCTAAGCGATCGCGCAATCCTAGTAACTCTATTAAACTAATTAGCTTATTGAAAAAAAATCGTTTTGCCTCAACCCTAATAGCGATCGCACTAATAACTTTATTGCTAAGCAGCAATGAAATTTTTTCTAAGTGGTTAGTACGATCGCTGGAATGGCAATATTTACCAAACAGCGATATCCCCAAAGCTGAAGCGATCGTGGTCTTGGGTGGCGGGACAAGACCACGCATAGCGCCGCGACCTTGGTATGAGGTCAATGAAGCTGGCGATCGCATTTTGTATAGCTCGTGGCTCTATAAGCAGGGCAAAGCTCCCTTAGTAATAGTCACTGGTGGTCGAGCCGAATGGCTAGGCGATGGGGGAAATCCTGAGTCTGAAGACATGGCTGCGATCGCCGAATTTATGGGTGTACCCTCTAATGCCATTATCCAAGAATCACAATCTTTTAATACCCGCGATAACGCGATTAATACTAAGGAAATCCTTACTAAAAAGGGGATCAATAAAATATTGCTAGTAACATCGGCTCTGCATATGCCACGATCAATAGAAATATTTCGGAAGGTCGGTGTTGAGGCTATTGCTGTGCCAACTGACTTTTTGTCGGTACAAAATGAGAATAACAAAGGTTTTGCCTTAATACTGGATTTCTTGCCTAGTGTGGATGCGCTCAAAAACACCACCAATGCGATCAAAGAGTACATTGGCTTACTTGTTTATCAATTAGCAGGATGGGCTTAACCCCAAAAGAAAAGCCGGCGCTTAGCGCCGCCTTTTCTTTTGCTATAGAGAACCCAAGTTTTTGTTAAAAGTGCTGCTTTGCAGCACTTTTAACAAAAACTTGGGTTCTGATTTCAACGTAATAAATACCGCCATTTACCGTAGGTACTTGTGCACATGATGGCTCTCTGATTAAATAGGCGCTAGTAATATCACAAAATTTATAAATCTTTATGAGCAGGGGCAACGGCAAAAATAGCAGCAGCATGAACACGATTTGGATCGTGCTGGGATTAGCTGCCCTCGGTACTGGCATGGGTGCGGCAATCGCCACCAAATTGGTTAACCGAACATCCTCTACAGAGATAGCTACAGCCACCAATGAATCAGCTTTAAACCCTGCTAATCCTGTCGCAAGTAATGATTCGCAAGCTTTTTGTCAATACAATGCTTTGGAGTCGGTGACGGCTTCACTCTATCAGGTCAGATCGATCAATGCGATCGCCAATGACCCATTACCTGTTTTATCAAGTTTGAGCAGCAGCATTAATGCTGATCTGCTCGCTAGTTTTACCCCTGCGCCATTTCCCACAATCAGCGATCGCGCCCGTGGGGCAAAAATCCCAATCATCATGTATCACGACATCACAGCGGTAAAAGACGTAGATTGGGATGTCACACCTGAAGAACTCGAAAAACATTTTCAAATACTCCAAGAAGGTGGATATACCCCAATTTCAATGGATCGCATGGTTAATCATCTGCGTACAGGTGCTCAACTGCCAGAAAAACCTGTATTGCTAACTTTCGATGACAACTATCTCGGACAGTACAAATATGTGTTTCCATTGCTTAAAAAATATAACTATCCTGCGGTATGGTCTGTACATACTCGCTTTGTTGGCACTGGTGGACAGAAGCCCAAAGCAAATTGGGATCAACTGAGGGAGATGCAGAAAAGTGGTCTCGTCACCATTGCTTCCCACACAGTCAATCACCTCAATCTAAAAGATCTTAGCGAGAAAGAAATCGAAAAAGAAGTAACAGAATCGAAAAAAGTTCTTGAAAAGGAATTAGGAGTTTCCATTGATTACTTTACTTATCCAGAAGGAGATTTCACAGATATATCTAGAGATAAACTCAAAAAAGCTGGTTATAAAGCAGCCTTAGCAATGAGCCTCGATCCGCGTCAAGAGCGCTCTGCCAACGAATCAGAAGATTTGATGACAATCATGCGTTTTGGTCAGTCACGCTTTGACGAAGCCATCGAAAAAGCTTCTGCGGGAACTTCTGCAAGTCAATTTTCACTTTTGCCACCAGTGAGTAATGGAGTGATAAATTTTACTACTCCTGTAGAGAAGCGCAAAGTTACTGTTGATGGATTGCCACTTACCTTGGTACATGGCGGTCGCGTTGTCACAACCCATGCGGATAGCCGCTATCAGGTTGCCGAAATTATGACCAAGACTCCTAATGCGATCGCTGCTGTCGATGGAACTTTTTTCTCCTTAGAACACCTTGACAGCAATAAGATGATTGGTCCCATAATGAGTCAATTTTCTAGTAAATCTGGAGTCTTTATCAATGGCAACAAGGGCGAAAATCCACTTCTTAATGGTCGTCCTTTGGTCTTGATCAGTCCCACTGCTGTTAAGTTTATTCCTTACAATGCAGCAAAGCACAATTCGCTGGAAGCTGTAAGAGCTGAGCTCCCAGATGTGACTGACGCTTTTGTGGGGGCAGGTTGGTTAGTTCGTGATGGCAAACCACAATCAGCAGAAACCTTTGGTAAGCTCTATGGATTTGATGCAAGTCGCGATCGCGCTTTTTGGGGAATTGATCGTTCTGGCAGACCGACAATTGGCGTAACAATGGAAATGATCGATTCCGTCGGTTTAGGGAAAATCTTAGCAAAAGCTGGATTAAGAGATGTAGTTATGCTTGACTCTGGCGCAAGTGCAGCGCTTGCCTATCGCGGCAAATCAGTTATGGCTTATGAACCTCGTCCTGTGCCTCATATTGTAGCACTTTTACCGCCCGATCCTGCTCCTGTGGAAACTGCCGAGAAGCCAAATTGTCCAGTCAGTTTAAATCGCTTTTGAGATTTTGGGCAATTCTCAAGAGAGAGTTGAATAGCAGGCATTTTACCTGCGGTAAAATGCCTGCTATTCAACCTAGATGCAGTTCGCATTCAAATTATGACAGCCCCATAATACCAATTCACAAAAGTGTGGCAACACTTCTGTGAATTAAAAACCAAACCCTGTAAGGGTTTTAAAATCACAAAATGGCTATGCCATTTTGTGATTTGGTATAAAACATAAATCCCAAGGGGCTTAATGAACAACAGTTACGATTTATATCATTCATTCTTTCTATCCCCACATTTCACGCACAATTAAGAAATCATTTAAGAATTACTTTCTGCGGTCAAACGCTCTAAATAACAGCAGTGATGGCTCACGTCGGATTGCTATAGAGGTTTTTGGTATTTGATTGAGGATTGGTACTCATTCTATGTTTGAATCAGCTGAAATCGGACATAAGCTTAGTAAAGTAGAGTATGAAGCTCAAGAGCCTTCTCTGCGTATTCAACTCTTAGAAGTTCAGGAGGACCTCAAAAAAGCTTCTTTTCCAGTAATTATTTTGATAGGGGGAGTAGATGGTGCTGGTAAGGGAGAAACTGTTAATTTACTCCATGAGTGGATTGACCCACACTATCTCGAAACCCACGCTTTTGGAGCCGCATCCGATGAAGAGCGCGAGCGTCCAGAAGCTTGGAGATTTTGGCGAGTTCTCCCGCCGAAAGGACGAATCGGTATTCTATTTGGTTCATGGTATACGCGACCAATCATCGATTGCGTCTATGGCAAGACAAAGGTTGGAGATCTAGACGTGGCACTGATGCAAATCAATGCTTTTGAGAAAGCGTTGGTGGATGATGGAGCCCTGATCATTAAATTCTGGTTCCATCTCAGTAAAAAAGCACAATCTGAGCGCCTAAAATTGCTAATGAAGAACCCCGACACTCGCTGGCGAGTTACCGATTTGGATTGGCAACACTTCAAGCTTTACGATAAGTTTCGGCGCACTTCAGAACGAGCCATTCGCACCACAAGTACAGGTGAAGCTCCTTGGATTATCATTGAGGGAGCGGATAGGAGATATCGAAGCATTACAGTAGGGAAATATATCCTCGACTTAGTGTCTAAACGTATTGCCATAGACAATGCGAAGGCTATTAAAATAGCTCCATCTCCAGTTCAAACTAATAACTCCTTCACAATCCTAGACACTCTCAATCTAAAGCAAAGTCTGAGTGAAGAGGACTACAAGAGATTGCTGGAAAAATACCAAGGACGTCTAAATTTACTATTCCGTCAAGGGAAGTCTTTGGGGCAATCAGTGATCCTTGTTTTTGAGGGTTGGGATGCCGCAGGCAAAGGAGGACTAATCCGCCGTGTTACTTCAGCACTAGATGCGCGTGACTATCAGGTGATTCCTATCGCAGCGCCGACAGACGAAGAGCGATCGCATCATTATCTATGGCGATTTTGGCGACATCTGCCACGGTCGGGTCGGGTCACTATTTTTGACCGCAGTTGGTATGGAAGAGTTCTTGTAGAGAGGATTGAGGGTTTTGCCTCTGAAGCAGAATGGAAGCGAGCCTATAATGAAATCGTCAATTTTGAGCAACAGCTTCATGAACATGGCACTTTGCTGCTCAAATTTTGGATTCATATTGATCCTGATGAGCAATTGCGCCGCTTCCAATTAAGACAAGCAACTCCCTATAAGCACTATAAAATTACTGACGAAGATTTTCGCAATCGGGCAAAATGGAATGAATATGAACTAGCTGCTAATGAAATGATCGAGCGTACAAGCACTAGTTTCACACCTTGGTACTTGATTGAAGCAAATGACAAAAAATTTGCCCGAATCAAGGTGATTAAGACACTTTGCGATCGCCTAAAAAATAGATTTTCCCCAACCTGATTTATACCAATTCACAAAAGTGTTGTCACACTTTCGTGAATTAAAAACCGCCAATTCAAGGATGAAATGCAACGGGTTCTGATGAAGCAAAGAATACTTCGTAAGGAGTACGATAGTCAAGTGATTTTCTGGGTCTGTGATTGATCAAATTCACTGCCTTCTGAAAGTCCTCTTCTTTCACGATTTTAAAGTTTGTACTTTTGGGATAGAACTCTCTAATTAATCCATTGGTGTGTTCATTCAATCCACGTTCCCATGAATGATATGGATTCGCAAAGAAGGTCTCTAGTTTCAATCTTTCAGATAGCTTCTCATGCCCACAGAATTCTCTTCCATTATCAAAGGTCATTGTCTTTCGAGATGTTGATTCTATAGGCTCAAATAGATTGAATGTCACTCTGTTGATCTCATCCATCGTCTTGTTCTTAGCTAGTCCAGCAAGTAAATACTTCGATGCTTTATCAACATGCGTAACTACGATACCTGTGTGGTTGCACCCGATTACCGTATCACTTTCCCAATGTCCAATCTCTGTTTTTAAATCTGCAATCTTCGGTCGATTCTCTATCCCTACCCTATTGGGAATGCCACCTCGCTTCTGATGGCGACCTTTGCGCCTTCGTTGCTTTTGCTTCTGCCTCAGATATTGTTGATATATTCCCATCTCTTGATGGTTTGCATAGATCATCAGATAAATCGTCTCATAGCTGATTTTACCTAGCCCCTCCCTTTCCATTCTCCCTGCTAGTTGCTCTGGGCTGTGGTGTTGCTCTAACCGTTGTTTGACTTCGGCGATCGTCTCAGCACTGATGCTCTGAAATCTTACCTTTGCTTGTTTCCGTCTTGCTTTCATCAGGGCAACCGCAGTATCTGGCAAATAGCCAATCTGTCGCTCGTCTGTATTGCGCGATAACTCTCTTGAAATCGTACTTTTGTTTCGCTTCAAGCGACGACCTATCTCTGATACAGATAATTGCTCAATTACTCTTAGTTTATACAGTTCACTTCTTTCTGTGGTGGTAAGATGGACAAAGCTCATGAGGGTATCCTAATTATTGTGATTAATATCAGAATATCCTTATGAGTCCCTTTACGCAAAGATCTCTAGGTGTTGCATTTCATCCTTGAATTGGCGAACTAAACCCAGTAAGGGTTTTAAAGTAAAGAAATGGCGTAGCCATTTCTTTACTTTAAAACCCTTACCTGTGAATGATTAGTAGTTGCCGTGCATCACTAATCATTCTCTTAAATAAGCCATAATTAGGGCTTCCTGAAAAAGTCTACAGAGCGAATTTAGAGGCAATATAGCTTGCAAAATAATATTTTGTCGCATATTTCCCCAATTTACCCAGCGATTTTCCACGGAAGTGCAAGGGTTTTGAGCCTCTAGACGCTATAACCTTGCACTTGTTATGACAAAAAAAGCTTAAAACCCTTATATAGCGAGCTTTTGTACTTTTTCAGGAAGCCCTAATTAATTTCAAACCCAAACCCTTAAGGTTTCGCCCCTGTGGGGCGAAACCTTAAGGGTTTGGGTAATTTATTCTGTATAGGTACTTAATGCCAATACACAAAAATGAAGTCATGCCTTCAGAAATTGCTATAATTCATGAATAATCAAGACTTTTATATAGCACTTTGCACTCATATAAAAGCCAATATTTTGGTTGGCAAGGTTAAGTTGGAACTTTTTTAGCCAAAATATTGTCTTAAGAGCGTGTTTGAGAATTTTTTTACCCACTCTAACTGATTTAAGTTTTCTTTCTTTGCAAGGGGAGGTTAAGGAGAATAAAAGCAGAAATTTATACTAGCTAACTTGGAGACTTCTCAAACACGCTCTTAAATAGTTTAACAAAGTGCAATATCTCTAAGGCTTTAAGAGGTCTGAATTGCTGTATGAGACATTTAATTAAAAGTAATTCAAACAGCAACAAACTGGACTTGATTAGTAACCATGCTTCTCGACTTGACTGGGAGAGTCTGATAGAGACAATTGCTACAAAGACTCAACAATCTTTAGCCCTATCAACAATTTTGCAAACCACAGCTGATGCGGTGCAACAAATATTGCAATGCGATCGCATATCTTTTATCAGTTAGGTCTAGCGATTAGCAAGAGTTTAATCAGATTAATGGGTGGGAAGATTTGGGTAGAAAGCTTAGGTAATATCGGTGGAAACCCTCCTGAGAATTGGACTTCAGAATTAGCTCAAACTCAAGGCACAGCCTTTTATTTTACGGCTAACTTAAAAGTAGCTTCCGAGACTAAAACGATACCCAAAAAAACTTTAAGTAATCCCCAACTAGACGTGAAGATCGATCAATCTCAATATCGAATCCTGCTTGCAGAAGATAATCTCGTCAATCAAAAAGTAGCGGCAATGATGCTCAAAAAGCTGGGATATATTGCTGACATTGCTAATAATGGCTTAGAAGTATTACGAATGGTAGAAATGCGAGTTTATGATCTCATTCTCATGGATATGCAAATGCCAGAAATGGATGGAGTTACGGCAACAAAGATTATTCGCCAGTCTAACCAACCGCAACCTCGGATTATTGCCGTAACAGCTAATGCTTCAGCAGAAGATCGTCAATTGTGCTTTGACGCAGGAATGAATGATTTTGTGACTAAACCCATTCTAATTCAAGAGATTAATCGCATCATTGCAGAATATTCCGAAACTAAGTATAAAAAAAAGTAAGGTTGGCAATGCACACCTTACTTTTTTATAAAAAACAGAAGTATAGCGGCTCTTTATTTATGGATTGAGAGTTGCAATCGTAGTTTGTAGTACAGAGATCGCTTGTTCTCCAGAAATATGTGCAACTGGCAAGCTATCAATTCCCATCGCTACACAAAGCAACCCTAAATAAAGAATCGAATATTTGAATACCGACCGAGCAACTGTGCGATCGCTTGGCTCTTTTAATAACTGAGTTGCTTTAAATATAAATGCACCACCAAGCCCAACAGCCGACATTGCATAGACTAAACCCATGACATTACAAGGATAAACTAGTAACAACGACACAGGAACCAACAACAAGGTATAAAGCAAAATTTGATCGGCAGTCACCTCCGCGCCCTTGACTACAGGTAGCATCGGTACGCCTACCTTGGCATATTCATCACGAATCATTAATGCCAAAGCCCAGAAATGGGGTGGTGTCCATACAAAAATAATCGCAAATAAAACCCACGCAGCCCAACTTAGCTCGCCTGTCACAGCGGCCCAACCCACTAGAGGAGGAATTGCTCCTGCTGCGCCACCGATGACAATATTTTGTGTGCTGGAACGCTTGAGCCAAATCGTGTAAACGCCAACATAGGTAGCGATCCCTGACATCGCTAGGCAAGCGGAAAGAAGATTGGCATATACCGTCAATAAGGTAAAGGAAATAATTGCTAAGATGATCGCAAAAATCAGCGCATTAAGAGGTTGTATTCTGCCTGATGGAATTGGTCTCCAGCTAGTGCGCTCCATTTTGGCATCGATATCGCGATCGTATAGACAGTTAATTGCATTTGCCGAAGCTGCTGCAATCGCCCCTCCTAAAACTGTAATAAACATCAAAAATGCATCCACTTGTCCTTCAGAAGCAATCCACATCGCCCCTGCGGTGGTAATTAGCAACAAAACGATAATGCGTGGTTTAGTTAGCTCTGTATAGTCTTGAATAACCTCTCGCCAGTTACGACTTGCCGATTGATTGGCTTTAAAGATATTTTCCGCGATCGCTGTTTCTGGGATGTTCAATTCTTGAATTGCTGTTTCTTGCATTGCGCTTAACTCCTAAAATATTTCGCAGTTATTACAGTTAGCGAATCGCAGGTTGCGCTTGATTCTGTTCTTGGATTAAAGGTTGGTCTTGTCTGGTAGCTCTAAATGCTAACACAGCAAAGCAAACGAGGGTTCCGAGCAAGGCTGAACCTGTAGCTTGGTGAGCAATGGTGAGTGGTTCGACCTGTAGGTGTAGTCTATAGGTAGCATAGCCGATCGCTATCTGCCCAATTACTAATAAACCTGCGATCGTTGCCACGAGTCGTAATGCAGAGGAGATCTCTTTAAATAACCATGCTGTCAGCACTACCGCGATACTAGCAAGGGTAGCTGGGATCACACCAATCAAGTGTGCATTCAAAACAATACACATATCCTGAGTAGCAAAGCATTGGTGTAACGCCCATTGAGATGCAACTAATGCACCGAGAATACTTTGTAAATAAACTAAAACTGCGGCTGTTAAACCAATCCAAGGTAATTTTGTTGACGCGCTTCGTGCGTCAGCAAAATTACTAGTTAAAGCTGTGGCGATTGCTAGCAAACTAGAGAAAAATAACAGCCCCGTGCCCAAGTGGGCTGTGACAATATCAAATCGCAATAATTGCGTTACAGTCAGTCCACCTAAAATCCCCTGAAAAACCACCAGAGATAATGATCCTGATGTCGCCCAAGGTAGCCATTTCGGCAAATCTTTGCGGAAATACCAGCTTGCACTAAACAGAACAACCGTGGCAAACCCAACTGTAGAAGCAACTAGACGATGAAACCATTCTAAAAATACTTGTAGGTTCATTTGCTCTGCGGGCAATACCGATCCATAACATAGGGGCCAATCGGGGCAAGCTAAGCCTGCATTCATCACGCGAGTGGCACTACCGATTGCCATCACCACCCAAGTTGCGATCGCAATTCCAAGTGCCATGCGACGGATTAGAACAACTGGCTCTATAAATCGGTTGGTTATATGAGAACTACTATTAGTAGGATTTTCAGCCGATTTTGCTGATTTATATGAAGATAAAGAGTCAGTCATGCAAGTTTATGAGGTTCAGGCTTTCTTCGTGAATCTTGATAAAACTCAACAGAAGTATTTGTAATAGCTAGAGATCATATTAAGAGCAGTTCTAGATTTGGTTTGGAGATTTAACAATTTCTTCGCGTTAGGTATTTACACCGATCAAAAAAAACACCGCGAAGCGGTGTTTTTTTGGGATTTCATTGCTATAGATTGTCTAGACGTTTTTTGAGTCGGTTTTCAATACGGTCTTTCATACTCTCTCTCGGATGATTTGGGCGATTTTTTTGCATGATTTCTTTGAGTTGCGATCGCTGTTGTGGGGTCAGGATTTCACGCATGGCTAGCATTCTCTCAAAATGTTGCTTGCGTAATTCTTGCTGAAGGTTTAGCACTTGATTATGTTTTGCCCTAATTACGTCACTGCTCTCAGACCCACCGAGTAAATCTCGTAACTCAGTATTTGCTTGACGAGATTGCTGTGCAAGCTCTTGAATACGAGCAAGATCGCGATCGCGAATTGCCTTAATCTTTTGTAACTGCTCAGTTGATAAATTTAATTGTTTGAGCATCCTTCCTGATGGAATATCGCCACTTTCAGCACGATCTGGACGATTGGGTACTTGGGCTAATATTTCGGGTTCTGAATCAGGCTTATTTTCAGGGATAGCTTGAGATTGTGCTTGAATTTGAGATTGCGCCGATTGCGACTGTAAGTTGGCATTACTAGCCCAAATAGCACCAGTGACCGCAACTACAGCGGAAGCGATCGTACAATATTGAAAAATTTTTGATTTAAACATAATATTTCTCCTCTGTTTACTCATAGTCAAGAGGTGATAAATCACTCAAAAGCTGCGTATCTGTTGAAGTAGGTGCATTAACCGCTTGATAGGTTGTGTCATTGGTCATATTCCAACTGCTGATCAGCGACTGCTCGATCTCAGCTTTTTCAGATTCACTAATACTTGCCATTTGATACTGAGATCGGTTCGTTACCCAGTTAAAAGTAATCCCTGTAGCGATCGCGGCGGGGATCAATAAAGCCCAAGGTAGCCAACGGCGTAAATTTGCTTTAGAGGATTTTGGCGATCGCTGCGGATATTTACTGATTTCAGCAAATAGCTGTTGCTCAAAATTGGGGGCTGGCAGCGGTGCGATCGGTTTATTTTGTTTGAGAAAAGCCAATAAGGAGTCATCAGAATTTTCGCTAGGGTCTTGACCAAAGCTTTCTGGAAAATCTTGAGAATATTTATTTTTCATAACTCGACTCCTTGCGCTTCTAAAAACTTTTTGATGGCACTACGGGCATGAAATAACCGCGATTTCACCGTGCCGACAGGAATAGATAAAATTTCGGCGATATCTTTTTGCGGTAACTCCTCTAGATCATGCAGAACCAATACAGCGCGATGATCTTCACTTAGCTTTGCTAAACCGCGTTGCATTATGTCTTGATAATGCATTTGGGTTAAGCTCGATTGCAAATCACTTTCACGGGCGATCGCATCGTCAGCAAGATTTTCTAATTGATCATCTTCGACAGAGATATTTCGCGATCGCATTTTGGCTAAAGCTTTACGGCGATCACTCGCCACATTAAAGGCAATTCGATAGAGCCAAGTGGAAAACTGGGCGGACTGTCGAAATTTGGCTAGTCCTTTCCATGCCCGTAAAAAGACATCCTGCACCAAATCATCTAGCCCATCGGAGCCACATAGCTGGTAAAGCGTAGAGCGAACCTTGTGATGATGACGTTGATACAGTTTTTTAAAACCATGGGGATCACCCTGCAAACAAGCTTGCACAATCGCGAGATCGGGATCGAGCTGAGGTGATTCTCTGATATCTGTTTTTTCTGTTTTTACCGCTCTGAACATCTATGGCGAACATCCGTATGAGCATCTATACTTGGTGAGGCAATATTGGCGGGTTTAACTTATTTCTAAGTTATTAGTTTTGACCGCCATAACCTTAAATAGGTTCAATTCACAATGTCTGCTGTTAGTTCTGTATTAATTCCTATTATTAAACTATGGTTGCGATCGCAGGTCGAGCATATCGAAACCATCGAAATTGCGATCGCTGGCAAAAGTCGTCAAATTTTAAGTGGTGACATCCCCAAAGCAACAGTCATCGGCGCAGGAGCCAAATATAAAGGTTTAGCAATAACCAATATCGATTTGTGTGCCGAAGCTATTCATCTAAATATTTCCCAAATTATCAAAGGTGAGGCATTACGATTACTTGATCCCATCCACGTCACAATGGATGTAGAGCTTTCGTCCGAGGATCTGCAAAGTTGCCTCAAGTCACCGATTTTTTTAGAAGCGATCGCTTCTGATACACCTCCCATCGCCAATAGTGATCATGAGATTCATGAATTACTAGAAACCCTTGTGCATAAGCTTGGCGATGAATTTACACTCCATGAACTAGTGATCGTTGATGGCGGCGCAAAATGTCGTGGTAAATTCGCGATCGCTGCTACCTAAAAATCATAAAGGTACGCTAGTGCTTTTATGATTAATCCAAGCCCTCTGTGATCCCTATAAATGTCCCTTGTTAATTTTGTAAATAAATTTCAGCAGCTTGTCTTGATTGTGGTCATCAGCTTCTTATATATAGCGATCTCGACTCAGCCTACATGGGCAGCCTCATTTGCAGTTAGAGTTTTTGATGGCGATAACATCACCCTTGTCGATCGTGGCATCAAAACTAAAGTACACCTTGCCTGTATAGATGCGCCTGAATTACTGCAATCCGAGGGACAACATGCTCGCAAAGTGTTACAAAATATTCTTGACGATGAAGAGGTTTATATAAAAGTATTCAAAAAAGATAAATTTGGGCGTTACACTGCCGAAGTTCTAGCGGGGGGACAAAATGCTAACAAAGTTATGGTGTCTCTGGGGCTAGCCCATTATGATCCCCTGCAAGAAAAAGACTGCCAAGGCTATGAGGAACTTGAAGCGCAAGCACAAAGCGATCGCTTAGGTGTGTGGGCAAATGGGACTAATGTGGTGCTTCCAAGCCAATTTCGGCGTGAAAATAAATTATTAGGCGTAGGATATTAAACAAAAAAAGGAGCGCAATACGCTCCTTTTTTTATTAACTATCGCGACGGCGAAAACGACCTCTACGCTTAGCATTTTCAGCTTTACGCTTACGTTTTTCGCCTGCGGTCTCATGGTACTGACAGCGACGAATATCTGCTAGTAAGCCAGCTTTCTGGATTTTTTTCTTAAATCGACGCAGAGCCGATTCAATCCCTTCATTTTCACCAACGATTATTTGAGTCATGCTTATTTGGGTAGCAAAGTATTGTTCTTAATTATGCTGTAGTTTGGCGCATTTTAATTTAGGCGACGGGTATCTAGCTTAGCAAATCTAAGTCCAGATTGTAAAGTCTTATTTTGTAAGTCGCAAATTTAAGTTAGCTTTAGGTCACAAAAATGGCTTTTAACATGCCTTCTTCCTGATCTAGATGTAGCTGAAATCCTAATTTACGACAAATACTTTGCATTGCGTGATTGCTACCCAGAATATAACCAACGATCGCACTGAGTTTTTCTTCCTTACCAATCTCAATTAGTCTTCTTAATAACTCTGTGCCTAATCCTTGATGCTGATAGCGATCGCTAACGATTAGAGCAAATTCGGCTTCGTTTGTACCATGTAACTTACTCAACCTTGCCACCGCCAAAATCTCATGCTCGGCTGTTTGCATATTTTTATGATCGGCAACTAAAATCATTTCGCGATCATAATCAATGAAGCAAATACGGGTTAAGCGCTCATGTGCAATACGCTGCTTGAGCTTAACCATATGCGCATAACGCAAATAGACACTCTCTTCTGAAAGCCCTTGATGGAACTGAACCATCAGTGGCTCATCTTCGGGACGAATCGGACGAATCGTGAGGCGATCGCCTTTTAGGGATTCCCAAGGCTGAACGTACTTAGAAGGATATGGACGAATTGCGGGAATTGGTCGCTCTGTAATATCTGCATTGTGCAATACTACTCGCGCATCTAGAGCAATCATGCCATCAGGCGAAACCATTAGAGGATTGATATCAATTTCGCGAACCTGGGGCTGTTCAACGATTAATTGGCTAAAGTTAACCAATAATTGCTCAAGCTTTGCTAGATCGATCGCCTTTCTACCTCTAACTCCTTGCAAAGCTTGATAGATACGAGTCTGTTCCATCATTCGCCGCGCAAGAGTAGTATTTAATGGTGGTAATGCTAAAGCGCGATCTTGAAATATTTCTACGAGCTGACCACCCATACCAAAGAGCATCACTGCGCCGAACTGAGGATCAAGACTACTACCTAAAATTAGTTCATAGCCTTCTATTTTGACCATTGGTTGTACAGTTACACCCAAAAAAGCTTGAGGATTTATAGCTCGAACTTTGGATGCGATCGCCGTAAAAGCGCGAGTAACGGCTGCTGCATCTTCCAGATTAAGACGCACGCCACCTACATCCGTCTTGTGCGTGATAATCTCGGAATGGAGTTTAAGAACGACAGGATAACCAAAGCGATCAGCAATTTCTACAGCTTCTAGATCGCTCGTAGCGATTTCGGTCGGTACAGTAGGAATTCCATAGGCAGCAAGTAATTGCTTAGATTCATACTCAGTTAGCAAACTGCGATCGCTACTGATTGCTGGTGCTAAAATTTGCTCGGCAAGAAGGCGATCTGGTGCATACTGATCGGAGTCCACTGGCAAGGAAGGAGTTTCGTAGATCCCGCGCAAATTGTAGGTATACCGCCACATGTAGTTAAACAATCTAACGGCAGTATCGGGATAGGGATAGGTGGGAATATTGGCTTGATTGAGAATTTGCGTACCTGCGGCAATTTCTGCGCCACCCATCCAACTTGTTAAAACTGGTTTGCCTAATTGACTATAAGCCTTGAGCTTTTCCGCAGTCTGCGTGGGGTTAGTCATCGCTTGCGGAGTTAAGATTACAAGCAATCCATCACTATTGGGATCATTTACCATAACTTCCAAAGTTTTAGCATAGCGATCGCTACTTGCATCGCCCAAAATATCAATGGGATTATGATGGCTCCATTGCGAAGGCAAAAATTGATCGAGCTGTTGTAATGTCTCTGGAGCTAGTACAGACAATTCACCACCGTCACTGATTAGGGCATCCGTTGCGATCGCGCCCGGTCCTCCAGCATTAGTGACAATCGAGAGGCGATTTCCCTTAGGGCGTGGTTGTTTGGCGAGAATTTCTGCCATATCAAAGAGATCGGAGATCGTATGTACGCGCAATACCCCACAACGACGGAATGCTGCATTTAGTACTTCATCACTACCCGTCAAAGCTCCTGTATGAGAGGCTGCCGCTTTCGCCGCCGCTTCTGTATGTCCCACTTTCAATACAATGATTGGTTTATCCATCGCAACTTCACGAGCCGCTGATAGAAAAGCACGAGCATCACCAATTGATTCCATATATAAAACTATGCTGTGGGTGTGGGGATCATCTCCGAAATATTCAATCAAATCACCCCAGCCAACATCCAGCATTGAGCCAATGGAAACGAAGGCACTAAATCCCACATTATCGCCAAGGCTCCAGTCTAAAATCGAAGTACAGAGCGCTCCGCTTTGACTAATGAAAGCGACGTTACCCGCACGAGCGATCGCTCCAGCAAAGGTGGCATTTAGTCCCGCCAGTGGATTCATGACTCCAAGACAATTTGGTCCAATAATTCGCATTCCACCCCGTCTTGCTTCAGCGAGAACTTGCTGTTCTAACGCTGCCCCCGCCTCTCCAATTTCTTTGAACCCCGCTGAGACAATTATTGCGCCTTTTACCCCGACCGCCACACATTCACGAATTACTTGAGGAACTGTCGCCGCAGGTGTTGCAATTACAACTAGATCGACGACTTCGGGAACACTAGCAATATCTGGATAGGACTTAATTCCCAATACACTATGACGCTGGGGATTGACTGGAAAAACAGTGCCACCAAAGGGACTGCGTATTAAATTCCAAAGCAATGTTCTTCCTACACTTCCTTCTCGTTCACTTGCTCCAATCACAGCAACAGAGCGAGGATGAAAAATACAGTCAAGGGGATGCCGCTGTCTTTTCCAAATATCATGTGCTGGATCGCCAGCACACATTTGATTTGTTAAATTATTTGTTGAAACTTTCTCCATGCCATTATCCTAAAACTAGATATCAATGCAATTTTCGCGATCAACAAATAGAAGTCAAGAAAAATCCCTACTCTCTTTCTTTGACTTAGGAGAAAGGGCTAGGAGATAAGGGATTTTCTTGAGTCATTTAAGGCATGTTAAGTCTTAACTTACGATGAGAGCGATAAATATTGCCATTACTGTGAGCAAAACAGCAAATACAAATTGAGATTTAGAGCGAAGTCGCTCTTCAGTAGTCAGAAGAGTAGGTTCTTCGACATACATCGGTGTCAGAATTGCGTAGTTATTCAGCAATCCCTGATCATCTACGGTATAACCGCTTGAGATGGGAGCACTTGGATTGGGAATAGTTGCAAAAGTTGTTTCTGTAACTGTTTCTGGAACTTCTCCAGAGGGTAGCTCACTGCTATCACTACGACTATCTGCTACCTTCATTTCTTTGCGATCGATGGTAAACATATCGGTGATTCCTCAATGAATAGTTTTATCTTTTCACTCTATAATTATACCATTTTCTCTGGTAGCAGGATAAAAATAGACACTGACAAATCAAATATCGCTAGTTAAAATAAAGCGCCAATCACTTTCATCCATGCCATGACTGACCAAACTAGCGATCGCATTAGGAAACACACCCTGATTTGCAAGGGTAATCGCTAAATCATCATCCCTCGGCACACAGAACATATGGGTATATCCAGCGACGGGATCCGAAATCTCAGTAGGCAGACGATCGCCCCACTGTACATGTAGTAATGGCAATATGTCTCCATTACTTTTTAGTTTTAAATCTTTAATACCTTTTAGAGAGAGATAGGAGATATTACCGCGATATTTAATGAGTATCGGTTCTAGCGATCGCATTACTTCCGCATCGACACTATAGATCCCCAATATAGACGAGCAGCGAAACCGCACCAGATTAAACTTCTCATAAACACGCACAAGACGATTAGGTTTACCATCACCTGCATTCATCGATATTGCATAACCGCGATCGCATTCTCCTATACAGGAAGTCAAAGCATGATGTAAAATCCTCATCGAAAGATGTTGCTTCTGATAGTCAGGATGGACTTTTAAATCGCAGAGATACCAAGCTAAACGTGCTGATTGATTCTGTCGGTAAGGCACTTGTCTTAATATTCCTGCGCCAACGGCCGCCACGCGATCGCCATCTAGGGCTGCAAAATAATGGACATCGCCAAGGCGGTCAAAAAAGGCAAAGTAATTATGACCATGATCGAGTTGAAAGAAATCGTTGCCCAATGGATAGAAGGCGGTTTGCTCGATTGCCTCAATTCCTGCCTGAAATAGTGAACGTTCTGCAAACTCAAAGCGGTGAAACTTCATGACCGAAACCCTACGACGACTTCACGATAGAAAAAAGAGCGATCGCTAGCAAGCAATTCCTGACTAAGTGAGCGATCAATCGTAATATGCTCTGCCATGATTTCCGCTAAATTATGGTCGCCATTGAGCCTCCGCCCAATGATCGCACCGCCCGATTTTAGGCAATGAACTATCTCATTCAGCATTTGGTGGAGATTACTTAGAGGCATCCAGTCTGAGATATTAGAAAACTGAATCAGGTCGAATTTTTCTGATGTGGCGAGTTGATGAAGGCAATCAACAAAAGCGCCCTGATGTAGTTGCAATCGCTCTGTCCCTAATCTGTGAATATCATTTTGGGCAGATGCTTGGAGATAAAGAGGAACTCCCTCTCCTGAGAGATTTGACGTATAGCGATCGCCCCAAACTTGGGTTAAGAAATAATTCTCATTAGGGATAAAGCGCTGTAAGGCTTGGGAAAATACATCGGCAAAATGCTCGCCAAAGCTGCGATCCATTGAGTAGTTGACGGCAGCTTCGCCAAAGAACTCTATGAGGCGATCGCGCTCAAATACCTGCTCAAAAATATCTCGCCATCGAGGATGATTCACAGCAATTAACGGTTCTTGTAAAGGTTCTATTCTAATCTGGGAAAACTTTTCAGCAAGTTGCCGAAATAATTGTTCAAAGCGTCCGACTTGATTAACGCCAAACCCAATCTGTTCGAGTCTTGCATCCCAAAAAGCTTTTGTACTCGTAGGTAAATTTGGGCTTAAGCTGGCGTAGATACTGAGCCGATCGCGATCGCTAATAGATTTATCTGCACCAATCAATCGCAATTGCTCATCTAAAGATAAATGCAGTAAGGCTTGGCGGCGTAGTTCGACGAGATGTAGTTGAGCGGGATTAAGATCTACCGCTTCGATTTTGGCGATCGCAGGATGTGACAGCAAACTTAAGGCGGTGCAACCACCTGAAGCTACCAAAAGTACCCTTAGCGATTGCTGGCGCTTGGCTAACTCTTGGATTACGCGCAATTCAATCCGAGGATCTTCGCGCACTTGCGAGAAGGCTATTTCTGAGGTGATTGCCGAACTGGAGTTACAAATCACGATATAAACTCCAGAAATAATGAGCACCAAGCATTAAACCTTGCAATATTTGCCGACGAGTACGCAGATCATCCCAACCTGCTTCTGCTAATGACAGCAAGTCTCTCGCATGTTCTGTATCCAGCTTTTCATGGAATGCATAGTGAGATTGACTACCCGCCGCTGTCCAACTTCGTTGATGTAAAGTTCGGGCGATCGCAGAGCTGATGCCGACATAGAGATGTTCGATCATGCCGAGCATCGCTGCTCCCGATTCTCCTGCCTGCATTAGGCAATAGGTCAAAACCGATTGATTAAATGCTAGTACTGGCATCGTACATGGTAAATTTAGCTCGCATTCAGTTGCGCCCAAAGCCCGCAGGTATTGCTGAAAAGTATATTGGTGCGATCGCCAGCGATCGCCATGACCATGCTCTTCGGAGATATTTGCTAGCAATGGCAAGCGCGTCTCTAGAGTTTCCGTTCGAGCTAACACCGCAGCTAAGGGCTGAGAAAAAGACTCGACGGCAAAACGGAATGGAAGTTGGCTACGCCGAAAAGAATCGCGATCGGTTAGGGGATCTGCCATCCAGAGCAAATAGGGATGGTTATTAAAGTCATAAACCTTTTCTATCGACAATACTGCGGATTGCAGAGACGGCATCTCGCTCAAATCAGCGAGATCTATGGTTGGATATTGCTGGATTCTCAGATTAGCGATCGGTTTTGGGATTAAAGTTTGCATATTCATTTCCCTTATCAATTAATCACAACACTACCGACGGGCTGATGCTTCAAGCTGGCGGCGATAAAGTCTTGGACAAAAGAAAAATAAGAAGGAATGTATGGTGCTCCTTGTTGAATGAGATCCGACTTTAGCTCTTGATGAAGGCGCGGTAGATGATACCAAGGTACTGCGGGATAAAGATGATGCTCTAAATGATAATTTTCATTACACATAAAAAATCTCACCAAAGGAATCGTCAAAATCGTGCGGGTTCCTCGCACTAAATCTGCTTCATGTTCGAGCAATGTGTGCTGACTCATGCCGCGAATATTTACCATTGTATTAATCCACAGCATTGGAATCAACCAACCATGAATTAAGAATGCTGAAGGAATAGGCGATCGCAGCACTCCTATAACCAATAATCCAAGAAAGGCTACTTCGATCGCAATCCATACGCGTTCTGATTTATTTCCCTGCCAAAAGCCAAGGATCGGAATCGCAATAATGTAAACAGGATAACCAATGATCAATCTACCCCAATGCATCAAGAATGTTAGCCAGTTCCATTTGGTGTAGTTCTTGTAATGGTCGGGATCTCCTTCTATACCTAAGTGTTTGTGATGCTTGAGATGTAACACTTTGTATGCCGAGAAGTTTTGTCCAACGGGTAATGCACAAAAAATACTTAGCCATCGATTCCAATGCGAATTACGACTTAGTACTCCATGTACTCCTTCGTGGGTGAACAGGCTAATACCATGTAGAGAGGCTGCTGCTAATAAATACAAAGGCAAACAGAGAATGTATACCCAAGGTGTAGCGATCGCCTGTACTAATGCATACAATGCAAATGCTGCTGCTAAGTATAAAGCAATGAAGATCGGCAAGCGTTGAGGATGCTGATCAAGACTATGTAATTGCTTGAGCAATTCGGGATCTAGCTTTGGCTTTTCTATCTCTTCACGAGTCTTATCCTGCTCAGGGCTAAGATTTTCCTTGTCTGAGAATTGTTGTGTTTTCATAGACCGAAGGATTTCCACAAAAAAGGATTAATAAAATGAGTTGCAATTATGAGATCTTATGTTTCACTCCTATTTTAATTGTGCGCGATCTAAGTTTACATAGTGGTGACTGTCATCACAGGCGATCGATGATATAAATGCGCTTTGCGCTTAAACCCAAACCAAAAAAACATAAAAGCGTTGCAAAGCAACGCTTTTATGTTTTTTTGGTTTGAGCGGCAATTGCTGTAAATGCGCGATCACCTCCTCCATAAGCTAACCAAAAGGCAAGGGCAATTCATGAATTGCCCTTGCCTTTTTAGGATTTAGAGAATTCCTTCTTTTTGTGCCATTGATATCATCAAATCAACCACACGACAGGAATAACCCCACTCATTGTCATACCAAGAGACAACCTTAAAGAAGTTTGGATTTAGTTCCATACCTGCGCCAGCATCAAAGATACTCGATCGCGAATCTCCTCTAAAATCAGTTGAGACAACCTCCTCATCCGTATAGCCGAGAATGTCCTTTAATGAATCCTCTGAAGCTGACTTCATTGCCGCACAGATTTCTTTGTAACTAGTGGCTTTCTCAGTCCTAAACGTCAAATCCACCACCGACACGTCAGGTGTAGGTACACGCATAGCCATTCCCGTCAGCTTTCCTTTCAGTTCTGGTAGTACCAAAGCCACAGCCTTCGCCGCACCTGTAGAAGCAGGAATGATGTTTTGACTAGCACCACGTCCACCGCGCCAGTCTTTTTTGCTTGGCCCGTCTACCGTTGGCTGAGTCGCTGTCATCGCATGAATAGTTGTCATCAAGCCTTCCGCAATGCCAAAATTATCATTGAGCACCTTTGCGATCGGTGCTAAGCAATTGGTGGTGCAGCTTGCATTAGAAACGATCAAATCAGTTTCAGGATTGAACTTAGTATGATTGACTCCAACTAGCAAGGTTGGAACCTTTTCGGGATCTTTGGTGGGAGCAGAAATAATTACGCGCTTTGCACCAGCATTAATATGCGCGATCGCCCCAGCATAGTCAGTAAATAAGCCCGTAGACTCCACCACATAGTCGGCTTTTAGCTCGCCCCAAGGCAATTCTGATGGGTTGCGAATCGCCGAGCAAGGAACAAACCTGCCATCAATCTCAATGCCTTCTGCGTGAGATGCGATCGCACCGTCATAGAGTCCATGAGTAGAGTCATGTTTGAGAAGATAAGCGAGGTTATCAGAAGGAACTAGATCATTGATTCCGACAATCTCGATTTCGGGATGCTTGGCAGCAACGCGAACCACTAATCGTCCAATTCTGCCAAATCCATTAATGCCAATTCTGAGTTTAGCCATATTTTGCTTATCCAGCCTACCTATAGTGCTTCGCGATCATGCTAACCCAAGTTCTATAGTCTAAAAACTCTAAAAACTTAATATGTCAGGGCTTGAATATATAAATATGGCGATCCCCAGCACTGTTGTCAGGAATATATCAGCTTTTAGTCTTGAACAAAGAGGAATTTTTAGGTTTAAAGTTGGTGCATCTAAACTTGTTGAATTAGGGTTGCCTCTATGAATTTTTTTTATAATGCTTACTTTCTGAAAACCCAACAGCCGATCGCCAAAGTTCAAGAAAAACTTCCACAACCTGAACAGATTCCTAATTCAGATTGGATTGTTTGCGATTTTGGCGATAGCTATGTTGATGGGACATTCGAGGAAGATACATATTTGACCCAAGAGCTTTCAGAAGAATTTGGTGAAGTGATTTTCATTGCGATTGATACAAGCAACGATCAATTAGATTATGAACATTCCCTAGATGGTGTAATTCTGAGGAAGTTGTCATGGCTTTCCGATGGTTGCGAATCGACTTGGATGTGCGTTGAAGGTGAGATAGAAGAATGGGAAAGAACTTCGATCTTTTCATTGGATAATTTAAACCGCACCAAGGAAATGATTCGCTACGATCGCCATTTGCAATTATTGCCTAGCGCTGAGATGGAGATCAAAGAACAAGAGTTACAGAATATTTGGCAGAGCCCTCAATATATACTTAATAGTCAACTGCCATTGGGAGATGCCACTCTAGGTATGGTAATTCAGCAACATTTCTTTGATATCACCGAATAAAACCCAAAGAGTGAGAGGCAGCACTTTACGCCACCTCTCACTCTTTGGGTTTTATCCAAAATCGCGTTAAAGTATTCCTACATCTAAATATTCAGTCTATTAGGATGACAAATTTTATGTCTCGTTTACCTCTTGCCTTGGCAACCGCCTTTGACCGCCGCAACGCTCTCAAAATTATTAGCGGTCTCCATAACTTCGATCGCAACTCCGTGAAAATGGTCGTGCAAGCAGCCGATCGCGGTGGCGCTACTTTTGTTGACATCGCGGCTGATGCTGAGCTAATTGCGATCGCTAAGTCTAATTGCTCTTTGCCTATTTGTGTATCCGCAGTCGAATCTCACAAGTTAGCAGAAGCTGTTGCTAATGGCGCAGATCTAGTCGAAATCGGTAACTACGATAGCTTCTATGCGCAAGGTCGGATTTTTACCGCCGATGAAATCATTGCTTTGACTTTAGAAACCAGAGCCTTATTGCCTCATACCGCTATCTCGGTCACAGTCCCACACACATTGCCTCTAGATGAGCAAGTCACCCTCGCCGAGAAACTCGAAGCGATCGGGGCAGACATCATCCAAACTGAGGGCGGTACAAGCTCGGCTCCAACCCATGCAGGTATTCTTGGTGCGATCGAAAAAGCATCGCCTACCCTTGCTGCTGCCCATGCCATCAGCCGCGCTGTATCAATCCCCGTACTTTGCGCTTCTGGATTGAGCAATATCACAGCACCGATGGCGATCGCTTCGGGAGCTTCAGGTGTTGGTGTTGGTTCCGCTGTTAACCAATTGAATGACGTGGTTTCCATGATTGCGACTGTTCGCGCTCTTAGAGAAGCGATTAATAGCAATGTTGCTAATCAGGCGATCGTGTAATTAATGTTTGCTTAATTGCTCGTGAGCTAATCAGCATTAATCAACTAAAAGGGGATTACTATGAATTGTCGTAAACTCATAGTAATCCCCTTACTCATAAAATCAGGTTGATTGAGTGAAAATATAGCGATCTTATGCTAGATGCTACGATAGTTTTGTTGTGTGGCTATTGTAAAAAAATTATGGTTACAACTCTCAGTAAGCCTTCATTATTTCTCCATGAGATGTAATCTCAGTTTATTTAAGTTTAGCAATCACTTACAAGATCGAATGGAACTACTTTTAGACAAAAAGAAAACAGATGAACTTGCACTAGAAGAAATTGCGGAACTAGAAGCAATCGGGGAGTTAGATCGGATATTTACACATATGAATGCGATGCTAATTGCTCAAAATGCCAATCCCTGATTCAATTGATCGCTCCTTGATACCCGTCAAGAGTTCGATTTGCTTTCATTCATGAAATAGGTACAAATTTTCTTATTCAATTTAGCAAAGCTAAAAAATTTCAAAATCAATACAATATTATTGGTTTTTCTCAAGGGACGATCGCTTCAAAACACCATATCCGTTGAAACTACCATGACAGGTTTACGTGAAATCATCTGTTCTACTCAAGGAGCGATCGATCTCCAAATTAACGGAGCCTTGGGCATTTCCTTTAATGATCTAAACAGCGATCGCGCCGCTAAGTTACCTGAGATTTGCCAGTTTTTATATCAACAAGGGCTAGACGGATTTTTGCCAACTCTTGTGACTACATCTATTGAGCAAACACATCGATCGCTACTTGTTCTGGCTAAAGCAATCTCCTATCAAACGCGAAATCCTAATCCTCTCGAAGCCAAAATTTTAGGCGTGCATCTTGAGGGACCATTTCTTCATCCTGACAAAAGGGGCGCACATCCGCAGCAACATTTATTACCGCTAAATCTCGAAACCTTGCAGCAGGTATTAGGTGATTACACCAAAATTATTAAACTTGTTACCCTCGCGCCCGAACTCGATCCCACTGGTGAAACTATCACATATCTATGCGATCGCAATATTACTGTTAGCTTGGGACACTCTACGGCTAATGCTGAGCAAACAAGATTAGCGATCGAGCAAGGCGCAACGATGGTCACTCATGCCTTTAATGCGATGCCAAGTTTGCATCATCGTGATGTCGGTTTATTAGGTGAATCAATTTTAAGCGATCGGGTTTGGTGCGGATTAATCGCCGATGGAGTTCATGTTTCACCCGAAATGATCAAACTACTATATCGGATGAAAAAACAAATTTTTCTGGTTAGCGATGCGCTTGCACCCCTTGGCTTGGCTAATGGCACTTATCCTTGGGATGATCGCCAGATTACGATTAAAAATGGCACAGCGCGATTACCCGATGGCACGCTCTCAGGCACGACACTGCCCTTAATCAATGCAGTCAATAATCTGATCGAGTGGGGAGTTTGTGAGCCAGAAAATGCTATTAAATTAGCGATCGATTCTCCACGCTTTGCCATAAATCTAGCGATCGCTCCAGATGCACCTCAGAGGCTAACTTGGTGTAGGTACTCGTTCTCGTCTCCCGGACGAGCCGGTCCTACTTCGTTCGTCTGTGAAATTAGTGGAATGCAACGAAAAAATGATCCATATAAAACCCAAAAATGTTGAGGTGGGCTTAGCCCACCTCAACATTTTTGGTATCAATTATGGCTCATCTGGGTTTGAGGGGTAAATGGTACAGTGTCGATACAATTATTGGCGACATGGTAGGGCTGTAACTGTTGCTCCGAGAGGATTCTGATTACTATTAGCTGTGCTTATCCCCATGAACCCAGAAGAGCCTCAATTATTTTCTGTATGTCCCTTAATTAAATATAGATAAGCACCAATTTTTGAGTGGCGCAGCAAAGCCGCACCACTCAAAAATTGCTTCATAAGCTTAGCGAACTATCAGACATAGCATGGGTTACAGACTTAGTAGCACCATTAAGATTTTGATTGGTAGCAATAAACTCTTGATGTTGATGCATTTTTAAAATCATCGCCAAACTTTGTTTCAGCTTTGTTCTTGGCACAACCGCATCTACAAAACCATGATCGAGCAAATATTCTGATGATTGGAAACCATCAGGAATTTTTTGCTTGAGGGTCTGCTCGATGACTCGCCGCCCAGTAAAACCGATTAAAGCTTTAGGCTCAGCCAGAATAATATCGCCGAGCATGGCAAAACTCGCAGTCACGCCGCCCGTAGTGGGATTTGTCAAAACAGGGATATACAACAAATTGGCTTGACGATGACGCTCCAGAGCTGCCGAAGTCTTCGCCATCTGCATTAAGCTCAAAATCCCCTCTTGCATCCGTGCTCCACCCGAAGCACAAAATATCAAGGCAGGAAAGCGTTTTGCAGTAGCAGCTTCTAGCATACGGGTGATTTTTTCACCCACTACCGATCCCATACTGCCGCCCATAAAGCGAAAATCCATTACTGCCATTGCAGCATCACAGCCATCGATCTTGCCAGTTCCAGTGATCACCCCATCACTTAAACCAGTTTTTTGCTTATATTCTTTGATGCGATCTATATAAGGCTTACGATCTTTAAAACCTAAAGGATCGCAAGAAGTTAAATCTGCATCCATTTCTTGCCATGTACCCGCATCAATCAGCTGAGCTATGCGCTCATAGGCATTCACCTGATTGTGATGACCACATTCTGGGCAAACCATCAAATTGATTTTTAGATCCTTTACATAGGTTAAAGCGCCACAACTAGAACATTTGTGCCACAAACCATCAGGAATTTCGCGTTCTTGAGAATTTTGATTTAGATTAGGAGTCTTGCGGTGATATGCTTCACCTGCACGGGAACGGGTTTCAGCAAACCAATCAAACAGTGACATAGCGGCTCACGGTTTACAGAACAAGCTTTAGTTGTCAATATTGACAGACGACAACTGTAGCCAAAAATACAAGTGTAACTTTGTCATCATACAGCGCTTTGCGATCGCAGTAAAACTGAAGGGCGATGTGTTACATCGCCCTTCAGTTTTATTCTAAGCTGTCGCCTGGTTTTTGTTTCACTCGTTCAACTTGAGAGTATTTCTCAACTGTTTGAGTTACTTCAAATAGTGATTGCTGTAACGGTTTAATTGCAGTTTGTAAGTCTTCATAGGTGGCTTCTTCAGCTTCATATAAATTCTTGAGAGCTTCCATGTTTTTTAGCGTAGGTTCGCGCAAACTTGAAGTGATGACCGAAGGTCCATTGTCTCTGAGGATTTCTTCAACTGTGCGAATCAAGTTAGATGCTTGGTTCCGCATATTCGCTAATTCACGGCGAGCCTCATCTTCTTCAGAATAGACTTCAGCTTCCATCCGCATTCTCTCAATTTCACTAGGGCTCAATCCACCCGTATTAGTGATGCTAATACTTTGCTCAACCCCAGTATCAATATCTCGAGCAGACACCTTGAGAATACCGTTAGCATCAATATCAAAGGAAACCTCGATCTGTGGAATACCGCGAGGTGCTGGACGAATACCCTCTAGCTCAAATTTGCCGAGGCTCTTATTGTCCTTTACCATCGCCCGTTCACCTTGGAGGACATGGATTTCTACAGCCGATTGATTGTCAACGGCGGTGGAGAAAATTTGGGACTTGCTAGTAGGAATTGTGGTGTTGCGTTCTAGGTTTTTAGTAAATACACCGCCTTGAGTTTCCAGTCCGATTGAAAGCGGAATTACGTCTAGTAATAAGAGATCCTTAACCTCACCACCTAAGATCCCCGCTTGCACAGCAGCACCGATCGCTACGGCTTCATCAGGGTTAACTGACTGATCTGGCTTTTTGCCATCAAAAAATTTAGAGATCGCATCCTGCACTGAAGGAATACGAGTAGAGCCACCAACCAAAATAATCCGATTGATCTCTTTCGGCAATAATCCCGCATCTTTAAGAGCTTGAGCCGTGGGTTCAAGTGTTGCTTTGACTAAAGATGCAGTAATCTCATCAAATTTAGAGCGCGTAAAGTCTAGCTCAATGGTCTTGGGCCCTGTTGCATCAGATGCAATAAATGGCAAGCTAATCAAGGTTGACGGTGCGCTTGAAAGCTCAATTTTGGCTTTTTCAGCAGCTTCTTTGAGTCGCTGCAAAGCAGTTTTGTCAGCCGCTAAGTCAATTCCTTCTTTTTGTTTAAAGTCAGCAACTAGCCAATCTACAATCATCGCGTCAAAGTCATCACCACCAAGGTGATTATTCCCTGATGTTGCCTTAACTTCAAAAATACCATCGCCAAGTTGTAGCACGGACACATCAAATGTACCGCCGCCAAGGTCAAACACTAAAACAATCTGATCTTGGTCTTGTTTGTCCAAGCCATAGGCGAGTGCAGCTGCGGTAGGTTCATTGACAATCCGCAAAACCTCCATGCCCGAAATCGCCCCAGCATCTTTTGTCGCTTGGCGCTGAGTATCGGTGAAATAGGCAGGAACGGTAATAACCGCTTGTGTTACTTCTTCACCTAGATAGTTCTCGGCATCTTGCTTAAGTTTTTGCAAGATCATTGCCGAAATTTCTTGAGGAGTGTAGGCGCGATCGCCAATTTGGACATCTACAGTACTATCTTTACCCTTGACCGCAGTGTAAGGAACGCGGCTGCGTTCCTGTTCAGTTTCATCCCAGCTACGACCAATAAATCGTTTAATACTGTAAACCGTATTTACTGAGTTGGTAACTGATTGGCGCTTAGCAACCTGCCCAACAATGCGCTCGCTGCTGTCTTTGACAAAAGCGACAATACTAGGTGTAGTTCGCCCTCCCTCTGCACTAGAGATAACAACAGGTTTACCACCCTCTAAAACAGAAACACAACTGTTTGTCGTACCAAGGTCGATCCCAATTACTTTCGACATATTCGCCAGTTCCGTTAAAAGCTTTTTTAAAAGTTTAGCTTAATGAATTTCTGAATAATGTACCCTAAGAATGCATTTCAAGATGCAATCGTGATCGCAATCTTGAAATATTTATACTAGTTAGCTTCGCCAGAGCTATCTTCGGTCTTATTTTCAGAGGGTGCACTATCGCCACCATCAATTTTCCCAGATGATACTTTGACCAGAGAATGACGCAAAACTCGGTCATCGCTGACTAAATATCCTGGGCGCAGTTCTTCAGTAATTATGCCTTCGTCATGCTCGGTCGATGGCTCTTGCATAATTGCTTCATGGAAATTAGGGTCAAAGTCTTGACCGACACATTCCATTCTGACTACACCTGTCTCCTTGAGACACTTGAGTAACTGCTTGTATACCGATTGATAACTTTTGTGAATTGAGGCTTCACCGTCGGTTTTTGGTGAAATCTGTAACTGGGCTCGTTCAAAATCGTCAACTACAGGCAATATTTTTTTGAGGATCTTGCCTGTAATTGTGCCTTCTTGCTCTTCTTTATCACGCTCTGTACGTTTGCGGAAGTTTTCAAAATCGGCATACAGTCGTAAATATTGTTGCTTGCGATCATCTAGTTGCTCTCTAAGCGATGTTGCTTCAGCGATTAAACCATTAATTTTTTCTAGCGTTGCTGCGGCTGCGGCGGTTGCTTTACTTGCTTCAGGTTTTGATTCATTAGCTGTAGTCGCGGCTGCTTGAGAGTCTTCTGGCACAGACGATTCTGGATTTGTGATTTGATTTAATTCTTCGGTTGCAAGTTGTTGCAGCCGAGACTCAAGTACGTCATCATCTTCGTCGATGAGGTCGTCAGAATTTAGGTTGTTTTCTTCTTCGATCATTACAGTGATACTCTTTTAGCGCTTTTTAGACTAGCAGTAAATTGCTAAGAGTTAAAATTTAAGTGTTTAGTTTTGACATTTTTTGCTCAGTCATTTCGATTTTACTCTTTATCTGAGACAACGTATAGCAGTTAGTGTCATAAAACAGACAAACAAGGGAGAATAGTAGTGCACTTGTTGATTTTTGGCAGATATTTGAATTTGTAAGGCGATCGCTATTTATGAAAATCCGTGCTGAGAGACTAGAAGATCTAAAGGAAATTTGTGCAGTCAATATAGCCGCCTTTGAGCAAGAAAATGAGGCAATTTTAGTTGATCGGTTAAGGGGGATTGACAACACACTTTCTTTTGTTGCTGAAAAACCCGAACAAATTGTCGGTCATATTTTCTTTAGTCCCGTTACGCTCGATGGTAAATGTCCTGAAGAATTAATGATTCTTGGCTTAGCGCCATTAGCAGTCTTGCCTCAATATCAACGGCGAGGCATTGGCACGCTATTGGTTAAACATAGTTTGGAGAAATGTACTGATTTAGGATGCAAAGCAGTGGTGGTGTTGGGATCTCCAGCATACTATTCACGTTTTGGGTTTATTTCCGCAAAAGAGAAGGGTTTAAAGTGTGAATACCAAGTTCCAGATGATGTTTTTATGGTCTTAGAATTGCAAAATGGATCTTTGGATGGTTGTCATGGAACCGTCAAATATCGATTAGAGTTCCAAGAATGCGCGTAGCGATCGCTTGTGTGAAAGCCAATATAAAGGGTGGCAAAGCCGCCCTTTATATTGGCTTTCATGGCAAACAATTAAGAGTTGATTTTGTAGAGATGCCAGTCTCAGCAGCATTGCCAGAAGCTAGAGAGCAGAAATATTGGCGGATATTAGGAGCAAGATTTACAACATTGGTAAAATCTGCGGCTTCGATACTGCCAATATTCTCAACGATCGCATTGCGAAAATTTGCCCCATTAAAATTTGTCCCTGCAAACTCGATCAAAATTAGCTTTGATGCTGTTAGATTAGCCAAACTTAGATTTGCATTAGAGAGATTGGTCAAATGTAGTTCCGCCGATCGCAAATCTGAGGCGGATAAATTGGCTTCATCTAAGATCGCTTCACTCAAATTAGCTGCACTTAAATTACTCTCACTCAGATTAGCCTTAACTAAATTGGCCTTGCGAAGGTTAGCAAGCAATAAATTTGCTCCCTTGAGATTAGCGGAATTGAGATCAGCTTCACTCAGATTTGATCTCATTAGCTCTGCTTTTGGTAAAAGCGCTGAGACTAACTTCGACTGTGATAAGTTTGCCCGCAATAAATTTGCTTGAGATAAATTTGCTTCGGTCAAATTAGAAAACGCTAAGTTAGCATCAACAAGACTAGCATTACTAAGATCTGCGCCTCGGAGATCGACTTTAACAATTTTAATACCGTTCAAATTCGCATTTTTGAAGATGACTTGGCGTAAATCTACTCGCTCTAAGACAGATCCACTGAGGTTAATATTACTAAAGTCCTGACCTTGTAAGCGATCGCCTTGAGTACCTGTCAACTGAAAATTACGAAAATCGCGCTGACCTTCAGCATATTTAGATTGTAGATTTGCGGCTGTGATAGGGATTAACTTTGGAGTTGCTACAGCTACTGGAGTAGGAGCATTTGTGGGAGAAGGAGAACTTACTGGTGAATTTGTGGGAGAAGGAGAGCTTACTGGCGCATTTGTGGGAGTGTTAGTCGCCATAGGCTGCGGGTGCGATGGATTATTTTTCGTCAGCAAAAAAATAATCCCTACAAGCCCTAAAGCTGCTACTCCTAACGCTAAAAATATCTTGTATTGCTTGAAAAACATAAGTTTTTCTTTGCGTGATGGCTGATCAGAATGGGATTGCTGATCCTTGCCATGACATCGGCGGATCAAGCGATCGCATAGTTCACGGGTTTCATCATCAGGGATATTGGAGATCGACTGAAATACTGGAGACAACTCAGGCTCTTGAAAATCGTTTTGCCGAAAAATCAAATTTTTATTGTCTTCATGAAATGTCTCCCAAAGATTTGGCTGACTTGCAAGAGCGCGAAGTGATAAGGAAATTACCTCAAAAGAAAATTCATCAAGGCGATCGCCAAAGTCCTTAGAAGAGCGCATAGGGGGCTGATAGTTGGGATGCCCCACTTCAAGGGGCGGAGCACCTCGCAATGCGGGGACGTACATACCGTCATAGTCAACCAGCTTTAGCTCTCCCTCAGAGTCAACCATGATATTCCCATGTTGCAAATCGCCATGGGCGATCCCCACCTGTTGCAGATCTTTTTGCAGTTGTTTTAATTGCCGATCTAAACGCAATAAAACTTGCGAATCGTCAATATGTTCGCCAATATAACGATCTATTTCTGAGCCTTGCACCCAATCCATTTTCAAAATTGGATACCATTCGCCTTTGACGAGGATTCCTTGCGTCAGGAACTCGAAATCGACTAAGTAAGGAATTTCATGTTGGCTGAGATATTCGCTGATTAACTTGTATCGCTGCTGTACATCTGATTGAGGAATCCTCGTAAAGCAACGCACTGCCCAGGAACGATTTCCCTTAGTTAGCTTATAGACAGTGGCAAAGTTTCCCGACCATAACAAGACTCGCCCCCGTGAATTTTTGGCAGTGCTTGACTGCTTAAGTTCAGGATCGACAAAGCAGAGATGCGGATTTTGCACCGCGATCGTAAAGTCGATATTTAAGGGCCAAGCTTGAATATCTGTCATGACTCACAATGCACTTCGGTTGCATCCTGAATTTTGAGGCATAGCAAGGTTGTATCATCGTTAGCTATTTCATAGCGATCGCGCAATTCAGTCACCCACTTTGCAAACAAATCTTGTGTCCTGATCTTTTCTAATTTTACCCAAGGATCTTGGTTTGATTCTATTTGCTTAAAAATCCAACAGGCGATCGCGTCGGTCGCCAAATAAAAGTGATCTCCGCATTTTGCAACTCCATGAATTTGCAAAATATTAATATTCGCCGCCTTTACATTGGTTCCAATCAGTCTTGGACGATTATTAAATTCATGGCTTTTTTGCAAAGGAAAACTTTTTTGCAAGGTGCGATCGCGCACTACAAACAAGCAAGAATCTCCCACAGCCAGAGATTTCCAACTTAAATCCGCAAAAACTTCTAAGCTCACAAAAGTCGCAAAAGCCCCTTCACCAGCCTTACGTTTGGCAAACCAAGACAAATCTTGTTGTTTTAACCATTGCTGCCAAGTTGCTTGTAATGGTAATAGCCAAGTTGTGGCACAAGCGTAAACCTCTTGCCAAGGCAACTGGCGATCTGTAAAAGCCGTAACTAAAGCCCTTGCCCATTCTCTCGTAAAGGAAGACTCGGTTGCTCCATCCGACAATGCAATCGACATTATGGGATTACGTTGTACACAATCCCATATATCTTCACATTCGGCGATCGCATTGCCTGCTTTCTGTACTGAAAAACCTTGAATAAGCTCAACGCCAAACTGTGATTTTTTTGTTTCTAAATCTTGCAAATTAGTTTTGGCAGATAAATCATATAAACTACGATCGCCATATTTGCGAGTATTGGCAGCAATCAACTTAAACCCAAAATTTGCATACCCATGTTGGGAATGCAATCCAGAACAAGAATTATTGCAAAAGTATCTAAACACGCTATCTGTGGCGATCGGCAATCTGATCAGCAAATTTAAGGTCACAGATTAGCACATTAACCAAAAAGAAAAGCCGCCTATGGCGGCTTTTCTTTTCCAAAAAAATAAAGCGTGCCAAGCACGCTCTATTTTTATTATGCAATAGCTAAAGATGCTAAAGGCTCTGGAATTGAGGTGCTCGGCGCTGTAAATTCACCCGTCACAACAAACTCAAGCCTTAGCTTTAGCCAACGCATTGTATTTGGATCAGTTGTGATAATTGCCGCCGCAGGCTGAGGAATTTGCTTTTTAATACTTGCCATCTCAGGAGCTTCCAAAAAAGCAGGCTGCTCAATCAACCAAAAATTAATTTCCTTATTTCGTGCTTCAAAATTGCGCCGACGCTCCGATAGCGTTTCACCCAAAGGTTTCCCTTCGTCTTCGCATAGGTACTTACGGCTAGCAGCCACAAAATAATATTGCTTGGAGTCTGACATAAATTTTTTTCTTAACAAGGTAATAGCTTGTAAAGCCAGATCTATGTTAACTCTTATTTAACTTATAGAACTTTGCAATAGATTAAACTGTGGCGTTAGTTCTAGAACATTATTTAAAACAAGATCAGCCCCATTTTCTCTCAGCAACGCTGCATAGCGATCACGTAAGTTTTGACTCACATGGGGAGGAATCACCCCAACTGCAAAATATTGATAACTAGGATCATAAATCTTCGCCTTAACGACCGTCAGCATATCCGCTACCGTATCACCGATGTAGACAACAATAGCTGCCGATTTATCCTGTCTGAGTTCAATTTGCTTCACAGCAAGTAAAAGTCCCGTAGGATCTGGTTTACCAGCTGCATCTTCCATAGCAATCAATACAGGAGCGTCTATTTCTAAACGCCGCAAAACATAACTAGCTGAAGCCCTTGTCGCACCACTAAAAAATCCCCAGCCAATCCCTGCGATCGTCAAATCCCGAAAATATTCCGTTGTCGCGATCAACGGCTCCGTCGCAATATATCCATCTGACCAGTCAGAATTCCTACCTCGATAACGACCCTGAAAGAATTCCACAATTGTTTCATAGGATATTGCGACCTCTTTCCCTAGACCTTGAAAATATCGCTTAATCAACTCCTGTGAAGCTTCCCAGTCATTATTCCAAATTCCTTCAGCTTTTAACTCGTCGATTTCCTCTGGAGTAGGACGATAATCTGCATTTGTAAAATATTCAACCGTATCTGCTAGTGCTCGGCGATAAGAACCCGATACATCGCGAATCACGCCATCAATATCAAACACAAAAATACTTGTGTTTAATAGATTTAAATCAACTTTAGAGGTTTCAATCATGTTATATTGCAAGATCGCTACTTTAATATGTAATTTAACTTTTCTTGGAGGTAGGTAGCATTGTCCCAGTTTATTCTAAAAATCTTATGGTTAGAAAATAATGTAGCTCTTGCTGTCGATCAAGTCGTTGGCAAAGGTTTCAGCCCTCTCACCAAATATTTCTTTTGGCCCCGTGATGATGCTTGGGATCAACTTAAAACAGAAATGGAAAGCAAGCCTTGGATTGCCGATCAAGATCGGATTGAAATTTTAAATAAGGCAACCGAAGTAATTAATTACTGGCAACAAGAGGGTAAAAACCGCCCCATGACAGAAGCTCAAGGTAAATTCCCTGATGTCATATTTACTGGTAGTAACTAGTAATTATCGCGAAAGTCACAAAAAGAAAGGCAGTGCTTAGCACTGCCTTTCTTTTTGTGGATAAGATGCGAAAAAGTTCCTCTTATCCCAAAACACAAAATTTTATAGCTGTTTTGTGTTTTTTTAACCCTTACAGGGTTTGATTTTTAATCCACAAAAGTGTGACAACACTTTTGTGGGTTAGTATTATTGGTTATTGGTCGAGATCAGGCATGGAAAGTACAGCCTCAGTCTTACGGTCAATACCTTTCTCAAATCCAGCAACAGCTGCGCGAGCGCGACCAGCGTGCCATAGGTGACCAACTAAGAACATGAAGGACAATACGAAGTGCGAAGTAGACAACCAAGAACGAGGAGAAACAAAGTTTACCGCATTGATTTCAGTGATAACACCACCAACTGAGTTCAAGGAACCCAAAGGAGCATGTGTCATGTATTCAGCAGCGCGACGTACTTGCCAAGGTTGAACGTCATTCTTAAGTTTGTCGATATCCAAACCGTTTGGACCACGGAGAGGCTCCAACCAAGGCCCGCGGAAATCCCAGAAACGCATGGTTTCACCACCGAAGATGATTTCGCCCGAAGGAGAACGCATCAGGTACTTACCTAAGCCAGTAGGACCTTGAGAAGTTGCAATGTTTGCACCTAGCTTTTGGTCACGGACAAGATATGTAAATGCTTGAGACTGAGAAGCTTCGGCAGCAGTAGGACCAAAGAATTCGCTAGGATAAACGGTGTTGTTAAACCATACAAAGCAAGTTGCAATGAAAGCCATGAAGCTCAATGCACCAAGACTGTAAGAGAGATAAGCTTCACCAGACCAAACAAGGGCGCGACGAGCCCAACCGAAAGGTTTGGTAAGGATATGCCAAATACCGCCACTAATACAGATCAAACCGATCCAAATATGCCCACCAACTACATCTTCAAGATTGTCAACGCCAATAATGTTTCCTTCGCCGCCAAAGGGTGAATTGAAAACATAGCCAAATATGACAACAGGATTGATCGTTGGGTTGGTGATTACACGTACATCGCCACCACCAGGTGCCCATGTATCGTAGAGACCACCAAAGAACATAGCCTTAAATACGAGTAGCAATGCACCGCAACCCAATATTATCAGGTGATACCCGATAATATTGGTCATTTGGTTCTTGTCTTTCCAGTCGTAACCAAAGAATGAAGAATAGTTTTCTAAGACTTCAGGTCCACGCAAGGCATGGTAAATTCCACCAAAACCAAGTACAGCCGAAGAAATAAGGTGTAAAACACCAACCACGAAGTAAGGGAAAATATCTACAACTTCACCACCAGCACCAACGCCCCAGCCTTGAGTTGCCATGTGAGGAAGAAGGATAAAGCCTTGCTCGTACATTGGCTTTTCGGGAATAAAGTGCGCGACTTCAAACAAAGTCATTGCGCCAGCCCAGAATACGATCAAACCGGCGTGAGCTACGTGAGCGCCCAGCAGTTTGCCAGAAAGGTTAATGAGTCTTGCGTTACCAGACCACCAAGCAAAGCCCGATGTATCTTGTGTACGTCCACCCACTCCTAGCGAGTTTAAGTTAATGGTCGTCGTCACGAGAGGTTATCTCCAGAAAACTTTTTATAGGTTTAAAGTGCAAATAATTTTTTAGCTATCAGAAATCAGCTTTTGTAGCTGAACAACGTCTAGAAGTTTGATGAGAATCATCATAATCTAAAACCTAGTCGAACTGAGCTGATATCTGATAGCTAAGTAAGTTGTTACTAAAAGATTTTGTACAGCTTAAGTAAACTGTACAAAATCTTTTGAATTACGAAGATTACAATGCGTTACCGCGAGGCAATACTTCTTCAGGGAAGATAAATCTTTCAGCTGGTTGGTCTTGAGGAGCCATCCAAGCGCGAATACCTTCATTCAAAAGCAAGTTCTTGGTGTAGAAAGTTTCAAATTCAGGATCTTCTGCTGCACGAACTTCTTGAGATACGAAGTCATAGGCACGCAAGTTCAATGCTAATCCGACAATACCAACGCTACTGAACCATAGTCCAGTTACTGGTACGAATAGCATAAAGAAGTGCAACCAACGCTTGTTGGAGAAAGCAATACCGAAGATTTGGCTCCAGAAGCGGTTAGCTGTAACCATGGAGTAGGTTTCTTCAGACTGAGTTGGGTTGAAAGCTTTGAAGGTGTTAGCGGTTTTACCATCGCCATCTTCAAACAATGTGTTTTCAACGGTAGCACCGTGAATAGCACAGAGCAATGCTCCACCAAGGATACCTGCTACGCCCATCATATGGAACGGATTCAGAGTCCAGTTGTGGAAACCTTGTAAGAATAAGATGAAGCGGAAGATGCCAGCTACGCCGAAAGTTGGACCGAAGAACCAACCAGATTGACCCAATGGGTACATTAAGAATACAGATACGAATACGGCGATAGGACCAGAAAATGCGATCGCATTATAAGGACGGATACCGACTAGACGAGCAATTTCAAACTGACGCAACATAAAGCCGATCAAGCCAAAAGCGCCATGAAGTGCTAGGAATGTCCATAGTCCTCCAATTTGGCACCAACGGGTGAAGTCACCTTGTGCTTCAGGTCCCCATAGTAGTACTAGAGAATGTCCAACACTAAGAGGGGGAGATGATACTGCTACAGTGAGAATGTTACAGCCTTCTAGGAAGCTAGAAGCTAGTCCGTGGCTATACCAGGACGATACGAACGTGATGCCTGTGAACCAGCCACCAACTGCTAAAAATGCGGTGGGGAATAGCAGTAAGCCACTCCAGCCGATGAATACAAATCTGTCGCGCTTTAGCCAGTCGTCGATGCTGTCAAACCAGCCTCTTTCGACTTCTTGCGACCTGCCCATTGCAATGGTCATAATTCTAAATCCTGCTTTAACTACTAGTATTTATATGGATTTGAAATTAGCTTAACACATCTTTACGTTTGCCTTCTCACAAAATACTTAAGAGCTTCAAACCCTCTCTAGGCAAAGATTTGAACTAATTCTATAAAGTATATATATTCGACAACAAATCTTAAAAAAATGTTAAGGGTTGTTAGATATATCTCTTTGGAGATAGAGGTCAATAAATTAATATATTTAACTAACAATAATAGCAGGACTAAATCCAGTCATTCAAAAATGCTTTAAGGATCAAAGTTTGATGCATTATTGAGTTCAATAGACTAAGCATTTACACCTAGTGAACTCCAAGAAAAAATGATCTACATAAATCCACTAAATATAGCGACGGGCTAAGCCCGTCGATATATTTAGTGGATTTATTACTTTGTGTAAGTCCCCAAGACATCAAGCACAAATTTTGTAATACTTCTCACAAAGGAATGCGATCACGATCGCATTCCTTTGTGAGGTAACAGGGCAGTATTAGTTAAGTCCGCACAAGAGGTGATCATAATGATTGGACAATCTAAGGCAAAACAATCTGATGTAGAGCAAATAAATCTCCTACTAGACAAAATACTATCTAATGCCATCGAACTCTCAGAAGTGGATGAGGAAACTAGTTTGCTTGCTGATTTGTCTCAAGAAGATACTGCGCCACAAAAGCAAAAAAAACCTCGACAGCTATTTCGTTGGTCAATTTATGGCTTGTTGGGATTTGGGTTAATTGCAATAGGATCTATAGCATTGCTGGGATCATCTTTTAGTTGTGGGTCAAAAGCTAGGAGTAGCGAAGCTCGAACTTATGTAGGAAGTATGGGTAGAGCGCAGCAAGCTTTTTGGCTAGAAAATGGAGCTTTGGGGCGCTCAATTCCTGCTTTGGAAATTGGCATTAAAGAAGAGACAGCTAACTACAAGTATGATTTACAAAGTTTTGAGCTTGTTGCCTATCATTATGGTGTTCCCAAGAATGACGATTTAAAAAGTTTTGTCAGCGCGGTGTTTGTTGTCCCTGACCGAGATAAAAAACTTCAAGGGTCAAATCAACAGATAAATCCAACATCAGGCTCAACGCCAAACACAAAAAAAGAGCTAACTACAGTTACTATTCTTTGTGAATCTTCCGAAATTGGTGTAAAGCAAAAGCTAGCAAATCCATTTCTCCAAAATGGGACTCCAACATGTGCTGAGGGAACTGTAGCGTTCAATTAGCTGTCTCACAAAACTAACTTATAAAGAGATTGACCGATGGATAACTACGTAAATTATCGTTACCGAGATTTTCAGAATCACTCGTTTCAGAATGAATTTCCTAAAGGCGAAGAGAAAAAAGCTGACTTTACAGGCTCAAGGTTAAAGAGTTGCGATTTTCGAGGGACAAATCTAGCAGGTGCTGATTTCTCGGAAACAGAGATTGGACAAGACAAACAAAATTTCCAAAAACAGATCATGCAAATGTCATTGCATGTCATTTTGGGCCTCCCTCTCGGTTTATTATCTTGGTTTTCTGGCAAACTCGTTCTCGTGGGCTGTGGTGGTGAAGTCGCAAATCCCTATGTGTGGATGACAAATCCATTTGTTTGGATGTTTGCCTTTGCCACAGCCGCAGCCATGTCTCAAAGAAGGCTTTTTTATATATCCATGGGGCTAATTGGATTAATGGTGATCTCTGCCATTAACTCTACTGCTTTGATGGTAGTCGGCATAGGCGTGATGATTGCCGCATTTGTGATGTCTCTGTTTGGGCTATATCTGGGCTATAAAAAAGGAGCGATCGCGGTAGGCATGGTCTGGGTAGCGTTGGGAGTATCGTCTGCAATTTCGGCTGGCTATAGCTGGATCAAATACCGAGAAATTCATTATGCAATTTTATTTGCTGTACTGGCGATTTTGCCTGCGGTTTTAGCGACTAGGGCTTTTAATCTTCACTTTGCAAAAGTCAAAATGTCAGCGATGACTTCTTTTCATGGCGCAGATTTAGAAAATGCGCGATTTGTAAATTCGTACTTAGAAAATTGTGATTTTTTAGATACCAATCTACAAGGTGTAGATTGGTATGGTGCAACTTTAAAAAATTGCAAGTTTCCTAAGGGTTTTTCTATGGATGTAAATGAGGTGATCGCTAAACATCCTGAAGCTAATCAAGGGCTTGAACAATTGGCTGCGACTAATTAACTATGAAAAGAATTAGTGATTGGAACCATGATGGAAATACCTGATGTTATCAAAGGGATAATAATCCTTATTTTTGTATTCGTTCCGATTGAGAAAGCATTAGCCGTTCATCACCAAAAACTATTACGTGAAGGTTGGTTTACAGATCTTTGTTATTATTTTTCTGGCTATTTTATTGGTCATGGCACAACAAAATTATTAATTGTATTTGTATTGTTCAGTCAAAGATCAATACCGATAATGTCTAAATTAGCTTAGTGGTGCAGAAAAATCTGAAAAGCGTTGCTAGGCATAGAATCTCATCATGAGACAAGAGGCAAAAAGGGGCAAGAGATGAGATACTCAAGTTCCTCAACAAAAGATCTTATACAAATGCCCCACCTATATCTTCAGCTACAAGAACAACTGCGTCAATGGCTCAAGCCAAAAGATAAGCGACATCTCCAAGGATTTGCGGAGGCAGTAGCCGCGATATTGCAATCAGGAAGGGCAAGTCTGAGTCATTGGTTGCCCTATTTGAGCCATCGAGAGTGCCAAGCCAGAAGTCAGATGGAAAGACTAAGCTACTTTGTGCATAATCCACATATCATCGCCGAGAGATTCTATAACCCATTGGTGAAGCACTTTCTCCAAGCATTTGCAGGAGAATCGTTGGAACTAGCCTTAGACACAAGTATGCTGTGGGATAAATTCTGTCTTATAGAAGTATGCTTGATTTGGGGAGGGAGGTCGATTACTCTAGCTCAAGTAGTACTAGAGCATGGCAGCGCTACAGTTGGCTTTGAACATTATCGTCCCGTCTTAGAACAAGTACGCTCTCTATTGCCGCCACAAAGTACGGTGACCTTGCTTGCCGACCGAGGTTTTGAACATGGGGAATTAATCCGATGGTTACAGCAAAATCACTGGTCTTGGGCAATTCGCGCAAAGAGCGATCTGCTAGTGACTCTGCCAACAGGTACAACCAAGCGTGTTGAACAACTGATACCTCCCGCAGAGCAAGCTTATCTAGTTCCCGATGTCACCGTACTCGGTGATGTTAATTGTCATTTAGCGACGGCTAACCTAGACATGGCTAACGGTTCATGGGCTGTCCTTAGCGATATTCCCCCTTCATTAAAGACTTTTGCTCTCTATGGCAAACGCTTTGGCGGTATTGAACCTCATTTTAAGGATTACAAGTCGGCGGCTTTTAATGTGGTTAGCTCGCATCTCCGTGATGCTCAATCTCTTACCTGTTTGTTTATGCTCCTTGCCACGGCTAACCTGATTGCTGTAATTCTTGGCATAATGTTGGTGCGTTTGGGGCAAAGGGCGGCTATTGATTGGCACGATCATCGCGGCTTGAGTTTTCTGCAACTCGGTCTCCGTCAGCTTCACACCCTTCTTTACCAACAAAAACCTCTTCCTCTTTTGCAGATTTTCCCTAGAACTAATCCTCCCCCTGCCTGTGCTTCTATTGCCAAACGCGAAAAGTTAGATTTTCGTATCGAATTTGCTCGTATTACCATTGTCTCATCTTGAGACTCTCCTGAGTTTTCTGCACCACTAAGCTAAATTAGTCGGTCAACAACCTCTTGTTTTGCAAGTAACTGCCGCTATATTCATTGGCGATTTGTGTTTTTATTTCGCTCATCGGCTAATGCATACTGTTCCTTGGTTATGGCAATTTCACGCAATCCATCATAGCTCTACTCATATTGATTGGCTTGCCACAGTACGTGTCCATCCTTTCGAGCAAATTTTGACTAAGGCTTGCCAAATGATTCCCCTTTACTTGCTAGGGTTTTCGTCAGAGGCTTTGGCAATTTATATAGTTTTTTCGAGTGCGATCGCCTTTTTTATCCATGCCAATGTTCGAGTGAAGTTTCCGATTTTAAAATGGATTATTGCTACACCAGAATTTCATAGTTGGCATCATGATCGCTATCCACAGAAAAGTGCTCAAAATCTAGCTGTACAGTTACCAATTCTTGATTATATATTTGGAACTTTGTATATGCCTGGGCTCTTCTGGGTTCATGGGGATAAGCACAGCTAATAGTAATCAGAATCCTCTCGGAGCAACAGTTACAGCCCTACCATGTCGCCAATAATTGTATCGATACTGTACCATTTACCCCTCAAACCCAGATGAGCCTATGCCTGAGAATGAACAACCAAAACTATATGGAGCCAAATTAAATACCACAACAAATTATTTTAATCATTTAATTTATCCGTTTAAAAATTGGATTAATAAAAATGCAGATAAGTGATTTTCGGCAATTTGCCTCTAAGCGTAGATATTTAATCCCCTTAGCCTTAGTTGGATCGTTGCTAGTTGCTACTGCTGGAGTTTTGAGCATTTTTGCATATCAACATCAAATGAGCTTGCCAGTGTATCTGCAAAGCTTTAGTACGCCACAAATTTCTGTTGAGGAGTTGGCGAGTGGCAAACTCGGAGCTGTAGTTTTAATCGATGTACGATCGCCTGAAGAATATGCTGAAGATCACATTGCGAATAGTGAGCTTGTGCCATTACCCGAAATTGAAGGTGAGGTGGGTATTCAAAGGGTTAAGAGTATTGTGGAACGCTATTCAAAGAAGCATCAAGCTAAACCAACGGTAGTTTTATACTGTACTTCGGGGATGAGATCAGTTAAAGCGAATAAGTATCTTAGCGATCGCGGCTATCAAGTGATAACTCTGACAGGCGGCGTTACCGCATGGCGCAAACAATTTATGCGATCGCAGGATCTACAAGTTTTGCCAGCCAAATAAAAAAGCGCCATAGATGACGCTTCTAAGTTTTTTCTTTTTAAGTCGGGATGATAGGATTCGAACCTACGGCATCCTGCTCCCAAAGCAGGCGCGCTACCAAGCTGCGCTACATCCCGTTGCGAATATCTATGTTACTACACAAAGCGCTAAATATACAAAGTTATTTTTTATATTAAAATTTCACTGCAAGAATCTCCTTCAGAGCAAAGGGCGATCGCTGTTCAAATAACCTCACCATAAGGCGATCGCCATTTGCTTGAAGTACAATAAAAACTAAAATCATCAAAAATGAAATACGGTATTGAATTTAAACCAAAAGCAATTAAGGATTTACGGAGTCTACCTAAACAAATACAAGATAAAATATTTTAAAAGATTCAGTTAATGGAAAATGACTTAGCTGGCGATGTGAAAAAGCTAACCAATTTCACGCCTGAATATCGACTAAGGGTTGGAAACTATCGCGTACTCTTTGAGATAGAAGATGAAAATATCGTAATTTATCGCGTTAAACCTAGAGACAAAGCCTACCAATAAATTCCGCTCATGTAGGTAAATAGGTGGAAGGAGGAAAAAGAAGACGACGCAGGAAGTCAAAATCAATCCAACGTAGATTGTAAGCCCACTCGAACATGGCTACATACAGATACAAATACTTCTTGTGAATACCTCGAAAGGGACGCAGAAAATTGCGTAAACCAACCCAAATGCCCTCCATAGTATTGCAATGAACCTCACAAAAACCATCTTGATCTTCATCGCGGGCATACTCGCGCTGAGAGTGACAAACGGTTTGACGCTCACGACCAGAAGCAGGTATGCGATTATAAGCATCGGATTCATCGGTATAGACTGTCGTGGTCGGTAAGGTCGTTACCTCTACCTGCGGTTGAATCGTGATTTGTTGAGTATTGTCACAGACCTTCATGCGGATCTGACCACTGTTGCGCCCAACAGTACCGACAATGGGTGGACGGTCATTTGCCATGGTTCCCTTGCCTTTGCGTTGATTCCCGCGTTGTCTTGGTGGGTCTGCTATTGGATCTTTTTTTTTGCTCCCTTTTCTCCTGCATTCTGAAACATCTCGTCCATCTCGGCTTCAGCATCGGGCAGATTACCATTAATCAAATGGGCAAATCCTCGACGTTGGATGCGATGCCGCCAAGACAATAATGTCCCATAGTCGAGTCCTAGTTCCTCGGCTATGTGTTGGGTCGTTTGTCCTTGTAAGAATCCACGCAATATCAGCACGATCTGACCACAGGTGTAATGGCTTCCTGATAAGTCTGTTCCTGTAAAAATGTGAAACACTTTCCCACATTCCCGACACTTATATTTGACGATTGGTGTACGTTGGCGATCGTGTGGCGCTTGTCCTGCTGGTATTGCGTGTCCACTTGGACAATGCAAACCCTTTGGATGCAGGATCTTTAATAACCATTCATAGCACGCTTGTTCATCTAACAATTCGGTCAGGGGAAATTTGATCATGGCATCTCTATCGATTTATGAAAATGACTTCCTCCTATTTTGCCATTTCACCTACTTCCCCATATGAGCGAATATTTTATAAAATCTCCCAAAAATCAACATTTAATATGTCATCAATATCGCGACTAAATTTCCAACTATTTGGGAAATCAACATTTTTATACCCTTGATTTTTTCTTACAGTACGCAAAGCAAGAGTAAAAGCTTCTCCAAACAATTCATCACTATTTACATAGTTTCTAAGGCTAGGCGACTGACTCAAAATACCAATTATTTCAAACCTAGTGCGATCAATAGTGATTTCCCATCCTGCATAGTCATACTCGCTTTCAATATAGCAACGTTTGAGTAAATGTTCCAGAAGTGTCGATAGCCTTCTTCTTAACTCACGTCGATCTCTACCTGCCAAGCCTTCCAACTCCTCTACCAGATTTTCAATATCGAGGTTTTCTAAACTACCACTCTTTAATTGCGCGATCACTGTTTCTAGCCACAGATTTAGATCTTGGTCGTAAAGTGATATTTTTTTTGCAATTGTTTGAGTCATTAGAGATTCTCCCGCGATCACTCATCTCAACTTATTCTAGCCTAGATGTTAACTGTAAAAGATCGCTTTTACTGCACTTCTTCAAATAGCGATTTAGCTGCAATCTCATAAACCAAGCATTTGTTTAACATCATTTAAAGCGATCATTGCGGTTTTACTTTTAGCAAATAGCGATCATCTTTAACTCAAGCCAAATAAATCTACCTCTACTAACAACTATATAACCTCTATAATAGGTAGATAGTCTTAGACTTAAAACCTATGCTAAAAGAACTTTTTGGTGGTAAAACACCCGAACAAGTTTTGCTATATCTGGAAAATTATGAAGAAGGCTACGGCAAAGCGATCGCTGACACCTTTGAGATATCTTTGAGTTCAGTACAAAAACAACTGCAAAAATTTGAAGACTCAGGCTTATTAGTTAGTCGCTTAGTCGGCAAAACTCGCCTCTATACATGGAACCCGCGATCGCCCTTTGTAACTCCAGTTAGAAACCTACTAGCCCAACGACTCAAAGTTACCCCACCCGAAGAAATCAAAGCCTACTACCGCCAACGCCGTCGCCCTCGCAAAGCCGATAAACCCCTTGGAAATACACAAAACCTTATCCCTAGCTAAGATTGCTGCGATCGTCTCAGATACGCTTACCAAAGCCAATATTATCGCCGTGCTAACAGGTGGCGGAGTCGTTACGGTGTACTCAGAAAATGAATATCAATCTGACGATCTCGATTTTATTTCTCCCGCTAGTTCTCAAAAGCTAGAAGCAGCCATGTATCAGATAGGATTTAGCAAAGAAGGTAGATATTTCTTCCATCCGAACACAAATTATTATGTTGAGTTCCCTCCATCACCCCTCATGATTGGTGAGCAGTATATTGATTACAAAGAATGCACCGTGCAGAAAATTGGTGAATTAGAATTACACATCCTTACCCCGACTTTATGCGTAATGGATCGCCTTGCAGGTTTCTATCACTGGAACGATCGCCAAAGTCTCGATCAAGCAGTGATGGTTGCAAAACGTCATCCGATAGATTTTAAGAAGGTGAAGTCATGGTAAATCAAGGAAAAGCAACAGAAAAAATATCAAGGCTTTTCAGAGAGGCTGCAAGATTAGAGATCGCCTTTACTGCATTTATTCAAATAGCGATTTAGCTAAAATCTCATAAACCAAGCATTTGTTTGACATCATTTAAAGCGATCGCGGGTTGATTATATTCCTCTTGCTTGGCAGCTCTCAAATCTTGTAAATCTTGAAAGTCTTCCAACATCTCCTTAATTGCCAAAAACTGCTCATAGGGAATCACCGCAAACATCGGCTTACCATCTTTCGTAATCAAATCTGGATTTAAGTTAAACATGATGAATTTATCGCTCATATGGGGAAGTAGGTGAAATGGCAAAATAGGAGGAAGTCATTTTCATAAATCGATAGAGATGCCATGATCAAATTTCCCCTGACCGAATTGTTAGATGAACAAGCGTGCTATGAATGGTTATTAAAGATCCTGCATCCAAAGGGTTTGCATTGTCCAAGTGGACACGCAATACCAGCAGGACAAGCGCCACACGATCGCCAACGTACACCAATCGTCAAATATAAGTGTCGGGAATGTGGGAAAGTGTTTCACATTTTTACAGGAACAGACTTATCAGGAAGCCATTACACCTGTGGTCAGATCGTGCTGATATTGCGTGGATTCTTACAAGGACAAACGACCCAACACATAGCCGAGGAACTAGGACTCGACTATGGGACATTATTGTCTTGGCGGCATCGCATCCAACGTCGAGGATTTGCCCATTTGATTAATGGTAATCTGCCCGATGCTGAAGCCGAGATGGACGAGATGTTTCAGAATGCAGGAGAAAAGGGAGCAAAAAAAAAGATCCAATAGCAGACCCACCAAGACAACGCGGGAATCAACGCAAAGGCAAGGGAACCATGGCAAATGACCGTCCACCCATTGTCGGTACTGTTGGGCGCAACAGTGGTCAGATCCGCATGAAGGTCTGTGACAATACTCAACAAATCACGATTCAACCGCAGGTAGAGGTAACGACCTTACCGACCACGACAGTCTATACCGATGAATCCGATGCTTATAATCGCATACCTGCTTCTGGTCGTGAGCGTCAAACCGTTTGTCACTCTCAGCGCGAGTATGCCCGCGATGAAGATCAAGATGGTTTTTGTGAGGTTCATTGCAATACTATGGAGGGCATTTGGGTTGGTTTACGCAATTTTCTGCGTCCCTTTCGAGGTATTCACAAGAAGTATTTGTATCTGTATGTAGCCATGTTCGAGTGGGCTTACAATCTACGTTGGATTGATTTTGACTTCCTGCGTCGTCTTCTTTTTCCTCCTTCCACCTATTTACCTACATGAGCGAAAATATTTTATAAAACGTAAGATGCGATCGCTTACTCAAATCATCACAAGGCGATCGCTATTTGATGGAAGTAAAACCGCGATGATCGCTTTAAATGATGTTAAACAAATGCTTGGTCTATGAGATTGCAGCTAAATCGCTATTTGAATAAGTGCAGTAAAAGCGATCGCTTTTTTCTGAAGTATAATGACAACCGAGGTTATAGAGTAAATTTTCATAAATAATCCTATGAGTCAAGCCTTAAAAACATCTCTATTTCAAGAAGCTCTCAATGCCATAGATGCTTTGTCTTTAGATGATCAAGCTGCTTTAATTGATGTGTTGAATAATCGTTTGAAGTTGCGTCAACGGCAACAAGTTATTAAAGAAGTTCAAGAGGTTCAGCAGGAGTATCGAGAAGGTAAATTCAAATCTGGTTCTGTTGATGATTTTTTGGCGGAGTTGGATAGTTGAGAAATAAAGTATTTTTTCTGTCTTTCCTAATGGTTTTAAGTGCAGATTTTTTGGCTATTAATGTCATTGACAAATTATTTGTTAATTCACTGTATGCTGATTCACAAACAACATACAAAGTAAACAAAGCTCAATCCAAGACATTTTTTGAGCGTGCTTTGAACAGAAGTAAAGATGACAATTATGGAGCGATTGCTGATCTTACAGAGGCTATTCGTATCAACCCTCAATATAGTGATGCCTATTTTGAAAGAGGATTAAGAAAGGGGCTATTAGGTGACTATTCTGGAGCAATTGCTGATCTCTCAGAAGCTATCCAATTCAAATCAGATTATATTTCTCTGAAAGAGATATATAAATTACGTGGCATGTCAAAGGATATGTTAGGAGATAAATATGGAGCAATTTCTGACTTTACGGAAGCTATTCGGATTAATCCTAAAGATAGCAATATATATATTGAACGTGGTCAAATAAAAGTGACTTTAGGAGATAAATATGGAGCGATTTCCGACTTTACAGAAACAATTCGTCTAGATTCCAAAAATATAAAACCGTATATTTTACGAGGATTAGCAAAGTTCGATATAGGAGATAAATATGGGGCGATTTCTGACTTTACGGAAGCTGTTCGGATTAATCCTAGAAATAGTGAAGCCTATTTAATGCGTGGTATGGTAAAAGAGGTCTTAGGAGATGTATACGGATCAATTTCTGACTATACGGAAGTTATTCGATTTAACCCTGAATCTGGTAAAGCTTACTTTAGTCGTGGAACACAAAAGTTAACCATAGGAGATAGAAAAGGAGCTGCCAGAGATATCGCAAAGGCTGCTATTTTATATAAACAGCAAGGAAACACCGTAGAACTTGAACTGCTTAACATATGGACTAGTTACAGGAACTTTGTATACTAATGATTTTAATGACGGTATTGTTCTATTTTAATTTTTGTCCTATAATTAGTAGATAAATATAAAGTCTAGCCCTTTACTAGCACAGAGATTAAAGAAGTGATCGCGCTACTGGGTATGTTGTGTTTGATGCGATCGGTTACAGTGAAGATATACTTAGATATAGAACTGTAAAAGGTTGAAGTTATGACTAGCTTACTATTACAAGCATTTGAAAAAGCGCAATCCTTACCAGAATATCTACAAGACGAATTTGCTGTCCAATTTCTCGAAGACATAGAAAGCGAAATGCGTTGGGTACAAACTCTATCTCAGCCACAGTCAGCTAAGCTAGATCAACTTGCTACTAAAGCTTTAAATAACTCCGCAAATGGAAAAACCAAGGTTTTAGGTTTCGACCAGCTATGAGATCGGAGTTAGACGAAGATTTTATCAAACTTTTTGCCAAGCTACCCGAACGAGTCCAAAAAGCTGCTCGTAAAAACTATCAACTTTGGCAGCAAGACCCTAACCATCCCAGTTTAGAGTTTAAAAGGGTGAATACAAAACAACCAATTTATTCAATCAGAGTTGGGATTGGCTGGCGTGCAGTAGGAGTTAAACAAGATAGTCAAACCATCATTTGGTTTTGGATTGGCTCTCATGGCGAATATGATAATTTGCTTAAAGAACTATAAAGTCTCGCATTTTACTTTCTCCGAGATTAAAGATGCGATCGCCTTAACTAGTTGCCCTTGACTTTCTCGGCGCAGGCGCACCACGCAACATACCCTCAGTACTCAGATCCTCATCAAGATCTTCCCAATGAATACCATAGCCACCACCGCAGATTTCCCACTTAGCAAGCTGCTCACTAGTTCCATTCAATAACCTCGGATACCACACCAACGGAACTACAATTGCCCGACCATCCATCAAATCGACAGCGATCGTATCTTCAGTGAAGCTAACATTCTTAACTCTCTCATCCGTCTTAATCGCCAAAGTACTCATACCAAGCCTCCAATAATTGTGTTTGATGTTCGATCACCATAGATTGCAGCTTCCTTAACTCTTTAGCGGGAAACCCAATATTTTGAGCCAAGCCAACTGACTGCAACCAAAACTTAGCGGTCATGTTATCGCGATCGATATGAATATGAGGTGGTTCATTTGGTTCGTGACTGTAAAAATAAAAACGATATGCACCAATCCTTAAAATTGCTGGCATGACTTAAAACTATCTATCCTGCCTTTACTACTAAACCAATACCAGAAATATATTCCACAGGCTTCATACTGGGCATTCCACCCTCGCCCCAATCATACTCAGGTAAATTACCGCCTAAATCTGCATCTAACCAAGATTGAGACTCTAGATCATTTGGGGCAAAATTTTCTGTTTTTGATAACTCAGTCGCTAGAAACTGAATAGCCCTAAGCTTATCGGAAGGGTTTAGTTTTTGCAGATTCGGCAACAACTCGGTGAAGGTCATAATTGTAAACTCAGAATAACTGCTTACTTTATTTTACTTGCTAGCGATCGCACTTTACTTTCGCCAGAAATAGAGTGGCGATCGCATTACATCTCAACCCTTAAGTTCTAAGTCTGCATGCAAAAAATCGACAAACTGCTGGGCAGTGCGTCCCGATTGACCATTATGGCGAGTAGCCCATTGTAAGGCACGAAAATTGAGATCATCATCTAGCAATTCAATACCTGCACACTTCGCGAGGTGATGCACGATTTTGAGATAGATTTCTTGATCGGCTTGGAGGAATGTCAGGGTTAAACCAAAGCGATCGCTTAGAGATAACTTCTCCTGCATCGTGTCCCAAGGATTGACTTCTTTGCTATCGCTAAGATCTCTCAGGCTAGGGCGATCGCTAAAGTACTCGCGCAATAAATGACGACGGTTGGAAGTGGCGTAAACCAAAATATTATTGGGTTGTGCGGAAAGATTCCCTTCCAGAACTACCTTGAGCGCCTTATAGTCTTCGCTCTCTTCCTCAAAGGACAAGTCATCCACAAAAATAATAAATTTCTGTGGAACTTGGCGCAGAAGCTCGGCAATGATGGGCAAATCTTTCAGATCGTTTTTGGCGACTTCGACTAGACGTAAACCGCGATCGCGATAGGCATACATCAATGACTTAACCATCGAAGACTTGCCCGTACCACGACTGCCATAGAGCAAAGTATGCAACCCATGATAGCCCGCCAAAAAAGCTTCTGTATTCTTGTACAGAGTCTGTCTTTGTGACTCGTAGCCGATTAGATCGGATAGCTGCACCAAATCGGGATAGGCGATACCCTCTAGATGACCTTTGCACCAACGGAATGCATCGTAATCGGTAAAAATGCCCGTGCCTGACTGCCTGTAAAAATTGGCTAACTCTGGCAAAAGTTGAGTCCAGTCATCAGTGGATTGAAATTTGAGAATTAGCGATCGCTTAGCTTCTGAAAGCCTCGATATATCACTTTCTGACAATTGCAGCGTCACAGGGCGATCGCCAAAAGATTCTATACAATCAACTAGCTTATCTCCGCCCCAAAGACTAATCTCTTCTAAGACTTGGAGATCATGCTTGGCTGCTGCAACCAATGATAAAGGTAACAACTTAAATTCTGTAGTTTGCGCCTGCTGACTAAAGGGATTGTCAGAAGTCAAAATTTGCGAAATTATATAGTCTCGCCAGTTATAGCCTGTCGAGGCGATCGCGCGAAACCATTTGCCATAGGCAAATAAATAGCTAAGCCGCCGTGAGCTATTTTCATGTCCATCTAAAGCGAAGTTGGCGAGGCTATGCAATAACTTCACATAGGCTTCCCACGCTTCTTGCTCTAAAACATTTTGGTAAAGCAGTAGTGAGGCAATTCTCACTTGCTTTGTATAAATCGATTGCCGCGTCTCTTCAAGCATATCTACATCAAGTTAATAAAGAGTCAGTTTTTGGTGGTGTGGCGAAGCCGCACCACCAAAAAACTTTTACTGCTAGTCTCTAGGATATTTCAGCATAATCTTGAAACTCTTTCCATGTTATCCCTTGTTGGAGATAGTTAGGCTGATTTGGTTTATAGGGTGCGGCGAGGCGATCGATGGTCAATATTTCAGCGCGATCGCTAATTACTGGCACATCAGGATCAAATGCTGTTGATCGCATCAAGGAGCTTGAAAAACCTTTAAAAATCATTACTTCATCAAGTTCATCATCAATTTTTAGCTTGACCAGTAAAACTTCTTGAGGATGTTTACTACTATATATTTCTAGCTGTTGACCTTGATTTATAGACATAGTACAAATGATTCTTATTTTAAGTTTAGGTTAGGCGGTGCAGATTTCTAGAATATATTAGGAACTCAGCCTGTAGTGATACTGTCAACAAAATAAAGTAATTTCAAAGTTTTTAGCATATGTGGAAACCTCGATCTCCCAAATTTGTGATCCATGCTCTGCCCATCGCGATTCTGACTTTACCTTTAGTAAGCTTCTCAGCGATCGCACAAAGCAACTTTGGGCGTTCTGGAGAAGATGGCAATCGTGGTCGAGATGGACGTAATGGTCGAGATGGTCAAGACATCAAAATTGTTAGTGATGGTAAACCTGCTGCTTATAATCTCACAGGGACAATAGGTGAAGATGCTGAAGATGGAACCATAGGGCGATCGGCTAGTAGTTGTGAGCAGCCTCGCAGGACTCAATTCTCTCTAATTGGTGCATCTGGTGGTAGTGGCGGTGTCGGCGGTAATGGCGGTAATGGTGGTCGAGGCGGCAATGCAACTATTTTTTACACTGATATTGCCTCCCTCCAGATGATCGAAATTCGCAATAATGGTGGAAGAGGTGGACGCAATGGACTCGGTGCTCTTGGTGGAAAGGGTTGTGAATGCCAAGAGACTTCTTGGACAATTACGACCTGTACTGCGGAAATTGAACGCAGACCAGCAAAGGATCCAAACGCTCCTTGGCAACATTATTCTAGAGAGTCGAGAGTTTGCTCAACATCAGGAGACAATTTTGGAGAAAACCTATTAACTAGCCTGTTAAGTAATGTTTTGTCATCATCAAAAGAGCCTAACAGCGACGGTAAGTGGATCTATCGCAGTAAAAAGGAACAATCAAGTAGTGCTTCTTATTCTTGTCAGAGTGGTCGCGATGGACTGACAAGTAATAACGGAATTGAAGGAAAGACTGGCTCCTATGGACAAATTACACTTGTACCGCGTTTAGATATCCCTGTGGAGATTACAAGCGATCGCACACCATTAGGAAATGCGATCGGGAAAAAAGTGGGACTAATCAAAAACATTTGGGTTGAGAGAAGTGGCTTGACACGGTTACTACGTGCTAGTTCTGATGTTCCAGATAGATATACCTATCTCAAAGATACAGCACGACTTTTTTATCGATTTGATTGGGCAGCAAAAGAAACTCCTGTCGCGTTAGGAGTCGATCGCGTCGAAATTGGGGCGAAGGTAAATGTCCGCAATGAGAATGCCGAGCTTGAATACCAACTACCTGGGACATTGGAATATCAAGTTATACCTGAGAATAATCTTCAAGTGGTGAAGATTACTGGCGGGTTTAATCCAGATCGGGTTAGCTCTTTCCAATTGCAAAAAATCTCAGGTGTTGGCACTGACAATCTGTTAATCCTTAGCGATCGCGGCAATGTGCGCGAATTGCTCAAAGATACACAAATAGAAGTGGAATGTTTCAGTAAGCAATCGGCAACGGGTGTAGTCGCGGGAGATTATGTAAAACGGCGCAAAGTCACCTTTAAAATTCCGCCAAAACTAGAGCCTAGCGAGGGAGCAAAAGTTAATGGCAATACTTACACTTTGCCCGTTGGTCGTTATTGCTCACCTTGGCTAAAAGCTGATTACAATGCAGCCTATGGAATTGTGATCAATCAAACCACCAAGAGCGGCGCAAAATATAATCAAAGTATCGACAAGGCTTTTGTCGTCGGGAAAAACTAATGGTTGTAAGTACAGGAATTACGGACGCGATTCATAGTTTGAACGATTTAAGCGATCGCTTCAATTTACGTCAAGCTGATAGCGACAATTTTTTTAGCGAATGGGAAGAAAACTTTCCAGAACTAACTAAGTTAGAAACAGCAGGTGTTGCTAAGCTCAAACAGCGTTATGACTATCAAAGAATGGATGGGCTATTATTAGAAGGCACTATTCAAGTCGCTGTAGTATCTCCTTTGTTAGAGCTAGCAGGATTTCTCGATGCTCCATATCGGATGTATTCGCCCTACGGAATTATGTTAGAGCTTGATGATTCCGAGGAAATATTACGTGGCTTTATCGATATGCTCGTTATTCAACACAAACTCTGGATTTTAGTAGTCGAGTCTAAGCGCACGAGTATATCTGTGCTAGCAGCTATACCGCAGTTATTGGCTTATATGTTGGCTAGTCCCAATGGGCAAAGTGCTAAGCCATCCTATGGTTTAGCGACCAATGGGGATGAATTTGTATTCCTGAAGCTAACCCATGATGATGCGCCTCAATATGATGTATCGCGCACTTTTTCCTTGTTTCCTAGACAACATGAACTCAGTAAAGTCCTGCAAATCCTCAAGCGATTGGGGCTAGCTGTACTGGAAGCCCTGTAAATGAATAATGGTTTTGGAGGATTGATGATCAGTAGAATTTACAGTGCTATAGGCACTATAAATCTTAAGTTGAGTATTTTTAAGGCCCCTTCTATGAGATTCTGGTATCAATATAGACTATGCATAACCTGCAAAAATGCTTATGAGTTCGATTCGTGTTGTCCTAATTGAAGACCATGACCTGACCCGCATGGGCATGAAGATCGCCTTGCAACAGCAGGGAGAGCTTGTGTTTGTTGGGGAAGCTGCCACGGGTGCAGAAGGTGTATCGCTAGTAAATAGCCAACATCCTGATGTAGCGATCGTTGATTTGGGCTTGCCTGATATGGATGGCGTAGAAGTAACTCGCCAAATCAAGGCGGCGGCTACTGATGCAGGACGTGCCACTAAAGTTTTAATTTTGACGCTGACCGATAGCCAAGAAACCGTATTAGCCGCTTTTGCCGCTGGAGCAGATTCCTACTGCATCAAAGATATTAGCTCCGAAAATCTAGTACAAGCGCTGAAGCTAACTGCCGAGGGCAACTCATGGATCGATCCTGCGATCGCAAGTATTGTCTTGCAGCAGGTACGTCGCCGTGAAGCAACCGTAGAAATTGATGCGGCTGAGGCAGACTACAAGCAAGTCCTTGCCGCTACGCCATTAACTGAGCGTGAGCTAGAAGTGCTATCTGAGATTGTCAATGGCAATAGCAATGCCGAGATTGCTGAGCGCCTTTACATCACAGTGGGCACTGTCAAAACCCATGTACGCAATATTTTGAACAAGCTATGCGCTGATGATCGCACTCAAGCCGCCGTCCGCGCCCTCAGAGCAGGACTAGTTAAATAAAAGATAAGGCGGCGCATCGCGCCGCCTTATCTTTTATTTATAAAAATTTATCTTAATTAAACCATTCAGGTTTTATATATGGATGTATAGATTTCAAGGTGCATCCATGATCTTCTCGCTTTTGAGTGGTGTTGCCAGAGTATTAAATTTCGTTTCGGCTAAGTTAACAGACTTAGCCAATTTAATATCAAGGCGATCGCAGTCAAGCAAATACCCGCTGTTGCCTCAGAATGATCCCGCAACTACTCAGCGTCAAGCATCTCTAAATCAATCTAGGCAACTCTATCAATATAACTACACCTATATTGAGTCATTGCCAATGGTGGAGAAGGTTCCCAAGAATGAGAGGTTTTCTCTATCTTGGGGATTATTAGTTGGGAAGGTAGTGGTCAAAGTTTTGTTAAATGATCGAGCTAATCCTTCGGCATTCATTGACAAAGAGAAATCTAAAGCACAACAACTAGACTTCTCAAAACGTTTGCTTGAAGCTAGCATGTCTCAGGCTGAAAATGCATTAATAGAACTATTGTCCGAATTGCCGACAATTCTTGAAGATGAGCCAATTGATTTAGAAGGGACAAACATTCAAGAATACAACAATCTTTTTTGGATTATTCCTCTGCCTGCAATCAGCCAAAATTTTAAGAGCAATTCAGAATTTGCAAGGTTGCGCGTTGCTGGTTTTAATCCTCTAGTGATTCAAAAAGTTAGGGCTTTGGATGCCAAATTCCCCTTGACTGAGGCGCAATTCCAGAAGGTTTTGGCTGGTGATTCTTTAGCTGCGGCAGGTGCAGAAGGGCGTTTGTATTTGGCTGATTATGTAGAACTAACCGCGATCGCAGGCGGCACTTTTCCTAAATCAGAGCAGAAATACATCAATGCACCTTTAGCTCTATTTGCGATCCCTAAAGGGAAAAAGAGCCTGTCTCCGATCGCCATTCAACTAGGACAAGATCCGAATACTAATCCCATCTTTGTCTGTCAAGCTGGTGATGAGCCAAACTGGATGCTAGCGAAAACTGTTGTCCAAATTGCCGATGCTAATTACCATGAACTAATTAGTCATTTGGGTAGAACTCATCTATTTATCGAGCCTTTTGCGATCGCTACTAATCGCCAACTCGCCAGTAATCATCCTCTATATGTTTTACTAAAGCCACATTTTCAAGGGACTTTAGCGATTAATGATGCGGCTCAGTCAGGACTGATTAATGCAGGTGGAACCATTGATAGTCTATTAGCAGGCACGATTACTTCGTCTCGCGCACTTTCAGTTCAGGGTGTAAAAACCTATAACTTTGATGAGGCGATATTGCCTGTAGCTTTGAAGAAGCGAGGCGTTGATGATCCAAACCTATTGCCAGACTATCCCTATCGCGATGATGCTTTGTTAGTTTGGGATGCTATTTCGACTTGGGTTAAGAGCTATCTATCGATCTATTACTTCAATGACAATGATGTGATTAGAGATTCGGAACTGCAAGCTTGGGCACAGGAAATCATTTCTGACTATGGTGGTCGCGTAACTAGTTTCGGACAGGGTGGACAGATTCGCTCTTTTGATTATTTAGTCAATGCTGTAACTCTACTAATCTTTACTGGTAGTGCTCAACATGCGGCGGTGAACTTCCCCCAAGGCGACTTGATGGTTTACGCTCCCGCATTTCCTCTAGCAGGATATACCCCTGCACCAACTTCAACCACAGGTGCAAGCGAGGCAGATTTCTTTGCAATGTTGCCTCCAATCGATCAGGCTAAGAGTCAATTGACGATGACCTATATTCTTGGTTCGGTCTATTACACGACCTTGGGTGAGTATGGGCCTAGTTATTTCAATGACGATCGCATTCAGCAACCCTTAATCGATTTCCAAGATCATTTAAAAGCGATCGAGTCTACAATCAAGTCTCGTAATGAAAAACGAGTTACGGACTATAACTATTTGAGACCATCACGGATTCCTCAAAGTATTAATATCTAAAATCTGAACCAGAATAAATTTTTTGAAAGTTTTATTCTGGTTCAGATTTTAGTAAAAAGCGTTGTAGCAACGTGATATATACCTAAAACTGAGAGGCTTCAATGATAGAAAAGCTCAGCAAAAAACGCTATTCCACAAACCTGTTTGATATCACGCAGGATATTATTGGTGCACTGCCACTGAAATTGGTTGAGCAATGGTTGAGCAGCGAACAAACCTATGAGGATGCGTTACAAATACTTGAGAGTCACAAAGTCCAAGGATATAGTGTATCTTCTGACTCAGTTGGACTAACTAAGCTGACTCAGCAAAAGGGATTATTAGAGATTCTGGCTATCATCAACCAACCGAAAAAGATTTTACATGGCTATGGGAAAGCGATCGGAGGAGAAAGTGTAGGGATTTGGGCTGCGGACAATACACAGATGTTCTATCCAGATTCTCTTAGTGCATCTACCCTTGTTTCCACACTCCTAACGATCCAAGATGCGATCGCTAAGAGTTGTCAAATCAAAATTGGGATTGGGGCTCATTATGGTAATTTCTATTCGATTAGTGGTGGTTTGTATGGAGCAGAAGCAGATGAGATCGAAGAAATTGCGGAGAATCATACCTGTGGTGGAGAGATCTTAATCAGTCAAGCGATATGCGATCGCCTACCATCAAATCACAACTTCACTATTGAGAAATGCGATGATTTAAATCCGACAATTGGTAATATTTATCGAGTATTAGATGGCATGAGATTATCAGGATTACAGCCAATCGATCAACGTTACCCAATTCCCTATTCTGAAGATTTTTATGCTGATCTATTGGAATATGAAACTCGATTAACCGACCAAGATTTTGCTCATGTCTTGGTAGATAAGTATATCCAAAATAAAGTAGTAGTATTGATCGAGAGTAAAAATGAAGTAGTGGAAACCCATGAAGTTTCCATGTTTAATCAGCTCTCATTCTCAGCTTTAATGAAAGATATCGGCTTGCGACTGCTAGACAAAAAATCTGTCGCGGAAATCAAAGTGCTTAGCTCATTGGGGATTTATGCTTTCGATGATGCGATCGCGGCGGTAAACTTTGCCCAAGCATTTCGCCAAGAGTTAGCAAAACAAGATATCACTTGTCGGATAGGAATTGATCGCGGTGAAGTTCTTATTTTTAATCTACCATTCGGCACTAGAGATATAGCGGGAATGCCTGTTAATGTAGCTTCCAAAATGGCTCAAGACAAAGGTAAATTTGGCAAGCTATATTTGAGTGCATCAATGCGGGATCTAGTAGATGTGAGTGGATTTAACGAAATTAAGTACATTGTTTCTGGAGTAGAGATTACTTCCTATGAAGGATAATTTAACCAAAATCTTCTGTGTAATATTTTTGCTATGGGCAATCCTTTTGCCTATCGCTCCTCTCCAGGCAAGCCCCATTAGTGATATTCCAAATCCCAGAAGAGTAAATGGCACTTGGGTCAGTGATGTCGCCAATATTCTGAGTGCTGATACCGAAGCCCATCTCAATCAACGAATTTCGCAGTTAGTATCGAATAACGGTTCAGAAATCGCTGTGGTGACCTTGCCAGATACTACTCCAGCAAACACAGTCAAAGCATATGCCACGGAGTTGTTTAATACTTGGGGAATTGGTAAACGTGGATTTGATAATGGGGTGTTATTTCTGGTCGCGGTCAAGGAACGACGAATTGAGATAGAAACTGGGCGCGGTATTTCTCCCTATATCAGAGATCGCCAAGTCAAGCAAATTATCGAAGAGATGATTACTCCAGAGTTTAAGCGTCAGAACTACGATCGCGGGATTATTAATGGCGTGGAGGAAATCGCAGGACGTTTAGAGAAAATTAATTTTTATCCTTTCCCATTTGCCCCGATTTACAGCGGCATCGGACTGGTGGGCATAGCGATCGCTATCAGTGGCATGATATTGATCGTTATCAAAATTAGAGAATGCAGACAAACATTACCTATTGCAAAACAGCAATTCCCAACTTCTATTGTTTTTCAGCTACATATTCCTCAATTGACAGAATTTACCAGTGTAGGAATGTTGTTACTGGTATTTGGGCTGGTTGGGCTTACCGTTAGCATTAATGCATGGGTATTGTCGCAGGAGACTTTGACTAGCTTATTTATTCAGCCAATTAATCAGTTTTTAGCCATGATCTTGATTAACTCGATCGTCGCTTTTGCATCTATTTATATTTGGTTGAGTATTGAAAAATTTTGGCTAGCTCAATTGACTGACATTTTCCAAACTCCAATTCAGCTCTATGAAACAAGTGGCTTTGGGTTAGAATTATTCAGAAATTCTGGGTTAATTCTTGTTTTTCATTTTCCTGTTCTTGCTGTGTTGTGGCTAATCATCAGTACTTCGATTTTGTTAACCATTCCTAGTCACTTGTTATTTGCACTGACAAGCTTGCTTTTGGCGACGGGATATCAATTTCTATGGCTGTACTTAGTTAATGACATGTACATTGACAGGAGCTTAGCCAGAGAGAAGTATTTTTGTCAAAACTGCCGACATCCTGTTCAGAATCTAGCCGCAGATATAATTAATCAGTACTTGACCAAGCCAGAGTTAAAGGCGATTGAGTTAGGCAATGCCACTTACACAGGATATTCTTGCGATCGCTGTTATCCTCAAACTCGCGATCGTCAACTTATTTATTGTCAGCCCAATATTTTAAACGAAGATGCAGTTTGCCCTAAATGTAGCTATCCAACTTTGATTGGTGCAGAACTAAACCAATCTCGCAAGTCTAAGAAGTTTCCCAAAAAAGCTTCTAAAGATGCAATTAGCATACTTCAATGCCAAAACTGTTTCCGTGAGGAACCAGTTTATCCCTTTATTCCTAAACCTGTTAGCTATGCTAGTAGCTCAGATTATTACAGTTCTAGCGATAGTTCTAGCGATAGTTCCAGTAATTATGATTCCTATGATTATGGAAGCTCTTCCTCTAGCAGTGACTTTGGTGGCGGCAGTAGTGATGGTGGCGGAGCTGGCGGTGATTGGTAATTATACGGTAAGGCGGTGTTTAACATAAATGGCAATGCTGCTAATACAAAGCAACGGTGTCAACCAATCACCCCACATTACATATAGAGTTTTTGTGTCTCTTAAATAAACTGTTTCCATATGGGTTTCGTAAGTGTTTATATCTGAGAGCCAAATCGTGCGTCCATTCGGATCAACGAAGCCAGAATAGCCAGTATTAGTAGCTCTAACTGCCCAGCGATCGCTTTCAATAGCTCTTGCCACATCTTGAGCATGGTGTTGCGCAGACATATAAGAAGCAAAGTGGGAATTATTGGAAGCCGATAAAATTAATCTACCACCTGCGGCGGCTTGGAAACGGAAAGTTGCTGGATAAGCAGATTCATAGCAAATGCCTACGATGAAACGTCCCCAAGGTGTATCAACGAGTTGTTCGCTCGAACCCGCATCGACCTCGCCTCTAAGCGGAGATAAACGTCTAATCAGATTTCCTAAAAGTGGCTTAAAGGGAATATATTCGCCCACTGGGACAAGCCTCACTTTGTCATATTGACCGAGAATCTTATCTGAGCCATCAATCAGAAATAAACTATTGGTATAGTTATTCGGATCTTCAGCATTAGGATTGCGAGTTGTGCCAAAACCTCCCAGCCAGACTGGAACGCGATATTTCTTTACAGCGAGATCAAAAGGTTCGCGACGTGCATCATAGTTAGGATAGAGAAAAGAAATCGCAGTTTCAGGGGTGACAATCATTTCCGCCCCTAACTGAGCTAGTTTTTCATAGCCATTAGTGTAGTTATTAACAGCTATTTCCCATCCCTTTGGTTTAACAGTCAGAGCATTGGGGAAATTTCCCTGAATGATTCCTGATTTGATTGCTTGTCCATTGCCACTAGCCATGCGATCGCCTTGCATTTCCCACACACCATAACCCGCGATCGCAATTAACAAAGAAATCGCGGCGATCGCGTAGCGTCGTCTTTCCGACCAAGTTCTATGCAAAAGAATTTCTGCAAATAATCCATTAATTGCCACAATCGCCGTAGTCATGGTCTGCTGTCCAGAGATACGGCTAATTTGAAGCAACAGCAAATCATGGGGACTTTGGGTAAACCCCAGCGCCGTCCAGTAAAGTGGCCCCCAACTCCACACAATTTCTAGACCACTAAACATCGCACAAGCAATAATTACCCGACTAGCTACATTGAGCTTCTGCGTGAACAATGACATTCCCGCAGCCCATAAGCCCGACAATACCGCACCCCACGCCGTAATCAGCAACCAAACCAATGTGGCGATCCAAAAACTCGTCCACCAAGGCACGCCCATCCATTCCATTGGATGCACCGTCGTAATCCAAAATAACGCCATACCGTGATAGCAAAATCCCCACATCGCTCCCATCGCGATCGCGTCTTTGACTTTCAGCTTTTGGGCAAGCATCCAAAGAGGAATCAAAGCGATCCATGCTAGCCACCATTGACTAAATGGGTCAGGGGTGAGTCCCATGAGTACACCACCTAGAGCGGCAAACAGGAGATTTTGCAAGTTTCGCATAGCAGAGCTAAATAGTCTTTGTAATATGATTATGATGTTGTCAGCGAGTATGGCAAAAAACTATGGTTGCTGAACTAAAATCTAGCACAAAAGATCTTTAACACTGACTAAGCTCAGTGGGTATTGGAGACAGGCAAGCAGCTACAAGCTAGAGATTTTGAAGCCCATTGACCTAGATAATTTACAGCGCTTTGCGCTCAAACCCAAACCAATACAAACCCTAAAAGCGCTGCTAAGTAATGCTTTTAGGGTTTGTATTGTGATAGCTCGATCATTTGTATGAGTTTATGATTCTAGAGACTTACAAAAAATAATCAATCCAAAGAAATGGCGGTGGGCGTAGCCCACCGCCATTTCTTTGGATTGATTATTTTGTTATTTGAGTTGCCTTACGCTGTCAAAATCTCGGATCGACAAACGGCAGAAGATACAAAAGTTTGATATTACTGTGTTAAATTGTCCTGCTAAGGAGATATTTCGTAATTTGATTGGGCATACAATAATCAGACTTCAATCTAGGCAAAAACTTGAATGAACTTCGATCAATCATTAATACTAGAAAAAATTCGGCAACAGTTTGATAGTAGCCCCTATCCGCGTATACCTTTGGAACAGTCGCCCAAGGATAACGCTTATCAGCTATACATCCATAATTTAGTTACTGCCTTTTATCGGCGCGATCGCCAAGTCATTGACACAACAGATAGATTGATCTTAGATGCGGGATGCGGCTCTGGATATAAGTCTTTGATTTTGGCTGAAGCTAATCCCAATGCAAAAATTATTGGTGTGGATATATCGTCAGAGTCTGTGAAACTAGCCGAACAGAGGCTGAAATATCATGGCTTTGATAATGCTGAATTCCATTGCTTATCAATTGAGGATCTGAGTGATCTGGGCTATCAGTTTGACTACATCAACTGCGATGAGACTTTATATCTGATGCCTGATCCAGCGATCGCTCTAGCAGCAATGAAATCTGTTCTAAAAGCTGATGGTATTATTCGCGCAAATTTACATAGTGCTTTACAGAGATTGAGCTTCTACCGAGCGCAGCAAATGTTTACGTTAATGGGGGTGATGGATGGGGACATTGGAGATCTTGAAATAGAGACAGTAATTGAAACGATGCAAGCCCTGAAAGATAATGTCAATCTCAAAGTACAGACTTGGGATGCTAGTTTTTTAGGAGAAGCTGGTAAAGAGAAGATCTTAACGAATCAGTTATTACAAGGAGATAAAGGCTTTGCGATCGCGGATCTGTTCTCAGCACTAGGAACGGCTGAGCTAGAGTTTGTGAGTATGGTTAACTGGCGAGACTGGAATCTCAGAGAGCTTTTTAAAGAGTCGGATAACTTGCCCCTCGTTTGGGAAATGAGTTTGCCAGATGCAAGTATTGAAGATCAGTTACGGATGTATGAGCTAATTAATCCAGTCCATCGTCTATTAGATTTTTGGTGTGGTCATTTCAGCCAATCACCTCAGATGACATCCTTTGAAGAGTGGAATGAAGATGACTGGTATTCCGCAAGAGTATATCTACATCCACAGTTACAGACTCAACGATTTAGCGCAGATTTGCAAAGTTGTGTGATGCAATGTCGTACAGTGAATTTGAGTCAACATTTATCTTTGGTCAAGCCAGTTGTAACCGTTGATAGCTCTATGGCGGCTTGTCTATTGCCTTTACTCGATTCTCCGCAAACTATTGGCACTTTGAGCGAATATTATGCAAAGATCAGACCAGTCAATCCGATCACTTTGCGATCGCAAGGTGTAGCCGAGGTGTTACCGTTGGTGCAAAATACTATTTGCGATTTAGAAAGCCTCGGTTACTTGATGATAGACCAATAGTTTTGAAAACAAGGAACTCGATTTTTATGATGTTGCAAAGCCGCGCTTTCAAAAATCGAGTTCCTTGTTTTCAGCCCTTACAAAAATTTGCCCCACTTATTTTGAAGGAATGAAAACTGATAAACTTTTCTATCGCATCTTTCTATCGCAACCTGATCTAATCTCAGAGTTAGTACCAGATATTCCTGCAAGCTGTAAGTTTGACTACAGTGCGCCAGTGGTCAAAGAGACTGAACTTCGCTTAGATGGAGTACTCACACCGATTTCTGACGATCTGAGATTGCCATTGGTATTCTTAGAAGCACAAATGCAAAGTGATGATGATTTTTATGGTCGTTTTTTTGCAGGCATATTTCTTTATTTGCGACAGTATAAGGTTGCTAGACCTTGGCGCGGATTGCTGATTTTGCGCCGCCGTAGCCAAAACTTAGGGACTGATTTAGCTTATCAAGTTTTGCTAGATACTTGGGTGCATCGGCTTTACTTAGAGGATTTGATTGATATGGGGAATTTGAGTCCAAATCTGTCTTTGTTAAGGCTATTGGTTGTTTCAGATCAAGAAGTGAGTGAATCGGCTCAGGCGATATTGAGGAATAGTAATACGCCAGCAGAGTTTCGGATGCGGCTAGACTTAGTAGAGGCTATACTGATAAATAAATTTCCCCAGTTGAGTATTGAAGAGGTCAGACTAATGTTAAATCTTAAAGAGGCAGATATAACTCAAACACGTTTTTACCAAGAAGTTTTCCAAATCGGTCAGCAGGAAGGTCAGCAGGTCGGTGGAGAGCTTGGTCGAAAAGTTGGGAGAAAGATTGGCCAAAAGATTGGGAGAAAGATTGGTCGCCAAGAGGGTCGCCAAGAGGGTCGCCAAGAGGGAGAAATTGAAATAGTGTTACGTCAGCTTTCCCGACGCTGTGGGCAACTGTCGATCGCTCAACAAAAAAAGGTGCGATCGCTACAAATTAACGACATTGAGAATCTTGGTGAGGCTTTACTAGATTTTAAGGGGATGGCTGATTTGGAGACTTGGTTGGATAGTATGGCTAAGGTTTAGTTAGAGATGCGATCGCAAGGTATAGCCGAGATATTACCGTTGGTACAAAGTACTATTCGCGATTTAGAGAGCTTGGGATATTTGATGATAGATCAATAACTTTGGACATATTTTAGTAAATCCTTGCTAATTGATCGAGATCGCCGATTACAGGAATTTGCTCCACTTATTTTGAAGGAATGAAAACTGATAAACTTTTCTATCGAATCTTTCTATCGCAACCTGATCTAATCTCAGAGTTAGTACCTGATATTCCCGCAAACTGTGAGTTTGACTATAGTGCGCCCGTTATTAAAGAGACAGAACTACGGCTAGATGGTTTGCTGACTCCAATTTCTGACGGTCAGAATTTGCCATTAGTATTTTTAGAAGCGCAAATGCAAAGCGATCCTAACTTTTATGGGCAGTTCTTTGCCAGCATATTTCTTTACTTGCGGCAATATAAAATTGCAAGAACTTGGCGAGGGTTATTAATTTTGCGCCACCGTGGTCAAGATGTAGGAGCAAACCCTCCTTACCAGATTTTACTAGACTCATGGGTGCATAAACTGTATCTAGAAGATTTAATTGGCGTGAAAAATTTGAAGCCAAACCTTTCTCTACTAAGGCTTTTGGTTATTCCAGAGCCAGAAGTAAGTGACTCAGCTAAAGCGATCTTGGAGGATTGTGATACTACAGCAGAGTTTCGGCTAAGGCTAGACTTGGTAGAAGCTATACTAATAAATAAATTTCCACAATTGAGTATCGAGGAGGTAAGACAAATGTTAAATCTCAAAGAAGCCGACAGCACCCAAACACGATTTTATCAAGAAGTTCTTCAAATCGGACAGCGCAAAGGACGCAAGGCTGGACGAATAATTGGTCGCCAAGAAGGTCGCCAAGAAGGTCGCCAAGAAACAATCGATCTGATGTTACGCCAACTAAACCGACGTTGTGGACAACTATCGATCGCCCAACAAGCACTAATAAAATCGCTCCCTCTTGCCAATATCGAAAGTCTTGCTGAGGCTTTGCTAGATTTTAAGGGAATGGATGATTTGGAGATTTGGTTGCGAGAGAATGTTGTCTAGATCACCAAACAAGAAGAAGTGCGATCGCAAATTTTGCTAGGATCACGCAAACTAAGTTAGCAGGTCAAAGACATGGTTAACCTTTCATATTCCCAAGACCAGATTTTGCCCACTGCCGAACAACTGCCATGCTCTGACGAGACTCCTGTGGACAATCAACTCCAAAATGATATTCCCAATCTATTGCTTAGTCTCCTTGCAGCGATTTGGGCTGAACGCAACGATTGGTATTTTGGGGTGGATATGGCTGTTTACTATAGTCCCGATGAAGAGGCGATCGTTCCCGATGGTTTTTTGGCGATTGGGGTGCAACGCAACAATGGAACGAGAGGTCGGTTAAGCTATGTAATCTGGGCTGAGAAAGTAACGCCAATATTGGCTCTAGAAGTTATCTCTGAGCGCTATAACAGTGAATATGAAGATAAGCTTGCGGATTATCAGAGTTTGGGAATCTTGTATTATGCGATTTACAATCCATTTAGCGGTAGGCGCGGGCGTTATAAACTTAGACAAAAGTTGGAAATATACAAGTTGGTGAAGGGCAAATATAAGCTAGTCAATGGTGACGGTAATTGGACATGGTTGCCTGAAATTGGCTTAGGTTTGGGCTGTGAGAATGGGGAGTATATTGGCTGGGAGCGCGAGTGGCTCTATTGGTATGATTGTGATGGTGTGAGATATGCCACTGATGCGGAGATGGCATTCCAAGAACGTCAACAAAGGGAAAAACTAGAAGCCTATTTGCGATCGCAAGGCATCGATCCAGATCAAATTTAGGGTTTTGATGTTGAGCGCAAGGAACCTCCTATAGCTAATTTTGATCAGGTTCTAGACAAGGACTGGTTGGCTTAATTAGTTTTTATTTGCTCAGCCGATATTGAAAAATAGCATTGCAAGGTATAGCTGGGGTATTATCGTTGGTACAAAACAATATTTTTGATCTAGAGAACATCGGTTACTTGATGACAGATAAGGTTCAAAATTTCTAGTAAGTTAATACTATGCAAACTAATTATCAATTCGGCGATTGCTATCTTGAATATCTATTTGACAACTATCCTGATACTGATGCGAGTATTTTGTCTGGATTAGAAGAAGTGATTGGAAATACTAATTGGGATGATCCTGTTAGTTCATTTGATTGGAATAATTTGGCTGTAATTGATTTAATTAATGCAGATCAAGAAGAAGATTTACAGTTAAAAACGAGCATAGTTGAGGAAGCTAAGGCAAAGTTAGAGAGGGGATTTGCGCTTGATCAAAACTTGCATTGTGCTTCTCATTATATTTTGATTCAAAGCATTTTAGGGGAAGATGCAGGAGCAAATAGCCTGACATTACATACAGTGGTTAACATGCCACAGACTACTGAATATGAGCAAAATGCAGATGTTAGTCTAATTTATTTACCTGCATTGCCTAGGGGGACTCAAGAATTTGAACTAATGTTAAAAGCTGAAAGTGGCTATCAGCAAGCAAATATGTTCTTAGCAGAAGTAATTAGGCGATCGCAATTTATTTTCTATAATTCTTTTGGCACAAGGTTTCTAAAATTAGCAAATCAGATTTTTCATGATAGTTCTGCTATTTGTTTAATGTTGGGAGTGACCCATCTAATGGCAAATCAATCTGAGGGAGTTGCTTATTTGCAGCATGGACGCAAGCTTGCGCCCGAAAACCCAGCAATTTTACAAGGATTATATTTGGCTTATCGGGGTTTTGGAGATCTAGGTAAAGCTAAATATTGGATGGATCAAGCAAATGACTTGCGACTAAAGTTAGGTGGTGAAAATGCAAGCTGGCAATGGACTAGTCTGTTAGTGGATGAGGCTATGACCTATGTTAGTTTTGATGAAGATGTGGTCATGGCGGTTGAGCCGCACTTTAAGAGTATTGTCACTAGCGTCTTGATTGCTCAGGGAGATTGGTTTGAGCGAGAGATTGAGTTTTGGCGGGACAATATTCAGGAAGGAATGACGATCATAGATGTGGGAGCTAATGCTGGAGTATATGCATTTAGTGCAGCTAAGAGGGTTGGTGCTACTGGCAGAGTCTTAGCAATAGAACCTTTTTCGGCATGTGTAAATTATTTAAATCAAACCTGTCGAGTTAATCAGTTTGACTGGGTTAATGTTTGTGCAGGAGCTGCTAGCGATCGCCTTGGCACTGCAAAATTATCAATTAGTTCTGCAAGTGAGCTTAATGAACTGATTTCTGAAGAGGAAGGGCAAACTAGAGATGCAAATAGCTTTGAAGAAGTCGAATGCTTCACTTTGGATAGTTTGATTGATAAGTATGATGTGAATCGGGTTGATTTTCTCAAAATTGATGCAGAGGGTCATGAACTACAAGTCTTGAAAGGAAGCGATCACCTTCTTACTGAATTCGCGCCGATCATACTTTATGAAAACATTGCGGGACATCAAGGCAGTAATTTACCTGTAGCAGATTACTTGCGAAGTATTGATTATAGACTCTTTCGATATCAGCCATACTTACAAAAGTTGATTCCTGTTGATGTAAATGCTGATTTTCAGGATAGTCTAAACGTAATCGCTTTACCTCAGGGCAAACTTACTCGATAATAGTATTACAGCGCTTTGCGCTTAAATCCGAGCCAAGAAATTTTTGGTTCGTTTGATCGGTAATTGCTGTAAGTAGCTAGGCATAAATAAACCCAAAACGAGAAGCTTGATCCGCCCGCATAGCGGGCGGATCAAGCTCTGGTTTCGGGTTTTAACAACCTTTTTTTTCAATTTATAAAAGCAAAGAGATTTTTGTATGTCAGTATTTCTTCCAATTTTAAAGAAAAATGGGTTTTTAGATCTCATTCATATGACCGTTTGCAACGTAGGGTCACGCAAAATAGGTGATTATGATGATTATGCTAGTCAAGGGTGGGGCTTATTTTCTCCCAATCTAACTATTTATGGGTTTGATGCTGATGAAGAGGCTTGTGAAGTTGCCAACGCAGATCTAGAAACGCGACAAATCGATTGGAAAGAGGTACATATTCCGTTAGCTTTGGGTAAGGCTGAAGAAGAAAGAACGCTTTATGTTACTAAAGCACCAATGTGCAGCTCTCTTTATCCACCCAATGAAGCTTATTTAAGCCGCTTTGCAGGCTTACCAGAACTAGTAAATTTAGACTTTAGTTGCCAAGTTGAAACAAACACTTTAGACGATTTCTGTGAATTGGAAGAAATCAACGAAATTAACTTTCTCCAGATTGATGTTCAAGGCGCTGACTTAGATGTCCTAGAAGGATCAAGTAAAATTTTAGATAGTATTTCAGCTATACAAATTGAAGTCGAGTTCTCTCACTTGTACATTGATCAACCATTATTTGCAGATGTTGATACCCTTTTGCGAAAACAAGGTTTTACTCTATTTGACATCTCGACTTCTTACCGTGTGAGATCAAGTTCACCAATTCGCTCTAATGTGCGTCTTGGACAATTGCTATGGGGGGATGCTTTTTATTTTCGTGATCCAATTCAATCAAAAAGCCAAAATCCCGAGCAAATATTAAAAATTGCATGTATAGCTGATGTCCTAAGTTTTCCCGACTACGCTTTAGAACTACTCGAATACTTGACTTTAAATTATGGTAGAGATCCCAAGTACAACTTATCTAAAGCTATTATTGAAGGCTTATCTCAATTTCCAGAATTGGTTAATCAAGGATTAAGCTCTTTACCTGTTGTATCAAGAATTCAAGAATTCCTTGATGCTCTGGATGTGTCTTTATCTGTATCAGACTTAAAATCATGATTGCATTGAGTAAATTTCCCACATCTGCTTGTATGCTTTTTCCATATCTCTGGTGAACTGCTTAGCATTCCAAAGTGGTGCTGTTTTACGGGATTCTTTGAGCTTCCAAAATACTTGCTTACGCAGATTTTCATCAGTACCTAGACGAATTCCCCAATCTATATACTCTTGATCGTTCCAAGCTATTCCTTCGGTAACACCTGCATTCATCATCATCGTGTAGCTGTTGCGTGCGGCAAACTGTTGACCTACCTTAGTTACCATTGGAATACACATCCATAGAGTTTCCATAGTCGTCGTAGCACCGTTGTAGGGATAGGTATCTAAAACCACATCTGCAATATCTAAATTAGCTCGATGCTCTGCTTCTGTTGGTGCCATAGGCAAAAACCTGAGGCGATCGCTACTTACACCAATTTGTTCGGCAATTTGCCTGAAAAACAATTGAATCTCTTCTTGGTCGGCATCCCCTTTAATCAAAAAATAACTGTTGGGTACAGCTTTGAGAATTTGCATTTGGAGACGCACAGTCTCTGGATGCCTCTTGCATCCTCCCTGCGAGCTAAAATAAACTATTGCGTCATTAGGGATATTTAACTGATCTCGGTGTCGAGTCGGAAATAGTACTTCAAATCCATCTACAGAAATATAGGTTTTTGGCAGTCGCCAAATCTTCTCTGCATAATACTTTTGAGCATTATCTGGTAAAACATAGGGATCAGCAATAAAGTAGTCGATAGTAGGTAAACCTGAAGCATCTAATCCTAGCCAACTCACTTGAATTGGTGCTGGCTTCATTGACATGATGTCGCAACATACATCTGATGTAATACTATCGAGATCGACCAAAATATCTATTTGATCTTTACGAATGGCTTCTGTAATCTCGGCTGCATCATAACCAAAACTATAAAACTTATCACTACAACCAGCGATAAAGCTTTTAACTGAATCAAGAGAATTAGGCTTATCTAAAAAAGAATAACTATAAATTTGAAACTGATCGCGATCGTGATGTTTAAAGATCCACCTAGATAGCCATCCTACCGAATGTTTTCCCAAACAATGAGAAATATAGCCAATTCTTAGAGGTCTATTTTCCTTTTGAAGGTTGAAAGTAGGGGGATGATATCCCAAATTATCGTGACAAATCTTGAGGAGTTGATTTTGGAGAGTACGATTTGCTTGGGGACAGTCTTCAATGTAAGGAAAATGGAAACCAGAGCTAAATAAGCGATTAGCTTCTTTATGGCTTAAATTTTGAGGATTTGTGGCTATTAGAGACTTAATTAACGCAGATTGTTGAGCTGCTACTTCTAGGATTTCTTCCCATTGCGTGCCGCCATGTAGAAGTACATGGAGTAATAAATAGTTAGCAAAAATTTTATCTGGTAAGTCTATAGCTGCCTGAGCATAAGATTTTGCTGCCTTAACTGCTTCATTAAATCGAAAAGCTGCTCGATAAAATCGGGCTAAATCTCTTAATATATCTAAATTTGAAGTCAAACTGATATCTAGAGGGTCAATATTTTGCAAAGCTTCCAAGATAAGTATGGAATGATCATAGCGATTAAATTTATGTCCGAATTCAGTCGCAATGTTACGCAAAAAAACAAATAGTTCGTCAAGAGAAGTATCTTGATCAAGACTTAACAACCAGCTAGATTGAGCGTTTGCAGATTGTCCTTGAAATAACTGACACAATCCTAAATACCGATAGATCGAACGAATAGAGGCGATATCGTCTGTAATACCTATCAGGTTTTGGAAAACAGCTTCAGCTTCTATATACTTGAACTGCCAAAAAAGTTCATAAGACTCATCCATTGTAAATCTCCCACATCTGTGTATATGCTTTTTCCATTTCTTTTGCAAATTGTCTGCCATTCCAGAGTGGAGAAGTTTGGCGCGATCGCCTTAATTTCCAAGCTACCTCTTGCCTTAGTAGTGGCTCTTTGCCAAATCTAACTCCCCACTTCACATACTCATCTGCATTCCAAGCAATTCCTTCAGTGATTCCTGCATTCATCATCATGGTATAGCCGTTCCGAGATACAAATTGCTCGCCGACCCTAGTTACCATTGGAATACCCATCCACAAGACTTCCATCGTTGTAGTTGCGCCATTGTAAGGGTAAGTATCCAACACAACATCAGCGATCGCTAAGTTAGCTCTATGCTCAGCCTCAGTGTTAGTGCGAGGTAAAAATCTTAATCTTTCAAACTCCACCCCTTCAGCTTCAGCATGTGCATAAAATAACTCTTGGATATTGTTTTGATCTGCTAAACCCTTAATTAAAAAATAGCTGTTGGGAACTTGCTTAATTATTTGCATCTGAGATCGCACAGTTTCAGGATGTCGCTTCCTACTTTGTTGAGCACTAAAATAAATAATTGCATCATTAGGAATTCCCAATTCACTACGCTCTAAAGTTGCTAAGGAAGACTCAAATCCATCTACACCAATATAGGTGTTAGGGAGCCGCCAAATCTTCTCTGAATAATATTCTTGGGCATTTTCTGGCAGCACATAAGGGTCAGCAATGTAATAGTCTATGGCTGGCAATCCTGAAGCATCCCAACCCAACCAAGTTACTTGAACTGGTGCCGGTTTTAGAGACAGTAAACCACAGGTATTGGAAATAGTCAGGCTATCTAGGTCAATTAATATATCAATCTCATCCTTGTAAATTTCCTCGGCTATGGCTGTATGGTCGCCCCAATAATCTAGATCGGCCCGAAAAGACTTATGCATTTGAGCAGCGTACCAATACTGTAAAAAGTCATCTTTCTCAAACCAAGGGAAATAACCATAAAGCTCAAAAGAGTCGCGATCGTGATGTTGAATCAAGGATCTAGCTAACCAACCCACAGAATGTTGGCGCAAACAAGCAGAGATATATCCAATTTTGAGTTTTTTATGATTATGCTTGGCTTTTGAGTGAGGCTGAAACTTTTCAACCAGATCAGGCTTTGAATGGCAAGTATTTTCCTGAAATAACTTTAGAGCTTCATTTTGTTTTAAATGCGTAATTTGGGGAGTATCACTTAGAAAGCCAGAAGTAAAATAAGCGCAGCATACAAACGACTGAGTAAGACTTGGCAAATTTCTAGGATTCTCTACCACTAATCTATCCAAAATTATCTGGTATTCAGCATAAATTGCTTCTGCTTCTTGCCACTTCCCTCCCGCAGACATGATTGCACCCAAGAGAAGTTGATAGGAAACAACTTGATCTGATAAATTCTCTGATCGTGGTATGTCACGAGCAATTTGGATTGCTTCACTATGATAGCCATTCCGCGAAAGTATCTGCGATAAGCATCCTTTAGCTGCTAAGCTCTGAGGATCAACTACCAAGCATAGCTGATTAATAATTTGCTGAGCCTTATCAAAACTTGAGCGCTCAGCAACATAGAGTAAGGTTTCTAGGCATATTTGTTTGTCATCTATATATAGTAGTAGTCTAGAAGTAACTTCAATAATTTCATACAACGGTAATTCTGAGGCAAGTACATTTTGGAACAGTTGCAAAATATGATTGTCATTAATCTCCAGCTTAGGTTCAGTTTCCAATAATTCCCAAAAATCTAATTCAGCTAGAGCTTCACTATTCAACATTTTTAGTTGCAAAGAGAGATAGACAATTTGCACTAAATTATTAAAGTCAAGTGGACATATCTGCTTTAAGTGGTGGCGAATTATCCAAGCTGTAAAGTGATTGGCAAGCTTTTCTTGATAGTTAGCTTCCTCTTCAAGAATTTTGCCTAGATCCCGATTATATAACTCTTCAGGAGTCGTATTTCCCAGTCCTAGTAGCCATACCATTTGAGCTTCTTCTTCTTGCTCTGACAGCAATAAGGCTAACCCTAAATAGTGGTAATTCTCGGCAATGCTTTCATCGGTCTCTATGGCAGTCTCATAAACCTCTATTGCTTTTTTTAGATCATTTCTCAACTCCAAGGACTGCCAGCAATTTAACATAAGTATCTCAAATCTCGATTGTTTGATTATATTGAAAATATGACTCTGCTTTTCACTAATTTGACTAGAAAATCAGAAGAAGTCATTGCTCATATGCAAATAATGAAAATCCTTCACTCTATATTTCAAACAGAAAGTTAAGAGTGAAGGATTTTTTTAATAATGTTTTTACAACTTAGATGCTATTGAATAGGTACAAATCCAGCAATAGTAGTACCAACAGTAGCTTTACAGACAGGAGCAGCTGTAACTGAATAAGTTATAAATAGATCTGTACCAGAGGCAGAGGTAGTTACGTTACCCTGATTAATAGGAGCCAAGGCTGCTTCACAAAGAACAGCTAAAGTGGTAGCCTCATTAGATCCCTGAGGAGTAGCCACGTTAATTCCACCTGTGTAACCCTTGATTGGTGCAGAAGCGCCTCCAGTTACAACATCACCAATAGTTCCAGTTCCAGACGTAGTGAGAGTTGCAAGAGGGGTTCCGAAAGTATTAACACTTTGGCTTACGCTACCGGCAGTTTTCCCGCCATTACGTTGGATACCATAACCATAATTTTCAGTGGTTTGAGCAATACCTACAGCAAGAGTTTGCAAGTTAGGTGCAAACTCTTGCTTTTCTAGGTAGTAAGCTTGTTGAGAGCGATTCATGGAACCAACGTAGGTTTTGGCTTCAGACTGACGAGCTTTGGAAGCTTGGTTAAGGAAAGAAGGAAGCGCGATCGCAGCAAGAATACCGATGATGATGATAACAACGAGAAGTTCGATCAGGGTGAAGCCCTTTTCGCCATTCTTCTTGTTGAGCATGTGTTGGATGAGCTTTGTCTTGAATTCAGATTTCATAATTCTTTATTCCCGTGTATGTCAAGAAAGTTAACTTGTTGGGTTGTTGTGAAAGTAACTTACCCATAAAAAAACAGGATGCTATCACTCTGACTAAAAATATTTTTGGCTGCGTAACATCTGTTAAAGCCAACTCGCTATTACTGCAACGAAAACCCCGTAGGACAAACCATTGTCTGAGCTATGGGATTCAACGCCCCAGGAGGGATAGGACTAATATTTGGTGTATTCGCAAGGCAAAAAATAGTGTCAATCCGCACTATTCCCGGAATACCTACCACACCAACAAGTGACTTGAGGTAAGGAGAGTTAGGCACAGCCACATTTGTAATTAGCTGCTTGGGTTGCTGAGGTGTAAAGTTTCCATCCACACTACCCGCCAAAGCGCTGTAAGTATAGGAAGAAGAAGCAGTATCTACTCCTAGCCCCAAGTTGCCAATATTACTGGTAAATGTCCTTCTCTCTAAGTAATATGCTTGCTGTAATCGGCTCATGGTTCCGATATAAGCCTTTGCCTCGGCAAATCTTGCCTTGTCAGCTTGACTCAAAAATGAGGGTAGCGCGATCGCCGCCAGCAAACCAATAATAATGATTACCACCAATAACTCAATCAGCTTAGTGGTGCAGAAAAATCTGAAAAGCGTTGCTAGGCATAGAATCTCATCATGAGACAAGAGGCAAAAAGGGGCAAGAGATGAGATACTCAAGTTCCTCAACAAAAGATCTTATCCATGCCCCACCTATATCTTCAGCTACAACAACAATTGCGTCAATGGCTCAAGCCAAAAGATAAGCGACATCTCCAAGGATTTGCGGAGTCTGTAGCTGCGATATTGCAATCAGGAAGTGCGAGTCTGAGTCATTGGTTGCCCTATTTAAGCCATCGAGAGTGCCAAGCCAGAAGTCAGATGGAAAGACTAAGCTACTTTGTGCATAATCCACATATCATCGCCGAGAGATTCTATAACCCATTGGTGAAGCACTTTCTCCAAGCATTTGCAGGAGAATCGTTGGAACTAGCCTTAGACACAAGTATGCTGTGGGATAAATTCTGTCTTATAGAAGTATGCTTGATTTGGGGAGGGAGGTCGATTACTCTAGCTCAAGTAGTACTAGAGCATGGCAGCGCTACAGTTGGCTTTGAACATTATCGTCCCGTCTTAGAACAAGTACGCTCTCTATTGCCGCCACAAAGTACGGTGACCTTGCTTGCCGACCGAGGTTTTGAACATGGGAATTAATCCGATGGTTACAGCAAAATCACTGGTCTTGGGCAATTCGCGCAAAGAGCGATCTGCTAGTGACTCTGCCAACAGGTACAACCAAGCGTGTTGAACAACTGATACCTCCCGCAGAGCAAGCTTATCTAGTTCCCGATGTCACCGTACTCGGTGATGTTAATTGTCATTTAGCGACGGCTAACCTAGACATGGCTAACGGTTCATGGGCTGTCCTTAGCGATATTCCCTTCATTACAGACTTTTGCTCTCTATGGCAAACGCTTTGGTGGAATCGAACCCCATTTTAAAGACTATAAGTCGGCGGCTTTTAATGTTGTTAGCTCTCATCTCCGTGATGCTCAAGCTCTTACCTGTTTATTTATGCTCCTTGCCACGGCTAACCTGATTGCTGTAATTCTTGGCATAATGTTGGTGCGTTTGGGGCAAAGGGCTGCGATTGATTGGCACGATCATCGCGGCTTGAGTTTTCTGCAACTCGGTCTCCGTCAGCTTCACACTCTTCTTTACCAACAAAAATCTCTTCCTATTTTGCAGATTTTGCCTAGAACTAATCCTCCTCCTGCCTCTGCTTCTATTGCTAAACGCGAAAAGTTAGATTTTCGTATCGAATTTGCCCGTATTACCATTGTCTCATCTTGAGACTCCCATGAGTTTTCTGCACCACTAAGCTCAATCAGTGTAAAACCTTGTTCTTTTTGGTTTACGTTACTAAAATGGCGATCGCGTAGCCATAAACTGACAATACATTCCAATTCCAAATTATTAAAGTTCACTTTCCCGCACCTACAGATAACTTTTACCCCTTGCCCAAAACAGAAGTGGGGGGGGGGGGGGGCGGCCCCCCAAATTTTTTTTTTTTTTTTTTTTTATTATTATAATTACAAAAAAAAATTTTTTTTTAGATGTGTGAACAAAAGAAAACAAAAAAAAAAAAAAAAAAAAAAAAAAAAAAAAAAAAAAAAAAAAAAAAAAAAAAAAAAAAAAAAAAACACCACCCCCCCGCGCCCCCCCCCCCCCCCCCCCCCCCACAACAAATTTTGGTTTTAATTAATTTTCATTCCTTAGTCTTGAAACAAGTCCTGACTATCCAAGAAAATTTACGTCTTCATAGATAGCCGCGATCGCACATTCAAAATCAATACTCGCAAGCTGCACCAAGTCACCATCTACATAGGATGTTAATTCCCACTTACCACGCTCATTGAGGCGAAAGGCTTCGACACCAATTTGTTCTGAGCTAACCAATACGTATTCACATAAGCTGGTTAACTGACGATAACGGGCAAATTTACCTCCTCGGTTATAGGCTTCGGTACTAGGTGACAACACCTCAATGATTAGGGTTGGGTAAAACACAGCTTTGGCTGAACTGCGATCGCGATCGTCGCAAGTCACTAATAGATCAGGATAGAAAAACTCACCGTTCTTAGAAATTCCCACCTTCGCATCCGAACCTAATACCCGACAATTACGTCCCCTAACATGTGGACGTAATAAAGCAATCAAATTAGCCGCGATCGCACTATGGTCAATTGTTCCACCCGCCATCGCAAATACATCACCATTGATGTACTCATATCTGACTTCTTGCTTTGCTTCCCATTCAAAATATTCATCAACCGAAATTTTGGGATTATTTGGTACAGCAATCATGATTTCGTCCTCAAAATATTATTAATTCTTAAATCAATCGCGATCACATCTCGCGCATTACAAAACACATTAGTCTTGAGCCGCGAATCATTACATAGCCCAATCACTAAAATATTAATATGCTCAATATATGCAGCATTCAGCGCCGCCTTGCCCTCCTCATACACAAGCGGGATACCTGGTTGAATGATGGCAAGATTTTGAAAAAATTGATTGGTACTAGCAAAACAGCGATCTATGTATTGACTTAGCAGGTCGAAATCCACCTCAGTTTTACCTTGAATATCGCCTAGGGTGTAAGCAATCATGTCAATCGGGGTGCGATCGCTAACAAATGGTGTTGCGGAATTTTGCCAAACCTGCTCGGCAGCATCCAAAACATGATTCTGCACAAACAGCCTTGTTTGAAAGTCCATTGGTTCCGCAGGATCTAAGCCAAGCTGGGCAAAAACTTGGCTGGTCGTAGTGCGGACAAAGGGGATATTTAGGTGCGAGGATATCGCGATCGCTAATGTTGTTTTGCCAGTACGATGTGCGCCACAAAGTCCCAAATTGCCTGCAAGTTTAAACATCGTCTGGATCGATACCTAAAGCTCGTAAACGCTCAGCAAGACGATTAGCACGTAGACTTTCCTGCTCAGCGCGTAGACTTTCCTGCTCAGCGCGTAGACTTTCCTGCTCAGCGCGTAGACTTTCCTGCTCGGCGCGTAGACTTTCCTGCTCAGCGCGTAGACTTTCCTGCTCGGCGCGTTGCTGTTGTGTTTCAGCACGTCTACGCTCTTGGGCGGTGCGTTGCTGTTCTTGCCAAACTTGGATTTCTGATTGCTGTAAACGTTGGCTTAGTTCCACAGGCGACAAAAATCTCTGACCGTCGGGACGCGAGATGATTAAATCCTGTCCGATTGCCCAATCAAATCTAATTCCTAACAATGGACTGACCCAATTCAGCATTGATGGAATTTGAACTAGGCGATCGCCAACTCGCTGCCAGCCTTCTAAGATCAAATCATCGGGATCGTAAATGTAATATTCCTGAACGCCGTAAGTTTGATAAAAGTACAATTTGTCTTCAAGAGAATCTTGTCCGCGCCGATCTTTATTACTGGGTGACAGGATTTCAAAAACGACCTGTGGGGCAATGTTATCTTCTAGCCATTGTTTATAAGAACCCCTGCGACCTTTAGGACGACCGAGAGCCACCATTACGTCAGGTGCAACTCGTTTTTGAGTGCGACGTACTGGATACCAAAGCAAATCTCCCGCCACAAATACATTGGGGTCATCGGCATACATGATCTCTAGATTTTCTTTGATGATCACAATCCAGCGATATTGTTCGGTATTGTCAGCCATAGGATTGCCGTCACTGTCAGGATAATCGATCTCTGGAGCGATCGCTTCTTCAGTTGTTAGAGGTTGCAGAGTCATGGATTTACCCTCACCGAAACCTGTGCATGATTTATCCATTAAAACATAATCTCCCAAGCTCAGAAAGGCAGCCTTACGCGCCATCACTAGTTAACTACGGTGAACTTGCTTTTGCCAAAAACTTCTGAATTGGTAAAAGCATAATTGCTAATATCATGCCGATTTGATTAACATAATATTCTTGAGAATCAATGAAAACTTGTTTATCCCTTAAGAGCAGAAATTTCCAGACGGTTCCCGTAGAGACAACACCATAGATCTCTTCATAATCCTGACCTTCTTGTTTATTAAAGATTTGTGCAGCAACCATTTCAGCAATACACTGCCCTAGTCCATTTTTGATATTTTCATTTTTTGCTTCCACGATCGCCATAATTGGTGCTCGAATAAAATACTGTTCTTTCGAGAAACTAATCAAATAATCACAATAGCCAGCTAAACCTTTTTCCTTATCAACATTAAATTCTGTGCCAGAAAAGAGGCTGATTTGATAATTAGCTAAACGCCTCAACTCAGCAAGGATTGGCGCAATCAAAAATTCAGAACGTGATTTTTCTGTATTAATTGCTGTTGCTAGGGGTAAATATTCAGTGAGAGTTTGTTGCAAGTAGTCTGAAGGAGTAACACTTTCTAAAATTCCAAATAAATTACAATTTTCTTCGAGAATTAAATCAAAGGTATTTTGAACCTTCTCAAGTGTAGTAAAGTCACTGTAGGACATGATTTCAGCTCCTTTTGTTTTGTTAATCCAATCCGTAGAGTCGCGACTCTCTAGAGCGCAACTTTACGGGATGGGAGTTAGATTCCAAAAACTCTCTTAGCTCGAGACAGATAAGATCGGCGATCGGCTAAACCATTTGTGCCGCCGTTGATGATTTTGGTAATAGTAAGGACATCATCGCGATCGGCATGATTATTAAGTTTACGAGTATCCCAAAACCAGCCCGCACTGAGACAGGCTAGATCGAAATCTCCTAAACGCTGAGGATTGTTGATCAAATCCACGCCCAAGGCTCGACCACAATCAGCATAGTTTGCTCGTCCCGTAACTTGGATCAAGCCACGCCCCTTAAACCTCACACCGTCACCAGCCTGAGTATTACCAAGATCTCTTCTTCCTTCATAGGCTGCACCAGAGGCATATTCCTCGTTAGTGTTAAATCCATCGCTTTCATGTCCCAATTGAGCGAGGAAATGCGCTTTACGCAGAGGTGTCGTGATTGCGTAACGCTGCATTGTGTTATTCAAGTGGGGCAGCAATTTTTCAAGGCGATCGCGTCGGGAATAGGGTGCGATCGCACTCAGTTGTTCTTGAGTAATCAACCCAGAAGTTGTAGTTAGATTGGTTTCAGTAGTTCGGGGATACAAGCCCTCATATGGCTCTTGATCGAGACGACGGGGAGGCAAATTATTGAGAATCCGAATCGTGCTATCAACTAGCACATCCTTGGGATTGAAATCATCTTTAAGTCCAGTAATCAATTGATCTAAGCGCCGCGCTGCAAGTTTGCGATGCTCAGTCAGATTTGGTGCTTGGTAAAGTCCTTCATATGGCTTTCGTAGGATGGGGCGCAAAGTTAAGCCACTCATCACTCTGATTAAGTCATCAATTCGACCATCAGCACTATTATGTTTTGGATCGGTGATCTGACCGATCGCTGCTACTAATGTCTGAGCCGCTTGTTTGCGCCATGTTGCCAAATCCGCCGCAGGGAAAAGTCCCGCATAGGGCGATCGCCCTGTCGGACGAGCGGGTAAATTACGTAAAAAACGAATCAAATCATCGATTGCCCCATCAAAAATGCTCCCTTCAACATCGGGAATCTTTGGCACGGAAGATTGAAGAGTTAATGCCGCCCGACTGCGCCATGTTGGTAAATCGGCCGCAGGCAAAATACCTGCATAGGGCTGTCGAGTTTCTTGACGTGCGGGTAAGTTATTTAACACGCGAACGAGATCGTCCACCAGTCCATCTTTTTCATTAATCGTACTGCCGACAATTTTGGGAACCAGAAATCCAAGGGTTGCGGCTGCTTGCGATCGCCAAATCTCAACTTGTTTCATTGCCTTGATCGGGTAATTTCCACTTTGCGTAACTCCATCATCTTATGAAACGCCCAAAAATCAATTTTACAAAGAAAGGATAGCGGAAAAAGATTTTGCCTAATCCACTGACAATCCATTCGCGTAAACTAATTATTGCCACAGGCAAATATGGCTCCACCAAGGACTCAAGGGTAACGATGAAGCTATTTGCCCTTGCTTCGATAGGTATGGAAACCCTGATCGTAATCCAACAAAAAATTAAAATGATAACTACCGCGATCGCCACCAGCCGAAAAACTTGACTTTCTAGAAGCCCAAGTAAATTTGTGAAAAATTTCTGGCTGGATTTTGGTAACGATGGCAAGGTCAGATTGAGTTTGGAATAAATCCACCAAATCATTAAGACCACAATCGGAGCAGCGCTCGCCATCGCCCAACATTGATTAGATAAATAAGCAGTTAAATCGGCTGAGAAACTAAATCTTTTCCCCAGATTTTGCAACGGATCACACCATGTAATTGTCGTTGTAAAAGATACAGCGGCGATCGCAAAAGGACGTAATTTTTCTTCAACATAATCAGCGATCGCGGTTAAAAATTGCCGTGAAATTTGACTAACCATAAAACTATGGGTCGTTAAAATGCGATCGGCGCGAGGATGATACAAGATATCTTCACAAACCTTTTGACTAAGATCGCCATCTATATGTATCAAAGTCCGCAATATGGGTGGATCTGTCTTTGTTGTAGACAAATTACCCAGACTACCAATTTTATCTGTGTAATAAGTCCAAATGGCGATCGCCCCTTGTCGTTTTGCTGCCATGCCCAGACTAGAGGCTAATACTTTTAGTAAATCCCGACTATTAACTCTATAAATAATCTCATTAGCATTAGCTAAACCCTTTGTATCCAGATAAATCTGGTCAATAACAGTGGGATTTAGCCACAAACTAATTTCGTCATCAATAACAGCCAACCAATCAGGCATAGCCACCTTAACTATAAATTATCTGAATTTATAAAGATTCACCCCATGGGGAAGCAACTTTATAAATTTGAGTTTGGAATTAATTATGTTTATCTATTTACTTAACGGCGCAAAGCGTCGCTACATGATTATTTTGGTCGAAATTGCATCAAGTCTTTGACCAGACCGACGCAAGTTAGGATCAATCCTGACCATTGCTTCTCCGCATTTTCGACCGCTTGATGGTGTAAATCAAATACCAACTTTGCCATCTTTGGATCAATTTTGCTTCTAGTTGGTACAAACAAATCATCCAAAAATCGATTGGTCAAATCACCATCAAGTTGAAACTTAGTCTGAGCATAGATACGTTCACCATTCAAAGTAGACTGCTCAAACTCCCATAACTTACGAAGATATCGAATTGTTGGAGCGTCAGGAATTAGCTCGCCATCAGCATCTTTAGGTAGATCTATCTGGAGAACTTTTTTGGCAAGCTCCCCATAACAAACTTGTTCGACCTCAAATTGCTCTTTTTGTCTAGGATCGCTTAAATTTTGGCGATTACTGAATATGCGTTCAGCACGCTTATAAATTTCTAGATCTCGATTGTATCGATCAAGCTCAGTCTGAGTAGCTGCCGAACCTTTTTTTTGTAGCTCTTTACTACGATCAAGGAGCACTCTTTTGATGTCTTGTAAGCCTTCTTCAGTCTTATACATAACATTTTCGAGCAGATCAGCATAGAACTGTTTTGCATCAAATCTGGCGATCGGAATATGGCTGACGATCATCGTATTTACTTCTAGCACCGTAATTTCTTCTAAAACATCTTTGATGGTTTCTCGAAATTTATGAAGAGTAGTACTTTCTCCAGCACCATCTTTAGTTGCTGCTGTTTTAGAAGCCGTAGGTGCTAATTCCGAAGATTTACTCGCAGGCTTGCTACCAACAGCTTTAACCTGATTAGCATCATCTGCGGCATTACTTTTATTGTTTGTAGACCGATCTCGCATACAGATTCCTCAGTGACAGATCGTATAAACCAGAAGCAACTAGACCCGACTAAAGATGCGATCGCTACTAAAACTAGCCGTATCTTCTTCAGGCTCTGATTCATTTTCACCATTTAACAGCCCTGTTACCTTTTGCCCAATATCGACAAGAGTCTTAAGATTATTGGCGATCGTCTCTGAACCCTTCTCAACTTGAATCTCATGGAAGCCGCGCAGTTCTGCATAGGGAGAACCCTGCAAAAAATCGGCTCCTAGCTCATTTTCGATATCACCATCAATCAGATTAATCTTTGTCTTTAAGCGATTACCTGCTCTATGGGTCGTATCTCCTTCATGGGCAACCCAAGTCACAATTTCTAACTGCACAAGGTCAGAAAATATTTCAATCAAAGCATCACCAAAGTTTTTGGTTTCTTTGAGTTTGCTTTGAAAACGCACGGATGCAGTTACGGATACCGACGAGGAACTTGAGTACGTCATAGATGATACCTAATTATAAAAATCCTGATAAATTTTGATCAAGACAGATAACTGACTATTATTTTAAGCACTTAAACATAGACTTTTTCACAATAAAATCTTTTGCTAAAATCTTTTATAAGTAAGTTTTCTATAAATCTTTTGTAAATTAGTTTTGACAAAAGTAATTTAAGTGATTTCACTAAACATCACTAAACAATTTTAATGATAGTCAGATAGCTCAATTAATTCCATTGGCACAAAGCTTTCTTGTGGCAGCAAAATCAGTTGAGAGTAAATAAGTTTGCCAGTCATATCTATGCGATTGATGGCTATTCCCATAGGTCGCGGTAGTTGCGCGGCATAGGAGTCAGCATAGTAGCGATAAATCTGCTTAGCAGCTCTGATAATCATCGGATCGACTTTTTTGATTACAGGTTCTGGCTGTCTCTCAATTTGTTCAAGGCGCTGGGCGGCATATGACACAATGTAAACCCCTTAAATTTGACTATTATTTGCCTTATAAAAAGCTGCATCAGGACTTTAGCTGACTTTGTTTTTTTTAGCAAGATTTGAGCTAAGAATTATACATGAGTTGATATTTTTTGGGTTGCTATATAAGCAAAAATTAGCAAAAGATTTAATTACCTTCGGCACTGGCTAGTTTAAGTCGAAACAGTTTACTGTAGAAGATTTGGGGGAAATCAACATAACCCTTGTCGCGAATATTGGAGACAACTTCAATTAAATAGCCAACAAATTCTGAATTTTCTAATGTCATTTCATAGCTCATGTCAGCATCGCCCTCGAAGGTCAAGCGACACAAAGCCAGATCGGACGGCAAGTTAGCCACGCGCCATACAGCCATAAAAGAAATAGGCGAGCTTCCTTCTACATGACGCTCGCCTGTAATTTCACCTTGTTTATATAGGGAAATCGCATAGGGGAGAGCTTGACGCTTGTTTGGCTCTCGATAGTAGGGCATGTAGATTGAAACTTCTTGCGGTGGAGCAGCTTTAAGTTCGATCGCCATAGATGTTAGCGCCTTTATTAATATATGTTGCTGTGAATTTTTACAAAAAAGATTAGCAGGTTTTTGCCTTATTACAGCAATTAACGATCAAACGAACCACTAGAAAAATTTTGAAAGTGTTGCTTTGCAACACTTTCAAAATTTTTCTAGGTTTGGGGTTGGGGTTTAATTCACAGAAGTGTGGCAACACTTTTGTGAATTTGTAATGACTGATATTTATTAGTAGGGTGCAATGCCCACCCTACTAATAAATTAAGGGGAAACGCGATCAATTACAGTGATTTTGCCGTCGGGTTGGACTTCCCAAACGTCATAGCTACCTTTGACATCGCCATATTCATCTAGATCAACATTGCCGCTAGCACCTTGATAGTCAATGTCTGTACCAGCTTTGACCAGCTTGATCGCTTCGCAAACATCGCTGACTTCTTTGCCAGGTGCATTAGCAACTTCACGGATTTTGCTCTTGATACCGTCGCCAGTGCCATCTTTTGCCGCTTCAGCAGCGATCGCAACTAAAGCCGCTGCGTCGTAGGAATGGGGAACAAAAGCGCCCAAATCTTGACCAGTTTTTTCTTTATAGATCTTGGTGAATTCGGTAAGAGACTTACCATCAGCTCCAGGCACAGTACCGATTGCACCTGCTAAAATCAATTTACCTTCAGGGGTACTACCAATTAACTTAGGAAAGTCCTCGGTTTTTACACCATCGGTGAGCAAAATCTTCACATCTTTGGTTAAGCCCTGTTCAAAAGCTGCCTTAATTACCGCACCGCCAGAATCGGGATAGAGAATTGCAGCAACTGCATCAGGTTTACTACCAAATGCGCCTTTAGCCTCAGCTTCAAAAGTGGTTGCCTTAGGATCGTAGCGAGTCGGGTTGCCTTTGTTGACAATTGTGCCACCAAGTTTTTCAAAAGCATCAACAAAGGCTTTCTCAAAACCCACGCCATAGTCATTATTAATTACGAGGGTCGCAACTTTTCGCGCTCCTTTTTTATAAGCAAGGTTTGCCAAAGCTAAAGCTTGGTATGTATCGGGTGGGGCAGTGCGATACCAGTAACCTTGAAATTCAGCTTTTTTGGCACGTTCGGTAAAGACTGGGCTAGTACTACCTGGAGAGATCATTACGACTTTATTTGGCACAGCGATCGCAAGGGCCGCAGTCGAGACACTACTGGCAAATGAACCAACAACAGCACCAACATTGTCCACTTTGACGAGTTTAGTCATCGCCTCGGCACCTGCTGGTGGATCGGTGCGATCGTCTTCTTTAAGGTAGGTGATTGGCTTCCCAAGCACACCACCGCATTTGTTGACTGTTTCCACAAGAAAATCAATCGATTTGATCATTGGCGCACCAATCGAGGATAGATCACCTGTGATCGGAAGCAATGCACCTAAACGTAAGGTGTCTTTAACGCCACCACTACCTGAGCTTGTTGCAGGTGAAGTTGTAGATGGGGTTTTAGAGTCAGTAACTGTAGTGCTTGGCTGACAAGCCACAATCCAAATTGTGGTCACTGTTGCCAGCAGTGCTAGACAGAGTGTAGAGAAAAACCTTTTAGTCATGGTTACGATGGACTACGATCATATTTACGAAGTTGCTGTAATTGTATCTGCAAAGTCTCATGAAATCTACCATTGATCCACGCCGCCAAAGAGAACTAGTCCGCTTGTTGGAGCGGATGGGGCTAGAGCAATCAACCCTAGAACGAGTTAATTCCGCTGGATTTGATTGGTTATTAATCGATCAAGCTTTGGTACATCCCAGTTTCTCAAATGATTACAACAATGATCAATTAGAGTTTGTGGGCGATAGCGTACTGCGCTTGTCTGTGAGTTTGTTTTTAAAAGAGCGTTATGGCGATCGCAAAGTGGGGCACTTAGCCGCTCTGCGATCGCATCTTGTCAGTGACAAAACCCTAGCCGAAATAGCAAGCATTTATGAGTTGCAAAAATATGTTGTGGTCTCTAATGCGGCGCGTAATGATCCTCAGGCTTTGCGATCACTACTGGCAGATGCCCTTGAGGCTCTAATGGCTGCGCTATATATTGCGACTTGCGACTTAGCCTATATTCGCAAATGGCTCGATCCACATATGCAGCATTTTGCCGAATCATTATTGGCGATTCCTGCCTTGGGAAATTACAAAGTTGCCCTACAAGAATTAACTCAAGGTCGTTGGAAACGTTTACCTGAATACCGCAATGTTGATGGAGTTAACAATCTTTTTTGTGTAGAAGTATGGTTTGACGATCGCTGCTGGGGCAAAGGTCAAGGAAAAAGCATTAAAGCTGCTCAACAAGAGGCAGCAGCGATCGCTTTACAACAAATGTCGCAGTTATAAGTAACTGCGACCCGAACCATTAAGGTTTCGCCCCTGTGGGGCGAAACCTTAATGGTTCGGGTTTGTAATTTATTAAGTTCATCTACTTCCTTCCCCGCCAAGAAATAGCGAGGCGGGGCAAAGCCCCGCCTCGCTATTTCTTGGTTTTATATGTCTATTTCTTTGGAGGGAAGGGAGTAGCAATGCAAATTCGACTTAGGACAAAAAAGGGCGCTTTGCGACTCCTTTTTGTTTTTCTTATTAAAAATTTACGGATAGGTGTATAAATACTTAGCGTCAAATCATAAATTTCTCTGCAAATACAGGATAAGCATCGTAATATTTCTTAGTGTGCTAATTTCGCTCGTCTGATCAATTTTTTAAGATTAGTGCTTCGTGTGGTAAGAAGGAGTCAAGAGTCATTCTGATACTAATATCGATCCTAGCCGCCCTAAATGCTGTGGCAGCAATGTGGCTACTACTTTATGGGCTTAATGCTTATTGGCTCACTGCTGTCCATAAGCCTAAGCTTTCTCTAAGAAAGCAGCTTGTTCTCTCGCGACTTAATCCTGCAAGAGAATACCAAACAGTTCAAGCTGTAACATCGCCATCGCCAAGTTCAGGCATGCTCGCTGTCAATAATTTTGATAACTTTGAGAAATTTCGCCTCGACAAGCCTCTAACTAATGGCTTTAGTAGTTATGTTTTGGCAGTCGATCCACCTGAACATCATGCGATCGCCTTAGAAGATTTACCAATTGTCACCATTCAGCTACCAATCTTTAATGAGCGCTATGTTTCGCGCCGTCTAGTAGATGCCGTCTGTCAGATGGATTATCCACGCGAGAGAATGCAAATTCAAGTACTCGACGACTCCATTGACGATACACAAGCAATTCTCAGCGAAACTGTTCAAGAATATCAAAATCATGGCTTTTGGATTGAATATATCCATCGTGTCAATCGGTCAGGATTTAAAGCAGGAGCTTTGCAGGATGCAATGCCGTTTGTTCAGGGAAATTACATTGCCATCTTTGATGCTGATTTTATTCCTTCGATAAACTGGCTCAAGGATACCATTCGACATTATGTCGATTCCCCCAATGCGAAAGTTGCAGTTGTGCAAACTCGTTGGGGACATATCAACTCTGAATATTCGTTACTTACCAAGTTGCAATCGACAGGAATTGATGGACATTTTGCGATCGAGCAGCAAGCTAGAGCCAATAATGGCTATTTCCTAAACTTTAATGGTACGGCGGGAATTTGGAATCGTGATGCAATTATTGATGCTGGTGGATGGCACGCAGATACTTTAGCCGAAGATATGGACTTGAGCTATCGTGCTCAACTCAAAGGTTGGCAAGTGGTTTATGACAATGATATTGTCGCGCCCGCCGAGTTGCCTGTGGCGATGCTTGCCTTTAAATTACAGCAATTTCGCTGGGCAAAGGGTAGTATTCAATGCGCCAAGAAGCTAATTGCCCCAATCTGGAAGGCTGATGATCTTAGTCTGCTGGTAAAATTTCAAGCCACAATGCATTTGACAGGATATTCAGCGCATCCTTTGATGTTGCTATTGATTTTGTTGTCAGTCCCTCTAATGTTGATTACACCTGATGATGCGATCGCTTTGCGCATTTCCTTTGAGAGCATGTGGTCAATCTTTATGTTACCTGCAACCTTTGGACCGCCATTTTTATATTTCCATGCCCAACGAGAGCTTTATCCAAAGTCTTGGACTCGTCGCCTTGGTCGTATTTTCCTACTTGCCGTGCTTGGCACAGGTATTTCTTGGAGCAATAGCCGAGCCGTATTTGCTGGCTTATCGAATACAGGTGCAAATTTCCGTCGCACTCCTAAGTTTGATATTAAACACAAGAGCGATCGCTGGGAAAATAAAGCTTACAAAATCCCCCTTGATGCTACTGCAATAATCGAGCTAAGTTTGTGTATCTATAGCTTAATTGCTTCAGGATTGTCATATAGCAAAGGCTTGTATATCACTTTTCCCTTTATGGTGCTGTATGCGTTGAGCTATGGCTATGTTGGTGGTCTGACCCTATGGCAACATTGGCAACAATCACGAAATTAAAAAAGGGGTGCTTTGCACCCTTTTTTTATAAATAAAATTAGAGATTGCAAAGCACCCTCTAATTTTATAATTATCAGTATGTGGTCAATTATTATCCCAACCTATAATCGCCTGCCCATATTGCAAAAGTGTTTGCAAGCGTTGGAAGCTCAAAATTTTGCGCAACCCTATGAGGTTGTAGTAGTTGATGATGGCTCCACCGATGGCACGGTAGAATTTTTGCAAACCCATGTAGACGAGTTTCCTCATGTTCGTTTAATCCTGCAAAACCATGAAGGCGCAGCGATCGCAAGAAATACAGGAATCGATGTTGCTTTAGGCGAAACGATTGTCTTTATTGATAGTGACCTTGTCGTTACACCAGTATTTTTGTCGGCTCATGCCAAGGCTCTTGCAAGAAGCGATCGCGCATTTACTTATGGCTTGGTAATCAATACTAATAATTTTGAAAATCCGACCTCTGAAAAAATTAAAATCCAAGATATTTCCACAGCCTTTTTTGCGACTGGTAATGTGGCGATCGCCAAGCATTGGTTAATTGATGCAGGGAAGTTTGATACGAGTTTCCGTCAGTATGGCTGGGAAGATCTAGAGCTAGGTGTGCGGCTCAAAAATTTAGGATTAAAATTAATTAAATGTCCCGATGCTGCTGGCTATCATTGGCATCCTGCCTTTACGATTGACCAACTCCCGCGACTTGTCGATGTCGAAGCTCAGCGCGGACGCATGGGTGTAGTTTTTTACAAAAAACATCCAACATGGACAGTTAGACTGATGATTCAGATGACATGGCTGCATGTAATTCTTTGGGGGGTATTGTCCTTAGGTGGATTACTTAATGAGCGATCGCTACGTCCCTTACTAAAGTGGCTCATCGATCAAGGCAAGCCCCAATTAGCCCTAGAAATCGCTAGAATTTTCTTAAATTGGTACAACGTCAAGGGCGTATACGCCGCCTATCGAGATGATACTAACTCAATCCAAGCCAAATCCTGAAGTCAGAATTGAACAACCTCTAATTACATGGGAACAGTTCAAGCTGATTCAACGAGGTTTTGAGGATTCACGGGGTATTCGGCTAGCCTATTACGAGGGGATTTTAGAGATTGTGTCTACGTCAGTCGATCATGAGCTAATTAAAACGATTATTGGCGCATTGTTGGAAATGTACTTTTTAGAGATGGAAATTGAGTTTTTCCCGATGGGGCAAGCTACCCAAGAAAAAGTAGAACAAGTCTCTTTACAACCCGATGAATCCTATAGCTTTGGTAGCCCCAAAAAGATTCCTGATCTCGCCATTGAAGTAATTTTGACTAGCGGCAATACTGAGAAATTAAAGAAATATTATTTGCTCGGAGTCCCTGAAGTTTGGTTATGGGAGGATGGAGTTATTGATATTTATCACCTAGATACTCAAAGCGATCGCCAATATTGCAAATCAACTACTAGCAAATTTTTACCAAACCTCGACATGGCAACATTGCAACGTTGTATTTTATTTACATCACCACTTGAAGCCCTGAAAACTTTTAGACAGGCTTTTCGGCAAAGTCTATGAAAGTTTCCTTAGAATTCCTCTACCATTTTCATTGCGATCGCTGTCGTAAGTGGTGGAGCCGTGCGGACATTGAGCCACAAATTGGTGAGCAGGTTTACTGCCCCTATTGTGGGCACATTAATACAGTGGAAGCGGTGCAAACTTTTCGGAATGCAGCACGCGGAGGCAGTTGTCTTAGTCAACGCCCTGACGAAATTTAGTACTTTGCGCTTTAAAGTAGAGAGGTCGCTTTGCGTCCTTTCTACTTTGATAGTGAATATATGAATACTCCAAATATAATTCTGGCGGGATATCTTGCGGGAGCTACCGATTACATCCCGATCGCCCAAAAATTACAAAGTAAAAACTTATCGGCAACAGTCGTCCCTTTGAAATGGTGGGACTGGGTTCCGACGGTGGGCGGACGCTCGATCGCGCCAATTTTAGAAAAGCTTGACCAAACCGTAAACCAAGAATTAGAAAAATCAGGTGCATCGAAAGTAAATATCATTGCCCATTCCGCAGGAGGATGGCTCTCACGGATTTATCTAGGCGATCGCCCCTATTACGACAAGGTTTGGGATGCGCGTTCTAAGGTTGCCAAACTGGTTTGTCTGGGAACTCCTCAACGTAGTCTCGAACCTTGGTCACTGCCAAATTTAGGTTTTGTCAATGACAATTATCCTGATGCTTTTTATGATGATATTGAATATATCTGTGTGGCAGGAAATGCGGTACAGGGCAAAAAATCTACACCCAAAAAATGGCTTGCCTATAGTAGTTACGAACTCACGATTGGGCAAGGTGATGTATGGGGCGATGGCATAATTCCGATTGAAGCGGCTTATTTAGATGGAGCGAAGAATATGGCGATCGATGGTGTTTATCATTCTCCGCGATCGGGTAAATGGTATGGCTCTCAAGAGGTGGTTGATATCTGGGCAGAGTATCTGTAATCCAAATGGGGAACTCAAAGCGACTCCTCTGAATGGGTAGATATATCTATAAAAAACAAATAAAAGTACAAACATCAGCCAAAAGGCTTACAAAAAAAACCTATATTGCCCGACAAACTAGTAGACATTTTAGAAAGAGGGATGTATAGTATAGAGGTGTGAGGAGCGAACAAAAGAAAAAGCCTAGGAACGAAACAGGGAAAGTAACCTAGGCTTTTTCTTTTGGTTACCGTTAATAAAAAAGAGAGAGTAGCTAATAGCTGCTCTCTCTTTTTTTAATAAATTAAATGCACTGAATCAGAATAAACAAAGCCTCGCTTAGCGAGGCTTTGTTTATTCTGGTGTGGAAATAGGGTCAAGTCTTACAAGAACAAATGGTGGCACAACAAGGCTAATAAACTCTTTTTCTTTGTTTGCATTCCAATCGCTAAGCTCCTCAGCCACAGGATGACGTATCCAGCCATCCTCGATCCATGATTGGACTAGCTGAGTATTATCCTCAGTTAGCGCAACGCCCACATCGACAATATCCAGCTTTGCCCCAACTAAAATTACTCGCGCCCTTGCAGCGTGGGGAGACAGCCAGTCCCATATCGCTACATCTACCATTTTGGTTAAATCTTCTTTTAAATTACTCACTAAAATTCCTCGTCATCATCAACTACGCTATCAGCACCAATAATTTCTAGATACTTGGCTTTGATCGCTTTCACATCTTGCCATGTTAGCCACTTGGGACTGCCTTGTTCACGACTTTGATTTCGCAATAAATAAGAGGGATGGAATATTGGCATTACTAAACGCCCTTCCCACTCGTACCATTTGCCACGCACTTTAGTAATGCCTAACTTTTCGCCCAATATTGACTTAAGTGATGTTGCGCCTGTTAACAAGATAATTTTAGGATCAACGAGACGAATTTGCTCAAGCAAGTAGGGTTTGCAGGTGGTAGTTTCTATTTCGGTGGGGACACGATTATTGGGGGGGCGACATTTGACGGTATTGCAAACATAGATGTCTTTATTGGTGTCAAATCCTACTGATTCTAAGATTTTGTCTAAAAGCTGTCCAGATTTTCCAACAAATGGCAATCCTGATAGGTCTTCTTGTTCACCAGGTGCTTCGCCGATGATCAGGATTTTGGCATTGCGATCGCCTCTTTCGACGACAACATTAGTCCGCGTTGGGGCAAGTGGGCATTTCTGACAATTGCAAGCTGCCTCTCGCAATGCGTCTAGGCTGGTAAATTGCTCATGCGCTGGCAAAGGGGCAGCAGGTACGGGGCTAGTATTTTTAGCAGTCCGCGCAGTTTTTTTTGCAGGTGAGGCATCAGCAGATCCCTCCGCATGGGGAAGCTCTACCAAAGGAACCTCCGATGGAGTCAGATCAAACAGGCTCATTTGTTCTTTGTCAGTCATAGACAGGTTATGCGCCCCAAATCATTGCTTATTGCTAATATCTTACCTGTGTCAGCAAGTTATTTGAAAACACGTTTCAGTAATTTGTATTTTAATTTCTTGAAATATCACTAATTCTTTGAGGAAGGATAAACTCCACGATGCAAATTTATACCAATTCACAAAAGGGTGTGAGTTAAAAGCCAAAACCTGTAAGGGTTTTAAAACATAAAATGGCTACGCCATTTTATGTTTTGGTGCTAGATAGCGTTCGGTAAAGTCATAAGACCGATCGCATTGACAACATTAATCCTTGGCAATCGATTCTTAAACCCGCAAAGAATTTCCCATGAAATCGTACCTAATAAATTAGCCCAGTCGTCAGCAGTATTTTCAGATTCACCACCCAAAAATGTCACCACATCGCCAACATTTACATTGGGAACATGAGTTACATCGATCGCACATTGATCCATCGTGATTGTGCCAATCTGAGCAACTTTTTGACCGTTTACTGCCACACGAATCCGATTAGACAAACCGCGAGGAATACCGTCTGCATAGCCAATCGCTACAGTTGCCATTTTCATATCTTGTGCGGCGATGAATGAGCGACCGTAACTAACACTTGTCCCAGCCTTAATTTCTTTAACTTGAGTAATCCGCGCCTTGACCGTGAGCGCAGGACGTAGATCAACAATATTTTTGAGATGGGGCGCGGGATAAAGACCGTAAATTCCCAAACCAGTTCGCACAATGTCGTAATGGATTTGGCGATCGCATAGCATCGCGGCTGTATTGCAAATGTGAATACGAGATGGATAGATCCCTTCAGCTTTGAGATCTGCAATTACTTGCTCAAATCTTTGGGTTTGTAATTGCATGAACGTGCGATCGCTGTCATCGGCAGTAGCAAAGTGCGAATAAACGCTCATTATTTCTAAATTAGGCAAATGCTGCACCAGTTGAGCAAAGGCGATCGCCTCTTGCCAATTTACCCCTAGCCGTGACATACCTGTATCAATTTTGAGGTGGACAGGAACCTGCTCGCCAGTTTGCGAGAGCACTTCGTGATAGATCAGTGCTTGTTTAGGATTACAAATCGTCGGTTGCAATCGATATTCGGCGATCGCCTTAATCTCATCAACGCCATTGGTCGCCCCTAAAATCACAATTGGCGCTGTAATTCCTGCTCGACGCAACTGAATACCTTCAGGAATTGTGGCAACACCTAACCAAGTCGCTCCTGCCTCGATTGCAGTTTGACTAACATCAATTGCCCCATGTCCATAGGCATCAGCCTTTACAATCGCCATTAGCTCAGTTGGCGAAGTCAGCAAGGATTTTAATTGATGCACATTATGCTTAATTGCTGAGAGTTCGATTTCCACCCAGGCTCGATGGTTTTGCTTGAGCATTACAGCGCACTCCTCATACGTTAATCTGGTTTGCAGCACCTAAGATAATGCAAACCTCTAAATTATTTCTAGCTTACAAAACGTTATATTAATTTGATTCGGCAAAAACACGCTTGTCTTTCTAGCAAGATCTGTAACAAACTCAAATCAGCTTTTGATAGCCCCCATAATTCTCAGAATAGAAACCAAATCTAAGTTTATCGAGTCTTGTTTAAGACCAGCATCGCCAAAACTAGATTTACAATGAGAATTGCGATCAGTATTTTTACTTAGTCTAATTATCTATACTTATGCGACTTATGCAACTACCAAGTTTTATGCCTCAAGATTGGCGAAAACATCAATTTAGTCATAATCTTAGACATATCTTTAGGCAAATGTTGCGATCTCGCAAACGTTTTTTGTCATTTCTTTTTGTCTTAACTTTTGCAACCACACTACTTTTGAATAGCCTGCTCCCTGTCTTGCTAGGCAATGATCAAGCGATCGCTCAAATAAACCCACAAACAAAACCACAAATAAAACTACTAGTCCCACCGTTAAAGCAACCAGTTATCCCACCCCGTTCACCAATCAACCAACCCATAGACAAGCGTCAAGAGATTCGCGGCGTATGGTTGACGAGTAATGACTTTGCAATGTTTAGTGATCGCAAACAGCTGAGTGAGGCTCTACAACAACTAAAGCAACTCAATTTCAACACTATCTATCCCGTTGTCTGGAACTCAGGCTATGCCATGTATCCCAGTACTGTCGCTCAAGAAGCAGGAGCGCAGCCTTTTGTTTATCGTGGGTCTGAAGGACATGATATTGTTGCCGACATCATCGCGCAGGGACATAAAAATAATTTATTAGTGATGCCTTGGTTTGAGTTTGGATTTATGGCTCCAGAAATGTCTGAGCTAGCGATCGCACATCCCGATTGGCTGACACAACAACGCAATGGCGATAAAACTTCGATCACGGCTGCTGGTGAAGTCGCATGGCTCAATCCTTTTCATCCCGAAGTGCAAAAATTCTTGACAGAATTAATATTGGAAGCAGTGTCCAATTACGATTTGGATGGCATTCAATTTGACGATCACACTAGTCTCCCTAAGACCTTTGGCTACGATCGCTACACCCTCAATCTTTATCGCCAAGAGACTAAAAAAGAGGCTCCCGCTGATGTCAATGATCCTAATTGGGTACGCTGGCGTGCTAATAAAATTACGGCTTTTATGGCAAGACTTAGTAAAGCTGTAAAGCAAAGAAAACCAAATGTGATTTTCTCAGTATCTCCTAACTATTACGATTTTGCCTATAAGCAACAGTTGCAAGACTGGCTAGGTTGGGTACGTCAAGGCTTTGTCGATGAATTACTGGTACAGGTATATCGCAATGACTTAGATGATTATCTTTCTCAAATTAGCCGTCCTGAGATTGCAGAAGTACAAAATAAGATTTCCACAGCGATCGCAATTCTCTCTGGACTTCGCAATAGTAATGTGCCGATGTCTAGGGTTTATTCCCAAGCTATAAATGCCCAAAATAGAGGCTTAGGTGTTTCGTTCTTTTATTACAAGAGCTTATGGGGCTACGGACCAGAAACAGTTGCTGAACGACAAAAAGAATTTCAATATCTATTCCGAACTCCTGCACCAAGGTTTGCGAACAGAAATTGATGATGATTTTTCAAATTTTACGCAACCGTCAGTACTTTTTCATATTCTTGATAGTTCTGTAGAGCATCCCACAGATCTACCTTTTGCTGAAGATTGAGCCATGATTCAGGTCCATTACCCAAAGCTTTCCCAATTCTGATTGCCATATCGACAGTCACTGGTCTATGCCCCTGAATGATCTGATTAACTGAGCGTCGTGAGACTCCAAGCATCTTGGCAAATTGAGTCTGCGATATTTCTGCATCTTCTAATATATCCAAAAGTATCTCTCCAGGATGAGAGGGTCTAACTTTTCGATTTTTTAAACTTTCTAATAATTCATCCATAAAATTATTTCTTTTTTGCAACGTGAATATGCTAATTGTGAACTCAGAGATGTGATTGATGTAATCACATCTCTGAGTTTATTTTCTGTGATAGTCTTCGTGGTTTACGTCATAAGCATGACCATTTTCAAATCTAAATGTAATTCGCCAATTTCCAGTTGTTTTAATCGACCAAATACCTTTCCTATTTCCTTGCAGTTCATGTAAATCATATCCAGATATCTTGAGGTTTTCTATTTTTGAAGCAGAATCTATATGTTCCAGCCTTTTCTGCAATTTTTTTTGTTCTTTTGTCGTTGCTTCTTTTTCACCTTTGAATAACGCTTCAAGTAACTTATCTTTAAACTTTTTAATCATGTTGTTTATTCTGTCTGTGAGTGTCGCTGTCTAAAATTTTGATATTCATATAAGCCTTTAATTTGATTAAATGGTGGATTAAAATTCCGTCACAGCCATTACTGTAACCTATAATGTTACACATGTCAAACTCAAAAATAAAACAAGGTGAGACAATCTCACCTTGTTTATAGGAAATATTAACTTTTCTTACAGCTTAATTAAGCTTCAGCAATAACTTCTTCTACTGCTTCGGGTTCAGCAGCAACTTCTTCAGGGATTTCTGCTTCTTCCATAGCATCAGGAACTTCATACTCTTCTTCTTCAACTGCTGCCACAGGAATTTCCATTACCGCAGGAGCCGCATTGAGTTGTTCGCGGTACTTAGCTGCCATCTCTTCAGCCTTAGCGTAAACAAGTTGAGGGTCTTTGACCATATCACCTGGCTCGGCTTCAAGTTGCTTAGTAGAGAGCGAAATGCGTCCACGCTCTGCATCAAGGTCGATGATCATTACCTTCACTTCGTCATTGACATTGAAGACATTGTGAGGAGTTTCGATATGCTCGTGGGAGATTTCGGAGATGTGCAACAAGCCACTGACACCACCGATGTCGATGAATGCACCATAAGGCTTGATACCACGTACTACACCGATGACGACTTCGCCAACTTCGAGCTTGTTCATCTTACGCTCGACAAGGGCGCGGCGATGGCTGAGGACGAGACGGTTACGGTCTTCATCCACTTCCAAGAACTTGAGTGGCAATTCTTCGCCAACCAATTCTTCCTTAGGCTTACGAGTGCTGATGTGTGAACCAGGGATAAATCCACGTAGTCCTTCGATTCTGACCAGAGCACCACCACGGTTGGTAGCAAAAATGAGCGATCGCACGGTTGCGTCTTCTGCTTGCAACTGGCGTACACGTTCCCATGCTCTCATGTACTCGATGCGACGAATGGAGAGGGTTAGTTGTCCTTCTTCGTTTTCATCAGCGAGAATGAAAAACTCACGGGTTTCATTGTTTTGTAAAACTTCTTCAGGCTGATCAACACGATTGATCGACATTTCCTGAATCGGGATGTAAGCTGCTGTTTTTGCACCAATGTCAATAAGTGCGCCTCTTGGCTCAATGCTAAATACTGTGCCTGCAACGATGTCGCCGGGGCTGAAGTGATAGTCGTATTTGTCTAAAAGTTTTGCAAAATCTTCATGAGTGAAGCCGACATTGGTAGCTGTGGCAGTTTTGGCCCGATTGATCATAACTAAATTTTTCCTTGTTCCTGTTTTGAATTTATCTGGTTTCCTCCCAGAAATGTAAGAGCAGTAGCCATTAAAGCTTGTTGCGGTTTACATCCTACGCCTATTGATGTTGTTAATATGTTGTTGATATTTAGTAAAATGTATAGGCATAGGTTTGCAATTATAGCGCACTTAAGCTATATCTCGAAAGTGTTAGCAAATATTTTTTCGATAACCTTGTAAGCGATCGCCCGATTGCGACCCTGTTCCTTTGCTGTTTATAGAGCTTGGTCAGCATAGGAAATTAAAATTTCGGGGCTTTGTGCTGCTGTGGGAATCAAGCTAGAAATGCCCATGCTCAAGGTAAAGATCTGGCTTATATAGGTTTCATGGGGAATGGCGAGATTAGCGATCTCCCTTTGAATTTCGGTAGCAACTTTTAAGGTCCCTTCCAAATCCGTATTGCAAAGAACTACCACAAATTCCTCGCCGCCATACCTTGCCGTTAAATCGGTTGGATGTTTGAGTACTTGGGCGATCGCCTGTGCGATTTGAAGCTGAGTAACGCTTAGCTAGTCTAGTTTGTAGATCCGCAATAAGTTGAGGGCTAAGATCGCTCCTTTCTTTTTCTGTTCTACGTTCAGTTTCAATAGTCCTAGCAATCATTTGTTGACGATCTTCTGAGCTAGGAAAATAAAACAGCTTTACTGATTCGTTGTCAGTAAAAGGAAAATTGTTAGCTTTGCGGTCTGCCTTGATGCGTAGCTCGGTTTGTTTGACCTGCTTTAGCTGCCTTTAGCTGCTTAGTATCGCTGTAAGATCCTAAGCCACTCAGTACAAATCTTTTACTTTTGTACTCGAAACTCAAGGTAATAGTGCCATTATTGTTAAACGTAGCCATATCACCTTAACCATCTAATGAGTAGTTAAGAGATACAAGACAAGGTTATTGCGGCTTTTACTGCGACTTTTTTAGGGTTTATCACACCTATTAAGCCGCAAAACCTAAGCCCTCAACGGGATTTGAACCCGTGACCTTTCCCTTACCAAGGGAATGCTCTACCCCTGAGCCATGAGGGCATTTTTTAACGCTTTGCAATTATGACACAGTGACGTACATTTGTTGCAACCTCAGAGAAAATATTTTTATTGGGCTAAAATAGCTCGTAGCCTGATCAAGTATATACTGACTTTTTTTATGAATACAGCAAAAGCTTTATACGAAACTGACTTTAATCTTTGGCTGACGGAAACTGTCAATCTATTACGCAAAGGAGATATCGAGAAATTGGATTTGGAGAATCTTGCTGAAGAAGTTGAAGATATGGGGAATAATCGCAAAGATGCTTTAGAAAGTAATTTAATTAGGGTTTTGCAGCATCTACTCAAATGGAAATATCAACCTCAAAAGAGAACTAATAGCTGGAAAGCGTCTATTACTGAGCATTCTCTCCGTTTAACTAGAGCTTTCAAAAAAAGCCCTAGTCTTAAGCCTTATTTTGAAGATGCGTTTGCGGAATGCTATCAAGATGCGAGATTGATCGCGGCTCAGGAGACAGGGCTGGATATTTTGGTGTTTCCAGAAATTTGTCCATTTGAGCGATCGGATGTTTTGAACCCGCAATATTTACCTGAAGATTGAAACAATAGAACCGTAGGGGCTTAGCATTTGCGCCACAATTTTTAAACCCACCACAGCAACATTGCTCCGCAAATGCTAAGCCCCTACCAGAAAAAACAAAAAAACAGCCTTGGAAATATTTCCAAGGCTGTGAAGAAGGGAGTGTAAATGAAGAAGGAAAATGCAAAACTTACTGAGTCTTGCGTTGATTGCTATCGAGAACCTTCTGGGTTTCTGGACCTGGTTGGTAGGTATAACCCCAAGTAGCATCTTGGCTATCATCAATAATGCGAGGTGTGACAATAATAATCACTTCACTACGAGTATTTATCGAACTAGTAGACCTGAATAGAGCACCTATAATCGGAAGATCTCCAAGAATAGGAACTTTGCTAACATTTTCTATATCAGAGTCTTGGATAATACCCGAAAGTATCAATGTTTGAGCATCTCTCAAACGAATTTTGCCAGAGTTTAGAGTTCTTTCAGATAGTAGGGTTGTAGGGTTTGATACACCAGGAGCAGTAGTAAGAGTAGGACCAGTTGAAGGACTAGAAATTTTTGGTGAAACAGACAGATTGATAAATCCATTATCGTCAATCCTATCAATTTTAATTGATAGGGTCAAACCTGCTTTGCCAACAACGGGTTCAGTAGTTGGTGGACCTCCAGCAACTGCGGACGCAGTAGACTTAACACCTAAAATAACATCATTGGTAAGTGCAATTGTAGCTGTTTCCCCTTCTTGAACTGTTAGATTGGGATCAGTAAGCACCTTAGCATTTCCGCTAGTGATACTTGCTGTAAGAGTCGATAAAAATGATGTTGGTAATGAGATAGCTGTACTACTATCGAATCCAATACCTATAGATTGAGAACCAGTACCAGCGATAATTGGGTTGCCACCAAGGAAAGATACGCCTCCTGCACTTACTTGGGTGTCACCTAATCTAACTTCCAAAACACGAACATTGACAGTTACTTGACGCTTACGCAAATCTAATCTGGCAAGTTGTGCCTCCGCAAATTCAACCTGTCGAGGACTGCCAATTAGCGTCAGCGAGTTACTACGTTCTTCACCAACTACTAATAAACCTTTAACAAGTGTGGCAACTCCCGAATCAGCGTTGATATCGAGTGTTTCGGATTCAGGCTTTTTATCTGTGCTTGCTTCAGGTTCAGGAGGAGCAGCGGGTGATCCAATAGTCGCTGTTGCAACTACTTTTGTTGTAGCTAAGCGATTGACAACCCTTGTAGCCCCTATTCCTACCAGATATGCCGAAGCTTCCCCAACTGCAATTTGGTTAAGGCGATAGCTTTTTGTGACTAAGTTCTTTAAAGTGACAGGAAGCTTAGTCGCGACAAAAATTGTATTGCCGATACGATTTGCGTCTAGTCCAGTAATTCTCAATACATTATTGAAGACATCCTGAGCAGTTTCATTCTCAATCGAGAGACTGACTGGTTGTTTTAATCCACCAGTTGCTCCTGCTGCTGGAGTCGCCGCCCCTGCTGCTGGAGTCGCCGCCCCTGCTGCTGGAGTCGCCGCCCCTGCTGCTGGAGTCGCCGCCCCTGCTGTTATTGGAGCTTCGGCAGAGACAACACTCAAACCTGCCACACGACCAATCAGAGTCAAAACCTCGATCGCAGGAGCATCACGCAAAGTGATTCTCGGTACACGCTCTGCTGTACCTAACTCGACAATATCCGCACGTAGCTTAGCCGTTGTTGTCGCAATATCGCCAACAGGAGGAGTTTTAATTTGACGGAACGGAGGCACAACACCAGGGACACGACCGGGCAACTGCGGAGTCACAGGATTAGCGACAGGGGGCGAAACTGAATTTGGTGCAGTGGGTTGCGCTACGCGAGTTGTGCCATTAGGGGCTGTGATTGTCACCTTTGGCTCAAATATTGGCTTGCCAACAGAAGAACTCGTAGTATTTTGAGCTACTAAAACTTGATTAGGATCAGGTGAAGCTTGACTATTTACAACTCCAGCCTCAGGCGCATTAGATGCAGAGAGAGTACTAGATTGAGTTGTGGAAGGTTGCATCTCTAGGCTAAATACTAGACTGTCACCAGTATCTTGACGCTTGATCAAATCCTTGAGCATCTCTGGATCATTAGCAGTTACTCGAATACGAACTTTATTCGCTGCGTATTGAGTCGCCTCGATCGCAGTAATGCCTGGTGCAGGATTAGCTTTGGCATAGCTAGCATTACCATTGCCTAATTGCAACTGTGCGCCATTTAATACCGCCACCCATGCCTTACCTTGCTTGGTATAGGTGACTTGAGGGCGATCGCTACTGGCAAAATTCAACGTCAGATTCAAGCGATCGCCTGCCACGTTTGTATTGATGTCAGTAATCCGACTCGCCACCGCAACTACATCAGTTTGATTTGCAGAAACAGGACTTTGGACAGCATTTTGAGCTTGGCTCGGTGCGATCGCCAAAACCTGTGGGCAACTAGCAGCAATTAGAAACCAGCAAGCCAGAGACTTACCATTCCAATTCCCATTCAACCTATCATTCAATTTAGCATTCATAATTACACTCCTCTTGTTCCTCACGGAACTCAATACACTTAATCTTTGTAGTAAATCTGTAGAAACTGGAACATGTCCTAACTAAAAGAACGACATAACCAAGAGAGAATTGACGCGATTATGGTGCGAGACTATACCACACTTTGTCAATTTCAAATCAAAAAAATAATAAGACACTTACTCACCCAAAATTATTTGGCACTGCAAGATTTCTATGTCTTTCACAGCAGAATGTCACTACTGGGGGCGAAATTTTATTTTTTTGGTGGAGCAGCAGCGGCAGCTGCTTTCTTAAGCTCCTCTTCGGTTTTAGGGACAAAAGCTTGCAAAGTAAAATCTGCCCCAATTAATGGTGGCAAGATATCCAAAATTTCTTTCTCTTTACCAGCGGCGATCGGGCGAGAAAACTTAAAAGTAGCAGTTGGTAGAGCCTTTTTCGTTAGTTTTAAATCTTTGACTACTAGTAGAGGCTTTAAGCGCTCAATTTTTTGGATTGTATTCAATACATCCTCAAACTTTCCATCAAAGCCAATCGTGAAGGAATAAGTATCATACTGTGTCCCTACAACTGGAGCAGAAGGCTGGAAATTCCGTAAAGTTCCTGCTAGTTCATAGGAGAAATCTGGCGGCAAAGCAATCACAATAGTCTTAGGAATCTGCTCTTGAATATCGCGGATTAACGTATCAATATTATCTACATTGGGTAAAAGTGAGAGAACAAATTTATTCTGTTGATTTGCTTCCTCAATCTTTTGAGCAATATTGCCTTTGCCTGCTACTTGACCTTTGAGAGTTGTAACATTTGTCGTTTTAGCATCAATATTTTTTTGTCCAGCCTGAACTGAATCCCAGATTGGCATGACATAGGTTGCAGCTACATAACCAGCTAAAACAACCCCACCAACTCCGAGCAATATTCCTAAAACCTTTGATGTTAAGGTGAGTCCAAATAGAGTTACACCACCTGCACCATCTTCAATTCCTGAAGCAGCTCCAACGTTTGTCATTTTATTTGATAACTCCCTGTTGCTTTAATAGATTGACTCTCGTAACTAACCCGTCGGCTCCTGTCTTTTGGAGTGCTGGCAATATATCGGCAGGGCTTTTTGTAGTAACAGCCGTGCGAATTTGAAAGTTGACCAATGTAAAGTTTTTATCAGTAGTGGCTGGTTGCAAAGCTGACGAGACTAAGACAGTCTCTTTTGCTTCTAGTAGTGGTGATGCTTTGAGCAACAAGAGAAAGTCATTCAACTCATTGTAGCTAGTTGCCTTTCCTGAGAGAGATATTGTCGAACCAGCAGGAGCTTGAGCAGTTGCCGCAGCCGATGCTTGGGTGATTGCTTCCACTTGAACAGTAATAGGAGTTCGTTTTCTAATATCGTCAGCGATCGCACTGACAGGTATGTTGCCTACAAATAGATTGACAAGTTCTCCAGTTCTCGCTTGAATCGCTTGAAGTTGAGTTTCTTGACTTTTCAATGCTGCAAGCTGGCTACTTAGTTTTGACTCCTCAGCATTTAAAGCAGTAAGCTTTAGTTGAATACCCTCATTTTGTGAGTTTAGAACTAAAAAAGCACCGCCAACTATGGCGAGAGCAACTACAGCAGCTGTACCTCCATAAACTAAAAACTGCGAATCAGCTATCGGTTGACGTTCCAATGCTTGAGATTCGTCAGCAGCGCGATCGCTTAAAAAATTAATATCAAGTGTATACATAACGACTTTTTAAACCTCCCTCAAACCTAGACCTAGAGCAACAGACATCGCCATACGTTCCTCGATAGGAATGTCACCATCGACAGTTACACCAACCGCAGTAAGTGGATCAACCGCCACAGCGGCAATACCAAGATGTTGACTGAAGAACTCATTTAATTGACCGATACAAGCGCCAGGTCCTGCAATCAATAACTGCACAACATCGGAGCCAGGAGACTGACTAGTATAAAAGTCAATTGAGCGTCTTAGTTCATCGGATAGATCACCAACAACTCGCATAATCGCCGCATCCCCTGGCGTTCCGCCACCACCAGCAAGACTTGCTGTATCCATAGATTGAACAGGAACAACAGTTGAACTCAACATCTCCATATCCGTTGTCCTGCGTGGAGGTAGGTTAATGGCTCGCAATTGAGCATTCTGAATCTGAGCAGTACCAATAGGGAAGGTTCGAGAAAATTGCGGCACTCCATCAACCGTTACCGTAATTTCGGTAGCTTCGTACTCGATATCGACTATCGCTACGGCTTCCGCTAAAGTGCTAAATCTTGACAACTCATTGTACATAGCACGAATGAGAGCAAAGCTACTAACCTCAACAACATCAACCTGTAGCTGCGCTATTTCTAGAGCCTGCATATAACTATCTGTGACTTCTTTAGGTGTTGCCACCATTAGAATTTCTATACGTTCAATGCCGTCATCATCACGAGATGTGCCCAACTTTTGATAATCAACATCCGCGTCTTCACGAGGAAAAGGTAAGTACAGACTTGCCTCTTGATTAAGAACCATCTCGCGCAGTTCAATGTCAGGAATTTCCGCTGGAAGGCGAATGAGCCGGCTCACAGTCTCCCGACCTGGTAGAGCTGTAGCAACTTTCTTAACTTTTATTTTTTTGTCTGCTAGCAAACTGCGAATAATTTCTCCCAGCGCTACAGGATCGAGAATACGTCCTTCTTCAACAGTACCTTCAGGAAGCTCGACGCTACCATACGTCACTAGCTTGTAAGAAGATTGCCCCTTGCGGCGCAATTGAACTAGGTTAACTTTCTCGGAAGTGATTTCAATTCCGATGCCTTTCTTAGCCTTTCCGCCAAATTTTAAGCCGAACATAAGCGTGTCTTTATGAGTTTTGTAGCTTGTGTAGCACTGGGCATACTAAACAATGGAGGGATTATAGACTGTAAGTGACCATTGTCAATAGGAATGTCGTAGATGTCTGATTTTGCCTTGTTTCTTATAGACGATTTTGGTCGTTTTAGCAAACAAAATAAAAAATAGTTGAATTTTGGTGCGATCATTACAAAAAACAAAAACGAGAAGCTTTGCTTCTCGTTTTTTGTTTTGGGCTTACAGAAAATAACGCAATGTAGGGGTAATTCATGAATTACCCCTACATTGCGTTATTTTTCTTTACTTGTTACCGCGTAATTGCATCTGCTTACCTTGGATTAAGCTTCTCAGACTCGGATTTTGCTTCTGCTCCAGCGTAATTTGATTAAACTCTTTCGTGGTAAATCCATTGCGGCAAATTTCTTCTGCGCTATAGGTTCGTAACTGGTTGCAGAGCGATCGCAAAAATTCTGGCGGATTAGTGAGATCGCAGACTTTAGTTTGTTGCGATTCTGCGAGAGTAGCAACATTATTCCAATCAGGGTTACTTTTAGCCTCTCTAAAAATCTCTAGACGTTTGTTTTCGATCGCATTAGCAGCTGCTGCATAACGAGTAAGATTGTCTTCACCAAGAGATACTTTGTTGAGAAAATTTTGTAAATTGGATGGTTTGACGCAGGTTTCAGCTGACGCAGATAAGCGACTACCACTAATCATCGGTTCAACAATTGCCCCAATAACCACACATAGACCAAGTAAGCTAATTGCGCTTAATCCCTGACCTAAGTATTTTTTGAAATTATTCTTAACATCTCGTTGATCTGATGTTAAACCTAGATTTTTGGTTTGCCCGTTTGCAAATTGCTTGCTTACAAATTGCTTAAAATAAACTGAATGTCTCTGATGCCAACTATTCATAATCAATTGCCATTAATCGCCAAAAACTCCAAGGACGTAATCTGTATCTGTTAAGTAATGGGGAAAAAATTAAAAACTCACAATCTGTGTAGCCCTTATAACAGGCTGCACAGTCTTTAAATATGAGTTTTAATATAAGCCTGAGATACTTATTCTAAAACTATTGACTCAAACGGGCTGATTTTGTTGCCTTAAATATGACTGAATGAAAGGATCAAGGTCTCCATCCATCACATTTTGGATATTCGTCGTCTCTTCACCTGTACGCAAATCCTTGACTAATTGGTAAGGATGAAACACATAGTTGCGAATTTGGTTACCCCAAGCTGCTTCCACCATATCGCCACGAATATCGGCTATTTTCTGAGCGCGTTGTTCTTGGGCGATAATTAATAGCTTTGCTTTCAGCAATCGCATGGCATTTTCTTTATTTTGTAATTGCGATCGCTCTTGCGTACAGCGTACTGAAATTCCTGTAGGTAAATGAGTAATTCGCACGGCAGTTTCTACTTTGTTCACGTTTTGACCGCCCTTACCACCTGCTCTAGTTGTTGTAATTTCTAATTCTTTCGGATCAATTTCGAGATCGACATCCTCTTCGAGTAATGGCATGACTTCTACACCAGCAAAACTAGTTTGACGCTTATCATTGGCATTAAACGGGGAAATTCGGACAAGACGATGTGTGCCTTTTTCAGGAGCAAGGTAGCCATAAGCGTAACGCCCATGTACGAGCAAAGTTACTGATTTGATACCAGCCTCTTCACCTTCGGAAATTTCAGAAATCTCCACTTTGTAGCCTTGTGATTCACAAAAACGGGTATACATCCGTAATAGCATCTCTGTCCAGTCTTGGGAGTCAGTGCCACCAGCGCCAGCATTGATTGTTAAAACCGCATCATATTTGTCATAGGTTCCTGATAGTAATTGCTCAAGATCCCAACGATCCATCTCTAGCCGTATTTGAGTCAGGCTTTGTTTGGCTTCATTTGCTAAGGCAGGATCGTCCTCAAGGGCTAGTAACTCAGCGATCGCTTCCAGATTTTCGATGGTTTTCTGCCAGCGGTCAAACTTTTCGAGGTAAGATTTCAGCGCATCTAGTTCGCGCATTGTTTTTTGGGCTTGGTCGCTATTCTCCCAAAATTCGGGTTGGGCGGCTGTTTGTTCTAGGTCACTAATTTTTGCTGCGATCGCAGGTACGTCAAAGATATTCCTGAGCATTGCTCAGGTGCTGAGATAAAATCTGGGTCTGGCGTGCGATCTCCGTAACTTCCACTAAAGCATTTCTCCGAAATATATTGAGTTTCAATTGAATATTGTATAAGTACCTCGGCATAATTAAAAAAACAAAGCCACGATCTGTGCTGCCCGCGCAGCAGGCAGTGCAGATCGTGGGAATTAATTGTAGCTATTTAGAAAGCCGATCCAAGGTAAGCCTTCTACCCTCATCCCAAAGGTGCTTGCTTTCACCGTTAGCTCCAGATTAAGTTAAATGAATAAAATAAGAGTAATTGTAAAAATATGACAAGTACAACTCAAGAAGAGTCTGAAATTAGCATTAATTTTTCTCCTGAACACACGTTGGTAGTAACTGACAACAGTGGAACTCGTAAGATGCAGCTAGTTGAGAATCAATATACAATCGGTCGCGAAACCGATAACACCGTTCACCTCAACTCTGATTTTGTCTCGCGGTATCACGCGACTCTGAGGAAAGTTCGTCATCGCGATCGCCTTGATACTTATCGGATTATCGATGGTAGCGACTCAGGTAAACTCAGTAAAAATGGGATTATTTTAAATGCGATCCAAAAAGTTGCTTCCCATGATCTGCAAGATAGTGATATTGTCACATTCGCGCCTGAAGTGCATATTCTGTATCTTGCGCCGAAGTTAATTTGAAAATCAGCTTTTTGAAAATCAGCTTGAAGATTTAAGTTTGAGTATGGGTTCTAAATATACAAAGAATAAACAAGCTACTGAGATTCGCTAACTCTTGATAAAAACTCTATTATTCAACCCATTTGTAGAGTAAAGTAGAGCGAGATTAAACTAAATGTCTACCAGTAGCATATACTTTTCGCTGGTAAGCCACATCTACTTCTTTTTTTGGTGAGCTAATGAGCGAAACACACGTTAGTCACACACTATTAATCAATGATGCGGGAGGTAGTAGAAAACTCGCACTTGATGGCTTAAAGTATACGATTGGGCGGGATGTGAATAATAATATTCAACTTTATTCGCGATTTGTCTCTCGACAACATGCGGTATTGCTACGTGTGCCTGGGGAGGGTGGGCGTTATTTGTACAGAATTATTGATGGAGATCTATCTGGTAAGCCGAGTGTCAATGGGGTAATAATTAATCATCATATGAAGATTGCCTCTTCTCATGATCTATGTAATGGTGATGTGATTACGCTTGCTCCAAATGTGGAATTAACTTATCTCAGCAGTCAACCTTGAAAAATCCACAAAAGACATTTGGTGGATTTTTCAAGGTTGACTGCTGTAGTTTAGGCCTGAACAAAAATCAAATCCAAGATAAAGAAGGTCGGCACGAAGTGCCGACCTTCTTTATCTTGGATTTGATTTTCATGTTTTTACTGGCACTTTTACTGATGATTTCTAGTTCGTGGATTTTTGGGCGAGGTGAAATAATATTTTGTAACAAATTCGCAATTTGACTTGATTGCAGCATATATGGCAATTGTCTTATCCCTTCAAGAAAACATAGACTTGTTGCTAATTTTGGTCAAGTTAGCGATCGCGTTAGGCTCAATAGCCATTACGTTATTACTGCTATTTTGGTTGCGACTTAAGAAAATTGAAAAACGTATATACCAGAAAAGAAGACAGCTAAAGTCGAGATTTAACCAAAATATCACGCCGAAAAGCTCACAAAAAATATTGCCAAAGCCTCACCAATCTCTCAACTCGTCCCAAGTTATCTCTAATCGATCAATGGGTAATTTGACCGCAGTCAATAAGCGATCGCCAAAGACTCAGCTCTACATAACAACTGCATCCCCAAAGCTTTTACCAAAATCAAAGAGACGCTCTGGTCGAGTTCATTTGCACTGGTTATGGGCAATTATGATTGCTAGCATGACAGGCATGGCGATCGCTTTGATGCAGTTAGGTAACAGCTTTATTAGTCCTGTATATATGCCAATTGTTTGGTTGTTAATTGGTGTAACTCTAGTCCTCAGCGCCACATTTATCGAAATTGCATAGCGTTATAAGCCCAAAGATAAGTACAGACCGCGTAACGGGCTGTACTTATCTTTGGGCTTTATATTTAATTATGCTTGGCTACTGAAATACGCGACAATTAAGACTCCGTGAGAATTGCGGCAAGATTAAACAGTATTTGGGATGAGCAGTATGCGACGTGCGGTTTTATGTGGATATTACGGAATGGGTAATGGTGGGGATGAGGCGCTACTTGCCACTTTGCTGCAAATGCTACCCAAAGATATCCAACCGCTTGTTTTGTCTGCTAGTCCCAGAGCCACCGAAAATTTGCATCAGGTCGAAGCTAGCGATCGTTATTCAGTATTTGCATTGATTAGCGAATTAAAGCGATCGGATTTATTTGTTTGGGGCGGCGGTAGCTTGATGCAAGATGCTACAAGTGCCAGAAATCCGATTTATTACGGGGGATTGATGGGCTTGGCGCAGGGGATGGGACTGCAAACGATCGCTTGGGCGCAAGGTGTGGGACCACTCAAACGCAAGGTGAGTAAATGGATTGCCCGACGAGCTTTTCAGGGATGTACATCGGTGTCAGTGCGCGATCGCCAATCAGCCCAATTATTAGCAGACTGGCAAATTGAGAGTGTGGTTGCCCCTGATCCAGTATGGGCTTTGGATGCAACTCCCATTAACATGCATCGTGATTTATCAAAACCTCGTGTTGCGGTGGTTTTGCGATCGCATCCTGCGCTAACAACCTGTCGCCTTGCCACAATTACTGAAGCTTTGCAAAAGTTGCAGAAACAAACCAATGCTGAAATTTTATTGATACCATTTCAGCCATCTCAAGATAAGGCGATCTCCCAAGCAATTTGTGATTCTCTTAATGAAAAGATGCCAAATCGCAGTCAAATCATCATTCAAAAAGATCCACGTCGCCTTAAGGGAATTTTCAATGGTGTAGATCTGACGATCGCGATGCGGTTACATGGATTAATTATGGCGGCGGCTGAAGGCAGTAATTGTTCCGCAATTAGTTACGATCCGAAAGTTTCTTATCTCATGCAAGATTTAGGGATTTCTGGCTGGGAGTTAGAGGTTTTACCTGACGATGCGCAGCTACTTACCGACGTTTGGGTTGATCACCTCAAACATCGAGATCAATTTTTAAGCGATCGGGTACAGAAACTCAAACAACAAGCTTTAATTCATCAAAAAATATTTGGCTAACGCCAATTTCAACAAAACTAATTTTGGGTTTGCTGCGCGAAGGCGCAGCAAACCCAAAATTAGTTTTGTTGAGAATTGTTGGTTTTTAAGACCATTACAGGCAATGATCCATATAAAACCAAAAAAAGCAGCGGACTTCGCCTGCTGCTTTTTTTTTGAGCGATTATTTTGTGTAAGTCCCTTAGAGTTATCGCAAAGTGTCACTTAAGATGTATTGGGCAAGTTCGGAGATTGCCCTAGATTTTCAAAAAACTGTGTACATGGAATTGTGATAACTTAGAGTACTGTAAACATTTTAGAAATATTTTCGAGAGATATTTTCGGCAACGAGCAAAAACTCCTCGCTCCTCGAAATGTTGCCCTAGAAATCCAAAACAAGCTTACTTAATATGGCAGACATTACAACCCAACAAATTCAAGAGCTACGTGCGAGAACTGGCGCAGGTATCAAAGACTGTAAAGCAGCGCTCGTTGACTCCAGTGGTGATTTTACCAAAGCAACCGAATATCTAAGACAAAAGGGGCTTGCCTCTGCTGTTAAAAAAGCAACCCGTGAAGCATCTGAAGGAATCGTCCATAGTTATATTCACTTTGGTAGCCGCATTGGTGTGCTCGTCGAAGTTAACTGCGAAACTGATTTCGTGGCGCGTCGCGAAGAACTTAAAGAATTAGCTGATAGTGTAGCTAAGCAAATTGCTGCTTGCCCTAACGTGGAATATGTCAGTGTTGCTGATATTCCTGCTGCTTTTGTAGAAAATGAAAAGCAAATCGAATCTGGTAAAGAAGACTTAGCAAGCAAGCCTGCTGCCATTCGCGAGAAGATCGTACTTGGTCGTATCGAAAAGCGCTTGAAAGAATTGTGCTTAATCGATCAGCCTTACATCAAAGATCAAAGCATCACCGTTGATGAATTGGTGAAACTAACTGCTACTAAGCTGAACGAAAACGTCAAAGTTCGTCGCTTTGTGCGCTTTGTTGTTGGCGAATAATCAAAAAAATTTGTTTTTGCTGCGCCTACAGCCCTGCAAATATAAAGAGGTAAGGATAGGCGGCGCGAAGCGCCGCCTATCCTTACCTCTTTAGCACTACGAAGAAAACGAAAGAAAAGATAGAGTGGACTACGATGCTGGTGCGTATTGATAAAGATATTCAAAACATCCAACAGGCGATCGCTGATGTGATCAGTCGTATCGATGTGATTCATATTGAGTATTCTCAGGCGATCGCTGAGGCAGTCCAGCAACAAATTTTGCTCACAGTATTTAAGTTTTGCACCCAAAAATGTCCTGATGCATTTCTAGCGCTATCTCTATCGGCGCGGCAAAATTTGCAAGAAGCATTGCGGCAAAGGATCAAATCGCTGTGTGAGCAGATGCAAAAAACTCTCGAAGAATGCGATCGCGATAGTCGCACCAATCAAGAAAATCTCGATACTCTACTCAGCAAGCTCCTCAATGAAAGCATGGAGACACTGAACCAGCTTTTAGTCGAGCATAAAGTTTTAAAACCTGACGAAAACAAGACTAAAGACGATAAAAATGCGCAGATGAGTATTCGTCTCGCTGAAATTGAGTTTACCGATCGCAAGGTCATGTCTCATCGTGGGGAGTTGCGCGTTTTATCGGCAAGGCTAGCGCATTTGCACAATGAGCTAGAAAAGAAATATCAACAAAAGACGATCGCTGAAGCCGAATTAGCATGGCGATCGGCATGGGTGGAATAATAATTTTATTGAGAGGGTGGCTTTGCCACCCTCTCAATAAAATTATTGGGTTTTATTAACGATTACTTACAGCTATGACCAAAAGCTATGACCAAAAATCGCGTAGTTTACCGTGAGTTCGGCACACCTGAAGAAGACGATTCTGAGCAAAAAGAAATCGATTTACCTCCACAGCAACAAAATCCGCGCATTCAAGTAACGCGCCGAGGCAAGGGTGGCAAGACGGTAACTGAGGTCACAGGTTTTCAGACGACAACCGAGAATTTGGCAAAACTGACTAAACAATTAAAAAATCAGTGCGGGACGGGTGGTACATGTAAGGGACAAGCGATCGAGATTCAAGGCGATTGCAGTCAGAAAATTTTGCAGATCTTGCTAGGCTTAGGTTACAAAGCCAAAATAAGTGGTAAATAAGAAAGAGGTCGCTATGCGACCTCTTTCTTATTTTAAATGCCAACATTCGCGAGCGATTTCCCAATCTTCTTGGGTATGAATTACTAAAACTCTTACCAATGAATCATACGTAGCGATATCTACATCCATCAATTTCTGATTGTTTTTATCTAAATCCAGTTTCAGTCCTAAAAACTCAAATCCTGCACAAGCAGCAGCTCTGACTGCGGGAGCATTTTCACCAACGCCTGCGGTAAATACTAGAGCATCTAATCCCCCAAGACTTGCTAGCATCGAGCCGATATGCGATCTCAAGCTATGCACATAGACATCAAAGGCTAGTTGCGCTTGCTGATTGCCTTCAGCGATCGCCTTCAGCACTGGGCGAAGATCCGCAGAAATTCCTGAGACACCTAACAAACCTGATTCTCGATTTAATAGGCGATCGAGTTTTTCGACATCCATATCAGGCTGGCGTAATAAATGAATGATAATCCCAGCATCAATGGAACCAGAACGACTGCCCATTACCAAACCTTCAAGGGGGGTAAATCCCATGGTTGTATCAATACTCTGTCCATTCTGAATAGCAGCTAATGAACATCCATTGCCTAAATGACAGGTGATTAAGCGTAAATCTTCGACTTTGCGATTGAGAATACTTGCGGCGCGATCGCGACAATATTGGTGACTAATACCATGAAAACCATAGCGCCGAATCCCTTGCTCAGTATATTTAGTGGGAATTGCATATGTATAAGCAGCAGGTGATAAGTGAGCATGAAAAGCCGTGTCAAATACCGCAACTTGAGGAATGTTCCCAAACACCTTTTCGGCAGCGATAATTCCTTCTAAATTGGCAGGATTATGTACTGGTGCGAAGATGGCTAATTTAGCGATCGCCTCTTTCACCTCGTCATTAATGATCGTACTTTGGCGATATTCTGCACCCCCATGCACTACTCGATGTCCGATGATATCTACTTCTGAAGGAATTTTAAGAACTGGAGCTTCACCACTCCAAAGCGTTTCGAGCATATGCGCGATAATTTCAGGACGGGAGGTTGCAGCAATTTCCTCTTCTAAAACCTTCCCATGTTGAGGTTTAACCCTTATTTCCGCAAACCCATCATGATGCGTCCAGTCGATACTCGCTTCCCAAATTGGTTCTGGTGGCGTATCGGGTAACACACCTTCTAAATTGTATAAACAACTTTTTTGACTACTCGATCCCGCATTGAGAATTAATATCTTCATTATTTTTGTATCTACTTTGACCTGCTCTCACACTTACGATAACTTTGTCGCGATCGCACGTAGATCGGCGAGATCTTCTGCATCCTTCGGAGGCACAATCTCCACATCTAGCACTCTGAAACCCGCTTGCATTATTTCTTGCAAAATATCATTCGAGTCTCCAATATAACGATTCGCGATCCCATCATGAATGATTTGTCGCGATCGCAGATCGAAATTGTCAAGCCAATATGCACTTTTGGGAACTTCATTACACATTGTATTAATTGCCAAAATCCCGTTAGGTTTGAGAATTCGCGCAATATTCTCCAAAAAACGGCGGCGATAGCTACCAATAATGCAATGAAAACAACGCCCATCTAACGCGATATCAAAAGATGCATCATCAATCCCAGCCAAATCCAGTACATTCGCTTCTAGAAATGTAGCCTTAACTTCTGCCTTCGCTGCATTTTCGTTCGCCCAAGCGATCGCATTCGGCGCAATATCCACACCTACCACTTCATAGCCCGCTTGCACAAAGCGAATACTGAGATTGCCAGCACCACAACCTAGCTCCAAAAGTTTACCCTGCTTGGGAAAAGCTGCTTTTTGGATCATCGGTTGCCAGCTACGGAGCCAATCTTCAGCATATCCACTACTCCAACCCTCATAATTGGGGTCGTTACGTCTTTTCTGATAAGCGCGATCGTGACCGATATAGTCGGTTTGCATTAAAATCTCCGCCTGATTAACGCATGTTTTTAAGATTGGGAGCACTTACCAAATTTTTAAGTGCCAGATAGCGATCGCAAATCAGCATCCATAAAACTGCGATCACCTAAAACCTTGAGCATGGGGCCAAGTGCGCCAAACTGGACTATGCTCAGCGAGGCGGCGGGGACATCAATGCGATCGCGATATCTACCCATATCGATTCCCAATAAGCCGCACAAAATAACGCGAATTGTTGCCTTGTGTGAAACGACTAATACATTACCCGATGGATACATTTCTTGAATTTCGGCAACTACAAATGAAGCTCGACTGGCAAGCTGTACCGCCGTTTCGCCGCCCGTGGGGGGATTCCACGCAGGTTCCGTTAACCAACGGAGATAATCTTCACTATAATTCTCTTTGACAAAATCATTGGTTAGTCCTTCCCATTTGCCATAACGTAATTCTTTCAAGCCATCTCGAAATTGCATTTCCATGCCGATCGCTTTGCATAATGGTGTGGCTGTAGCGATCGTCCGTTTCATGGGACTGACAAATACGGCATCCCATGCGATCGCTTTATAAGCGTCGCCAAAGGCGATCGCCATTTTTTCACCGTTAGCAGTTAACTCAGGATCAAGATCGCCACAATAGCCGCCAGTACGACTATAGGCAGTTTCACCATGACGAAGCAGATATAGTTTTAGGCTCATAGTTCTCTTTTTAGCTGTGAGGGGGGGGGGGGGGGCGCCGGCGCCCCCGTTTTTTTTTTTTTTTTTTTATATAAAAAAAAAAAAAAAAAAAAAAAAAAAAAAAAACAAACCCCCCCCCCCCCCCCCCCCCCCCCCCCCCCCCCCCCCCCCAACACCAACAACACACCCCCCCCCCCCCCCCCCCCCCCCCCCCCCCCCCCCCCCCCCCCCCCCCCCCCCCCCCCCCCCCCCCACTTCTGTTTTGGGGTAATCAAACCTTTGATTGCTATAAAAGCCAATACTTTTGTTGAGACTTTTGCAAACCAACACTCTCAACAAAACCCAAAAACTAGAATTTGGCTCAAAGAGCCAAATTCTAGTTTTTGGGTTAGATATTGTAATCTTCTGCCTTTTCGGCTGCGATCGCCTGTTTTTTATTAATATTTCTGTCGTATTTAATTCCTATTTGTAATACATTGTCTTGAGGAAGCTCTGGCGATCGCTCAATGCCTCTGCGTCGCTCTGAAGTTCTTACTTCACTGGTATCCTCGGTAACTACTTCATAGAGAACTGCTTGTTTATTAGCTTCAGTGCCGCGCCGCAAAACGCGACCTAAGCGCTGAATATATTCACGGGCTGAGCCAGTACCCGATAGCAGAATGGCAATCCTTGCATCAGGCACATCGACACCTTCATTTAAAACATGGGAAGCCGCAAGGGTTTTATATTTGCCTTCTCGAAAAAACGTTAAAATTTCGTGGCGTTCCTTCACAGGAGTTTGATGCGTGAGTGCTGGAATTAATAAATCTTGCGAAATACGATAAACAGTGGCATTGTCGTTCGTGAAAATTAGAATCCTCTCGCTGAAATGTTGAGCCAGTAAATCTGACAAAACCCGTAACTTTGCTTCTGTTCCTAAAGATATCTCCTTCGATTCTCGATGGGCAAGCATTGCTCTTCTACCTGCTTGCGATCGCGCACTCGCCTGCACAAATCTCTGCCATCCTTCAAGACTGCCAAGAGAAATTTTTGATTCCTTGAGAAACATATTGCGACTTTCAATTAAAGAATCATAGCGATCGCGTTCTTGTGCTGAAAGAGAAACCTTAATCTGGACGATTTTATGTTCTGCTAGGGCTTGTCCTGCCAAATCTTCGGCGGATTTGCGATAGACTTCTTCACCAATTAGAAGTTCTAAATCTGCATGTTTACCATCACTACGTTCTGGCGTGGCGGTTAGCCCTAGTCGATAGGGCGCGATCGCATATTCCGCAATCACTCGAAAAAAATCCGTTGGCAAATGATGGCATTCATCAAACACGATCAAACCATAGAGATTACCTAGAGATTCAGCTTGAATGGCAGCACTATCATAAGTTGCTACTAAAATCGCGGTGCGATCGCGAGATCCTCCTCCTAATAAACCAATCTCCACATCAGGAAAAGCAGCTAATAAATGTGCATACCACTGATGCATCAAATCGAGGGTGGGCACGACAACTAAAGTACTGCGATTTGTAACTTGCATCGCTAGCTGTGCTAGATAAGTTTTACCTGCGGCAGTCGGTAAAACAACCACACCACATTTTCCGACTCTCTGCCATGCTGCAAGAGCTTCGCTCTGGTGCGAATAAGGCTCCATTTTGCTATGAGAATCTAATTTGACTTCTTGATATCCCCGTGACTTATCTTCGATCGCAATTCCTTCTGAACGCAAAGTCAAAATCAACTCGCGATAGCGATTAGCAGGAATCCGAAATTTCTCAATGCGATCGTCCCATGTGGCAAATTCAATCCATGCTTTACCTTTGGGCGGTGGATGGAGAATTAAGGTTCCGCGATCGTAAGTTAGTTGAGGAATGCGGGGCATGTCTAGTACAAATGGTGGAATTCTATGAGCAAAGCTTGAAAAAGTTCGTAAAAATGTTTAAAATATTTAGGAACTAATCATCTTTAGATTCGTCCTGTAGCAGGAAGCGTAATTTCTGTACGCAAAAATAGTGATCATGTTGAGGATTGTAAACGTTTATGATTAAAATCAATCATGTGAGGATTGTAAACGTTTATGATTAAAATCAGATCTTCTAGCTATATCAATTTAGTTGCCCTTACAGCAACAACGATTGCCACAACAATCATATCTATCTTTAACTCCAGCTATGCTCAGGCTGAGGTTCAAAAAGAAACTAAGATCGCCACAAATGAATCTGATCTAATTCGGTCAATTAGTCGAGATCCAATGATCACGCCAGCGATCGCCCCCAACAAATCTGAGACATTCCAAGCACCAGTAAATCCTAATACTGACTCACAGATTATTCGGGCGATCAACGCCGAGCTAAGACAGTCAAAACCAGTTATAACTAGCGATCGTACTAAACCAAGTCTTAATGCTCAGGGTGTTACCTCGGTTTCGCAACTAAGTGATGTTAAACCCACAGACTGGGCATTTACAGCATTACAATCCCTCGTTGAGCGCTATGGCTGCATTGCTGGTTATCCTAATAGTACCTATCGCGGCAGTCAAGCAACCAGCCGTTATGAATAGGGCAACCGCACACGTTTCTGAATATTTTGGTAAAATCCATTTCTTAGATCGAGATTGCTTGATTCTAGAATTTTGAGATCGCAAGTTTCACAATAAATACACAATTGATAGATTTTGAAAGAATTTCCTGTTTTGTATTCATTTTGATTGAAACCTTTACCTAACAAGCGTTTACAGTCTACTTATAAATTATTCAGAAACGTGTGCGGTTGCCCTGCCGTTATGAATTTGCCGCAGGTTTAAACGCTTGTCTCGACAAAATCAACGAAATTATCTCCTCTGGGCTAGCCGACAAAGTTGGCAAAGAAGATCTCGAAACCTTAAAAAAGCTGCAAGAAGAATTTGCCGCAGAACTTGCCACCTTACGTGGTCGAGTTGATGCTCTCGATGCAAAAACAGCCAAGCTAGAGGCACAGCAATTTTCCACAACTACGAAACTGTTTGGTCAAGCCATTTTTGGATTACAAAGTCGTTTACCTAATACTGGTAGCCTGACTCCGAGAGATGGCACGCGCAACACAGTCGATGATGCGACTAACCTCACCTTTGGCTATAACCTCCAACTCAGCTTGGTCACCCAGTTTGACAATCGCAGTCTTTTGTCAACAGGTATCCAAGCAGGGAATGCTTCTACCGCTTCCACACTTTTTGCAAACAATAACTTTCTGACCAATAATTACACTCGGCTTAGATATGAGTTGGATACAGCCAATTCAATCCAATTGAGCGATTTGTCCTATCGCTTTTTAGTAGGCGATCGCTTAGCAGTAATTGTTGGTGCAGCAGGATTCGCTGCATCAAGTGTATTTCGTGGTCCCAACCGTTATGAAAGTGCTGCAGGTCAAGGTGCTCTCTCAGCCTTTTCTCAACGTAACCCAATCCTCAACTTCCCAGGACAAGCTGGGATTGGTTTTGACTGGCAAATCAGCGATAACATTAGCTTGCAGGGTGTTTATACTGCATCCTTGGCATCAAATCCTCAAAATGGTTTAACAGGCGGCCCCTTTACCGCAGGTGTCCAACTGGCGATTACGCCCAGTGATGCAATTGATCTCGCGCTTTATTACCTTAATTCCTACACTACTAATGCCAGCTTAAATACGGGCGTGGGCGATAACTTAATCGGTCCGATCGCAGGACGTTTCTCTACCAATGCCTTTGGTGGTACTGCGACATGGAGAATCTCTCCTCAGGTTACTTTGGGTGGTTGGGCTGGTTACACCACATCCGAATCTAGAGATGTGGGCTTAGGTGGCACAGTTAATACATTTAACTGGATGGCTTTTCTCAACTTCCCTGATTTATTTGCTGAAGGTAACTTGGGCGGGATCTATGTTGGACAGCCTCCAAAGATCACCAGCAGTAACATTACCCAAAATGGAGTAGCTGCTTTTAACATTCCTAGTACGATCGGTTTGACTGGTGTTAATGCAGGGGACTTTGGTGGACAGCCTTCGACAACAACTCATTTAGAGTTGTTTTATCGGATGCGCCTGAATGACAATATTAGTATTACCCCAGGGGTGCTATTTATTTTTAATCCTGTACAAACAGCTGGCAGTGACACGATCACCGTTGGCGCGATCCGCACAACTTTCACATTCTAAGACAAATCCAAAACGCAAGGGGGCGCTTCGCGCCCCCTTGCGTTTTGGGTATAAGATCTTTTCTTAAATTTTGGGAACCATAGAAATAGCCTAGTCGTCTTGGGTGAAATAAATTCTTAATGGAACTACTTCCGAGATGTTTACGCTTAGTGGTGCAGAAAACTCAGGAGAGTCTCAAGATGAGACAATGGTAATACGAGCAAATTCGATACGAAAATCTAACTTTTCGCGTTTGGCAATAGAAGCACAGGCAGGGGGAGGATTAGTTCTAGGGAAAATCTGCAAAAGAGGAAGAGGTTTTTGTTGGTAAAGAAGGGTGTGAAGCTGACGGAGACCGAGTTGCAGAAAACTCAAGCCGCGATGATCGTGCCAATCAATAGCCGCCCTTTGCCCCAAACGCACCAACATTATGCCAAGAATTACAGCAATCAGGTTAGCCGTGGCAAGGAGCATAAACAAACAGGTAAGAGATTGAGCATCACGGAGATGCGAGCTAACCACATTAAAAGCCGCCGACTTGTAATCCTTAAAATGAGGTTCAATACCGCCAAAGCGTTTGCCATAGAGAGCAAAAGTCTTTAATGAAGGGGGAATATCGCTAAGGACAGCCCATGAACCGTTAGCCATGTCTAGGTTAGCCGTCGCTAAATGACAATTAACATCACCGAGTACGGTGACATCGGGAACTAGATAAGCTTGCTCTGCGGGAGGTATCAGTTGTTCAACACGCTTGGTTGTACCTGTTGGCAGAGTCACTAGCAGATCGCTCTTTGCGCGAATTGCCCAAGACCAGTGATTTTGCTGTAACCATCGGATTAATTCCCCATGTTCAAAACCTCGGTCGGCAAGCAAGGTCACCGTACTTTGTGGCGGCAATAGAGAGCGTACTTGTTCTAAGACGGGACGATAATGTTCAAAGCCAACTGTAGCGCTGCCATGCTCTAGTACTACTTGAGCTAGAGTAATCGACCTCCCTCCCCAAATCAAGCATACTTCTATAAGACAGAATTTATCCCACAGCATACTTGTGTCTAAGGCTAGTTCCAACGATTCTCCTGCAAATGCTTGGAGAAAGTGCTTCACCAATGGGTTATAGAATCTCTCGGCGATGATATGTGGATTATGCACAAAGTAGCTTAGTCTTTCCATCTGACTTCTGGCTTGGCACTCTCGATGGCTCAAATAGGGCAACCAATGACTCAGACTTGCCCTTCCTGATTGCAATATCGCGGCTACTGCCTCCGCAAATCCTTGGAGATGTCGCTTATCTTTTGGCTTGAGCCATTGACGCAGTTGTTCTTGTAGCTGAAGATATAGGTGGGGCATTTGTATAAGATCTTTTGTTGAGGAACTTGAGTATCTCATCTCTTGCCCCTTTTTGCCTCTTGTCTCATGATGAGATTCTATGCCTAGCAACGCTTTTCAGATTTTTCTGCACCACTAAGGATGTTTACGTCTATCTGAAGCTTTGGGCAAATAATAAAGTCTCAGTTTCAGCATTACTCAATCGCTAACCAATAAATATCAAGAGGGAAATGAAAATGCTGGTAGTCCTAAAAAGGAAAGGATGTAGGAAAATATCCAGATAGTTGATACAAAGTAAAGTAATGTCAGAAGCAAGGCCATCCTGTCCATCCTGCCAGTCCGTATCCGTTGTAAAAAACGGCAGTACACGACATGGAAAACAAAATTATAAATGTCGGGACTGTGGTCGTCAATTTGTAGAAAATCCACAGTGGCAGAGAGTTTCAGAGCGTACCCAAGACACTTATGACCTTCTTGAGAAACTACTACTAGAAAAAATCCCACTAGCTGGAATTGCCAGAGTCCTCAAGGTGTCAGAGAGATGGTTGCAAAGTTACGTCAATCATAAATATGAAAACGTTCCTCAGCAGGTGGAGGTAGAACCAAAACCAAAACGCCGTTTGACCATACAGATGGATGAATTGTGGTCTTTTGTGGACGACAAAGGCAATAAACAGTGGGTATGGCTTGCCATTGATGCCGAGACTCGTGAAATTGTCGGTTGTTATATAGGCGATCGCACTGGTGAATCAGCTCAGAAGTTATGGGAATCGTTGCCTAGCGTCTATCGCCAATGTGCGGTTATTTATACTGACTTCTATTCGTCTTATCCAGTTGTCCTGCACAGCAAACGTCATAGGGCTGTCGGGAAAGAAACGGGAAAGACCAACTATATTGAGAGATTCAACTGTACGTTACGTCAACGAGTATCAAGACTAGTTAGAAAGACCTTATCTTTTTCTAAGAAATTGGAAAATCACATTGGAGCCATTTGGAATTTTATTCATCATTACAACGATTCTTTACCTCCGTGTGCGTCCTTTCCTTTTTAGGACTACCAAAATGCTAACTCGGATCAAGAATTACACATTCAATTTGGGGGCGATCGCAATTACACTTGGTGCAACTGCGATCGGGGCATCTCCATCACTTGCTCAAACTACCTCAGTTCCAATTACTGGCGGAAGTTTTACTGTAAATGTGACTAATGCCGCCACAAACAACGTTAATAGCACAGCGGTAACTGTACTTACACCAGTTGGAACTGCTCAAGTTTCCGCACTGTCTGGAACTACTGCTGGCACAACCAATCTGACTGCTGGTAATAGCTTTGATATTGTTGGCAAATCCACTGGCTCCGTGAATTTTGACACTGGTACAACTGCAAATTTCACAAATGCTGACACTACTATCAAGGGTAAAGTTGTTACCACCACTGCTACTGGTAATGTCTCGGCTTTAGCAGCTCCAGCAACAGTGACTGGCTCCATTCAAAAAGACTCTTTTATTCAAGTTCCCACTGCGAACATTTCCACATTACCCGCCAATACTGTTGTTATTCCTATTACCAGCGGCAAATTTGATGTCACTCGTTTTAATGATGGGACAACAGTTGGCAACAGCATCCCCACAGTGTTGACTCCCTATGGATCGGCGCAACTTACCAAGTTTACATTTCAAACCCTTAACAGTTTGAGTCGAACAACAAACGATTTCTTTGTTGATGATCAAGTGCGTGCTACTGGTTTGGCTTCTGGCTCAATTCCTACTCAAGTGGGAACATTCACAGACGCTAAAACTGCAATTGTCGGCACTCTCAAGACTGCTACACTTAACGGCGGCACGTATACCTTGAAGGGAGACATCGCCAATTCAAGGATGAAATGCAACACCTAGAGATCTTTGCGTAAAGGGACTCATAAGGATATTCTGATATTAATCACAATAATTAGGATACCCTCATGAGCTTTGTCCATCTTACCACCACAGAAAGAAGTGAACTGTATAAACTAAGAGTAATTGAGCAATTATCTGTATCAGAGATAGGTCGTCGCTTGAAGCGAAACAAAAGTACGATTTCAAGAGAGTTATCGCGCAATACAGACGAGCGACAGATTGGCTATTTGCCAGATACTGCGGTTGCCCTGATGAAAGCAAGACGGAAACAAGCAAAGGTAAGATTTCAGAGCATCAGTGCTGAGACGATCGCCGAAGTCAAACAACGGTTAGAGCAACACCACAGCCCAGAGCAACTAGCAGGGAGAATGGAAAGGGAGGGGCTAGGTAAAATCAGCTATGAGACGATTTATCTGATGATCTATGCAAACCATCAAGAGATGGGAATATATCAACAATATCTGAGGCAGAAGCAAAAGCAACGAAGGCGCAAAGGTCGCCATCAGAAGCGAGGTGGCATTCCCAATAGGGTAGGGATAGAGAATCGACCGAAGATTGCAGATTTAAAAACAGAGATTGGACATTGGGAAAGTGATACGGTAATCGGGTGCAACCACACAGGTATCGTAGTTACGCATGTTGATAAAGCATCGAAGTATTTACTTGCTGGACTAGCTAAGAACAAGACGATGGATGAGATAAACAGAGTGACATTCAATCTATTTGAGCCTATAGAATCAACATCTCGAAAGACAATGACCTTTGATAATGGAAGAGAATTCTGTGGGCATGAGAAGCTATCTGAAAGATTGAAACTAGAGACCTTCTTTGCGAATCCATATCATTCATGGGAACGTGGATTGAATGAACACACCAATGGATTAATTAGAGAGTTCTATCCCAAAAGTACAAACTTTAAAATCGTGAAAGAAGAGGACTTTCAGAAGGCAGTGAATTTGATCAATCACAGACCCAGAAAATCACTTGACTATCGTACTCCTTACGAAGTATTCTTTGCTTCATCAGAACCCGTTGCATTTCATCCTTGAATTGGCGATGCATCAGACTATTTGCCTTTGCGATCGCATTATCTTCCACATTTTCAGGCATGGCATTGCTCAAATCAATAAATTTTTAGAAAATCTATTCTAGTTCTTTTGAGCAAAAACTGCTTATAGCGCTTTATTTTTGTAATGATATAAACCCCAAAAGAAAGAAAAGCAAAGCTTTTATTTCTTTTGGGGGGAGGACTTAAATTCTCCCCATAAGCTAAGGTGTCCCCACAAGTTGGTCTTACCCCATTTAATTGCTCCTTGCAAAAGGGGAAGTCCAGAAATCTTTCCTCCCCTTTGCAAGGGCAGGGTTCGGGTATGGTTTCTAAAATTGGTTTCATAATGAGAATTGCCACTAAAAAGCATAGCAAAGCCATGCTTTTTAGCGCTTTTTAGGTTTTATTATGCAAAAGGGAATGAGCTTATAGTTTGAGTTTACTTAGATTTTCGACCGCAGCCGCAATTGTGCTGTCTTTTTTGGCAAAACAGAACCTTAAACCATTTACCTTTTCACGCTCAGGTTGACTAAAGCAACTGCCTGGAACAGCAGCAACTAAAGCTTCTTTAGCGAGGCGAAAAGCGGCGCTTTCTGCATCTGGCGCGATCGCGGAGCTATCAGTCCAGATGTAATATGCACCTCTAGGCAAGACAGGCGATAGCCCTAGCTGCACCAACGCAGGATAAAGCATATCGCGCTTACGTTTGTAATCTAGAGCCAACTTGGTGAAATATTCACGCCCAAATTCCATGGCGGTCAAGGCTGCATGTTGCAGAGGTGCGGGGGCGCAAATCGTGATGAAGTCATGAATTCGTCGCATCGCTGCCGTCAGCTCAGGACTTGCAACTGTGTAACCTAGCCGCCAACCTGTGATACAAAAAGTTTTTGAGAATCCATTCACGACAATCGTGCGATCGCGCATTCCTTCGATACTCATCAAGCTAATATGTTCGCCTTCATAGATGATGTATTCATAAATTTCATCGGTAATCGCATAGACATCATACTGCTGACAAAGCTTAGCAATTAGTTCTAATTCCGTTCTTGTCCATACTTTGCCTGTAGGATTAGCAGGACTATTAATAATTACAGCTTTAATCCCTTTCTTAAATGCAGGTTCAAGAATTTCTTGAGTGATTTCCCATTGTGGTGGTTGTAGCGTAATAAATTCAGGAATACCGCCAACAGTTGCGAGATTGGGGATGTAATTTTCATAAAATGGCTCGAAAATTAAGACGCGATCGCCTTGATTGATCAGTGTCATCAGGGCAATATTTAAGCCTTCGGTTGCGCCACAGCATACGGTGACTTCGGTATCAGGATCGACGGCAATTTGGTTGTCACGTTGCATTTTTATTGCGATCGCCTCGCGCAACTTGTCCCAACCCCAACTATCTGCATATTGGTTAAAATCTAAGGTAATCGCTGCTCTTGCCGATTCTTTGATCGCTTCTGGAGCTGGGAAATCGGGTAATCCTTGCGCAAGGTTAATTGCCCCAAACTTTTCACAATAGCGGGAAGCTTCGCGAATTTGTGACTCTTTAATTTGAATAGCGCGTTGTGATAGCGAAACAGTAGTCAAGGTAATATCTCTAAACTTCAAAAAGTAAAGACAGCGCGATGCGCCGCCTTTACTCAATCCTAAGCGAGATTGCTATGGCTGGTCAAGAATTAAATAATTATGGAGATTGACATGAGAGCAATTTAGCTTGAGGGTAGCTATTTTGTAATTGCTTTTGTCGTTCTTGATTAGATCGTCCATAGGTATTGAGAGATCGCACTGTATCAGGTGAAGGCAATCCAGAAAGCACCTCCTGTCCAAGATCGCCAAAAACAACTACCTCTTTAATTTGCACATCGCGGTTTTGATGTTGCTGATATAGATCGCCATAAGCAGAGGCGATCGCTTGCCATTTGTCTTGAGGACAAAAACTGCGATCGATGAGAATGGTAACTTGTGTAGGTGGTAAGGCAAAGGCGATCGCACTGCCCACAATACCAAATCCTAACCATCCCAAACCAAGTGTTGTTAAGAGCTTGCGATTGAGCTTATTCATAGATTTACAGATTAGTTTGAAAGATTTCCTTAAGAAGGTTCTGGACGTTTTGTGGTGTGCCGACTTGGACTGTAGACTCGCGTAAAGCCGCGATCGCAGAAAGCTCTTTCTGGTTGACTTCGCCATAGGCGATCGGATAAATCCGCACATCGCTAAACTTCATCAGATCCTTGACTTCTTCAAATTTTAAGCCTGTGGTCACTTCGCCATCAGTAAGTAACAGCAAGCGAAATACACCCGTAGGATCGGCTTTGCGGCGTTCCATGAGAGGGGCTAAACCTGCGATCGCGCCATCATAGAGGGCAGTACTACCATCAGCTTCGAGTGCATCGATCGCTGCTAGCAAGCGCTTATGTTGCAGGGCATCGAAGGATGATAAGTTGACTACATTCTTGACGCGATCGCTAAAAGTTATTAAACCAACCTGATTGCCAGCATTGATTTCTTTCGTCGCAATCCGAAGCCCTTCCTTAACAGCTTGCATTCTCGCTCCAGTCATTGAGCCACTGGTATCAATCACCAACATCATATAGACAGTTCGCCCACCATCTTTACGCTGCTTCCAGAAGGTAAGCGCAGTTTTGAGGACTTCTCCAGAAGGATTAATGGGGAGATCCTTGCGTTTGAGATGTTCCAAAATTTCAGGAGTTGTTAAAGCGAGCTTTTGCATTGGTTCAGAGGTAGCAAATTCAGCAAATTTTTGTAATGCTTCCTGTTGTTCAGGAGTATTCCAATCGAACCCGACCAAGGGCGCATTGTGAGGCAAGCCAAAGGGGACATAGGCAACTTGCTCAAACCCTGGCAACTTCTTCAGTGAGTTAAAGGCAACTCCATCAAGGGGAAAGGCTTGCATTTTTTGTTGATCGCGGATGAAGATGTCCTTTAGCTCTAGGGTCGTAACTGATGTCACGATCACTTGCTTCTGGAAAGCATCAAATACGGAACTAACTTGGGGAACCTTTAAGTCTTGAACTGTTAGCGGCAGTTTATCGCGATCGTGTCCTGCGGCTCGCCAGAGAATTGTATAAAGCAAATTTAAAGCTGTCGAACTGGAGTAAGGATTGGGGTAGCCAATCGATATTTTGCCTGTGGTAATCGCATCTAGCAATCTCTCGAATGTTACTTCTCCGCCTTTAGCAAGTTCTTGATAGGCATCATTTCTTACGGCAAAGCCTGTTCCATTGGGCTGTAATACTGGTGCGATCGTGTTTGGTATAATTCCATCGCTTTTGAGAATTTCAATCCACAGATCGCTGGATGGAGTATATGCAGCAGGCTTAATCGTTTTAGAGGCAATTATCCGTTCGCCCAAGCCAGAAGCAATATTCCGTATGCCAACTCGGATTACCTGTCCCGATTTTGCCGTAACGTTTTTAGCATTAAAGGCTTCGGCAACATCAACGAGCCAGCGCTCATCTTGTTTCTGAGCATTAGCTTTTTCTGCCGAGCTAAAAATCTCGACATAAACCTGTTTTGGATCGTTGGTCGGCTGAGCGCCATAAAGTGGAAAATCTTCAATCTTTGGCAGAGGTTCTTTAATGCTATCAGTGGAATATCTCGCCGCCGATGCATCGGCAACTAGCGCTTGCTCGATTCTAATTTTAGGTAGAAAATCATTTTTAATAGCTTTGCTAGCCGTCTCAAAAGAGTCAATTTTGATCGCTCCACAAGCGACAAGTAATGTCATGCTCAGCCCGATCGCAAACCAAAGTGATCTCAAAGTTTTGAGCTTTTTGAATAGGCGATCGCCAATTTTACCTATTCTTTTATCAAGCATTTTCATAGACATAATTTTTCCTTTTTCCTTTTTCCTTGACTAGTTCTCGTTTGCTTGCAAAGTGATTTTGTTTGTGTCGATCGCTAATCTCAACTGAGCAGGAAGCTCCATTTTGAGATTGGAACTATTGCGATCTAGAGAAAGTAATAGAACTTGATCTTGTAAATTTTGTAAAAGTTCGTGGGTTGCTTGGAGGCGATCGTAACTCGCTTGTAGCCGTCGCTGCGCCACCACACGATAATTCTCAGACTTCACCTGACCGATAGTAGCGATCGCATCCGCTACCTGACCAGCCAATTCCAAAACAGTGATCAGAGTTTCTAAGATATCCACCGTCAGGTCTGGCTCCTTCTCAACTATTTTTTCGGCATAAGCATGAATCTCCCTCGCCCATGCCTTTGCCCTCCGCCATTGCATCCCAGTAGATAGAGATTTGCGTTCTAATCCATCGAGTTTTGAAGCAAATACATAGCGATCGAGCAAATTATTCTCATTCAACCAAGTAAATTCTTTCTTGATTTGCCACGACCACGCACCAAAAATGATCGCTGCGATCGCACCACCACTCGCAATCACTATCGGACGCGGACGCAGTACCGCCACAAAACAAGCAAAACCCAGAGCCGTTCCTGCCAAAAGCATGTAAGTTTGTGGCAATTGGAATAACTTTGTTCTTTTATTACTCCGACTAGGCGGCTTTGGCGATGATATGTCTATCATTGGCGTTAATACTGGGCTTGGTGTTTTTGTTAATACTGGTACTGGTATAGTCATTGTCACTTTCTCTTGCTTCGGGCTCGACCATGTTAAAGGGGTTTCAGCGGGGTTTTGGCAAATGATGGGCAACCAAGTCGCACAGGGGAAGCGGTCTTCAATACCTTGCAACCGTTCCCTCGCTCTTCGTACTGACAAATAGCAAGAAGTTCCATTTGAGAAATCTTCGAGAAAATAACGCAAAAACTTTTGGGCTACTTCATCAGGAATCGGTTCGCGCATCACGATCACTTGAGGGATATGTAAATCAAATAGCGATCGCGCCAAGCCCAAGCCATCGCAAGAATTAAAAATCGCTAATCGCAAGCCGTTACTCACAGCCGTCCTCAATGCATAGCGCAACTGTTCCATCCGCAGACTTTCCGTTTCGTTGATGTAGATCCGACCGATATCCTCTTGAGTGGAGCTATGTCCCGCAAAAAAGAGAATATCCCATTGCTGCTGCCATAACTGATCGTTCAGTTGCTGCCGCCTCGGTTCTACCAACAGAGTCACCTCTGCATTTGGCAATTGCTCTAGCATGGTGCGATCTGCCTCGATATCAATACCTTCACTATTGCCGAGAATTACGAGAATGCGAATCTTATCTGAGTGTTTTTGTGAAGGTTCGATACTGGAGTAGCTAGGAGCAGCGATCGCAATTTCTGCCTTGGTAAAGCGCCGATCGAATAAATCCCACAAATGCCAAGGCATTTTCTGTAAATAAGGATTTCCCGATTGCAGCAGTACACGCACTTCATCGGTTCTGTAGATGTTGTCAGAGACTAACTCCCTCGCAGGGAGAAAAGACTGCGATCGCAGCCATTGATTGAGCTGTTCTGATAGCTTCTCAGCGGCATCATAACAATCTTCGAGAAAGGAGACATTGGTAACAGCATTCGCATCGGCTGAGAGCCGAGTTGTGGAACCTATCTTTAAGTACAAGGACTGCCACACATCATAAAGCTGAGGCAACTCTGTTGATGGGGGCAAATTTGCCGCAATCTCCGAGGACGGAAGCGCTCCTTCTTCGCCAATTTGAATAGTGACGACAAATCCCTGCTCGAAATTACCATCACTAAATTTTAGGGTTACTAGCTTCCCCATAATGGCGATCGCTCCATCAAAACATCTACAGACTCATCATGCACATTTTATTTAGATTTGTCATTAATTCACCTTGGTAAAAGATAAAAATAGTTGTTTAGTCTCACATAGCTCTAGCGATCGCTGATCTATGCAGCAAAAATCCAACTATTTACTTACCTATCTGGCTCAAGCAAAGAACTTACGCATTGATTTACAAAACTTAAACTTTAGATTTTTCTAATCAGGATTTACGCGATCGCCAGTTTAAGGGATGTGACAATGTTTGATGTAATTCCTTTGATTTGGTAATAGCATTACCTAAATAAACTCAACTCTACTTTGCATATCGACCGCGTCAAAAACCTTGTCCATCAAAGATAAATAGTTAATTATTTCGCCAATGGTTCGAGTTCCTTGTTTGCAATAGGCGATACCAGCATGATTAACACCCGATTGATGCAGGGTCAGAAAATCATCATCTTGTGTAAAAATTACTCGCCCTTGAGATACCGCAAAAGCTAACTGCTCTTCATCCGATACACTGAGCATTGATTGTTCGGGGGTAGTAGTTACATCAATACCAAGCCGCCTTAATCCAATTGTGATCGCACTACTAACATTTTCATCAAGATGAAAGCGAATCATAGCTCATCCCGCGTTCTTTTAACTTTTGTTGTAATAGGGAAGGAGTTTTAGCTCGCATCTCTTCAGCGAACGCTTCTCCTTCTTCAATTTGAAGATTAATTTCTACACGATGATCGTAGTAGTAGGCTAGAGCGGCATGAACATCTGCTAAACCAATGCTGGGATAGTTACTCACAATTTCCGCAGGTGACATATTCAATCTTTCATAGCAAATTGCAATATCTTGGACTTTGATACGATGTCCTGCAATGCGAGGTTTGCCACCACAAACGCCCGCAGTTATTTCAATATGCTCCTTAATCAGCCCAATCAACATGATTTGTCTCCAATTTGTCTCCTAATATTTTAGCCTTCCAAACATACTGGTGCAAATTTTCAGAAATCAGATATAATTTAGAGTCTAGGAAGGCGATCGCTTAAATACTCACAAACTAAAAGCAAGGATGGAAATCTATGACCGTCACTACTGCGAAAAAAATGACGTTTGAGGAATATCTAACCTATGAAGACGGCACTGACAAGCGTTATGAATTTAACGATGGAGAATTAGTTGAAGTGAGTCCAGCAACTGCTTTCCATAATTCTTTGATGATGTTTTTTGCCTTCTTTTTGCAATCAGAAATAAACAACTCTCATCTTCCATACTGTGTTCGTGTTAATAGTACTGAAATATTCAACGGTAAAAGAACTCGCCGTCCTGATGTCTTGGTGATGACTTTTGCTCAATCAAATAGCTTAGGAAATCAGCCAGATATTTTGCATGAGCCATGTTTGCTGGTCATTGAGATTGTGAGTCCAACTTGTCGCTCAGTGGATACTGTCGAGAAGCGGCAGGAATATGCTCAGTTTGGGATTCCTGAATATTGGATTGTGGATTTTCTATTAGGGACTTTTTCGGTTTTGAGTTTGGTAAATGGAAGCTATATTGAGAAGGTGTATAGAGAAGGCGATCGCATTATCTCTGATATTTTCCCTAGTATTTCTCTATCGATGAATCAAGTAATGGCAAGCATATAACTTTGCTTATTTCGAGGCTTAGCCTTAATATTTTAGATGTTTGCTGATGCGTTGATTTAGAGCAGATAACGTGAACTTATGTCCCAGCCGCTAGATTTTTCTAATCAGGATTTACGAAATCGCTCGTTTATTGAGCAAGATCTTTCTGGTGCAGATTTTTGTAATTCCGATATAAGGGGATGTTGTTTTTTTGACGTTAATTTAGAAGGTGCAAATTTCTCTCGTGTGATAGCAGGAAAAAGTATTAGCTCGACATTTATTGCAGTGTTAGGAGCATTTTTAGCTATTGTTGTTGGTGCTTTTGTCGGTGAATTTTTATTTGTTATTGTACTTTCTAGCCTTTTTGAGGTTGCTAATATATTAAAGGTGTTATCTATAAATACTCTGAAGCATTTGTCTCTATATGTGGAAAGTGATAGTGAGAAACTTGCTCGTATTGTGGCTACTGCTGAGCGTATTTATACGGAAAAAGATTTATGGCTAACACCGTTGAAAATTATTGGTGCTACTATTTCTACTTTTATAAGCATAAGGTTGCATTTGGGATCGGCTTTTTTTGGGGGATCGACTTTATTTGCAGGTAAAAACGCAGTTGCAAGAGCAATTCAAGAGCTTGGAGATGGAGATAAAGCTTTAGGAATTGTATACTTAGGGATTGCATTTTGTCTTCTCTACCCAGCGTACACCTTCTTTATAGAAGCAGTTGAAAAGATTCTTAATATGACTGCAACTTCTTTTGAAGGATCAGAACTCACTAATGCTAAATTTGTAGGCGCAATTTTAAAGAATTGTGATTTTACAGATGCTAAACTGTATCAAATCGACTGGACTCACGCACACTTTAATCGATGTAAGTTTTCAAGTTATCTTAGTAATCAACTGGTAAGAGAATTATGCGTTACTCGAATTGGCACAAATCAGGACTTTAGTTATATAGATCTTTCAGATCTAAACTTAATCGGAGTAGATCTGCGTGGAGCAAATCTCAACGCATCCAATCTGAATAGAACTAATCTCATGCAAGCAGATTTACAAAATACTAACCTTCATAAGACTCAAGCAATTAAAACAGATTTTACAAATGCAAATCTTTCAGGAGCTTGTATCGAAAATTGGGCTATTACTACTGAAACTATCTTCACGGATGTTGTATGTAGCCACATTTTCCTTGATACTACTAAAAATGAAAGGAAGCCATCAAGTGGCTACTTTGAAAAGGACGATTTTGAAAAGTTAGTAACTCAGTCTACCAAAAGTCTAGATTTTTTCTTCCGTAATGGCATCGATCCTCAAGCCTTTGACTTTGCGCTCAATAATTTGATAGACAATTACCATGAGATGGGAATTTCCCTTAAATCTGTAGAAGATTTTGGAGACGGCGATAGAATAGTTCGCTTTAACACTGTCTCGGATGCTCCCAAAGCTGAAATGCACGCTCAATTCACCCAAGACTATGAGGAAATTCACCAACAATTAGAAGCTTCACGAAATAAAATATGGGAACTTCAACAAAAACTCGATCGTATAGATTTAGAAAACCTAAAAGTGAGATATGAATTAGAAAAACAATTAGCCGTAGCAATAGCAAAACTCGAAGAACGACCAACATCTAAAGATTTGCAAAATTTGCTGTATCATCAAGTTAGCGAACTTGGAAAGCAAAAACTAATTTACGCAAATAATTCTACTATTAATATGATAGACAAATCAATTCAATCAGGCGGCGATGTTTTCTTCACTGGTAGAGATAACGTAGGCGTTAGCGGCAAAGATCTACAAGGCGTAGCAGGTCGCGACATTAGCGGCACTGTCACCAACACCATCCAACAACTCCGCGAAACCAACCAACCCGAAGCACCACAACTCTCCGATCTCCTAGAACAACTCCAAAAAGCCGTCGAAAGCTCTGACGAACTAGATAAACCCGAAAAAGAAAAAGCCCTTGATTACCTCAATAAGATTGTTGAGATGTCAGTAAAAGAACCCGCACAAAAGAAAGGAATGCTGCCAATTTTGTTAGATGCCTTCACAGGCGTAATTAGCAAAGCCGCCAACCTCATCGATCCCGTCAAGAAAATTGCAGCCGCCATTCTCAGTATTTGGCAAGCTTAACGCTGACAAGAATTGTCAGAAAAGTAGCCCTGCACTAAAGTGAGGGCTAAAAGCTCAAACCCGTTGAAACGGGTTAAATTTCAAATTTCTTTAGTCGGTTTCAACCGAATTGAGCTTTTAGCCAAGAACTTGAGTTCTTGGCTTATTTGATTCAAACAACAAAATTTTCTGTCAGCAATACTTCTGCAAGAGAGACTTGAACACTAAAATTTTCTCCTGTATTACCACTCAATTGAAGCTGAATATAATTATCGATACTTCGAGCTTGAGCCTGTAGAAAAATATTCTCCGCATCATCTAAAACCACTAATTTAAGGAATTCAGGCAGAAATGTATCCGTCATTGGATAAATAGCTAGACGAATATTAGTCTCATTTTGAGTAACTTGCGAAATTGTGATAACTAGCGCAACTATACACCCAGACATTTGCAAGCCAAAATCGATTAACTTACCTCGTCGTACTTCTGTCAGATTGGATGCGTTAGGAATTGAACTTAAAAATTCTCGATTACGCCAAGCATATTGAGGTTGATTACCGTCCAGCAAAGTTTCTAGCTCTAGCCACCCTGCCTCAAAAAGATCCTGCAACCAATTACTAAGATTCGCGATCGCATTTGCATTACCAGAAACTTGTGGAGTAGCTGCTCGTAAATCTGCGATCGCTTTACATAACCGTTCAATTGGTTCGAGAAGACCGATCATCACTGATTCCGTCTCTACATGTGGCATAAAGCCCAAAATTGTTGCCGCTCGCAAATTCGCATCTAGTTGAACAAATGTATAACCAATACGATCTCCCCAAACTTCAGGAGGCACATAACAAGTTGATTCTCCCTCATTCAGCGATCGGCATTCCACCTTACCCACCCCCTCAATATCTAGATCAGCAACATTTGCACATATCTGCACAACAGGATTCCAACTATCACTTGACTCTAAGCTCGTTGAGATCCCCATCATCTCTAGGTAGTCACGCATCACCAGCACCGCAAGAGTATTACGCTCCACTCGCTCTGCAATATCTAAAAAAGATTGTTTCGCAGCAAAAGAACGAGCAATGTTACGATGCTCGTTGACAATTGGTAGAGATAAAAAACTGTCTTTAATATTAAACATAATTGATCTTATAGCGCTTTGCATAACTAAGGTATGCAATACAATTCTTAAAGATATTGGTACGAAGCACTTTCAAGAATTGTTGGTGGCTTGCTGTGCTATGCAACCCTGCTTTTTTCATAAAATTCTTTTAATAGCGGAATACATTTGCGTTGATAAAAGCTACTGAGAGTCGAGATGGGTAGCGAAAACTCTTGCGATAGAATTTGCCAATTAGTCTCAGGAGGTAATCGTTTGAGAATTAGAACCTGAGCATTAACATCAGCGCGATCGCGAATATAAGTGCGACGCAAAACTTTTGTCCTATCTAATTTAGCCCATTGTTGGATTTGCTCCAATAAATCAGAGGATTGAACAGGTGCAGCTATGCGATCTACTACCTGATTTATAACAGCATCATCGATATCTTCTCTTTCCGCTAATCCAGATTTTAGGGCTCTTCTGGGTTCATGGGGATAAGCACAGCTAATAGTAATCAGAATCCTCTCGGAGCAACAGTTACAGCCCTACCATGTCGCCAATAATTGTATCGATACTGTACCATTTACCCCTCAAACCCAGATGAGCCGATTTTAGTTGCTGTTGATGGTTTTCGATATACATATCTTGCAATCGATATTTAAGGTAGGCATTCATCCAAGTAATAACATTACTGCGATCGGAATCGTAGGCAGATTTTGCAGTAGTCGCCTCACAAAGATTTCGACAGAAATATAGCCATGTTTGCTGTAAAGCATCTTCATAGTAGGGAGAATTATCTTTCCAAAGTTTTTGCGATCGATTAATTAACCGAATTAATGAAGTTAGTCCGTGCTGTCGAGCAATAGTTCCTTGTGGATGCTGACAAGTTTCTATGACAAGCTCTGCTAGTTGTTGCTCTAAATCGATCATTTTAGAAGTCTATTAATAATAATTATTTTAACTTAGGCACAGCGATCGCAACGACTCTCACTTTACAGAGATTTTCGCTCAAACCCAAACCAAGAAAATTTTTGAAAGTGTGGCAAAGCCACACTTTCAAAAATTTTCTTGGTTTGTTTGATCGGTAATTGCTGGAACTACTGATCGTCACTACTTACTTCTCCCACATAAATACCAATATCTCGCGCCGTTCTAACTAAAAAGCCTTGAGGATCAACCCGCGAAGGTGCTTTCTTCTCTCTGCGCCCCTTTTTAATCTGCTCAATCACTCGACTGATAGGAACACTGCTAACCCTACCATTTTCCCAGATCACCATCTGGTTATAATTACCATTAGCAATTAAATCTACCGCCTCCCGACCAAAAGCAGTTGCCAAAAGGCGATCGGTGGAAGTAGGCGTACCTCCTCTCTGGACATGTCCCAACACCGTAACGCGAGTGTCAAAGGGATAGATGTGAGAATCAATATCGCAAAGCTTGTTACTACATTCTTGGACTTGACAAGCGAGATAGTCTCCTATGTAATGTTCCTTTTGACCAAGATAATTTTTTACGCCCTCAGCAATTACTACGAGTGCAAACCTTCTGCCATTCTGCTGTAATTGTCCAATATGACGACAGATTCCCATGATTACCTCCTCATTTAAGACAGGAGTCAATTCGGGAATTAATATCACATCTGCGCCACCAGCAAGCCCTGCTTCCATCGCCAGATATCCCGAATCTCGCCCCATCACTTGGACGATCATCACGCGATCGTGGCTAGCGGCGGTAAAGGTAAGATCGTAAAGAGCTTGAGTCACCCGATTCACAGCCGTATCGAAGCCCACTGAGGCTTCAGTAAATGGAATATCATTGTCAATGGTTTTGGGGATCGCGACCCAGTTCCACAGTGCACCTTGATCAGCAGCTTTTTGCGCTAATCCGTCTAAAATTTCAATACTTCCATCACCACCCATAACAATCAAGGCGGTCAAACCTAATTTCTCATAGCCTTTGATAATATCGTCGGCATGGCGTTCGGGATCGCCTTTACTAATCGAACCCAAAACACTACCACTAAGAAAGTAAAGAATATCTAGCCCCTGTACCAAACCAGGAATATCATAACCATGTTCTTTAATGCGTAAATCTTCAGGTTGTCGTTTCCCAACTAATAGCTCGATAAAGCCATCGGTTCCATAGGGGATACCATAGACTTCCCATCCGTACTTATATGTAGCCACTTTCACAACTGCTCGAATGACAGCATTAAGCCCAGGACAATCTCCTCCACTAGTTAAAATACCGATACGTTTTGGCTTGTGGTTGCTTACCATTTCATCTTTCCATTTATGGATAATCTCATCAATTCAGGATGAACAAATGAACAATCGATCGCATCCTATTTTCTCGCTTTTAGAGCGTCAAATCCTCAGTTACGACAAAACTTAAGAAAACCCTCAGATCTTGCAACACAAGTTCATACACACCTCTAGAGTATTTAAGTTTTATGTTTTTCTTGTTGTTATTTAGCCAGAAATTAGAGAATGGAATATACATAGTATGAAATGCATCTACTTTAACCACAAAGTGATTATCATGACATCTCCATCCATTGAATTTTTTGCAGGGATTCCCGAAGAATTGAGTGATGTACGGTTGCGACGCGATCTCTCAACTGGTGAAAATTCCGTTAAAATGACTTTTGTAAATATTAAGGCTGTGCAAGGGGTAAATAGTTTTGCTAAGGCATCATTTAATGATATTCGTCTAGTTGATAGTGAAGGCACGATTTCAATTGAGCCGAAAAGTTCCAAGTTGTTTTGGAAAGATAAAGGCGATGATGAAGAATTGGCTAAGATTGAAATTGTGTTTAATGTCGGCTCGGACGAATATTGGGATCGCTTTATGCGATTTATGCAGCGCTATGCTGAGGCAAATGGCATGGAATTCGCGGCAGCTCAAGAACCAGTGGATTTAACCAAGACTATTCTTAAGGAGTCGTAATTCTCCACAGCATAAAATGGCGTAGCCATTTTGTGCTTTTAAAACCCTTACAGGGTTTGTTTTTGATTGGGATAGATTATGAAGGTTTCATGAATTTAGGCACGCAGTAAACGATCGTAGCGATCGCAGGGAAGACGATGGGCAAAAGAAGACCACCAGAAATATAAATCTCGATACTTGCTAAGGCATATAGACTGAGGCTTGTACTAAGCAAAATATAAACTTGTCGGCGCGATCGCGGTTGCCAAAATCCCACCAGAATCGCACCACTAGAGAGAGATAAAAGTATCATCCATGAGTCAGGGATTGGCACAACATAGCGATCGCGCAAGAAATGATGAACTGCATAGGCTTGCACTTCTCCGCCTGTATAGGTCTCACGTTGTTTGGTTTGTGACGATTGCTGTAGCCAATAGCGAATCGCGGCAGGTTGCGCGAAGGAATCTTCGCCTTGCTTAAATACACCTGCTTCGGAATAGTTGGCGGAAATGATTACGATTTGAGAACTGTTTTGCAAATCAAGAATTTGTGGGTTGTCCTGTAATAATTGCCATGCAGGAATTGTCTGATAAATGCGATCGGGTGGAATCGAAAAATCGACAATGGGATGTAGCCAAGACTGCGCGATCGCATCTTGAGCTAAATTAGTAACTGGTTGCATTTGTGCAGTGGGTGACAGCAGGTTACGATATGTCTTCCCATATAGACTTAATCTGTCAGAGACTTGGGTGAAGAGGCTAGCATCTGGAGTTAAAGGCGATCGCAAATTTTGCGTTTGTCTGACTCGATGCAATCCAGCTAGTAAATAAGCAAAGGGCAATTTGGGCACATCAGATTGAACTAACGGCAAATACTGTACTGACATATGAATATGTCCATCCACAGTGCCATTTTTGCTGGCAATTTCAGGCAATGTCTCTAACCAATTACCTTCACTATAAACAGAAGCCAAAACAAACCAAGTTCCCTCTTTTTGATTTATTCCATTTTGGAGTGATTGACCTAAAATGCGATCGCTTTGACCATTATCTTTGCCATCTTTAAGATTGCGATGGGAGCGATCGAGTAAATAATCAATGCCAATGATTTGAGCTTTTTGGCTAGCTAAGCGATCGACTAACTTCGCTAAATATTGCCGATCCATCGGGGAGGGATCGGCGATCGCAGCTTTCTGTAAAGAAGCCTCATCGATTTGCACTAAAAGAACGGGCGGCGATGCTTGGGGAATACGCTGGGTTTGCTGACGATAGATGGCTTGTAGCCAAACACGACTATCAAGCATCCATTCTTGCAGAGAGGGAATACAGCTAATTGCTAGCAGACTACTGAGCGCGATCGCTTGCAAGGGATTTGGGGCAATCCGTTTTAAGATTGACTTCCAACCTGTTGGCAATAGCTGAAATAGTGGTGCATCAGGATGACGAAATAGAGAAGGAATCAAGTAAACAGAGGGCAATAATAATCTCGATTCTTGTAAATAACGGCAAGCACCCAGCATGGATGTATGCGCATCTTGATATTGGGCAAGATTTTTGAGGATCTGTACCAAAAAGCTTTGGGCAGCTTGATTGTGGATTGGCTCACGCATAGCGATCGCTTGTGGAATTCCCACTTTGCTGATTGACCATGAGGCGATCGCAGTACCATTGCAAGAGTTGAAAATTGCGATCTGTAAACCTCGCTTTTTCGCTTGGATTAGATAAGGCTCAATATCGCTCATGGTCAAAGAGCTATTGGGTGCGATCAGCAATTTTCCTACCGTAAAATCCGTTTGATCGCTATGTCCCGTAAAAAAGAGAATGTCCCACCCCTGTTCATCGGCGATCGCATCACAAATTTTTTGTTTTTGATTAATTCTATCTGCTGTGTTAGCCTCCCAGCAAATCGTATGGATTTCCGCTAATCTCGATAAAATCTGCATGGCAATGCGATCGTGCTGAAAGTCTAAGCCTGTTTCATCTCCAAAAATTGCTAATAATCTCGGACGGCGATGATACTGAGGGTTGGACAACTCGATACTAGAGTAAACTGCTCTAGCAATGCGTACCGTATCGAGCGAGGCAAATTCATCTTGCAATTTCCATACTTCCCAAGGTAAGCAGCTCAACTCTTCAGAACAAGTAATCAGTAAATCAATATGAGCTGATGTGGATTTGGCTGATTGAGTGGATATAAGCCGTGCCGATCGCTTGATTTCTTCCCAAAGTTCATAAAGCTCTGGACTACGCAACCAAAAGTTAAATTCTCTGAGTAGTCTTTCTTCAGCTTCTCGTAGTTTCTCATACCAATCCACAGTTGAAGGGGAAAAACTGCCACTGCCTTGAACTCGACCGCGTAAGGATTCCCCTAATGCAACATTGCGGTAGTAGTTGAGATAGGCTGACTGCCATTCACTATAGCTAGCAGCAAGGCTTTCCGAATAGGCGATCGCAACTACGGGCAAGCGTTGATTTTTTCCCCAAGACAACAGGAATCGGCACATAAATCGACCTTGTGCTTCGATTTTCTCAACTTCTAGATAATAAGTCGGCATTTAGAGTGCATTGGGATAAAATGCAAAAGCTGGTAAGGTTAACATAACACCACTGGGCAAAGAAATCGACACGGTAAACACTTCATTTAGTTCGCCTGTGACGCAAGCATAAAGATAGAGGTCACTAGTATTTGGCTCTAGTCTGCGATCTACTAAAACTTGCTGTTGATCGCGAATTCGCATTCTCACACCATAGGCAATCTCGTTGCTGGATTGAGAACCAAGTACGAGTAATAATGACCACTCAGGATTTTCTGTGCGATCGCTATTTGACCACACCGTCGCATACAGACGTAAATGGCGATCGCCTAGTTGAAAGTCTTGATAGGCAGCTCTTGCATGGGCTGGAATATCGACCGTCAATCTCGCAACTTCGCTGACAATTGTTTGCAGTTCTGTCGCGGGAGAGCGTAGTGCTGATGCATAATTGGGCTGCCAAGTTGGCAATAGTTGCCAAGCTAAGGTTTGAGCGATTTCATCTAGCTGTGATTGCAACCATAGTCCAGTATTGAGGATTAACTCGGTCATATTCACTTGAGACGACTCTGCGATCGCTTCTGGTTGAGATGCATTTACGGTTTCTAATACAGGTTCCAAATGTTGGAGATAAAGTAACAATCGCTCTGATTGGTCATCAAATAGGGATAGCGGCACTTGATAAGTATTCTCAAGGCGATCGCGTTTTAGATCCGCAAGATGTTTGACTAATTGCAGATGATGACTAAATCCTAAAATTAAAGCCTCTGCAATCTCTTCGTAAATTTCGACAATGACGATAAAAGTATTATTTGAAGCTTGATTGTTTTCACTCGTAGGGATTTGCGGCTGCAAAATATCGGCAGGTATTTCCAGCAAATCATCAGAAGCTGGCGCTTTTCCTAGGACGTAAAGCGTAAAGCCGTTCACCTTGAGGTAATGAATATTTGTTTGACAATTAGTGCTGTCTCCAGAATGCTTTACCGAAGCAAGACTGGGTGAGCGCTCATGCAACCATTCGCATATCGTCAAATAGGCGATCGCATCTAGATATGTCTGCCATTGGTTCCTAGCACTTTGTGATATGGCGATCGCTTGATGAATAATTTCGGGAGACAAAGCGATCGATTCAATAGGGAGCGTTTCAAAGTCACTAAGCATTGTCTTTCCCCCAGTATTGAGTAAATTTAATGCCATCATTATGGTATTTACCTATTCTAATTTGTTGTCTATTCATAGCGCTAGTTTGTTAGTAGTTATGCAGCCGTAGCCCTGCACTCAAGTGCGGGCTAAAAGCTCAAACCCGTTGAAACGGGTTAATTGATAGGAAGTTCTGTAGTCCACTTCAGTGGACTTAAGCTTTTAGCCCGCACTTGAGTGCAGGGCTTCTTTGCATATAGGCGCATTTACCCTCAGTAAATACTTACAAAGCTTTACAGCAAAGCGACTTCGCAGAGGAATTCCTTTGCTTTTGATACTTTCGACTTCGGCGCATTCCATTTCTTCCTCTACTAGCTCTTGCAAAATAACGTCCAATTTTTGATCAAGGTCAGATAACTGTGAAGGATCGGCATAGAACTTGACTAGTCCGATCACTTCTTCGCGCAAAATGCCCAATATTTCACGGCGAATATCCGATCGCAATTCCTTGAGTTTAAGAAGCCGCGTTACTTGATATTGAGCCTCAAGCCCAATCTCTGACGCAATCTCAGTCATTGTTTGACCACGACAGTGAAATAAGCTCAGCCCAGTTAGAAAATTTGCAGCTTGCACAGGCGATCGCTGTTTGAGTTTGGTATGACGAATGTCAGTTACTTTTGCGATCGCTTTCTCTAGGCTTTGCTCAAACTGTTGGCGATAGGCCGCTAAGAAAGCAAATGCTTCATTCTCATCTTCAGAATTAGCTAATAAAGTCTCAGGATTAATTGCTAAATTAGGTTGATCGAGGGAGATTTGTCGGGATTTGCCGCCCCTAGCCTGTATGCGATATTGACGTAATCTGCTCGCCATCTCTTGCAATTTATCCAGAATATTGGTTAGCGTTATAGGTACAACATGATTTTCAGCATGATTTGCTACTAGATATTCGTAAATCTTTTGTAACTGTTCTGGCGTGGGGACAGGGCATTGACCTTTGCTTCCATTTAATCTTGATTGCAATCGATCCATCCGATAAACCGCATGATAGGCTTCTAATAGATTTTTTGTCTGTTGAATGGAATATTGAGCAGTTTGATAAAATTCTGTATAAATGCGTTCCAATTGCTTAGGACTAGTGTCATTGAGTATTGCCCAATCGCTGACGAGATAAACGCCATGCTCTAATAAAAAAGCATTTAACTCTCGATTTTGCTTAACCTTACGACTTGTCCAAGTTGCTAAATTACTGCGTTCTGGCTCAAAACTATCTAGAATTTCACGGGTCACTGAAATGAATTTGCTCTGATTTTGATGGCGTTCAATATAATCATTCAGCACAAAAACTAACAGATCGTGATATCGAAATCCATGCACAGTCCCAAACTGATTCGCGATCAGATAACAGGTTTGTTCGATTTGATTAGAAATAAAGCATCGCAAACAAATTTCTGCGATCGCATCGCCGTTTTGCCGCAATTGCCATAGTTGTTTTTGAATTTGTAAATCTGTTAATTCGGGAACAGCATCAAGATCATCTGTTGCCGAAAATTGCTGCAAGAAAAACTCTCTAGCATTTGAGATCGTTTCACGGATGCATTGCCCTGTCGCCTTTAATTTCACAAATTGCCAATAATGGCTTGCTTTCATAACTATTTCCGTAGCTAGGCCTTTCTGTTAATAGTTCTAACGCATCTTGACCTATGCATTTGTCGGCTAATCTGAAAGAGAGCTACATGCAGCTCTCTTTCGTAAACATAGGCACTGGAAAGCTAAATCGTGCCGACGTATTTACTAGTTCTTCGCAAAAAATTAGCTGCTCTTGTGATTTTAGCATTGTCATAATTCTCTGAAGGAAACTTTGACATACTGACAAAAAAAGACAAGTTTTAATTCATCACATCCGACTTTGAAACCCGTCAGGGCAAACTTACCAGCCCTATTAGTAAAGAGCTTGATCATTTGCCATTGAGGATCGGAGAGCGATCGCACCCAAGTCATAAACACCAGTTTTCCCTTCTGGAATGTCAATGGAGAAGATGGCAGATGGATCGTTAAATTGCCAGATCTTGCTTAGATTTGTCTAATTTCTGCCATAGCTCTGCAATCTGTGTATAGGCTTCTTGGAATGAAATTTTACCGCCTGTTTCTAAGGCACAAATGATGCTGACCCGATGCGAAAAATATTGCAAGTTAGAGTTAAACATCAAGTTCTCTGGCGTAACTTTACCGTAGTAGCGAGAATGAGGAAACATAACTTTGGTTACAGTAGACATAATCTTTTCTCCTTAGACTTCAACTTAAAGTGACTAAATGTTTAGGTAGTCTTACTTCCTTCCCAGTTAATAATTAGCGGAGCAAGGCTTCTCCACACTAACTATTATAATACCTATTCGTTGAGCTCGTTGAGCTCGTTGAGGGGGAAGGGGATGTCCAAATGCCTCGATTAATTGTCCACATCAATATTGCAATTAGGGTTGAGATACAGACCGCCAACAAAATACGAGCAAGTGAATTTGCCTTTTGTTCTACAGGTTCTGGAGAGACAATTAGAATTTTGGAAAGTGGCTCTGGATGCCGCATAATGTAGGGTTGCATTCTGAGAGAATCTTGCTTCGAGATCGAGGGTGAGTAGATATCGACAAGATTAGTTTTTGTGATGTTAACGGGATACTTAGAATGAAGAGTATCTTCCACATCTCCAAACAGATCTATTAACTGATCAACTTTGTCTGTATAGGTATCAACGTCTTGCGTTACATAAAATTGATTTTCATGTTGATTTTTATCTATATCTTTCATCATATGCCGACCTTACTCTTTTTATTATTCACAATCAGAATTTGCATTATTCACTTATTGGTAAGCCCCCCACGGTTGCCTTTGGTGAATAAAATTAGTTGTGAGAAATGAAGCTCTAATTAAAGCATTGAAATCAGACAAATTATTGTCAATAATTTGTCTGTAAACTGACAAAAAAAGACAAATTTTAATTCACAACTGATTTTACGCAGCAGTTTCAAATTCAAAAAGCAGCAAAGTATACAGATATAAGGAACCAGATAAAGGTAGAGCTTAAAACATAGCAAAAATGATAATCCTATCCAGTTAATGCCACCAACGATCTTAGTTTTTAGTGTTTTTTTAGATTTCCTGCAAGAGGGGATAGAGAAAATAAAAGACCCAAGAAGCGAAAGCAATGGGACAAAATTTAAAATCAGCGATGCGATGCTGTCGGCTTTCTCGATGTTTTTTATGCAGTGTCAATCATTTTTAGAGTATCAAAGACAATTGCAGAGTCGAAGTGGAAAAAATAACGTTCAAAGTATATTTGGAGTGGAGAAAATACCCTCTGACCAGCAAATACGCAATATCCTCGACCTAATTAGCGCCAAGAGTCTGAACGCTGTATTTGAGAAAGTGTATAAATTTCTGCAAATGGGAAAGCACCTGAAACGATATGAAAGATTGGATAGGAATTTACTGATTTGTTTAGATGGAACGGAGTACCATAGCTCATCGAAAATATCCTGCGAATGTTGTAGTACCCGTAATCATCGCAGTGGCAAAATAACATACTCACACACAGCAATTTTGCCCGTAATCGCTGCACCAGGTTGCGAACAGGTGATTTCTCTACCACCCGAATTCGTCACTCCGCAAGATGGACATGAGAAACAAGATTGTGAAACAGCCGCAGCGAAACGCTGGATTAGTAAACATGGGCATCTTTTTGAAGGACAGGCGATTACGTTATTAGGGGATGATCTCTATAGCCGTCAACCGATGTGTCAGAATTGTTTAGAGGCAAATATGAACTTCATTTTCACCTGCTTACCATCCAGTCATCCTAGTTTATATCAGTGGTTAGATTACATTGAAAAAAATGGTGAAGTGCAGAATTTGACGACTAAACACCGCAAGGGGAAATCTATAGAAATATATAGTTATCGATTTGTGAATCAGATACCTTTAAGAGAACAAGAACCCTCTCTGTTAGTGAACTGGTGTGAACTGACTGTTCGCAATAGTGTTGATAATTCTGAAGTCTACCGTAATGCTTTTGTGACTAATCATGCTGTTAATATTGACAATGTGGCGGTCGTAGTTGAAACGGGTAGATGTCGTTGGAAAACCGAAAATGAGAACCACAATGTGTTGAAAACCAAGGGCTACAACTTGGAACATAACTTTGGTCATGGACAAAAACATTTGTCATCGACACTTCTATCTCTTAATTTGTTAGCTTTTCTATTTCACACGATTTTACATTTAATAGATTCCAGTTATCAAGAGATTCGTCGTAAGCGTGGCACTCGTAGAGGATTCTTTCAAGATATTCTCTCTCTTACCAAGTACTTTTTATTTAAGAGTTGGCAACATTTAATCGACTTTATGCTTGATGAAGCCCCCGTCTTTGCAGATTCCTGTTAATTTTTAGACTCTTGGTTTTGTATATCTTGCTACTTTTTGAATTTGGAATTGCTGGATTTTACGTGGAAGTTTGTAAAGCCCTCACCCCTAGCCCCTCATTAAATATACAACCAGAAAAAAGCTGTGGTGCACGGTGCGCGTGCGCCACAGCTTTTAGGGTTGTACTTAACGTCAGGGCAAACTTACCGCCCTATTGGTAAAGAGCTTGATCATTTGCCATTGAGGATCGGAGCGCGATCGCTTGACGATCGCACCGCACCCAAGTCATAAACACCCGTTTTCCCTTCAGGAATGTCAATAGAGAAGATGGCGGGGGGATCGTTGAACATTTTTAACTCATAGCGACCTGGTTTAATTCCTTTTAAGACAAACTTTCCTGCTTTATTCGTGAATATTTGTAAGGGAGTCCAATTGGGATCGGATAGAGAAATAAATTCTCCAGACAATTGAGATAGTGGCTCATCTTTGTTGTTGCGTAATGTACCGCGTAAAAAGATCGTTGCATCAGTACCGATACGGATCGCGGTTCCACTTTTGTAAGTGGGTAAAATCGCATAGTTGGTTTGACCTAAATCGTAACCCACAGGCAAATTTTGGGCGGCAATGCGGATTTTAGAAACTTGATAGGGTGACAAATCGGGTAAAACTGCTGGCCCGATCGCTTCTATTTGTGCGGCATTACCACCGATCGCATTGGGGTTAAGGCCGATTACACGACCTTGCAGGGTGGGATGCGGCGCAACTAAGACGAAACTCCCCGTTACGGGGCGGGAGATCCCCCAATAGCCATCGACAAATACCAAAGACGTTCCGAAATCTAACTGAGTGGTATTTGTAGTTTGACCATTGCGATTAAGCAAAGCATTGTGGGATAACGAGAATTCTCCTCGATAACCGCGATAGTTGAGTTTACCTGTGAAACTGTCATTTGAAGGGTTGCGGGCGATATCCGCAGCCATGCCAATACCTTCTAAATTTGGGGATGAATTAGTCCAACTTGCCCTTGTGGTGGGAGCATCTTTATTAGTTATATCCATTGCAGCTTGGAGGGTTTGCTGAGTTTGGGGAACTGTCCCTGACCAAGTTACGCCGATTAAAATTTTTTGTTCTTTAGGCTTGATCCCATCTCCCGATTCACTGAGATTCAACGAAATCGAGAAGCCATTGCCGAGGAATTTATTGAGGTTTAGCCCTATTTGATAGCTGTCAGGGCGATCGCGTCCCAATTGATAACGAAAATTTAGCCCACTCGTGATTTCCCAGAATAGTTTTTGGCGATAATTGGCGGTGAAATCTAGCCGAGATGGATTAGTCATCTTCATGCTAGAAGATGAATTGCTAGATAGATTATTCGATGAGTTAGAAGACAAATTGGAAGATAAAAAGTTGGCACTGCGATGTTCGAGCGTGAAGCCAAAGGACTGATCTAAAGGATTGGTTTCCCCTGATTTGATAAATTCGTAACCCAAACGAGCCGCTAGCCCTAGCCCTAATTGTTCGGCATTACTAAGAGCCGTATCCCAAGAAATATTACCTAAGGTTGTCGCCAAAGCCCCCTCTATTCCCATGATTTGCTGACGGAAATCGGCTTGGACATAGCCGCCCATTGAGAGGGTGTTATTAATTCCTTGACGATAGGCGGCAAAAATAGTCGGTGATGTGAAATCATAACTAGTGCCATTACCGCTAGTTATGCTGGGAAACCCAAAGATATAGACGAATTGCTGTGCATTGGGAGCAAGTAGACTTGAGGCGATCGCATTGCTAAAGTCCAAACGCTGCACTCGTCCCACATTATCGGTGATCTCTAACTGCACATCATTCACCCCAGAACCAAGGGTCAGATTCCGAATATCTTGCTGACCTGCCTTTAGCTCTAGGGTTTGCAGCAGTTTACCATTGACAAACACTTCTACGGTGGAGGGATTTTCTAAAAAAAATTCGTATTGACTGACAGGACGGGTGATCAGGTAGGGTTGCAAGCTGTAATTTCGGGCGATCGACAATCCTAATAAGGGTTTGCTGAGTTGATAGCCAACAGTAGGAACTCCCAGATCGCCGATCGCATAGGTGACAGCGCGATCGATGTCATCATGGACGATCCGAAAATTACCCCGCTTCCATTCTGGATTAGCCCGTTCGACAAAGGAGAGATTACCTTCTAAAACCCAACCATTCCAATTAAAAGCTGTATCAAAGTTGAGATTTAGCGGCTGCCTTGCTGTATTACTGGAGTTACCCGTATTAGCGAAGACAAACTTTTCACCACCGCGAACTGTCAAATAACCACTAAATTGACTCGGCAAAATCGCATTAGCTGCTTCGGGATCTCCTGATTGCGAACTCAAAACATTGACTTTGCGCTGTGCTGGAGGGACTTCGATGAATAGTTGCAATTTTCGATCGTCAAAGACAGCTTTTAAGCCATTTTCGCGCAATAAATCGATCGCAATGTTCTTTTCTCTATCGGGTGCAATTAAAAGTGAAAGTTCAGCTCAATAAGAAACTGGACTTTAGACTAAAAAGAAGAAAAGAAAGGCAGGAAGTGAATGTCACAAACTGCCAAAAGAGCAATGATCAATAAACCAAATTGACATTGACTACTATGATTTTCCAAAAATTACAAGAATTTCGCAAGTCGATATATGAATACCTAGGAACAGGAAAAGATGCAGTATTTGAATTAATGGATGCCGTCCTGACAAGTCCGAGCATTAGCTCGTATGTGAGTCTGTCAATGAATCCATTATTTCGGCGAAAATGGTCAAGTATTTATGAGGGACTGCGCGATAGCCGACCAGCAAGAGGAAAGTTGATGAAACTAATGGTGCAAGAGATCCCAACCGAAGAGCAACCTTGTCTGGCTGGAGATAATAGCGTGTGGTTGCGACCAGATGCGGAAACGCTGAAGGAAAGAGGATTCCATCATGGCAAAGACGAAAGTATCGGCGTAGGACAAAGCTACAGCACGTTGGCGTGGATTCCCGAAGCAAGTGGGAGTTGGGCGCTACCGATAAAACATGAGCGGATCACCAGTTTCGAGACTCCTGTGAGTAAAGCTGCCTTCCAACTCAAACAAGTCACAAAGCAGTTAAGCGTACGCCCCCTAGCTGTCTATGACCGAGGATATGGGAATGCAAGTTTTGTGAAAGCAACAGCGAATATTGAGGCGGATTTATTACTACGTTTGGCATCTAATCGCTGTGTTTGGGGAGTTCCGTCTGCCTATAGCGGTCGTGGTGCACCTTGTAAACATGGGCATAAATTCAAACTGAATGCCCCAGAAACTTGGGCTGGGGCAGCCACCACTATAGAAATTACAGACCCAAAAATAGGTCGGGTACGGGTAACTTATTGGCGTGACTTTCATTTCCGTACTTCTCCAGAAAGACCGATGCAGATTTTTAGAATTGAGGTGATTGAACCCTTGGGGCGCAACCGTAAGTTTCAGCCCATGTGGTTGGCTTGGTTGGGTAAAACTATGCCTGCTTTGGAAACTCTTTGGTTAAAATACTTGCGTCGCTTTGCCATAGAGCATTGGTATCGTTTTGCCAAGCAACGGTTACATTGGACTCTGCCCCAGATTACCTCTACTCAGGCGGCTGAGCGTTGGAGTGCTTTGATGCCTTTAATGACTTGGCAACTTTGGTTCGCTCGTCTCGATTGTGTTGATGCTCCTTTACCTTGGCAGTCTCCTCAGGATAATCTTGCTCCTGGTCGTGTCGCTCAATCATTTGCGGTAATTATTGCCGCGATTGGTACTCCTGCAATCCCTCCTAAACTACGCGGTAAATCGCCCGGACGCTCCTTAGGCGATCGCCTTCCTCCTCGTATTCGCTATCCGACTGTTAAAAAACACGCCTCAAAAAGAAAGAAAACTGAAAAGACTCCTGCGCCAACCCATCCAATTGCCATTTAGGTTCTGCTTCTCTTCTCAATTTTGAGCTGGATTTTGCTATTGCAAGCTCCTGCTCAATTTTCTCGTGTCTTTTGGTTCCTCTCTCATACCTGCCCATTAGTCCAAACTAAAGTAAGAAATGGAAGAAAGATTAAGCCAATAAGCATCCCAATCTTGATTAGTACGGCAGATCCTAAGAGCAAGCATAGCCTTAGCATTTTCAATCGTCCACCAAGAGCCAGCAAGCTTTAAACGATTTTGAATAACATAGCGGTGACCACTCTCAATTTCACCAGAGCCAATGGGTAAATTGGAGTCAATCGTGCCCTGATAGTCTAGACGATTAGGACGATTGAAAAGATAGCGATAAGCGGATCTAACCACAGCCAGATTGTCAGGAACAGATTCAGGTTCTTGAAACGGCTTAAGAGCTTCAAGGACAGCCGAAGCATGATTGGATTTGAGTTGTTGCTTCTGCACATCCATCCATGCTTTCGGAGCATCTGGGGAACAAACGCGACTTGCATCGGCTAGATATTCACATACATGATAGAAATCTAGTAAGTAGCGACTAAGTACACCAAAACGCTGCTCGATTTGGCTAGCAATCCAAGGCGCACCGTCGCCAACCCCATGCACAAAGGTTTCTTCTCCCAATCCAGCACGGATAGCACAATCAAGTAATGCTGCTCCTGCATCATCAGTCGAGCCTATCGTTGCTCCGAAAATAGGCTGCTCTTGCTCAGGGGTACGCGCCGAGGTTAGACGCGCTTCTTTCCAGCTAATTTTACGCGTCTTACGACGGTCAACTTCTTCGCCATCAGTTTCGCTTGCCGTTGTTTCCACAATCGGAATCATTGTCCCATCCATCTCCGCTATTAAAAACTCCACACCCTCGATTGCTGGGAATCCTGTTTCCCAACTCTGCGTTTCTAATATACGCTGGGCATGACTTTCTGTGATCTCCTGTCCTGCACTAATTGGGATGCTTATTCCATGATGTTCCATCATTTTTTTTGGGATTTTCCCAAACGCTACATCTGACCCAAAGTCGGTAATCACTCTCTGCAATGGGCGTGAATATCCTCGGCAATGTACTTCGGCGGCTTTTTGAAATGGTCTCACTACCTGTTTGGACTCTCTTCCAAATTCGATGTACCTTTGCTCTAGTACTTCGATGCGTCCATATCGGCTGTACCAATAGAGTTTTTTTTACCACCTCGGTGTGAAGATGGATTCGCGGCGATATATGCTTCGCTTTGCTTGATTTCTTGCCGCGTTGCCCATGTTTGTAGTGCTGTTTGTCCTAACTGACGGATTTCTTCTATCACTCGTTCCTCGGCTGCGTCGGCTTTGATTAGATCACCTTCTGCATTTTCTACAACGGATAATAATCCTTCGATTTTCGCTTTCAATTCAGGATAATCGTTTAGTCTTTCTTCTATGCTTTTACTGGACGATGCTGTTTTTGTTTTTATATTCACGGCTCAATTTTATGACTTCTTTGGATTAGAACTGTTATCCATCATACTTTCTAACCTACTTTATTTCTCCCATTTCACTTTTAATTACACCCTCTCTATCAAGCCCAGCTTGCAACTTGTCGAGGACTTCAGGACGCGCCACTTCCTTTAAGTTGTCAAGCAGAATTGTGGAATTGATCCTAATTTTTGAGCGATTATTAGCCTCCAATAGAATAGGAATCCGCCCCTTAAATTGACCATCGATTGACCAAGAAACGGTTAGCCTCTGATTGCCCTGTGGCGACTGAGGACGCTTAAATACCTGTTGAAAAAGCCCGTCTTCGGGGGGATCGGGTGCGATTTTTTGGGCTAGTGCGGCTCTGGGAAACAATAAAATAAGGCTGATGACAGCGAGGAAAATCTGGCTGGCAAAACTCATTAAATCTATTGCTTATAGTCAAATGTCGCAGTCACAGTTCCCTGTGGTAAATCCGCAGGATAGGGAATCACAAAGCGGCGCTTCTGATTTGCCAAAATATTTTGATTGGTAAAATCCTTAAGTTGTTCAGTTGTGAGCGCCACGGTTTTGCCGCCACTGGCAAGGTTTAACTTAAAATCTGCCAAGGTTGCTCTAGCTGCACCTTGATTGGCAAAGGTAATCGCAATTACGGGTTTATCTTTTTCTTTTTGGACAGCGACATTATCTAAAACTAGTTTAGGCTCGGCATTCTCAGGACGGACATAGAGAGAACCCATATATTTAAGCAAAATCTCGACCTTAGCTGTTACTTTGGTTGGTTTGCCAGCTTCAGGCTTGGTGAGATTAATCGGTACTTGTTCGGACACTAGGCGATAGTAAAGCTCCTTGGTTGGGTTTGAGTCGCCCACCCATGTCACGAGTACAGTTTGTTTGGTATTCGGTTGGAGAATTACCTGCGGTGGATAGATCAAAAAGTTGTCATCGGCGGGTGTATAGCTTTCGTTGCCATCTATGTCCATTTCACGAGTAACCACTGACAATTGGACGGCCTCTGGTTCGTTGCTATCGCTAGTCAGATCGTAGGATTGGCTTGCCTCGTTGCCGATGGGAGTAAATGTCCGCGAAATGGGCAAAATTTTAAAGGCGTAGCTGGGTTGAATATTTACCAGTAATAGAAATAACGTCAGCCAGAGTTGAGAAAATTGTAATTTCATGTTTGTGTAGTCAAAGAAAGAGTTAGCTAAGTCAACATTTATCCGCCCCCTAGCCCCCAATTCTGGGGGAACAAGAAAATAAAATTCTTTCAAAGTCCCCCAGAATTGGGGGATTTAGGGGGCTTAAATAAATCGCAACGTAGACAGTTAGACTTGTGTGTACACGGTAGCCCTTTCAAAGGGGAGTTAGGGAGGGTAAAAAACTTCTCAAACACGCTCTAATTATCAGTGACAGTGAAAGTAATGCTACCTGTATAAGTCCCCGGAGCTTGATTGGGGGGTATAGTATAACTAATGAAAATACTTGAATCAGATGCATTCCCAGCACTAGAGCTTCTAGTTAATTGCAGGGGATTAGAATCATAATGGCTGGGCGATCGCATGGATGTTGGCGATGTAGCATTAGTACCTAGAGCTTCACCCAATCCGCCAAATTCTATAAAATTAGAACCCGATACTAATCTCCAATTACTAGCACTAGTTACGATAACTTTAAGTCCATTCCCACTACTGGTTAATAAACCAGATATAGCGGCAATCTTAATGCCAGTATAAGCATTACCAGGAGTCAAAGTAAGAGAGCCAGCATCAGGCGCAGGAGATAATGTAATTGGTAAAGCAGCAGGAATAGTACCACTCAAGTTAACCGTGCCAGTAGGGCCAGCAAATGCCGCCGCCTTCGTCATGAGAGAGGCGGTTGCCGCCAAGCCAGAAGCCAAAAGAATACGATGAACTTTAATCATGATTACTAGTGATGTCTAGCTACAGGACAAAAAATAGAAGCGTTACCTCAGAGAGAATGTAAGGTGATTAACTTACATTCTTTCTGAGTAACAGTTAGTTGGATATAGTAATCCTAAATGGGTCGTGAGAGGCTTCGACTTCGCTCAGCCGTCGGTATAGGTTGGCTGAGCGGAGTCGAAGCCCTATTTTTCTCATAAATGATTTAGGACTGCTATATTTGGGCGTTCCATTTTTGATTTTTGTCCTGTAGTCAGGATGCTTAGTTATTTATCGGAGGCCGTGAAAGTAATACTTCCCGTGTAAGTACCTGCGGATTGACCATCTGGTACATTATAACTAATCCGGTAGTCCTAAAGAGGAAAGGATGTAGGAAAATATCCAGATAGTTGATACAAAGTAAAGTAATGTCAGAAGCAAGGCCATCCTGTCCATCCTGCCAGTCCGTATCCGTTGTAAAAAACGGCAGTACACGACATGGAAAACAAAATTATAAATGTCGGGACTGTGGTCGTCAATTTGTAGAAAATCCACAGTGGCAGAGAGTTTCAGAGCGTACCCAAGACACTTATGACCTTCTTGAGAAACTACTACTAGAAAAAATCCCACTAGCTGGAATTGCCAGAGTCCTCAAGGTGTCAGAGAGATGGTTGCAAAGTTACGTCAATCATAAATATGAAAACGTTCCTCAGCAGGTGGAGGTAGAACCAAAACCAAAACGCCGTTTGACCATACAGATGGATGAATTGTGGTCTTTTGTGGACGACAAAGGCAATAAACAGTGGGTATGGCTTGCCATTGATGCCGAGACTCGTGAAATTGTCGGTTGTTATATAGGCGATCGCACTGGTGAATCAGCTCAGAAGTTATGGGAATCGTTGCCTAGCGTCTATCGCCAATGTGCGGTTATTTATACTGACTTCTATTCGTCTTATCCAGTTGTCCTGCCCAGCAAACGTCATAGGGCTGTCGGGAAAGAAACGGGAAAGACCAACTATATTGAGAGATTCAACTGTACGTTACGTCAACGAGTATCAAGACTAGTTAGAAAGACCTTATCCTTTTCTAAGAAATTGGAAAATCACATTGGAGCCATTTGGAATTTTATTCATCATTACAACGATTCTTTACCTCCGTGTGCGTCCTTTCCTTTTTAGGACTACCACTAATCCAGTAGCTTGAACCGTATGCAGATCCTGCCTTATTGGTATTTGTGAAATTGACCACAATAGACTCACCTTCACTGGGCTGCCTACCTATTCTAGACCCAGGCGTTGGAGCGTCGGCATGCTGAGCATCAGCAAAGTCATAGATATATATAGAATTAGAACCCGACACCACCTTCCAACTACTAGATACAGTAACTTTAAGTCCACTTGGACTGTTGGTTGAGGCATCAGTTATGGTACCAATCTTAACATCTTGATGATTGCCAGGGCTCAAATCAAGAGAACCAGCACCAATCGAATTTACTGTCATTGATAAAGCAGCAGGAACAGTACCACTCAAGTCAATTTTGCCAGTAGTGCCAGCAAATGCAGGTGAATTCGCCACTAGAGATGCGGTTGCAGCCAAGCCAGAAGCCAAAAGAATGCGATTAAATTTGTTCATAATTACTGATGATGTCTCGAATGTTTACTGATTATGTCTCGGATGTCTAGGGAAATATCGATCGCAGTAAAAGTAATACTTTTTATGTAAGGGCAATCATCTTTAACCTAGTGATTAAAGTATTTACATTGGCTTTACCCATGTAAAACAGTTTGCCCAAACCCCACCCCGAATTAATAACCTAGACTTAACTTAGTTATAGCAAAAAAATCAGAAAAATTATTGTCAGTTTTTTTGTCTAAATATTGTCCTAAAAACTGACAAAATACAATGCTAATCGTATGCTATCGACTAATTCCTTGACTGTATTTGTGTAAAATGTACTCTAGGGCTTGATTAGGTATAAGGTTTTCGCTATGTCTAGACTTTCGAATGCTGGGGTGGAAAAAGTTAATGTCGCTATTAAAAACAGTGGTCGGAATAAAACCGATCGCTATTGGGCGGAAAAAGCACTTGTGTCTCCAGAAACTTGGAATCGGTTTCGGACTGGTAAAGTAATGATTAGTTTTGCTAACTTTGTGGCCTGCTGCAAAGTATTGGATCTCGATACTAAGGAGCTAAAAGAACACATATTTGAACAGCCAAACCTCAACTTTTTGGGGAGAGCTAGAGCCATAGAAAGTTTGAATTCTCTAGCAAAGACTAACCGAGTAATTGTGATCCACGGTCTGGGTGGTCAGGGCAAGACGACTCTGGCTCAAAAATATTTGCAAGAGCTAGAAAGCAATGAGTGTCAGGTTATTGAGCTATATATGCCCATTGATGCCACCAATATTCCTTCAGCTAAAAGCGTTTTAGACGAGTGGTTTAATCGAGACTTTCATGAAATGTCTTCTTCACAGTTTGCAGTTACCTTAGACAGACTGCGGCGGATACTCAAGGAGCAGAAGATCGCTATTTTAGTTGACAATATCGAGAGCTTGCTGGATGAAAATGGGAAGTTCATTCCAGAGCACTCTCAATATTTAGAGCTATTTAGCGTGCTATCCGATCACGCCACCCAATCCATTGCGATTGTGACCAGTCGATGCCGTTTGCTAGAGTCTAGATTACGCAGTGTTTATAACTATGCGATTCCGCCATTAAGTCAGTCCGATTGGCAAGATTACTTTACCTATAACAATGTGCTTTTTGATGAGAAGTCATTGACAGAAATGCACAGTAAGTTGGGTGGAAATGCTAAAGCCATGACTAGTCTATGTGGCGAAATCCATATGGACTTCGATCGCAATGCTACAATTTTTTGGAACCAGCGCGGGGCGGATATATTGGCTTCGGCAGATTTAAAAGATTTGGTGTCTGGACATTTGGAACGTCTAGTAAAGGTGGAGCCATTAGCCTATAGCTTATTAAAGCGGATGGGTTGTTATCGTTATCAGAGTATTCCCCATATTCCGATTGAGGCGCTGTTCTATCAGTTATGGGACAGCCCTGAAGCAGAGCATATCAAAATTATTGAAGTTATCAAAAATCGGTCTTTATTGGAATTAGTAAATGGTAAATATTCACTACATCCTCTTGTGCGTGCAGAAGCGGTGCAACTTCTCAAGCAAAATGAAGAAGAATTTGCCAAAGCACATAGCAGTGCTGCTGATTTTTGGAAAGACAAGGTTCAGTCCTTAGATACTGACAAAGAAATCCTGATGGCGTTTGAGCCATGCTATCACTACTTAGAAACTAACGATCTCAATAAAATTATAGAAATATTCTTGAAACCAGATATCCTGAAAGATGAACATCTTCACATGGCTTTTTATGGAAGACTTTCGCCAACTTTAGTGCTTGAGTTGTTAGATAAAGTAGAAGAGAGGACATTACTTTTACCTCCAGAACAAGGAAGGCCAGTTTTAGCGCATGTAAAAAGTTTTCGCGGAAGCCTATACTTCTTCTCAGGAGAACCGCAGAAAGCAGTTTTAGAGTTAGAAGCGGCGATCAAAATTATTGAGCAAATCAACTCTCCACAATTAATCATTTTTCTGCTTTCGAGTGTTTTTCAAGCTTTTGCCTGCAAACTGGACTTGGGTGAGTTTGAGGAAGCGATCGCACTGACTAAGCCCTATGTAGACAATATTGATCGGTACAAATATACAGATCACCCACTCATTCAGCAATTATTCACTGTTTATCCACAAATGGTTCAATCTTTCATGCTGGCTATGAAACTTGAGCATGATGCTTCGATAGCATTGGTTAAAAAGACCTATGACACTATTACAAATAGTTCATTATCTATGTCTGACACTTCAAGAGGATCTGTTTCACTATATCTTGGATTTATATGCATGATGAGTAAAAGATTCGATCAATCTCTGGAGATATACAATACAACTTTGAAATTTACCCGTGAAATTAGGCACAATCAGCTAGAAGCTAAGACCATGTATGGACTTGCAGAAACCTATCGAAATATAGGAGATCTACCTAAGGCGAAGGAGTTCTGTTTGCAAGCGAAGGATATATTGATAAAGATAGAATCAAAGTTAGATCTGGCTAAGGTATTAGTACAAGAGGCTTTGATTTCCCGTCAGATGCAGGAGCATAGTTGTGATGATAATTTTGAAATGGCGATCGCGCTTTTTGCGGAAGTAAATGCACTGAAACAAGTAGAAAGAGTCAGAAAATTAATGAGCTAATTTGTAAGCGGTAGTTTACCAAGGATGCGTTACACTTCTCCCGACTTGTGTGTACACTGTGGGGTGCTGGACTTATACCAAAACACAAAATGGCGTAGCCATTTTGTGTTTTGGAAACCCTTACTGGTTTTGGTTTTTAATTCACAAAAGTGTTGTCACTCTTTTGTGAATTGGTATTAGAGGGACGAAGTTTACGCCCGTAAATATTTCCTCGGTACATTAGGGTTACAGTTGGGCAATCTGTTTTAATCTCTTCAATCTCCACAGGAAATGGAGTATAGTCGAAGGTATTACCCCTGTAAATGAGTTTGATTTTGGGTTGAGTCGTGGAATTAGAGACAACTGGGATTGGGGCAGGAACTTCGTAAGAGTTGCCACGATAGATCAGTTTATTGTGAGTTGAATTATTTGATAGAGCGAGTGTCATAGTGTTACTAGTCATATTCTCAAACCTTAAATGGTATTATGCGGAAAGAATTTATGCGATCGCATAAATTTAGCAATGGCAATGGAACGCAGCACCCCAAGAGTTGCATTATTCACTTATAGGCAAGCCCCCCATGGATGCCTATAGCGAATAAAACTAATTTTGAGGAATATAGAATTAACTATGTATCCGCCCGTATACTGTTCATGTTTAGGTGTTCTTTAAATAAGCGATTTACTTATTTAAGTTACAAATGTAATTAAAGCAGCAAAATCAGAAAATTTATTGTTAATTTTTGGTTAATTTTTTGTCTAAGTGGTTTCCTAAAAACTGACAAAATAAAATGGCAATTATCTGCTATCGACTAATTCCTTGACTGTATTTGTGTAAAATATACTCTAGGGCTTGATTAAGTACAGGGTTTTGGCTATGTCTAGACTGTCGAGTGCTGGGGTGGAGAAAGTCAATGTCGCCATAAAAAATAGTGGTCGTAATAAAACCGATCGCTATTGGGCGGAAAAATCACTTGTGTCTCCAGAAACTTGGAATCGTTTTCGGACTGGCAAAGTAAAGATTAGTTTTGCTAACTTTGTGTCATGCTGTAAAGTATTAGAGCTTAATCCCAATAAGCTAAAAGAACAAACACTTGAACAGCCAAACCTCAGCTTTTTGGGAAGGGATAGCGCCATAGAAAGTCTGAATGCTCTAGCAAAGGCTAACCGCGTAATTGCGATCCACGGTGTGGGGGGGCAGGGCAAGACGACTCTAGCCCAAAAATATTTACAGGAGCTAGAGAGTATTGGGTATCAGGTTATTGAGCTATATATGCCCATTGATGCCACCAATATTTCTTCAGCTAAAAGCGTTTTAGACGAGTGGTTTAATCGAGACTTTCATGAAATATCTTCCTCACAGTTTCCCGTTACCTTAGACAGACTGCGAAGGATACTCAAGGAGCAGAAAATCGCTATTTTAGTTGACAATATCGAGAGCTTGCTGGATGAGAATGGGAAGTTCATTCCAGAGCATACTCAATATTTAGAGCTATTTAGCGTGCTATCCGATCACGCCACCCAATCCATTGTGATTGTGACCAGTCGATGCCGTTTACTAGAGTCTAGATTACGCAGCGTATACAACTATGCGATTCCGTCATTAAGTCAGACAGATTGGCAAGATTACTTCACCTATAGTAATGTGCTTTTTGATGAGAAGTCATTGGCAGAAATGCATAGTAAGCTGGGTGGAAATGCCAAAGCGATGACTAGTCTATGTGGCGAAATCCATATGGACTTCGATCGCAATGCTACAAATTTCTGGGAACAATGCGGGGCGGATATAATGGCTTCGGCAGATTTAAAAGATCTGGTGGCTGGACATTTAGAACGGCTGGAAAAGCTGGAGCCATTAGCCTATGGCTTGCTAAGAAGGATAGGTTGTTATCGTTATCAGAGTATTCCCCATATTCCGATTGAAGCTTTGTTCTGTCAGTTATGGGATATCCCTAAAGAAAGCCATATCAAAACTATTGAAGTTCTCAAAAATCGGTCTTTATTGGATGTAATAAATGGTGAATATTCACTACATCCACTGGTGCGGGTAGAAGCGGTGCATCTTCTCAAGCAAAATGAAGAAGAATTTGCCAAAGCACATAGCAGTGCTGCTGACCTTTGGAAAGCCATGGTTCAGTCTTTAGATACTGACAAAGATCTGCTCATGGCGTTTGAGCCATGCTATCACTACTTAGAAACTAACGATCTCAATAAAATTATAGAAATATTCTTGAACCCAGATCTCCTGAAAGACGAACATCTTCACATGGCTTTTTATGGAAGACTTTCGCCAACTTTGGTACTTGAGTTATTAGATAAAGTAGAAGAGAGAGCATTGCTTTTACCTCCAGAACAAGGAAGGCCAGTTTTAGCCCATGTAAAAAGTTTTCGCGGAAGCTCATACTTCTTCTCAGGAGAACCGCAGAAATCAGTTATAGACTTGGAAGCAGCCATCAAAATTATTGAGCAAATCAACTCCCCACAATTAATGTTTTTTTTGCTCTCGAATGTTTTTATGTGTTTTGCCTGCAAACTGGACTTGGGCGAGTTTGACGAAGCGATTGTACTGACTAAGCCGTATATAGACAATATTGATCGGTACAAACATATAGAGCATCCACTCATACAGCAATTATTCTATGTTTATACAACAATATCTCAATCTTTCATGCTGGCTATGAAACTTGAGCATGATGCTTCGGTAGCATTGGCTGAAGAGACTTATGAGGTTATTATAAATGGCTCATTATCTATGTCTGACACTTCAAGAGGCTGTGCTTGCCTGTATCTTGGATTTGTATGCGTCATGAATAAAAGATTCGATCAAGCTCTGGAAATATACAACACAGCTTTGCAATTTAGTCATGCAACTAGTCACAAACTGCTAGAAGGTAAGGCAATGCATGGAATTGCAGAAATATATCGAAATATAGGAGATCTACCTAAGGCGAAGGAGTTCTGTTTGCAAGCAAAAGATATCTTGATAAAGATAGAATCAAAGTTAGATCTGGCTAAGGTATTAGTAGAAGAAGCTCTGATTGCCCGTGAGATGCGGGAGCTTGGGTGTGATGATGATTTTGAAAATGCGATCGGGCTTTTTGCGGAAATAAATGCTCCAAAACAAGTAGAAAGAGTCAGAAAATTAATGAGCTAATAGGTCTTAGTCAGTTAAGAAACCATTTAAGAATTGTCTAGATCCCCCCCAGCCCCCCTTAAAAAGCTTCCGTGTATACATAAGTCGGACTTACCCCCTTTAATTCCCCCTTGCAAAGGGGGAAGACAAGAAACCTTGTTCCCTCCCCTTTACAAGGGCTACCGTGTATACACAAGTCCAAATTGTGCGATCTTATCCCGAATACCCTGCAATAAATTGCGGGCTAAAAGCTAAAACCCGTTGAAACGGGTTGAATTTCACGGATTAGTCAGTTTTAACTGACTTTAGCTTTCAGCCAAGAACTTTAGTTCTTGGTTCTCGCGACTTGTGTGTACACGGTAGCTTAAAAAGGGGGATTGAGGGGGATCTCTTAGGGTTTTCAGCGCCAGAAGGTAATTCTTAACCAGCAAAGAGAAAAGACCGTCAAAAATGTCAAGGATTACGACCAAGATGGAAATGCAATCCAGAATATCAAATTTGTGAATTGGTATTACACATATAAATTACTATAGCAATGTAAGTTTTGCTTAGGACATAAAACTAAAAAGATGAGTGGGGGGGGGGGGGGGGGGGGGGGGGGGGGGGGGGGGGGGGGGGGGGGGGGTGTGGTGGGGGGGGGGGGGGGGGTGGGGGGGGGGGGGGGGG